>NZ_BPQJ01000003.1:90458-342336 GCF_022179185.1 Methylobacterium frigidaeris | reverse complement strand
ATGCGCCGGTCGCCTTCGCATCGACGCGTCGATGCGAAGGCGCGAGGGTATGAGAGGGGCCCAAACTCAATCTGCTTGACCACGCGAACGACTGCCCAGGGTGGATGCGGAAGTCGACTAACCGCTCTCAAGCGGCGGTTCCGCCTGCGCCGCAATCCGGGATTTCACCTTTCCTGGCCTCGATGCACAGAAGAGGGCGTTGTGGCAGACGTCACTCTATGAGAAAAACTAGCTCGATTGCGACGCCTGAGTTGGAGCGTAGCACCTAGAAACGGGATGATTATCAATATTAAATGTCGACTGTAATATGTACTATTTTAATACCGTCAACTGACTTGTAAATTTGCAATCCACTCATGTCCAGGATGCAATTTGTCCAGCCAGATAGCCAGTCGCCTCTTCTCATCAAAAGAAAATTTCGACCGAGAAAGATCGAAGTCTATCTGATCTTTTTCTCTGCGGTGTTTGGCTTTGAACAACATGACGTTTATCGGCGCAAGGTATGGAATGCCTGTTGTGCCCACGCGAACAGCATCGGGTCGTGCCATCTGTATTGTCTGATCGTGCTTATAAATCCATAAGTCTCGTGTTCCTGGCTCCATCATCATGTCCACGCGCCAGCAACCCTGCCGCATGTCTCCGCCCCAAAGCTGCCAGACATCGCTTGGTAGGTCAGCTGACGGGTGCAAATATTCGATTGTTCCATTTTTGACGGTAAAAAAATCTAGCTCATTTAAAATGGCGCGGAAATGATCTGCGTCATTGCGAATGACAGCAAACTCCAAGTCTTCGTGCTCACGCGTTTGCCTGCCATGCCAAACGTCCAGAGCCCATCCGCCTGCGACGTACCATGGGAGGACTGCTTCTCGGAGACGATGGCCGAGTTCGTGGGGAGACCATGCATCCCAAGCTTCGTCATCGAGAGGCTGCATCGAAATACCCGTAGGGAGCATCTGTGAATAACGAAGCCTTAACTTCCGTAGCGACGCCAACGGAAGGCCTGTTTCATGGGCGCAACATTTGGCGACGAAACGGAAGACTTTACTCGTTCGAGCCGTGGCTCATTGTCGGTCAGTCTGACGAAAAGCGGGCCTTCCGAAGGTCGTCAAGGGTCGAGAGCGGGCTGATACCCTCGCGCCTTCGCATCGACGTGTCGATGCGAAGGCGAGCGGCGCATCAGCGCCGGCGCCCGTTCGGGCTTGCCTGACACCTTCGAACGCGTCCGTTCGAAGGTGCGGCGGTATAATACTATAATCAGGCTGATTGGGTTTAGGCCCAAACCCCGGACATCGCAGTTCTCTCTCCCGCGAGGGAGAGAGAACCGCGCTTCACGTGGATATGTCTTTGTCGACTATGACGCCCCGGTGATCCTCTCGCTGGGACGCCTCATTCCAGAAATTACGCCGACATCAACGGCGTGCCCGCCTCCGCCGTATTGTCCGCCTCCGCGACGGTGCGCCCCTGCGCCTCGACCACGGCCGCGGCCGTGATGTTGACGATGCCGCGGGCCGTCACCGACGGGGTGAGGATGTGGGCGGGCTTCGCCGGCCCGAGCAGCAGCGGACCCACCGGCAGCGCATCGGCGAGCATCTTCGAGAACTGGAACGCGATGTTCGCCGCGTCGAGGTTCGGCATGATCAGCACGTTGGCCTCGCCCTTGAGGCGCGAGCCCGGCAGCACCTTGTCGCGGATCGCCTGCGACAGGGCCGTGTCGGCCGCCATCTCGCCGTCGACCTCGAGATCGGGTGCGCGCTCGCGCAGCAGGCTCAGGGCCTGGCGCATCTTCCGTGAGGATGTGGTGTCGAACGAGCCGAAATCGGCGTGGCTGACCAGCGCGATCTTCGGCGACAGGCCGAAGCGGCGGGCGGTGTCGCCGCAGGCGATGGCGACGTCGGCGATCTCCTCGGCGCTCGGATCGGGCCGCACGTGGGTGTCGGCCAGGAAGTAGGCGCCCTTCGAGGTCACGATCAGGCTGAGCGCCGCGAAGTCCCGGGCGCCGGGAGCGAGCCCGATGATGTCGCGGATCACCCGCAGCTTGCTCTCGAAGCGTCCTTCCAGGCCGCAGATCAGCGCGTCGGCCTCGCCGCGGCGCACGGCGAGCGCGCCGATCACCGCGTTGTTGGTGCGCACGAGGGTGCGGGCTCCGTCCGGCGTGATGCCGCGCCGCCCGGCCAGGTCCAGGTAGGTCTGGACGTAGGTGCGGTAGCGCGGATCGTCGTCGGGGTTGATCAGCTCGAAGTCGCGGCCCGGCTGGATGGCGAGGCCGAAGCGCTTCAGGCGGGTCTCGATCACGTTCGGGCGGCCGATCAGGATGGGCTTCGCCAGCCCCTCCTCGACGATCGCCTGGACGGCGCGCAGCACCCGCTCGTCCTCGCCCTCGGCGTAGACGACCCGGCGGGGATCCTGCTTCGCCGCGGTAAAGACCGGCTTCATGATGAAGCCGGAGCGGTGCACGAACCGGTCGAGGGACTCGGCATAGGCCTGCACGTCCGGCAGGGGCCGCTTGGCGACGCCGGAATCCATCGCCGCCTGCGCGACGGCCGGGGCGATGCGCAGGATCAGCCGCGGGTCGAACGGGCTCGGGATCAGGGAGTGCGGGCCGAAGGGCCGCGCCTCGCCGCCATAGGCCCGGGCGACGACGTCGGACGGGGTCTCGCGGGCAAGCCCCGCGATCGCCTTCACGGCTGCCGCCTTCATCTCCTCGTTGATCGTGGTCGCGCCGACATCGAGCGCCCCCCGGAAGATGTAGGGGAAGCACAGGACGTTGTTGACCTGATTCGGAAAGTCCGACCGCCCGGTGCAGATCATCGCGTCCGGCCGCTTCTCCTCGGCGAGGTTCGGCATGATCTCCGGATAGGGGTTGGCGAGCGCCATGATCAGTGGCTTCTCGGCCATCCGCTCCAGCATCTCGGGCTTCAGCACGCCGCCGGCCGAGAGGCCGAGGAACACGTCCGCCCCCGGGATGACCTCGGCGAGCGTGCGGGCCTGGGTGTCCTGGGCGTAGACCGACTTCCAGCGGTCCATGAGCTTCTCACGGCCGCGATAGACCACGCCCTCGATGTCGGTGACGACGATGTTTTCGCGTCGTGCCCCGAGGGAGACGAGCTGGTTGAGGCAGGCGAGCGCGGCGGCGCCGGCCCCGGAGGTGACGATCTTGACGTCGGCGATGTTCTTGCCGGCGAATTCGAGGCCGTTGAGCACGGCCGCCGCCACGATGATCGCGGTGCCGTGCTGGTCGTCATGGAAGACCGGGATGTTCATCCGGGCCCGGCAGCGCTCCTCGACCTCGAAGCATTCCGGCGCCTTGATGTCTTCAAGGTTGATGCCGCCGAAGGTCGGCTCCAGGGCCGCCACGACGTCGACGAGCTTGTCGACGTTCTTCTCGTTGAGCTCGATGTCGAAGACGTCGATGCCGGCGAACTTCTTGAACAGGACCGCCTTGCCCTCCATCACGGGTTTGGACGCCAGTGGTCCGATATCGCCGAGGCCGAGCACCGCGGTGCCGTTCGAGACCACCGCGACGAGGTTCTGGCGCGCCGTCAGGGTCGCGGCTTCCTCCGGATCGGCGGCGATCGCCTCGCAGGCGGCGGCGACGCCCGGTGAGTAGGCGAGCGCGAGGTCGCGCTGGTTGCCGAGCGGCTTGGTCGGCTGGATCTCCAGCTTCCCGGGTCTCGGATGACGGTGATAGAACAGCGCGCCACTCTTCAGATCGTCCGAAATGTTGCTGCTCACCGCGCTCTCTCCCCGGATCGCCCGAAAGGTCGGGCCCGCCGTCCCACCCGTGGCTCACGACGGTGCCCGCGGGTGAAGGGTTTCCTGCACCGCCTGCGGCAGGGGCGCAACCCTCACAACGAGACCCGCCTGCATCTCGCCAAGCTCGTCGCCCGCCACGGCTTCCGGATCGGCCCCTACTCCTACGGCAGGCCGAAGATCCGCTTTCCCGAATCCGGCGCGCGACTGTCGATCGGCCCCTATTGCTCGATCGCCGACAAGGTCGAGATCCTGCTCGGCGGCAACCACCGTACCGACTGGGTCTCGACCTATCCGTTCGCGGCGATGCGGGGCCTGTGGCCGGACCTCGACGCGCCGGACGGCTACCACGCCACCCGGGGCGACGTGGCGATCGGCGCCGACGTCTGGCTCGGCTCCGGCTGCCTGATCCTGTCGGGCGTCACGGTCGGCCCCGGCGCCGTGGTGGCGGCCCGCGCCGTCGTCACCCGCGACGTGCCGGCTTACGCCATCGTCGCCGGCAACCCGGCCCGGGTGATCCGCCATCGCTTCCCGCCGGAGACCGTGGCCGCCCTCGTCGAGACCGCCTGGTGGGACCTGCCGCCGGAGCGGGTGCGGACCCTGGTGCCGCTGCTCCAGAGCGGCGAGGCGGACGCCCTGCTGCGGGCCCTGAGGGGAGGGGAGCCGGTCAGCCGATGATCCAGCTGGCGACGAGGCAGGTCGTCGCCGCGAAGGTCACCGCCACCGTCGCCCAGCCGAGGACATTCACGAGCCGGCCGTTGACCCGCTCGCCCATCATCTTTCGGTCGTTGGTCATCAGCATCATCAGGAGGAGGAGCGGGGGCACCGAGAAGCCCTGCACCACCCCGGACCAGACCAGCGCCCGCATCGGGTTGAAGCCGAGGAAGTTCAGCCCCACCGCCACCACCGTCACCGCCGCGATGGTGCCGTAGAAGAGCTTCGCCTCGCGCGGCTTGGCGTGCAGGCTCCCCTTGCGGCCGAGTCCCTGGACGAGATCGTAGGCGGCGCCCGTCGTCATCACCGGCACCGCCAGGAAGCCGACGCCGACGACGCCGAGGGCGAACAACACCTTGGCACCGGAGCCGGCGAGCGGTTCGAGCGCCGAGGCCGCCTGCGCGGCGCTGTCGATCGCGGTCTGGCCCGCCGGGTGCAGGGTCGCGCCGGTCGACAGGATGATGAAGTAGAGGATCAGGTTCGAGAACAGCATGCCGGTGATCACCTCGCGCCGGGTGCGCTGCAACTCGGCATCCGTGGCGCCCTTGCGCTGGCGCAGCGTATGGCGGCCCTGGCCGATCTCCTCCTCGACCTCCTGGTTCGACTGCCAGGTGTAGATGTAGGCCGAGAGCGAGGTGCCGATGCAGGCGACGATCATCGCCAGCGCGTCGCTGTCGAGGGTCAGGCTCGGCACCAAGGTGCGATACAGGACCTCCGCCGGATCGGGCCGAGCCAGGATCGCGGCGGCGACGTAGGCGAACAAGGCCAGCGCCAGCCAGCGGAAGAGGCGGCGCAGGAGCGCGTAGGAGCCGAGGATCTGGAAGGCCAGGATCACCGCGGCGGCGGCGGTGACGATCACCGGCACCGGCAGCGGCACCAGCAGGTTGAGGGCGGCCCCGATGCCGCCGAGATTGGCCGCTGCCTCGATGACGTTGCCCAGGAATGCGCCGAGCACGACCGGGTAGAGAACCCAGCGCGGGTAGCGGTCGCGCACGGCCGCGAACAAGCCCTTGCCGTAGACCTGGCCGAGCTTGGCCGAGACGTAGACCACCACGATCATCATCGGCAGCAGGACCGGGGCGATCCACAGGAAGCCGAGGCCGAACTTCGCTCCGGCGCTGGCATAGGTGCCGATCGCCGATGGGTCATCGTCCGCCGCCCCGGTGATGACCCCGCCGCCGACGAGGCGCAGGAGGCCGGGCTTCTTTCGGGGCTCGCCCTGGGGATCGTGGAGGCCAGACGTGGCTGGATGCTCGGCGTCGGCCCGGGAGCAGGAGCGGGATTTGAGTTCTGACATGCTCCCTCGGAGTATCTGAGATCCGAGGGCCTAACTTGCCGAGCCTTCCCCGGTTCGCGGCAAAGCGCAGCCGCCGCGCTTCTCGGCCTCCGTGCTCGTGAGCCCAGGGGTGACAGGACCGGTCCGGTCCGGCAGGGTCGCCCAACCGCCCCCGCGAAGGACGCCGATGACCCGCCGCCCCGATCCCGCGCCCCGCCGCGCGCTCCCCACGCGCCGCGAGGCGGTGGAGGCGGCGCTCTCCCGCCTCGCGCCCCGGGTGCCGGAATTCGAGGCGGAAGCGATCGTCGACCGGGCGCTGGCGAGCACCGGCCTGCGCGGCGCCGCGCCCGAGACCGCCGCCTGGCTCGGCATGGTGGCTTACGCCCGCCACGTCTTCACCGAGTACGATTCCCTCCTGGAGGACGGCTACGACCAGGACAGCGCGCGCCACTTCATCCTCGACGACCTCAACGCCGTGCTGGCCGAGTGGGGCGTGCGGCGGCGGATCGGCGAGGACGAGCCCGAGGCGGAGGCGCCAGGATCGGAGGCTCCCGGGGGCGAGCCGGCGTGACCGTTCCTATATGAACGGGCAACGCTGCCCGACTGCGCCGCCCGACTGCAAAGCCCGATGACCGCCCCGATCGCCGACGTCCTGATCCCGCTCGCCCTCGACCAGGCCTACAGCTACGCCGTGCCGCCCGAACTCACCCTCGCGGAGGGCGACGTGGTGCAGGTGCCGCTCGGGCCGCGGGAGACCGTGGGGGTGGTGTGGTCCCTGCGCGACGGCGCCGGCTCGAACCTGCGCCGGGTCAGCGGGCGGATCGGCGTCGAGGCCTTGAGCCCGGCGCTCCGCCGCCTCGTCGAGTGGATCGCCCGCTACACCCTGGCGCCGAAGGGCTCGGCGCTCGCCATGGCGCTCCGCCTGCCGGAGGAGAGCCGCACCGAGACCGCCCGGATCGGCGTGCGGGCGACCGGGATGCCGCCGAGCCGGATGACCCCGGCGCGGGCCAAGGTGGTGGCGGTGGCGGCCGACGGCGTGGTGCGGGGCAAGCGGGCGCTCAGCCTGGAGGCCGGGGTCAGCGCCGGCGTCGTGGATGGGCTCATCGACGACGGGGTGCTCGAAACCGTGGCGCTGGCCCCCGAGCGGGTCGCCGAGCCGCCCGATCCCGACCATCCGCACGACGCCCTCTCCGAGCCCCAGGCCGAGGCGGCCCGCGCCCTGATCGCCACGCTCACCGCGCCGCCTCCCGGCGGGGGACCCGCGGGGGAGGGCGGCGTGACGCTGCTCGAAGGCGTGACCGGATCGGGCAAGACGGAGGTGTATTTCGAGGTCGTGGCCGAGGCCCTGCGCCGGGGCGTGCAATCCCTGGTGCTGATGCCGGAGATCGCGCTCACCGCGCAGTTCCTCGACCGCTTCGCCAAGCGCTTCGGCGTGCGGCCCGCCGCCTGGCATTCCGGGGTCGGCGGGCGCCGGCGCGAGCGCATCCGGGCCGGCGTCGCCTCGGGCGAGGTGCAGGTGGTGGTGGGCGCCCGCTCGGCCCTGTTCCTGCCGTTCCGCCGGCTCGGCCTGATCGTCGTCGACGAGGAGCACGAGGGCGCCTACAAGCAGGATGACGGCGTCTGCTACCACGCCCGCGACATGGCGGTGGTGCGCGGCAAGCTCGAGAACGCCGCCGTGGTGCTGGCCTCGGCCACGCCGGCGATCGAGACCCGGGTGAACGCCGAGCGCGGCCGCTACCGCCGGGTGGTGATGCCCGAGCGCTTCGGCGGACGGCGTCTGCCGGAGATCCGCGCGATCGACATGAGAGCTGAGAAGGTGCCGCGCGGGCGCTACCTCTCGCCGAGCCTCGTCTCGGCCATCGCCGAGACCAACGCGCGCGGCGAGCAGGCTCTGCTCTTCCTCAACCGCCGCGGCTACGCCCCCCTCACCCTGTGCCGGGCCTGCGGCCACCGCTACCAATGCCCGAACTGCTCGACCTGGCTCGTCGAGCACCGCTTCCGCCGGGCGCTGGTTTGCCATCATTGCGGCCATGCCGAGCGGCGCCCCGAGGCCTGCACCGAGTGCGGCACCTTCGACAACCTGACCGCCTGTGGTCCGGGCGTTGAGCGCATCGCCGAGGAGGTCGCCGCCACCTTCCCGGACAAGCGGGTGATCGTCCTGTCGAGCGACTTTCCCGGCGGGGCCGAGCGGCTCCGGGCCGAACTCCAGACCGTGGCCGAGGGCGGCTGCGACATCGTCGTCGGCACCCAGCTCGTCGCCAAGGGCCACAACTTCCCGCACCTGACCCTCGTCGGCGTCCTGGATGCCGATATCGGTCTCACCTCCGGTGATCCCCGCGCCGCCGAGCGCACCTTCCAGCTGCTCCAGCAGGTCACCGGCCGCGCCGGCCGCGGCGAGAAGCCGGGCCGGGCGCTGGTCCAGACCTACCAGCCCGAGCATCCGGTGATCGCCGCGCTCATCTCCGGCGACGCGGAGCGGTTCTATTCCGAGGAGACGGCGGCCCGGGAGGTCGCCGGCCTTCCGCCCTTCGGACGCCTCGCGGCGCTCGTGATCTCCTGCACCGACCGCGAGGCCGCCGAGGCTCATGGCCGCGCGCTCGCCCGCGTCGCCGAGCCGCCGCCCGGCGTGATGGTGCTCGGCCCCGCCGAGGCGCCGCTGGCGCTGGTGCGCGGCCGGTACCGCTTCCGCCTCCTGGTCAAGACCGAGCGCGAGATCGACCTCCAGAGCTACCTGCGCGACTGGCTCGCCCGCGGGCCCAAAGTCCGGGGGAATCTGAGGGTCGGGATCGATGTCGATCCGCAGAGCTTCTTGTAGGGCTTTTGCTCCCATACAACGGCGCAGGATCTCAGATCACGTTCACACCTCTCCGCGTCATCCCGGGGCCGCGGATCGGAACCCGGGGTGACGCGAAGAGTGTCGCCCCGTCGGGCAGGCGCGAAGTGCGGTTCGATCGGATCACCGTGGCGCGGCTTCGGCACTCGCCGGCTGGCACGCTCCACCCGTCCCGCCGAGCAGCCGATCCACCGCCGCGTCGAGCTGCGGGTCGCGGCCCTCGGCCCAGGCGGCGGGATCGGCCGGGACCGCGAGGTCCGGCAGCACGTCGGTGTTCTCGAGCCGGCTGCCGTCGGTGCGGTAGAGGGCGACCTGCGGCAACCCGTAGGTGAGGCGCGGCACGATCGGCGAGGACACCCACCAGACGAAGGTGCCGGTGCCGGCCACCGGCTCGCCGATCAGCGGGCCGATGCCGAGGTCGTGGTAGCCCTGCGGGAAGATCGAGGCGTCGGAATAGCTCGCGCCATTCATCAGCACCGCGGAGGGGCGGCTCCAGCGGTCGCGCGGGTCGTTCTGGACCGGGCCGGAGCGGGGCGCGAAGGTCAGGTAGGGGCGGCCGGACAGCATGGTGAGCAACTGGTTGTGCAGGTTGCCGCCGCCGTTGAAGCGCACGTCGACCACCAGCCCCTCGGCCCGGCCGAAGCGGCCGAACACCTCCGCGAAGGTGCCGCGGTAGGAGGCGGCGTTCATCGCCCGCACGTGGACGTAGCCGAGGCGGCCGCAGGAGCGGGCCGCGACCGCGTCCCGGCGCTGACGCCGCCAGCGCTCGAAGGCAAGGTCGCGCTCGCGCTCCAGGCTCACCGGCACGCGCCGCTCGCGCCGCTCCGTCCCGTCCGGCTTGGCGAAGGCCACCTCGATCCGCCGGTCCTTCGCGCCGCGCAGCAATCGGCGGAGGCCGCCCTCCTCCGGCACAGCCTCGCCGTCGATCGCCGTGATCACGTCGCCGGGGGCGAGCTGCGTGTCGCCGGCGTCGAAGGGACCGGCGGGCAGGATCGCCGCCACGCGCATGCCGGGGCCGGGATAGGTCTCGTCGTAGAAGAGGCCGAGGGAGGCGGTCTCCTCGCCCGGCGGCACGCCCGGGCCTAAGACGGCACGGGTATGCGAGGCGTCGAGCTCGCCCGCCATCTCGGACAGGAGCTCGGCGAGATCGCGGGCATCGGCCAGGGCCGGCAGGAAGCGGGCGTAGCGGGACCGCACCGCCTCCCAATCGACCCCGTGCATGCCGGGATCGAGGAACTTCGCCCGCGTCAGGCGCCAGGACTGGTCGAAGCCCGCCGCGAGGCGCGCTGCGGGGTCGTGGCCGGCCTCCGCCTCGACCCGGACGTGGCGCGACGTGCCCTTGGTCAGGTCGACCTCGGTGAAGCCGTTCGCGGAGAGGAACGACAGGGTGCGCTGGTCGCGGCTCAGCCGCACCGGGGAGAAGCGACGGCAGGGCAGGTCCGAGAAGAGCGTGCGGCGCGTGCCCTGGCGCAGGTCGCGCAGCGTCCCGGTGACGGCGTAGCCCTCGCCCTTCGGCCGCTCGCTCTGCTCGACGACGAGCAGGCTCACCCCGTCGCGCATCAGGACGGCCTGAACGACGTCGACATGGCCTTGCGACAGCCGGTGCTCCCGGTCCTCGAGCCCCTCGGGATCGAAGATCTGCGGCTCGGTGGCGCCCGAGGCGGAGTGCAGGTCCTCCGGCTCGCTGCGCCAGATCAGCATCCCGCCATCCGGGCTCCACTGCGCCTCGCTCTGGCCCTCGCCCGCCGGCGCCACCCGCCGGGGCGGCCGCGAGCCGTCCGCCGGCACCACCGCGACGTTGTGGGTGAAGCCCCGGTCGAGCTGGACCGGCAGCGCCAGCCAACGCCCGTCGGGTGACCAGGACAGCCACCAGGACGCGTCGCGATAGGGATAGAACAGGCCCGGCGGCACTACCTCCCGGTCGGTGCCGGTCGCCGGGTCGAGGACGTGGACCGCGCCGCGGTCGTGGATATAGGCGAGGTGGCGCCCGTCCGGCGACCAGGTCGGCAGGAACGCGTCGCCCGGTGGGGTCGGCAGCGCCCGCTCGACCAGGTGGGTCGCCTGGGCGAAGCCCCGCTCGTCGGCGTGCGCCGGCCTCGCCTCGTAGAGGCCCCAATGCCCGTCGCGCTCGGCCGCGTAGACGAGGCGGCGTCCGTCGGGCGAGAAGGCGGGGCCGCGCTCCTCGCCCGCCGTGCGGGTGATCCGCTTGACCGACTTCCCGTCCCGCGAGGCGACATAGATCTCGCCCAGGGACACCAGGGCGACCTCGTGGCCGCTCGGCGACGGCGCGAGATCGGTGAAGTCGGAGATGCGGGCCGGCACCTCGTCGGGGAAGGTCGCCTCCGCGACCGTGACCGGCACGGGTTCCGGAAGGGCCGTGCCCCGGCGCAGGCGGTAGATCTGCCCGTCCCGCGCGAAGGCGAGGTCGCCGTCGCGGGAGGCGGAGAGGAAGCGCACCGGCCCATCATCTTCGAATTGCGTGACCTGGTGCGGCACCCGGTCCGTCAGGGACAGGCGCCAGACGTTGAGCGAGCCCGAGGCCTCGCCGAGATAGGCGATCTCGCCGCCAGGCAGCCAGACCGCGTCGCGGCTCTCGCGGGTGCCGTCGGTCAGGCGCTCGTGGCGGCCGGTGGCGGCGTCGTAGAGCCAGACCTGGCGCACCGCCCGCGAGACCTGGTGCTGGCGGAAGCGCTGCTCGACATTGGGGCTGGTGTAGAGAAGGCGCCGCCCCTCCGGGTCCCAGCGCGCATCGAGGGCGGCGTTGGGCAGCACCAGGGTCTCCCGCCCGCCTGCCAGCGGCACGGCGTAGACCTGGCTCGCGTGCTCGGAGAGGCCCGGCGGCGCGAAGGTGCGGGTCGCGTCGCCGAGGCGCCACGACGCGAACAGCGCCGCCCATCCGTCCGGCGTGACGCTCATCGGCCGCTCGTCGCGGGAGTACCAGGTCAGGCGCTTGGCCGCGCCGCCCTCGGCCGGGGCGCTGTAGAGGTTGAGGGCGCCGGAACGGTCGGAGGCGAAGGCGAGGCTCCGCCCGTCGGGTGACCAGAGCGGCGTCTCGGCGTGGAGGCCGGCGGGGGTCAGCGCCCGCGCCTCGCCGCCGCCGGCGGGCACGGTCCAGATCCGTCCCCGGACGCGGAAGGCGATCCGGCTGCCATCGGGCGACAGGGCCGGCTCGCGCAGCCAGAGCGGCGGCTCGGCGGCGCGGGCCTCCGCGGTGCACAGGAGGAAGAGCGCGATGACCAGGAGCCTGCGCATGCCGGACCGTCGGAGCTTGGTGCCGTCGTTCTCCTCTTGCGTAAGGCAAGGTCCCGGTGCTGTCGAGCTTACGCCACCCGCCGCGACGCCGCGCTCCCGGTGCGTCCATGCGCGCTCTCGAACAGTGCGTTGAGCTCGCCGCCGGCTTTGCGGGCGATGCGGGTCGAGGCCGCCCCCTCGCTCCTGTCCGCGACGATCGCCCGGAGCGCATCCGCGGTGCGCTTCTCGATGGCGTAGAACAGGCTCTCGGCCGCCTTGGCGTTGGCGCTGAGCAGCACCGAGGCGAGGTCCCGATAGGCTTCCCTGAGGAGATGATGGGCCAGGCGCTCGGCCGCCTGCTCCTCCGTCAGCGCGTCGTCGCGCATGGCTCAATACCTCCTGCCAGCAGGCATGGACGGTGCGCCCACTGGATTGCGCGAAGCTTGCGCGCCGAATCCGACCGTCCGGCGGCTCATGGATCATCGCGTAGGGTGAAACGATGTGTTTCGATCGTTTCCATTTTCAATCCGAATGTTAGGCCTCAAGCTCTTGCTATTCGGACGCGCCCGGCCCGAAACGGTCCGTCGGGCAGAGCAAGAAGGAGCATGAGCGATGAGCTGGCACAGTGCCGACGATCCGGTCCCGGGCGACCACTTCAGCTGCGACGCGATCCAGACCCTGATCGTGCCGCGCTCGCGCGATCTCGGCTCCTTCGCGGTTCGGCGGGCGCTGCCCTCGACCCAGTGCCGGATGGTCGGTCCGTTCATCTTCTTCGACCAGATGGGCCCGTCGGAATTCCTGCTCGGTACCGGGATGGATGTGCGGCCCCATCCGCATATCGGCCTCTCGACCGTCACCTACCTGTTCGACGGCGAGATCATGCACCGCGACAGCCTCGGCACCGAGCTGCCGATCCGCCCGGGCGAGCTGAACTGGATGACGGCCGGACGCGGCATCACCCATTCGGAGCGCACCGGCAGCGCCCTGCGGCAGACGGGCTCGCGGCTGTTCGGCCTCCAGAGCTGGGTCGCCCTGTCGGCGCAGGACGAGGAGACCGCCCCGGCCTTCGAGCATTACGACGCCGCGTCGCTGCCGATCGTCTCGGCCGAGGGCAAGACCGTCCGGCTGATCGCCGGCGAGGCCTACGGCGCGCGCTCGCCGGTGCGGACCTCGACCCCGATGGTCTATGCCGACGTGGCGCTCGAAGCGGGCGCCGTCCTGCCGCTCGACCCCGACTACGACGAGCGCGCGATCTACACGGTGTCGGGCGCGATCGAGATCGCCGGCGACGGCTTCGGCCCCGGCCAGCTCCTGGTCTTCCGCCCCGGCGACCGGATCAGCGTACGGGCGACGGAGGCCTCCCGCTTCATGGTGCTGGGCGGCGAGCCGATGGACGGTCCGCGGCATCTCTGGTGGAACTTCGTCTCCTCGCGGCCCGAGCGGATCGCTCAGGCCAAGGAGGATTGGCGCCAGGGCCGGTTCGACACGGTCCCGAACGACGCCGAGTTCATCCCCCTGCCCGAGGACCCGCCGCCGGTGCGCTACCCGTGAGCGCGGGAACGGGGCCCGGGATCGCCGGGCCTCGTCCGTCGAGGTCGACCGCCCATCTCCCTTTCCCAGGCCATGCCTGGCTCAGGCCCTGACCCTGGCGGATCGAGAGCGGATCGGGCGCGAGGCCGGTCCGACAGGGGGCATCCGCGACGCGCAAGCCGCGCATGCGGGCGGTGTCGGGGGCGAGGTCGGCGACGATCCGTCGGGGGCTCAGGTGGACACGCGAGCGAGGCTGGCCCGCACGCAGCGACGGTGCATCGCCGCCGTCATACCAAGGTTTAAACAGTTCGGACTTTCTCATGTGCCGGTCTTCCTCCCGGCTGATCGTTTTGAGGACGGAGTGATCGTAGCTTTCTCTCAGGCCGGCGTGTCCAAGCGACTCTCCGGACATGCCACCAGCTGCAACGGGAGTCCGGAGTAGCTCGCGCCTGGGAGACACATCATGGCTAGACTGACGGTCGCCGACCTGATGATCGATATCCTCGAGGAGGCCGGGGTCGTGCGGATCTACGGAGTCGTGGGCGACAGCCTCAACGGCCTCACCGATTCCATCCGCCGGCGCGAGACGATGGAGTGGGTCCACGTCCGCAACGAGGAGGTGGGCGCCTTCGCGGCGGCCGGAGAGTCGCAGATCACCGGTAACCTCGCTGCCTGCGCCGGCTCCTGCGGTCCGGGCAACCTGCACCTGATCAACGGGCTGTTCGACGCGCAGCGCACCCGGACCCCGGTGCTCGCCATCGCGGCCCACATCCCGACTTCGGAGATCGGCAGCAGCTACTTCCAGGAGACCCATCCGCAGAACCTGTTCAAGGAGTGCAGCGTCTATTGCGAGCTGGTCTCCGACCCGGCGCAACTTCCCTCCATCATGGAGAGCGCGATCCGGGCGGCCGTGGGCGAGCGCGGCGTCGCCGTGGTGGTGATCCCGGGCAACATCGCGCTCGAGCCCGCGCCGGCCCGCGCGCCGTCCCCACGCGCGGGGCTGCTGCCGCCGGCCCCGGTCGTGGTGCCCCGGGACCGCGATCTCGATGCCCTGGCGGAGCTGCTGAACGGGGCGGAGCGCGTGACGCTGTTCTGCGGGCGGGGCTGCGCTGGCGCCCACGCGCCGCTGCTGCAACTCGCCGAGACCCTCAAGAGCCCGATCGTCCATGCCTATGGCGGCAAGGAATACGTCGAGTACGACAACCCCTACGACGTCGGGATGACCGGCTTCATCGGCTTCTCGTCCGGCTACGCGGCGATGCACGCCTGCGACGTGCTGCTGATGCTCGGCACCGACTTCCCCTACAAGCCGTTCCTGCCGAGCCAGTGCCGCATCGCTCAAGTGGATATCCGCCCCGGGAACATCGGCCGGCGGGTGAAGCTCGATCTCGGCCTCGTCGGCGACGTCGGCGCGACGATCGCGGCGCTCCTGCCCAAGCTCGCGGTCAAGGCGGACCGGATGCATCTCGACGATTCCCTCGCGCGGTACCGCCGGGCGAGGCAAGGGCTCGACGACCTGGCCAAGGGCACGCCCGGGCGCAAGCCGATCCACCCGCAATACCTCACCAAGGTCCTCAGCGACGCGGCCAGCGACGAGGCGGTCTTCACCTTCGACGTGGGCACGCCGACGATCTGGGCGGCGCGCTACATCACGGTGAACGGCCGCCGCCGGCTCGTGGGCTCGCTCAACCACGGCTCAATGGCGAATGCCCTGCCGCACGCCATCGGTGCGCAGGCCGCCTGTCCCGGCCGTCAGGTGATCTCGCTCTCGGGCGACGGCGGCTTCACGATGCTCATGGGGGATCTCGTCACGCTGACGCAGATGAAGCTGCCGGTCAAGGTCGTCGTCTACAACAACGGCTCGCTCGGCTTCGTCGTGCTCGAGATGAAGGCGTCCGGCTTCCTGACGACCGGGACCGACCTCGTCAATCCCGACTTCGCCGCGATGGCGCGCGCGATGGGCATCCACGCGATCCGGGTCGAGGATCCGGGCGACCTGCCGGGCGCGGTCGCCGAGATGCTCGCTCATGACGGGCCGGTTCTCCTCGACGTGGTCACGGCCAAGCACGAGCTGTCGATGCCGCCGACCATCGACGCCAAGGAGATCAAGGGCTTCAGCCTCTGGCTGATGCGCGCCGTCCTCAACGGGCGCGGCGACGAGGTGATCGACCTCGCCCGCGAGAACCTCCTGCCGCGCTGAGCACGCCGCGCTCCCCCGCGTCCCGCGCCGCGGGGCGCCCCTCTCGCCGCACGGGGATGCCCGCCATGGACCTGACGCCCTTGATCCTGTCGAGGATCCAGTTCGCCTTCACCATCACCTTCCACATCATCTTCCCGGCCTTCACCATCGGGCTCGCCGCCTGGCTGACCTTCCTCGAAGCCTGCGGGATCGTGACCGGCCGACCGATCTACCGGCGGCTCTCGGATTTCTGGCTCAAGATCTTCGCGGTCGCCTTCGGCCTCGGCGTCGTGTCGGGGATCGTGATGGCGTTCCAGTTCGGCACGAACTGGAGCGAGCTGTCGCGGCGCACAGGGCCGATCCAGGGCCCGCTGCTCGGCTATGAGAGCTTCACCGCCTTCGCCCTCGAGGCCGCGTTCTTCGGTGTCCTGATGTTCGGGCGCGAGCGGGTGCCGCGCTCCGTGTATTTCCTTGCCTGCCTGATGGTGTGCTTGGGCACCTGCCTGTCGTCGTTCTGGATCATGGTGAACAATTCGTGGATGCAGGTCCCGAACGGGTTCGCGCAGACGCCGGACGGCGTGTTCGTGCCGACCGACTGGTCGGCCATCATCGTCAACCGCGTCGTGTGGGTCCGCTTCCCGCACATGGTGCTGGCGGCCTTCGTCACCTCGGCCTTCTGCATCGCTGCCACGGGTGCCTGGTACATGCTGCGGCGCCACGCGGTGCAGGAGGGGAGGGCCATGCTCACCATGGCGCTGCGGCTCGCCGCGATCCTGGTTCCAGTCCAGATCGGCTTCGGCCACCTCGTCGGCGATTACGTCCACGACCTGCAGCCGGCGAAGTTCGCCGCCATCGAGGGCCGCTGGCACGACGAGCAGCCCGCCTCGGAAGTGCTCATCGCCTGGCCGGACGAGCGGACCGAGTCCAACCGCTTCCAGATCGCGGTCCCGTATCTCGGCAGCCTCATCGGCTCGATGAGCCTGTCGTCGAAGGAAGTCGGACTCAAGAGCTTCAGGCCGGAGGACCGGCCTCCCGTGCTGATCCCGTTCCTGGCCTTCCGGGTCATGGTCGGCTGCGGCCTCGTCATGCTGGCGATCGCCTGGCTCGGCTCGTGGCTCAGCCTGAGCGACCGGATCGTCGGCGCGCGGATCCTGCTCTGGGCGACGTTCCTGTCGTTCCCGCTCGGCTTCGTCGCGACGATCACCGGCTGGTTCACCGCGGAAGTCGGCCGCCAGCCCTGGACCGTCTACGGCGAGATCCGGACCGCCGACGCGGTGACGCCGTTCCTGACCACGCCCCAGGTCGCGACCAGCCTGGCGATCTTCGGCAGTGTCTACTTCCTCATCTTCAGCTTCGGCGTCCTCTACATCTACCGGCTGCTCAAGGCCGGGCCGATCCCGACGCCGGATCTCGGTCGCCAGGCGACCAACCCGAAGCGTCCCCTCTCGATCCCCGGTGCGGGCACGACCACGGAGACCGCCCGATGACCCTCGTCGACCTCTGGGCGGCCGCGCTCGCCCTCGCGCTCCTGCTCTACGTCCTGCTCGACGGCTTCGACCTCGGCGTCGGCCTGCTGTTCCCGCTCGCTCCCGGCGAGCCCGCCCGCCGGCGCATGCTGGCTGCGATCTCGCCGGTCTGGGACGGCAACGAGACCTGGCTCGTCGTCGCCGGGGCGACGCTGTTCGGGGCCTTCCCGCTCGTCTACGCGACGCTCCTCTCCGCCTTCTACCTGCCGGTGATCGCGATGCTCGCCGGCCTGATCCTGCGCGGCGTAGCTTTCGAGTTCCGCTACAAGACGGTCCGCTTCCGTCCGCTCTGGGATGCCGGCTTCGTCGCCGGCTCCGTGGTGGCGACGCTCGTGCAGGGCACGATGGTCGGGGCGCTCGTGCAGGGGCTCCCGATCGTGGACGGCCGCTACGTCGGCGGGCCTCTGGGCTGGCTCAGCCCGTTCGCGCTCCTCTGCGGCATCGGGCTCTGCCTCGGCTACGCGCTGATCGGCGCCTGCTGGCTCATCGGCAAGAGCGAGGGCGAGGTGCGGGACTTCGCCTATCGCGTGCTGCCCTGGCTGCTCGCCGGCCTGCTGGCCTTCCTCGCCGCCGCCTTCGTCTACGCTGTGCTCATCGACCTGCCGGTGATGCGGCGCTGGTTCGAGCGGCCGTACCTCGTCGCGCTCCCGGTCCTCGGGGTCGGCGCACTGGCCGGGCTGGTCCGGGGGATCGCCGTCCGGAACGATCGCCTGCCGTTCCCGATGGCGGCCGTCGTGTTCCTGGCGGCGTTCGGGACGCTCGCGGCCTCCTTCCTCCCTTACATGGTGCCGTTCTCGATCACCATTGCGGAGGCGGCGGCGCCGGAGAGCTCGCTTCGCTTCCTGTTCTGGGGCGCCGGCCTCTTCGTCTTTCCTCTCACCCTCGCCTACACCGCCGCGGTCTACTTCATCTTCCGCGGCAAGGTCGCGGGCGAGGCCGAGTACGAGTGAGGCCGCCGCCATGCCCGCACCGGACCTCCCCGCAGCCGCACCGGGTCTCCCAGGTTGGCCGGCAGCCCTGCGGCTGCACGATCCGCGGCCGCTCGCCTTCGGGCTGCGCTCGCGGCACTCGCGGCGCTCTGGCTCGCGATGTGGTTCCAGCTCGACACCCCCCGCTGGGCCGCCTGGACCGTGATGGCGACCGCCCTGCGGACGCGGGGCGAGGCGAAGCGCAAGGGCGCTATGCTGTTCCGGATCGACGAGCGCGACGACGTCATCGCCGTGCAGCAGGCCGAGGCGGCCGTGGAGCGCGCTCGGGCGCAGTGGCGCAACAGCGTCGCCGAGGCGGTGCGGCGAAACCAGCTGAGCGACCTCGCCCTCACCATCGAGGAGAAGGAGACCTATCATACCGCCGCGCCTTCGAACGGACGTGTTCGACGGTGCCAGGCAAGCCCGAACGGGCGCAGGCGCTGATGCGCCGGTCGCCGTCGCATCGACACGGCGATGCGAAGGCGCGAGGGTATCAGAGCAACGCCGATGCCCTGAAGGCGACCTACGACGGCACCGTCGCCGACTTGGCCAAGGCGCGGCTCAATCTGGAGCGCGTCGAGGTCCGTTCGCCGGTCAACGGCACCGTCACGAACCTGCTGCTGCAGTCCGGCACCTGCGCCACCGTCGGACAGGCCGCGATGAGGCTGATCGACGCCGACAGCTTCCGGGTCACGGCGTATTTCGAGGAGACGCAGCTCGAGCGCGTGCGGGTGGGTGATCCCGCCACGGTGACGCTGCTCGGCTATCCCGGCACGCCGCTCAAGGGGCGGGTGGGCAGCCTCGGGCGCGGCATCACCGATCCGAACGCCGCTCCGGGCGTGGCCGGGCCTGCCGGCGGTGAACCCCGTCTTCACCTGGGTCCGCCTCGCCCAGCGAATTCCGGTGCGCATCGACGTCGACGCCTGGCCGGCGGGCCTCGACGTCGCGGCGGGAATGACGGCCACCGTGCGGGTCGAGCCGCCGCACCGCGGCGCCGGTGCGAAGGATCGCGTGTCCAGATCCTGACCGGACCCGGCGCGGAAACCGGCGGGGCTGACCCGATCACGGAGCTGGTCCTCCGGATGAGCGGTGGCTGGACGGTCCAAACGCCTCGGAAGCGCATCGCGGCAGCGAACCCGCGACCCGCGGCCGGGCCGCGGGCATGCTCGATCGGACCGGCGCGGCGCTGGCCGTTGCGGACTCGCGACATCGCGCCAGTGATCCGGGCGACGTCGCTTCCCGCCACCGGCATGCGCTGTCGTGTCCCGCGCCCAATCCCGGGCGGCCGCGTGGCGAGAACGGCGGGAGGCCTGCTTCTATACGAAGGTTTCGGTTCACCAGGCGAAAGCATGCTCGCGATGTCCAGCGGTTTGATGGACCGCCTCGATCCGGAGCAATATTTTCATCGGCATCGCAAATGTCACGATGTTCTCGCGAGAGATTGAGGCCGTCCGGAGCATGCTTCTGCATCTCCGGCGTCGAGGGCCTGACTGCAACAGGATCTGACGGCAGCCAGGGTCGGCGCGCAAGCGACATGAAACTCCGAGACCATCCGACACTCTCTCAGGGATGAAAGTCGATGCTCAAGGGATTCAGCGTGCCCCTCACCCCTCAGGGGGAATCCGCTCTGGCTGGCTCGCCGCCGTGGCATTACTCCAGCGATTGCATCGCGATCGAGTACTGGACGGACCCCGACGCGGTCGCGGCTTTGCTGCCGCCCGGCCTCGCCCCCGACGAGGGATCGCAGGGGCGAGCGTTCTTCTGGTTCCTCGACTGGCAGTTCACTGGCTCGAACGACGAGCTGACGGATCCGGCACGATACCAGTATCGCGAGGCCTTCGTCCTGGTCGAAGCCGTGCATGGCGGCCAGCCGGTGAACTACTGTCCCTACATCTTCGTCGACAACGACGCCGCCATGGCGCGCGGCTGGGCGCAAGGCTACCCGAAGAAGCTCGGCAGCGTCTTCCAGACCCGCAGCTTCTCCGCGCCGAGCCCGGCGGCGGCACCGCTCTCGGTGGGGAGCCGCTTCGGGGCGAGCCTCGCCGCGCATGGCGAGCGTCTCGCCACGGCGCGCCTCCAGCTCAAGGAGACGGTCGCCGACCCGAGGACGGTCTTCAACCGCCCAACGACGATGCGGCGCTACTTCCCGCAACTCGCGGCCGACCGGCAGGGCCTTCCCGCCGTCGACGAGCTCACGCTCTCGCTCACCGACGACCTCAGGATCGTCGATGTCTGGGCCGGCTCGGCGGAACTGCGGATCCCCGAGGTCCAGGGCGAGGACATGCACCGCCTCGCGCCCCGGCGCGTCGGCCGCGGGTACCGGTTCGGGATGGCCTATTCGGTGACCGACCTGCGGATCCTGAACGACGACGCGCGCCGGCGCTGAGCCCTGCCGGGCCGGCCGTCCCGCCATCCTCCCCCGCACCGATCGCTGCCGCCTCGCAGGATCGCCCCTCCAGGAGACCCGACCCATGGATGCCCTGTCCCGCCGCGGCATGCTCGCGCTGGCCGCCACCGGCAGCCTCGCGGCCGCGACCTCCGCCCGCGCGGCGGAGTTCGGCAATCCCGACCGTCCGCCCCAGGGCGCCCTCAACGCGAGCCCCGGCGCACTCGCCGATCCGGGACCGCAGAGCCCGCCCCTGGCGGCGCAATTCCCCGCCGCCCAGAACCCACCCGCCACCGATGTCGGGGACATGCAGACCTTCTGGTCGTCGTTCAACACGGCGCACCGGCGGATCCAGTCCGGCGGCTGGGCGCGGCAGGTCACGCAGGCCGACTTCCCGATCTCGACCGCGGTGTCGGGCGTCAACATGCGGCTCTCCGCCGGTGGCATCCGGGAGATGCACTGGCACCTCGCGGCCGAGTGGGCCTACATGACCGCCGGGCGCTGCCGCATCACCTACCTCGACGCGGAGGGCCACGCCTCGGTCCAGGACGTGGCCAAGGGCGACCTCTGGTACTTCCCGGCCGGGATGCCCCACTCGCTCCAGGGCCTCGGGCCGGAGGGCTGCGAGTTCCTGATCGTCTTCGACGACGGCAACCAGTCCGAGTTCGGCACGCTGCTCGTCACCGACTGGCTCGCCCACACGCCGCCGGAGGACCTCGCGCTCAATTTCGGGCTGCCGGCCGAGGCCTTCCGGTCGATCCCGCTCGACGACCTGTGGATCTTCCAGGGCCGCGCGCCCGGCCCGCTCGCCGCCGACCAGGTGCAGGTCGCCTCGGCCGGCACGCCGCCCGAGCCCGTCACCTTCTCGCTCGACCGCACGGTGCCGGTTCGGGAGAACCGCTCCGGCCGCCTGCAGATGGCCGACAGCCGGACCTTCAAGGCGTCGAAGACCATCGCGGCGGCGATCGAGGTCATCAAGCCGGGGGCGATGCGCGAGATGCACTGGCACCCCAACGCCGACGAGTGGCAGTACTACGTCCAGGGCGAGGGCCGCATGACCGTCTTCGGCGCCGGCCCGCGCGCACAGACCGCCGACTTCCGCGCCGGTGACCTCGGCTACGTCAAGAAGAGCAACGGCCACTACGTCAAGAACACCGGCACGACCGACCTGATCTTCCTCGCGGTGTTCAAGACGGCGCAGTACCAGGAGATCAGCCTGTCCGACTGGCTGACCCACACGCCGCCGGAGCTGGTCGCCCAGCACCTCAACATCGATCCCGCCCTGCTCGCCCGCATGAGCAAGGATCGGCCCGGCCTGGTGCCGGCCTGATCCCTTGCCCACGACACTGTGACGAGGAGACCGACGATGGCCAAGCTCCCGACGGGCAATCCCCGCATCCACCCCTACGCCCAGCCGGCCGGCGGCTGGGGCGCGCTCGCCGCCACCGCCAGGGCGCTCGCTGGGCAGGGCATCCTCGCCCGGGGTGGGGCCACCCTGCTCCACATGAACCAGCCAACCGGGTTCGACTGCCCCGGCTGCGCCTGGCCCGATCCGGACCACACCAGCGCCTTCGAGTTCTGCGAGAATGGCGCCAAGGCGGTGGCCTGGGAGGCGACCGAGAAACGCTGCTCGCCCGAGGTGCTCGCCGCCCACACCGTCTCCGAGCTCGCGGGCTGGAGCGATTACGACCTCGAGATGCTGGGCCGGCTCACGCACCCGATGGCCTACGATCCCGCGACCGACCGCTACGTCCCGGTCTCGTGGGAGGAAGCGTTCGGGCGCATCGGCGCGGTCCTGCGGGCGCAGGACGACCCGAACCGGGTCGAGTTCTACACCTCGGGCCGGGCCTCGAACGAGGCCGCCTTCCTCTACCAGCTCTTCGCGCGTGCCTACGGCACCAACAATTTTCCCGATTGCTCGAACATGTGCCACGAGGCGACGAGCGTCGGCCTGCCGCAGAGCCTCGGCGTCGGCAAGGCGACGGTGCTGCTCGAGGATTTCGACCACGCCGACGCGATCTTCATCTTCGGCCAGAATCCGGGCACCAACTCTCCCCGCATGCTGACCTCCCTGCGGGCGGCGGCCCGGCGGGGTGCCGCGATCGTCAGCGTGAACCCCTTGCGCGAGCGGGCGCTGGAGCGCTTCCAGGCGCCCCAGAACCCGCTCGAGATGGCGACGCTCTCGGCGACGCCGATCTCCTCGCTCTACCTCCAGGTCCGGGTCGGCGGCGATGCGGCCGTGCTCAAGGGCCTGATCAAGAGCTGCCTGGAGGCCGACGACGCGGCGCGGGCGGCGGATCTCGCGCCGGTCCTCGACTGGGACTTCATCCGCGGCCACACGACGGGCTTCGAGGCGATGGCGGCCGACATCCGCGCCACGCCCTGGGACGCGATCGCGCACGCCTCCGGCCTGCCCCGGTCCGAGATCGAGGCGGCGGCGAAGGTCTACCGCGAGGCCAAGGCCGCGATCCTGGTCTACGGCATGGGTCTCACCCAGCACCGCCGCGGCACCGAGAACGTCCGCCTCCTCACCGACCTCGCGCTCCTGCGCGGCAATGTCGGCCGGCCGGGCGCGGGCGTCTGCCCGGTGCGCGGCCATTCGAACGTCCAGGGCGACCGCACCGTCGGCATCACCGAGAAGCCGGCGCCCGAGTTCCTCGACCGGCTCGGCGCGGTGTTCGGCTTCGCGCCGCCGCGGGCCCACGGCCACGACGTGGTGCGGGCGATCGAGGCGATGATCGCCGGAGAGGCGCGGGTGTTCATCGGGCTCGGCGGCAACTTCGCGGCGGCGGCACCCGACACGCCGGTGACCCAGGCGGCGACGCGAAACCTCGCTCTCACGGTGCAGATCTCGACGAAGCTCAACCGCGGCCACCTCGTGCACGGGCGCGAGGCCTTCATCCTGCCCTGCCTCGCCCGCTCGGAGATCGACGAGCGGGCGGCCGGCCCGCAGGCGATCACCGTCGAGGATTCGATGTCGATGGTGCACGCCTCGGCCGGCCGCAACGCGCCGGCCTCGGAACACCTCCGGAGCGAGCCGGCGATCGTCGCCGGGCTCGCCCGCGCGACTTTGGGCGATCGGCCCGCCATCCCGTGGGAGGAGCTGGTCGCGGATTACGACCGCATCCGCGAGGCGATCGAGCGGGTCTTTCCGATCTTCCAGGGCTACAACGCCCGGATCCGCGAGCCCGGCGGCTTCCACCTGACCTCTCTCGCCCGCGAGCGCATCTGGGCGACGCCGAGCGGACGGGCGCAGTTCTCCGCCTATCCGGGGCTCGGCGAGGATCCGCCGGTGGCGGAGGAGGGCGTGCTGCAGCTCACGACCCTGCGCAGCCACGACCAGTACAACACCACGCTCTACTCGCTCTCGGACCGCTACCGCGGCGTGTTCAACCAGCGCATGGTGGTCTTCCTCAGCCCCGAGGAGATGAAGCGGCGCGGGCTCGGCATCGGCGCCACGGTCGCCCTCGAGACGGTCTCGACGGACGGCGTGCTGCGCCGGGTCGAGGGATTCAGGGTCGTGCCCTACCGGATCCCCGAGGGCTGCTGCGGCGCCTACTATCCCGAGACGAACCCGCTCGTACCGCTCTACGCCCGCGACCCGCAGAGCGGGACGCCATCCTCGAAGGCGATCCCGGTCCGCATCGTGCCGATGGCCGGGCGATGATTCCAGGCTCGGAGCCCCGCCCGCGGCGGGGCCCCGGGTCCCGTATCATCAGGCTCTCGGCCGCTCGGCGCGCGGGCGCCACGGCGCCATGCTGGCGAATACCCCGTCCCGGCGGATCAGTCCGTGCATCAGGGCCGCTCCGAGATGGGCCAGGATGACACCGAACAGTGCGTAGGCGAGCACGGTGTGGAGGAGTCTCAGGCCCGCATAGAGCATCGGGCTGCCCGGCAGGATCGGCGGCAGCACCAGCGGGCCGACGAGCGCCACGGGGTAGCGCGCCGCCGAGAGCATGGCCCAGCCGACGAGGGGCAGGGCGAGCATCAGCCCGTAGAGCGCGACGTGCGAGGCGTGCGCGGCGCGCCGCTGCCAGAGAGGCAGGTCCGCGGGCAGGGGCGGCGGCGCATGGCTCCGGCGATAGGCGAGCCGCAGGAGCGCGAGCGCCAGGATCAGGATCCCGAGGGGACGGTGCAGCGCGATCAGCGCGTGGTAGTCGCCGAGCGACGTCACCATCGCGGCGCCGATCAGCAGCATGGCGAGGATCAGGACCGCCATGCTCCAGTGGAGCAGGCGCGCCGGCAGGGTGAAGCGGGGCGGTCTCGTCACAGGGCGGCTCCGTGGATCGGCGTGACGGTGACGGCCGAGGGCGATTTCGCCTCGCCGGCGCGGCGGGTGAAGGATTGGGAATAGGCGGCCGAGCGGGCGCTCAGCAGCGGATCGTCGGACGGCGCGATGCCGTCGGGCAGGACGAGCGGGTCGAAGTTGATGTCCCGGCAATTGCCCGCGGCCTCGGGCGCCGCGCCGGTGAGCGTGAGCGTGCCGGCATCGACGGTCTCGCGATCCGCCGGCCAGGGCATCGTCGCGTCGTCGGTGGGGTCGCCCGGCCGGCCGAGCGTCAGGACGAGGCGCCAGCGCAGCGGTTCACGCCGCAGGGTGGCCACGAGATCGTCGAACAGGACGTTCTTGTCGGGGCCCGCCTCCTGCGCGCCACGCGCCGGGGCTGCCGGGCCCTCGGGCAGGTAGGCGAAGCGCACCGGCGTGGCGCGGCCGTCGGCCGCCACGAACCGGAAGGCGTTGAGGCTCCAGTAGGTGCTGTCGGCGAAGCCCGCGGTGATCCTGCGCGCCTTGATCAGGGCCGCCGCCGCGGCGCTCTCCGGATGCGCCGCGAAGAAGGCGTGCAGCCGCTGGGGATCGGGCTTGCCGGTCGCCGGGTCGGGCCTCGCGGCGAGGAGCTGCGCGGTGAAGGCCTCGGGCGTGCGCACCGGGAAGACCGGGATGTCGTTCATGCCCGTGCGCCACTCCTCGCCGTCCGGCAGCCGGAAGCGCAGGGCGAGGCTGCGCACCGTCGTCTCCGCATCCGCCGCGTAGGGCTGGCCGCCCGCCAGAGCCACGCGGCCTTCGACCGGCGTCACCCGGCCGCCCGCGAACACGCCCGCCTTCGAGAGCCGCGCGCCCGCGCCGCTCGCCGCGAAGCGGCCCTCGACGCACAGGCCCTTGGCGTGGTTGCGCCGGAAACCGGGATGGCGTCCGTTCACCTCCTCCAAGCGGTCGATCACGCGCGCCGGGGTCAGGGTGCCCGGCGAGAGCCAGCCGCCCGCATAGGCGAAGGTGCCGGCGGTTCCGGCGAGCACCGCCCCGATGGCGGAGAGGCGCATGAGAAGGGTGCGCCCCGTCATGCCGGGCGGCGCTCCAGTCAGGTCGGTCAGCAGGGTCATGACAACCTCGGTGGTTGGTCGCGAGAACGCGGTGGCTCCGGGTCGGACGCCTTCCGGAGGGGGACGCCGGGCATGGCTCAATCCTGGCGGACGCGGACGTTCCCGGCGACGGCGGGCGGTGCTGCGGCCGCCGAGCCGCGCGACGCCAGGGCGGCGCTCAGCCGCCCCATGAACAGGTAGACGACCGGCGTCGTGAACAGGGTGAGCACCTGCGAGACGAGAAGGCCGCCGACGATCGCGTAGCCGAGCGGCTGACGGATCTCGGATCCCGTGCCGGTGCCGAGCATCAGCGGCACGGCCCCGAGCAGCGCGCAGAGCGTCGTCATCAGGATCGGCCGGAAGCGCAGCAGGCAGGCCTGGGTGATCGCCTCCTCGGCCGAGGCGTGCTCCCGCCGCTCGGCCGCGATCGCCGCGTCGACCAGCATGATGCCGTTCTTCTTCACGATCCCGATCAGGAGGATGATCCCGATGATCCCGATCAGGTCGAGGGGACGTCCGACCAGCATCAGCGTGGCGAGCGCACCGAGACCGGCCGAGGGCAGCGTCGACAGGATGGTGAGCGGATGGATCGTGCTCTCGTAGAGCATGCCGAGGATCACGTAGACCGCGAACAGGGCGGCCAGGATCAGCGGCGGCGTGCTCGCGAGCGAGGTCTGGAACGCCTGGGCGTTGCCCTGGAAGCTCGTGGCGATCGCGCGCGGCAGGTGCAGCGCCGCCGTCGCGTTCTCGACCGCCGCCACCGCCGCGCCGATCGTCGCCCCGGGCGCGAGATTGAAGCTCAGGGTCACCGACGGGAACTGACCCTGATGGTTCACGACGGCGGGGCCGACCCCGGGGACCAGCCGGGCGATCTGCCCGATCGGCACCGCGGTGCCGCTCTGCGAGCGGACGTAGATCCGGTCGAGCGCCGCCGGGCCGAGCTGGTCGCGCGGATCGACCTCGAGGATCGCGTAGTACTGGTTGAGCGCGGTGTAGATCCGCGCCACGTGGCGCTGGCCGAAGGCGTCGTACAGCGTCGCGTCGACGCGCGCGGGGTCGATCCCGAGGCGGGAGGCGGCGGTGCGGTCGATCTCGACGGTGAGGGTGCGGGCGGTCGATTGCTGGTCGCTCGCCACCGCGGTGAGCTCGGGCCGTGTCCGCAACGCTGCCAACAGCTTCGGTGCGTAGCGGTCGAGCTCGTCGAGGTTCACGTCGGTGAGCGTATACTGGTACTGCGTCTTGGCGAGACGGCTGCCGATGGTGATGTCCTGCGCCGCCTGCATGTAGAGGGTGATACCCTGGACCGGCCGGAGTGCCTCGGAGAGGCGGGCGATCACCTGGTCGGCGGACACGTCCCGCTCAGGTCGCGGCTTCAGGGTCAGGAAGACGCGCCCGTCATTCTCCGTGACCGTCGGGCCGCCCGGGCCGATATAGCCAATCGCCGAGGCCACTGCCGGATCTTGGCCGGCGATCGCCAGGATCGCCGCCTGGCGCTGGCGCATGCCCTCCGGCGAGACGTCCTGCGCCGCCTCGCTGATGCCGATGATGAGCCCGGTATCCTGCTGCGGGAAGAAGCCCTTCGGGATGATCACGAACAGGTAGCCGGTGACCGCCACCGTGGCGAGGAAGGTCGCGAGCGTGACGAGGCGGTGACGCAGCACGGTTCGCAGGGCCCGGCCATAAGCCTCGGTGAGGGCGGCGAACCCGGCTTCGAGGAGGCGGGACGCCCGGCCCGGCGCGGCCCCTCCCGAGGGAAGCAGCCGCGCGCAGAGCATCGGGGTCAGGGTCAGCGAGACGACGACCGAGACGAGGATCGACGCCGCCACCGTGACGGCGAATTCCCGGAAGAGCAGGCCGACCACGCCCCCCATCAGGAAGAGCGGGATGAACACCGCGATCAGCGAGAGCGAGATCGACAGGATCGTGAAGCCGATCTCGCCCGCCCCGTCGATGGCCGCGCGCATCGGTGTGGCGCCGTCCTCGACGCGGCGCACGATGGTCTCGACCATGACGATGGCGTCGTCGACGACGAAGCCGATCGCGATGGTGAGCGCCATCAGCGACAGGTTGTCGAGGCTGTAGCCGAGCCCGAGCATCGCCGCGAAGGTGCCGACGAGGGAGACGGGGACCGCGATTCCCGGAATGACGGTCGCCCAGAGCCGGCGCAGGAACAGCGCGATGACGCCGACCACGAGCGCGATGGTGAGGAGCAGGGTGACCTTCACGTCCGCGAGGCTGGCCTGGATGGTCTGGGTGCGGTCGGAGACGATCTCGACCCGGATGCCCGGCGGGAGCGACGCCTGCAGCCGCGGCAGGGCGGCGCGGATCGCCGCCACCGTGGCGGTCACGTTGGCGCCCGGTTGGCGCTGGATGGTCAGCAGCACGGCGGGCCTGTCGTTCAGCCATCCGGCGAGCGTGGTGTCCTGCGGGGCCTTCACCACCCGGCCGATGTCGCGCACGCGGATCGGCGCGCCGTCGCGATAGGCGACGATGGCGTCCTCGAAACCCTGCACGGTCGTGAGCTGGTCGTTGGTCCGGAGGGCGAAAGCCTGCTCGCGACCGTAGAGCTGTCCCTTCGGCTGCAGCACCGTGAGGGTCCCGAGCGCGCTGCGCACCGCCTCGAAGTCGAGGTTCTCGCCGGCGAGCTGCGCCGGGTTGACCTGGATGCGCAAGGACGGGCTCTGCAGCCCGCCGATCCCGACGAGGCCGACGCCCGGGACTTGCGAGAGCTTCTGGGCCAGGATCGAGTTCGCGTAGTCGCTCACCGTCATGATCGGCAGCACGTCCGAGGTGAGGGCGATGAGCAGGATCGGCGTGTCGGCCGGATTGGTCTTGCGGTAGGTGGGCGGATCGAGGAGGGCGGCGGGAAGCTGGCCCTGCGTGGCGTTGATCGCCGCCTGCACGTCGCCGGCGGCGGAATCCACGGTGCGGCTGCGGTCGAATTGCAGGGTGAGCGCGGCGAATCCGGTGCCGCTGCTCGAGGTCATCTGAGACAGGCCGGGAATCTGGCCGAATTGCCGCTCGAGCTGGGTCGTGACCGAGGCGGCGACGGTGGCCGGATCGGCGCCCGGGAGCTGGGCGGTGACCTGGATGGTCGGCGTGTCGATGTCGGGCAACGCCGCGACGGGCAGGAGCCTGTAGCTGATCGCGCCGAGCACCACGATCGCCAGCATCAGGAGAGCGGTCGCGATCGGCCGGGCGACGAAAGGAGCCGAGAGGTTCATGGCAGCATCCCCGCGCTCGCCGTCGTGGTGTCCGGCACCTCGGAGGCCGGCGCGCTCACGATCGGCGTGCCGGGGGTGAGCCGGTACTGGCCCTGCACCACCACCGTCTCGCCGGAGCTCAGGCCCGACGCGATCAGGGCCGTGCCCTGAACGCGCTGGGCGATCCGCACCGGCCGCATCGACACCCTCCGGTCCGCGCCGACGACGAAGACGAAGGAGCCCTGGTCGTTCTGCTGCACCGCGTCGGTCGGGACGGTGAGCGCGCCGCGGACGACCGAGGTCGTCACCCGCACGTTGACGAAGGTACCCGGCCAGAGCTGCGCCTGCGCGTTCGGGAAGGTCGCCTTGAGCTGAACCGTTCCGGAGCTCGTATTCGCCCGGTTGTTGACGAGGAGCAGGGTGCCGGTGTCGAGCCGGCGTGTCCCCGACTGATCGTCCACGGTCGTCGGCACGGGCCCGCGTGCCAGTGCCTCCCGCACCTGCGGGATGTCCGAGGCCGGCAGGGTGAACACGACGCTGATCGGCTGGATCTGCGTGAGCGTCACGATTCCCGTCGGGTCGGTCGGGCGGATGACGTTGCCCGGATCGACTAGGCGCAGGCCGGTGACGCCATCGAAGGGCGCGCGCAGGGTCGCGAAGTCGAGCTGCGTCCGCGCCTCGGCGACGGCGGCCTGGTCGGCCGCGAGGGTGCCTTGCGTCTGCGCGATCCGGGCCCGCTCGCCGGTGACCCGCTCGTCGGTGGCGAAGCCGCGCTGGAGCAGCGGCTCGTCGCGGTGCAGGTTCGTCTCCTGGTTGGCCAGAAGCGCCTGATCGCGGGCGAGCTGGGCCTCAGCCTGGTCGAGCCGCGCCTGGTAGAGGCGCGGGTCGATCCGCGCCAGCACGTCCCCCCGCCGCACCGGCTGCCCCTCGGTGAAGGCGACGCTTTCCAGGATGCCGGTGACCTGGCTGCGGATCACGGCCTCGTTGAAGGCCTGGACCGTGCCGATGCCGGTCAGGATCAGCGGGACGTCTCCTCTCGCGACGGAGGCCGTCACGACGGGAACCGGCGCCGGCGCCGGCTCGCCCGGGCCTGGCACAGGCCTGGTGCCGAGGGCGGCGAGCCCGATCGCGGCGAGGCCTGCGCCGCTTAAGGTGATTGTCGGCCAGCGGGGCATCGACGGTCGCCTCCACGAGGTGGCGCGCGGCCCGGTCGGGACCGGACGAGAGGACCTCCTCCGATCCGCCGCCGCGTGCCGGCTATCCGGCGTCAATCCCGGATGAGGGCGTCCGCCGGTCCGCCGGCATGGCTGCCGGAGTAGCGATAGGCGGGGCTCCTGACGACCGGGACGACCGGCGCCGGGACGCCGTCGGGAATCAGCGCGTCGGCCGGCCCGCCGGCGTGGCTGCCGGAGTAGCGATAGGCGGGGCTCCTCACGACCGGGACGATCGGTGCGGGGACGCCGTTCGGAATCAGCGCGTCGGCCGGGCCACCGGCATGGCTGCCGGCGTATTCGTAGGCGTTCCCGGCGCCCTGCGCCGCCGCCAGGTTCGTCGTGAGGGTGAGAAGCACGACGGGCAGGATGTATCGAGCGTTCATGATCGGCCTCATTATCGCCAGAGCCGCCGCGGCGGCGTCCTGGTCAGAATTGCGATCCGATGCGCGAAAGGACATCCATATCAAGGCATCGCAATAGAGCCCGTTGATATGAGGCGCTTATACTCGGGTATAGGGCCATCGGCGCTCGGCCGGGATCATCGCGAACGGGGGCCTGCCGCGCCTGCCCGCGAAGCGACGGAGCGCGTGCCGCCGCGAGGATCGTCGGAGCTTCTCGAAGAGATCCAGCTCGCAGGGCAGGCGTCCGACGGAGCCGCCGGCGGACCGATCCTGCGCGCGGTCCGGAATGGCGGGTCTCGCCGGACGGAGCAAATCCGTGCGGGCGGGCGGCCCTCCTCGCCCCGCGGCGCGGCACGGCGTGATCGGACCGTCAGAGACCGACAGGTAGTGCCCCACTGACCGTCCAGCGCCGTCATCACGATCGACCGAATGCACGACCCGCGGTCCGGTAGACTGACGTCCGACGTACAACCCGGATGAAACCTCCGTATAATTCCGTTCAGGCGAGCCGTCGGGCATCGTCCGGCACGCCGGACCGGGGGGAGCCGGCCGGGTCAGGGCCGGGGGAGAGGTGGATGCGGATGACGATTGCGGTCCCGCGAGGACCGGCATGGGGCGACGCCCTGATGCGGTCCGAGGCTGCGCGCACGGCCTTGGTCCGCCTTCCGGTCGTCGCCGGCCACGACCTCGAGCAACCGCTGCAGGTCGCCCTCATGGCGGCCGGTGTGGCGACCGATGGTGCCGGGCGCGGCGACGGGGCGGGCCTGGGTGTCGGTCTCCCCATCGTCTGCCGGACCGCGCGGGCGCTCGAGGTCCCGGTCGGGGTGCGCCCGGCGCCCGGCCGCGGATCGGGGTTCGGCGTCAGCCTGCCGCGGGCGGACCACGAGGGGCCGGATGCGCCCGACGCCTGAGACCGAGGCCCATTCTCGTCTGGTTCCTCGCATCGGCGCGGTCCTGATCGCGGCCGGCGTCTTCCTCCTCGACGCGTTCTCACCCATCGAGGGCGCGGTGGCGGTCCTGTACGTCGTCGTCGTTCTGATCGCCGCGCGCAGTTTCTCCCGGCGAGGCGTCGTGCTGACCACCGCCGGCTGCCTCGCCCTCACGCTCGCGGCCTACCTCGTCTCGCATCGGGCCGACGACATCGGGGCGCCGCTGCTGCGCTGCTTCGTCAGCCTCGCGGCGATCGGCATCACGGCGGCGCTCGGCCTGCGCCACAAGGCCGATGCCGCCGTGCTGGCGGAGCAGGCCAGCCTTCTCGACCTCACCCACGACGCCGTCTTCGTGCGCGATGCCCGCGACGTGATCACTTTCTGGAATCGCGCCGCCGAGGAATTCTACGGCTGGTCCTCGGCCGAGGCGGTCGGTTGCGTCGCGCACGACCTTCTGCACTCGACGTTCCCCACCGACCGGACCGCGATCCTCGACGCGCTCCACCGGACCGGCCGCTGGGAGGGCGAGCTCGTCCAGCGGACGCGCGCGGGCGACCTCGTCACCGTCGAGAGCCGCTGGGTCCTGCAGCGCGACGCCGCGGGCGCGCCGCTCGCGGTGCTCGAGACGAACACCGACGTCACCGACCGCAAGCGCACCGACTCGCAACTGGTCGCGAGCGAGCAGCGCTACCGCGCGATCTTCGAGAACACGCGGGTGGCGATCTTCCAGCAGGACTGGTCGGGCGTGAGGGCCGACCTCGACCGGCTGCACCGCGAAGGCGTGCGCGACGTCGCGGGCTACTGCATGGCGAGCGAGGGCTGCGTCGAGCGGATGCGCAATCGGGTCAGGATCGTGGACGTGAACACCGCGGCCCTGCGCATGCTGCGGGCGCCCTCGCGCGACGCCCTGCTCAGCACCCTCGACGAGCGCCTGCTGGAGGCCGACCAGACCTTCCCGCAGGCGCTCGCGGCGCTGGCGCGCGGGGAGCGGTCCTTCGAGGGCGAGTCGCAGGTGCGCACCTATGACGGCGACATCATCCCGGTGCTGTTCGGCGTCAGCTTCCCGGCCGATCCGGACGATCTCGGCTTCGTGCTGGTCCACGCCTTCGACATCAGCGAGCGCAAGGAGGCCGAGTCGGCGCTCCTGGCGGTCCAGGCGGATCTCGCCCACGCGGCCCGGGTCTCGACCATGGGCGAGCTCACCGCGACCATGGCGCACGAGATCAACCAGCCGCTGGCCGCCATCGTCACCAACGGCGAGGCCGCGCTCCGCTGGCTGAGGCGCCCGTCGCCGGACCTCGGGGAAGCGACCGACGCGCTCGGTCGCGTGGTGGCGAACGGCCGGCGGGCGTCCGAGATCGTGGCGCGCATCCGCGGGTTCCTGAAGAAGGCGTCGCCGCGCCAGGAATGGCTCGACCTGCCCGGGATGATCGGCGAGGCGTGCCAGCTCATCGAGCGCGAGCTGGCACGCCACGCCGTGATCCTGCAGACCGAGCACGAGCCCGGCCTGCCGCATATCCTCGGCGACCGGTTGCAGCTCCAGCAGGTCGTCATCAACCTCATGGTCAACGGGATCCAGGCGATGGCGGCCGTCCGGGGCCGGCCGCGGGTGCTCACCGTGCGGACGTCGCGGGAGGAGGGGCAGGTGCGCTGCGACGTGACGGATACCGGCGAGGGCATCGCGCCGGAGATGCAGGAGCAGATCTTCCAGCCCTTCTACACCACGAAGGGAGACGGGATGGGCATGGGGCTCGCGATCTGCCGCTCGACGATCGAGGCCCATGGCGGACGGCTCTGGGTCTCGGATACCGGGGCCGGCGCCGCGTTCCACATTCTCCTGCCCGCCGGAGCTGCACGATGAGCCGCCGCGACGGGCCCGCCGGCCCCACCGTCTTCATCGTCGACGACGACCCGGACCTGCGCGCCGCCCTGGCCGGCCTGTTCCGCTCCGTCGACCTCGCCACGACCGCCTATGCGTCGGCGGCCGAGTTCCTGAACACGAAGCGGTCCGATGGCCCCGGCTGCCTCGTCCTCGACGTGCGCATGCCGGGCCTGAGCGGCCTCGACTTCCAGGCGCAGCTCGCCGGCCTAGGGATTCATCTGCCCGTCATCCTGATGACGGGCCACGGGGACATCCCGATGTCGGTCCGGGCGATGAAGGCCGGCGCTGTCGACTTCCTGACCAAGCCGTTCCGCGACCAGGACATGCTGGACGCCGTCATGACCGCGCTCGCCCGCGATGCCGAGCGGCGCAGCCGCGACGCGGGGCTCCTGGCGGTGCGGACGGCCTACGAGACGCTCACCGCCCGTGAGCGTGAGGTCTTCGTCCACGTCACGGCGGGGCTGATGAACAAGCAGATCGCCGGGCTCCTCGATCTCAGCGAGATCACGGTCAAGATCCACCGCGGCCACGTCATGCGGAAGATGGCGGCACGGTCCTTGGCCGATCTCGTCCGGATGGCGCAAGCGCTCGGAATCGTGCCGGGGTGAACGCCTCGGCCTCGCTCCGCCGGAACGTTGCGGCGGATCCCGGTGACGGCGGCTACGGGCGGGCTCAGGTCACGGCGTCGACGTCGCGACGCGTTGCGTGAACCCCGTCGAGTGCCTCCTCGATGCAGCGGATGATGGTTTCGCCATCGGCGGGCTTGCTCAGCAAGCAGACCGCACCGGCATCGAGAACGCGCTTCTTGACCGCCTCGGTCGAATAGGCCGTCAGGAAGATGATCGGAAAACACCGGCCGGCCGCGAGCAGCCGCGCTTGCAGCTCGTCACCATTCATGCCCGGCATCCGAATGTCGGAGATCATGACCGCCGGCTCCCGGTCGAGCGCGTCGCCGAGGAAGTCTGCGCCGGATGCGTAGGTGCGAGCGCGATAGCCCAGCGACCGCACCAGGCTCGCCATGGAGATGCGGACACCCTCGTCGTCGTCCACGATCGCGATCATCGGTTCTTGTGTCATGGAACTCGCCTCGCCGCGTCACGGCGTAAGGGAAAACCCGCCCGACGCGGCATCTGACCCAGTACCTAGGGGGCGGAGGACGCTTCGGGAATCATACTGAGGTTTGCCGATCACTCTGTCTGGACGAGATGTCGCGCATCCCCGCGAGCGGGACGATCGCGGCGTCCGCACGCTTGTGGCATCGGCGCATCATTGACGCTTGGCTGCTCTCTCCGTCGCAGCGGGGCTCTTCCTCCCCGCTGACTGCGTCGGCCCTGGCCCAAAAACGGAAACCGCCCTTGACCCGGTACCAGACGGAGAGGTCGCCGGGGCGTCGCTCCTGTCCGCTGCCCCGTGTCCCTCCGGCTCCACCCCCGCCACCGCGGCCGACAGGATGTCGGCGGCGAGCTGGAGATGGGTGGCCAGCCACGGCTGGATCTCGCCGATGCAGCCGAGGGTGAGCTGCAGCTTGCGCCGCCGGCCGCCGAAGTCGACGTCGACCGCGGTGCGGGAGGTGTCGGGCGCCATCAGCTCGCCGCCGTCCAGGCGAGGGGCCCTCGCCACGCAGCCCCACTCGGTCTCCTGTTACCAATTCCTGTGATTTGGTAACAAGGTCGTCGGTTCGTGCGCGCGCTCTCACACCTCGATCAGATCGCCTTCGCGGATCTGTGCTCGAAGCTTTTCGACGCTCGGTTCGATCGGCCTTTTCCAGCGAACGGCAATTTCGTCAAGCAGAAGCGTGGCAGAAAGGAGTACTTCTACTACAAGCGCGAGACGGTGAGCGAGAGCCAGCCGGAGCGATGCGCGATCGGCACCGACTCGATCGCGCAATCATGACCGGCGATCGTCACCCGGTCGGCCAAGGTGAGGCCGCGAGTACGGGCGGTCTCGCGCACGACCAGCGTGCCGTCGATCCCGTCAGTCACCGTGACGGTCTCGCCGGCGAGGTAGGAGAAGCTGTCGCCGACCATGCCGGTGAGCATCCGCACCGGCATCGTCGTCGCCTTCAGCTCGCCGGATGGTGGGGCTCCGAAACGACGAAGCCGCCCGGGTGGGCGGCTTCCGCGGGGTGGTCGGGGCCTTCCAGGCGGCGAGGCCGTCGGGGCGGTCGCGGTCGTTCTGCTTGCGGCGGACCTCGTTGGGGGTCGCCTGGGCCCGGCCGAGCAGCGCGGCGCAGGTTGCCGACCAGGGCGTGCTTCTCGGCGTGGAAGCGCTCGGGATCGCGGCGGCAGGGGGGCGAGGCGATCGGCGAAGGTGGTGAGCTGCTGCGCCTCCACGGGGGGATCGAGCAAAGCCACCTCCTGGAACGCGAAGCGCCCGCCAGGCGGTCGGCCTGCGGGCGCAACTTGTCGCCATGGCGATCATGCCGCGTTCCCTGCGGCAGTGCACGTCGTCCAGCAGCGCGAGCCTGCCGCCCTCCCCAGGGTGCGATCAGCAATCGTCGGGTCGCTGCGCCGAGGCCTGATCCTGCGGCGACATCCTGGAGGTATCCCCCGGCACCGCCGTCTTGCCGCCTGCCTCCCGGGTGCCGCCCAGGGAGCCTGTCGTCTCCGCCTTCGTGCCCGGTGTCACCTTGCTGGCGGTCGACGGGTTGGCGGTGGAGGTCGTGCGGTGCGGATCGCGGGGGCCCGTGTCGCACGGGCCTGCGGCCGCCGCCGCCGTGAGCAGCAGGGCCGTGCTCGCCCCGACCAGAACAGTGCCGACGCACACGGCGCACGCCCTGTCCGTCATTACGGGGTCAACCGACCCGCGCCGGCCCCCCATTTCAGCCAGCTCGAGTCCGTGCAGGGTTGGCGAGGCGCGCCCGAGCCGGTTACGCGCCGGCGTGAGCCCGGACCTTGCGCTTGCGGGTAATGGCCGTGTGCAGCGCCTGGCCGACCTCCTGAGCGGAATAGGGCTTGCGAACGAGTGCGAAGCCGTGCGCCTCCTCCTGGGCCAGCACGTCGCTGTAGCCGGAGGTCAGCACCACCGGCATGTCCGGGTGGGTCTGCTGCAGCCGCCTGGCGAGCGCGATCCCGCCCATGCCCGGCATCACCACGTCCGAGAACACCGCGTCGAACCGGAACGGCACGGCCTCGATCTCGGCGAGCGCCGCCTCCGCCGTCTGGGTCAGCATCGCGCCGTAGCCGAGGTCGTGCAGGATCTGCGTACAGAACCGGCCGATCTCGACGTTGTCCTCGACCACCAGGATGCACCGGTCACCGGGCTCCCAGGCCTGCCCGTCAGGCTGCGGATCGGAGATCGTCGGCTCCATCTCGGCCTCGGCCTGCGGCAGGTACAGCGTGAAGGTGCTGCCCCGTCGAACCACGCTGGCCACGTCCACGTCGCCACCTGACTGCTTGGCGAAGCCGATGACCTGGGACAGGCCCAGGCCCGTGCCCTTGCCCACCTCCTTGGTGGTGAAGAACGGCTCGAAGATCCGGGGGAGCTGCTCCGTCGCGATCCCCGAGCCGGTATCCGTGACCGCGACCGCCACGAAGGGGCGCGACGAACCGCCATGACCGCGGATGACAGGCTTGGCGCGCCCGCACGTCAGGCCGATGGTCAGCGTGCCTTCGCTCTCCATGGCGTCGCGCGCGTTCACCGCGAGGTTCACCAGAGCCGTCTCGAACTGATTGGGGTCCGCGTGCACCAGGCAACGCTGGTCGGTCAGCTCCGTCACGATCCTGATGCGGGCTCCGGTGAGGGAGTCCAGCATCTGGGCGATGCCCCGAATGCGGTCGGCGGCGTCGAACACCTCGGGCTGGAGCGCCTGCCGCCGGGCGAAGGCGAGCAGTTGCGCGGTCAGCTTCGCGGCACGGTCGACGGTGTCTGAGACCGCGTCGAGGTAGCGGCGGCGGCGCTCCTCCGGAAGGTTCGGTCGGCGCAGGAAGTCCGTCGAGGACCGGATGATCGTCAGCAGATTGTTGAAATCGTGCGCCACGCCGCCGGTGAGCTGCCCGATCGCCTCCATCTTCTGCGACTGCAGCAGCGCGTCCTGGGCCTGCGCGAGTTCCCGGGTTCGGTCCGCCACCCGCTGCTCCAGGGCCTCGTTCATGCCCTCCAGCGTCTCCCGGAGCCTCCGTTCCGCGACGGCGCGCTGGTCGATGCTGCGCGCCGTCCGGATGGCCAATCCGGCGAGCCAGAGCGTGAGGACGATGACCAGGAGAGCCGTCCCGTTCTCCGCCGCGATCAGGCCCTTGCGAGCCGCATGGAGCTGCAGCCATCCGAGTACCAGCGGCGCGACCACCACGGCCAGCAGGAGGTGGCGCGTCAGGGCCCCGGTCTCGCCCGCGCCGAGGATGGTGGCGACCCAGGGTTGGTTGGGCCGGCTCAACAGGACGCCGAGCGACAGGACGCCCAACGTGGTGGCGGTCACGAGAGCCATGCGGGAGTACGGGCCATCCTGCAAGGCGCCCAGGCTGTAGGCGTAGCCGAGCCCGCCGACCGCGGCGGTGACGAGGCCGCTCAGCGCGGCGAGCGTCCCGAGGACGCGCAGGCGCCGGTAGGGCGCATCCTGGAGAAGGAGACCCACAACGGAGCCCAGGAGGCTCATGGCCGTCGCCAGGGCCATGCCGCTCCCGGGCTCCAGCGGGCCGTACACCAGGCGTTGGGCCCAGTCGTCCACGCGGATCCCGCCCGGCGGGACGTAGCGCAGGAGCCCGGCGAGGCTGATGGCGGCCGCCGCTGCGGCGAGCCAGCGGCCGGCCCGGCGGGCGGCCCGCGCGCCTTCGGCCACCGTCGTGAGCAGAAGCGATGACCCGAGCAAGAGCGCACCGGTGGCGGTCAGAACGACCATGGGCGGCTGACCGGGAACGATCTGTCTGAGGATCGGAACGTCGAACCACCAGCCGGCCATGGCGGTCAGGGCGACGGAGCCCCCGAAGGTGCCGCTCGCCCGCGCGAACCACCGGGCCCTGCGCACGACCTGCCGCGGCCGGTCAGGCGACTCGGGCGCGCGGGCCCCATGCCCGGGATCAGCCATTCGGTACCTGTCGGGAGGGCTGCCGTCCCGCCCCAGAACCCGGTCGCCCGTCTCCGTCGTAAGCCCGCATCGCGCTCTGAACACACCCATTTTGCCGGAACGGACGGGCCTGCCCAGGCGAGCCGGCCTCACCGTTGGGGATTAAACGCGCGAGGCGGTGGGGCGTTCGCAACTCCCGGCACGTATTGCTTGCAACCCTCACGGACGCGACGGATCGCGCCGATCGGATCCAGCCCCCATGGTCACCGCCGCGACGCCAGCGTGCGAGCCGGTGCGGCCTGCGACTGCCGCTCCGCCGCTTCCAGCCCGCACGAGCGCCGCAACTACCTCAATGCAGCCGGGTACCAAGATGACCGCTACGTGCCAGCATGATCGGGCGACGCTCTAGCAGGCGCGGGATGCAAGCTCATATGCCCGAGAGGGGTCGGTAACGGCTTTGTCCTGCACCCAGGCGGCCGGGAAGGCGGTGCGCTGGCCCTGCACCTCGCCGCCGATCCGCATCTCGCCGAAGACCGGCCCGAGGCCGAGCCGGTGCGCCCGCTCGACTGCCTTGAACATCGGGTTGAGGTGGCCGAAATCCTTGTTGGTGGTGGCGATCTCGATCCCCTCTGCCAGCACCCTCTTCTGCCACCAGTCGCGACAATCGAGGGCGTGGGCCCGGGTCACCTCCTCGAGCGGCCGGTCGCCGGTCACGTCGACGAGGTTGGCGATCGCCCGCAGCTTCGGGTTGCGCCACTTGCGCTGCTGGTCCGGGGAGAGGTCGCGGTTGGCGGCGGCCGACAGGCGCTCGAACTCGGCAAACAGCGTCGAGAGCCGCAAGGGGGCCGGCGCCTCGCCCCCGAGCACGGCCGTCACGGCAGCGGCCTCGGCGGAGCGCGGCTGGGCGATGATCGTGCGGATGCGCGCCAGCAGTTCGTCGTCGGGCAGTTCGGCGAGGGTCGAGGCCAGGCGGTAGTCGAAGCCGAAGCCGCGGGCCCGTCGGCGCGCCGCATCGTAGCGCTCCTGCGCATCCTGCGACTGGCCGGCGAGCAGGCCGCGCCAATAGGTCTCCAGCTCGGCATTGAGCGCGTCGACCACCCGCCGCGCCTTTGCTCCCCGGGGATCGTCGGCGACGCGGACCTTCGTGGTCTGGCGCACGATCACGCGCCGATCGAGCGCCGCCACCGTGTCCGGCACGCGCCGCACGAGGTACCAGATGCCATCCCGATTGGTCAGGTAGTCCGCCATCCCGCTGCGCCGCGTTACACAAAGCGTAGCGCAGGACGATGCACACTAACCCTGAGGCAGAGCAACGCGAACCGTCAAATTGTGAGGGATTTCAAAAACTTGCCAGCCGATGGACTGGCGGAGAGGGAGGGATTCGAACCCCCGATGGACTTGCGCCCATGCCGCATTTCGAGTGCGGTGCATTCAACCGCTCTGCCACCTCTCCGCGGCGCGCCGTCGCCAGCGCAGGCGGGGCATTAGCACGGGTTCTCGCCGGACCACAAGCGGGGATCGGCGAGAAACCGCAACTTCGCCGTCAGGCGACGGAGCGGCTGCCCGCGAGGCTGATTCGGCGCTGGCCGGGATGGCGGGTCTCGGGTGCGCGGGGCGCGGCGCGGGACTGGGCGAACAGCACTGCCCCGGCCGTCCCGGCCACCCGCACCAGGTCGGTCTCGGTGCAGGCAGAGGCGACGCGCAGGCCGAGAGCGTGAAGGTGGCTCTTGCCATACAGGTAGGTCGCGAGGCGGGCACGAGTCGCCGGCGGGATGTCGGAGAGGACCGTTTCCACCATTTCGGAATCGCCGCGATAGAGCGTGCCGAGCACATCGAGGGAGACCGGGCAGTCGTCGGAAAAGGGCAGGCGGGCCTGCGGCGCGGGCATGGGATCCTCGGGATGATCTGGAATTACCCTGAGGGTGGCGCGGCGTGCTTAACAGGAGGTTAAGCACCACCGGGAAATCACAGGCCTCCAAGTCGTCCTGAGACCTGATGCGCCGGCGCCACTGTCCCGCCGGCAGCCGGATCCGGCTGCTGGCCCCACCGATCCGCTCTCGGCGCAATGAAGCGGGTGCGCGACGGAACCGAAACCTGCGACATCCGTCCGCAGGAGACTGTGGGGTGTTCGAAATCGCCGGGATGGAACCGTCATTACTCTCCCGCGTTGTCCCGCCCTTGCGCGGGTGCGGCGGTCACGGGTGCTTGTGGATCGGGTCGACCCAGTACACCGCTTCCGGCCGCTCCACCGGCTCGATCTCGGTGAGGTTGACCACCACCGCCTCGTTGTCGGAGCGCACCAGCACGCATTCCAGTGCCTCGTCCGGCGAGGCATTGATCTCCTGGTGCGGCACGTAAGGTGGCACGTAGATGAAGTCGCCCGGGCCCGCCTCGGCGACGAATTCGAGTCGCTCGCCCCAGCGCATCCGGGCGCGGCCGCGCACCACGTAGATCACGCTCTCGAGCGCCCCGTGATGGTGCACCCCGGTCTTGGCGTCGGGCTCGATCGCCACGGTGCCGGCCCAGATCTTCTGCGCCCCGACCCGGGCGTGGTTGATCGCCGCCTGGCGGAACATCCCGGGCGTCTGGGCGGTATTCGGGTCGAGCTTGTCGCCCGTGATCACCCGCACGCCGTCGTGCTTCCAGCGCGGGACGTCATGGGGCGGGACGTCATGGGCATGATCGTGGGGATGGGCATGGTCTTGAGGCTCGTCCGACATCGACGCTCTCCGAGTGGTTCAGGCCCGTATCCTGCGCCACGCAGCGACGGCACACCAGGCCGGCCACCCTCCCTGTCGTTTGTTTTAAAGAACGAACATCCGTTGCGTGCGAGGCGAAGGCGCCGAAACGAGTGGTGGCGTACCGATCTTCCTGCGGCAATGGCCTGCGAGGGAAGCTTCTTGTCTTTCAAACTGTTCCATAAAAAGAACATTCTCGTTGACTTCGGCACCCGTCCGGCCGATCGTGTCCAGGCATGCGGGGTCGATCACAGGCCCCGCCGCCGCGGTGATTTGAGGCGATTGCGCCGCGAGACCAAACGCTAAAGCACCCCGGCGCCCGCGATGCGCCGGTGGGACAACCCGGAGATACACAGCGATGCTGCTCTGCCGCATGCCCTTCGCCGGTCGCCCCGTTCCGGCTTCCCGCGACTCGTGTCGCCGCGGCGGCCGCCGCGACCCGATGCGCGCCGTCCGCCCGGGCCGCTGAGGCCGGCCCGACTCTTGCACAGTTCCCCAAGACAGGATTTTCGTGGCGCCCCGAGCGGCGGCCGCGACCGGAGACATACGCCCATGCAGCCCGCCCGCATCGTCGAGGTCGGCGAGACCTCCGCCGGGATCGTCGTTCCCGAGACCGACGGCTTCCGCTTCTTCTCCGCCCATCCGGACTTCCACACCCTGGAGGGACGGGTCTTCCGCAGCCCGCGGCACGCCACCCGGGCGGCGCAGGACCTGCACGCCCGCCGGCGCAGCCGGCGTCTCGACGCCTGAGCGAGGCGAAACGATCCAGCAGGGCAGGGGCCGTCCTTCCGGGGCGGCCCCTTCCCGTGTCTAGCGGTTGCGGGCGAGGAGCAGGATCCAGCCGATTCCGATCGTCAGCACCAGGATGCCGATGGTCGCGAAGGCCGGGGTGCCGTGCTCCATCAGCCGCGGCGCGAGTTGGGTGGCGAAGGCCGCCACCACGAGGCCGACCGCGACCCGGGCGGCGGCGCGCTCGATGCCGCGGGTGAGCTTGTCCATGCCCTTCAGCTCGATCTCCACCGTGACGCGGCCCTGCTTGAGCCGCACCAGCATCAGGTGGATCAGCGTCGGCAGCTCGGAGGCCGCGCCGTAGAGGCCGGTCGCCAGGCCCTGGAACCGGCCCTTCAGGTCCTTGACCGAGAATTGTGCCCGCATGTGGCGGGTCACCGTCGGTCCCGCCGCGGCGAACAGGTCGAAGGCGGGGTCGAGCTGGCGCATCACGCCGTCGGCCGTGACCAGGCCCTTGAACAGGATCGCGAGGTCGGTCGGCATCGCGAGGTCGTTCTCGCGCGCCATGGTCATGAAGTCGGTCAGCACGAGGCCGAGATTGAGCGTCGCGCCGTTGTGGCGGGTGACGAAGGCCTGCGAGGCCGCCTCGAGCCGGGTCAGGTCCGGGTTGCTGGCGCCGGTCCAGTCGAGCAGCACCGCCATCAGCCCGTCGGCATCCTCCTGCAGCATCGCGCCGATGAGAACGAGAAGCTGCGAGCGCCGCCGCTGCGACAGCCTGCCGACGATGCCGAAATCGATGAAGGCGATCCGGTTGCCGGACATCGCCAGGAGGTTGCCGGGATGCGGATCGGCGTGGAACAGCCCCTCAATCAGCGCCATCTGCAGGAAGGCATCCACCCCGCGCTGCGCCAGGACCTTGCGGTCGAGCCCTGCTTCCTCCAGGCGCTTGGTGTCCGTCGGCGGGATGCCGTGGACGAATTCCTGCACCAGCACCCGCTCGGAGGTGTATTCCCAGAAGACCTTCGGGAAGACCACGTCGTCGCGGTCGGCGAACAGGGCCGCCAGCATCTCGCAGTTGCGGCCCTCGTTGGCGAGGTCCAGTTCCTCGCGCAGGCCGTTGGCGATGTGGCGCATCTGCTCGGTCGGCCGGTAGCGGGCCATCTCTGGCCACTCGGTCTCGACGATGCGCGAGGCGTGCGACAGGAGCCGCAAGTCCGCCTCGATGATCTTCTGGAGCCCCGGGCGCCGGACCTTGACGATCACCTCCTCGCCGGTCTCGAGCCGGGCACGATAGACCTGGGCGATCGAGGCCGAGGCGATCGGATCGGTGTCGAACTCCGAGAAGATCTCGGTCGGCGGGGCGCCGAGATCGGCTTCGAGCTGGGGCCGGATCACGTCCCAGGGCAGCGGCGCGACCTTGTCGTGCAGCTTGCCGAGCTCTTCCGTCCATTGCGGCGCCAGCAGATCGGCGCGGCTCGCCAGCACCTGGCCGAGCTTGACGAAGGTCGGACCCAGGGCCTCGATCGCCCGGCGCAGGCGCTCGGGCTGCGACAGGCGGGTGAGATCGACGGCAGGCGCGCTGCGCCAGGCGAGGCGCGGGATCGCCCGCAGGCCGAGCCGGTCGACGACCTTGTTGACCCCGAAGCCGATCAGGATGCCGGCGATTTCCTGGAGGCGCTGGCGGTCCCGCGCCGCGACGATGGCGGTTTTCAGCATCTGCGCGTCGAATCTGCTCGGCTGGCATGGATGGGGGCGCCGGCCGGGGCAGGCCGGCCAGGCGAGGCGACGCGGGCGGAAGGGCCGCCCGGGCCGACGATGGGGGTGGGCGCGCGCATCGGCATCCTGATCCTCCCGAACACGTCCCGCTCCTACGCGGCGCGCTCGACCGCCTCCATGCGGTGTCAACCGGGCGGGACTGGGGCGGCGGGCGCGGGCCCTTTCGGCGGTAGCGCATGACCCGGGTCAGCACAATCGCATCGGGGGGCCGGCGCTTCATTGCCGCAACTCTTGCTCTTGCCGTACGCGCGACTCCGGCTGCACGTGCGAAGGCCGGCCCCGGGCGCCCCCGGGACCGGCCTCTCTCACTGTCCGACGATTCGGCGCCCGATTACATCCGGCCGCCCGCGCCCGCGCCCGCGCCGCCGCCGGGCTGGCCGGACTTGGCGCCCCCCTCCGGCATCGGCCGGGCGTTGTTCGGCTGGCCGCCGGCGCCGCCACCGCGCTGGGTGCTCCCGGTGGTCTCCGGGCCGTTGCCGCGGCCGCCCATCTGACGGTCACCCGCCTGCCGGTCGTTCATGCCGCGCTCGCCGCCGTTGCGGCCGGGCTGGTTGCCCGCCGCCTGATCGGGCCGGACGCTGCCGCGCTCGCCCATCTCGCGCCGGTCCTTGCCGTCGGTCTTCGTTTCGCCCCGCGACAGGTCGCGGTTGCGCTCGCGGTCCATGGTGCCGTCGCGGCGCTGCTCGCTCCGGCTCAGGCGATCCTCGCGGCGCTCGCTGCGCACGTCCTCGCGGCCGCGGACGCTGCCGGTGACGCTGCCGCGCTCGCTGACCGACAGGCGGCGGTACTCGGGCGAGCCGACGAGAACGCGCCGGCCCGAGATCGTGACGTAGCGGTCGGCACCGCCGCGCTCGGTCACAACCAGGCGCCGGTATTCCGGCGAACCGTAAAGGACACGCTGGCCACGCACCACGACGTAGCGGCGCGGCCCGCTCTTCTCGCGGATGACGAGACGACGATACTCGGGCGAGCCGACCCGCACCCGGCGGCCCTGGATCGTCACGTACTCGACCCGGCCCGCACGGACGCCGCGCTGCTCGCGCTGCTCGACCACGACGAGGCGGCGGTACTCGGGCGAGCCGTAGATCACCCGCTGGCCCGCGATCGTGACGTAACGGCGGCCGCCAACCGTGGTGATGCGATCCTCGCGCGCCTCGCTGCGGACGCTGGTTCGACCCTCGCGACGGTCGAAGCGGTCGGCCCGGTCGTCGCGGTGATTCATCTGGCGGTCACCGTCCCGGCGCTCGTCCATCGCCCGGCGCGCGTCGCGGTCGGCCCCGCGCTCGCCGGCGCGGCCGGTCTCGGCGCGGTCGCGGGTCCCGTCCTGGCGGTCCGCCATGCCGTTCTGGTTCGCGCCCTCGCGGCCAGCACCTTGACGGCCCGGCTCGGCACGGGCCTGGCCCATCTCCGCCTTGCCGGTCTCACCCTTGCCCATCTCGCCACGGGCCTGCTGGCCGCCCATCTGGCCACCGCCTTGCCCGGTCTTAGGACCGGACTGGCTCATCTCGCCACCGCGACCCGGCGCGCCGCCGGCCGCCGGGCTTCCGGCATTCTGCGCGTAGGCCGAAGTGCTGAGCAGCAGCGCGGCCAGTCCAACTGTCAATCTGTTCATGGTCAATCGCCTCCCTGCGCGCCGGGATTGGGTGCGACGGCGCTGCGAAGATGCTTCAAAACGCCGACTTCAAAATATCGTTCCGGGTTAGTCGTATGTCGTCTGACGTATCGTGTTATCCAATAGCCGAGCTTTCGGGTGAAGACTTGCCGCCATGTAGCGCCACGCCGGGCGGACTGCGTCGCACCCTGGCTCGAGGCCCTTCGCGGGTAGCCCGGTGCGGAACTGTTTCCGCAGAGCCAACGTTGCTGGGGACCGTAGCCGTTTCGCGTCCCGCTTCAGGGTGTGGGGAGCGTCGGCGTCGAGACGGAGGTTGAGCGCGCAGGATGGTGGCGGAGCCGATGACGACGCAGCCCGGGCGGGATTGGCTCGATCTCTCCAGCCCGCCGCAGCCGCCGCCGGAGAATCCGGAGGCCCCCGCTGCCTCCCGCGTCTCCGTCGCCCGTGGCGGGCTCTCCGCTGGCTTGCTCTCCGGGGGCTTGCTCGCCGGGGGATTGGCGCAGCTCCGCACCGGCGCCGCCCGGACCGGGAGCGCCGCCGCGGGCCATCTCCAGCCGGTGCTCGCGGCTGCCGCCGGGCCCCTGCGCAGGGTCGCGCCGGCCTGGCAGGGAGCGGCCGAGCGCGTCGGCGCGCATCCCCTCGCATCCCGCGCCGTCGGCGCGGCCCGGCGGGCCGGGGCGCTGCCCTGGGGCCGCGGCCTGCTGCTCGCGGCTTTGAGCGGCTTCGGCCTCGCGGCTCTCTTCCTCGTCTGGTGCGCCGCGACGCTGCCGCCCCTGAACGGGAATCTCCCTTCGCCCCGCACCCTCACGGTACAGGCGGAGGACGGCACGCCGATTGCCCGCCGCGGCGTCGCTCGGGGGCGGACGCTTCCTCTGCAATCGGTGTCCCCAGCCATGGTTCAAGCCTTCCTGGCCGCGCAGGATCCGTGGTTCGAGGACGGGTATCGGCTCGATGCGACGGGGATCGCCGCCGTGATCGGCCGTGCCTTCCGCGATACGATCAGCGACGGACCCCGGTCCGGCGGCCCTCGCCTGACCCAGCGCCTGGTCCGCCGCGACCTCATCGGAGCCGTGCCTGGCCAGCCGCGCAGCCTCGCCGACCGGGTGCGCGAGGCGATGCTGGTCCTGTGGCTCTCCGCGCGGGAGAGCGACGCGCAAATTCTCGCCCGGGGCCTCGACCTCGCCCGCTTCGGCCCCGGCCTCACCGGGATCGACGCGGCGGCCAGAACCCTGTTCGACAAGAACGCCGCGTCCCTCGGCCCAGCCGAGGCGGCCTATCTCGCCGGCCTGACCCTCTCCCCCGACATGCAGCCCGACCGGGATGTGACGGAGATCCGGGCGCTCGGCCACGCGGTGCTCGACGGCATGATGATGCGCGGCAAGCTCACCGCCGGCGAGGCCGGGGAGGCTGGGCGGGCTCTCGATGGTCTCGGTCCCGTCGGCACCACGCCGGTGACCCGCAGCGGCTTTCCCGACCTCGCCCTGGCCGAGGCGGGCGCCCGTCTCGGTCCTGAGCCGCCGCGCGAGGCGGTTTTGCGCACCACCCTCGACCGCGACCTTCAGGCCATGGCCGAGACGGCGGTCGAGCGCCGCCTCGACGCCGCCGGCCGCGGGGGCACCCGGTCCGGCCTCCTGGTCCTCGGCCCCGATGGCAGCGTGCATGCCGTCGTCGCCGGCGGCGCACCGCTCAGCCACACGCCGGAGGCCCGCCGCGCCGCCGCTGCCAGCCTCCGCCATCTCGGGCGCGACGGGCGCCCGGTCTACGACCGGCTCGTCGCCGCACCGATGCCGACGGCGGAGCGGCGCACGGCGCTCCTCACGCTGCTCGCCGACCTCGCCCGCCCGCCGGAGGCTGCCGACGATCCAGCGAGCCGGGACGGGCTGTTCGTCGGCCCGGTCGGCGACCTCCTGGTCGGCACCTACCTCTCCGGCACGGCGGCCGACAACGGGGCTGGCGACGGGCCTGAGGCGCTGTTCCAGGACCTGGCGGCGCAGGTAGCGAAGGTCCGCCCGGCGCCGCAGGTCGCCGAGGCGCGCGAGGCCGCCCGCGAGACCGGCAGCACGGCCCGCGGCGCCTCCCGTCCGGCCTGGCAGAATCCCGGCGAGCGCCCGACCGCGACCCCGACCTTGCGCGGCGTGCCGCGGGTGATCGATACCGGCCGCCTGCGCCTCGACGGGCAGAGCGTGCGCCTCGCTGGCGTCGAGGGTCAGGGCGGCGCGCTCGCCCGCGAGTTCCGCCAGTACCTGCGCCGGCGCGAGGTGACGTGTCAGCCGGCCGGAAGCGCGGATCTCTACCGCTGCCGTGCCGGCGACCAGGATTTGTCCGAGGTGGTGCTGTTCAACGGTGCCGGGCGGGCCGCGCCGGGGGCTCCGCCGGAGCTGCAAGCGGCGGAGGCGAGCGCGAAGGGGCGGAAGGCCGGTCTGTGGCAGTGAGGGCCTGCGGCCCTCACACCCCGAGATACGCCGCCGTCACCTCCGGGTTGCGGGCGATCTCCGCCGCTTGGCCCTGGAGGCGGATCCGGCCGGTCTCCAGCACGTAGGCGTAATCGGCGATGGCAAGCGCCGCGCTGGCATTCTGCTCGACGAGCAGGATGGTCCGGCCCTCCGCCCGAAGCGACGCGATGATCGAGAAGATCTCCTCGACGATGAGGGGCGCGAGGCCCATCGAGGGTTCGTCGAGGAGGAGCAGCACCGGCTCCGCCATGAGCGCACGGCCCATCGCCAGCATCTGCTGCTCGCCGCCCGAGAGGTAGCCCGCCTGCTGGCGCAGACGCTCGGCCAGCCGCGGAAACCGTGCTTCGACCGCCGCTTGCCGCCGCGCGGCCTCCGTCCCCGGCACGTGGTAGGCGCCGAGCCGGAGGTTCTCGGCCACCGTCATGTTGGCGAAGACCTGGCGGCCCTCCGGCACCTGTACGATGCCCCGCCGCGCGATGCGGTGCGCCGCCTCGCCGGCGATGTCGACCGGGGCGTCGTCGCCGAACAGCACCTTGCCCGCCCGGGGCTTCATCAGGCCCGAGAGGCTGCGCAGGATCGTGGTCTTGCCGGCGCCGTTCGAGCCGATCAGCGACACGATGGTGCCGCGCCGCACCGAGAGGCCGATGCCGTGGACCACGTCGGCCCGGCCGTAGCCGAGACGAAGTCCCTCGACGGTCAAAAGCTCGGCGGAACCTCGCTCGCTCACGACACGGCTCCCCGGCTCACGCTGACCTCATGGCTGCCGGTGCCAAGATAGGCCTCGATCACCGCCGGGTGGGCGCGCACCTCCGCGGGCGTGCCGTCGGCGATGCGGCGACCGAAATTCAGGACCGTCAGCCGGTCGCACAGGCTCATCACCAGGGGCATGTCGTGCTCGACGAGCAGCAGGGTCAGGCCGCGCTCGTCGCGCAGGCGGCGCAGGAGGCCGAGGAGGGCGTGGGTCTCGGCCGGGTTCATGCCGGCGGCGGGCTCGTCGAGCAGCACGAGCCGCGGCTCGCAGGCGAGCGCCCGGGCGATCTCGAGCCGGCGCTGGTCCCCGTAGGGCAGGTCGCCGGCGCGGGTATCGGCGGCGTCCAGCAGGCCCACGAAGGCCAGGAGATCGCGCGCCTTGGCCTTGGCCTGGCGCTCCTCGGCCCGGAAGCCCGGACCGCGCAGGAGGATGCCCCAGGTCGAGGACAGGCGCGTGTGCAGGCCGGTCATCACGTTCTCGAGCACCGTCATCTCGGAGAAGATGCGGATGTTCTGGAACGTGCGGGCCAGTCCCAGCGCCGTGCGGCGGTACGGCGGCAGCCCGTCGAGGGGCTGGTCGCCGAGGCGCACGCTGCCGGCGCTGGGGGCCAGCACCCCGGAGACGAGGTTGAACAGAGTGGTCTTGCCGGCGCCGTTCGGGCCGATCAGCCCGTGGACGGTGCCGGGCTGGACCGTGAAGTCGACCGAGTCGACCGCGACGAGACCCTGGAAGCGGCGGGTGAGGCCCTGGACAGTCAGCAGTGCCATGGCCGTCAGCCCGTGCGGGCGATGCGCCAGGGCAGGATGCCCCGCGGCATGAAGAGGACGGCGAGCACGATGATCAGGCCGTTCACCATCAGGCGGAAGTCGGCGAGCGGGCGCAGCACCTCCGGCAGCAGGGTCAGGATGGTCGAGCCGAGAACCGGCGCCAGCGGCGAGCCGATGCCGCCGAGGAGCGCGTAGCTCAGGATCGTGACCGCCGCCTCGAAGCCGTACTCGTTGGGGCCGATGAACGAGGAGACGTGGGCCGAGAGGCAGCCGGCGACCCCGGCCATGGCCGAGGAGACGACCAGGGCGACGAGCCGGTAGCGCGGCAGGTTCACGCCCATCACGCCGGCCGCGGCCTCGTCCTCGCGCATCGCCTCCATGGCGCGGCCGACGCGGGAGCGCGCCACGAGGGTGAGGCCGACGAGCAGCACCGCCAGCGTGCCGTAGATCGCCGGCACGCCGCCGCGCTCCGGGATGTTGGAGAGGCCGAGCGCGCCGCCGGCATAGTCCCAGTTGAGGAAGACGATGCGGGTGATCTCGCCGAGCCCGATCGTCGCGATGGCGAGGTAGACGCCGGTGAGCCGCAGCGTCGGCCCGCCGACGATGAGCGCCAGCACGGCCGGCACCAGGGCGGCGGCGACCATCGACACGGCGAAGGGCGCGCCGAACTTCACCGAGAGCAGGGCGCCCGTATAGGCGCCGACGCCCATGAAGGCGGCTTGGCCGAGCGAGAGCTGGCCCACCGCCAGCACCACGTAGACCGACAGGGCCAGGATGCCGTTCACCCCGATCCCATGGATCAGGCTCTGGTAGGTCCAGTAGAAGTCGTCGAGGGCTTCCCACATGGCAGTCAGGCCCGCTTGGCGGCGGCGCGGCCGAACAGGCCGAGCGGACGGAACCACAGGGTGGCGACGAGGAGCGCGAAGGCGATCATGTCCTTGAGGGTCGAGGAGAGGTAGGCGGCGGTGAGCACCTCAGCGAGACCGAGGAGCAGGCCGGCGAGAAGGGCGCCGCGCAGGTCGCCGAGCCCGCCCACGATGATGACCGCGAAGCCGCGCAGCATCATGTGCTCGCCCATGAAGGGCTGGATGGCGTTGAAGTTGAGCCCGACGAGCACGCCCGCCGCGCCCCCGATGGCGCCGGACAGGAACGACACCACCCGCAGCATCAGGGCGCCGTTGATGCCCATCAGGGCCGCGGCGTCGGGGTTCTCGGCCACCGCCCGGATGGCGAGCCCGATCCGCGAGCCGCGCACCAGCGCCAGCAGCGCCAGCATCAGGACGATCGCGGCGGCGAGGATCAGGATCTGGGTCGTGCCGACCCGCACGTCGCCGAGGCTGTAGGCGCCGCCCGAGAACACCTCGGCCGGGAAGCGCCGGATCTCGGTGCCGAGCGCCGCCGCCATGCCGGCATAGAGGAAGAGCGTCGCGCCGAGCGTCACCATCAGCGAGGCGAGCTCGGGCGCCTTCGCCTTGCGCAGGCGGGTGAGGAGCAGCGTGTCGAGGAGGACCGCGATCAGCCCGGCGATCAGCGCGCCGACCGGCAGCGCGGCCCAGATCGGCAGGCCCAAGCCTTGCGTGCTCCAGAGCGCCGCGAAGGCCCCGAGGGCGAAGTAAACCCCGTAGGTGAGATTGATGACGCCCATCACGCCGAACATCAGCGTGAAGCCGATGGCGAAGAGGGCGTAGGTCGCGCCGAGCACGACGCCGTTGACGAGCTGCTGCTCAAGCATGAGGTTGGAATTTCGGTGGGCGCCCGGCGCCCGCTGCGGCCCGGCCTCAGGGCCGAACAGGATGACGATGGCGCGACGTGGCCGATATCGCGCGGCGGGTCAATCGGTGGTGATCGGAGACGCAGCACAGCACCGAAAGGTGAAGCGCGGTTCCCCTCTCCCACATGGCAGAGGGGAACCGCGCTTTGACTCGGGGCGTCTTCGAACGGCGCCCGCTTACTGCAGCAGCTGGAACTTGCCGCCCTTCATCACCAGCACCACCACGCCGGACGTGTCCGCCGGGTCGCGGCTGTCCGAGAAGGAGAACGGGCCCATCACGCCGGTGTGCTTCACCTTGATGAGCGCGTCCTTGATCTTCTCGGAATCCGGGGCGCCGGCCGCGTCGATCGCCTTGGCGACGATGAACAGGGTGTCGTAGGCCTGGGCCGCGAACTGGTCGGGCAGGTCGCCGCCGTACTTGTCCTTGAAGGCGTTGACGAAGGCCTGGTTGGCGGCGTCCGGCTTGCCGATGAACCACGGGCTGCCGACGAGGGTGCCGTCCGCCGCCTTGCCGGCGATGTCGCCGAGCTTGGGCGAGTTCAGGCCGTTGCCGCCGATGAAGAACACCTTCTCGGGGATGCCGAGCTGGCGCGCCTGCAGCTCGATGCCGGAGGCCGCCTCGACCAGCGCCGACAGCACGATCGCGTCGGGGTTCAGCGCCTTGATCTTGGTGAGCTGGGCCGAGAAGTCCGAATCCTTCGAGCCGAAGGTCTCGGTCGTCAGGGTCTCGATGCCGAGCTTCTCCAGCGAGGTCTTCATCACGTCGTAGGCCGACTTGGTGAAGGCGTCGTCGTTGCCGTACATCACGGCGACGCGCTTGATGCCGAACTTGTCCTTGGCCGTCTTGAGTGTGACCGGGATGACGTCGGCCTCCGGCAGCGAGGTTCGGAAGACGTAGGGGCCGATCGCCGTGATGCCGTTCGCCGTCGTCGAGGTGCCGACGATCGGCACCTTGCGCTCGTTGGCGACGGGGCCGGCGGCGAACATCTCGTTCGACAGGGTGGGGCCGAGGATCAGCGGGACCTTGTCGCGGCCGATGAGCTTGCGGGCGGCGTTGAGCGCCTGCTCCTTGGCGCCGGCCGAATCCTCGTAGGCGATGGCCAGCGGACGGCCGCCGAGCACGCCGCCGGCCTTGTTGATGTCGGCGAGCGCGAGGTCGAAGCCGCGCTGGATCGCGATTCCGTAGCGGCTGTTCGGCCCGGTCAGGATCTCGATCGCGCCGAGTTTCACCGGCGCCTTGTCCTGCGCCTGCGCGCCGGCCAGGCTGCTCCCCAGCAGTGCCGCCGCGAGCAGCACTCTCCTCGACATCGACCGCATCCCGGTTCCTCCTCGCATCCGCCGTTCTCGTTGGGCCGCGTGCCGGCGCGAGGACGAAACCCGGACCGTCGCGCTGGACGAGACAGCGCCTTAAAGCACTGGAGCGGGGAGGTAAATCGATTCCGGCAGCGAGTTCATGCGCGAACGGCCCCGCCGGTGGGCGGAGCCGTCCTGACATGCTGCGAAAGGATGATTTTCAGAGTGCGCGGTCGAAGCGCAGCTCGCCGGCCTGGCTCTTGATCACGAGCTGCGAGCCGACGAGGTCCCACTGGCCCGAGGTGCGGAGCGCGGTGAGGAACTGCATCTCGGAGGCGCCGACCGCCTTGTCGCAGCTGCGCTTGGTCAGCGCCAGCGGACCGACCGCGAGGTGCTGCTCCTTGAGCGGGAAGGCGGTCGCCGCGAAGGTGTTGCAGCCGCCGAAGCCGCGGGCGCGGTACTGCTTGTCGATGATGAAGCTCGGCCGCTCGGCCCCGGCGAAAGGCTTGCCGTTGAGGCTCACCGCCGTCCAGGTCGAATCGAGCGGGAAGATCTTCTCCTGCGCCTTCATCGGCGGGATGTATTGCGGCGCGTTGGCCTTGTCCCGGTTCTTCTGGCCGTAGCCCATCATGTTCTGCGCCGAAGCCTGCGTGGCCGACGCCAACAGCGCGACGGCACCGGCGGCCAGCGCAACCTGCATCGCCTTCATCGCATTCCCCATTTGACTTGTCGTGTTGGTGGCGAACCGTAGAGAGGGCACCCCGCGCCCGCAACCCTGGCTGCCGGCGCGGATGCCCCGTGGCGGCATCTTGCCGACGACTGTTGCAATTATGCGGCAAGCTTGGCCGTAATGTGGCAGGACTCGCGAAAGCTTGTCGGTGTGGCAACGAAAGCGGAGCCCCGCCGTTAGCCAGGGCGTCGCCGCGTCAGCGGGCGGCGCGGACGAGGCACGAGACGTACAGGGGACGGGTTTCAGTGAACGGCGCAGACGACATCACGGCGGCGCAGCTGCGCCGGGCGCGGGACCTGCTGGGCTGGTCGGAGGACGAGCTGGCCCTGCGCGCCAACGTCGACGCGGAGAGCATCCGCCAGTTCGAGGCGGGCCGCTATCCACCATCCCCCGAGCAACGCGGCGCGATCCGCGGCGCCCTCGTCGCGGCGGGAGTGGAGCTGACTGACGGCGCCTATCCGGATGCCCGCTTGCGCCCGGACGACGCGCCGGACAAGGGCATCCATCCGAGCGAGCTCACCACCGAGAACGATCGCTGACAGGCCGGCCCGGGACCTCCGACCGAAGGATCGCCCGGCGCCGCCGTCGTCAACCCAGAGCCAGTGCCTTGAGGTCGAAGCCAGGATCCTGGGCCTCATCGGGCGTCGGGCTCCGGCCCGACTGGAGCAGCCGCCGGGCGATCATATGGTCGGCCGGGCGGTTGAGGGATTCGACCCCGGCGAGGCGTTCCCCGCGGTAGCAGAACACCGAGACGGCGCCGGATTCCGGATCGCCCCGGGACACGGCGCGGTCGTGCGGCTGGCATAGGCCGGCGATCTGCAGCTTGAGCGGGCCCTGGTCGCTCCAGAACCACGGCACCGCCGTGAACGCCGAAGGCCGGCCGGTGAGGCGGGCCGCGACGCAGCGGGCGCCATCGACGGCGTTCTGCACCGATTCGATCCGCACTCGCGCGCCCGCGGCGTGGGGCGAGGGGACGCTGGTGCAATCGCCGATCGCCGAGATCGCCGGATCCTCGGTGGCGAGCATCGCGTCGACCGCGATCCCGTTCTCGACCCGCAACCCCGCTGACAGGGCGAGATCGTCGTTCGGCAGCACGCCGATGCCGACGAGGACGAGGTCGGCCGCGACCTCGCGCCCGTCCGCGAGGGCCACGGCCCGGGCGCGGTCCGTCCCGACGATGCCGGAGACGGCGCTGCCGAACAGGAACCGCGTCCCGGCCCTCGCGTGGGAGGCCTCGATCCGGGCGGCCATACCGGCGGAGACCGAGCGGGCGAGGGGCCGCTCCAGCCCCTCGATCACCGTGACGGGCAGGCCCTTCTGGGCGCAGATCGCCGCGAATTCGAGCCCGATGAACCCCGCCCCCACCACCGCGACCGAGCGCGCCTCGGCGAGCGCCGCCTTCAGGCCGTCGGCCTCGGCCAATGTCCGCAGCTGGTGAATTCCGGCCAAGTCGGCGCCGGGCACCGGCAGCGGGCGGTTGCGCGAGCCGGTCGCCAGGACGAGGTGGTCGTAGGCCAGCGCCTCCCCCGAGGCGAGGTGGAGGCGGTGGGCCGCCCGGTCGATCGCGACCGCCCGCTCGCCCCCGCGCACGGTCAGCCGATGCTCGGCGAAGTACGCCTCCGGCCGCAGGGCGAGACCCGCCGCATCGGTCTTGCCGAGCATGTAGGCCTTCGACAGCGGCGGCCGGCCATAGGGCAGGCCGGGCTCCTCGCCGACGAGGGTCACCGGTCCGGCATAGCCGCTCTCCCGTAGGGAAGCCCCGAGCTGAAAGCCGGCCTGGCCGGTACCGACCACCACGATTCCGTTCATCGGCAGGACATAGCCCGGAAGAAGCGACGCCGTCGAGCGGGCGCCTACCAGGCGACGCAGAGCTTGCCGAAATGGCCCCCGCTCTCCTGGTGGCGGAACGCCTCGGGCAGCTCGGCGAAGGCGTAAGTCCGATCGATCACCGGGCGGATCCCGGTCCGGTCCAGGGCCGCGACGTAATCCTGCTGCTGGCGCCGGCTGCCGACGATCAAACCCTGGAGGCGGGCCTGCTTGGCCATCAGCGCCGAGGTCGGCACCTCGCCGGCCCGACCGGTGAGCACGCCGATCAGCGCGATGTGGCCGCCGACGCGGACCGCCTCGATCGATTGCGCCAGGGTGCCGGGCCCGCCGACCTCGACGACGTGGTCGACGCCGATGCCCCCGGTCCAGTCGCGCACCTGCCGGCCCCAATCGGAATGAGTGCGGTAATTGACGGTGTGGTCGGCGCCGAGCGCCCGCACCCGCTCGAGCTTCTCCTCGGAGGAGGAGGTAACGATCACCGCCGCGCCCATCGCCTTCGCGATCTGCAAGGCCGCGATGGAGACTCCGCCGGTGCCGAGCGCCAGCACCATGTCGCCGGCCTTGAGACCGCCATCGCCGACGAGCGCCCGCCATGCCGTGAGGCCCGCCGTGGTGATGGTGGCGGCCTCGGCATGGCTCCAGCCGCGTGGCGCGTGGGTGAAGGCACCCGCAGATCGGACGGCGCACGTGAGGGCGAAGCCGTCGACGCCGTCGCCGGGCACCTGCGCGAAGTTGCCGACCGGCGCCTGCGGCAGCCCGTCCGCCCAATGCGGAAAGAAGCAGGAGACGACCGCATCGCCGGGGGCGAACTCGGTCACGCCCTCGCCGACCGCCTCGACGAGGCCGGCGCCGTCCGACATCAGCACGCGGCCGTCCTCGGCGGGCGAGCGGCCGCTCGCCACCAGGAGGTCGTGGAAATTGAGCGAGGTCGCGTGGATCGCCACCCGGATCTCGCCACGACCCGGCGCGCCGGGATCGGGCCGCTCGGCGATCTCCAGTCGGTCGAGGCCGCCGGGCTTACGTACGACGAAGGCCTTCATGTGTCCTCCTGACCGGTCGCCGCCGCGGGGCGGGCGACGGGGTTCGGGTGAGGGGGACGCAGTTAGAACATGGACCCGGGGATTCGAGCGGGGGGACGTGGATTTTGGGGCTGTCGCGCAGCATCCGCCTGACCGGCAGCGCAATGATCGTCACGGCGCGATGGATCGTCCTGGAGCACGACGAACCGACTTTCTCACCAACCTCAAGGAAGGCCAGTTGACGATAAAAATCCATCGGATGTTTACATGATTATTCATATATCTCAAATATGATCCTGGGATCGCTGGCGCGGCATTTGCGATGATAAGTTTATATTATTTTTTGGAAGAGTTATTTCTTGACATTCCGACACTTCAGATCGCAATAGTACGGTCTTTGAAAATAATATTTATTGGGATCGCTCTCATCGCAGTTTGCATGGTCTGCTATGTCCCCGCTGACTACGCGCTCATGATCTACGTGCTCGCGATGATGCTGCCCATCTTCCTGTCTGTTCGATACCAGCGGCAGCGCCGCAGATCGAAGCGCGGATCGATCGCACAGTCGCGGTGAACAGCCTCGGAGCTAGGCTGCACGGGAAACTCTGTGCGCCGCGGCAGCGATCCGTTCATCATAGAAGGCCGGGACAGCCTGCGCGACGCGGGGAGCAATTTCGCGCAGTCTCGGCTGGACGCCTGAGGGCCACGATGAGGCGGACGGCGTTTTGGTCCTCAATGCTCCTGCGCCGCCAGCACCGCCTCCGCCCGGATCTCCTCGGTGAGCTGCGCCTTCAGCCGCGAGAATTCGGGGCTGGTCTTCACCGTGTAGTGGCGCGGATGGCCGAGATCGACCGGCACGTCGGCCTTGATCCGTCCGGGCCGGGCCGTCATCACGATCACCCGCGAGGCCATGAAGATCGCCTCCTCGATGTCGTGTGTGACGAAGATCACGGTCTTGCGCTCCCGCTCCCAGATGCCGAGCAGGAGTTCCTGCATCAGCCCGCGGGTCTGGTTGTCGAGCGCCCCGAACGGCTCGTCGAGGAGCAGGATGGCTGGATCGTTGGCGAGCGCCCGGGCGATGGCGGTGCGCTGCTGCATGCCGCCGGAGAGCTGCTTGGGGTAATGCCCCTCGAAGCCGCGCAGGCCCACCTTGTCGAGATAGGCCGCGACGATCTCGCGGCGCTGCGCCGCCGGCACGCCGCGCTCGCGCAGGCCGAAGCCGATATTCTCGGCCACGGTGAGCCACGGGAACAGGGTGTAGGACTGGAACACCATGCCCCGGTCGGGGCCGGGCCCGCGAACCTCGCGCCCCTCGATCAGCACGCGGCCGGCGCTCGGCCGGTCGAGCCCGGCGACGATGCGCAGCAGCGTCGACTTCCCGCAGCCGGAGGGGCCGAGAATCGTGATGAAATCGTTCTTGGCGACGGTGAGGTCGGTGGGGCTGAGGGCCTGCACGGGCTTGGCGCCGCGATGGCCGGGGAAGACCCGCGCCACGCCCTCGACCGCGACCTCGATGGTGTCCCGCATCAGGCGAGCTTCCAGGGAAACAGGAGCCGGTTGGCCGCCTTGAACAGGAAGTCCGAGACGAGGCCGATCAGCCCGATGACGATGATGCCGAAGATGATCTGCCCGGTGGCGAGCAGGGCCTGGCTCTCGATGATCATGTGGCCGATGCCGGACGAGGAGCCGATCAGCTCGGCGACGATGACGTAGGTCCAGGCCCAGCCGAGCACGAGGCGCAGGATCTCGGCGATCTCGGGCGCCGTCGCCGGGATCAGTACCCGGCGGATGATGCCTGTATCGCTGGCGCCCAAGGTGTAGGCCGCCTCGACGAGGTCGCGCCGGACGTTGCCGACCGCGACGGCGATCATCAGGATGAGCTGGAACACCGAGCCGATGAAGATGACGAGGAGCTTCTGCGTCTCGCCGATGCCGGCCCACAGGATCAGAAGCGGCACGAAGGCCGAGGCCGGCAGGTAGCGGGCGAAGGACACGAACGGCTCGAAGAACGCCTCGACCGGTTTGTAGGCGCCCATCATCACGCCGAGCGGCACCGCCACCAGGCAGGCGAGCAGGAAGCCGCCGACCACCCGCCACACCGTGACGCCGATATCCGACAGGAAATCGAACCGGGTGAGGAGCAGCCAGCCGTCCTGCACCATCGTGATCGGATCGGCCAGGAAGGTCTTCGGGACCAACCCTCCGAGGGTCGCGGCGGCCCAGGCCGCCACGAACAGCACGAAGAAGCCGATCCCCAGGACGGCCTTCGCCGGGCCGCCGACCGGCTGCAGCGGACGAAGGTGCCTCACTGCACGAAGCGGCCGTCGACGAGCCCGGCGATGTCGGGCTTCTGCCGGATCACCCCGATCTCGAGCAGCAGGTCCGCCGCCTGCTCCGAGAACTTCTGGATCTCGCCGTTGAAGAACGCCTTGTTGGCGGCGCGGTCCTGCCAGCGCAGGAACTTCGCGGAGTTGCCAAAGGCCTCGCCGGTCTGCTTCACGTCGGCACCCATGATCTCGTAGGACTTCTGCGGGTCCTTGGCGATCATCTCCAGCGCCTCGAAGTAGCTGTCGGCGAGCGCCTTCGCGGCCTTCGGGTTCTGGTCGAGGAATTCTGGCGTGCAGCCGAAGGTATCCATCACCATCGGGTAGTCGAGGGTGGTGGCGATGATCTTGCCGGCCTGCGGCGCGGCGCGCACCGAGGAGAGATAGGGCTCGTAGGTCATCGCAGCGTCGTTCTGGCCGGCGATGAAGGCCTGCGCGGCCGGGCCAGGCTCGAGGTTGACGACCTTCACGTCCTTGAGCGACAGGCCGTTGGCCTTGAGGATCCAGGCGAGGCCGAAATAGGGCGCGGTGCCGGGAACCGAGGCGGCGACCGTCTTGCCCTTCAGGTCCTTGATCGACGCGACGTCGTTGCGCACGGCGAGGCCGTCGGCGCCGTAGGACTTGTCGAGCTGGAAGATCTGCTTCGTCGGCACGCCGTTGGCGTTCCACACCACCCAGGTCTCGACCGTGGTGGCGGCGCATTGCACGTCGCCGGAGCGGATGGCGAGGTGGCGGCTCGCCTGCGGGATCTTCTTGAGCGAGACGTCGAGGCCGTTCTTCTTGAAGATGCCGGCCTCCTTAGCCAGCGTCAGGGGGGCGAAGCCGGTCCAGCCCGACAGGGCGACCGTGACCTTCGTCTCCTGCGCGTGCGCCGGCAGCGCCAGCGCGAGCGCCCCGACCAACCCTGCGGCAACCGCCTTCATCGTTCCCTCCCTGCCAAGCCTCGCCTGTCGTACCGGCACGGGGCCTTTGTGTATAGACATAATAGCGGGCAGCCTGCCCGCGGATCCGGCACTTCCGCGCTCAGACGCGCGGCGCTGCACCCGAAACGCCCCGGGCGCGTTGTCGGGGCTGACGCAATGTCACCGGGAGCAATCGGATGAGCGGAACAACACGCCCCACCGTCGTGGTGACCGGTGGCAGCGCCGGAGTCGGGCGGGCGGTCGCGGTCGCTTTCGGGCGCCGGGGCTGGAATGTCGGGATCGTGGCGCGGGGCCGGGCCGGGATCGAGGCGGCGGTCGAGGAGGTGCGTGCGGCCGGCGGGCAGGCGCTCGGCTACCGCGCCGACGTCGCCGACCCGAAGGCGGTCGATCGCGCCGCCGACGCCTTCGCGCAGGAGTTCGGCGGGATCGACGTCTGGGTCAACAACGCGATGGTGACGGTCTACGCCGAGGTCGCGCACACGACCCCGGACGAGTTCCGGCGCGTCACCGACGTCACCTATCTCGGCCAGGTCCACGGCACGCTCGCGGCCCTGCGCCACATGAAGGCGTCGGATCGCGGCACCATCGTGCATGTCGGCTCGGCGCTCGCCTACCGGTCGATCCCGCTCCAGGCGGCCTATTGCGCGGCGAAGTCGGCGGTGCGCGGCTTCGTCGACAGCCTGCGCACGGAATTGCTGCATCATCGCAGCGGCATCCGGCTCACCATGGTGCAGCTGCCGGCGGTGAACACGCCGCAATTCGACTGGGCCCGCTCGCGCCTGCCACGCAAGCTCGAGCCGGTGCCGCCGATCTTCCAGCCCGAGACGATCGCCGAGGAGATCGTGCGCGCCGCCCACGATGCGCCCCGCGAGCTCTGGATCGGTACCCCGTCCTGGCTCGCGATCTTCGGCGCGCAGGCCGCACCCGCCTTCAGCGATCACTACCTCGCCCGCCACGGCTACCGGGGCGAGATGACCGCGCAGGCGGCGGAGAGCGGCCGGCCCGACAACCTGTTCGAGCCGGTCGATGCCCGGCGCGACCACGGCGCCCACGGCCGGTTCGACGCGCGGGCGAAGGACCGCGTCGTCGCCGCCGACCCGATGTGGCTGCATCTCGGGATACTCGCGGCGGCGGGGCTGATCGGGGGCTCCGCGCTGGCGGCGGCGAGGCGGAGCGGACGGTGAGGAAAGGGCGCCCGGCTCCGTCCGGGCGCTTCCCGATCAAGCCGCCATGCTGCGGCAATGGGCGGCGCAGGCGCGACATTCCGTGACGCAGTCCTGCATGTCGCCGACCGCCGCGCAGCTCGTCGCGCAGGCCTCGCAGACCTCGGCGCAGGCCCGGCAGGTGTGCCGGTGCTCCGGCAGCCCGAGCAGCATGAGATGCGCCGAGGTGCGGCAGATCTCGGCGCAGGCCAGCATCAGGCGGACGTGCTCCGGCTCGACGTGCTTGCCGCCGGCCGGCAGGCAATGGTTCGAGGCCATGCCGAGGCAGGTCTGGTAGCAGCGCAGGCAGGCGTCGATGCAGTCCTGCATCTCCGGGGAGGTGTGGGCCACGGGATCTCTCCTTGCGTGAGGAAGGCCCGCGGCCAACGGTCCGCGACTGGCTCGGGTCCTCTCCTCAGCGATCCAGCCGGTGCGCCACCACTCCCACCCCGGCCACCGCGAGCGCCAGCACCGCCCCGATCACCGGCAGGTGACCGTAAGGAATGCCGGCCGTGATCGCCACGCCGCCGAGCCAGGCGCCGAGCGCGTTGCCGAGGTTGAACGCGCCCTGGTTCACCGTCGAGGCGAGGTTGCGGGCGCCGTCGGCCGCGGTGAGAACCCGCAGTTGCAGCGGCGCCACCAGGGCGAAGGCGAGGATGCCCCACAGGCCGATCAGGGCCGTGGCAGGCATCAGCGCGGCACTCGCCGGTACCAGGGCCACGAGCACGACGACGAGAGCGAGGGCGAGGCCGATCACGGAGGGCATCTGCCGCCAATCGCCGAGCCGGCCGCCGAGGACGTTCCCGACCGTCAACCCGACGCCGAACAGCAGCAGAACGCCGGTGATCGCCGACGGGGTCGCGCCGGCGGTGGCGGCGAGGAGCGGCGCCACGTAGGTGAAGACGCTGAACAGGCTCGCCGAGGCGAGGACGCTGAGCAGCATGGCGAGCACCACCTGCGTCCGGCGCAGGACCCGCATCTCGGAGAGCAGGCTGCCGGATTCCTGGGCCAGGTGACGCGGCAGCCAGGCGAGGAGGGCCGCCGCCGCCACGAGGCCGATGCCGACCACGGCCCAGAACGTCGCCCGCCAGCCGAGGGCGTGGCCGAGCGCGGTACCGAAGGGCACGCCCAGCACGTTGGCCAGCGTGAGCCCGGTGAACATGATCGCGATGGCGCTGGCCTTGCGGTGGGGTGGCACGAGATCGGCCGCTACCACCGAGCCGAGGCCGAAGAAGGCGCCGTGGCAGAGTGCCGTGACGATGCGGGCGAGCATCAGGAGGCGGTAATTGGGAGCGAGCGCGCAGAGCGCGTTGCCGAGGATGAACAGGCCGATCAGCACCAGGAGCGCCCGGCGCCGGTCGAGGCGAGCCAGTGCCACCGCCACCAGAGGCGAGCCGAAGGTGACGCTGAGCGCGTAGCCGGACACCAGCAGGCCCGCTGTCGGGATGCCGACGCCGAGATCCGACGCCATCTCGGGGAGAAGTCCCATGATGACGAACTCGGTGGTGCCGATGCCGAAGGAGGCCGCTGCCAGCGCCAGCAGCGCCAGGGCGGCAGGCCGTCCTGTCGCGACGCCGCCGGCGGTTTCGTGAAGGGTGTGCTGCATCGCCGTCCTCACTGCTGCATTGCAGCATAGGTCGGGACGGCGCTGACGGTTCAGGGCTGCGGCCGCATGGCAGACCTGCAGCGCGGCAGGATCAGGGCAGGCCGGCCCGGGGTCCCGTCCCGGCCGGCAGCGCCGCGAGGGCGTCGCGGACCGTCGCCTCGGTGAGGATCTGCGGCAGTGCCGTCACGCCGCCGCGCCCGTCGTAGAGCAGGTAGAGTGGCACGCCCGAGCGGCCGTTGGCCTCCAGCACCCGGGTGATCTCCGGGTTCTGGTTGGTCCAGTCGCCCTTGAGCTGGGCGACGTCGTGGGCCTTGAAGGCGGCGCGCACCGAGGCTGCCCGCAGGGTGGCGCGGTCGTTGACCTGGCAGGTGATGCACCAGGCCGCCGTCATGTTGACGAAGACCGGCCGGCGCTCGGCGAGCAGCGCGTCGAGCCGGGCCTGGCTGAACGGCTCGATCCCGTCCGCGGCCGCGACCGCCACCGGCCCGGCGCGGTCCCGGTCGAGCACGGCGAGGATCCCGGCCAGGGCGAGGAGGCCGAGGAGTGCGGCCCCTTGCGCCCCGCGCCGGGCGACGGCGCCGGCGCCGGCCATCCGGCCGCGCTCGGTCACCCAGGCGCAGAACGCCACCAGCACCAGGCCGGCGAGGCCGGCCATGAGCCCGGCGGAGCCGACCTGCTGGCTCAGGACCCAGACGAGCCACGCCACCGTGAGGTAGAGCGGGAAGGCGAGGAGACCCTTCAGGGTCTCCATCCAGGCGCCGGGCCGCGGCAGGCGCCGCAGGAGCGCCGGCCAAGCCGCCAGCAGGGCGAAGGGAAGCGCGAGACCGAGGCCGAGCGCCGTGAAGACCGTGAGGGCCACGACGGCTCCCTGCGTCAGGCCGTAGCCGACCGCCGCGCCCATGAACGGTGCGGTGCAGGGGGTGGCGACCACCGTCGCCAGCACCCCGGTGAAGAAAGAGCCCTCCAACCCGGCCCGCCGCGTCAGGCCATCGCCGAGCGACGCCGCCCGGCCGCCGAGATGCCAGACCCCCGACAGGCTGAGGCCCATGGCGAAGAGCCCGTAGGCGAGGCCGGCCACCACCAGGGGCGATTGCAGCTGGAAGCCCCAGCCGATCTGCGCCCCGCCGGCCCGGAGCGCGATCAGCAGGCCCGCGAGGCTCACGAAAGCCGCCAGCACGCCGGCCGCGTAGGCGAGGCCGTGCAGCCGCACCCGACCCGGGCTCTCGCCCGAATGGCGCACCAGGCTCAGGACCTTGATCGACAGGACCGGGAAGACGCAGGGCATCAGGTTGAGGAGGAGCCCGCCCAGGAAGGCGAGGAACGCCGCTTGCCACAGGCCCTCGGCCTCGGCCGGACCGATCGCCGGTGCAGCCGGAGCGGGAGCCGGCACGGGCGCCGCGAGGGCGGCCGGCGCGGGCATCGCCGTGCCGAGCGCGTAGGCGCGGCGGACCGGGCCGGATCCGGTCTCTTCCGTGAGGGTCAGCACCCCGTCCGCCCGGGGCGCCGGCGCATCGGCGGCGGTCTGGCTGCTGCGCTGGAGCCGCAGGTGCAGGCCGGTGGCGTCGCTCGTCGCGACCTGCTCGGCGGCGTGCTCCAGGGCCGTTTCGGCATAGGGGAAGAACGCGACGTCACGCGCCTTGAGGCCGGGCGCATCGATCGTCAGTACTGGCGTGCCGCCGTCCTGGACCAGCCGGACGGGCCAGGGGGCCGGTACCGGCAGCCGCTCGCGCCCTTGCGCGAACAGGGCGGCGGTGCGCGGATCGGGCCGCGGGCTGGTGCCGGCGGGCGCGACGGGCAGGCTCGTCGACAGGGTCGCCTCGCCCGGCACGCATTCGCGCTCGCAGACGAGATAGGAGACCTTGGCCTTGAGCGGGACGGGCCCGGACCCGAGGGTTTCGGGTGCCGTGATCGGCACCGTCAGCAGCACCTCGCCCTCGTAGCCGAAATTCATCAGGTCGCCGACCGGGATCCGCTCCGGCGCCGGCCAAGCGACGCCGCCCGCGGAGAAGCCCGCCGGCAGCGTCCAGGCGATCTCCGGCGGCAGGCCGGAATCGCCGGGATTGCGCCAGTAGACGTGCCAGCCCGGCTTCATCGTGAGTCGCACGCCTGCGGTGAGCGTGGCGCCCGGCGCGACGGCGCTCTCCTCGGTCACCAGCTCGGCCCGGACGAGGTCGGCGTATTTCGACGGCCGCGGCACCTGCGCCTCGGCGGCGCCGAGGGTCAGCCAGGAGGCCAGAAGGGCGAGGAGGAGGGCGAGGCGGCGGGGCGGCATGGGCCCGGGTTACCCGGACTCTGCGGCGCTGGCGAGACCGGGCGGATCGCGTTCGCGTGAAGGCACGGCGCGAGGCGTGACCGTCAGGCCGTCGGATCGCGCCACGGGGCCGGGTCGAGGGCGGCGGCGAGCACGTCGAGGAACCGGCCGGTGCGGGCGGCCCGGGCGCGGCGGGGTGCGCCGAGCAGCGCCACCACCGGAGCGTCGGGCAGGGCATAGCCCGGCAGCAGCCGGACCAGCCGTCCCGCCCGCAGGTCGGCGGCGACGTCCCATTCCGAGCGCAGGATGATGCCGCACCCGGTGAGCGCCCAGCCGCGCACCACCTCGCCGTCGTTACTGGCCAGCCGCGGCTCGATCCGGACCCGTTCATCCTGCCCGTCACGCCGGAAGCGCCACAGGGTCACGTCCTCGTCGTTCTCGCGGAGCGCGATGCAGGCGTGCAGGCGGAGGTCCGCCGGGATTGCGGGCGTGCCGTGGGCGGCGAGATAGGCCGGCGCGGCGCAGGCCACCCGGTCGTTCGGGGCGAGGCGCCGGACGATCAGGCCGGGCGCCGCCTGCGCGATCTCGCCGACATGGATCGCGAGGTCGAAGGTCCCGGCCGGCACGCTGCCGAGGCGGTCGGAGAGCCGGAGGTCGATCGCGACCTGCGGGTGCGCCGCCTGGAACGCCGCCGCGACGGGGGCGACGTGGCGGCGGCCGAAGCCGAACGGCGCCACGATCCGCAGGTGCCCGACCACCTGCCCGCGCCTGGCGCCCAGCGCCTCGTCGAGTTCGCCGAGGGAATCGAGGATCTGCCGACCGCGCTCGGCGATCAGCTCGCCCTCGTCGGTCAGCGCGAGGTGGCGCCCGGCCCGGTCGACGAGGAGCATCCCCAGCCGCTCCTCAAGGGCGCGCAGGCGCTGCGTGACCGCCGGCGGCGACACGTCGAGGGCTCGCGACGCGGCGGCGAGGGAAGGCGCCTCGGCGATGGCGAGGAAGAAGCGGAGATCGTCGGTGCCGAGCATTAAGTCTCAAATTAATGCAGGAGGCAGCCAGTGTTAATGGCGTTCCGGACCCGCCCGTGGTCTTCGTGGCGCGAGACGACGCGATCACGACGAGCGCTACGACCATGGCCGAGCCGAGCCGGATTCCACTGGACCGCCTGCCAACCCCCTGCCTGCTCCTCGACGAGGCCCGCCTGCACGCCAACGTCGCGGGGATGCGCGCGCATCTCGAAGGCCTCGGCGTCACGCTCCGGCCGCATCTCAAGACCGCGAAATCCCTCGACGTCGCGCGCATCGCCATGGCCTCGCCGTCAGGCCCCGCGACGGTCTCGACCCTGCTGGAGGCCGAGTACTTCGCCGCGGGCGGGGTGCGCGACATGATCTACGCCGTCGGCATCGCGCCGGCGAAGCTGCCCCGGGTCGCGGCGATCCGGGCCGGCGGCGCGGACCTCGCGGTCATCCTCGACAGCCTCGAGCAGGCCGACGCCGTGGCCGAGCACGCCCGGGCGAGCGGCGATGCCGTGCCGGTGCTGATCGAGGTCGATGCCGACGGCCACCGCTCCGGCGTCGCGCCGGGCGATCGCGACACCCTCGCGGCGATCGGCCGACGTCTCGCCGCAGGAGGCGCGGCGTTGCGCGGCGTGCTGCTCCATGCCGGCGACAGCTACGCCTTGAGCGACCCCGCGGCGCTCACGGCTGCGGCGGAGGCCGAGCGGGTCGCTGCGGTGACGGCGGCCGATGCCTTGCGCGCGGCGGGCCTGCCCTGCCCGGTGGTCAGCGTCGGCTCGACCCCGACCGCGCGCTTCGCCCGCGACCTCACCGGCATCACCGAGGTCCGGGCCGGGGTGTTCATGCTCGGCGACCTGTTCCAGGCCGGCGTCGGATCGGTCGCGGTCGAGGACATCGCCCTGTCGGTGCTCGCCACCGTGATCGGCCACCAGCGGACGAAGGGCTGGATCGTCGTCGATGCCGGCTGGATGGCGCTCTCGCGCGACCGCGGCACGGCGCGCCAGGCGGTCGACCAGGGCTACGGCTTAGTCTGCGACATGGCGGGCCGGCCCTATCCCGACCTCATCGTCCGCGACGCCAACCAGGAGCACGGCATCCTGGCCCTGCGGTCGGGCTCGGGCGCGGCCCTGCCGGACCTCGCCGTCGGCGCGCAGGTCCGCATCCTGCCCAACCACGCCTGCGCAACGGGCGCCCAGCACGACCGCTATCACATCCTCGATGAGGAGGGCCGCGTCGCGGCCGTCTGGCCCCGCATCAACGGCTGGTAGGAGCGCCGCCCCCATGTCCGACCCGGCTACTCCCGATCAGGTTTCCCGCATCGCCACCGCCGCTGCGCCGAAGCCGGCCGGGCATTACGCGCAGGCCACCGCCTGGCGCGACCTCGTCTTCGTCTCCGGCCAGCTCGCCGCCCGGCCCGACGGCAGCCACACGGCGGACCAGCCGTTCGAGGTGCAGGCGCGCCAGGCGCTCGCGAGCCTCCTCGCCATCCTGGCGGAGGCGGGGAGCGGGCCGGAGCGCATCCTGCGGGTGACGGCCTACATCGTCGGCGTCGAGAACTGGCCGGACTTCAACCGGGTCTACGCCGAGATGCTGGGAGAGGCGAAGCCGGCCCGCACGGTGGTGCCGGTGCCGGAGCTGCATCACGGCTACCTGGTGGAGGTCGAGGCGGTCGCCGTGCGGGGCGGGTGAGGGCGGTTGCCCCGCAGGCAACGCGATCGGGGACGCGTTAGCCAGCCTCTTCCGGCTCCGGCCCGCGGGTCAGGTCGAGGGCCTTGCCCGCCTGGTCCTGGGCCTTTTCCTCGCCCTTGCCCACCGTTCGCTCAGGGCCCTTGAGCGCCACCGCATTGCCGGTGCGGGCGGCCTCGTAGATCGCCTCCATCAGGATCTGGTCCTGCAGCCCCTCCTCGCCCGGGGTGCGGGGCGTGCGGTTCTCCAGGATGCAGGTCGCCATGTGGTCGATCTCGAGGGCGAACTGGTTCTTGGCGCCCAGCACCCGCTCCTCCTTCGCCTCGGCCTTGCCCTCGCGATGGTTCAGGAAGAGGCGCTGGCCCTCGTAGGCGAAGGCGTTCTGGAGCTGGATCGCGCCGCCCTCGGCCTGGACGGTGAGGGAGCGGGTCTCATGCGCGCCGTAGCTGGTGGAGCAGAGCGCCAGCGCGCCGGAGGGGAAGCGCAGGGTGAAGGCCACCGTCTCCTCGACCTCGCGATACAGGGGGTCGTCCGAGGAATGGATCTGCGCCTGGACCGAGACCGGCTCCTCGCCTATGAGCGCCCGCACCCCGTTGAGGCAGTAGAGCCCGATATCCGGGAGCGCGCCGCCGCCGGCCAGCGCCTTCCGCATCCGCCACTGCTCGGGCAGGCTCATGGTCTGGGTGTTGGTCGCCTCGATCAGCTTGACCTTGCCGTACTTGGCGCCACGCACCAGGCGCACGACCTCGCGGTTATAAGGCTCGTACTGGCAGCGATAGGCGATCATCAGCTTCACGTTGGCCTTGGCGCAGGCATCGATCATCGCCCGCGCTTCCGCGGCCGACGCCGCCATCGGCTTCTCGCACAGCACGTGCTTGCCGGCGCCGGCCGCGGCGATCACCTGATCGCGGTGGAGCGCGTTCGGGGTGACGATGTAGACCGCCTTCACCTCCGGGTTGCGGGCGAGCGCGTCCCAGCCATCGTAGCCGTAGACCGCCTCGGGCTTGATGCCGTGCTGCGCCGCCACTGCCTTGGCCTTGTCGGGCGAGCCCGACATCAGGGCGACAGGCTTCGCCCTGCGGCACTCGCCGAAGGCCGGAAGGATCTCCTCCAGCGACAGCCGGCCGAGACCCACGATCGCGAAGCCGACCCGCTCGCCGGGCGGCAGCGGCGCCGGCGGCGGTGCGGAGGGCCGGTCCGAGGGGCCGCGCCAGTTCGGAAACGTCACCTTGCCGTTCTCGACCTTGCCGGTATCCACCGGCCGCTCGGGTCCGGGCACGCCTTGCGCCGCCGCTCCTTGCGCCGCCGCGCTGCCGAGGCCGACCAGGGTGGCGCCGCCGGCCATCATCAGGCTCCGGCGCGAGAGGGCGGTGACATCGTCCGGCATCGAGCAACCATCCGTTGGGGCTAAGAGCCTGCGCAACGTGCCGGGAATGGTGGGGTTCCGCCCAGGAGGGGCGCCGCCACGCCGCAAGATTCCAGCTTTCGCCTCGCGCGACAGTCGCGCGATAAAAAAGCCGGCCCCGCAGGACCGGCTCTTCCAACGCTCCAACGAAGAGGAAAGCTTACTCGCCTGCCATCATCTCCGGCGAGAAATGCCCGCACCAATCCTGGGCCGAGACCACCGGCCACAGGCCGTGACCCTGCGGCTCGGGCTGGCTCACCGGCGGGTTGAAGCGGCACAGGCCTTCCTCACCCTGGGCGGCGGCGCCGTTCAGCTTGTGGTCGTCGTAGTAGCGGCAGCTGCGGCAGTTCGCGGACGGGTTCGTGGCCATCGGGCGTCTCCTTGCGAATTAGAAGAACTCCAATCGGGCAGACAACGAGGGGCCGGGCGGCGAGTTCCAAGGAGCCCCGATGCGGCTTTCGACCACGGGACAGCCGCACCTTCTGCCTTGAACAAATCGGGAACGACCGCCAGGTTGCGAGCATGGACGACGCCCTGAAGAAGAAGCTCACCATCCTCGCCGACGCAGCGAAATACGATGCCTCCTGCGCCTCGTCCGGGGCGCCGCGGCGCAAGGCGGAGGCCGGCGGGCTCGGCTCCACGACGGGAGCGGGCATCTGCCACGCCTACACGCCGGACGGGCGCTGCGTCTCGCTGCTGAAGATCCTGCTCACCAATTACTGCCTGTTCGACTGCGCCTACTGCGTCAACCGGCGCTCCTCGAATGTCCGCCGGGCCAAGTTCTCGGTCGACGAGGTGGTGACGCTGACGGTCGAGTTCTACAAGCGCAACTACATCGAGGGGCTCTTTCTCTCTTCCGGCATCATCCGCTCGCCCGACCACACGATGGAGCAGCTGATCCGGGTAGCGAAGACCTTGCGCCAGCGGCACGGCTTTCGCGGCTACATCCACCTGAAAACCATCCCCGAGGCGAGCCCGTGGCTGATCGAGCAGGCCGGCCTCTACGCCGACCGGCTCTCGATCAACCTGGAGCTGCCGACCGAGGCGAGCCTGGAGCGACTGGCGCCGGAGAAGGACGGCGCCGCGATCCAGACTGCGATGGGACAGATGGGCGAGCGCATCCTGCAGGCTCGGGAAGAAAAGCGCCGCTTCGCCCCCGCCGGGCAGTCGACGCAGGTGATCGTCGGGGCCGATGCCAGCACCGACGAATCGCTGATCCGCACCAGCGCCCGCCTTTACGACCATTACGGATTGAAGCGGATCTACTACTCGGCCTTCAGCCCGATCCCCGACGCCGCCTCGATCCTGCCGAGCAAATCGCCGCCGCTCCAGCGCGAGCACCGGCTCTACCAGGCCGACTGGCTGATGCGGTACTACGCGTTCTCGCCCGACGATGTCGCGGGGGCGACCGAGTCCGGGATGCTCGCCCTCGACGTCGATCCCAAACTCGCCTGGGCCCTGCGCAACCGCGACCGCTTTCCCGTCGACGTCAACCGGGCCGACCGGGAGATGCTCCTGCGGGTGCCGGGCCTCGGCGTCCGGGCGGTGGACAAGATCGTGGCGGCGCGCCGCCACGCCACCCTGCGGCTCGACGACGTGGCCCGCCTGACCTCCGGCCTCAAGCGCGCCCGGCCGTTCCTGGTCGCGGCCGATTACGCGCCGACGCGCCTGACCGACCGGCTCGACCTGCGCGCGCGCCTTGCCGAGCCCCCGCGCCAGCTGAGCCTGTTCTAGATGCAGACCCGCACGATCCGTCTGACGTCCGGCGCCGACCTCGATGGATTCCGCGCCGCGATCCGCCACCTCGTCCCGGCAGGCGTGCCGCCGGAGGCGGTGACCTGGGTCGAGGGCGACGCCGCCTCGCTGTTTGCCGAGGATGCGCCGGCCGAGCCCGGTTCGGCCCTGGTCCTGCCGCGGGCGGTGGCGGAGCTCGTGCCTCCGGTCGTCATGCACCGGGATCCGGAGCGCTACGGCCTGCTCCACCGTCTGATCTGGCGTGTGGCGCGCGGCGAGCGGCATCTGGCCGAGGTCGCAAGCGACCCGCTGGTCCATCGCCTGACCCTGATGCGCAAGGCGGTGGCGCGCGACCTGCACAAGATGCACGCCTTCCTGCGCTTCCGCCGATCCGGGGCGGGGGAGGGCGGACGGGAGCGGTTCGCGGCCTGGTTCGAGCCCGAGCACCACATCCTGGCGGAGGCCGCGCCGTTCTTTGCGGCGCGCTTCCCCTCCTTCGACTGGTCGATCCTCACGCCGGACGGCTCCGCCCATTGGGACGGCCGAGCCCTGCATGTCGGGCCGCCCGGCCGGCGCGAGGACGTGCCGGAGCACGACGCGTTCGAGGCCGGCTGGACCGACTACTACTCCAGCACCTTCAACCCCGCCCGCACCAACCTGGCGGCGATGCGGGCCGAGATGCCGAAGAAGTACTGGCACAACATGCCCGAGACGGCAGCCATCCCCGGCCTGGTGCGGGAGGCCGGCCGGCGGGTCGGAGAGATGATCGCGCGCGCGCCGGAGGCGCCGGTCAAGCGCGTGCCCGCCCGGGCGCTCGCCGCGATGGCGGCGCAGGAGCCTGCCTCCCTCGAGGCATTGAACGCGGTGATCCGCGCCTCCGAACCGCTGGTGCCGGGCGCGACGCAGGCCGTGCTCGGCGAGGGCCCGCTCGGGGCGGCGATCGCCCTCGTGGGTGAGCAGCCGGGCGATCAGGAGGACCTTCAGGGCCGGCCTTTCGTCGGCCCGGCGGGTCAGCTCCTGGCGCGGGCGCTGCGCGAGGCGGGGATCGACCGCAGCCAAGCTTACCTCACCAATGCGGTCAAGCACTTCAAGTTCGAGGTGCGGGGCAAGCGGCGCATCCACCAGAAGCCGACCGCCGGCGAGGTGGCGCATTACCGCTGGTGGCTCGACCGCGAGCTGGCCTTCGTGGCGCCACGCCTGGTGGTGGCGCTCGGCGCCACCGCCGTCCTGGCGCTCACCGGCCGGCAGGTGCCGATCACCCGCGCCCGCGGGCCGGCAGCGTTCGAGGGGAAGCCCTATCCCGGCTTCGTCACCGTTCACCCCTCCTACCTCCTGCGCCTGCCCGACGAGGCGCGGGGCGAGGCCTATGCGGGTTTCGTCGAGGACCTGCGGCGGGCGGCCACCTTGGCGGCGGATCCGGCGTCCCGCGTCGGCATGGCGGGTTAACGCCCGGGAAACGTTGCACCGCGGCAACCAACCGCCTGCTGCCGAGTTTGTCGCCAGACCGAATCGGGAAACGAGGACCATGAGGCTGATCGTGTCCGCCCTCGCGGCGGGAGCTTGTCTGGCCGGTGCCGTGGCGCCGGCCATCGCCAGAACCAGCGCCAAGGCACCGAACCGCTTCGACGGCACCTGGAGCGTCGAGGTCATCACCGAGAGCGGATCCTGCGACCGCGCCTACCGCTACGGCGTCATCATCGAGAACGGCCAGGCCCGCTACGCCGGGGGTGGCGACTTCACCGTTTCGGGCCGCGTGCAGCCGAGCGGCGCCGTGCGGGCGACGATCAGCCGGGGCGACGCCGCCGCCCAAGTGGTCGGCCGCCTCGGCGAGGGCACCGGCAACGGCAACTGGACCACCTCCGGCTCCACCTCCTGCAAGGGCCGCTGGAACGCCGAGCGCCGCGGCTGATCGGGGATGCGCCGCGGCTGATCGGGCGAGTGCTGCGGCTAACAGGCAAGCGCCGAGGCCGACTGGGTAAAAGCTGCCGCTAAGCTTGCTGGCGGCGGCCTGTCTTGATCCGAAAACCTGCTTTTTCTCCGGGTTCCGCCCAAGATCCGCCCATGATCGGCACGACGCTTGCCGGGAGTGAGGCGGTTGATTCGGCCGAGGCCCGGATATGAGAGTTCTGCTGTACGGCGCGATCTGCACCCTGGCGGCGATGAAGCTGGTGGCTGCGACCCACCCGGCCGCGGCCGCCCCCGCGTCCCGCGCCGAGCACCGGCGCGCGGTGCTCGCCCCCCTCGAGCAGGCCGCGACGGATTGCTTCGCCGAGACTATCGGCAACAACCCGGCCGCGCTGACGCATGCCCGGGCCGGGCGCTGGTACGAGGCGGCGGGGGTGATCGGTTTCCTGTGCCGACCCGAGGTCGACGCGATGACCAGGGCCCGCGACCACCTCGACGGCCGCGGCGCCGGTGGCCGCTACTTCACCGGTCCGTATACTCGCCATCTCGGCCAGGAACTGGCCCGGCGCCTCGAGCCGCTGCTGACCACCAAGGCCGTCGCCACCGCCGAGCCCCGCGCGGACAGCGAGGCGCCGACGGCGCCGGCCGGGGAGCCGTGAGGACGTCATCGGTTTTGTGAGGCCCTGTTCGAGATGATCTCCAGGATCTCGCACGCTCCATCGTCGCTCCGGGGCCGCGCCGCGGAGCCCGGACTGACCGGGAGGACGTCAGGACCGTCGGCTGGGTCAGACAGACTGCGAGAGATGCCGATACCATCCGTGCCGGGCGATCGAGGTGGTGTCTAGGAAGCATGCGCGCGAGATCCCGTTATTTGTGCCATCTGGGTGATGTCAGTGACAGTCGCGCCCTCGCGGCGCCTTGCCGGCATTCGTGCGAAGGGGTGTCTTCGCAACCTTCGCCGACGTCAGTCCCGCTTCCGCCGGCCCGGCCGACGAAACTCCAGACAATTGTTCGAACCATCAAAACCCTCTCTTAAGACAATCTTTAAGCGCACGGGCGGCGTTAACATCCAGGTAGGGCTCATCACGGCTAGCTGAGCGGGAACGGATCGCCCGAAAGGATTTCGCCGTGATCGAGACCAGCAGCCTTGCCGCGGCGCTTCCGCCGGCCGCGGTCGAGCCGATAATGCGGAACAGCTTCTCTCAGGCGCCGCAGGCCGGCCTCGACCCGCCCCTGGACCCGGCCGTCACCCTCGACCTGAGTCCGGATGCCCGGCGGACGATCGCGCGCGACACCGCCTCGTCGTCTGACGCCCCCGACACCAAGGTCGACCGGGCGCTTTACCGGCGCGACGTCGAAAGCAAGCAGATCGTGTTCCAGGTCGTCGGCCCAGACGGTGCGGTCGTCGAGCAATTGCCCTCGGAGGCCGTCCTGCGCGCACGGACCTATGCCCGCGAGGCGGAAGCCGCCCGGTCGGTGGAGATCGGTACATCGGTGGCGCGGTCGGCTTAGGGTTATCCCATGAGCCCCGATCCATTCTGGACGGGCCCCGATTCAGAATGGATCGGCCTGATGGCCGAGCATCGCGGCCGCTTCATATCCTGTAGGGTCGCGTTCCGAGAGCCAACGCGCTCGATGAGGCGCATCTGGAGCCGGACGCCATGGCGACGACGACGCCCCCCTCCCTCGACGCCGCAACGTATGCCGACCTGCGCCAGGCGGTCGGCGACGAGGCGCTGCCGGTGCTGCTCGGGCGCTTCCAGGCCCAGCTGCGCGACTGGTCGGTGAGGGGCGAGCCGGCGGCGCTCGCCGCCGCGGCGCACGGGGTGATCGCCTCGTCGGGGCTGATCGGCTTCACCCGGCTGTCGCGCCTCTGCGCCGCCCTCGAGACCGCGTGCCAGGATGGCGACCTCGAGGCGATCCGCGCGCTCGCCGCCGACGTCGCCGCCGAGAAGGCTTTCGCCGAGTCCGAGGTCACCCGCCTGCTCGCGGCGGGCTGATCTCGTCAGGCCACCCGCCGCGTATCGGTCCAGGTCGCGCCGTCGGCGAGGCGATAATCGACGCTCTCCGACAGCCGGCCGGTCGGCACCACCCGCACCGCCTCCGGCCGGGACAGCTCGTCGCAGCGCGCGAGCGCCTCGTCGATGTCGAGGGGAGGAGGCATCTCGCCGCCGAGGCGGCGCCACCACTGCACCGCCTTCTCGCGGGCGAATCCGGAGGCTTCGAGGTCGAGGCGCACGGTCATCGCCTCCTCGTCGCCCTCCAACGCCACCGCCAGCACGTCGGGACCGCGCGGCCGCGCCTCGCGCCGGAAGCGCCAGCCGGCCACCGGCCACCAGCGCGCATGCGCCTCGCGCACCACCGCGACGGTGCCGGCGGAGAGGACCGCGCTCTCGTCGTCGGCCACCGCCTCGTGCGGCATCTCGGCGTCCTCGTCCTCCGGCTCGATCCAGCACGCCTCGCAGGTGCTGGCATTGAGCGCGATCAGCGCCCCGCAGCCTGGGCAGGGCTTGGCCCGGGGACCGCCGCTCTCGCCGAGCAGGCGCGCCCGCGCGACGGCATTGGCCGACAGCACGTCGATCGGCCCGTGGCGGCGCACCAGGCCGGCATAGTCGAGCACCAGGGCATCGGTCTTGCCCTTGGCCCGGCGCAGGCCACGGCCGACCTGCTGCACGTAGAGACCGGTGCTCTGGGTCGGGCGCAGCAGCGCGATCAGGTCGACTTCCGGCACGTTGAAGCCGGTCGCCAGCACCCCGACCGAGGTGAGGCAGCGCAGGCGCCCGGCCCGGAAGTCGCGCACGATGCGGTCGCGCTCGCGCTTCGGGGTCTCGCCCGAGATCGCCTCGCAGGAGAATCCTTCGGCCCGGATCGCGTCGCGCACCGCATCGGCGTGCTTCACCCCGGCGCAGAAGGCGAGCCAGGCCCGGCGCTCGGCGCCGTAAGCGACCATCTCGGCCACCGCGGCCTTGGTGATGACGTCGCGGTTCACCGCCGCCTCGAGGGCACCCGGCACGTAGTCGCCGGCGCGCAGGGGCACGCCGCTGACGTCGAGGATGGTGGCGGTCGCCTTCGAGACCAGGAGCGCGAGGTAGCCTTCCCGGATCAGATCGCCGACCTGCGCCTCGTAGACGATGCGGTCGAAGACGCGGCCCGCGCCCTCATCGAGGCGGCCGCTGTCGAGGCGGTAGGGCGTGGCAGTCAGGCCGACGAGGCGCATGCCGGCCGAGAGTGCCCGCACCGCGTCGAGGAAGCGGCCGTAGCGGGTCTCCGCGTCGCGGGGGATCAGGTGGGCCTCGTCGACGATCACCAGGTCGAAGCCGCCTGTCGCCTCGACCCGGTTCCACACCGACTGGATGCCGCAGAACAGGATCGGCCGGGTCTCCTCTCTTCGCCCGAGCCCGGCCGAGACGATGCCGGCCGGCGCCTCTGGCCAGAGGTTCAGGAGCTCGGCGTGGTTCTGCGCGATCAGCTCGCGGGTATGAGTGACGACGGCGATCCGGGCGCCTGGGTCGCGGGCCATGGTCTCCCGCACCAGGGTGGCGATGACGAGGCTCTTGCCGGCCCCGGTCGGCAGCACGATCAGGCCGTTGCGGCCACCGCGCGCCCAATCGGCCTGGAGCGCGTCGAGGCTCGCGCGCTGGTAGGGACGAAGCAGCATCGGGCCGCCATAGCCGGAGAACGATCCCTCATCCAGGCTTGACAGCGGCGTGCAGTGGGAGGGCCATTTCTCTGCGTCGTGAGCGAATCAGAGAACCGACCATGACGAGCGTAGGGCCGGGCCGCCTCTCCCGTGTGGGAGAGTCGTACGGGCGAGGGGAGTAGGTGTCAGGCAAGAGCTCCAACCGTCGCGCTGGCAGCGAGACGGTTGGAGCGTCGATCATTAACCGTGGCAGCCTTCCCCTCTGCGGCATGGGAGAGGGAGGTCTCGCGCCCCGGATCTTACTCGGCAGCCTGGAGCCATTCCGTGTGCTGCACCGCCTGCGGCTCCGGCTCCACCACCTCGTCAGTATGGACCTCGAACTTGGTGAGCCAGGACGGGCCGAAGCTCGTCGAGATCGCCACGTCGGTGGCGTCACGGCCGCGGGCCATGACGATGCGGCCGATCCGCGGCTTGTTGTGGCGCGCGTCGAACGTGTACCAGCGTCCGCCCAGATACACCTCGAACCAGGCCGAGAAGTCCATCGGATCGGGCACTGCCGGCACGCCGATGTCGCCGAGATAGCCGGTGCAGTAGCGCGCCGGGATGTTCATGCAGCGGCAAAAGGTGACGGCCAGGTGCGCGAAGTCGCGGCAGACGCCCTCGCGCTGGTTGAAGCCGTCGAGGGCGCTGCGGGTCGAATCGGCGCGCTGGTAGTCGAAGCGGATGTGGTTGTGGACGTAGTCGACGATGGCCTGCACCCGGGCCCAGCCTGCCGGTGTGTTGCCGAAGAGCTGCCAGGCGGTGTTCGACAGCTTGTCGGTGTCGCAGTAGCGGCTCGCGAGCAGGAAAGGCAGCACGTCGTCGGGCAGGTCCTGCACCGGGTGCTGCACCGCGTCCGGCGCGTAATCGTCGACCTGCCCGCTGTCCTGGACCAGGACATCGGCCGAGAAGGTGATGCGGCCCCCCGGGGCGGTCACGCGGGTGCAGATGTTGCCGAAGGAATCGACGAATTGGTGCGCGGGCACTGGCGGGTCGATGGTCATGGTGTCGGGTGTGATCAGGTCGCCGGCCCTGTCCGGATGCACGTTGAGCATCAGGACCATGGAGGTTGGGCCGGGCGTTTCGAAGGCGATCGAATAGCCGGTGCGGATCTTCATCGTGGCGTCCACGTCAGTCAAAAACGTGGTGCATAATGCCGCGAGGACCGCCGTTGTTCCGAGTTCTCGCGCAGTTAGTCCCTCCGGTTTCGCCCAAATGTTGTGCAGGCGCCCGGCCTGTGCGCTTGCGTCTGCTTCCCGACACTCGCCGACACCGGCGTCAGCCGCCGGTGAGAGTATCGACGAGAAGCTTCAGGTTCAGGGCCACGATCACCGCGGCGATGGCCCAGGACAGGATCTTCAGCCAGGCCGGGATGACGAAGACGCCCATCTTGCCCTTGTCGGAGACGAAGCGCACCAGCGGGATCACCGCGAAGGGCAACTGCATCGACAGCACGACCTGGCTCAGCACCAGGAGTCGGGCGGTGCCCTCGTCGCCGTAGAGGCCGGTGACGATCACCACCGGCACGATGGCGATGCCGCGGGTGACGAGCCGGCGCGCCCAATCGGGCAGGCGCAGGCGGAGGAAGCCCTCCATCACGATCTGGCCGGCGAGCGTCGCGGTGACTGTGGAATTGAGGCCGGAGGCGAGGAGCGCGAGGGCGAACAGGGTCGAGGCGAGGCCGACGCCGAGCAGCGGCGAGAGCAGGGCGTGGGCCTCCTCGATCTCCTGCACGCCGGTATGACCCGAACCGTGGAAGACCTTGGCCGCCATGATGAGGATCGCGGCGTTGACGAAGAGCGCGAGCGTCAGGGCGATGGTCGAATCGGCGATCGCGAAGCGCAGGGCGCTCGCCTTGCCCGCCTCGTCGCGCGGATAGGCGCGGGTCTGCACGATCGAGGAATGCAGGTAGAGGTTGTGCGGCATCACCGTGGCACCGAGGATGCCGATGGCGAGGTAGAGCGCCGCCGGATCGGTGACGATTGTCGTGGACGGCACGAAGCCGCCGAGCACGTCGCGGACCGGCGGCGCGGCCATGGCGATCTGAATCGCGAAACAGGCGAAGATGATCGTCAAGAGCGCGATCACGAAGGCCTCAAGCGCCCGGAAGCCCCGCCGCATCAGCAGCAGGATCAGCAGCACGTCGAGGCCGGTCAGCACCGCGCCGGCCAGGAGCGGCAGGCCGAACAGAAGCTTGAGCGCGATGGCGGTGCCGATCACCTCGGCGAGGTCGCAGGCGATGATCGCCGCCTCGCAGGCGAGCCAGAGCGCGATCCCGACCGGGCGCGAATAGGCGTCGCGGCAGGCCTGGGCGAGGTCGCGGCCGGTGGCGATGCCGAGCCGCGCGGCGAGCGCCTGGAGCACCACCGCCATCAGGTTCGAGAGCAGGATGACGGCGAGCAGCGTGTAGCCGAACTGCGCCCCGCCGGCGATGTCGGTGGCCCAGTTGCCCGGGTCCATGTAGCCGACCGAGACCATGTAGCCGGGGCCCAGGAAGGCGAGCAGGCGCCGCGGCCACGAGCCGGTGGCCCGCACCGGCACGCTCGCATTCATCGCCCCGAGGCTCGGCTCCGCCGCCCCGTCGCCGGCGCGCCACGCCCATCCGTCCCGCATCACCCCGTGCTCCGTCGCTCCTGCCCGGCTTCGGGCCGGCTTATATAGCCACTGCTATATTGATTTGAGAAGGCTGAATTCCAGGGGCGAGCGGCTCCGGCCGACGCGTCAGGGCCGCCGGTCGCGGAAGAAGTCGCGCAGAAGCGCGGCGGCCTCGCTCTCGCGCAAGCCGCCATAGACCTCAGGAGCGTGGTGGCAGGTCGGCTGGTTGAAGAACCGCGGCCCGTTCTCGACGGCGCCGCCCTTCGGGTCGGACGCGGCGAAGTAGAGCCGGCGGATGCGCGCGAAGCTGATCGCGCCGGCGCACATCGCGCAGGGCTCCAGGGTCACGTAGAGGTCGCAGCCGGTCAGGCGCTCGTCGTCGAGGGCGGCGCAGGCAGCGCGGATCGCAAGGATCTCCGCGTGGGCGGTCGGATCGCGGTCGGTCCGGGGGCGGTTGCCGGCGACCGCCAGCACGACGCCGTCCCGCATCACGACGGCGCCGACCGGCACCTCGCCCCGCACCGCGGCCCCGCGAGCCGCGTCGAAGGCCAGGCCGAGGGGATCCGGACGCGCCCCACCCCTTGCAAAATCGCGCATCGGTTCCACTCGCGTCGCCACACCCCGTCTGGTATCAGGCGCGCATGAACGACATCAACGACGACGAGACCGGGGCGCCGCAGCGGCGTCGCGGACGGGACGAGGCATCCGCGGGTTCCCCGGAGGGGCAGGCTTCGGCCAAGCGTGGGGCAGCCAAGGCAGAGGCACCGGCCGAGCCGGAGCCGGAGCGCATTGCCAAGGCGATCGCCCGGGCGGGCGTGGCCTCGCGGCGCGACGCCGAGGCGATGATCCTCGACGGCCGCGTGACGCTGAACGGCGCGCGCCTCGACTCGCCGGCGGTGAACGTGACCCCGAGCGACCGCATCACGATCGACGGCGAGCCGCTGCCGACCCGCGAGCGCACCCGGCTGTGGCTGTTCCACAAACCCCGCGGCGTCGTCACGACCGCCCGCGACCCGGAGGGGCGCCAGACGGTGTTCGACGTGCTGCCCGAGGACCTGCCCCGGGTGGTGGCGGTCGGCCGGCTCGACATCAACACCGAGGGGCTCCTGCTCCTCACCAACGACGGTGGCCTCGCCAAGGTCATCGCCCATCCGGAGACCGGCTGGCTTCGCCGCTATCGCGTGCGCGCCTTCGGCGACGTCGACCAGGCCCAGCTCGATGCCCTGCGCAAGGGCGTGACCATCGACGGGATGGAGTACGGCCCCGTCGAGGCGACGATCGACCGAGCCCAGGGCGACAACGTCTGGCTGACGCTCGGCCTGCGCGAGGGCAAGAACCGCGAGGTCAAGCGGATCCTCGAGCATCTCGGCCTGTCGGTGAACCGGCTGATCCGGCTCTCCTTCGGACCGTTCCAGCTCGGCGACCTCGAGGTCGGGCTGGTCGAGGAGATCCGCACCCGGGTCCTGAAGGACCAGCTCGGCACCACGCTCGCCGAGCAGGCCGGCGTCGATTTCACCAGCCCGGTGCGCGAGCCGATCGCGCCGTTCGGCTCGCCGAAGGCCGCCGCCCGCAAGGCGTCGCAGGAGGGGGGGCCCCGCGGGCGCGACCCGGCCCGGCCGCAATTCGGCAAGCCGCCCGCCGCACCGGCGACCCGCCGGGCCCCGGCGCGCACGGTCTGGCGCGACCCCGAGGCCGAGGCCGCCGGCGACCTGCCCAATCGCGGCCGGATGCACCGGCGCGGCGACAGCCCGCAGGAGATCCGTGCCGCCACGGCCGATGCCCCGCGCAAGCGCGTCGGCGCCATCGCCTCGGGCGATCGCAGGGTGCTGGTCGAGCGCCTGGTGGCCCAGCCGCAGGAGGAGGCGGTCCCGCACCGTCGTACCAAGTTCCGAACCGACGACCGGGACGGCGCAGCGAACCGGGGTCCGGGCGGCGACGACCGCCCGATGCGCCGGGACCGCGACGGTGCTGCCCCGCGGGGCGGCGCCAAGGCCGGCCTCGCCGATGACGGCGGCCGCGGCCGCGGCTTCGGCCGGTCGGGCGGACGCCCGGAAGGCGGCGAGGGCCGTGGATTCGGCGGCAGCAAAGGCTTTGGCGGCAAGAGCTCGGGAGGCAAGACCTCGGGGGGCAGAAGCTTTGGGGGCCGAGGCGCCGAAGGCCGTTCGTTCGAGGGCCGCTCCGGCGGCGAGGGTCGTTCCTTCGGTGGTGAGGGCCGCGGTCCCGGCGCTGGTCGCTCGTTCGAGGGTCGTTCCGGCGGCGAAGGCCGTTCGTTCGGCGGCGGAAACCGCGGCTTCGGCGGTAAGGGCGAGGGCCGTCCGGGCGGCGAAGGTCGTTCCTTCGGCGGTGAGGGCCGCGGTCCCGGCGCTGGTCGCTCGTTCGAGGGTCGCTCCGGAAGCGAAGGCCGCTCGTTCGGCGGCAAGCCCGGCGGCAAACCGTTCGGCGGCAAGCCCGGGGGCGGAAAGTCCTTTAGCGGCAAGCCCTTTGCCGGCAAGTCCTTCGCCGGCAAGGGCGAGGGCCGTCCCGGTGGCGGGAGCCGGCCGGGGGGCAAGCCGTTCGGCAAGCCCGGAGGTGGCTTCCGCTCCGGAGGCGGTGCGGGCGGGCCGAAGCCCGGCGGGCGCGGCGCGCGGCCCGGCGGCGGCCGGCCGCCGCGCGGCTGAGCCTGATCGATGCGGATCGTCGGAGGGGACTTGCGCGGCCGCGGCCTCGCCGGGCCGCGCAGCGACGCGATCCGGCCAACCTCGGACCGGCTGCGTGAGGCGTTGTTCAACGTGCTGGCCCACGTCTATGACGATCCGGTCCCGGGCGCCCGCGTTCTCGACCTGTTCGCCGGCACCGGGGCGCTTGCCTGCGAGGCGATCTCCCGCGGTGCGGCCTTCGCGCTCCTCGTCGATGAGGGGGCGGAGGCCCGCGGCGTGATCCGCACCAACCTCGATACTCTCGGGCTCGGCGGGGTGACGCGGCTGTTTCGCCGCGATGCCACCCGCCTCGGCGCGGCACCGCCTGGCGAACCGTTCGGTCTCGTCTTCTGCGATCCTCCCTACGGCCGCGATCTCGCCCCGAAGGCGCTGAGTGCGGCCCGGGAGGGCGGCTGGCTCACCAACGACGCCCTCGCGGTGGTGGAGGAGGCGGCCTCCGCCACCCTCGCCGCGCCGGAGGGTTTTTCAGAGCTGGAGCGTCGGACCTACGGTGATACTCAGGTGGCATTCTGGCGCCTCACTTCCTGATCATCTCGGCGAGCACGTCGGCGAAGCTGCCGGCGGCGACCCCGACGCCGCTCGCCGAGCGGTAAGCGCTCCCCACCCGCGTGCCTCGCGTCACCGCGGTGTGGATCCCGACCAGGGCCGCGCCACCATCCGCGTCGAGCACCAGCACCGGCGCGCCGGACTCGCCCGACATCGATTCGCACAGGTCGCTCAGCATGCCTGCGGCGGGCGCGTCGATCCGGGCCGAGCAGCCGCGATGGATCACCGGCAGGTAGGGACGGTCGGCGGCGTAGCCAGCGAGCGCCACGACCGCGCCGGGCCGGCTCCCGGGCAGATCGGCATTGGGCAGCACGCGCCACGGCACCGGTTTGAGGCTGAGGGTCTGGCGCAGGGTGAGGATCACCCAGTCCCGCCCGATCATCTCCGGGGCGATCGCGCCCTGGGCCGGCCGCGCCGCCGCACGCAGGTCGATGCCGGGGGCGAGGCGGAACGCCTCGACCTCGGCGGTGCCGGTATTCAGGTCGCGGGCCTGGCCGGCGACGAAGTGGACCTGATGCGGCTTGACCCAGTCATCGAGGCGGACGTCGAACAGGCAATGGGCGGCGGTCAGCACGTGACGCGGCCCGACGAGGGTGCCAGTGCAGTGGCTGCGATGCGCCGGCCCCTGCACCACGTTCACCCGCCCGATCGCCGTGAACGGCCAGGCCGTCGGCTCCAGCGGCACGCGCTTGTCCGGAGCCTGCGCTCTGGCAGGGGCGGCGCATCCGAGCGCCAGGGCGAGGGCGTAGGCAGATCGACGCGAATGGCGCCCCAACTGCGGCATCGGTTCCCGTAACGTCATCGATTCCTCATGCCCGGCCCTGGATCGAGACCAGTGTTCAGGCGTCGACACCCAAGACAAGGGCCGGAGATGGCGAGATCCGGGCCATAGCCCGTCCCCGCGCCGCGTCCGCGCGGCGCCGCCTCATCCGATCGGGGAGGGGACCGGACGGGACGATCATAAATTGTTCATCTTTGGCCGAAAGCTCGGAACTGGCAGGCTGCCGTCGAGGTTAATCGGCCGGGTACCAGTACAGATTTCCTAAGATTCGCCGTCACGCCAACTGGAGAGGCTCGATGCCGCTGCACCAGATCATGCCTGCTGCCCGGATGCGCGCCCTGCTCCTGGCGATGTCGTCGGGATGCCTGCTGATCGCCTCGAGCGCAGGCGCACGGGCCGAGAATGACGGCCTCGATTTCCTCCGCCAGATCTTTTCCGGCCCTGCCGCCGCCCCGGCGCCTGTGGCACAGCCCTACGCGGTCCAGCCCTACGACGCGCCGATCCGCCAGCGGGCGAGCCGGCGCAACCGCCTCGCGGCACAGGCCAAGGCTTTGCGCGGTCGCACCCGCTACGTCGCCCTGCCGAAGGCCGAGGCAAAGCCGCAGAAGGAGGTCAAGCCCCTCGCGATCGCGGTATCGCCGCTCAAGTCACTCGACGCCCGCACCGCGCTCCTGCGCGACCCGACCCTGCGGCCGGGCGACATCGTCATCATGCCCGAGGGCCCGCGGGTGTTTCACGGCGATCCCGACTCGGACAAGCACAAGATGAGCGACTTCCAGGACGTGAACCGTCCCGGAGTAGTGGCGGCCAAGACCCGCAAGGAGCTGCTGGCGATGACGGCGCCGATCGGCGCGCTGCCGGCCGATGCGGCTCGCCGGATGATGGCGCAATACCAGAAGGCGTCCGCGACGACGGTGCCGACGCCTCGCGTCGAGGCGGCCCTGGCCCGGGTGGTCTACCCGGTGCGCTGATCGCCCCGGGCTTTCCGGTCCGGCCCTGCGGCAACGAGGGTGTGACTCACTGCGAGCGGCGCGGCGCAAGGTGCAGCTGCGCTTGCTAGGATGCGCCGGGCCGCAGGCAGGCGGCCTCCCGCGTCGAGCTGTGTCCGAATGTCGATTCCGAGCAGGTTCCCGAACCGCGCGCCGTCTTCCGGCGAGAACCTGCGGTGTCCAGGTCTCCTCCACCCGGTTATCCTCCCTGCCCTCGTCTTGGTGGCGATCCTGACTGCCGGAGCATGGGCCGCGCCGGCGCGCGCCGCCGAAGGCGCCGTGCTGGTGGCGCAGTGCAAGAGCCTGCTGCGCGGTGCCAAGGTGCGGGGCAACGACGTCGAATTCCGCCAGGATCCGGAGACCGTCGGCTGCTGGGCCTTCATGGGCGCGGTGCAGGACCTCGCCGGGGTTGCCGACACCGCCAACCAGCCGCCGATCCTCGGAGCCTGCCTGCCGCTCGACGGCAACCGGCTCCAGCTCGTCCGGGCGGTGGTGGCTTACGGCGCTGCCCACCCGCCAGCCCTGCGCGAGAAGGCCGGCGTCCTGGCCCTGCTGGCCCTGCGCGACGCGTTTCCGTGCCGGAAAGATTAGGGGGCGGCGACGCTCTCGTTCCGGCGAAGGTTCCGGGTTGCGGCGCAGGATCAGGTCGCTCGTCGGGAATGATCAGACGGATAGGATCGGTCCGGCGGTATTACTTTCGATGCTAGAAGGTTCCCGGCAATATTTTCTGCGGCCCCGCTTGCTCCGGCCGATGCGCTCCATACTCTTAGTGAGTAGGCGGGACGAGGCGCTGCAACCAGCAGGATCCTCTCCCATGACCCGCTCGATCGGAGGATGAACATGGCCAAGGCCGACAGGCACAACATGGGTCCCGGGGCGCAGGGCAAGGGCTCCGGAACGGGCGCGATGACCGAGCTGCCGGAGGGCATCCTCGAGGAGAACATGGTGCTCAGCAACCGCGACAAGGCCCAGCACGGGGCGGCGCGGGGCCTCGACAGCAAGTTCGTGCAGACCGAGCAGTACCATGACCACGCCGCCAACCGGCGCAACTTCGACCAGACCCTGCCCGACCGAGCCGAGCAGAACACCAGCGGCCTGGAAGCGCCGATGACCACGACCTCGGGCGACGACAGCGCGCTCGCTCGTCGGCAGCACAAGTAACCCCGGGCTCCAGTCGGCGAGAGCCTTCACTGCATCAGGATGAGGGCTCTCGTCGGTGGATCCGTGCGGTCCGCATCGGCGTGCAGCGACCGGATCAACACCCTTCGCGTCATTTCGGGGCCGCGCAGCAGAGCCCGGAATCCAGAACCTCAGGCTGATGGGAACAAGGCGGCACCGCGTCCGCTTTGTCCTGCATCATCGGCGGTCCTGGATTCCGCGCTCCACCGCGCGGCCCCGAATTGCTTCGGAGGGATGGGATTCTGCTCCTGCACCCGCGAACTCTCGATCCAGCGATCAAGGATTGCCGCGCAGGCCGCTCGCCAGCTCGCGGTTGATGCGGATCAGGGCAGTCAGCTTGTCGGCGCTGGGCTCGATCATTGCGTCAAGGGTACGGGTGAAGACGAAGGCACCGAGGCGGGCCATTGCGGTCTTCAGCTCCTCCGGGAGAGGCGCATCCGGCTCCGTCGCGGCGGAGGAGAGCAGCGTCCAGACCTTGCGGTTGAAGCCGAGAGCCTCGTTCAGCGTCGTCTGCTGGACGTCCCAATTGTCCTGGATCGCCTGCAGGCGGGCCGCCGCCTTGATCAGCACCGCGGCCTCTGCCTCGCGGGGTGTCAGCGCCACCTGGGCCGTTCGCGCGTAGGCGTTCGCCGCGTAGCTCATCGTCTGCCTCTCTGGCTTGCCGCTGAAGCGGCACCCGGGGGCAGGTCTGCCATCGATTTGTTAAGCTAGGGTTGTGAAAGAAGCCCGACGTTGCGGCATCCGGCTTGCCTCACAAGTCGGGGTTTCGCCCTCAAACCGCTACGATGTCGGCGCAAGGACCGGCCGCTATGCTGAATTTCCTCCTCGGCGCCACCACGGGCGCATTGATGGCCGCCGTGGCGACGGTCGCGGCCCTGCGCAATCCGGACGTCCAGGTGAAGATGGGCATCGTGCGGCCGGAGCCGGTCATGATCCAGACGCGACGTCCGGATCCGGTCTGCCCGCCACCGCCTCCGGTGCAGGCCCATGTGCAGGCGGGAAGCCCGCAGGTCGGCCAGCCGGACATGCTGTTCGCCCGGCGGCGATTCTGGTCCGTGGCGCCCTAGAGGAGCGCTCCTTGGGCCAAACGTGTCGGCCGGGCGGCGTGGGCGCTCAGACGCTGCTGAGCAGCAACATCACCACGGTCGTGGCCGCCGTCGAGCCCAGGAACCCACAGAGCGCCGCGGTGAAGGAGTGGGCACCGGCGGCCGGAGCGGAGAGGCGGGCCTCGGACGGGGTCTGGCTGGCGCTGGTCATGGCTGGTGATCCGATCTGGCGTGCCGCGTCCCGGCACCGCCCGTTGTGAGTGATGGGTTAATTGCGGGTGAAAAGGTGTGCGCTACGGCACGCGCTCAATCGCAGCGGAAGAACCGCTTCTCCTGGCGCACCGAGCGGATGGCGGTCTTGAGATCGACCGAGGCGACGCCGAGGCCGCAATCGTCGAGCCGGTCGCGGGCATCCTCGTAGCGGTCCTCGGCGTCACCGAGATTGTCGCAGACCCGGTCGCGGTCGCCGATGCGCGCATCCTGCCGGGCCTGGAACCGCAGGGCGCCGGCCTCGTCGATCTTGCGCTGGGCACTGACGCAGGCCGGCTGGGCCAGGGCCGGGCCGGCCAGGATCACGAGGGCGGCGGCGAGCGGCCAGCCGAGCGGGAGACGACGCGGTGTGGTCATCGTTGAACTCATCGACTGATTTAGGATTCGCAGCTGCGGCGATCTGCCCCATGGATGAAGCGTGATGCCAAGCTTGCTTCTTGTGAGCGAGGAACGTCGGGGGCGCCCAGGGGGTTCCGCGCAAAACTGCTCAGATGGATGGCAGGGATCCCGAGCGAGGTGAACGCGGAAAGCCTCAGGTCGTCGTGCGCCGGCGCGGCGTCGCGCGGATCGTTTCCAGTGTCACCGGGTGGAAGTCCCAGGCATCGACGCCGACATCGTATTGCCGGGTCGCCGGTTTCAGCTTGCCGTGCGAGTGGCCGTGCAGGTTCAGGACGCCCCGGCCCATGCGGTTCCAGGTTCGGAATGCATAGTGGCACAGGACGAGGTGGTGCCCGTCGACGTCGATCTCGGCGTAATGCGCAATGCTGAGCCACCCGCGCGCGGCAAGCGTCGCCGGACTGTCGTTGTTGCCCACGATCAGGTGCTTATGCCCGTTGAGCGCCGAGAGAAGGGCCTGGACCCGCTCCGGCGGCGGTCCGAGGGCGAAGTCGCCGAGATGCCAGACCGTGTCGTCCGGTTCCACCACGGCGTTCCAGTTCTCGACGAGGGCCGCGTCGTGGGTCGCGAGGTCGGGGAAGGGCCGGCGGTCGATGCGGAGCACCCGCGGGTCGCCGAAATGGGTGTCACTGGTGAAATAGGTGGTCATGCGAGGTCCCGGGTGGCCCTCCGGAAATCGCGACGGGCGGCCGGGTTCCGGCAAGCGAGACGCCGTTCCTGCACATGTCTCGCGGATCGCTGCGCCTCCTGCAGCGAGAATTCGTGCGGCACGCCGGACGAAACATTCGCGGCGCGACCTCTCCGAGGCCGGGCCTTCGGTTGCACCGCCGCGCGCCCTGCGTATCGTGACCGCGTCCTGCCCGGCGGCGACGAACCCACGACTCGTCCTGGCACAAATCCTCTTGGCACGAATCCTCTTGGCACAAATCCTCTTGGCACAAATCCTCCTGTCACGAATCTTCCCAACCCCGAGGCGGTGAGTTGCGCAGCGCGATCGTTCTGGGCGCCGGCATGGTCGGCATCGGCACCGCCCTCCACCTGCAGCAGCGCGGATGGTCGGTCGCCCTCGTCGACCGGGGCGGGCCGGGGCGGGAGACGAGCTACGGCAATGCCGGGATCATCCAGAGCGAGGCGGTCGAGCCCTACGCCATGCCACGCGACCGGGCGGCCTTGTGGGCGATCGCCACCGGCCGCAGCAACGACGTCCATTACGAGCTCCGCTCCCTCCACCGCCATCTCGGGCCGCTCCTGCGCTACTGGTGGCACTCAGGCCCGCGCCGGCACGCGGTCGCCTCGCACGCCTATGCAGGTCTCATCGGGCACGCGGTCCCCGAGCATGCGGCGCTGATCGAGGCGGCGGGCGCCGCCGACCTCGTCCGCCGGGACGGCTTTCGCGTGCTCCACCGCGACAGGCGGGCGATGGACGAGGCCGTGGCGGAGGCCGAGCGCCTGCGGGCGCGCTACGGGGTTCGCGCGCGGGCGCTGTCCTCCGCCGATCTCGCCGCGGCGGAGCCGGTGCTGAAGCGGACGGGAGCGGGGGCGATCCACTGGGAGGATCCGTGGTCCGTGCGGGATCCGGGCGCCCTCGTGGCGTCCTATGCCGCCCTGTTCGCCCGGCGCGGCGGGACGCTGCTCCGGGGCGAGGCGGACAGCCTCGCGCCGGCAGGGCGGGGTTGGAGCGTGCGAACGACGGACGGCACGGTGGAGGCTGCGGCCGCGGTGGTGGCGCTCGGGCCGTGGTCGCCCGCTCTCCTGCGCCGGTTCGGGTACCGGATCGCGATGGTGCGCAAGCGCGGCTATCACCGGCACTGGCGCAATGCCCGGACGCTGGACCTGCCGCTCTACGACGCCCAGAACGGCACCGTCCTCGCTCCGATGGCGGCGGGCCTGCGCATCACCACCGGCGCCGAGCTGGCGGGGCCGGACGCCGCGACCGGCCCGGTTCAGCTCGCCCGTGCGGAAGCCGCCGCGGCAGGTCTCCTCGATCTCGGCGGTCCCCGCGAGAACGCGCCCTGGTCCGGCATCCGCCCCTGCATGCCCGACATGCTGCCGGTCGTCGGGCCCGCGCCGCGCCATCCGGGCCTGTGGTTTCATTTCGGCCACGGGCACCAGGGCTTCACCCTCGGACCGGCCTCCGGTCGCCTGCTGGCCGAGGCGATGTCGGGCGAGGCTCCGCTGGTACCGCCTGCGCCGTTCCGCCCGGGTCGCCGCTGATGCCGGACCCGACCGCGCCAAGCCAAAGGATGGGGCGTCTCGAAAAAAGCCACGGACGGCGTCGGTCCACCATCCATGGTATGGGTTTCGGCGACAAAGCCTATCAAGGCCCGCGATCGGCGCCTCGCGAAGGGTGTTCGACGGCGGGGACGCGGCCGAGTTTGCCCTGGAATGGCGCCGACGGGGCCGCTCAACCGGGCTGGACAGGACGCGGCCGGCGTCGTCTTCTGGCGCCCGAAAAAATCCATCCGGGGGAGACGTCATGCGCAGGGCCACGATCCACGGTGCCGCGATTCTCTGCCTGCTGCTGCCCGGCGCGGCGGCGGCGCAGACCGCCACGAACCTCGTCGCCCTCCACGGGCTCGCCCCGGTCAGCGCCCTCCAGAAGACGCAGGAAGGGAAGGCGGCGCTCGCCGCCAATCTGCAGGTGACCGGCGACATCCAGTTCGGCACGCAGACGCAGCCGCACCTCTTGGCCCTCGACGAGCAACGCCAGCTCGCGCTCCGCGACTGCTTCATCACCGACGGCAACGCCACCGAGCTCGCCGACGGGCTCGGCAGCCGGCTCGGGGCGATCTACCAAGCGAAGGCGCGCTACGCCGACTACAAGACGTTCAGCAACGTGACGCAGTCGGTGGCCGACCTGCTCGGCTACACCAACAACATCACGAAGTCGGATTCGAATTCCGGGAAATACTTCTTCGCCAACGGAACGACCGACGGCAAGGCCCCGGTCTCCGAGGCGGCCGCCGGCATCTTCGCGGCGCGGGGCGGCGTTCCGGACGTGTTCGGCAAGGCCTATGACCGGCCGGCCGGCAGCAAGGGGGCCGATGCCTTCGGCAATTCCCGCCCGTTCCAGACTTTGCCGCGCCTCTACGCCTATCGCGGCGACGATTACTTCAAGCGCACCTCGCACAGCCTCGACTGGCTGCACGGGCCGAGCCAGAACCTGACCGACAGTCCGTCCTACCCGAGTGGCCACACCACCTACGGCTACACCGAATCGCTGGTCCTCGCGCTCCTCGTCCCGGAGCGTTACCAGCAGATGATCGTCCGGGCGGCCGAGTACGGCAACAACCGCATCGTCGTCGGCGCGCATTACGCCATGGACGTGCTCGGCGGGCGCACGGTGGCGCTCCACGCGGTCGCCCACCTGCTGGCCAACGATCCGGCCTATGTCGGCCAGATCCGCAAGAACCCGGCCGTCATCAACGAGATGAGCCGGCAGACCAACGACGCGGTCGCGATCACCGATTATCGCGCGGCCCTGGAGACGGCCCGCGCCGACCTCGCCCTCGTGCTGAAGGATGCCTGCGGAGAGGCGGTCGCCGCCTGCGCGGCCACCGATACCGGCCGGTTCCGGGACGCGGCGACGAACGAGGCCTTCTACAACACCACGCAGACCTACGGCCTGCCGGTAGTCCACGCCAACACCGCCAACACGGTCGAGGATGTGGGCAAGCTCGCCCCCGAGGCCGGCTACCTGCTGACCGCGGCCTTCCCTTCCTTGAGCCTCGCGGAGGCGAACGCCATCCTGACCGAGACGCAGGGACCCGGCGGCGGCTTCCTCGACGACGGCTCGGCCTTCGGGGTCTATTCGCGCCTGAACCTCTACGCCGCCGCCGGCAAGGCCGCGGCGCTGGCCGCGACGAAGCGCCCGCAGCAGCAGACGACCCGCTGACGCCCCCGGCTTTTCCCTGAACACGCAGCAGAGTTCGCGATGCCCAGCCTCCTCGATCCGATCCGCCTCGGCGCGCTCGACGCGCGCAACCGGGTGCTCATGGCGCCGCTCACCCGGGCGCGGGCCACTCGCGACCACGTGCCGACCGCGATGATGGTCGAATACTATGCCCAGCGCGCCTCGGCCGGCCTCATCATCTCCGAGGCGACCGGAATCAGTTCGCAGGGGCTCGGCTGGCCCTACGCGCCCGGGATCTGGAGTCCCGAGCAGGTCGAGGCTTGGCGGCCGGTCACCGCCGCCGTGCACGCGGCGGGCGGATTGATCGTGTCGCAGCTCTGGCACATGGGGCGGGTGGTGCATCCGAGCCTGCCCGGGCGCGGCCAGCCGGTCTCGTCCTCGGCCACCACGATGCCGGGCTTGGCGCGGACCTACGAGGGCAAGGCGCCCCATGTCGAGGCGCGTGCCATGACCGAGGACGACATCCGGGCGGTCCTGGAGGATTATCGCAAGGCGGCTCGCAACGCGCTCGAAGCCGGCTTCGACGGCGTGCAGATCCACGCCGCGAACGGCTACCTCATCGACCAGTTCCTGCGCGACAACGCCAATTTCCGCACCGACCGCTACGGCGGCTCCATCGAGAACCGCATCCGGTTCCTGCGCGAGGTCGTGGCGGCGGTGGCGGAGGTCGTCGGCCCCGAGCGCACCGGCGTGCGCCTGTCGCCGAACGAGGAGCGCCAGGGGGTGAACGACAGCAACCCCGAGCCGCTGTTCGAGGCCGCGTCTGCTGCACTCTCCGAAATCGGCGTCGCGTTCCTGGAGGTGCGGGAGCCCGGCTACGAGGGCACCAACGGCAAGGCCGAGCGCCCGCCGGTGGCGCCGCGGATGCGGGCGGCGTTCCACGGCGCCTTCGTGCTCAATTCCGATTATGACGGGGTGCGGGGCCAGGCCGCCCTCGATGCCGGCGAGGCCGACGCGATCGCGTTCGGGCGGCCCTTCATCGCCAATCCCGACCTGCCGCGCCGGATCGCGCAAGGCATCCCGCTCGCCGCCGACGACACCGAGACGTGGTATGCCGGCGGGGCGGCGGGCTACGTCGATTATCCGCCGGCGGCGTGAGGCGGGCGAGCAGGTCCCTCGCCGTTAATTTCCGCCATGCCCGGACGACCGAAGCAATAGCGGAAGGACATCCGGGATCCGGCGCAAGACGCCGCGAAGCGTGCATTCGTCTGCAGCGATGCAGCACCCGGAGCCGCTGTGCGGCAGGTCTCTTCTGGATCCCAGATCTCCTTTCGCGGACGCTCCCGTCGTCCGGGAACGGAAGTGGTTTTTATACCAGCGGCCCTAGAGTTTGATCTGTACCCAGTCCCGCGCCGTGATGGATGTGACGATGCCTGGGTTGTCAGCAAAGAAGTTCCAGGCGTCGCAGCAGGCGTCGACGATCTGGCGGTAGTCGCGGAATATCCGGTTGGCGAGCTTGTTCTGGCGCAGGTACTGCCAGACCAGCTCCATCGGGGTCAACTCCGGTGACGCCTCCGGCAGGTGCAGCAATGTGATGTTGTCTGGCACGACCAAGCCGTGCGGGCGGCGTGTCTTGGCCGTGCCGTGGTAGCCAGCCCCGTCCAGCACCAGAACCGCGTGCGAGCCTGGCGCGACCTGCTTGCTGATCTCGGCCAAGTGCAGTGACATCATCTCCGTGTTGACCGTCGGTAGCACCAAAGCTGCGCTGGTCCCGCGCGCCGGGCAGGCTGCGCCAAACAGATACGTCCACTTGTAGCGCTGGTCGCGCGGTGCCCGCGGACGCGTGCCCTTGCGCGCCCTCACCCGGGTCGGCGTGCCTTGCTGGCCGACGCGGGCTTCGTCCTGGAACCAGACCTCAAGCGGCTTGTCGCGGGCGGGTTCGGGCAGGATCTCCGCCACGCGCGCGGCGAGGTTTGTTTGAAAGCCTCTCGGGTCTGGTCGTCGGTTTTGGAAGGCTGCGGGCGCACCGAGAGCCGCACGGAGCCAAGTTCCGCCAGGTGCTTGCCGACCGTGCGCTCGTGCATCTCGACCCCGAACAACTCCTTGATGGGTGCAGCTCTGCCCGTTCTCCGACCATAGCGAACAGCAGTAGAGCTCGCGCCGCGCCGCCCGGTTGGCGAGCCGCAGCGGCTCGACCGCCGACGAGAAGGCGATCATCGAGAAATGCTCGACGAGCATGAAGCCGACCGCCGTCACCTCCTCGGAAGCGGCAGCGCCATCCCTCGCCATCATGTCGGCATTCCCGACCACCATCGTCGTCCGTCGAAGGCTTGCATCGCTCGAGGGCTTGCATCGCTCGAGGACTTGCATCGCTCCTTGAGAATGGCTCCAAGGCTGGCGCCCAGGGCAAGCAGGATCGGTACCCCAGCGTGAAAGGGAATCGGGGAGGGGCCCTTGCCGGATCCGTGAAGTGGCAAATCCCAAACTCGCGGTCGCCGTCGCGAAAGCCGCGGCGGCGCTCCGCTCCGATGATCCGGCAACACAGGAAGGCCGATCGATGCGCCGATTCTCCCTCTCGTCGCTGCTCTCCGAGTCCCTCAAGGGGCACAGGGGCTGGGGCCGCCAGTGGCGGGACCCGCAGCCGAAGCCGGCCTATGACGTCGTCATCGTCGGCGGCGGCGGCCACGGCCTCGCAACCGCCTACTACCTCGCCACCGTGCACGGAATCACCAACGTGGCGGTCGTCGAGAAGGGGTGGATCGGCGGCGGCAATACCGGCCGCAACACCACGATCATCCGCTCGAACTACCTCTACGACGAGAGCGCCGCGCTCTACGAGCACGCCCTCAAGCTCTGGGAGGGCCTGTCCCAGGAGCTGAACTACAACGTCATGTTCTCGCAGCGCGGCGTCCTGATGCTCGCGCACACCCTGCACGACGTGCAGTCCTTCAAGCGCCACATCTACGCCAACCGCCTCAACGGCATCGACAACGAGTGGCTGACGAAGGAGCAGTGCAAGGACTTCTGCCCCCCGCTCGAGATCGCCGGGAGCCTGCGCTACCCGGTCCTCGGCGGCGCCCTGCAGCGCCGGGCCGGCACCGCGCGCCACGACGCTGTCGCCTGGGGCTATGCCCGCGGGGCGAATGCCCGCGGCGTTGACATCATCCAGAACTGCGCCGTCACCGGTATCCGCCGCGACGCCGCTGGTGCGGCGATCGGGGTCGAGACGACGCGGGGCTTCATCAAGGCCGGCCGGATCGGGGTCGTGGCCGCCGGCCACACCTCGACCGTGATGGCGATGGCCGACCTGCGCATGCCGCTCGAGAGCTACCCGCTCCAGGCCCTCGTGTCCGAACCGGTCAAGCCGGTCTTCCCCTGCGTGGTGATGTCGAACGCGGTGCACGCCTACATCTCGCAGTCGGACAAGGGCGAGCTGGTGATCGGGGCGGGCACCGACCAGTACACCTCGTACAGCCAGCAGGGCGGGCTGCACATCACCACCCACACGCTGGACGCGATCTGCGAGCTGTTTCCGCAATTCACCCGGATGCGGATGCTGCGCTCCTGGGGCGGCATCGTCGACGTGACGCCGGACCGCTCGCCGATCATCGGCAAGACCCCGGTCAACAACCTGTTCGTCAATTGCGGCTGGGGCACCGGCGGCTTCAAGGCGACGCCGGGCTCGGGCCACGTCTTCGCCCACACGCTCGCGACCGGCGAGCCGCACCCGATCAACGCGCCCTTCACCCTCGACCGCTTCCGCACCGGGCGCCTCATCGACGAGGCCGCTGCCGCGGCCGTCGCGCACTGATCCCCACATCCACCGACGCGACGAGGCGCCCGATGCTGCTGATCGCCTGCCCCCATTGCGGCAACCGACCCGAGACCGAGTTCCGCTGCGGCGGACAGGCCCATATCGCCCGGCCCGCCGACCCGGCGGCGCTCAGCGACGCGCAATGGGCCGAGCACCTGTTCGTGCGCGCCAACCCGCGCGGGGTCCATGCCGAGCGCTGGTGCCACGCCCATGGCTGCGGGCGCTGGTTCAACGCGCTGCGCGACACGGTGAGCGACCGCTTCCTCGAGACCTACCCGACGGGCGCGCAGCCCACCCAGACCAGCGACGCGAGGGCGTGATGGCACAGCCGTTCAGATTGTCCCGGGGCGGCCGCATCGACCGCACGCGCCCGGTCCGCTTCACCTTCAACGGCCGGACGGTCGACGGCTTCCACGGCGACAGCGTCGCCTCGGCGCTCCTCGCCAACGGCATCCACCTCGTCGGGCGCTCGTTCAAGTATCACCGCCCGCGCGGCATCCTGAGCCACGGCTCGGACGAGCCGAGCGCCCTGCTCTCGGTCGATCGCGGCCCCGGCCGGGTCGATCCGAACAACCGCGCCTCGGTGGTGGAGGTCCGCGACGGGCTGGCGACGCACTCGCAGAACCACTGGCCGTCGCTCGAGCACGATGTCGGTGCGATCAACGACCTGCTGTCGCCGGTCTTCGTCGCCGGATTCTACTACAAGACCTTCATGTGGCCGAAGAAGTTCTGGGACCAGGTCTACGAGCCGGTGATCCGAGCGGCTGCGGGCCTCGGCAAGGCGCCGTCCGTCCCCGATCCCGACCGCTACGCCAACCGCCACGCCCATTGCGACGTCCTGGTGGTCGGCGCGGGCCCCGCCGGCCTCGCGGCGGCGCTCGCCGCCGCCCGCACGGGCCGGCGCGTGATCCTCGCCGACGAGGGGCCGGAGCCCGGCGGCACGCTCCTGCACGACACGAGCGCCGAGATCGACGGGCGTCCGGCGGCGCAGTGGCTGGAGGCGGCCCTCGTCGAGCTCGATTCGCGCGAGAACGTCATCCTGCTCTCCCGCACCACCGCCTTCGGCTACTACAACCACAATCACGTGGCTTTGGCCGAGCGGATCACCGACCACCTGCCCAATCCCGGAACGGCGCCGCGCGAGCGGCTCTGGCAGGTCCGCGCCGGCAAGGTAGTGCTGGCCACCGGCGCCCACGAGCGCCCGCTGGTCTTCGCCGACAACGACCGGCCCGGCATCCTGCTCGCCGAGAGCGTGCGGGTCTTCCTCAACCGGTACGGCGTGGCGCCAGGCCGGCGGATCGTGTTCGCGACGAGCGGCGTCTCGGCCTATGCCGCTGCCCTCGACGCCCGGGCGGCGGGCCTCGCCGTCACCCTCGTCGACCTGCGCTCGGAAGACGAGTGCGGGCCGGAGCTGGCTTCCTTGCGCGCCGCGGGCATCGAGGTCCTGACCGGCCACACGGTGATCGGTGCGAAGGGGGCCAAGCGCGTCACCGGCCTCGTCGTCGCGCCGGTCGACCGGGCCGGCCGCTGCGGGGCGCACCATCTCATCCCGTGCGACTGCGTCGGCATGTCCGGCGGCTGGACGCCGGCCGTGCACCTGTTCTCGCAATCCCGCGGCAAGCTCGATTACAATGCCGCCATCGACGCCTTCGTGCCCGGCACGTCGGTTCAAGGAGAGCGCTCGGCGGGTGCCGCGAAGGGCACCTACGACCTCGCTGCCTGCCTCACCGAGGGCGACGCCGCCGGCGCCGCGGCGGCCGGGTCGGCGGAGCGCCGCCGCTTCACCGCGAGCCCGACCCCGACCGGCTTCCGGCCGGTGCGCGCGATGCCGACCGATGCCGACCCGACCAAGGTCCGGGCCTTCGTCGATTTCCAGAACGACGTCACCGCCAAGGATATCGGGCTCGCGGTGCGCGAGGGTTTTCGGTCGATCGAGCACGTCAAGCGCTACACCACGACCGGCATGGCGACGGACCAGGGCAAGACCTCGAACATGAACGCCCTCGGCCTCGTCGCCGGGCAGCTCGACACCACTCTGCCGAGCGTCGGCACCACGACCTTCCGGCCGCCCTACACGCCCGTCACCTTCGGCACCCTCGTCGGCCCGGCGCGCCATGCCCTGTTCGATCCGATCCGCACCACGCCGATCCACGCCTGGGCGGAAGCCCGCGGCGCGGCGTTCGAGAACGTCGCCCTGTGGCGCCGCGCCTGGTACTTCCCGAAACCCGGCGAGAGCATGCACGACGCGGTCGCCCGCGAGTGCAAGGCGGTGCGCGAGGGCGTCGGGATCTTCGACGCCTCGACGCTCGGCAAGATCGAGGTCGTGGGGCCCGACGCAGCCGAGTTCATGAACCGCCTCTACATCAACCCGTGGCTGAAGCTCGAGGTCGGGCGCTGCCGCTACGGGCTGATGCTGAAGGAGGACGGCTACATCCTCGACGACGGCGTGGTGGCCCGCGTCGCCCCCGATCGCTTCCACGTCACCACGACGACCGGCGGCGCCGCGCGGGTGCTCGCCCATATGGAGGACTACCTCCAGACCGAGTGGCCGGATCTGCGAGTCTTCCTGACCTCGACCACCGAGCAATGGGCGGTGATCGCCGTCCAGGGGCCGAAGGCGCGCGCGGTGATCTCAGCCCTCGTCGAGGGGATCGACCTGTCGCCGGCGGCCTTCCCCCACATGGCGATGCGCACCGGCACGATCTGCGGCGTGCCGACCCGGCTGTTTCGCGTCTCGTTCACCGGCGAACTCGGCTTCGAGATCAACGTGCCGTCCGATCACGCGCTCGCGGTCTGGGAAGCAGTCCATGCGGCCGGCGAGCCCTTCGGGATCACCCCTTACGGCACCGAGACGATGCACGTGCTGCGGGCCGAGAAGGGCTACATCATCGTCGGCCAGGAGACCGACGGCACCGTGACGCCGGACGATGTCGGGCTGTCGGGCATGATCGCCAAGGCGAAGAAGGATTTCGTCGGCAAGCGCTCGCTCGCCCGGCCCGACGTGGTCGCCCCCGGCCGCAAGCAGCTCGTCGGGCTCGTCACCGACGATCCCGCCCTCGTGCTCGATGAGGGCGCGCAGCTCGTCGCCGATCCGGACCAGCCGATCCCGATGCGAATGCTCGGCCACGTCACCTCGAGCTACGGAAGTGCGAATTGCGGGCGCTCCATCGCGCTCGCCCTCGTGGCGGACGGGCGCGCGCGCCTCGGCGGCCACCTCCACGCCACCACGCCGGAGGGCTTTGCCCGCGTCACGGTCGTCGATCCGGTCTTCCTCGATCCCACAGGCGAGCGCATCCATGCTTGAGGCCCTCTACCGCACCGCCCGCGCGCTCCCCCTCGGCCGCTTCCCGGCCGCCGATCCGGCCGGGTCCGGCATCGTGATCCAGCCCGCAGGCGCCGAGGCGCGGCTCTCCCTGCGCGTGCGCGATCCTGTCGCCTCGGCGGCGGGCCTGGCGCTCGACCGGCCGATCAACAGGTTAAGCGGCGACGCGCGTCGCTGGATCGCCCGCCTCGGGCCCGACGAGTGGCTGATCGGCGCCGACGAGGCGGAAGGAGACACCCTGCCGGGAGCGCTCGCGGCCGATCTCGGGGAGCGGCCCCACGCGATCGTCGACATCTCGCACCGCAATGTCGGCATCGACGTGAGCGGCGCGCGCGCCGCAATCGCGCTCAATGCCGGCTGCCCGCTCGATCTCGGCGAGGCTGCCTTCCCGGCGAGGTCCGCGACCCGCACGTTGCTGGGCAAGGCGGAGATCGTCCTGATTCGGCGTCCGGGCGCGGTGCCGCATTACCGCGTCGAGTGCTGGCGCTCGTTCTCGACCTACGTCCACGGCTTCCTCGTCGAGGCCGCCCGGTCGGCTGGCTGAGCGCGTGTTCGATCGGTTGGTTCTGTGAGCAGGCGCTGAGACGACCCACGATCGGTGCCTTCGACCTGTTCAAGATCGGCATCGGCCCGTCGAGCTCGCACACGATCGGCCCGATGGTCGCTGCGCGCCGCTTCCGCGCGCGGATCGCACCTCGAGATGGCGTGGCGCGGGTGAGCGTCGAGCTGTTCGGCTCGCTCGTCTGGACCGGGCGGGATCACGCCACCGACACGGCCATCGGCCTCAGCCTGCTCGGGCACGACCCGGCCACGATCGATCCCGACGGCGTCGCCGACGACGTGCGGGCTTTGGCCGAGACCGGCGAGACCGGGCTGCCGGGCGTCGCCACGCCACACCAACGGCATGCGCTTTCGCGCCCTTGATGACGCCGGCGCGGTGCTCGACGAGGTGGTGTGCTACTCGGTCGGCGGCTTCGTGGAGAACGAGGGCGAGGCGGCCGGGAGCGGCTCGCCGCGGTCGCGGTGCCTCATCCCTTCGCGAGCGGCGCCGACCTCCTGGCGATTTGCGCACGAACCGGGCTCACCATCGCGCAGGTGCAGCGGGAGAACGAGCGCGCTCTCCGCCCCGAGGCGGAGGTCGATGCCGGGCTCGACGCGATCCGCGACGCGATGTTCGCCTGCATCGCCCGCGGCCTGCACGCGACGTTGGAGGCGGCCAAGCTCTCCAACAGCCGGCCGGCCCACGCGGCGATGGACTGGATCAGCCTGTTCGCGTTGGCGGTCAACGAGGAGAACGCCGCCGGCGGCCGGGTCGTCACCGCGCCGACCAACGGGGCGGCGGGCATCGTGCCGGCGGTCCTGCGCTACGCCGCCGAGTTCTGCCCCGGCTGGGACGAGGCGCGCGGCCGCGACTACTTGCTGACCGCAGCGGCGATCGGCGGCCTCATCAAGAGCCGCGCCTCGATCTCCGGCGCCGAGGTCGGCTGCCAGGGCGAGGTCGGCTCGGCCGCCGCGATAGCGGCGGCGGGCCTTGCTTCCGTCCTGGGGGGCTGCCCCCGCCAGGTGGCGAATGCCGCCGAGATCGCCATGGAGCACCATCTCGGCATGCCCTGCGATCCCGTCGGCGGCCTGGTCCAGATACCCTGCATCGAGCGCAACGCCTTCGGGGCTAACAAGGCGGTCGCCGCCGCCTCCCTCGCCCTGCACGGCGACGGCGTGCACTGCGTCAGCCTCGATCAGGTCATCGAGACGATGCGCCAGACCGGGCACGACATGCAGGCGAAGTACAAGGAGACGTCGCTCGGCGGGCTCGCCGTCAACGTGGCGGCGTGCTGACGCCGCTGCTTCGTCGTGGGCGAAAAGATCGATCGGGGAACCGTTCGGAACAGGATAGAGCGCGAGATCCCCTCTCCGACCCCGGAGAAGGGAGACTCGCGCTCATTCTGTTCAAGGCAGCCCCGCGCGGAGCAGAGGATCCCGGTGTGGGCCGCCGCCCTCACACCACCCGCAGCAGCACGTGCTTCTTGCGGCCGAAGGACAGCTTCACCACGCCTTCCGGGGTGACGTCTCCGACGCCGATCACCGCGCGCTCGTCGATGACGGGCGCGTCGTTGACCCTGAGGCCGCCGCTCTTCACCTGGCGGCGCGCCTCGCTGGTCGAGGGAACGAGCGCGGCGTGGTCCGGCCCGAAGGCCGAGAGCACGCCGAGCCCTGCCTCGATCACCGCGCGGGACACCTCGACGCTCGGCAGGCTCTGGGCCAGCGCACCCTCCTCGAAGGTGCGCCGCGCCGTCTCGGCGGCACCCTCCGCCGCCTCGCGGCCGTGCAGCAGGGCCGTGGCCTCGGTGGCGAGAACCTTCTTGGCCTCGTTGATCTCCTGGCCGCCGAGCGCCTCGAGCCGGGCGATTTCGTCGAGGGGCATCAGGGTGAACAGGCGCAGGAAGCGGCCGACATCGGCATCCTCGGTGTTGCGCCAGAACTGCCAGTACTCGTACGGGCTCAGCATGTCCGGGTTGAGCCAGACCGCGCCCGAGGCCGTCTTGCCCATCTTGGCGCCGGACGCCGTCGTCATCAGCGGGCAGGTCAGGGCGTGGAGCTGCGGCGTGCCGAGGCGCCGGCCGAGATCGATGCCTGTGACGATGTTGCCCCACTGGTCCGAGCCGCCCATCTGCAGCGTCACGCCGTAGCGGCGGTTCAGCTCGACGAAGTCGTAGGCCTGCAGGATCATGTAGTTGAATTCCAGGAACGACAGCTCCTGGTCGCGCTCCAACCGCAGCCGCACGCTGTCCATCGACAGCATCCGGTTGACCGAGAAGTGCCGGCCGATCTCGCGCAGCATCTCGATGTAGTTGAGCGTGGTCAGCCACTCGGCGTTGTCGGCCATCAGCGCGGCGTTGGAACCGGCGCCGAAATCGAGGAAGCGCGAGAAGGTCTTGCCGATCTCGGCCTTGTTGGCCTCGATCTGGTCGAGCGTCAGGATCTTGCGGCTCTCGTCGCGGCCCGACGGGTCGCCGACCCGGGTGGTGCCGCCGCCCATCAGCGCCACCGGCTTGCCGCCGGTCGCCTGGAGCCAGTGCAGCATCATGATCGAGAGCAGGTGGCCGATATGCAGCGACGGCGCCGTGCAATCGTAGCCGACATAGGCCGTCAGCCGGCCCTCCCGGGCAGCCTCGTCCACGCCCGAAAAGTCGGAGCATTGGTGGACGTAGCCGCGCTCCAGCAGGACGCGGAGGAAGTCGGAACGCGGCGCGAAGTCGGTGGGCGCGGCCATGGAACTCTCGATCAGTCTCGTGAAGGCAATCTGCCGTGGGCTGCGGCGCGACAGCGCGGCGCCGCCATGCTAGCTCCGTCGGATTCGGAACGGGTCGGTCCATAGCAGTGCCGGCCCCGAAAGGCACGGGGGCGATTCGGGATGGCGATGCGACGCGCGATCGGGCTGATGAGCGGCACCTCCCTCGACGGCGTCGACGTCGCGCTGATCGAGACCGACGGCGAGACGATCCGGGTCGAGCGCAGCCACAACGGCTATCTCGAGCCGCTCGGACCGACGGGCTACCGCGCCTATTCCGACGACGACCGGGCGCTGCTGCGCCAGGCCCTGATCGACGCCGAGGCCGTGACCGAGCGCAGCGAGCGCCCGGGCTGCCTGGGCCAAGCCGAGGAGCTGGTGACCCGCCTCCACGCCGAGGCGGTCGAGAACTTCCTCGCCGAGAACGGCCTCACCTGCGCCGACATCGACGTGATCGGCTTCCACGGGCAGACCGTGGTGCACCGCCCCGACCAGAAGATGAGCGTGCAGATCGGTGACGGCGCCGCCTTGAGCCGCCGCCTCGGCATCAAGGTCGTGTCGGACCTGCGCAACGCCGACATCGAGGCGGGCGGGCAGGGAGCGCCGCTGGTGCCGGTCTTCCACCGGGCGCTCGCCCAGGCCTCGGGCTTCACCGACAGCCTCGGCATCCTCAATATCGGTGGAGTGGCCAACGCCACCCTGATCGCCCGGGACGGACAAATCCTCGCCTTCGATACCGGCCCGGGCAACGCGCTGATCGACGACTGGATGCGCGAGCGCACCGGCCACGCCCTCGACGACAACGGGCGCACCGCCGCCCGCGGCCGGCCCGACGAGCCGCTGCTCGCGTGGCTCCTGATCCACCCGTTCTTCTCGCGCAAGCCGCCGAAATCCCTCGACCGGAACTGGTTCTCGCACAAGCTCGCCGGCCAGCTCTCGACCGAGGACGGCGCCGCGACGCTCACCGCCTTCACGGCCCGGGCCGTCGCCCGCGCCCTCGACCACGCCACCGACCCGCCGACCCGCTGGATCGTCGCCGGGGGCGGAGCCCGCAACGGCGAGTTGCTGCGCCAGCTCAACTACCACCTGCGCGCCGAGATCACGACCGCCGACGCCATCGGCTGGTCCTCCGCCTTCCTGGAGGCCCAGGCCTTCGCGTACCTGGCGGTGCGCTCGCTCGATGGCCTGCCGATCACCTTCCCGTCGACGACAGGCGTGAGCCGGGCGATCACCGGTGGAGTGCTGGCGCGGCCGGAAGGGTAACCGGTGGAGCGGACATCCCGGAGGAGCGCGTCACCGCGACAGCACCCATTGTCGCGACAGCGCGTAGAGCCGGTGCCCGAACGACCACGTCCGCAGGAAGCGCTTGGCGTAGCGCACGGGGTCGTCGGCGAGGCGGCAATGCCGGCGTAAGGTATCACGCGCCGCTTCAGCATCGCCGACGTCGAGGAGCTGGCGGGCGTATTCGAGCATCAGGAAGTTGCGGTAGCGGCCGGCGGAGCGGACGAGGTGGGGCGGCACCGCGCCGTGGCGCAGGAGCGCGGTGAGCGTCCGGTCGAAGGGCGGCGGAAGCGGGCGTCGGCGCAGCTGGTGCGCGAGCACGCTGGTCGGATGGCCGTCGCGGTAGACCGCGGTCGGCTCGGCGACGTAGCGGAACGGACCCTCGAAGGCGAGCCGGCACCAGGTGTCGGTGTCCTCGCCCATCACGGCGCCGGCCGGGAAGAGGCCGGCCCGGATCAGCGCGGCCCGGTCCACCAGCAGGCTGCTCGGATGCACGGCGTAGGGGTAGGTCGCGAGCACGAAGGCGAACACGTCGTCGACGCGCTGGTCGGGCACGTCGGCCCTCATCACCGGCGCGGCGCGGCTGGCCAGCAGGTGGTTGGCGAAGACCGCGACCGCGTCCCCGCGGGAGGCCGCCGCCAGGAGGTTCTCGAGGTGCCGGCCGGCCCAGATGTCGTCGGCGTCGAGGAAGGCGATCCAGTCGCTCCGCGCCGCGGCGACACCCCGGTTGCGCGCCGCTGAGGAGCCGGCATTGGCCTGGCGGATGAGGCGGATCCGGGGATCGTCGAACGCCGCAACGACATCGCCGCCGCCATCCGTCGAGCCATCATCGACGACGATCAGCTCGAACTGCTCGAAGGTCTGCCGGAGCACCGCCTCGACGGTCTGCCCGATCACGTCCGCCTTCTGGAACAGCGGGATCACGATGGAGACGGCGGCGCATGGGGCGAAGGAGGAGGCCATGGCGGAATCCCGGGGCTAGGGCGCGGGAGTCCGCGCCGCGTCCGGTTCCTGATTAGCAGGCCGGCCCCCACCGGAGAGCCGCGCCTTCCGGCCACCAGCCTCCAGTCGGAGGGCGAAAGCGGCTACGGCGAAGGGTGGAGGTGGATCGCCCGCGACGCACCCGCAGGTCTCGCCGTGCAGCACGGCCGATCGAGGTCGGGCCGTCGTGCCGGACTTCAAGGCCGCGGTCGAGCGTTGGGATTCTGGGACAAGAGTTTGGGACGCAGCGGCGTATCCCGGGTCCGGCATCCATGTTTGAACTAACGCCGTCGCCCACCTGCATCGGCACACGAAACCATGTCGAAGAGACGCTTCTCCCCGATCCCGGCTTGGCTGCGCCGCCGGGGCTATTCCCCGCGCGCGAAGCTGGCGATCGCTTCCGCAGTCGAGCGCTCGGCCCGCCGGCGCGGCGACGCGGAGGCGGAGAGCCGCTGCCAGATCATTCCGTTCCCCAGTCGTCCGCTGCCGCCGATCCCGCGCGACGCCCTCGGCGCCGCCTGATCGGCCGGTCGGGACGCGCGCCTGCACCTCGGCGCTCGGCGCGCGTCCTTCTCAGCGTGCGTCCTGCACGGCGTCCGGGCGCTCGATCGGGGCGACGAAGCGGCCGAGCGACAGGCCGAGCCGCTTCGTGACGACCGGACGTATCGCCTGCCAGGCGCGCGGGCCCATCGCCAGCTTGGCGCGCTGGAGCCACCACAGGCGCGTGCGGCGCACCGCCGGGCTGATGCCGGCGGCGTGATCCATCATGTGGCGGGCGCCCGCGACGTCTCCGCGGTCGAAGGGCTGGCTGGCGTGCCGCACCGCCGACATGGCGAGCCCCAGCCGCATCGGCCCGCCCATCTCCGCGACCGCGGCGGCCTCGGGGTAGCCGAAGACGGTGTCGAACATCAGCTTGCGCTGATCGATGTCGCGAAGCATCTGCTCGTAGTAGTACGACGACATGTTGCTGCCGTGCTGGCGCCAGACGCCCTGCGGCCGGTCGATCCGGGCGACGGATCCGTGCAGCGCCAGCCGCAGCCACATCTCCTGGTCGCCGGAATGGGTGAGTTCCGCGCGGTAGCCGCCGACGCGGTGCTGGATCGCCGTGCGCACAACGGCGGTCGAGGTGTGGATCGGGTTGATGAAGCGGTTGAGCGCGAAGAATTGGCGGGTGTCGTAGATCGTGTGATCGGCGTCCAGATCGGCCGACGGCATCTCCGGGCGGGGCTTGCCCTCCTCGACGCTGAGATACGGACCGTAGACCAGGCTCAGGTCCGGCCGCGCGTGCATGAGGTGCGCGGCCCGCGCCAGCGCGCCGGGCGTGACGAAATCGTCCGCGGAGAGCAGGAGCAGGCATTCCGCCCGCGCCCAGTCCAAGCCCTCGTTGTAGGTGGCGATATGGCCGCGGTTGGTCGCGTGCCGGACGTATTCCACCCGGGCATCGGCCCGGCACAGGGCCCCGGCCACCTCCGGCGTGTGATCGGGCGAGGCATCGTCGAGGATCAGGACGCGGACGTCGCAATTCTCGGTCGCCAGGACGCTGCCGACGCTCTCGGCGAGGAAATCCGCGTAGCGATAGCAGGGAATGATGACGTCGACGCTCGGCATGTCCGACCCTCGTCCGACCTGACTGGCAGGTCCCGGCTGCATGTCCCGGCTGCGCGCGTGTCGCGGAAGGTCAGCCGGCGCGTCGCAGGACCGCGCCTCGCGGTCCTGCACGCAGGACGCGATCAGATCACGGGCCGCGGATGGTGCAACCTTGTCGAGTCGGAGGAACCAGACCGCATTTCGGGGGCGGGCGCTTACGTCGATCGGTCGCGTTCGGGCCGGGGAGCCCGCGCCCGCGCGGGATGGTCGGGCTCCGATGCCGGTGCGGGATGGACGGGGGCGCCCCGCCCCCGCGCCCTCAGCTGCCCGGATGCACGAACAGGTCGTCGAACTCGCCCGGCTCGTAGTGGCGGCCGGTGATGTCGGTGATCACGATCCACTCGTGGCCGTCCGCCGCGAGTTCGTCTGCCTTCTCCAGGGCCGCCTCCGGTGAGGAGCGCTGGTACGAGAGGTGCCCGTCCGGGGTGTGGGCCGTCACGACGAGATGCATGGCTCTCCTTGCTTGCTCGGAGAGCCATTCTACAGAAACATGCCTCCCGGGGCGAGTCAGGCGGTGCCGCGCTCGCGAGCTGGACCGCTCCGCTCTTGCGAGCTGGACCGCTCCGCTCTTGCGAGCCGGACCGCCGCACCGCTGCCGACGGCATTACGGCCACGCTTTCCTGACCCTTCGTCACGGAGCGGCCTCACTCCGGGTCCAAGACGCTGACCGTCGCCGCTCCTTCGGAGGCCCACCGATGCCTGTCCTGTTCGCCGCAGCCTCGTGCCTCGCCCTCGGGATCGCCCTGGTGGTGCTCCTCGGGCTCAGCGCCTGAGCGGCGAGGCCGGTCAGAGGAGCGCCCGCGCCGCCTGGGAGACCTTGCGGATCGAGGTGTCGACGTCGCCGGCGGAGCCGGTGATCCGCTCCATGTTCCGGCGCACCGAGGCGACGCTCCGGGCGGCATCCTGCATGTTGGCCGACATGTCGCGGGTCACCGCGGCCTGCTGCGTGATGGCGCTCGACACCCCGACCGAGATCTCGCTGACGTAGCCGATCGCCGCGACGATCGCCTCGATCGCCGCCACCGCCCCGGAGGTCGCGCCCTGCACGGCGGCGATCTGCGTGCCGATCTCCTGGGTCGCCCGGGCCGACTGACCGGCGAGCGCCTTGACCTCGGCGGCGACGACCGCGAAGCCCTTGCCGGCCACCCCCGCCCGGGCCGCCTCGATGGTGGCGTTGAGCGCGAGCAGGTTGGTCTGGTCGGCGATGGACCGGATCAGCGACACCGCCTCGCCGATCCGGTCCGCCGCCTGGGTCAGGCTCGCCACGATCCCGCCGGCATCCTGGGCCTTGCGCACCGCTGCATCGGAGGCGGTGCGGGCATCCTCGGCGTGGCGGCCGAGCTCGGCGATCGAGGCCGCGAATTCCTCGGTGCCGGCGGCCACCGCCTCGACGTTGCCGGAGGTCTGGACCGTCTGCTCGGTGGTGGCGCGGGCCTGCTCCGACACCTCCGAGACCGCAACCGTGATCGCCGCGATGTCCGCCTCGATCACCCGCTGGCCCGCGCTCCGGCGCTCGCGGTCGAGCACCTGCTGGGTGATGTCGGTGGCGAACTTCACCACCGCGCAGAGCTTGCCGTCGAGGTCGAGCACCGGGTTGTAGGCACCGAAGATCCACACCTCGCGGCCGCCCTTGCCGACGCGGTGGAACTCGCCGGCCTGGTAGCGGCCCGCGGCCAGGTCCTGCCAGAACGCGGCATAGCCGGCACTCGCCCGCTCGGACTCGGAGACGAACTGGCTGTGGTGGCGCCCCACCACCTCGTCGCGGGTGTAGCCCATCACGCCGAGGAAGACGGCGTTGGCCTCGGCGACCATCCCGTCCGGGGTGAAGTGGATCACCGCCTGCGAGCGGTCGAGGGCGGCGATCTGGCCGGCCAGGTAGGCGTCGTGCTCCTTGCGGGCGGTGATGTCGGAGGCGAGCTTCACGATCCGGACGACGCGGCCGCGCCGATCGAGCACCGGATTGTAGGAGGCCTGAATCCAGATCGACCGGCCGTCCTTGGCGATTCGCCGAAACTCCCGGCTCTCGAACCGGCCCTCGCGCAGGCGCTGCCAGAAGGCTATGTAATCCGAGCCGTTCCGCTCGCCCGGCGGTATCAATAAGCTGTGGTGCCGGCCCTTGAGTTCGGCCAGGGTGTAACCGGTCAGGCCCTGGAAGCAGGCATTCGCGTCCAGGATCGTCCCGGACGGGTCGAACTCGATCCGGGCTTGCGACCGGTCGACAGCCGCGAGCAGCGCGGCGTGGCTCGATTGGAGGAAGGACACGGGGGCAGTCTCTCGCAGCACCTGCCGGAGACCGTGCCCCTTAATTATTATTGAAGAGTAAAGGGGGTAAATTTACCTGTCAGAGCACCAAATAAGAATAAATACCTGCCCTTTGCCAGCGTCTTCCTTAAAGAAAATAACAAAGAACCCAAATTACACGACTTGCCGGAACATTGCTGGAGGCCTTCGCAGCCTGAGCGGACTGAACCAAGGCAATAGCGACGTGAGGCACGAGATGGGGCGGCGGCATCGTCAGGCAAGTGCGCCATGGAGGTTCGATCGAGATTTGCGGTGCCGCCCCAAGCGCCCGGTTCGGTAAGGCGCAAACCATAATTGGGCTAATGACTCGCACGCGATATTATTGACCTCGATGAATCTCCCCCGGCCGGGATACCGGCATCTCCCGCACGCGGTTGCGGGACGATCGGGCTCGGCGAGGCCCCGCCTCCATCCCGTGGAGGAGAGGCCAGGCGCCGTTCTCACCCCCTGCGCTGCGCTCTCATGTAACTGGTGATCGCGGCCTGGCAGTCCGGGGACAGCTTGGACTTGTTCTGGCGGAAGCAAGCCTGCACTTCGGGTCCGTCCGGCGACAGGTTGCCGCAATAGGTCAGGTAATCGCCCGTGCAGTACTGCTTGAGCACCGCACGGTCGGCCATGACCGGCTGAGCGAGAGCGGCGCCCGTGGTCAGGGCGAGAATCAGAGTGGAGCGCAGGAGCACGACGTCTCTCCGGGAGAACGGATGGAGGGGCAAATTCTGATCGGGGAGGCGACATCCTGCCCGACGATTCCGGCTGCAATGAGTTGCCTCGGCCGTAGGGTTGCATCTAGAGCAGCGCCCGACCGTGTCGCAATCGGGCGCTGCTCCGGGCATTCGCGTTTGCCGCCTTGTCTGCGGCGAACCGATATCCGCGTCGTCGGACGATGCTCTTGCATCCGGAGGGCCGCGGAGACGCGTCCCCTGCGGGTGATCCGAGACTCGAGCCTGAGCGGAGGCCGCGACCAGCCCCGACCGGCGCTCCTCGTCTCTCGCCCGAACCAATCGATCCGTCCCGAACCGGACCGCCCGCAAGGCGAGGCGGAATCGGGGCTGGACGGATCGACTGCCGTCTTGGCCGCAGACCGTTTCCGGAAGATTGCGTCGGACGCTGGATCGCGCGGCCATGGGGCGGAAGGATCGCCTGGAGCCGGGATCCTCTTCGCCCGAGGACGGCGTTTCCGTGCCGGAGAGGTCTTGGTGCGACCGATCGGGTCGCCGCTCAGAGGCGGCTGAGGCGCACGCGGGCGACGCCCGACATGCCGATCGCCCGGGCGGAGGCCTGGGACAGGTCGATCACCCGGCCGCCGACATAGGGGCCGCGATCGTTGATCCGCACCACCACCGAGCGGCCATTTGCCGTGTTGGTGACCCGGACCCGGGCGCCGAAGGGGAGGCGGCGATGAGCCGCCGTGAGAGCGTGCGTGTTGAAGCGCTCGCCATTCGCAGTGCGCCGGCCCTGAAATCCGGGGCCGTACCAGGAGGCGGCACCGGACTGGGCTTCGGCGGGCGTGCTGGCTTGTAACGTCACTCCGACGGCGCCCGCTGCTGCGAGGCCGATGATCGCCAGCTTTGCCTTCGAAACCATTTCGCATTCCCGTTTTGTTGCTTGACGCCGCGCAACATAAAACCGAAAGAGGCGACATTATGGAACAGTGAAAATTAAGATATTCTAGCGTATACTCGGAGATATTTATTTCATGGATTGGCGTGGTTTACATTGGTTAACTGATTTCCAAGGATGGCCCGCTCCGGGGCGGCGCGCCGTCGCCGCCATCGTAGGGCCAAGGTTCCGCCGGCCAGGTGCGGCCGGCAGCGCCCGCCGGATCAGGGGTTCCGCGCCGCCTCCCGCAGGGCGATGCGGATCAGGTCCGCAAGGGTGCGGGCGCCGAGCTTGCGGCGCAGCTGCGTGCAGGCATTGGCGATGGTCTTGTAGCTCAGGCCCAGCTCGTCGGCGATCGCCCCGTGCGAGCGGCCGGCGCCGAGGCGCGCCAGGATCTGCCGCTCGCGCGGGGTGAGGGGTGGCGCGGCCGGCGCCTCGCGCCGCAAGCGGTCGACCTCGGCGGCGAGCGAGGGCGCGACATAGGTGCCGCCGTCGCGCACCCGCTCAAAGGCGAGGTGCAGCTCCGACGAGGCGGTGTCCTTGAGAACATAGCCGGCCGCCCCGCTCTCCAGGGCGCGGGCGGCGATCTCCGGGTCATCGTGCATGCTGAAGACCAGGATGCGGGTGCCCGGGGCCACCGCCCGGATCCGCCGGATCAGCGCGAGACCGCTGAGCGATGCGCCCTGGAAGGTGAGATCGGCCACCACGAGGTCGGGGCGGTGGCGGCGGAAGCGGCGATAGCCGGCGGCGATTCCGGTGGCCTCGTGCACGGTCTCGACGCCGGCATCCTCCAGCACCCGGCGGCATCCCTGCAGCACGATCGGGTGGTCGTCGACGACGAGCACGTCCATCACTTCACCCCTCCGGATGGAGCCCGCGGGACGGAGCCCGCGGGCCGTCTCACCGCGTACCCTTGCGCCTTCGCATCGACGTGTCGATGCGAAGGCGAGCGGCGCATCAGCACCGGCGCCCGTTCGGGCTTGCCTGGCACCTTCGAACGCGTCCGTTCGAAGACGCGGCGGTATCAGTTGGTCGGCTGGCCGGCCGAGACCTTGGCGGTCCAGTCGTCGAAGGCGACGACCGTCTGGCGCTGCTCGCCCAGGGACTCGATGCCGAGGGTGACGACGTCGCCGGCCTTCAGGAAGCGGGCCGGCTTCATGCCCATGCCGACGCCGGGCGGCGTGCCGGTGGTGATGACGTCGCCAGGCTCGAGCAGCATGAAGTGGGACAGGTAGGAAACGATCTGCCGGCAGTCGAAGATCATCGTGCGGGTCGAGCCGGTCTGCATCCGCTCCCCGTTCACGTCGAGCCACATGCCGAGATTCTGCACGTCGGCGATCTCGTCCGGGGTGACGAGCCACGGGCCAAGGGGCCCGAAGGTCGGGCAGCCCTTGCCCTTGGTCCAGGTCCCGCCGCGCTCGAGCTGGAACTCGCGCTCCGACACGTCGTGGCAGACGCAGTAGCCCGCGACGTAGTCCAGCGCCTCGTTGGCGTGGACGTAGGACGCGCGCTTGCCGATCACGATGGCGAGCTCGACCTCCCAGTCGGTCTTGGCCGAGCCCTTGGGGAGGATCACGTCGTCGTTCGGGCCGACGATGCAGGACGGCGCCTTGTTGAACAGGATCGGCTCGGCCGGGATCGCCGCGCCGGTCTCGGCGGCATGGTCTGCGTAGTTGAGACCGATGGCGATGAAGTTGCGCACGTGACCGACGCAAGGCCCCAGCCGCGTGCCGGCCGGCACCTCGGGCAGCGTCGCGGGGTCAATCCGGCGCAGGTTCGCCAGGGTGTCGGCGGCGAGGGTGGGGCCTGTGATGTCGTGGATCAGGCCCGACAGGTCGCGGATCGCGCCGCTTCCGTCGACGAGGCCCGGCTTCTCCGCACCGTTCTCGCCCCAGCGCACAAGCTTCATTGGTCTTCTCCGAACAAGATCCACGCGGGCCGGGACATTGGCGCCGGTGCCGGGCCGCCGCAACCCGGCAGGCAGGCCGCGAGGGCACTCTGCCCGTTGCAGTTTCGTCACATCCGGGGCGAAACCGTGTCGGCGCCGCGATCCGGAACGATCGACAACGTCTTCGCCTCTACAGGCATCGTTCCAATCGATGAATCGAATGCCGACGGCCGACAGTATCGATGCGTTGTCCGACAAGTCGAAGGGCTTCGTCGACGAGGCGAGGCGGTCCGGCGCGGCCACGACTCCGGGATTGCCTGCCGGCTGCCCGGTGCCGCATCATCCTGCCCAAGCTGTGGGCGTCGATGAAGCCGCACGGCATGGACATTTGGGTGTCGAGGTAACGTCATGACGGGTTCGAGGAGGGCGGCGCTGCTGGCCGGCGCATCGCTGATGCTGCTGGCCGGCGCGAGCGGTGCGGCGCAGGCGGGGGCGTTTGGGTTGCGCGAGCAGAGCGCCCAGGCGATGGGCCTCGCCTTCGCGGGCGCGGCCTCCGGCTCCGGCGGCCTGTCGTCGATGTTCTGGAACCCGGCCGTCGTCACGATGAAGCCCGGCTGGAACTCGGATTTCAACGCCACCCTGGTGGTGCCCTCGGCCACCATCACGCCCACGACCGGCACCTTCCCGCCGCTGATCGGGCTCGGCGGCTCGGGCGATATCGGCCAGGCGGCGGTGCTGCCGGCGACCTACTCGAACTACCAGATCAACGACCGGCTGTTCATCGGCCTGTCCGGCGCGGCACCGTTCGGCCTCATCACCAAGCCCGATCCGGTCTGGGCCGGCCAGACCTACAGCCGCTCGTCGAAGGTCTTCTCGCTGAACTTCAACCCGGTGATCGGCTACAAGGTGAACGACTGGCTGTCGGTCGCGGCCGGGCCGGTGCTCGAATACTTCAAGCTCACCCTGCGCCAGGCCACCGGCATCACCCCGGCGGCGAACACGGCGTTCCTCAAGGGCGACGACTGGGGCTGGGGCTTCACCGCGGGCGTGGTGGCCCGGCTCTCGGAGGGCACCACGATCGGCGTCGGCTACCGCTCCTCGATCAACCACCAGATCGAGGGCTCGGCCTTCGGCATCGGACAGGTCCGCGCCTCGCTGAACACCCCCGAGAAGGTCTCGGTCGGCCTGACCCAGGCGATTACCCGGGACTTCCGCCTGAATTTCGGCTTCGAGTGGGATAACTGGACGCGCCTCGGCTCACCGGCGATCGTTTCGCTGGCGCTCGGCCGGCCGGTGACCTCCCTGCCGCTGAACTACAAGAACGGGTTCTACTACTCGGTCGGCGCCGAGTACGACTTCACCCCGCAATGGACCGGCCGCCTCGGCTTCGCCTACGAGCAGTCGCCGATCGACAACTCGAACCGCTCGACGCGCCTGCCCGACGGCGACCGCTACTTCGCCTCGGTCGGCGCGAGCTACCGCTACAGCGAGAAGATCCAGTTCGACGTCTCCTACCAGCACCTGTTCTCCGTCGGCGGCCGCAACCGGATCGCGCTGGTGCCGGGCGAGCCGCTCTACACCGCGCCGCTCGCCTTCCTGGCCACCACCGACGCCAGCGCCGACATCGTCTCGGTCGGCCTGAAGTACCGCTGGGATACTCCGCCGGTCCCGGCTCCCGTCGCGGTGCCGCTGGTGCGCAAGTACTGAGTAAGGGCGGCGGGCCGGGGCATCCCGCTCGCGCATGATGGTCCGGCCCGCCGGTGACACCGTCCCAGCGGGAGCGGCAAGAACGGCGTGACGGTCGCCAGCCTGGCCCCGCCCCGCGGGCCTGTCCTCGACACAGGTTAACCCGGCGGCAGACTCCCGATCCCCGCCAATTGTAACAATGTTGCAATCTCCCTCGCGTCGGCCTAGGTGAGGCGCGTCGTCGAGCGAGGGATGGGTGATGGGCAGGTTGAGGATCGGGATGCTGCTGCTGGTCTTGGGAATGGCCTCGGGGCTGGCCAGGATCGTCCCGGCGCGGGCGGAGGAGCCCGTCCGGGTGGTGGCGACCTTCTCGATCCTCGGCGATCTCGTGCGGCAGGTCGGGGGGGCGCGGGTCGCCGTGACCACCCTGGTCGGGCCGAACGGCGACGCGCACAGCTTCGTGCCGGCCCCGGCCGACGCGCAGGCCGTGGCGGCCGCCCGGCTCGTGGTGGTCAACGGCCTCGGCTTCGAGGGCTGGATCGACCGCCTGATCAAGGCCTCCGGCACCAGGGCCAAGGTCGTCGTCGCCGCGACGGGCATCGTCCCGATCGAGGAGGACGACGGGGACGGCCACGGGCAAGATCACGGGCAAGATCACGGGCATTCCCACGCCGCCGATCCGCATGCCTGGCAGAACGTCGCCAACACCAAGCGCTACGTCGCCAATATCCGCGACGGCCTGGTGAGCGTCGATCCGGAGGGGAAAGCGGCCTACCAGGCCAACGCGGCGGCCTATCTGACGCAGCTCGACGGTCTCGATGCGGAGGTGCGCGCGGCGCTCGCCGGCATCCCGGAGGCGCGCCGGCGCATCGTTACCACCCATGACGCCTTCGGGTACTTCGCCCGGGCCTACGGCCTGCGCTTCCTCGCCCCTCAGGGCGTGTCGAGCCAGAGCGAGGCCACCGCCCGCGACGTCGCGGCAATCGTGCGGCAGGTCCGCCGCGACAAGGTCCCGGCGGTCTTCCTCGAGAACATCTCCGACCCGCGGCTGATGCAGCAGATCGCCCGCGAGAGCGGGGCCAAGGCGGGCGGCCGGGTCTTCTCCGACGCCCTGTCAGAGCCCGGCGGCCCGGCACCGACCTATCTCGAGATGATGCGCCACAACGTGAAGGAGTTCGTGGCGGCGCTGAGCGGGTGACGGGACGCCTCAGCGCAGGCCGAGCGTCAGGCTCCGGAACCGCTTGCCGTCCTTCGACTCCTCGCACGGCTTGCCGTCGGAGCCGAGGGCCTCGCCGTCGTCGCTCAGCACCTGGACCCGGTCGCCGGCCGGGCTGACCAGCAGGGCTTCGGGCTGGAAATCCGTGATCCCGGCAAAGGCCGCGGCGGCGCCCTCCACCCGGACCGGCCTGTCCGCCGGATCGCCCGACCAGCGATAGAGATCGAACGGCTCGCCACCACCGCCGGCACCGCCCGCGAGGATCAGGGTGGCCTTCGCCTCCGGCGCATAGGCGAGGTCGCGGATGCCGCGGCCTTTGAGGTCGAGGGCGACCGGAGCGCCGAGGCGCGGGGCGGCGCCGGCGATCGCCTCGGCCGGGTTCTCCAGCGGCACCAGCAGGGCGTTCGCGTCGGTGTCGAGGGGATTGCGCAGGCCGAGCCAGAGGGACTTGCCGTCTGGACGCGGCGCCATTCCCTCGATGTTGAAGCCCTTGCGCTTCGGATCGAGGTCGTCCCGGGCCGGCACGTCGAGGCCGATCCGCGCGGCCAGAAGTGGCGACAGGGCGGCGAGGGCCTGCGGCAGGCCTTTCACCGCGCGGCCCTTGGGGCTCAGGCCTGGCCCGCCACCCGACTCCGTCACCGTCACGGCGGCGAGGCGGCCGCGGCCGGGGCTCTGCTTGCCGCCGCGCCGGCGGCTGTGCGAGCCGAGCACGTAGAGGTCGGGCCCGAGCCAGGTCGCGGCTTCGAAATCGGCTTTGCGGTCCTCGGGCGAGAGGCCGAGTTGCGGCCCCAGATCGCTGCCCGCCAGCGGCAGCGCATCGCCGCTCGCCCCGGCCCGGTAGAGCGCCATCACCGTCGATTCGTCGTCGACCACCAGGAACCGGTCGCCGAAGCTGCCGCGCGGATAGGGCACCGCACCCGAGGCCTCGCACATCCCGCGATGCTCCAGCAGCGGACCGACCGTCACCGGCTCGGCCGATGCGGCGCGGACCGCGAGGGACGAGACCAGGAGCGCGAGGAGCGGCAGGGGGCGGGGCATCGGGAGTCTCTCAAAGCCTGTTCGACGGACGGATCATCTATCCGGAAGTGCTTTCAGATATCCCACTCACAACCTCATCCTGAGGATCGGAGGTTTGGATTGTCCGAGATACAGAAGAAGCCGCCTCACCCCCCGGTCATCGGCGGGAAGAACGCCACCTCGCGCGCACCAGCGAGATGCGTCTCGGGCTTGGCATGGACCCGGTCGACGGCGGCGCGGACCACGCCCTCGGTCTCGAAGGCGTAGGCGTATTCCTCGCCGCGGCCCTTCAGCCAGGCGACGAGGTCGGCGACCGTCGCCACCTCCGGCGGCAGGTCGAGGGTCTCGTCGGGGCGGCCGATCCGCTCGCGGACCCAGGCGAAGTAGACGAGCTTCATCGTGCCTCGCTCATCTCTCGTCGTCGATGACGTGACGGATGCCGGAGCGCATGTAGTCGTACCCGGTATAGAGGGTCAGCGCCGCGGCGAGCCACAGCAGGACGAGCCCGAGGGTGCCGTTGCCGGGCAGCACGCGCTCGCCGGCGGGGCCCGCGATCAGCACGCCGAGCGCCACGAGCTGCACCGCGGTCTTCCACTTCGCGACCCGGCTCACCGGCACGCCGACCTTCAGTTCGGCGAGGTACTCGCGCAGGCCCGAGACCAGGATCTCGCGGCAGAGAATCACGATCGCCGCCCAGAGCGACCATCCGCGGATCGTCCCGTCGGCGCAGAGCATCAGCAGGCTCGCGGCGACGAGGAGCTTGTCGGCGATCGGATCGAGCATCCGCCCCAGCGCCGAGCTCTGGGCGTAGGTGCGGGCGACGTAGCCGTCGAGATAGTCGGTGATCGCGGCCGCGACGAAGACCGCGACGGCGATCCAGCGCGCCGTGTCGTCCTGCGGCCAGAACAGCAGCGCCACCACAACCGGCACCGCGACCAGACGGCCGTAGGTGAGGAGGTTGGCGAGGTTCAGGGCCTTCGAGCGGCGCCGGGGTACGACCACGTTCATCGCCGTCGGTGAAACCACGCGGGGGGAGGGGGCGTCAACAGACCTCGTCCCGGACTCGGCGTCACGCCTACCCTCCAAATCACGCATCGGCATGAAAAAAGTCGTAGACCGCCCGGGCCGTAGCGGCGTTGACGCCGGGCGCCTTGGCGAGGTCCTCCAGAGCCGCCCGCTGGATCGCCTTCACGGTCCCGAAATGGTGCAGGAGAGCGCGCTTGCGAGTCGGCCCCACCCCCGGGATCTCGTCGAGGGGGTTCTTCACCATCTCGCGCTTGCGCTTGGCCCGGTGCGCCCCGATCGCGAAGCGGTGAGCCTCGTCGCGCAGGCGCTGGACGAAGTAGAGCGTCGGGTCCCGCGGCGGCAGCCGGAAGGGCGCCTGGCCGGGCACGAAGAAGGTCTCGCGCCCGGCATCGCGGTCACGCCCCTTGGCGATGCCGACGAGCGGCACGTCGGTGACGCCGACCTCGTCGAGCGCCTTGCGGGCCGCCTCGAGCTGGCCGCGGCCGCCGTCGATCAGCACCAGATCGGGCCAGGCCGGAAACGCCTCGGTGTCCGCCGGGTCCGGCGCGGGCTCCGGCTCCGCCGGCCCACCCTCGACGGCCGCCCGGTCGGCTTCGGCTCTCGTGCGCGGATGCTCCTTCACCAGGCGGGAGAAGCGGCGCTGCAGCACCTCGCGCATCATGCCGTAATCGTCGCCGGGCTTCACCTCCTCGGACTTGATGGTGAAGGTCCGATAGTGGGTCTTCATGAAGCCGGTGGGACCCGCGACGATCATCGCCCCGACGGCGTTCGTCCCCATGATGTGGGAGTTGTCGTAGACCTCGATCCGCCGCGGCGCCCGGGCGAGCCCGAAGGCCGTGCCGAGCGCCGCCAGGAGCTTGCCCTGCGAGGCGGTGTCGGCGAGGCGCCGGGCCAGCGCCTCGCGGGCGTTGCGGGCGGCGTACTCGACGAGGTTCTTGCGTTCGCCGCGCTTCGGGGAATGGATCTCGACCCGGGTCTCCCCCTTGGTCGAGAGCGCGGCGGCGAGCAGCTCCGCGTCCTCGATCTCGTGCGAGACCAGCACCAGCCGCGGCGCCGGCTTGTCGTCGTAGAACTGGGCCAGGAACGAGGCCAGCACCTCGGCCGGGGTCATGCTGCGGTCGGCCTTCGGGAAGTAGGCCCGGTTGCCCCAGTTCTGCCAGTTGCGGAAGAAGAACACCTCGATGCAGAACTGGCCGGCCTGCTCGTCGAGGGCGAAGACGTCGGCCTCCTCGATGCCTTGCGTGTTCACGCCCTGCACGCCCTGGATGGCAGCGAGCGCGGCGATGCGGTCGCGGTACCGCGCCGCCTTCTCGAACTCCCAGGCGTCGGAGGCGGCCTGCATCTCGGCGGCCATGCGCTCCTTCACGGCGTTGGACTTGCCCGACAGGAATCCCCGCGCCTCCGCGGCGAGTGCCGCATAATCCTCGACCGAGATTTCGTGGGTGCAGGGGCCCGAACAGCGCTTGATCTGGTAGAGCAGGCACGGCCGCGTGCGGTTCTCGAAGTAGCTGTCGGAGCAGGAGCGCAGCAGGAAGGCGCGCTGCAGCGCGTTGACCGTTCGGTTCACCGCCCAGACACTGGCGAAGGGGCCGTAATAGTGGCCGGCCCGGCGCCGCGCCCCGCGATGCTTGACGAGCTGCGGCGCGTCGGAATCCGCTGTCAGGAGGATGTAGGGCAGGGACTTGTCGTCCCGCATCAGCACGTTGAAGCGCGGCTTCAGCTGCTTGATGAGGTTGGCCTCCAGCAGCAGCGCCTCGGTTTCGGTCGCCGTGGTGACGAACTCCATCGAGGCCGTCTCGGCGATCATCCGGGCGATGCGGTTCGTGTGCGCCTGGCCCCGCGCGTAGGAACCGACCCGGTTCTTCAGGTTCTTGGCCTTGCCGACGTAGAGCACGTCGCCCTTGGCGTCGAACATCCGGTAGACGCCCGGCGAGGTCGGCAGGGTGGTCCAGAACCGGCGGATCACCGCGGTGCCGGCCTGAATCGCGCCGGCGCCGGCATCGAGGTCGAAGTCGATCTCGGGGGCGGTGTCGAGGGCGTCCACCGCCTCGTCGTCGTCCTCGAGGGTGTCGAGGGCGTCGGGCGGCACGTCGTTCCCAGGCTGTCGGCTCATGCCTCGCGATGTAGGCGGCCCACCGCCTGCTGGAAAGACCGCGCCCGGGCGCTAAAAGGCCTCCCTTACGCCCGCGCCCGCCGAAGGACCGCCTCCGTGACGCCCCGCCCCGCATGACGCTCCGCGATTGCCGGACGCCCCGGACCCCGCGCCCGCGGCGCGACCTGCCCGCCGTGCGGACGGTCGAGAACGTCCTCTACCTGCCGCACAGCGAGGCGCGAGGCCAGCCCTCGGCCCTGTTCGACGCCGCGCGCCGCTTCGTGCCCGAGAGCGTGGATTACCGCGGGACCGGCACTACGCCGTCCTGGCAGCGCACCGACTGGCCGCACGATTGGCCGGACGGCTCGCCGATGGACGTGCCCGAGGCGCCGGAGGAGACCTACCTCTTCCTCGGCGGCGCGCACCTGCATTACGGGCATTTCCTGGTCACGACGCTGCCGCGGTTCTGGCCGCTGCTTCGCGCACGACCCACTGCGCCGATCCTGTGCTACGCCCCGGCCCACGAAGCCCTCTGGCAGCCCTACCGCTTCGCCATCGACATCCTGGCGCGGCTGGGCCTCGACGTGCGCGACATCCACGCCTTCGAGGCCCCGATGCGCCTGCGCCGCGCGATCGTGCCGGCACCCGCCTTCCAGGAGGAGGGATTCGCCCACGCGGTCTTCCGCGATTTGTGCCGGGAGATCGGGGCCGGCTGCTACGCCCCGGACGAGGTCGATGCCGAGGAGCGGCCGGCCTACCTCGCCAAGACGCGGCTGTCGGGCGGCGTGCGCCGCTTCGCGAACGAGGAGGCGGTCACGGAGATCCTGGCGCGGGAGGGCGTCGAGATCCTGCACCCGGAGGCGATGAGCTTCTCGGAGCAGGTCCGGCTCTTCGCCCGCCGGCGCATGGTCGCGGGTTCCCTCGGCTCGGCCCTGCACACCGCGCTCTTCGCGCCGCCCGGCCGGCGGGTGGTGGCGCTGAGCCCCGGACCGGCGATCAACCCGACCTTCCTGCTCGTCGACGCCCTGTGCGGCAATTCCGTCGCCTATCTCCACCAGCCGGGCACGGCGGAGACGGAGCCGGGGACTTTCGGCAGCCAGCAGGCCCTCACCGATCCGCGTGCCGCCGCCGAAGGGTTGCTGCGGCGGATGGAGAGGATGGCGACCGCACCGGTCCCGGGGCGGGGTGTCCTGTCGGCGGCGTGGTCGCGGCTCGGCCGTATGGCCGGGCGCGGGCCTGCGTAGCCTTCATGATTCATCCCATCCTCAACCTCACGACGAGGGGCATGGATGGGATGGAAAACCCCGTTGCGCCGCATGCCCGGCGGCACGATCTCACCGGTTGCGCGATGATGCAGCCTCGCCACCGGTCACACCGATCGTCAGTCGAACAGCGCGTCGATGTCGTTCTGGTCGACGTGGCCCGGATCCTCGTCGAGCTTCGGTCCGTTGAGCAGGCTGCTCTCGTCGTCGATGCTGACCCCGGCGCGCTCGCCGATCAGGTCCTTGAAGGCTTCCAGGCCGCCCCAGGCCTCGATCATCCGGTCGATGTGGTCCTCGACGAACTTCAGCACGCTGACGATCTTGCTGATGCGCTGACCGGTCAGGTCCTGGAAGTTGCAGGCCTCGTACAGCACCACGGTGCGCTCGAGGATCGCGTCGACGTCGGAATGATCCTTGAGGCCGCCGGTCGAGCGCAGCACGGAGGCGTGGGTCTCGATGTCCTCGACCGCGGCCAGGATGGTGGTGGTCGCCCGCTCGGTGGCGTCGACGACGGCGTCCAGCTCGCCGGCGGCCCGGCGCACGCCCTTGCCGTCGAAATCCTGCCGGTGCAGCACCGCGATCTCGTGCTTGGTCCGGCCGATCGCGGCCTTCATCACGTCGAGTTCGGTGCGCATGCCGTAGATCTCGGCCATCTCCCGCCGGCAGGCGTCGATCACGTCGCCGGTGGTGGTCTCGGTCAGGCGCTTGAGCTCGTTGACCGTCGCCAGGATCTCGGAGATCCGGTCGTCGTTGGCCGAGGGCGGCGGAGGCGCCGCCTCGACCGGAGCGTAGGAAACGCCGAGACTGTCCTCGATGCGGAAGCGCTTGTTCTTCATGGGTTCGAGAGAGCCTGCAACCGCGGCCGCGTCGCACGGCCCACGCGGGACACTATCCCCAGGATTGCTTGCGAATTGCTGAATGCCTGCCGGATCGCGCGGTCGCGGTGACGAAGGATTCACGATGCGGCCGAATTAATGATTCGCCGCAAGGATTTAGCGAAACGCTCACCACGTTCCTTCACCGTCCGGTCCCGGCCGTCCTGCTCTCCTGCCGCCATCGCCGGCGGTCGGCGGGGTTCGGGGACGGGTGCGATGGTGGTGCGCGGGATGGTGCTGGCCGGGGCGATCGCAGCCGGTCTCGGAGCAGGTCTCGGAGCCCTGCCGGCCCTGGCCCAAGGAGCGCCGGGAACCTATGGCGGCGGCTTCATCGAGTTCCTGATGACGGGGCAGGACCCGGCCGCCGTGGCCCGCCCGCTGCGTCCGATGCCGGTCGCCCCGGACGGCACGATCCTGACGGGCCGGGGCTACCGGCAGGCCGGCTACGCCGCCGACGCCTACGGGCCGCGGCCGGCCTATGCCCGCACCACGGGCTACGCGGCCGCCGGCACGTCGGGCGCGCAAGTCGGCTACGCGCCGGTCGCGCCCGGGGCCGCCCTGCATTCCGGCGACCCGGTACCGGCCCAGGTGTACCAGCCTCAAGTGTACCAGCCTCAAGCCACCCAAGCCTACGCGCCCGACCCGTTCGAGGCGCCCCGCGGCCGCCCGGCGCCGATGCCTGAGGCCCGGGAGGAGGGGATCGGCCGGGCGATGGACCCGCGCTTCCAGCGCCAGGAGGTCGCCTATGACGGCGGGCAGCGGCCCGGCACCGTGGTGATCGATACGCCGTCCCGCTTCCTCTATCTGGTCCAGCCCGGGGGCCGGGCCCTGCGCTACGGCATCGGCGTCGGACGTCCGGGCTTCACCTGGTCGGGGATGAAGACGGTCAGCGCCAAGCGCGAATGGCCGGACTGGACCCCTCCCGCCGAGATGCTGCGCCGCCGCCCCGACCTGCCGCGCCACATGGCCGGCGGCCCCGCCAATCCGCTCGGTGCCCGCGCCCTCTATCTCGGCTCGTCGCTCTACCGCATCCACGGCACCAACGAGCCGCACACGATCGGCCAGTCGGTCTCCTCGGGCTGCATCCGCATGATGAACGAGGACGTGATGGACCTCTACGAGCGCGTTCCGGTCGGCGCCCGCGTGATGGTGATCTGACAACGAGAAGGCCCCGCCGCGCTGCCGCGGCGGGGCCCCGTTCAGGCTGAACGATGCGACTGGTCAGACCCAGTCGTCGCTGCCGCCGTCGCCCATGTCGCCGTCGTACGAGGCGTCCTGGAAGCCGGCATCGTCGCCGCCGAGCGGGGCACCGAAATCCTCGCTGCCGCCGGCATTGCCGAAATAGTTGTTCTCGACCGTGGTCCCGCCGGCGGCGCCGGCGCCGCCGAGGCCCGCCATGCTGCCGAGGGAGGAGTGGCCGCCCGCGAAGGCGTTGCTGAGCGCGCTGCCGAGCAGCATGCCGCCCGCCGCGCCCGCGGCCATCGGCAGGGCCGTGGCGAGGAAGCCGCCGCCGCGCTGCTGCGGCGCCTGCTGGCCACCCCAGGGACCACCCTGCTGCGGACCGCCATAACCGGGCTGCTGCGGCGGGTAACCCTGTTGCGGGCCGCCATAGCCGGGCTGCGGCTGGCCGTAGCCGCCACCCTGGTTGCCCCAGGCGCCGGCGCGCTGCGGCGGCTGCTGCGGCTCAGGCCGCGAGCCGCCGCCGAAGATGCTGGAGAAGAAGCCGCCTCCGCCGGAGCCCTGGCCGGCTCCCTGGCCGCCCCGCTGCGCTTCCGCCCGCGCCTGCTCGAGCTGCTGGTTGAGGCTCTTGATCGCCTCCTCCTGCACGTAGACGAGCTGCGCCAAGGCATAGGGGGCGTAGGGCTGGGCGCGGATCTTGTCGGCGATGAAGCGCTCCGCGTCGGCATCGCGGGGCTGCTGCGCGGCCTGCTCCAGTCGCTGGAATATGCCGTTGATGACGTCGCGTTCTTCGCTGTTCATGGAGCCGTACTCCTTCGGTTGCCGGCGGGCGGGCCCGGCCCAGCGCCCACGAGATGGGAGGGGGGCCGGCATTTGTCACGGGGAGGGAACGCCCGAGCGGAGCATTTTCGCCCTCGGCTTACATTACGTTTTCGACAGGTCGTCTCATCCCCGAATCTCGGCCGGCCCCGGGAGCTTGCGCCCGCGCCCCGGCTTTCTGGCGCCCGCATCCCCTGTTAAGGGGGGCGAAGACGCGGCACGTGCGGATGCCCGCGGGAGGAAAACTGATGGATCGCAAGACGGTCGGTGGCGTGTCGGTGGCCCGGGTGCTGCACGATTTCGTGGTCGAGGAAGCCCTGCCGGGGACTGGGATCGCCCCGGAGGCGTTCTGGAACGGCCTGTCGGCCATCGTGCGCGACTTGAGCCCCCGCAACCGCGCGCTGCTCGAGACCCGCGACGCGATCCAGGCGAAGATCGACGCCTGGCACCGCGACCGGGTCGGCAAGCCGGTGGACGAGGCGGCCTACAAGGCGTTCCTCACCGAGATCGGCTACCTCCTGCCCGATCCGGGCCCGGTCCAGGTGCGGACCGACAACGTCGACGACGAGATCGCCACGATCGCCGGCCCGCAGCTCGTCGTGCCGACCTCGAACGCCCGCTACGCGCTGAACGCTGCCAACGCCCGCTGGGGCTCGCTCTACGATGCGCTCTACGGCACCGACGCGGTGTCGGAGGAGGGCGGTGCCACCCGGGGCGGCGGCTACAACCGCACCCGCGGCGCCCGCGTCGTCGCCCGCGCCCGCGCCTTCCTCGACCGCACCCTGCCGCTCGCCGGCGGCCGCCACGCCGACGTGGTGACCTACGCGGTCGAGGGGGGCCAGCTCGTCGGCAACATGAATACCGGCGACACGATCCCGCTCGCCCGGCCGGAGGCCTTCGCCGGCTATCGCGGGCCGGCCCGCTCGCCGAGCGCGCTGCTCCTGCGCCATCACGGCCTGCACGTCGAGATCGTGCTCGACCGCACCCACCGGATCGGTCGCTTCGACGCCGCCGGCGTCGCCGACGTGCTGGTCGAGTCCGCGGTCTCGACCATCATGGACCTTGAGGACTCTGTCGCCGCGGTCGACGCCGACGACAAGGTCGTGGTCTACCGCAACTGGCTCGGCCTGATGAACGGCACCCTCTCGGCCCCGGTCGAGAAGGATGGCCGCCGCTTCGAGCGCAAGCTCAACCCCGACCGGACCTACACCGCGCCAAGCGGCGAGGGCGAGGTGACGGTGCCCGGGCGCTCGCTGATGCTGGTGCGCAATGTCGGCCACCACATGTTCACCGACGCGGTGCTCGACGAGTCCGGCGCCGAGGTGCCGGAGGGCATCCTCGACGCCGCCGTCACGGCGCTGATCGCGATCCACGACCTGAAGAGCAATTCGGGCATCCGCAACAGCCGCCGCGGCTCGGTCTACATCGTCAAGCCCAAGATGCACGGGCCGGAGGAGGTCGCCTTCGCGGTCGAGCTGTTTACGCGCGTCGAGGCGATGCTGGGCTTGGCGCCCAACACCCTCAAGATGGGCATCATGGACGAGGAGCGCCGCACCACGGTGAACCTCGCCGCCTGCATCAAGGCGGCGGAGGAGCGGGTCGTGTTCATCAATACCGGCTTCCTCGACCGCACCGGCGACGAGATCCACACCTCGATGGAAGCCGGCCCGGTCATCCGCAAGAACGACATGAAGGGCACGCCCTGGATCAAGGGCTACGAGGAGAACAACGTCGATGTCGGCCTCGCCTGCGGGCTGCTCGGCCGGGCGCAGATCGGCAAGGGGATGTGGGCGGCGCCGGACGCCATGGCCGACATGCTGATGCAGAAGGGCGCCCACCCGAAGGCCGGCGCCAGCACCGCCTGGGTGCCGTCGCCGACCGCCGCGACCCTGCACGCGCTGCACTACCACGAGATCGACGTGAAGGCGCGCCAGCAGGAGCTGGCGCGCCGGCCGCGCTCGGCTCTCGACGAGATCCTGCAGGTCCCGCTCGCCCGCTCGAACTTCGCCCCCGACGACGTCCAGCAGGAGATCGACAACAACGTCCAGAGCATCCTCGGCTACGTCGTGCGCTGGATCGATCAGGGCGTCGGCTGCTCCAAGGTGCCGGACATCCACGACGTGGCACTCATGGAGGACCGCGCCACCCTGCGGATCTCGTCCCAGCACATCGCCAACTGGCTGCACCACGGCGTGGTCTCTGAGGCGCAGGTGATGGAGACGATGAAGCGCATGGCCCAGGTGGTCGACCGCCAGAATGCCGGCGACCCGCTCTACCGTCCGATGGCGCCGGGCTTCGACGGCCCGGCCTTCCAGGCCGCCTGCGATCTCGTGTTCAAGGGCCGGGTGCAGCCCAACGGCTACACCGAGTACGTGCTGCACGCGCGGCGGCGAGAGGCCAAGGCCGCGGGCGCGCCGGCCTGAGACGAGGGAGAGGGCGCCCGGCTTCAGGGCCGGGCGCTCTCAGACTTGCCGCGACGTGCGGCTGTTGCCGGGATGTGAATCCGCGATCGGCAGCATGGCGCGCCGCCCGAGGCGCGATGGCCCGAGGACTGGTTCGTGAGCGACGCCCGCGTCGTATCCGACCCTTCGCTGACCGGACGGCTCGGCAACCGGTGGTACGATACCGTCTTCGTACCGCGCTGGTCTATCTCTCCGGCCATAAGCCGACGCTGGCGCCGACGCAGCCCAGCACGGACGTCTATCTCCTGTGCGTCGAGGAGGCCCATCAGGGACGGGGGATCGGAGCCACCATCGTGGCGCGGGCGACCTCGGCCGGCCCTTCGGCGTCGAGAAGATCGGCCTGAAAGCGGCGCTTGGTGCGAGGCCTTCCAACGACCATCCGACCGCGGCTGAGGCTGTTCGATCAGGTGGTTGTTTGGAAGCTGAAAACGGCGGCGGCCCGGACCTTTCGATCCGGGCCGCCATCAATACACCGAGTCGGACGTCAGAGCCCTAGAACGGGATATCGTCGTCCAAATCATCGTAGCGCTTCTGGTTGCCGCCGCTCGATGACGGGGCCGGGCGCCGCTCGCCGCCCCCGGACGAGCGTCCGCCGGAGCTGCTGCGGCCGCCGCCGCCGCCGTAATCACCGCCGCGGCTGATCTGGCCGCTGCCCATGTCGTCGCCGCCCATCTCGGCCATGCCGCCCTCGGCCCCGCCGCCGCGGCCGTCGAGGATCGTCAGCTCGCCGCGGAAGCGCTGCAGCACGATCTCGGTCGTGTACTTCTCGACGCCGGACTGGTCCTGCCACTTGCGGGTCTGCAGCTGGCCCTCGACGTAGACCTTCGAGCCCTTGCGCAGGTACTGCTCGGCGACGCGGGCCAGGTTCTCGTTGTAGATCACGACCGAGTGCCACTCGGTCTTCTCCTTGCGCTCGCCGGTCGCCTTGTCCTTCCAGGACTCGGATGTCGCGAGGCGCAGGTTCACCACCGGATCGCCGGAGGCCAGCCGGCGGGTCTCGGGGTCACGCCCGAGATTGCCCACCAGGATCACCTTGTTCACGCTGCCCGCCATCACGCTCTCCTCTCGTTCCATCTCACTCGGGCGCATGCCCGGCCGACGCCGCGGACCACCGCTTCGGTCACGCGAGTTGGGCCGAACAGGCCGGGACCGGCAAGGGGAGGGGCGCCTTTTTGCCCGCTACACACATGCCGATGGCCGGAGCATGTTCTACATTTGTTCGAGTGATGAGGCAAGCGCCGCCCGGGGACGATCCGGACGGTGCGGGGCTCAGCCGAGGGCGTCGAGGGACTGGGCCACGTCGGCGATCAGGTCCTCGACCGTTTCGAGACCGATCGACAGCCGCACGGTGTCCGGCCCGACCCGGGCGGCCTCCTTGTCGGCAGCGGGGAGCTGGCGGTGGGTCGTCGTCGCCGGGTGGATCGCCAGGGACTTGATCTCACCGATATTGACGAGGTGCGAGATCAGGTTGAGCCCGGTGATGAATTTCTGGGCCGCCGCCTCGCCGCCCTTGAAGCCGACGGTGAAGATGGAGCCGGCCCCCAGCGGCGAGTAGCGGTTGGCCAGCGCCTCGCCGGGCTGGCCCGGCAGCGACGGATAGCTCACCCAGGCCACCTTCGGATGGTCCTTCAGGAAGGCCGCGACGGCCTTGGCGTTCGCGCAGTGGCGCTCCATGCGCAGCGGCAGGGTCTCGGTGCCGGTGAGCGTCAGGAAGGCATTCATCGGCGACAGGCCGGGGCCGAGGTCGCGCAGGCCGAACAGCCGGCAGGCGGTGGCGAAGGCGGTCTCGGGGAAGCGCTCGGAGACGACGAGGCCGTCATAGTCCGGCCAGGGCTCGTTGACGAGGTCATAGCGGCCCGACGCCTTCCAGTCGAAGCGACCGCCGTCGCAGACGATGCCGCCGATCACCGTGCCGGAGCCCGACAGGAACTTCGAGGTCGAGTGGACCACGATGTCGGCGCCGTGCTCGATCGGGCGGATCAGGGCCGGAGAGGCCAGCGTGTTGTCGACGATGAGCGGCAGGCCATGCTTGCGCGCCACCGCGGCGACGCCCTCGAGGTCGATCACCGTGCCGCAGGGATTGACGATCGATTCGCAGACGATCGCCCGGGTCTTGTCGGTGATCGCGGATTCGAAGTCCTCGGGCGTCAGCCCGCGGGTGAATTGCGGCACGAGGTCGTAGCGCCCCTCCAGCCGGCGCATCAGCCCGAGCGAGCCGCCGAACAGCCGCGCCGAGGCGACGTAGGCATCGCCCGAGCGCATCAGGGTCATCAGCACCAGCAGCATCGCCGACTGGCCGGAGGCCACCGCCACCGCCGCCTTGGCGCCCTCGAGCGAGGCGACCCGGCGCTCCAGGGCCGCCACGGTCGGGTTCGAGCCGCGGGAATACGAGAAGCCCGTCGCCCGCATGGCGAAGATGTCGGCGGCCTGCTCGTTCGATTCGAACACGAAGCCGTTGGTGAAGTAGATCGGCTGCGCCCGGGCGCCGGTGGCCGGGTCGGGGGCGGTGCCGGCATGAACCGCCCGAGTCGCGAAATGGAGCTCGGCGGAGTGCAGCTTGGTCGGATCGGTCATCGAGGTCGTCCGTGGAAGGGGCGGCTCAGGCGGCGCGGCGCACGGTGTCGTGGAGGGTGCGCACCAAGGCCGAGGGCGCGTAGGGCTTGGGGATGAAGCGCGCGCCCGGCGGCATGTCGTGCGGGCCGGGGCTGCCCATGCCGGAGACCACCAGCACCGGGATGCGCGGCCAGCGCCGGGAGACGAGGCGGGCGAGGGCGAAGCCGTTCATCGAACCGAGCGGCATGTCGACGTCGGTCATCAGCACCTCGACGTCGGGCCGGCTCTCCAGCACCTTGAGCGCCTGGTCGGCGTGGGGCGCCTCCAGCACGGTGAAGCCGGCCTCCGCCAGGGTGTCGGCGGCCTCCATCAGCAGGAGGCCGTCATCCTCGACGAGGAGCACCACCGGTGCGGCGTCGCAAGGAGCGTCCAGCTCATCCTGACGGGGATCTTCCTGACGGGAAGCCTGATCGTGTCGGTCCAGGTCGGATGTCATCGCGGGCAATGCGGGCGGGGGCGAAAGGTTGCGGCCGAAGGGTGCTGCCTATGGGCCTGCATCCCGTGGGTCAAGCGTGGCCGGTGGAGGGAGCGGACCGGGACGCCGTCCCATCCTGGTGACGGCTACGCCGTCCCGTCCTGGTGACGGCTACGCCGTCCCGTCCTGCATCGCCGCGAGCGGCGCTTCGAGCTCCATCACCGCACCCTCGGGGGGAAAGCGCAGGCTGACCCGGCCGCCGAAGCTGTGCACGAGGCTGCGCTCGATCAGCCGCGAGCCGAACCCGCCGCGGGTCGGCGGCACGACGGGCGGGCCGCCGCTCTCCCGCCAGCACAGGCGCAGCACCGCCTCCGCGTCGCCCGCGAGGTCCCAGGTGACGGCGACGCGGCCCGCCGGGCTCGACAGGGCGCCGTACTTCGCCGCGTTGGTGGCGAGTTCGTGCAGCATCAGGGACAGGGTCAGGACCGAGCGGGGTCCGAGGCTGACGCTCGGCCCGGCGGCGACGACGCGGCCGGCCACCGCGTCGATATGCGGCGCCATCACGCCCTCGACCACCGCCGCGAGATCCGCCGCCGCCCAGGCGCCGCGGATCAGCACGTCGTGCGCGTCGGAGAGCGCCATGAGACGGCCGTTGAACGCCTCCATCGCCGCGTCGAGGGTCGGGGCGCTGCGCAGGGTCTGGGCGGCGACCGCCTGGACCAGCGCCAGGGTGTTCTTCACCCGATGGGCCATCTCCTCCATCAGCAGGGCCTGCTGCTCCTCGGCCCGGTGCGCCTCGGTCACGTCGCGTGCGACCGCCAGCAGGCGCTCGGGGTGGCCGTCGGGTCCCTGGATGGCCGAGACCACCACGTCCCACCAGCGCCGGTCTTGGCTGCCCGACCCTTGGCCACCCGAGCCCCGGCTGCCGGAGGGCGCGCGGAAGCGGCCGGTGCGCCCGGACCTCGCGGCGGCGAGCGCCACCTCCGCGGCGGTGCGGTCGCCGGGTTCCGGCCAGGACGAAGCCCAGGCGGTGCCGATCACCGCCTCGTCGGGGCTGCCTGCGGCGGCGCGGCCGCTCTCGCTCAGCCATTGCACCGTCCCGTCGAGGGCGAGCACCTGGATGCTGTCGCGGCTCGCCGCCAGGAGTCGGGCGGTGAAGGCCTCGCTCGCCCGCAGCCGCGCGTTCAGCTCCTCGGCGGTGGCGAGGCGCGCCTCCCACTCGGGGGCGATGGGGGGCTCCCCGCCCCTGGGCTGGCCGGTCGCGGTGGCCGCGTCGCGCAGCAGGGCGCGCAGCCGGGCGATCTCCTCGCGGATGGTGTGCTGGCGCGCGGTCTCATCATGGAAGGCACGTTCGGCGTCGGGGGCGACCATCACACCAGCCTCCAGACCCGCCTGGGCGGCATGCGTCCCGACCGGCGCGGATCGGCTCACCCGGCGCCGAAACTGGACGCTCCCAGTAGATCACGGGAACAGGCTTGGCTGCAATGCGTGCGGGACCTTTTCACGTGCCGCCCTCCTGCAACGGAAGGGCGCACCGGCCGCGCGCGATGGTCGCGGCCGGACGCGCGCCGTGCGGCTCAGGCCAGTGCCTGGTCGAGGTCGGTGATCAGGTCACGCGGGTCCTCGATGCCGATCGAGAGGCGCACCACCTCCGGGCCGGCGCCGGCCCGGGTCTTCTGCTCGTCGGTGAGCTGGCGGTGGGTGGTCGAGGCCGGGTGGATCACCAGCGAGCGGGTATCGCCGATATTGGCCAGATGCGAGAACAGCTTCAGGTTCGACACCAGGGCCACGCCGGCCTCGTAGCCGCCCTTGAGGCCGAAGGTGAACACCGCTCCGGCGCCGTGCGGGCAGTACTTCCGATGCAACTGGTGGTAGCGGTCGGTCTCGAGGCCCGGATAGCTCACCCAGGCCACCGCCGGGTGGCGGCTCAGGTGCTCGGCCACCGTCTTGGCGTTGTCGGAATGGCGCTGCATCCGCAGCGGCAGGGTCTCGATGCCGTTGATGATCAGGAACGCGTTGAACGGCGACAGCGCCGGCCCGAGGTCGCGCAGGCCGAGCACCCGCACGGCGATGGCGAAGCCGAAATTGCCGAAGGTCTCGGACAGGACCATGCCGGCATATTCCGGCCGCGGCTGCGACAGCATCGGGTAGCGCGCGTCGCCGGCCCAGTTGAACGAGCCGCCGTCGACGATCAGGCCGCCGATCGAGTTGCCATGGCCGCCGAGGAACTTGGTGGCCGAGTGGACCACGATGTCGGCGCCGTGCTCGAACGGGCGGATCAGGTACGGCGTCGCCATGGTGTTGTCGACGACGAGCGGGATGTTGTGGCGCTTCGCCACCGCCGCGATCGCCGCGATGTCGGTGATGACGCCGCCCGGATTGGCGATCGACTCGATGAAGATCGCCTTGGTGCGCGGCGTGATCGCCGCCTCGAACGAGGCCGGGTCGTCGGTATCGGCCCAGACGACGTTCCAGCCGAAGTTCTTGTAGGAATGATTGAACTGGTTGATCGAGCCGCCGTACAGCTTGTTGGCCGCGATGAACTCGTCGCCCGGCTGCATCAGGGCGTGCATCACCAGGAACTCGGCGGCGTGGCCGGAGGCGACCGCGACGGCGGCGGTGCCGCCCTCGAGGGCGGCGATGCGCTCCTCCAGCACCGCGTTGGTCGGGTTGGTGATGCGGCTGTAGATGTTGCCGAAGGCCTGCAGCCCGAACAGCGAAGCGGCGTGATCCACGTCGTCGAACACGAACGAGGTGGTCTGGTAGATCGGCGTCGCCCGCGCGCCGGTGGCGGCGTCCGGCGCCGCGCCGGCATGGATCGCGAGGGTGTTGAAGCCGGGCTGGCGGTCGGTCATGGCGTCCTCGGGCGTCGATCTTTGGCCGACGTGCTTAGGACCCCTACGCGGCGGGGGTCAAGCGGGGACGGCCGTCGATCCGCACAGTAGAACCCGAAGGATCAGCGCGCCGGGACGGCTGTGAGCCAGTGTGGAGAAGCAACGTCTACAAAACAGTCCCGAGCGGCAAGATCGGTCTCCAGGATCGATCTGCCTGTGCGCCAGGACGGGCAGCCGGTGAATACCGGTCCATGCAGCCGCGACCTCAGCGGTAATGGCGGTGCCGGCGATGGTGGTGATGCCGCCGCCCCGGCAGGCCGGTGCGGTAGGCGCGCCGGCCCGGATCGATGCCGAGCACGCCGTTGACGCCGCCCACGGCCCCGCCGACCGCTCCACCGACGATGCCGCCGATCGGTCCGCCGACCCGATTACCCTCGCGGGCCCCGCGGTCGATGCCGCCGGGAATGCCCTGCGCCTCGGCGGCACCGGCAAGCGCCAGGATGGAGAAGGCGAGGGCGGCCATCAGGGAGAGTCTCATCGGTCGATCATGCCCCTCTGCCGGACGCGCCGCTGAGTCCCGCCGCGGACGCTGGATGCGTGCCAACGCCGAGCTCGGGCGAAAGATCCGGCTCGCGCACGAACCGGCCGACAGTGAGGAGTCCTCGGGAACAGCAACCCCACGCCGCATCACCTCATCGAGGCCAGTCCCTCCCGGTACGCCTCGACCGCGCGATTGAGCGAGAAGTCTGGCAGCGAACGCTCGGCCGCCTCCCGCTCGCGCGCCCGCCGGCCGGGGTCGTCGAGGAGCGCCAGGGTCGTGCGCGCCCAGTCCTCGACCTCCATCGGCCGCACCGTGCCGCAGCCGCGCGCCTCAAGCCATTCGCGGGCGGCACCGGAATGGGGCGAGGCGAGGACCGAGGTCCCGCTCTGCAACGCCTCGTTGACCACGATGCCCCACACGTCGCCGCGGCTCGGAAAGAGCATCAGCCGGGCCGACGCGTGGGCCTCGGCGAGCGGGGCTTGCGCGAGGTAGCCGTCGAACCGGGCCGGGATCCCGGCCTCGGCCAAGCGCGCCGCCATCTCGGCCCGGAGCGGGCCGTCGCCCGCCACCCGCACCCGCAAGGGGCGCCCGGCAGCGGCGCAGGCCCGCATCACGTCGGTGAAGAAGCGCGCGCCCTTCACCTCCTCGTTGAGGATGCCGCAGAACAGGACGTCGTAGGGCCGCGCCTCGGGATCGGGCAGGCGCGGCGCGGGCGTCCAGGCCGGAAAGAGCGGCGCGCGAAACACTCGCTCGGGCGCGAGCCCGTAGGCGGCGAGCAGCGTGCGGCTGCCCTCGCTCGGCGCGAGGCCGAAGGCGGCGCCCGGCACGATTGCCCGGCGCAAGGCCCGGTGCGCCGGCGAGCGCGCGCCGGGATCGGTCTCCGGCACGCCGTCGGTGCGGATGGCGTAGGGGATGCGCAGGACTCTGGCCGCGAGCGCCGCCATCGCCATGGTGGGCGAGAAGTCGTTGAGGATCACAGCGGCCGGCCGCAGGGAGGCGAGGCGGGGGACGATGCTCGGATTGACGTACAGGTTGCGCACCGCGTCCCGGTGCCAGCGCAGGCCCGGCAGCACCGAGAAGCCGTAGCCGTCCGCTGCCGCGAGTTCCCACTGGCGCGCGGGCTCCTTGCCCGCGCAGGCGAGCACGGTGAGCGGTCGGCCCAGGGCGGCGGCGAGCGCGCGGTAGAGGACCTGGGTGTAGGGGGCGAGGGCGCCGGTCACCACCACGACGGGACGCTCGGCGGCGGGCAAATCAGGCTCCCCTGGCACGCCGGGCTCCCATCAGGGCGTCAAGCTCGTGCAGGGGCCATTCCGGTTCGAGGACGTGGCGGGGCATCGTCGGAAGGTCGCGGCCGCCGGTCGCGACGCCGCGGCGCGTGGTGAAGAAGGTGGCGTAGCCGGCGGCGAGCGCCAGGCCCGGGTCGCGGCCCGGCCGGTAATCGTGCTCCGCGACGCCCCAGGGACAGGCGAAATGCCGGACCGGCCGCCCCGTCGCCGCCTCCAGCGCCGCGCGGGAGGCAGCGATCTCCCGTTCGGCCCCGGCGTCGTCGAGGGTCGCGATGCGGGCGTGGCTCGCGCTGTGCGAGCCGATCTCCATGCCGGCGGCGAGCCATTCGGCCACCAGATCCCGGCCGGCATAAGGGCCGGGTGGGCTCGCCGGCGGCGCGTCGAGCCAGTCGCTGACGAGGAACAGGATCGCCGGCACCCCAGCCGCGCGCAAAGCCGGCAACGCGACCTCGACCGTGTCGGCGTAGCCGTCATCGAAGGTGACGAGGAAGTGCCGCTCCGCCGTGGCCGCGCCTGACTCCAGCAACGTCACCGCCTCGTCCGCGCCGACGAACCGGCCGTGCCGCTGCAGATAGGCGATCTGCGCCGCGAAGCCGGCCCGGTGGCGCTCCGGCACGTGGTGGTAGCACAGGGTGTAGAGGCCCGGCGGCGCGTGAGCGAGCCGGCGCAGCCGGGCGAGCCCGCGCAGCACCAGGGACCGGACCACCGGATGATCGCGCGCGAGTGTCTTGAAGGAGTGCAGCATCCCGCCCGTCGTCATGAGAAAGCCGTCCGCCGTAGTTGAGACCGGCCCGGGGCGGGGACAAGCCAAGAAAAACACTTAGACCCGAAACCACGTGGACGCCGATCGACCCGGCACGAGTCCGGTCCGACGAGGCGGGAGCGCGACCTGGCGGTGCGCCGCTTGCGTCACGGGCGCATCGGCGGCGGGCGATGTCGCATCCTGGCACGGGATTCCCATGACCAAGACGGACGGTGAGACTGGATTACGGGTCTTGCCCGTGACGGACGTGCCAACCTGGGACGAGTCGGTCTGGGGGCAGCCGCGCGGCACCATCTTCTCGGCTTCGGGCTGGGGCACCTACAAGGCGCGCCGCGGCGCTGGCGTCGAGCGGCTGAGCGTCGTCGACGAGGGGGGTGACCTCCTCGGCCTGGCACAGGTACAGATGCGTCGCCGGGGCCCGGCGCGGCAGGCCTATATCCAGGGCGGGCCGCTCCTCACCGACAAGGGCGAGCGCCACGGCGAGGCGGTGGTCCGCGCGCTGCTCGCCCGCTTGGCCCTCGGGCCGCTCGACCTGCTGGTGGTCGATTTCAACCGGACCGAGAGTCCTGGGGCGGTGCTCGGTCTCCTGGCGGCAGGGTTCCGGCCGGTCGCGACCGCGGGCCGGCACACCCTGGAGGTGGACCTCACGATCGGACTCGAGGCGGTCCTGGCCGGGGCGGATCCGCGCTGGCGCCAGCGCCTGCGCAAGGCCGAGCGCAACGCGGCGCTCACCGTTCGTTTCCTCGACGATCCGGCCGAGCGGCTTTCCGCCTTCGACGCCTTCACGGCGATGTACGCGGCGCTCAAGACCCGCAAGGGCTTCTCGAACGATTTCGACGCCGCCGCCTACCGCGACATCGCGGCGAACGATCCGCGTCACGTCATGCTCGAGGTGCGGGAGGGAGAGGAGCTCTGCCTGGTGCGCATCGCACACCTGAGCCGCGATCGCTTCACCGACTTCTTCACCGCCTCGACCGAGCGGGCCAAGGCCAGCTCGGCAGCCCATCTCGCCGTGTGGAACTTCATCTGCCGCGGGATGGAGAAGGGCTGCCGGGTATTCGATTTCGGCGGCATCGATCCGGCCAGCAACCGCGGCGTCTACGACTTCAAGCGCGGGCTCACCCGCAACGTCGCGTCGAGCGGACCACTCTGGCTCTACGGCCGCCACCGCCTCGTCACCGCGGCGGCCGGGGCGGTGCTCGCCCGGTGAGGATCTTCGCCGCACTTCCCGCGCGTCTGCCCGCGCGCCTCGGCGGACCGGCCCTGCTCTCCCTGCTCGACCAGGGGGCGGTGAGCGGCTTCGGCTTCCTCGCCGGCATCGCGGCGGCGCGCCTGATCGACATGGAGGGGTTCGGGCGCTTCGCCCTAGTGCTCATCGTGGCAGGCTTCGCGCAGGGGCTGCACAACGCGCTCGTCACCGCGCCGCTGATGACGCTCGCCGGCACCGTCCGCGATCCGGCCCGTTACGCGGCGGCGGTCGGCGCCGGCGCCCTGGTGCTGGCGGCGGGGCTGGCTCTCGGCGTCGCCGGGGCGCTCGCCCTGTACTTCTCCGCCCGCGGCGAGGCGGTCCCGCTCGATCTCGTCGCCGCCGCCGGTGCGCTCACCCTGGCGCAGAACCTCCAGCTCACCGCCAGGCGGCTGCTCTTCGCCTATGGCCGGGGAGGGCGGGCCCTCGCCATGGACCTCGCCCGGGCGGCGATGTTCCCGCTCGCCGTCGCGGGCCTGTGGGCGGCCGGGACCCCGCTCGATGCGGCGCGGCTCGTCGAGGTGCTGGCGCTGACGGCGTTCCTGACCACGCTGCCGGCGCTTCTCGGCCGGGCGGCGCCGGGGCGCCGGCACCTCGCGGTCGCCACCCGGCGCCACTGGCAGATGGCGCGCTGGCTCCTTCCGGTCGTCTTCGTCACCTTCGGGCAGGAGCAGCTGGTCTGGATCCTGGCCGGGGGTGTCCTCGGCGACGAGGCCCTGGGTGGCTTGCGGGCGGCGCAATACCTCGTCGGCCTCGTGCTCCTGACGCTCGCCGCGACCGAGAACGTGGTGCCGACCGGCGCCGGCCGGGCCTACGACACCGGAGGCGAGGCAGCCCTCCGGGCCTATCTCATCGGCGTCACCCGCCGCCTCGGCGTCCCGGTCGGGCTCCTCCTCGCCCTCGTGGCTTTGCCGGCGGAGCTCTGGCTGCGCCTCGTCTTCGGGGCTCCTTACGCGCCCTACGCGCCGTCCTTGCGCTGGCTGGCGCTCGGCGTGGTGTTCATCTTCCTGCGGGACATGGCGGCGCAGATCTTCCGGGCGCGGCGGCGCACCGATGTGATCTTCCGTGCCTTCGCGGTCAGCTTCGCGGTGTCGCTGGCGCTGATCCAGCCGCTCATCACCCGCTACGGTGCCACGGGCGCGGCGGCCGTGGTGGCGCTGGCGCACGGCGCCTCGCTCCTCGCCCTCCTGGCGGCCCTCGGCCGCGCCGGGGCTCCGAAATCCCCCGCCCCGAGATCCCCCGTTCGAAAAGCCCCGGCCTCAAGCGCGGAGAGCCCGCGATGCTGAACGCCCTGATCGCCATCGGCGTCGCGACCTGGTTCACGGTCGCCTATCCGGTCCTGCGCCGCCGTCTCGAGACGCATCCGCCCTCCGGCGGCGCGCCGCTGTTCTGGCCGCTCGCCCTGCTGGTGGTGTTCGCCTTCATGCCTCTCGTCTTCACGGTGCCGCGCGAGGACGGCAACGCCGTGCTGGAGCAGGGGCTGACGGCCTCGAACGTCGTCACCATCGTGCTCACCGGCCTCACGGCCGTCTACCTGATCGTGAAGGTCGCCGCCGACCGCCGCATCCTCCTGCTGCCCTTCGCGATGCCCTACCTGCCGTTCACGATGATGATCGGCGTGAACGGGGTGAGCGCCGCCTGGTCGATCGTGCCGACCTACACGCTCTACCGCACCGCGGAACTCGCGGTGTTCACCCTGACCTCGATCCTGATCTTCGACCGGCCCGACATCCGGCGGCGGCTGGCCGATATCCTCGCCATCGTGACGCTCGCCTGGCTCGTCGCGGTGACGCCGGAGATCCTTCAGAACCTCGCCTCCGGCATCGTGTTCTCCTCGGCCAAGAACAACATGATGCCGCTCGTCTGCGCGCTCCTCGGCTTCGCGGTCGTGTTCGGTCCGCCGAACAAGCGGCGGGGCCGCTACCTGGTGCTGGCGGCAGCGGGATTCGTCGTCGCGGGATCGGCCGCCTCGACGGGGGCGCTGATCGCCGTCGGGCCGGGGCTGCTGATCGCCTCGCGCCGCCCGGGTCTGCGCTTCTCCGGCATCGTCCTGGCGCTGGTCTCGCTCGTGCTGTTCCTGTTCCTGATGGTCGGCCTGTCGAACTTCCCGGGCCTCCTCGACGCCCTCTCGGTCATCCTCCAGAAACCCCGGGTGGAGCTCGCCAACGCCACCGGCCGCGGCCAGTTCTGGCCGACCTTCATCGCGGCGACGCAGGACCGCCTGCTCGGCTCGGGCTTCTCGGCCGCCGACCGCTTCGTGCAGCTCCTGATCCCGACCACCGGGCTCGCCGACGAGCTCGGCCGCGACGCGGTGTTCATCACCAGCTCGCACAACATGTTCCTGAGCGCCTGGGCCGGCACCGGGATCATCGGCCTGTGCTTCGCGATCCTGACCCTGATCGAGCCGGTCCGCTTCGCCGCGCGTGCCGATCGCGGCACCCGCCGCCTCGTCGCTTGCCTGATCCTGATGCTGGCCCTCAACGGGATGACGACGCCCGGGCTGTTCCAGGACTGGAACGTCAACGTGCTGGCCTACGTGGCGGTGCTGGCCTGCGCGCGGGCGGCGCGGCGCGAGGCCGAGGCGCCGAGGGTCGCCGCCGGCCCCGTCCCGTCCCTGCGCGAGACGAGGCGGCCCTGGCCCGCCGCTTGAAGCGGAGCGGTCACGAGGACTGTTTTCCCGTCCGATCGTCCCGGAACGGAACAGGTCCGACCCGCAGCGAGAGCCTTTGGGGAGCCTTGGGCGCATCATGACCATGGTCGAGAATGTCCGAAACGGGCTGCTCATCGGTGCGGTCCCGCGGAGGGAGGAGGGGCGCGAGCCCTGGTTCCTCGACCCGCGGGAGATCCTGCGCACCGTGCGCCTGCGCTGGCTCACGGTGCTGCTGCCCGTCGTGCTGTGCCTCGCCGCCGCGGCGGCCTGGACGCAGCTGAACCCGCCGCAATACGCCGCCTCGACGCAGATCCTGATCGATCCGCGCGGGCTGCAGGTGGTCAAGGACGGGCTGACCCCGCCGGATCAGGCGAGCGACGCGAGCCTCCTCCTCGTCGACAGCCAGCTCCGGGTCCTGACATCCGACGACGTGCTCGGCCGGGCCGTCGACCGGTTCGACCTCACGCAGGACCCCGAGTTCCAGGGCCGCGAGACCCTGCTCGGCGCGATCAAGGGCCTGGTCGCGCGGCTCACCGGCCGCACCGAGCCGCCGGCCGATCCCAGGCTGACGGCGCTCAGGATCCTGCGCGACCGCGTGGGGGCGCGGCGCCTGGAGCGCAGCTTCGTGCTCGAGCTCGGCGTCACCTCCGAGGACCGTGAGAAGGCCGCCCGTCTCGCCCGCGGCATCGCCGAGACCTACCTCGCCCGCGATGCGGCGACGCGCTCCGACACGACCCGCCGGGCCGGCGAGGCGATCGAGGGGCGCTTGGCCGAGCTGCGCGAGGCCCTGCGCCAGGCGGAGGACAAGGCGCAAGCCTTCCGGGCGAAGCGCAACATCGTCGGCACCCGCTCGCAGCTGGTGAGCGAGCAGCAGCTGACCCAGCTCAGCGACCAGCTCGGTGCCGCCCGGGCGAAGGCGCTGGAGGCCGGCGCCCGCCTGCGCCAGATCGAGAGCGTGCTCTCGGGCGGGCGCTTCGATTCCGCCAACGAGATCGTCCAGAACCCGACCATCACGGCCCTGCGCGGGCAGCTCGCGGGCGTCGAGCGCCTGCGCGCCGATGCCGAGGAGACCTTGGGGAGGCGCCATCCGAGCTACATGGCGGCGGTGGTGCAGGAGAAGGCCCTGCGCGCGGCGATCGAGGCCGAGATCCGCCGCATCGCCGCGGCGAGCCGCAACGACTTCGAGGCCGCCCAGGCGAGCGCCCGGGTCCTCACCACGACCCTGGATCGGCGCAAGGCCGAGGCGCTGAAGGTCGGCGACGACTTCGTGCAGCTGCGCGAGCTGGAACGTCAGGTCGAGGCGAGCCGGGCGGTCTACGAGGCCTTCCTGGTCCGGGCCCGGGAGCTGCAGGAGCAGCAGCGCCTCGACACCTCGGCCTCGCGCATCATCTCGCCGGCCTCGCCGCCGGAGAAGCGCATCGGCCCGCCGACCCCGGTCGTGTTCGGCGCCGCCCTGGTCGCCGGCCTCGGCCTCGGCCTCGTCGGCAGCCTCGGGCTCGAACTGCTCGCCGGCCGCGTCCGTTCGCGCCGTCGCCTCGAAGGCCATCTCGGCCGCACCGGCCTCGACGCCCTGCCGCGGGCGCCCCGCAAGGCCGCGAGCGCCGCGGCCCTGCGGGCCGATTTCGGCACCACCCGGGGCGACGGGGCCTACGAGGTGGCGCTCGCGCGCCTGCGCCACCGCCTCGCCGCCGAGCCGGGCGCCAAGCTGGACGGCAAGTCGGGCGGCAAGTCGGGTGGCAACCCCCTCGTCGTCCTCGTCACCGCGGGTGACGACCGGGCCGGCAAGTCGGTGCTCGCCCGCTCGCTCGCCCTCTCGGCGGCCGCGGACCGCGAGCGGGTGATTCTGGTCGATGCCGACCCGAAGGGGCTGCTCACCCGCGACCTCGGCGCCGCCGCGCCCCGGGACCTCGCCGGAACCTTGCGCGCCCGCGCGCCCCTCGCCGACGCCCTCGTGCCCCTGCCGTCCGGCCTGCGGGTGCTGCCCCGCCCGTCGGACCTGCCGCGGGACCTCGCCGGTCACTTCGCGGACGCGCTCCTGCGCAGCGATGCCGACGTCGTCGTCGTCGATCTCGGCCTCGTCGGCGGTGACGTGGTGACGGAGCGCCTGATCGCCGACGAGCGCATCCCGGCGCTCCTCCTCGCCGTCAGCGCCCGGCGCGGCCGCCTCTCGGCGGTGGATCGGGCGCTGACGGCGATCGGCCCGAACCGCCGACCGCGGCTCGTCGTGACGGATGCGGATCTGCGGAAGTAGGGAGCGGGTGATCCGAGCCGCTCGAGGACACGGCAGGCTCCCCCTTCTCCCTGTGGGCGGAGTTGTCCGGGAAGACAGGAAGCGCAGGTCCCCTCTCCCAAATGTGCACGCCAAGTGTGCCAGCGTCGGCACCTATCCTGTCAGCCGGCGCACATCCTGGGCTCAGCGATGCGCCTGATCAGGCTGGACTGCGAGGCACGGCTGATCTCCCACGCGAGCGACCGTGAATCGGACAGCGATGAGTTGCTTGCGCAGGGTGCCTGATGCGGCGGGGCCCCTGCCCGCCCTGGTTCAAGTCCGGCACGACCGCTCCCTGGCCGGAAGCCGCGAGCACGGCGCGGGTGGCAGTACGCGATGGATGCGATCCCGCCTGTGTGGCGGCTTGCGACCGGTCGACGGATCAATGCGCGAGCGCCGCCCGGATCCGCTCCGCATGCTGCGCCAGCACCGCCGGATCCGCCATGCCGTCGACGTGGCGGCGCGGTGACACGCCCTCGTGCCGGGGCAGGACGTGGACGTGGAGGTGGAACACGGTCTGGCCAGCCGCCGCCTCGTTGTACTGGTAGACCGCCACGCCATCGGCCGCGAAGGCCGCCTTGGCGGCGCGCGCCACGATCTGCACCGCGGCGTAGAGGTGGCCGAGCGCGGCCGGATCTGCGTCGAGGAGGTTGCGGCTCGCGGCCTTGGGTACCACCAGCGTGTGGCCGTCGGCCTGGGGCATCACGTCCATGAACGCGATGACGTGCTCGTTCTCGTAGACTTTGTGGCAGGGCACCTCGCCCCGGAGGATCTTGCCGAAGATGTTCTGGGGGTCGTAGGCGGTTCCGGTCATCGTCCTGTCCTGGTCGAGTCTGATCGGCTCGCTCGCCGATCGTGCCACCCTCCCGTCAGCCCGGGGCCGCGCAGCGGAACCCGGGATGACGCTGAGAGATGGTGTCGCCCGGACCTTACCCGAACGCCCTTCCGCCCGGAACCGGCCTCAGCCAGCCGCCGCCGCCGAACGCCGCTCGACCAGCCGTGCGAGGTACGCCGCCCCGAGCGGGATGATCGCGTCGTCGAAATCGAAGGCGGCGTTGTGCAGGTTCGCGCCGGCCTTGCCCCCGAGCCAGGCATAGGCGCCCGGCACCGCGTGCAGCATGTCGGCGAAGTCCTCGCTGCCCATCTTGGGCTCGGGCGTGGTGTCGACCTTGGCCGCGCCGAACAATTCGGTGGCGATCTCGGCGGCGGCGCGGGTCTGCTCCTCGCTGTTGCGCAGAACCGAGAAGATGTCGCGGATCTCGACCGTGATCTCGGCCCCGAAGGTCGCCGCCACGCCGGCCGCGATCTCGCGCATGCGCCTGGCGACCAGGGCGCGGATGTCGTCGTCGAAGGTGCGGATCGTGCCGGCGAGGTGGGCCTCCTCCGGGATGACGTTGTAGGCCGCGCCGGCATGGACCTGGGTGATCGAGAGCACCGCCGATTGCAGCGGGTCGGCATTGCGGCTGACGATGGTCTGCAGCGCCTGGACCAGGGCGGCCTGGACGACCACAGGGTCGATGCCGCGGTTCGGCTGCGCCCCGTGGGCGCCGCGGCCGATGATCCGGATGTCGAAGAAGTCGGCCGCCGCCATGGCGGGGCCGGGCCGCACCGAGAGCTCGCCGGTCCGCCCGCTCGGGTTGTTGTGCAGGCCGTAGACCTCGTCGCAGGGGAAGCGCGCGAACAGCCCGTCGGCCAGCATGGCGCGGGCTCCCCCCAGGCCCTCCTCCGCGGGCTGGAAGATGAACACCGCGGTCCCGTCGAAGTCGCGGGTCTCGGCCAGGTACTTGGCGGCCCCGAGCAGCATCGTGGTGTGGCCGTCATGGCCGCAGGCGTGCATCTTGCCCGGCACGGTCGAGCGGTAGGGGAGGTTGGTCGCCTCCTCGATCGGCAGGGCGTCCATGTCGGCGCGCAGCCCGATGCGCCGGGTGCTGGTGCCGCGGCCCTTGAGGATGCCGACGACGCCGGTGCGGCCGACCTCGCGATGCACCTCGATCCCCCAGGAGGCGAGCTTGTCCGCCACGATGCCGGAGGTGCGCACCTCCTCGAAGCCGAGCTCGGGATGGGCGTGGAAATCGCGTCGGATGGCGGTGAGCGCCTCGAGGTCGGCGGAGATGCGGTCGATCGGGGACATGCGGCTTGAACGCTCCGGACTTCGGCCCGTGATGCGCGGGCCGGACGGCGCGCATCCTCCGGTGCCGGTACATCTGAGTCCAGGGGCGCGGATGCATGACTGCCCGCGCCCCCGATGCCTCAATCGGCGATGGCGCCGTAGACGAGCTGCTTGATCTCGCGCCGATAATAGGCCCGGCTCGGTCCCGGTGCCTGGGTCATCATCACCACCGCCAGGTCCTCCTTGGGATCGACCCAGAAGAACGTGCCGGCATAGCCCGCCCATAGGAACTCGCCCTTGGAGCCCGGCACGCCGGCGATGCCGGCGTCCTTCCGCACCATGAAGCCGAGGCCGAACGTGTAGCCGGGCACGCCCATCAGCAGCTCGCCGGGGCTGACCACCGGCCTGATCCGGTCGCCGAGATGGTCGGCGGTCATGAGTTCGACGCTGGTGCGGCTGAGCACCCGGGCACCGTCGAGGCTGCCGCCGTCGAGGAGCGCCTGGGCGAAGCGAAGGTAATCCGCGGCCGTGCCGTAGCCGCCGGCGCCGCCGGAATCGTTCTTCGGCACCGCGCCGTCGATGAGCCGGTTCGGCGCCCCGGTGGCGGGATCGTTCGGCAGGGCCTGGGCGATCCGGCCGGTCTTCTCGGCGGGCACCGAGAAGCCGGTCTCGCTCATCTTCAGCGGCCGCAGCACCCGCTCCGCGAGGTAGTCGCCGAGGCGCTGGCCCGAGGCCTTCTCGACGACGCGGCCGAGCACGTCGACGGCCAAGCTGTACTGCCAGACCGTGCCCGGCTGGTAGGCCAGCGGCGCCGCCGCGATCCGCGTCGTGAATTCCTCCGGGGTGAGGTCGGTGGTGTTGTAGTCGAAGTCGGGCTTGAACAGGCCGGCTTTGGCGTAGGCTGCCTTCACCACCGGGTTGGTGGTGATCTCGCCGTAGGCGAGGCCGGCAGTATGGCGCAGGAGGTCCTGCACGGTCGGCGCGCGTTCCGCCGGCACGAGGTCGGGCGAGGCTTCGCCCAGCGCGTTGGGGCGGCTTGCCGCCACCTTCAGGTCCTTGAACTCGGGCAGGTATTTCGAGACCGTGTCGGTGAGCTGGAGCCGGCCGTCCTCGACCAGCGTCATCGCGGCGACCGAGGCGAGCGGCTTCGTCATCGAGTAGATGCGGAAGATCGCGTCCTTGGCCAGCGGCGCCCCGGCGGCCTTGTCGCGGAACCCGAAGCTCTCGGCATAGGCGAGGCGGCCGCGCCGGGCGATCATCACCACGGCGCCGGGCAGGCGGCCGGCCGCCACCTCCTCCTGCATCACGTGGCTGATCCGGCCGAGCCGCTCGGAGGACAGCCCGACCTCCTCCGGCCGGGCCGGCGCCAGAGCCTCGCCGCCGCGTGGCCTCAGGGCCTGATCCGCCAGGGCCGGCGTGGCGAGCGCGGTGACGACCGCCCCGATGCAGCCCAGCAGGAATCGGCGGGACGCGAATCCGCGCCCTCCCTCGTTCGTCCGCATGACGTTGTCGCTCCCGAACCGGAGCCTCTTTGCGGGCCCCGTTCGGCGAGCGTAGCTGCCTGGAAGACGGTGCGCTACGGTGCTGTTAGTCCTCGCCCTTCCGGAACGGCGTCGCCGAGTCGAGGGCTTCCGCCGCCGCTTCGACGTGGCGCGCCTCGCGGGCGAGGTAGTCGGCGATCGCCGCGCGCAGGCCGGGATCGGCGATGTCGTGGGCCGAGTGCGTGATGACCGGGCGGTAGCCCCGGGCGAGCTTGTGCTCGCCCTGTGCGCCGGCCTCGACCCGGGCGAGGCCGCGGCTGATCGCGAAGTCGATCGCCTGGTAATAGCAGACCTCGAAATGCAGGAACGGATGGTCCTCGATGCAGCCCCAGTTGCGGCCGTAGAGGGCGCGGTCGCCGATCAGGTTGATGGCACCGGCCACGTATTGCCCCTCGCGCCGGGCCATCACCAGCAGGATGCGTTCCGGCATGCGCTCGCCGATGAGCGAGAAGAAGCGCCGGTTGAGATAGGGCCGGCCCCATTTGCGCGAGCCGGTATCCCGATAGAACCGGTAGAAGGCATCCCAATGCGCCTCCGTCAGGTCGGAGCCGGTGACCCACTCGACCGTGAGCCCGGCCGCGAGCGCGTCGCGCCGCTCGCGCTTGATCGCCTTGCGCTTGCGCGAGGCGAGCGCCCCGAGGAAATCGTCGAAGCTGGAATAGCCGGCATTGTCCCAGTGGAACTGCTGGTCGACCCGGCGCAGGAAGCCGAGCTCGCCCGCCCGCTCGGCCTCGACCTCGGGCAGGAACGTGGCGTGGATCGACGAGGCCTCGACCTGCCGGCGCAACGCCCGCAGGCCGGCGACGAGAGCGGCGGTGGCCTCCTCCGGGTCCTCGCCCGGGGCGATCAGGAAGCGCGGCCCCGTCACGGGCGTGAACGGTACGCTGACCTGGAGCTTCGGGTAGTAGCGGCCGCCGGCGCGCTCGAACGCGTCAGCCCAGCCGTGATCGAACACGTACTCGCCCTGGGAGTGGGATTTCAGGTAGCAGGGCGCGTAACCCATGACCTGGCGATCGCGCTCGGCGGCGACGTGCAGCGGCAGCCAGCCGGTGCGGCCGCCGACGCAGGCGGAATCCTCCAGCGCCGACAGGAAGGCGTGGCTGACGAAGGGGTTGTGGCTCTCGGCCGCCCCCGCGAGCGATTCGGCCGAGAGGGCGCAGCGATCCCAATCGGCCGCCGCGATCTCGGAGATGCGCTGGACGACGCGGACCTGCAAGGCGCCCGCCGCCGGGGTGGCGCCGCACCCTGCTTCGCCGGTCTTCTCCATGGGACCTGGAGTTAGGTCGCAGGCCGTGTCTCGGCAATGCGGCGCGGCCTCGCAGGCCCGGTGACCCGCAGGATTGGGAACCGTCCGGCCACCTTGCCGCTTTGTTTCGCACCATGATCCCCGACGACACCTCGGCGCGCCCGCGCGTCCCCACGGCGATGCCGACATCCTCGCAAGGCTCCCCGAATCCGCTGGCCCAGGCCTGGGACGACCGGATCGCCCGGCTGCTCGACCTCCTGCCCAAGCGGGTCGGCGATTCTATCGCTTGGCTGCGCGCGCCGTCCCGGCGCTGGGTCAGGATCCCGGCTGCCCTGCTGCTGATCCTGGGCGGCTTCCTCGCGATCCTGCCGATCTTCGGCCTGTGGATGCTGCCGCTGGGGCTCGCCCTCCTCAGCGAGGACCTGCCGGGCATGAAGCCGGCGCTGGAGCGGTCGGCCCGGTGGTTGGCGGCGAAGTGGGCGCGCGTCGTCGCGTGGTGGCGCGGGCGGCGGTGACGCGGTCACGCATCCGCCGCCGGGAGCACGCGACCTTCGCCACCTGGGTGTCCGGATTCCGGGGTCCGCTTGCGCGGCCCCGGAATGACGCGAAGCTTTATGACGACCGGGGCGGTATGAAGAGTTTCGTCACTCTTCACGCGTTGAACCGCTAATTCAACGACGTCATCGCCCCCGTCCGCGGCGCCGGCCAGGACACGGCCGGCAGGTCGATGTTGGGCAGTTCGACGCTCACGGAATCGCCCGGCATCAGCGTCGTGGTCTCGTCGGCGCCGATCTCCTGCACTGCCGTGCCGGTCTGGCGGCTGACGCGGTAGGTCGGCTTGGCGCGGCGGGCCTGGGCGCGGTCGGTGAGGAAGCGCGGAGCGGAGACCTCGGCCTCGATGATCAGCCGCTCGGCCACCTCGATCCGGGGCTTCAGCTGCTCCAGCATCCGCTGGGTGTCGCGCATCTCAGCCGTGACCTCGGTGGCGCGCCGGCTGCGCAGGTCGAGGATCGAGAGGTCGGCGCGCGAGATCGATTCGCGGGCCCGCAGGAGGTCGGTGGTGGTGCGCAGCTTCTCGCTCTCCATCTGCGCCATCGAGCGGCCTGCCGCGATGGTGCGCTGCTGCGTGGCGAGGCCGCGCTCGGCGAGCTGCTCGTTGCTGCGGATCTCGGTGGCGATCAGCTTGATCTGGGTGTCGATGGTGGCGAGCTGGCCGTTGAGCGCGTCGATCTGCTGGCGCAGGAAGCGCTTGAGATCCTCGATGGCGTCGACCTGGGTCGCCAGCGCCTTGCGCCGCGCCTCGAAGATCGAGGTCTCGCGGTCGATGAGCGCCAGCAAGCCGGGATCCGGGCGCCCCGTCAGCTCCTTCGGCAGCTCGAATTTCGGCTTGTCGTCGCGCTCGGCGGCGAAGCGCGCCAGCCGCAGGGTGAGCTGGTCGCGGTCCTTCTGCAGGCCGGCGAGGTCGCCGCGCGCGGTGATCGCGTCGCGCTCCAGGCGCAGCAGCCCGCCATCGGTGACCCGCGGCGGTCCGCCGGCCAGCGCCACCGCCTTGCCGACGGTGAGCCCCGGCCGGAAGGCGTATTCCCCGGGCTTGTCGACGGCACCGCTGATGTAGAACGGCCGGTAGACGGCGATCTCGACCGCGGTATCGGGCGGGTCCGCCAGGTCCATCCGGTCGCGCAGGCGCCTGGCCACCAGCCGGCCGACCTCGCGGGTCGGCAGGCCGGCCACCGGGATGTCGCCGATGATCGGCAGGGACAGCGTGCCGTCGGCCCCGATGGTGAACTCGTCGTTGAGCGCCGTCCAGGCGAAGATCTCGTCGCGGCTCGCCCGCCACTCGAACACTCGCAGCCGGATGCGGTCGAGCGGCCCGAGGGCGTAGCCGGCAGGGCTGCTCGGAAGGCTGCTCGTGGCGGCCGGCGGCGGGGGCGGAGCGGGGGAGATCGCGGGACGCGGCCCGCTCGCCGCGCCCGCGAGCCCGGCCGGCAGGCACATCGCGCCGAGGAGGAGCCCGCGCCGGAGGGAGGCGGGAAGACGGTGTGCTGCTCGCATGCGGATCAGGCCTTCTCGTCCAGGCAGGCTCTCAGCCCGGCACGCGCCATGCCGGGCTCGTACTGGATAATGCCGGAACCCTCGTCCGTCCGGCGCAACGGCGCAGCCTCCCAATAAGCGGTAGGTGCCGCATCGCCCCCCGCGCCTTGCCTCTTCGACCCACGTTCACGTTCGCTTCTTCTGGTGAGATACCTGCATCCGAACGAGGTACCATAAGATAAAGCAACGTATATCTGTGTGATATTGTGGTGAAATTGACCTGACCATCGCGCCTCTGCCTATCGTTAATCGCTCGTTAACGGTGGAGACGGCGCATGGCTCGTGGAGCACGACCGCAATCCCGCGTGGGCGGTGGTGATGAACTTGGCAGTAACGGGATTGCCGGGAGCGGGATCGGGGGGGCGGTGCCGGCCGGCGGCCTCTCGCTCCTGCTCGCCCCGGGGCTTCTGACCCCGGGAGCGCTGAGCTCCGGGACCCTGGCGCTCACGCCGGCGGTCGAGGCCGGCACCGCGCCGGTCGTCGCCCGAGCCCGTCCGGCGATCGCACGCCGGCCCGGGGCGGGCCTGGTCGCCAAGCGCGTCCTCGACGTGGTGGGCGCCGTCCTCGGGTTGATCCTGCTGCTGCCGTTCTTCCTCGTCATTGCGGTGCTGATCAAGTGCGATTCACCCGGCCCGGTGCTGTTTCGCCAGAGCCGCATCGGCCTCGGCAACCGGCCGTTCCGGGTGTGGAAGTTCCGCACCATGACCTGCTGCGAGAACGGCAGCGTGATCCGCCAGGCCCGGCGCGACGACCCGCGGGTGACCCGCATCGGCCGCGTCCTGCGCCGCACCAGCCTCGACGAGCTGCCCCAGCTCGTGAACGTGCTCCTCGGATCGATGTCCCTGGTCGGGCCGCGGCCCCACGCGATGGCGCATGACGCGGAATTCACCGTCACCGTCGCCCGCTACGCCGAGCGCCACGCGGTGCGCCCGGGCATCACCGGCTGGGCCCAGGTGCGCGGTTGCCGCGGCGAGACGCCGAACGCCGCCGCGATGCAGCGCCGAGTCGATCTTGATCTCGCCTATATCGAGCATTGGTCGCTGCTGCTCGACCTGATCATCCTCGGGATGACGCTGCGCGAGATCTTCCGCCCGCAAGCCGCCTACTGAATCGCCATGCCGTCATGTCCCGGCTGCGCGCCCGCGTGGCCGGGCGAGGATTCTTGGTTCGAGGATTTTTGACCCCGATGACCCTCATCGATCTTTTCTTCTGCGCCCTGGCGCTCGCCGCCGCGGTGCCGGTCCTGGTCCTCGCCGCGCAGGTGGTGGCCTCGCTGCCGCCCTTGCGCCCTGCGCCGATGGCCGCGCGCCGGCCGTCCCTGGCCGTGCTGGTCCCGGCCCATGACGAGGCCGGACAGATCGCCGCCACGGTGGCGGCCCTCCGCCCCGGCCTCGGCCCCGGCGACCGCCTCCTGGTCGTGGCCGACAATTGCCGCGACGCCACCGCCGTCGCCGCCCGAACCGCCGGGGCCGAGGTGGTGGAGCGCCACGACCCTGAGCGGCGCGGCAAGGGCTACGCCCTCGATGCCGGCTATCGCCACCTCGCCCGCACCGGCCTGCCCGAGACCCTGGTGGTGGTGGATGCCGACTGCGCCCTGGCGCCGGCCGCTCTCGACCGGATCGCGCGCCTGAGCGCCGCCCTCGACGGGCCGGTCCAGGCGGCCTACCGTCTCGAGCCACCGCCGCAGGCCTCCTCCGCGTTGCGCCTCGCGACCTTCGCCACGGTGGTGAAGCAGATCGGCCGCCCCCTGGGGGGGAGCCGCCTCGGCTGGCCCTGCGGCATCTCGGGCACCGGCTTCGCGGTGCCGACCCGCCTCCTCGCCACGGTCGGGCTGGCGAACGGGCACCTCGCCGAGGACCTCAAGCTCGGCCTCGACCTGGCGCTGGCCGGCCATCCACCCCGCTTCTGTCCGCAGGCCGAGGTGACGAGCGCGCTCCCCGCCGGCGCGGCGGCACGGCGGGCGCAGCAGACGCGCTGGGAGCACGGCCACCTGTCGCTGATCCTGCCCTATGCCGGCAGGCTTCTCCGCGCCGCCCTGCACCGCGGCGATGCCCGGCTCGCCGCCATGGCCCTCGACCTCTGCGTTCTGCCCCTGGTGACCCTCGCGCTGGCGGAGGCCGGGCTCGCCGGCCTCGCCCTCGCTTGGTGGGCCCTCGGCGGCGGGGCGGGGCCGCTGCTGATCACGGCGGCCAGCCTCGCCATCCTCGTCCTCGCCCTCTGTCTCGCGGCCCGGCGCTGGGGCCGTGGCCTGGTGCGGTGGCAGGACCTCGCGGCCGCGCCGCGCCTCGTCGCCGGCAAGGCCGGAATCCTGGCGCGCTTCGCGGTCCGGAGGCAGACGGACTGGGTGCGGACCGAGCGGGCCGGGGAGGGGCCCACAATGGGGTAGGGCCATGGGGGTAGGGCCATGGGGGTAGGGCCATGGCGTCGGGGATGAAAGGTCCCCGGCACGCTTGCTCGAACCCGGTCCGGCTCGCACGGACAGAGTTGACGCCTATCCAAGTCGTTCCGGGGCTCCGCCGCGCGGCCCCGGAACGACTTTGAAGATTTGAACGAAGCGCCGCTCGAAGCGATCAAGGCTCTCGGGCGTCGGTCAACCGACCTGGATCCGCGACGAACCACCCGATACCGCGGGGCCCGGCAGGCCCGCCGCCCGTACCCGCGCCGTCTCGAGCACCGCCGCCATCGCGGGTGCGACCGCCGGGAAGGTGGTGCCCTCCGCGACGGTGCGGCGCGCGCCCGCGCCGAGGCGGCTCCGGGCGGCGGGATCGTCCCACAGGGCCGCGATGGCGGCGGCGAGGGAAGCGGGGTCCTCCGGCGGCACCAGGAAGCCGTTCTCGCCCTCGATCACGTAATCCTCGGTCCCGGCGGCGCGGGTCGCCACGACGGGCTTTCCCAGCATCATCGCCTCGAGCACCGTGACCTGGCCCGAGGTGAAGGCGGTGTTGCGCAGGGGCACGACGTTGACCCGGGCCCGGCCGCACAGGTCGTGGCACTCGGCGATGGTGAGGCCGCTGCGCACCGTGACGTTCGGCGGGAGATCGAGGCCCGCGACGGCGTGAGCGCCGGCGACGATCACGGTGGGCAGGCCCAGCGGCGCGATCGCGGCCGCCAGGGTGGCGTAATCCCGGTTGGCCGAGCCCATGGCGAGCACGAAGGGCGCGGCCTCGTCCTCGTGCGTCTCGCGCGGCTCGTCGTGGATCGACAGGGGCACGAACACGAACCGGTCGCGGGGCAGGTTCAGCCATTCGGCGTAGAGCGCGACCTCGCGGCGGGAATGCACCACGAACACGTCGACCTGGTCCAGCACCGCCCGGGCGAGGCGCGCCTTCCAGCCCCCCGGCGTCCGGCCGAGGTTGAAGCACCAGGCGACGAGGGGCACGTCCCGCCGCCCGAGGATGCGCTTGAGCAGGGCCGCGGTCACGGCGAGCTGCGGGAAGCCGGTCATCAGGCCGGCGCTGCCCCGGGGCGCCGCCCGCACCAGGCGCCAGGCCTGCCAGGCGTGGCGCAGGTAGTCGGACCATTCCGACGCGCCGGTCACGGCCCGCGAACGGTCGTGGGAATAGGGCGCCGGTGCCGTCACGAAGCGATGGGGCCCGCCGACATGGCGGGGAATCCAGTCGCCGCCCTCGTCTTGCAGGAAGGGAACCGCGAGGATCCACTGCATCGAACCGCCTGCCGTCATGGTCGACCCGCTTCCTCGCTCGAGCACGGCCGAGGCCGCAACCGGGGAGCTTAATCGCCGCCAGACTGAGCCGGAGCGGGACAATCCGGCGGCTCGTCCCCCGAGAAAGGCGGCGGGTACCACCGAAAGGTGCAGAGGCGGCGCACCGTCCGGTTGAGATCCGGGGCGGCAGGCGCCCCGAAGGCGACGCTTCGCGCGACGCGCCGGCCCGCTACCCTGCCGTCGTTGCTGCCGGGAGATCCGCGCCGATGCACCGTTCCGCTGCCGCCACAAGCCGATTCCGCAGACGTGGCGGCCGGTTCTGCGACCGGGATCCGCGACCCGGCAGGACCCTCGGCGGACGAAGCGTCGGCCTGCCGACACAGGCCTGCCTGGCGCTCGGTCTCGCCCTGCTGACCGCCCCTGCGCGGGCCGAAGACCCGTTCCGCGATCCGGTGGCGCAGCCCTTCGCGTCGACGAGCATCTGGAACACGCCGCTCGGCCGCGGGGCCACGTTCCAGCCCGGCGACGCCGCCGAGACGGCGCTCCTGCGCAACCAGAATGCCGGCGGGCCGGCGGGGGCCTATGCGTGGATCGGCGGCCACGCCTTCGGGATCTACCGCCAGGGGCCGAACGACCCGGAGCGGACCTGGACCTATCGCGGACGACCGCCGACCGTGCCTTGGCCCCACGGCGGCAGCCCGGGCGGCGGCCGGTTCACCTTGCGCACCCCGCCCGGCATCGCGTTCCTGGGCGGCACCGACCGGCACGCGGTGCTCGTCGACGCGGAGGGCCGCTACGCCTACGAGATGTGGCTCGGCGCCCACGACCCGGCCCGCAACCTCTACTCGGCGCAGTACCTCGTCCGCACCGACCTGCGCGGCAGCGGCATCGCCGCGACGCCCGGCGCCGCGGAGGGCGTGCGCGCCTTCGGCGGCTCGCTCGTCGGCGGCCTGGTGCGCCGGGCCGAGCTCGACCGGGGCGAGATCCGCCACGCCATCGCGATGGCGGCGAGCACCAGCCAGGCGAGCCCGACCCGTATCGTCTGGCCGGCCTCCTCCACCGACGGGGGCGGGCACAATGCGCATACCGGCGTGATCCCGATGGGGGCGCTGTTCGCGATCCCGCCGCAGGTCGATCTCGGCCGCCTCGGCCTCACGACCCCGGAGGGGCGGGCGCTCGCCCGGGCGTTCCAGGATTTCGGCGGCTACATCACCGACACCGCCGCCCGCACCCTGGTGATCGCCTACCTGGAGGAGGGCTGCACCGAGCAGCAGATCAACCACCTGCAATCGGACAAGGACAAGATCCTGTCGGTCCTGGCGATGGTGACCAACAACGACGCCGCCCATCCGGGCGGCCCCGGCCCCCGCGTGACCGCCCCGCCGCCGCCGCTCAAGGGCGAGTGAGGAGCCTGCCGGACTTCTCGTCGTTCCGCCCCCGCTCCCGGACGACGGCAGCGAAGCGGCACGCGATCCAGCGCAGGAAGTCGCGACGCGTCCTGACGTCTGCCACCGGGGGAGCCGCTTCGCGGCAGGTCTGACGGCCGGATTCCGGATCTCCGTGCGCTGGCGCTGCGGTCGTCCGGGAAAGGGTAGGATCACGATGAATGATCAGCCCGTTCAGAAGAGCCGTAGATCTACCGACTGAAACTATAAAGAGAGCCCATCCCGGATCGATGACGTTGAGCACCATCAGGTCGCGGCTGCTCAGCGATGAAATGATAATCCGACGCCGGCCGGCTCGACCGCGTCGGAGGACGGGCAACACGATGGGATAGCGGGGACTCGCCCCGGGCGGGACCGCGCGGAAGATCTCCCCCGCGCCCCCTGGGCTACAGCTTGAGGTCGGTGCGGGATTCGAATGCCCGGATCGCCACTTCGGTCCGGTTGGTCGCGCCGACCTTGCGCATGATGTTGCGGACGTGCACCTTGACGGTGCTCTCCTTCATGTTGAGCTCGAAGGCGATGATCTTGTTCGCCTTGCCCTTCTGCAGCTGTTCCAGCACCGCGGTCTGGCGCGGAGTGAACTGGCTGCGGGGATCGGCCGTGCCGGCTTCCTCGGGCCCGCCCCGGCGCTGCAGCAGGCAGCTCGCCGGCACGAAGACGCCACCGGCCCGCACCAGGCGCATCGCCTCGATCGCCACCTTCAGGCTGACATTGGTGGGGATGTAGCCGCGGGCGCCCTCGTTGAGGCGCTCGACGATCTCGCCCGGATCCTCGCTGTCGCAGAGCAGGACCAGGCTGGTATTCGGCCCGATCCGCGAGCGCAGGGCGGCCTCGCGCTGGGCGGCGCCGCGGCCGGCCTCGCGGGGATCGTAGTAGAGCACCACTAGGTCGCCGGTCTTGTGGCCGACGTTGCCCCGCTCCCACTCGTCGATCGACGCGAAGGTCACGACGTCGTGGTCCGGGATTGCTTCGGCGAGGCAGTTGCGCAGGCATTCCCGCACCAGCTGCCGCGGCTCGATGATCGCGATGGCAGGCTTCAAGCCGACCTCTTCGCCGGACTCGAACGCCTCCACCACGGTGTCACTCACTTCGACCAGTCTGCGGCCCCGCGAAGCGAGGCCGTAATCAACGAGAGCAGGCGTCGACATGCTTCACCTCCACCACTGTACGATCGATCATTATTGTTGGATGCGTCTCTCGGAGCGATGGTCACGACACGGCAAAACCGCGCGATGCCATCCCTTTTCCGGAACCGATCTGTGAAGGCAGCCGGCGCCACCGAGCCCTCGACTGCATGATCCAGTCGATCTGGCCGCCGCATCCGCCCGCCCCTCCTGATTTCAGTCCTAACACGCCCAAAGAACAGTTACAATCCTTAATATGGTGATCTAGGCCGACTTGCACTGATGAGTGCTGCAGCTTTGATTGATCCACGCCAAAAATCAGCTCTTTGATACACACGCAAGACGTGTATTGCGCGATCCACCCAGGAACAGTATTGACGTTACAGCATGTTGTGCAAGCGCGCAAAGACGCCCGACAGGACATCGGATTGTCCCCGGGCGTCTTATACTCAGATAATATTTGTCTTCAACGTTTGACGAATCGGCGTGAAGCCCCTCGTGCCACGGGCTGTCGGCACATGTCTGGACCGTGACGGATCAGCACCGCCGCGCGTCAGCGGCGGCCCGGTTCTCGGACGGCGGCTTCCAGAACGGCGCAGCATGCGCCGATCCTGGCAGGAAGCAGGCGGAGAACGGCATCCACCCGTCGTCCTCGATCCATCTCATCGTCGCCCCCATACACTAATCTATGTATATAATCTGACATTGCCGCTCTAAGGCAGCGCGCTTCAGCCGTGCTCAACAATCATCAGAGGCATGTTCAGTCAACCATATCGTTTGATAATTTTTAACGGTAATTGTTGCAACGCGTCGATCCAGACCAGAAAAGAAAAGCGGCGGGCTCACGCCCGCCGCTGCTGCGTCTCGGCGAGGCACCAGGGGCTTAGGCGCTGAGGGGCAGGGCTGGGCGACCCGCCAGGGCGTCCGCCAGGGCGCTCGCGACGGCGTGGACGGTCTCTTCCCCCATGCCGGCATAGAGCGGCAGCAGGATGCAGCGGTCGCGCGCGGCCTCCGAATGGGGGAGGGGCGCGCGCAAGCTCAGGTTGGCATAGGCCGGCTCGAGATGGATGCACATCACGCCGCGGCGGCTGGCGATGCCGCGGTCGAGCAGGCCCTGCATCACCGCAACTTGATCGGCCCCCTCGCCCAGGCGCACGGCATAGCTCTGCCAGTTCGATCGGGCCCAGTCCGGCTCGGCCGGGACCGCGAGGGCCAAGCCCGCCAGCGCCTCCGCGTAAAGGCCGGCGAGGCGCCGGCGCTCCGCCACGATGGCGTCGAGCCGCGCGAGCTGCACCCGGCCGATCGCCGCCTGAAGGTCGGTCAATCGGTAGTTGTATCCGGTCGTGGGGTAATCCTCGAACACCACGGCGCGGCTGGCGTGGCGGGCAACGTCCGATACGCCCATGCCGTGCTGGCGCCAGAGCCGGAATTGCCGGTCCCAGGCGGCGTGGCGGGTGACCAGCATGCCGCCCTCGCCGGTGGTGAGGATCTTGCGCGGATGCATCGAGAAGCAGGCGACGTCCCCGAGCGGCCGGCCGATCCGCTGCCACTCCCCGTCGACCCGGATCTCCGAGCCGATGGCGCAGGCGGCGTCCTCGACGAGGCGCAGGCCGTGCCGTCGCGCGATGCCGACCAGCCGGCCCATGTCGCAGGGCATGCCGATCTGGTGCACCGCGAGGATCGCCTTGGTGCGCGGCGTGACCGCGGCTTCCGCCAGGTCCGGGTCGATGGTGAGGGTGACGGGATCGATGTCGACCAGCACCGGCTCGGCCCCGCATTGCCGGATGGCGTTGGCGCAGGCGATGAAGGTGTGGCTGACGGTGATGACCTCGTCGCCGGGCCCGACGCCGGCGGCGAGCAGGCCTAGGTGCAGGGCCGTGGTGCAGTTCGAGACCGCGCAGGCGTGGGGCGCACCGACCGCGGCTGCGAACTCGGCCTCGAAGGAGGCGACCTGCGGCCCCTGCGTGAGCCAGCCGGAGCGGATGACGGCGCTCGCCGCCTCGACCTCGGCCTCGCCGAGGCTCGGCTTGATGATCGGGATCACGAGGCGAGCTCCATCACGGGGGCGGGGCGAGGGGTCGACGCCGGTGTGCGGTTGGCCCGCCACCAGGCGACCAGGGCGTCGAGGCCCTCGTCGAGACCGATTCCGGCCTGGAAGCCGGTGAGCTCCCGGGCGAGGCGCACATCGGCGAGCCGCCGGGGCACCGGGTTGACGCTGCGCTCGGCCTCGTGGACCGGCACCAGGTCCGGCCGGCCCATCACCGCGGCAAGGCGTTGCGCTAGTTCGAGGAGCGAGGTCTCCTCGGCTCGCCCGATATTGAGCGCCACGTCGCTCGCCGAGGAGAGAGCCGCCAGGATGTTGGCCCGGGCGACGTCGCGCACGTCGATGAAGTCCATGGTCTGCAGGCCGTCGCCGAAGATCAGCGGCGGCTCGCCCCTGGCGATCCGCTCCATCCAGCGGATCAGGACTTCGGTGTAGCGCCCGTGCAGGTCCATGCGCGGGCCGTAGACGTTGAAATAGCGCAATGCCACGTAGTCGAGTCCGTTCATGTCGTTGTACGATCGCAGCAGGCCCTCGCCGAAGCTCTTGGCCGCGCCGTACAGCGTGCGGTTGCCGGAATGCGGCTCGGTCTCCGGGGTCGGGAAGGTCGTCGCCATGCCGTAGACCGAGGCCGAGGAGGCGTAGACTACCTTGCCCACCTCTTCCGCGACGCAGAGTTCGACGAGGGAGGCGGTGGCATCGACCATCACCTCGATCGCCTCGCGCGGCTCGGCGGCGCAGTGGGTGATGCGGAGCGCCGCCTGGTGGAAGACGGTGTCGCAGCCCGCCACCAGCCCGGCCATCAGGTCGCGGTCGCGGATGTCGCCGATGACGAGCTCGACCGCGCCCGAGGCCATGGCGCCGGACAGGTTCTCGGTCCGGCCCCGGACCAGGTTGTCGACCACCACGATCTCGCGGCAGCTGCGGGCGACCAGGAGGTCGACGATGTGGGAGCCGACGAAGCCGGCACCGCCGGTGACGAGGACGCGGCCCAGTTCGCGAGAGGGCTCACACGGCTTCAGCATAACCGTCTCCCAGACTGTCGGTGAGGGCCGCGACGACGGTCGCGATCTGGCGCTCGGTGATCTCGGGGAAGAGCGGCAGGGACAGCCACTCGCCGGCCAGCGCCTCCGAGACCGGGCAGGGCGTGCCGAGGCGCACCCGGTCGGCATAGGCCGGCTGATGATGCACCGCCTTCGGGTAGTGGATGCCGGTGGCAACGCCCGCCTCCTGCATCCGGGCCCGCACCGCGTCCCGGTCCGGCACCCGCACGGCGTAGACGTGATAGACGTGGTCGCGCCCGCCGGCCTTCGGGGCCTTGAGCCCGGCCTGGGTCAAGAGCGCGTCGTAGCGCGCGGCCGCCCGCCGCCGCCCGTCGGTCCAGCCGTCGAGGTAGCGCAGCTTCACGGCCAAAGCCGCCGCCTGCACGGTGTCGAGGCGATAGTTGAAGCCTGGGCGGACGTGGTTGTAGCGTCCCTCCTGGCCCCAATCCCGCAGTGAGCGCAGGGTCCTGGCGATGTCGGGATCGGAGGTGGTGATCGCCCCGCCCTCGCCGCAAGCGCCGAGATTCTTGCCAGGGTAGAAGCTGAAGCAGCCGACCGTCCCGAAGGCACCGGCCCGCTGTCCGCCCCGCTCGGCGCCGTGGGCTTGGGCAGCATCCTCCACCACCGTGATGCCGTGACGCTCGGCGATCGAACCGATCGCCGCCATGTCGGCGAGCCGCCCGTGCAGGTGGACCGGCACCACGGCGCGGGTGCGGGGCGTGATCGCCGCCGCGAACGCCGCCGGATCCATGGTGTAGGTCTGGGGATCGACGTCCACCAGGACGGGCTTGGCGCCGGCATAGAGAATCGCCGCGACGGTGGCCACGAAGGTCATGCCGACGGTGATCACCTCGTCGCCGGGGCGCACCCCGGCGGCGATCAGCCCGAGATGGAGGGCAGCGGTGCCGGTGCTCACCGACACGGCCTCCGCGGTCCCGCAATGGGCCGCGAAATCGCGCTCGAAGGCGGCGACCTGGGGCCCGAGCACGTAGGCGCCGCTGCGGAGCACCGCCAGCACCGCCTCCTCCAGGGGCTCCTGCACGGCCCGGTACTGGGCCTCGAGGTCGAGAAGCGGGATCATCAGGCAGCCCTCAGGGGAGACAGGTCGATCGGATGGCCGCGCTGGGCCAGGGACTGCGAGGCGGCCTCGAGCAGGCGCACCACGCGCAGCCCGCTCTCGCCGGAGGTGAGCGGGGTCTCGCCCTGGGTGATGCAGCGGGCGAAGTGCTCGACCTCGGTGACGAGCGCCTCCTTCACCGGGATGTGCGGGGTCCAGACGTCGCCCATGCGGTAGGCCGGCAGGATGCGCCGGATCTCCTCCGGCGAGGGCTTGTCGTGGAACTCGACGCCGCGGTCGTAGACCTTGACCTTCTCGCTCGGCTCCATGTCGTCGAAGACGATCATCCGGCGGCTGCCGCCGATCAGGGTGCGGCGGATCTTCACCGGGGCGAGCCAGTTGACATTCAGATGCGCGGTGACCCCGCCCTCGAGATAGAGGGTGATGTGGGCGAGGTTCTCCGGGCTGCCCTTGATGTGGCCGGCGCCGGTCGCCGAGATCGCCAGCGTCTCCGCCGGCAGCAGGTAGTCCAGAATGGCGAGGTCGTGGACCGCCAGATCCCAGATCACGTTCACGTCGTCCTGGAACAGGCCGAAGTTGATCCGCGTCGAGTCATAGTAGAACAGGTCACCGGTGACACCGGTATCGATCAGCTCGCGGATCTTCTGGACCGCGCCGGTATACACGAAGGTGTGATCGACCATGAGCGTGAGGCGGCGCTTGGCCGCCTCGGCGACGAGGCGGGCCGCCTCGCGGGAGGTCGGCGTGATCGGCTTCTCGACCAGCACGTGCTTGCCGGCCATGAGCGCGGCGAGCGCGATCTCGTAGTGCAGCCGGGTCGGCGTCGCGATGGCGACCGCGTCGATCTCCGGATCGGTCAGCATGCGCTGCCAGCTGTCGTCGATCGTCACCCCCGGATGGCGGGTGGCGGCGCGTGCTTGCGCGGCTGGCGACGGATCGGCGATCGCCTTCAGGGTCGTGCCGTTCGCCTCCGCGACGCAGCGGGCGATGTTCGGCCCGAAATAGCCGTAACCGATGACTCCGATCCCGATCATGACGCCTCCGCGGGGTTGAGCAGGGAAGAGGGGTGAGAGGGGGTGGCGGGCACGCCGGCGACGGATGCGCCGGGCGGCACGTCGCGGGTGACGACCGATCCGGGTGCGATCCAGGCACCCGCGCCGATCGAGAGGCCGCACAAGATCGTGGAATTGGCGCCGATGACCGCGCCGGCCCCGACCCGGGTCGCCTCAAGCGTCCAGTCCTCCGGCCCCATCAGGGTGCCGGCCGCCGTGACGGCGCGGGGATGGCGGTCGTTGGTGAACATCACGCCGGGACCGATCGCGACGTCGTCCTCCAGGCTCACGCCCTCGCACAGGAAGGCGTTGGCACCGATCCGGCAGCGCGCCCCGACCGAGGCGCCGCGCTGGATCTCCACGAAGGGTTCGATCCGCGTGCCCGGGCCGACCGTGCAGCCATAGACGTTGACGAGGGCGGGATCGGCCAATTCGGCGCTGGCATCGATCCTCGCATTCACGACCGGCATTCCGTCCCCCGTCACATCACTGTGCTGGGACGCTAGGCGGCCGGCGCGGCCAAGTAATCGTGCCAATGCGAGGGTACGCGTTACACCCTAATCACCCCGATCGACGCCAGAACGGTCCGGTCTTGCTACCGCTTCGGACGTAAACTCCACGATCACGACCAATCCGGCGGGGAGCAGTGCCTCGCCGTTTTCCGCTCTGGGCAGGGGAGGGGGCAGATTCCGACACTCGTCCGCGAAGGAGCACCCTCATGCCGACCTTAGCGGACAAAGCCCCGACCTGCGTGGTCCGGGGCCTGAGCTTCGACGCCCTGGCGACGGCCTTGGGTAGGGGCCGCACCACGGTCTTCACCCTCAACATGATGCATATGCGGCTCCTGGCACGGGAGCCGGAATTCCGCGAGAGCTACCGCCAGGCCTCGATCGTCACCCTCGACAGCAATCTCCTGAACACCTGCTTCCTGCGCCGGCGCATGACCGTGGCAACGGGCAGCGACCTGGTGCAGCATCTCTCGGCCCGGCGCAGCTTGCGCGACCGCTCGGTCCTGGTGATCGGCAACATCACGGCAGAAGAGGCGGCTTCCGTGATGGCGAGCCGGCGCCTTGACGTGGTGCGCCCGCCCTTCGGCTTCATCCACGACCCGGCGGCGGTGGCCGAGGTGATCGCCCGGGTGCGGGAGGCCGCGCCCGACATGGTGTTCATCGCCGTCGGTGCGCCGCAGAGCGAGATGCTGGCCTTGCGCCTGCGCCGCGCCGGCCTCGTCGAGCCCTCGATCCTGTGCTGCGGCGCCGCCTTCGAGTTCGCGCTCGGCAAGCAGACCCGCTCGCCGGCCTTCCTGCGCCGCACCGGCCTCGAATGGGCTTGGCGGCTCGCGAGCAATCCCCGGCGCCTGGCCGGCCGCTACGCCTCGGATGCCGGCTTCCTCTTGTCGATGCTGGGGCCGCTGACCCGGCTCACCCGCTCCGGCGCGCTCAAGGTCGGCGGGCTGCAGCTGCAGTTCCGGCAGGAGGCGGGCCTCGCGCGCAAGGCCGGGTTCGGGCCCGGGGCCCTGGGAGCCGGGTAGCTCACACGCGAAAAGGCCGCCTCGACCCGGTGGGGGAGGCGGCCTCTTCGGCTTCGCGATGACGGCGAAGGCTCTTACTCGGCGGCGGCGGGCTTCTTGGTCTTGCCCTTCTCGGCGCCGCGCTCGGCGCGCTCGGCGATGCGGGCCGACTTGCCGCGGCGATCGCGCAGGTAATACAGCTTGGCGCGACGCACCTTGCCGCGGCGGACCACCTTGATCGAATCGATGTTCGGCGAGTAGATCGGGAAGACGCGCTCGACGCCCTCGCCGTAGGAGATCTTGCGGACGGTGAAGCTCTCGTTGATGCCGCCGCCCGAGCGGGCGATCACGACGCCCTCGTAGGCCTGGACGCGGCTGCGCTCACCTTCCTTCACCTTGACGTTCACGATGACCGTGTCGCCGGGCTCGAAGTCGGGGATCGTCTTGTTGAGCTGAGCGATCTGCTCCTGCTCGAGCTGCTGGATGATGTTCATCGGTCAAACTCCTGCCGTCGCCGCCGCGCCCCGGGATGGGTTCCGGCGTCAGGATTTCGGCGTCCTGTTGTGAGTTGCCGGCTCCTTACAGGAACGGCCGCGGCTTGTCGACACGCGCCGGCACGGCATTTTTCATGAGGCGCGACGGCGAGACGGGAACCGAGCGGCGCCGGCCGTGTTGCCTCCGCTCGGCGCGGTACTGCCCCGGTGCCGGCCGCTCCGAGGACCCTTGAGGTCCGAGGACCACACGGAGAACCATCCGCCATGCTGATGCGTTGGAAGATCGTCGGTCTCGCTGCCCTGGCGTTCGGCGGTCTCGCTGCTGCTCCCGCGAACGCCGCCCCGGCCGGGCCCGGCCTCACCGGCCTCACCGGCCTGCTGGCCCCCGAGGCGCCCGTGACGCAGGTCGCCCAGGGCTGCGGCCCCGGCTTCGCCCGTGGGCCCTACGGCCGTTGCCGGCCGATATACGGTCGCCGCTTCTACGGTCCGCCGCGGGTCTATGGCCGCCGCTGCTTCGTCCGCCCGACACCGTACGGGCCGCGCCGGATCTGCCGGTTCTGATCGGCGACGCGTGATTCGGGCGGGGACCTCGATGGCTCCCCGCCTTGGCTCATCCCATCGTTGGCCGGAACGCCACCAGGGCCATGTCGTCCCGGCAAGGTTCTGCTCCGCGATGGACGGCGAGCGCCGTCTCCAGGGCCGCCACCTGCTCGGCGAGGGGCAGGTCCCGGTGCCTCCCCAGGATCTCGGCGACACCGCGATGGCCGAGGAGCCGCCGGGACATCCCGCCCATCTGGTCGCTGACCCCGTCCGTCATCAGGAAGAAGGTCTGGCCGTCGCGGAGCCGGACGGTCGTACCGGCCAGCGCCTCCTCCCGCCCGGTGCGCCGGTAGCCGAGGCCGTGGCGCCGGCCCTTGATCCGGGTGATTTCCCCATCGACCAGCATCGTCAGGGCGAGGCCCGCGCCGGCGAAGTCGAGCGTGCCGCTCGCCCGGTCGATGACGCAGATCCCGCAATCGAGACCGTCATCCGACCCGTCCGGCGCTCCCCCGGACGCCCCCGCGTCCTGCCGCAGCCGCGCCCGCACCACGCCATCAAGGGCGGCCAGGATCGCCTCCGGACGACGCAAGCCCTGGTCGTGCAGGATCCGGTCGAGAGCGGTCGCGACGATCAGGGTCAGGAAGGCGCCGGGCACGCCGTGGCCGGTGCAATCGGCCACCACCACGATGCCGAGGCCGTCGATCTCCTCGAGCCAGTAATAGTCGCCGCCGACGACGTGCAGCGGCTCCCAGAGCACCGCGACCTCGAGCCCGGCCTCGCGCAGGGCATTGGCCCCCGGCAGTACCGCCTGCTGGATGCGGCGGGCATACCCTAAGCTCTCCATCACCAGGCCGTTCGCCTCGGCGAGCCGCGCATGGGTGCGCTCCAGCTCGGCCAGCAGGTGGCGGGCCTCGTCGCCGCTCCTCAGGCCCTCGACCATGCGGTTGAAGGCGGCGGAGATGTCGGCGATCTCGCGGCTCGGCCGATGGCGGCCGGCGAGGTCGACCGTGACCCACTCCTTATGCTCGACCTGCCCCATGGCCGACAGGAGCCGGCGCAGGGGCGCCAGGACATGGCGCCCCACCGCCAGCCGCAAGGCGAGCGCGAAAGCCAGGATCAGCGCCAGGCTGGCACCCAGCACCATCACGAACTGCTTCTCGGCATTGGCCCGCAGGCCCTCCGCCGACAGGGCCAGGGTCAGGCTGCCGGCGGGCTGGTCCGCCGGGCCGGGATTGATCTCGGCCGAGACCTGGATCCGCTCGAAGTTGCGCCCCCGCGGCTCCTCGCCGAGCCGCCCGACCATGCTGCCGGACGCGTCGCGCAGAACCGCGTAGCGAAAGGCCGGATCGAGCGCGAGAGCCTGAAGCTGGGGATCATAGGCGGTGGCCCAGCCCGGCCGGGCGAGGGCCCGGGCGGTCATGTCCGCCATCATCTGGGCCCGCACGCCTTCGATCCGGATCTGATCGCCGTAATTGACCCAGGCGATCACAACCTGAGTCGCGAGCACCACGGCCGCGATCACCGGCGAGAGGCGCAGGAACAGGGCATGGGCGAGCCCGTCCAGGTTGCGGCCGCGGGCAGCGCCGCGCAGCGCCCCCGGGCGCATCGTGTCGGCGCCGCCATCCTGCGTCGTCGGCACCTCGGTGAAGCCGAGATCGGCGAGCGCGTCGCCCCGGCGCATCGGCCCGGCGCCCCGCAGGGAGCCGCCGCGGCGGGACGTGCCCTGTGCCAGCGGCTCGCCGCTCAACGGGCGGTCTCCGGCGCGGTGTCCGGACAGGGCGCCCGCTCCACCCGGTTGCGGCCGCCATGCTTGGCTGCGTAGAGCGCGGCGTCGGCCCGGCGCATCGCCGCCTGCAGGCTCTCCTCCGGCGCGGCCGCCGCGAGGCCGATGCTGACCGTGATGCCGATGGGCCCGGCCTCGGTGGCGCCCGGATTCGCCGCGACGGCGGCGCGGATGCGCTCGGCGATCGCCGTCCCGTCCTCGGGTCCGGTCTCGACCAGCAGGACCGCGAATTCCTCGCCCCCGAGCCGCCCGACGGCATCGAGGGAGCGCAGGGCCGAGCGGCAGGCGGAGACGAAGGCGATCAGCGCCGCATCCCCGGCGGCGTGGCCGTGGCTGTCGTTGACGAGCTTGAACCGGTCGAGGTCGAGCATCAGCAGGCAGGCATTCTGCCCGGGGCGGCGCGGCCAGTCCCGGGCGCAGACCTCCAGGAAGCGCCGGCGGGCGAGGGCCCCGGTCAGGGGGTCGGTATCGGCGAGCCGGCGCAGCTCCGCCTCCAGGCGGGCGCTGGTCTCGATCTCGTCCGAGAGGGCGTGGTTGAGGGATTGCAGGTCGCGCTGCTGCTCGGCGAGGCGCTTGTTGGCCTTCTGCAGGTCGGCCTGCATCCGGTCGCTCAGGCGCACCAGCCGGCGCTGCTCGCGGTAGCCCCGGCGATAGGCCTCGGCCAGCACCTTCACCCCGTCCGCCACCGCGGCGAGCTGGGTCAGCATCACCTCGGTCCGGTCGAGGACGGCCTCCTCGTTGTCGAACAGGCTGAAGACGTTGGCCGGTCGGCCGGCGCGCTTGCCGCCGTCACTCCTCTTGCCCGCGTCCCGCTCGTCCGCCTCTCTCTCTCTCGCATCGGGCTCCGGGGGCGTCTCGCCCGCCATGCGCCCCGGGCCCGGCCTGGTCGTCATGCCGCCGTCTCCTGCACCATCTCGAACCGGGCATGCGAGAAATCTGCCGCGAAATCCTCGCCGGCCTCCGCGATGGTGTCGTCCCCCTGGGCGTAGAGCCAGCGGATCGTCACCTCCCGGCCCTCCTCGGCGGCATCCTCGAGGGGCATGAACAGGTTCATCAAGGCCTTGGCGCTCGACGAGTTGAAGTACGACAGGGCCACGTCGACGATCAGCGGCCCGCCCTCCTCGTCCAGGCAGGCGCGCAGGGCCTGGAGCAGCGGGCCATAGAAGGCGGCGGCGTCTTCCGGGTAGGACTCGCCGCGCAGGAGCAGGCGCCCGGCGGGAAAGTCGAAATCGACCAGCGGCGAGCGGCTGGTGGCGGGGATCTGGATCCGGTCCATCGTCGCGCGCCTCAGATGAAGGCCTTGAGGCAGAAGAAGCAGCGATCATCGCCGCGCGCCTGGAAGTCGTACTCGACCGGGGCGCTGGAGCGCCGGGCGATCTCGATCAGCCCGATGCTGCCGCCGAGGCTGCCCTCGTCGGCGGGCTGGCGCAGCCGCTCGCGGTAGTACTTCTTCAGCTCCTCTCCCGACAGGCCGGCGATGTGGTCGAGCCGGGCGCGCAAGCTCGTGACGTGCTCGCCCGGCACCTCGTTGCCGCAGGCGACGAAGAAGCGCCCAGCCTCGATCCCGACCACGATCAGGCCGGCACTCACCATGCCACCCTCGGGAGAGCCGTGAGGCACGAGCTTGTCGGCGGAGTAGCGGATGACGTTCTGGACCTGCTCGACGAAGATCGAGAAGACGCGCTTGGACACCGCCGCGTCGGTGGCGCCCTGCTGCATGCGCAGCTTCAGCACCTCGCCGAGGGAGAACAGCACGTTCTCGGACAGGTCGCCGCCGAACGACAGGATGATCCCGTTGCGCCGGGACGCCTCGTGGAACGCCATGAAGTCAGTTGCGAGCACCGCTCTCTCCAGCCCGAGCCGCCCTTGGTTCGGCCCTGGGCCGGCCAGACGACATGTTAGCCCGCTGGGGCTGACCAGAGTGTTACTGCGTCGAGGGAGGGAAGTCCCGCCCGGAATCGAAGAAAAAATCGTCGCGCGATCGCCGGAGGGTGATTTCCCGTCCAGAATGTGCTGAAAAACCCTGCGACTTGCTTGCCGGTTGTGCAATCTACGTCGATCCTGCTGCAGGGTACGCCCCGGGCGATTCAATCGCGTCGCAGCCAACGCCGATGGCAGGCCGCCGGCGAAGCGTCCTCCCCGGGTTTGTCCCCCTGATTCGTTCGGGTGATTCGCGGGACGTCGCCGAGACGCCCGCACCCGCGCCCATGCCCGCAGGGCCCCGCCCCCTTGCGGGCGGGCGGCCGCGCGGGCAGCATCGCCGGGCAGCATCGCATCGTCGGCGGAGCGCGTCCGGGCATGGTCGAGATCAAGCGGCGCCGGTCCTTCGAGGCCGGGCATCGGCTCAAGTTCATGGTGCTGGTTGACGAGACGCCGGAATGCGACCGCGCGGTGCATTTCGCCGTGCGCCGGGCGGCGCGGCTCGGGGCCCGGGTGGTGATGCTGGCGGTGGCGGAGCCGCCCGAGACGATGGAATGGCTCGGGGTCGGCGACGCGATGCGGGCCGAGGCCGAGGCCGAGACGACCGAGCGCCTGGAGGCGCTGGCGGCGGCGGCGCGGCAGGCCGCAGGTGTCGATCCCGAGTTAGTGGTGCGCACTGGCGAGCGCGCCGACGCGATCCTGCGTCAGATCGAGGCCGACGAGGACATCGCCTTCCTGGTGCTCGGCGCCGCCGCCGGCAGCGACGGGCCAGGCCCCCTCGTCACCTCGATCGCCGGGCGCAGCGCCGGCAGCTTCCCGGTGCCGGTCGTCATCGTGCCGGGAGCCTTGAGCGAGGCGGAGATCACAGCACTCGCCGGGTGAGAAGCCGCGCGGATCCATTGAGCTTTCGCACGTTCGGGTCCACATCTGCCGGCAGGCGCGGCGGCCCCTGACGGTCGCGCGCCGTTCCCGGCCGGCCTTGAACCGGCGCAGAGAACTTTTCGAGGATCACCGATGTTCATCCAGACCGAAGCCACCCCGAACCCCGCCACCCTGAAGTTCCTGCCCGGCAAGGTCGTGCTGGCCGACGGCACCTTCGAGGCACGGGACGAGGGCGCGGCGGCGCGCTCGCCGCTCGCCCGCGCCCTGTTCGGCGTGTCCGGCGTCTCCGGCGTCTATCTCGGCCACGACTTCATCTCGGTGACCAAGGCCGAGGGCGAGCCCGGCTGGCCGCAGGTCAAGCCCGCGGTGCTCGGCGCCATCATGGAGCACTTCATGTCGGGGGCTCCGGTCCTCGAGGCCGGCCACGCCCCCGAGGAGGCGGCGGAGGAGTTCTTCGACGAGGCCGACGCCGATACGGTGGCCACCATCAAGGACCTGCTCGAGACCCGGGTGCGCCCGGCGGTGGCCGGCGACGGCGGCGACATCACCTTCCGGGGCTTTCGCGATGGCGTGGTCTTCCTGGAGATGAAGGGTGCCTGCTCGGGCTGCCCGTCCTCCACCGCTACCCTGCGCCAGGGCGTGCAGAACCTCTTCCGCCACTTCCTGCCGGACGTGCGCGAGGTCCAGGCCGTCTCGTGAGCCCGCGCGGCGTCTGAGACGTCGCGTTTCCGCCGCCGGGCGGTTTCCCCCGCCGCGGCGGATGATCTAAAGGCTGAGCCGAACCGGGCCGCCCCGCCATACGCGGGGCGGTCCTTCTTGTGTTAACCTGTGCGTGCCAAGCTGGGACTCCAGCAGCGGCACGGACCCGGCCGCGGCGTTCGAACCCGCGGGCGCGAGAGGGCGGAGCCTGAGGCAGTGCGTATCCTGGCCATCGACACGGCGCTCGAGCGCTGCGCGGCCTGCATCATGGCGGACGACTCGCCCGAGCCCCTGGCGCAGGAGAGCATGGACCTCGCGCGCGGCCATGCCGAGGCGCTGCTGCCCCTCGTGGAGCGGGTGATCGCCCGGGTCGAGGGCGGGTTCGAGAGCCTGGACCGGGTCGCCGTCACGGTGGGCCCCGGCTCCTATACGGGACTCCGGGTCGGCCTCTCGGCCGCCCGGGCGGTGGGGCTCGCCTGCGGCATCCCGGTCGTCGGCGTCACCACCCTGTCGGCCCTGCTGGCGCCGCTGCTCGCCGCCGAGGAGGATTATCTCGGCCAGGGCTACCTGCTCGCCGCCGCGATCGATGCCCGCCACGGCCACGTCTACTTCCAGGCCCTGAGCCAGGACGGCGGCATCGCCGTGCCGCCGACCCTGCTGCCGCTGGCCGAGGCTGTGCGGCTCCTCGGGCCAGGCCCCGCGGCGCTCGCCGGCTCGGCCGCCCCGGCGCTGGCGGCGGCTGCCGCCGCGCAGGGGAACCGCGCCGTGGTGCCGGAGGGCCATATCGCCCCGCAGATCGCCTGGGTGGCCTCCCTCGGCCTCGTCGCCGACCCGGCTCATGCGCTCGCTCGTCCCCTCTACCTGCGCGGGCCGGACGCCCAGCCGCAGGACCATGCCCGCCTCGCCCGCCGCTGACGGAGACCCCGATGAAGTGGATGCCGTTCCGCTCCCCCCCGACCGCCCATGTCGCGCCCCTGATCTCGGCCGACCGGGCCGGGGAGCTCGCGGCGCTCCACGCCACCGCCTTCGCGCGGCCCTGGGAGGCGGACGAGTTCGAGCGCATGCTGTGCGAGCGCGGCCACGCCGCCCACGCCCTGATGCTGGGCACGGTGATCGGCGGCTTCGTGCTCTCGCGCCAGGTGCTCGACGAGGCCGAGATCCTCACCATCGTGCTCGGTCCCGCCTCCCGCGGCGCCGGCCTGAGCCGCCAGCTCCTCCGGTCGCACCTCGTCGCCCTCGAGGATGCGGGCGTGCGCCGGGTCCATCTCGAGGTCGATGACGGCAACGCCCCGGCGCTCGCCCTCTACCGCCGGTTCGGCTTCGCCGAAACCGGCCGCCGGGCGAGCTACTACGCGCGGCCCGACGGGAGCCGCGCCAACGCGATCATGATGCAGGTGGCTTTGGGCTGACGCCGCGACCGCAATTCTGACGCAACGTCAGAATAGTGGGTTGTGGCCGGTTGCCGGGATGCGCGCGGCCGGGATGGAGCCGCCCCGATGTCCGGTCGCCTGCCTGCCTCGCTGGTGCTCGTCCTCTGCCTCGCCGGACCGGCCGTCGCGCAATCCGGCGCGGCGCCGAACGTCGATCTGCTGATGCAGATGAGCGGCCGCGTCTCGGGGGAGGAACTGGCGAGCCGGGTCGCGACTGCCGGGACCTTTCCGCTCGGCAGCCGGGACAATCCGGTGCGGGTGCTCGGCCCGCACGGCGAGCGCGCCTTCCTGGCGCGCCTGCGCTGCCCGGCCGGCGACGCGCCCGCCTTCCACCGGATCGGCTCCTTCGGTGCGGGCCCCTACGAGTCGATCATCGACGGATACGCCGTGCGCTGTGCCGGCGCCGGCGAGGCGGTCGTCTACATGGACATGTATCATCCCGGCCACGACGAGACGCAGGCACCGGCGGGCTTCGCCCTGGCGCACTGACGATCCGGCGCGGTGGACGCTCCGGGCCGGACTTGGTATGCGGCGGGGGACGCGCGGTGCCCACGTGCGGCCCGCCAGACGACCTTCCCGAGCCGAGCCCCCGCCGTCCGAACCATGACGTACCTCGTCGCTGGCCTGCGGCTCCTCGCCTACGCCCTCGCCTTCGCGCTCCTTGCCGGGCCGCACTGGCTGATCCTGAAGCTCGGGCGGGGCAGCCTCGCCGGGCACGCGCCGGCTCTGCTGCACCGGGCCTTCCTACGCCTGTTCCAGATCCGCATCACCGTGACCGGCACGCCGCCGGCCCCGCGGGAGGCGGCGCTCGTCATCGCCAACCACATCTCCTGGCTCGACATTCCGGTGCTCGGGGCATTGCGTCCGCTCTCCTTCGTGGCGAAGTCCGAGATCGCCGGCTGGCCGGTGATCGGCACGCTCGCGCGGCTCCAGCGCACGGTGTTCATCGACCGCGCCCGCAAGCGCCACACCGCGGTGGTCAACACCGAGATGAGCCGGCGCCTGCGCGACGGCGAGCTGATCGTGCTGTTCGCCGAGGGCACCACCGGCGACGGGACGCGGCTCCTGCCGTTCCGCACCTCCCTCGTCGGCGCCGCCCGGGCGGCGATCACCGAGGGCGGGCTCGACCGGGTGCGGCTCCAGCCGCTCTGCATCGCCTATACCCGCCGCAACGGCCTGCCGCTCACCCGGGCCGAGCGCCCGGACATTGCCTGGTACGGCGACATGGAGCTGGGCCCCAGCGTCAAGCTGTTCTTCGAGCGCGGGCCGATCGACGTCCAGGTGACCTGGGGCGAGCCGATCGCCTTCGCGGCCGGCACCGACCGCAAGGCCGCGACGGCGCTCGCCGAGGCCTCGGTGCGCCGCGCCCTCCAGGAGGCGGTGACCGGCCGCCCGCCCGTACCCCAGCCGGCGCCCGTCCCCCGCCCCGTGCACGAGTCGCCGCCTATTCTCATTCCGGCCGCGACGGCTTAAATGACGGGAAGCGGCTCCATCGGGCCGCCCCCGCCACCTCCGATCATCTCCGCTCAGGGCCGGTTCGTTGAAGAAAGCGTTCGTCAAATCCTACGGCTGCCAGATGAACGTCTACGACGCCTCCCGCATGGTCGACCTGCTCGGCCGCGAGGGCTTCGTCGAGACCGGCGCCGTGGAGGAGGCCGACGTCGTCGTCCTCAACACCTGCCACATCCGCGAGAAGGCGGCGGAGAAGGTCTATTCCGAGCTCGGCCGGCTACGGGTGCTGAAGGGCGAGCGGGCGGAGGCCGGACGCGACACCACGGTGGTGGTGGCGGGCTGCGTCGCGCAGGCGGAAGGCCGCGAGATCCTGAACCGCGCGCCCGGCGTCGACGTGGTAGTGGGCCCGCAGAGCTACCACCGCCTGCCGCAGCTGCTGGCGGCGTCGAAGGACGGGCGCGTCGTCGACACCGAGTTCCCGGTCGAGGACAAGTTCGATCACCTGCCGGCGCGGCGCACCCCGGGCGTCTCCGCCTTCCTCACCGTGCAGGAGGGCTGCGACAAGTTCTGCGCCTTCTGTGTCGTGCCCTATACCCGCGGGGCCGAGGTATCGCGCCCGGTCGAGAAGATCGTGGCGGAGGCGGAGCGACTGGCGTCGGCCGGCGCCCGCGAGCTGACGCTGATCGGCCAGAACGTCAACGCCTATCACGGCACGGGCCCGGACGGCCGCGACTGGACGCTCGGTGAGCTGCTCCACCGCGTCGCCGCGATCCCGGGCGTCCTGCGCCTGCGCTACACCACGAGCCACCCGCGCGACATGGACGAGGCCCTGATCGCGGCGCATCGCGACCTGCCGGCCCTGATGCCCTACCTGCACCTGCCGGTGCAGTCGGGTTCGGATCGGATTCTCCACGCGATGAACCGCAAGCACGATGCCGACACCTACCGCCGGCTGATCGACCGGGTGCGGGCAGCGCGGCCCGACATCGCGCTCTCCTCGGACTTCATCGTCGGCTTCCCGGGCGAGTCCGACGCCGACCACGCCGAGACGATGCGGCTGATCGCGGATGTCGGCTTCGCCAGCGCGTTCTCGTTCAAGTACAGCCCGCGTCCCGGCACGCCGGCGGCGGAGAGCGCTGACGCGGTGCCGGAGGCGGTGAAGAGCGCGCGGCTCGCGGAGCTGCAGGAGCTGCTCGAGCGCCAGCGCCAGGATTTCAACCACGCCACGGTGGGTCAGACCGTTCCGGTGCTGCTTGAGAAGGCCGGCCGCCATCCGGGCCAGGTCGCCGGCAAGTCGCCCTATCTCCAGGCGGTGCAGATCGAGGGCGACACGGCCGCGATCGGGACGATCGTTCCGGTGCGGATCACCCGGGCCGGCTCGAACAGCCTGTTCGGCGAGGCGGTCACCGAATCGGCGGACCCTGCAATGACGGCCGGTGCGACCGCGACGACGGTCGCCGCGTGAGGAACGACAGGATGGCGACGGGAGAGGCGGGCGGCCGCGGGCCGAGAGGGCGCGACCCCGCGCGCGAGCGGGAACTCGCCCCGCGGGCGGTCGCGGGCCTGAGCGAGGCGGCCGAGGTCGCCCTGACCTTCGACGACAACCGCCTGGCGAGCCTGGTCTTCGGCCAGTATGACCAGAACGTGGCCCACCTCGAGCGTCGCCTCGGCGTGGTGGCGACGGCGCTCGGCAACCACGTCGTGGTCAAGGGCCCGCCTGATTCGACCGAGCGGGCGCGCCGGGTGCTGGAGCTGCTCTACGCCCGCGTCCGCGACGGGGGAGGGGCGCCGCTCACCCTCGGCGACGTCGACGGGGTGATCCAGGAATCGTCGCTGCAGGGCAACCTCTTCTCCGCCGACGAGGCGCCGACCAACGGCGAGCGGCCGTCCTTCGACCAGATCGCCACGCGCCGCCGCGGCGGCGTGCGGGCCCGCAACGCCGCACAGGACGCCTACATCAAGGCCCTGCGCAACCACGAACTGGTCTTCGCCGAGGGGCCGGCCGGCACCGGCAAGACTTGGCTCGCCGTCGGCTACGCCGTCTCGCTGCTCGAGCAGGGCCATGCCGAGCGGCTGATCCTGTCGCGCCCGGCGGTCGAGGCCGGCGAGCGGCTGGGCTTCCTGCCCGGCGACATGCGCGAGAAGGTCGATCCCTACCTGCGGCCGATCTACGACGCGCTCTACGACTTCATGGAGGCGCGCCACGTCGATCGCGGCCTCCAGACCGGCATGATCGAGATCGCGCCGCTCGCCTTCATGCGCGGCCGCACGCTCACCAATGCGGTGGTGCTCCTCGACGAGGCGCAGAACACCACCTCGATGCAGATGAAGATGTTCCTGACCCGGCTCGGCGAGAATTCCCGGATGATCGTCACCGGCGATCCGAGCCAGATCGACCTGCCGCAGGGCCAGAAATCCGGCCTCGTCGAGGCGGTGCGGATCCTCGATGGCGTCGAGGGCATCGGCCGGGTCACCTTCCGGGACGTCGACGTGGTGCGCCACGATCTGGTGCGCCGGATCGTCACGGCCTACGAGGCGGACGCCCAGGAGAATCGTGACGAGGCACCCCAGCGGCCGACGCCGTCGCGCCGGGGACCGCTGCCGTGAGCGAGCATGACGAGATCGACGTCGCGGTCGAGGACCCGCGCTGGGAGGCCGTCGTGCCCGACCTCGAGGCCTTCGTCGCCCGCGCGGTCGAGGCGGCGCTCGCGATCGTGCCGCCGGGCGGACCGATCGAGATCAGCATCGTGCTCACCGACGATCCCGCGGTGCAGGAGCTGAACCGCACCTGGCGGGCCAAGGACAAGCCGACCAACGTGCTGTCCTTCCCCAATGAGCAGCCGCATGGCGGCGGGCCGCGCCTCCTCGGCGACGTGGTTCTTGCGTATGACACAATGCTGCGCGAGAGTGGGGAGCAGTCCAAGCCCCTCGACCACCACCTCGCCCATCTCGTGGTTCATGGCACGCTGCACCTCCTCGGTCACGACCACGAGCTCGGCGACGCCGAGGCCGACGCCATGGAGGCGTTGGAGGTCGCGGCCCTGCGGCGCCTCGGCGTGCCGGACCCGTACGGCGACGTGGCCGGTTGAGCCGCGGACGCCCTCACCCCAGACGCGAGAGACATGAGCAACGATCGAAGTCGCAGCGCCGCCGCGACCGCGCAGGCGATCCCGGAGGACGACAGTCCGGGGCGCGAACCCTGGTATGATCGCCTTCTGAACATCTTCCACCTGAAGCCGCGCGACGCCCAGCGCGACGGCCTCTCGGATGCCTTGGCCGAGGTGCAGAACGGCGACCACCCGGTCTCCCCGGTCGAGCAGGCGATGCTCAAGAACGTGCTCAGCCTCCACCGGGTGCGGGTCGACGACGTGATGATCCCCCGGTCCGACGTGGTGGCGGTCCCGATCGACACCGCGCTCGGCGAGCTGCTGAAGGTGTTCCGCGGCGCCGGCCATTCCCGCCTGCCGGTCTACGGCGAGAGCCTGGACGACCCCCGCGGCATGGTCCACATCCGCGACTTCGTCGACTACATGGCGAGCCGGGCCGAGGCCGGCGGCGACCGCCTGCCCGACCTCGCCGGGGTGGATCTGACGGCGACGCTCGCCACCACCCGCATCCTGCGCCCGGTGCTGTTCGTGCCGCCCTCGATGCCGGCGATCGACCTGCTCGCCCGGATGCAGGCCAGCCGCACCCACATGGCCCTCGTCATCGACGAGTATGGCGGCACCGACGGCCTGATCTCGATCGAGGATCTGATCGAGGTCGTGGTCGGCGACATCGAGGACGAGCACGACGTGGCCGAGGGCCACCGCGTCCTCAAGGTCGACGGCGAGAGCGAGATCTTCGTCGCCGACGCGAGGGCGAGCCTCGACGACGTCGCCGAGGCGACGGGGGTCGACCTCGTGGCGGCGGTGGGAGAGGCGGCCGAGGAGGTCGATACTCTCGGCGGCCTGATCGTCACCATCGCCGGCCGGGTCCCGGCGAGGGGCGAGGTCATCGCCGTGCCGGGCGATTTCGAGGTCGAGGTGCTGGATGCCGATCCGCGGCGGATCAAGCGCCTGCGCATGCATCGCGGTCTCGCCCGGCTCGAGGGGCCGGAGACGCCCCTGGCCCTGCCGCCGCCCGACGGCGAGGCCAGCTTGCGAACCGATTCCGCCGCCTGATCCGCCTGGCTGAGCCCCGCGAGCATCGCGCCGCCGGCCGCAAGACGGCCGGTGCCGAAGCGGTCGCCGCTTCGGCAGATCACGATGCTCCAACAACAGATGAAGCGGACAGGCGCGATGACTGTCCGCCCGAGTGCCGTCCCGCGAGCCCGCCCATGCACGACATCGACTCGAACGGGGCGCCGCTCGCTGCCCCGGCGGCGCCCTTCGGCCTCGCGCCGCTCGCCCACCGCATCGCCCTCACCGCCGGCTGGACCCGTCTCGCCCTGGCCTGGCTCGCTGGCGCCTGCGGGGCCCTGGCGATGCCGCCCTTCGGCTTCCTGCCCGCCCTCTGCGTCGCCCTGGTGCCGGCGGTCTGGCTGCTCGACGGGGCGGCCACCGCCCCCTCGCGCCTCGGGCGGCGCGCCGGCACGGCGCTCGCCGCCGGCGTGATCGGCTGGGCCTGGGGCTTCGGCTATCTCACCGCCGGCCTGTGGTGGCTCGGCGCCGCCTTCCTCGTCGAGGCCGACCAGTTCGCCTACCTGATGCCGCTCGGGGTGCTCGGCCTGCCGGCGGCCCTCGGGCTGTTCTACGGCGTGGGCTTCGCCGCCGCCCGGCTGCTCTGGTCGCCGGGACCGGGTCGGATCGCTGCGTTGGCCTTCGGGCTGTCCGCCGCCGAGTGGCTGCGTGGGCACCTGTTCACCGGCTTTCCCTGGAACGCCCTCGGGATGGCGCTCGGCCAGAATCTCTGGCTGATGCAGGCGGCGTCCGTCGTCGGGCTCTACGGGCTGACCGTGCTGGCTGTGCTGGCTTGCGCCGCCCCGGCCACCCTCGCCGATGCGGGCGGGCCGTCGCGGCGCTTCGGGCCACCCATCGCCGCGCTCCTCGTCCTCGCCGGCCTCGGCGCGGGCGGCGCGCTGCGGGTACCGGCCGGCCCGATGCCGGAGGTGCCCGGCGTGCGCCTGCGCCTCGTCCAGGCCAGCATCCCGCAGGATGCCCGCTTCAACCCGCGCAACCGGGACGGCATCCTCGAGCGCTACCTCGGCCTCAGCGACAGCGCCACCGCGCCGGACCGCCAGGGCCTGCAGGACGTCACCCACCTGATCTGGCCGGAATCCTCGTTCCCGTTCCTGATCCAGCGCGATCCCCAGGCCCTGCGGCGGATCGGCACCGCGCTGCCGCCTGGCACGCTTCTCGTCACCGGCGCGGCGCGGGCCGACGAGCCGCTGCCCGGCGAGCGGCTGCACTTCTACAACTCGATCCTGATGATCGGGCAGGACGGCTTCGTCGGCGGGCGCTACGACAAGCTCCACCTGGTGCCGTTCGGCGAGTACCTGCCGGGACCGGTCGACCGCCTGTTGCGGACGCTCGGTCTCAAGCAGTTCGTGGCCGTGCCGGGGGGCTTCACCGCGGGCGAGGCGCAGGAACGGCCGCCGCTCGCGGTTCCGGGCCTGCCGCCGGTGGCGCCCTCGATCTGCTACGAGGCGATCTTCCCCGGCGCCGTCGCTTCGCGCCGGGAGCATCCGGGGCTGCTCCTCAACGTCACCAATGACGGCTGGTTCGGCGACACGCCCGGCCCGCGTCAGCACTTCGCCCAGGCGCGTCTCCGTGCCGTAGAGGAAGGCGTTCCTCTCGTGCGGGCCGCGAACACCGGAATCAGCGCGGTGGTTGATCCTTATGGGCGGGTGACCGGGATGTTGTCGGTGGGCACCGAAGGCGTGCTCGATCGAAACCTCCCGAAGAACCTTAGGGAAAGTACGGCGTACGTACGATTCGGCGATGTTTTTTTCATCGTCATGCTCTTAGGGTGCTGGCTCATGGCCCTTGCGGCGCGCACTCGTCGCGCGCCTGTCCCGCCCCGCGGAGCGTCGATGTGAAGAAGGCACCCGATCCGGTCGATCGTCATGTCGGGCACCGCGTGCGCGTCCGGCGGCTTCTCGTCGGCGTGAGCCAGGAAAAGCTGGGCGACGCCCTCGGCGTGACGTTCCAGCAGATCCAGAAATACGAGAAGGGGACCAACCGGATCAGCGCCAGCCGGCTGCGCCAGATCGCCGACATGCTGAACGTCCCGGTGAGCTTCTTCTACGAGGGGGCGCCGCGCCAGGATGGTGGGCGGAGCGAGGAGGTGGCGGCGGAGCCTGCCTCCGACACCGCCGCCCACGACGTGTTCTGGACCAGCCAGGACCTGCAGCTGGTGCGCGCCTTCCAGCGCATCACCGACCACCAGTTGCGCCGGCGCATCATCAGCCTGGTCGAGGCGATCGGCACCAGCGGAGCGCCGCCCGACGGCGCGGAGTGACGATATCCAGCGACGATTCCCGGGGGACGGGGTTGCAAAGGTTTCGCTGCCCCCCCTGACGCCGCGGTTGTATGACCCTCCCGAACGCGTGCCAATGCGCGACAGTCTCGCGCGTCAGCGCGACAGGGGGGACGGCCTTGCGGAGCATCGAACGGGAGCCGGGCGCCGGGATCGCGCGTCCGGAGAAGGCGGAGGCGGGCTTCCATCCGGTCCTGATCGGACTCGGGCTGATGCTGGTGGCCTTCAATCTCCGGCCCGCCCTGTCGAGCATCGGCCCGCTCCTGCCGGGCATCCGGGCCGAGACCGGCCTCTCCGGCGCCCTGGCGGGGGCTCTCGTCACCGTGCCGGTCCTGTGTCTCGGGGTCTTCGGCCGCCTCGCGCCGGTGCTGGTGCGGCGCCTCGGGCCGGATGCCAGCGTGCTGGCGGCCCTGGTCGTGCTGGCCCTTGGCCTCGTCTTGCGCGGCCTCGGCGGGGTGCCGCTGCTGTTTCTCGGCTCGGTCGTCGCTGCCGCGGCGATCGGGATCGTCGGGGTGATCCTGCCCGGCATCGTCAAGCGCGACTTCCCCGACCAGGCCGGGCTGATGACCGGCCTCTACACCGCGCTCCTCTGCCTCGGCGCCGCTGCCGGTGCCGGCTTCACGGTTCCGGCGCGCCGCGCCCTCGACCTCGGCTGGGAAGGGGCCCTGATGCTGTGGGCGGCGCCCGCCCTCGTGGCGGCCGCTTGCTGGCTGCCCTTCGTGCACGCCCGGCCGCTGCCCTCCGCCTCGGCCGCGCGCCCGTCAGGCCGGCTGTGGCGCGATCCCCTGGCCTGGCAGGTCACCGGCTTCATGGGGCTGCAATCCTCCCTCGCCTACATCGTGTTCGGCTGGCTGCCCGCCGCCCTGGTCGATCGGGGCCTCGACATCGTGGCGGCCGGCCTCGTCGCCTCGGTCTCGGCGCTGGCGCAAGGCGTGCTCGCCCTCGTGGTGCCGACGCTGGCAGCGCGTCGCCCGGATCAGCGGCCCTGGGTGGTGCTGGTCATCTCCTTGCCGCTCATCGGCTTCACCGGGCTCCTGGTCGGGCCGCTGGCGTTCGCCTGGGGCTTCGCGCTGCTGCTGGGTCTCGGGCTCGGCGGCTGCTTCGGCCTCGCCCTGACGCTGATCGTGCTGCGGGCCGGGGACCCCCGCGCCGCCGCCGAGCTCTCCGCCATGGCGCAGGGCGTCGGCTATTGCGGCGCGGCGCTGGGACCGTTCCTGGTCGGCATCGTGCACGACCTGAGCGGCGGCTGGGGCTTGCCGGCGGCGCTCTACGCCGCCCTGTGCCTCGGAGCGGCGAGCTTCGGGCTGCTCGCCGCGCGGGACCGGACGGTCCGGATCTGAACGTCTCGCGCCCTCGTAGCCGGTCTGCCCGAGGGCGTGAGGACCCTCAGTTGCTGCGGACCAGCGCCTCGAGCACCTTGGCGCCGGGACGCCCCGTCTGCGGCATGCCGAGCCGGCGCTCGATGTCCTTGATCGCTTCGCGGGTCTTGGCGCCGACCCGGCCGTCCGGCTCGCCGACATCGTAGCCGCGGGCGGCGAGCGCGCTCTGCAGGCTGCGGCGCTCGGCCCGCGACAGGGGCGGGTCGTCGGTGGGCCAGGCGGTCTGCACGCCGGCCTTGCCGCGCAGCCGGTCGGACAGGACCGCGATGGCGAGCCCGTAGGATTCGGCGGCGTTGTAGGAGTAGATCGCGTCGAAGTTCTTCGTCACCAGGAAGGCCGGGCCGTTGGCGCCGGCCGGGGCCAGGATGCCGACCGGCCCCTCGGCCGAGAGCGGCCGCCCGTCGAGCCGGGTGACGCCGAGCGAGGCCCAATGCGTCACCGGCTTCTTGTTCTTGCGGCCCGCCGCCGACACGTTGAAGCCGGAGGGTAGCCGCACCTCGTAGCCCCAGGGCTGGCCGTTGTGCCACTTGGCGACGCGCAGGAAGTTGGCGGTGGAGCCGACGGCGTCCGGCACCGAATCGACCACGTCGCGCCGCCCGTCGCCGTCGAGGTCGACCGCGAGGCGATGGTAGGTGGTCGGCATGAACTGGGTCTGGCCGAAGGCGCCAGCCCAGGAGCCGGTCAGGCGCTCGGGCGCGATGTCGCCCTTGGCGATGATCTTGAGAGTCGCGATCAGTTCGCTGCGGAAGAACTCGCGCCGGCGGGTGCCGCCGCAGGCCAGCGTGGCGAGTGATTGCACCAGCGGCATCTTGCCGAGGTTCTTGCCGAAATTCGACTCGACGCCCCACACCGCCGCGATGGTGTAGCGGTCGACGCCGTAGCGCGCCTCGGCCTGGGCCAGCGCGCTGGCGTGCTGGCGCATGGCGGCGCGGCCGTCATCGACCCGCTCGTCGTCGACGAGGGCGGCCATGTAGTCCCAGATCGGGGTCTTGAACTCGGGCTGGGCCTGGGACAGCTCGATCACCTTGTCGTCGAAGGTGATGCCGGCCGTCGCCGCCTGGAACGCCGCCGGCGATACGCCGGCCGCCGCCGCATCCTGGCCGATCCCGGCGAGGCAGGAGCGGAAATCCGCCAGCGCCGCCTGCGGCAGGCCGAATCCGGCGAGGCAGAGCAGGGTGGCGGCCTTGAGGGTCGCGCGCCGCGTCATGAGCAGAAGTCTCTCCCGTTTCGCCGATCCAAGCACCGGAATAGGGCGTCATCAGGGTTAAGGAAAACCTGATGGAATCGGCGACCGGAGGGCGATCCGCCGCGGCGAACCGCCCGCCGGCCTCGCGGGATTATCGTTCGAGGCTAACCGTCGCGCCCCGAACGGTACCTGGCACCGTCAGGCCCAGGGCCGGTCGGCGAGCTTCTGCTCGTAGGCGTCGATCGACGACGCCTTCTCGAGGGTCAGGCCGATATCGTCGAGGCCGTTGAGCAGGTTGTGCTTGCGGGCGGGGTCGATGTCGAAGTGGAGGGTGCCGCCGTCCGGCCCCTTGATGACCTGGTTCTCGAGATCGATCGTCAGCGTCGCGTTGGCGCCGCGATTGGCGTCGTCGAGGAGCTTCTCCAGGTCTTCCGGCTTCACGGTGATCAGCAGGATGCCGTTCTTGGCGCTGTTGTTGAAGAAGATGTCGGCGAAGCTGGTCGAGATGATGCAGCGGATGCCGAAATCGGCGAGCGCCCAGGGGGCGTGCTCGCGCGACGAGCCGCAGCCGAAATTGTCGCCCGCGACCAGGATCTTGGCGTTGCGGTAGGCCGGCTGGTTGAGGACGAAGTCGGGGTTCTCCGAGCCGTCGTCGCGGTAGCGCATCTCGGAGAACAGGCCCTTGCCGAGGCCGGTACGCTTGATCGTCTTGAGGTACTGCTTGGGGATGATGCGGTCGGTGTCGACGTTGACGATCGGCAGCGGCGCCGCGACGCCCTCCAGCACGGTGAACTTTTCCATCTGACTCTTCGTCCGGGCAGCGCGCCGCGCGGATCGGATGTCCGCGCGGCGTCAGTTCGGACGGGTTCTAGCAAGTCGCCCGTGCGGCGGGAAGCGCGTCGGCGCGTTACCGCGACGCGGGTCGCTATCGCGACCCCGACAGCTCCAGCACGTCGTCGAAGGTCCGCAGGCCCGGGCGCGGCGAGTTCACCAGCACCGCCATGTTGCCCGGCGCGTGCTGGTTCTTCCACATCTTGGTGTGGGCCTCCGGGATCTTGTCCCAGGGGAACAGCTCGCTCATGCAGGGATCGACCCGGCGGTCGATGACGAACTGATTGGCGGCGGCGGCCTGCTTCAGGTGGGCGAAGTGCGAGCCCTGGATGCGCTTCTGCCGCATCCAGACGTAGCGGGCATCGAAGGTGATGTTGAAGCCGGTCGTGCCGGCGCAGAACACCACCATGCCGCCGCGCTTCACCACCAGCGCCGAGACCGGGAAGGTCGCCTCGCCCGGGTGCTCGAACACGATGTCGACGTCGTTGCCCTTGCCGGTGATGTCCCAGATCGCCTTGCCGAACTTGCGGGCTTCCTTGGTCCACTCGTTGAACTCGGGCGAGTTGACCTTCGGCAGCTGGCCCCAGCAGTTGAAGTCCTTGCGGTTGATGACGCCCTTGGCCCCTAAGCTCATGACGTAGTCGCGCTTCGACTCGTCGGAGATCACCGCGATGGCGTTGGCGCCGGCCGCCGCGCAGAGCTGCACGCCGAACACGCCGAGGCCGCCGGAGGCGCCCCAGATCAGCACGTTCTGGCCCGGCTTGATCGTGTGCGGCGCGTGGCCGAACAGCATCCGGTAGGCGGTGGCCAGGGTGAGCGTGTAGCAGGCGCTCTCCTCCCAGGTCAGGTGCTGGGGCCGCCGCATCAGCTGGCGCGACTGCACCCGGCAGAACTGGCCGAAGGAGCCGTCCGGAGTCTCGTAGCCCCAGATGCGCTGGGACGGCGAGAACATCGGGTCGCCGCCGTTGCACTCCTCGTCGTCGCCGTCGTCCTGGTTGCAGTGGACGATGACCTCGTCGCCGACCTTCCAGCGCTTCACCTTGGCACCGACCGCCCAGACGATGCCCGAGGCGTCGGACCCGGCGACGTGGAAGTCGGCCTTGTGCACGTCGAACGGCGAGATCGGCTCGCCGAGTCCGGCCCAGACGCCGTTGTAGTTGACGCCGGCGGCCATCACGAGGACGAGCACCTCGTCGTCGCCGATCGACCAGGTCGGCAGGACCTCGATCTGCATCGACTGTTCCGGCGGTCCGTGGCGCTCGCGCCGGATCGCCCAGGCGTACATCTTCGACGGGACGTGGCCGAGCGGCGGAATTTCGCCGATCTCGTAGAGATCCTTCACCTGGGGGCCACCCTTTGCCACCGGTTCCAACGCGGCGCTCGCTGCCATCGCGGACCCTCCCTTGAAATGATGCACTGCACCGTGAATTCTAGCGTCGTTCCAGGGGGCCTCAATAGCCCTTTTGGCGACGTGGCCTACTTGTCGGCCTTACGTCATGGATGACGGTCAAGTCGGGTGAGGTTACCATCCTGGCGCCGAGGCGGGCGGCCGGGCAACGAGGGGCGAGGGCGCAGATGGGCGAACCGGACGTCAAGCGGGACAAGCCGTGGATCATCCGCACCTATGCGGGCCATTCGACGGCGGCGGAATCGAACGCGCTCTACCGTGGAAACCTCGCCAAGGGGCAGACCGGCCTCTCGGTCGCCTTCGACCTGCCGACGCAGACCGGCTACGACCCCGACCACGAGCTCGCCCGCGGCGAGGTCGGCAAGGTCGGCGTCTCGATCGCGCATCTCGGCGACATGCGGACCCTGTTCCAGGACATCCCGCTCTCCCAGATGAACACCTCGATGACCATCAACGCCACGGCCCCCTGGCTGCTGGCCTTGTATCTCGCGGTCGCCGAGGAGCAGGGGGCGCCGTTCTCGGCCCTCCAGGGCACGACCCAGAACGACATCATCAAGGAATACCTGTCGCGGGGCACCTACGTCTTCCCGCCCGGTCCGTCGCTGCGGCTCACCAAGGACGTGATCCTGTTCACGACGAGCCAGGTTCCGAAGTGGAACCCGATGAACGTCTGCTCCTACCACCTGCAGGAGGCGGGGGCGACGCCGGTCCAGGAGCTGTCCTACGCGCTGGCGGTCGCCATCGCGGTCCTCGACACGGTGCGGGACGATCCGGCCTTCGACGAGGCGAGCTTCGCCGACGTGGTCGGGCGGATCTCGTTCTTCGTCAATGCGGGCCTGCGCTTCGTCACCGAGATCTGCAAGATGCGGGCGTTCTGCGATCTCTGGGACGAGATCACCCGCGACCGCTACGGCATCGACGATCCGCGCAAGCGCATCTTCCGCTACGGCGTGCAGGTGAACTCCCTCGGGCTCACCGAGCAGCAGCCCGAGAACAACGTCCACCGCATCCTGATCGAGATGCTGGCCGTCACCCTCTCGAAGCGCGCCCGCGCCCGCGCGGTGCAGCTGCCGGCCTGGAACGAGGCGCTCGGACTGCCGCGACCGTGGGACCAGCAGTGGTCGATGCGGATGCAGCAGATCCTCGCCTTCGAGACCGATCTCCTCGAATACGACGACATCTTCGACGGCTCGGTCGTCGTCGACGCCAAGGTCGAGGCGTTGAAGGCCGAGACCCGGGCGGAACTGGCCCGCATCGGCGCGCTCGGCGGCGCGGTGGCCGCCATCGAGACCGGGACGATGAAGCGGGCGCTGGTCGAATCGAACGCGAAGCGCATCGCCGCGATCGAGCGCGGCGAGCAGGTCGTCGTCGGCGTCAACAAGTTTCAGAACGGCGAGCCCTCGCCGCTCACCGCCGGGGACGGCGCGATCTTCACCGTCTCCGAGACGGTCGAGATGGAGGCGCAGAGCCGCATCAAGACCTGGCGCAGCCAGCGCGATGCGAGCGCCGCCGCGGCGGCGCTCGACGAACTCGAGGCCGCGGCACGCGAGGGCCGCAACGTGATGCCGGCCTCGATCGCCTGCGCCAAGGCCGGCGTCACCACCGGCGAGTGGGGCGAGCGCCTGCGCCAGGTCTTCGGCGAGTACCGCGCGCCGACCGGCGTGACCCCGGAGACCGTCACCTCGGGGGCGGCCGAGGAGGCGCGCCTGCTCATCGCCGATCTCGGCGAGCGCCTGGGCGAGGCACCGAAGCTCGTCGTCGGCAAGCCCGGCCTCGATGGCCATTCGAACGGCGCCGAGCAGATCGCGCTGCGCGCCCGCGACGTCGGCTTCGACGTGACCTATGACGGCATCCGTCAGACCCCGTCCGAGATCGTCGCCAAGGCCCGCGAGCGCAATGCTCACATCATCGGCCTGTCGATCCTGTCGGGCTCGCACGTGCCGCTGGTGCGCGAGGTCCGGGCCCGCCTGCGCCAGGAAGGCCTCGACCACATCCCGGTCGTCGTCGGCGGCATCATCTCGCCCGAGGATGAGCTGGTGCTGAAGAACATGGGCGTGGCGGCGATCTACACCCCGAAGGACTACGCCCTCGACACGATCATGGTCGGCCTCGCCAAGGTGGTCGAGCGGTCGATCGCCCGGCGCGAGGCGGAGGATGCGGCGCCGCGGCGGGAAGAGGTGTTCTGAGGGAAGGATGTCTCGGGGGAGCCAGGTCAGGGCTCCCTCGAGGCACCTTCTTCGGATCGGGACGGGTGATTCCCTGACCCGGTCTTCCGATCCGGGCAGCGTATCAGGGGCCGTCCACCGGATCATGACAGTCAGTGACAGAAAGCCTTGGCCGTGCCGGCGGGCGAACGGTTCATGATGAGGCACTTCCCCTTTCCCGCGCGACAGCCGCGATAGCGGAAGGAGATCCAGGATCCGGCAGAGAAAGTGCCGCGGAGCGGCTCCATCTTTGCATTGCTGCAGACATCCAGACGCTTCGCGAAGTCGGCGACCAGCCGGCCCGGGGGTCCATGCCAGCACAGCGGCCGCCGAAGCCGCTCTCGATCACGCCCAAGGAGGCGCGGCCGGCAATGCGCTGTGGCAGAAGCGTCAGGAAACCGGCGCGTGCCGGGCGCGTCAGCGGGAACTGATACTCCTTGGGAGCATTGAGCCGGGCGTCCCCGTCGCGAGGTGCCGGCATGACCCAGCAGATTCCGATCGGCCCCGATTCGGTCGCCGACGAGCCCGCCGGCCCGGACGGCACCCATGCCTTGCGCCCGGACCTCGCCTACCAGCGCCACGCCATCGTCAACGTCGCCTATCTCGGCGTGCCCGGGGCCGGCGACCGCGGCTGGGTATTGCTCGATGCTGGGATCCTGGGATCGCGCGGCGCCATCGAGTCGGCCGCAGCCGCCCGGTTCGGGGCCGGCGCCCGGCCGGCGGCGATCGTGCTCACCCACGGCCATTTCGACCATGTCGGCGTGATCGAGGACTTGGCCGAGGCCTGGGACGTCCCGGTCTGGGCCCATCCCCTGGAACGGCCCTATCTCGACGGCAGCGCCGCCTATCCGCCCCCGGATCCGAGTGTCGGCGGCGGCCTTCTCGCCCGGCTCTCGCCTCTGTTCCCGACGCGCCCGGTCGATGTCGGCGCCCGCCTTCGTCTCCTGCCGGAGGATGGCGACGTGCCGCCGCTGCCGGGCTGGCGCTGGATCCACACGCCGGGTCACTCTCCTGGCCATGTCTCGCTCTGGCGCGCCGCCGACCGGACGCTCATCGCCGGGGACGCCTTCGTCACCACGGCCCAGGAATCGGTCTACGCCGTCGCGACCCAGGCGCCCGAGATGCACGGACCGCCGCGCTACCTCACCATCGACTGGGAGGCCGCCGGGCGCTCGGTCGAGGCCCTGGCGCAGCTCGAGCCTGAGCTGGCGCTCACCGGTCACGGCCGACCCCTCCGCGGTCCGGGGCTGCGCCAAGCCCTGCACGATCTCGCCCGCAACTTCGCCGCGGTGGCGGTGCCGGAGAAGGGGCGCTACGTCGAGGCGCCGGTCCGCGCCGGCGAGCCGGAGGCGACGCGGACGCCGTGAGGCGCCTCTCTCCCCGCTATCCACATCGCGCCGCCAGCCGGCTCCCAAGGCGAGAACGCAGCTTGACCGCACCAGCCTCGCCGTGGCTTGTTCACGTTATGTTCTAACGTGAGTCGGCCGTGGCCGGCGGCGTGCAGCGGTGAGCCAGGATCCATGAGTCACGAGCCGGCGGAACGATGGGACGGGCGGGCGCCCGGCGTCGAGACGATCGCGACCGCCTATCTCGCCGCCGCCGGGGGCGACGCGGGCCTGGCGCTTCGCCGGGCGATCGCCGACGCCCTCGCGGATCTCGGCGAGGCCGAGCGGCGGACGCGCCAGCGGGATCGGCTGATCTCGCGGGGATACGTGCGGGCGGGGCCGATCGGGCGGGGCGACTGGCCCTGACGCCGCCCGCCCGAACCCTCCCGCCTCTGCGGAGAGTGGGGGGGGCGCAGCGAGCCGGGGGAGGGGCGGCACGACGCCGATCCGGAGGGCGCCCCGCACGCCAGTTCGGTTATTTCTGGAGGCGTGTTTCCCGTCTCCCGCCTGCTCCACGGGGCACTCTCCGCCACAAAAGGGGGATCGCGCTCCAGCTGCATCTCGCCACCCCGCCATCCGACGCATCGCGTGCGCGCCGGCACAGTAACCGCGCCCCTGCAGGACTAATCAGAGATAAACCAACAGGACGTACACCATGTCCCAGCCCGTCATGTCTCCCCATGCCGACCTGATCCGCTACGATATACGCCGCGACCGCGCCGGCTGGACAGTCTACGACGTGCGCTCCGGCGCCATCGCGGTGATCGACGGGGTGCTGCAGGTCGGGCTCGACATGGACGAAGCCGATGCCGTCGCGGATGCGTTGAGCCTTGAGATCCCGTCCGCCTCACTCACCGGGATCATGCCCCGCTTCGCCTGGTTCCAGGCCCCTGCCAGGCCTTGATCAACCTGCCAGGCCTTGATCAGGGCCCGGCACATCCTGGAACGGTCAGGCCCGGAAGCCCTCGAACACCATCTGGTCGGCATGCGCCCGCGCGAGCCGCACCTGCGCCTCGGTCCGCACGGTCCAGGTCATCACCGGCATGCGGCCGAGCAGGCGGCAGAGATGCGTCGCGGCGTTCGGCAGGTCGTCGACGCGCCAGGACAGGAAGTCCGGTCGGCTCTCGGACACATGCAGCAGGTTCGCCAGCCCGTGCCTTTGCGCCTCGGTGAGGTTGGCGTAAGCCGGGTCATCGTGGCGGCTCTCCGCCACGACGCCGCGCGGGATCTTGGGAGCGAGATCGGCGAGCGCCCCGACGATGACGGGATCGAACGATTTCAGCGCCACCGGACCGTCATAGGCCGCGACGATCTCGGCGGTGCGGCGGGCGAGCGCCAGATCGCCGTCGTGCCGGGTCTTCACCTCGATGACGAGGGGCGTGCGGCCGGCGATCTTTTCCAGGAACTCCGCCAGGGTGGGGATGCGCTCGGCGCTGCCGAGCACCGTCAGCTGCCCGAGATCGGCGGCGTCGCGCTCGCGCACGAGGCCGTCGGCCCCGGTGAGCCGGCCGAGGCCGGCATCGTGAAAGACCATCGCCTCGCCGTCCCGGCTGAGCTGCACGTCGCACTCGATCGCGTAGCCGCCGACGATCGCGGCCTCGGCGGCAGCGATCGTGTTCTCGGGGATGCCGGCGGCCCTGTCGTGCAGGCCGCGATGGGCGATCGGGCGGGCGATCAGCCAGCCGGGGGCGAGGCGGTCTGTCATCGTTCAGCGAACCTCGAACATGCCCTCAACCTCGACCACGGCGTCGAGGGGAAGCTCGGCGACGCCGATCGTCGAGCGGGCGTGGCGGCCGCGCTCGCCCAGCACCTGCACCATCAGGTCGGAGGCGCCGTTCATCACGCCCGCCACCGCCGAGAAGCCCGGCGCCGTGTTGATGAAGCCGCCGAGGCGCAGGCAGGACACCACCGCGTCGTCGAGGTTGCCGGCCGCCGCGCGCAGCTGCGCCAGCACGTTGAGAGCGCAGTGCCGGGCCGCTTCCGCCGCGGCCTCCGGCGAGACCGCGGCGCCGACCTTGCCCTTGTGGGCCGGGTCGATCTGGCCGTTGGCGCCGAAGGGCAGCTGGCCCGAGATGACCACCAGGTTGCCGCTGCGCTGGAAGCCGACGTAGTTCGCCACGGGTGCCGCGGCGGGCGGCAGGGTGAGGCCGAGCTCCTTCAGGCGGTCGAGGGTCGCGCTCATCTGTCTGGTCTCCCACCAGGCCCGCCCCCGGGGCGTCGATCCGCCGGGCGTCTCGGGCCGGTCCGTCGTCCCGCGGCACCCCGCCGCGGTGCGGCCGGGACCGGCCGCCCGAGGGTCTGTGCCCCGAAGGAAGTCCGGCCGCAACCCCGGGCCAGCGGCATCGAGCGGGCATCTCGGTGTCATCTCGGCGTCATCTTCGTTGCGCGGCGTTGACACAGCGCTCTCATTCCATAGTATCCGCGCGCGCCGCCCTTCGAGGCGGCGCTTTGTTTTCCGGTCGACCGACTCACTCGACCGCGACGGAGACGAGATCGTGACCTCCTCGCTGCTGCCGACCTACGCCCGGGCCAAGGTGTCCTTCGAGCGCGGTGAGGGCGCTTGGCTCGTCGCCCGAGACGGCTCGCGATATCTCGACTTCGGCGCCGGCATCGCGGTCAACTCGGTCGGCCACGGCCACCCGCACCTGGTCGCCGCACTGACCGAGCAGGCCCAGAAGGTCTGGCACGTCTCGAACCTCTTCGAGGTGCCGGAGGCCGAGCGGCTGGCCGAGCGGCTGACCGAGGCGAGCTTCGCCGACGTGGTGTTCTTCGCCAATTCCGGTGCCGAGGCCAACGAGGCCTGCATCAAGATGGCGCGCAAGTACCACGCCGCCGACGGCCACCCGGAGCGCTACCGGATCGTCACCTTCGAGGGCGCCTTCCACGGCCGCACCCTCGCCACCATCGCGGCCGGCGGCCAGCAGAAATACATCGAGGGCTTCGGCCCGAAGGTCGACGGGTTCGACCAGGTGCCGTTCGGCGACCTCGAGGCCCTGAAGGCGGTCATCACGCCCGAGACCGCCGCCCTGATGATCGAGCCGATCCAGGGCGAGGGCGGCCTGCGGGTGGTCTCGCACGAGTGGCTGCGCACCCTGCGGGCTCTGTGCGACGAGCACGGCCTCCTGTTGATCATGGACGAGGTCCAGACCGGCATCGGCCGCACCGGCAAGCTCTTCGCCCACGAATGGTCGGGCGTGACGCCGGACATCCTGTCCTCGGCCAAGGGCATCGGCGGCGGCTTCCCGATGGGCGCCTGCCTCGCGACCCGCGAGGCGGCCCGCGGCATGGTGGTGGGGACCCACGGCACCACCTTCGGCGGCAACCCGCTGGCGATGGCCGTCGGCAACGCCGTGCTCGACATCATCCTCGCGCCCGGCTTCCTGGAGCATGTCCGCCAGACCGGCCTGCTCCTGAAGCAGCGCCTCGCCGCGCTCAAGGACCGCTACCCCGACATCGTCGACGAGATCCGCGGCGAGGGCCTGATGATGGGCCTGCGCCTCGTCGTGACGAACACCGACTTCGCCGCCGCCGCCCGGGACGAGCACCTGCTGGTGATCCCGGCCGGCGACAACGTCGTGCGCCTGCTGCCTCCGCTGATCATCGGCGAGGCCGAGGTGGCTGCGGCACTGGACAAGCTGGAGGCGGCCTGCGCCGCCATGGAGACGAGGGGCCGGAGGGCCGCCGAGTGATGAATGCGCCCGTGAAGATCGCGCCGGCTCCCCGGCATTTCCTCGACCTGACCGATTTCTCCAGCACCGAGCTGCGCACGGTCCTCGACGCCTGCGCCGACCTGAAGCGGCGGCGCCGCAAGGGCGAGCCGCCGGCCGAGCGCCCGCTCGCCGGCAAGTTCTTAGGCATGGTGTTCGACAAGCCCTCGACCCGTACCCGCGTCTCGTTCGACGTGGCGATGCGGGAGCTGGGCGGCGAGACGCTGATGCTCACCGGCCGGGAGATGCAGCTCGGCCGCGGCGAGACCGTCGCCGACACCGCCCGGGTCCTGTCGCGCTACATCGACGCGATCATGATCCGCATCCTCGACCACGGCATGATGCTGGAACTGGCCGAGTACGCCACCATCCCGGTGATCAACGGCCTGACGAAGGAGTCGCACCCGTGCCAGATCATGGCCGACGTGCTGACCTTCGAGGAGCATCGCGGCCCGATCAAGGGCCGCACCGTCGCCTGGTCGGGGGATTCCAACAACGTGCTGGCCTCCTGGGCCCACGCCGCGGCCCGCTTCGACTTCCGCCTCAACGTCGCCTGCCCGCCGGAACTGCCGGTGCCGGAGAGCCTGATCGCCCGCGCCAAGGCCGAGGGCGCGGAGCTCACCATCACCACCGACCCGTTCGAGGCGGTGGCGGGGGCCGACGCGGTCGTGACCGATTGCTGGGTCTCGATGGGCGACGAGGACGAGGCGCACCGCCACAACCTGCTGATGCCCTACCAGGTCAACGGCCGGCTGATGGCGGCCGCTGCCAAGGACGCGGTGTTCATGCACTGCCTGCCGGCCCATCGCGGCGAGGAGGTCACCGCCGAGGTGATCGACGGGCCGCAATCGGTGGTGTTCGACGAGGCCGAGAACCGGCTGCACGCCCAGAAGGGCATCCTGGCCTGGTGCCTCGGCGCCGTGTCCTGACGGCGGGCTACCAGGCTGACGGTATCGACACCCTCCTGGTCAACCCGGGGCCGCGCCGCGGGATGACCGAGTAGCCGTCGATGCCGTCGGATCCAGCCAAGCGGGCTCAGCCGCCTCGGCTCGGGCGATAACCCCCTCGACAACATCGCCCATCCAGCCCAGGCAGCAGCCCTTCGACATCGCTGCCCGGACCACCATATAGCGGGGTACGCCGGTCTCTCGCCGCGGCGTCTCCTGCCCCATCGCTCCGCCTGCCCGCTCCGTCTGAGGGCATGCGCCGCGGCTCGCGCGGAAGGCGCCTCGCCGGGAGACCTTCATCGTCCTGCACGAGTGCCGGCTTCCCGCATCGGGGCGGTCGGTTGCGGTGAGAGCATGTCCGAGACGACCACTTCCCAGAGCCCCGAGGGCCGCGACGACGCGATCCTGCCCTTCGCGGTCGAGCCCCTCGACGTGCGCGGTCGCGTCGTGCGCCTCGGCCCCTCCGTCGACACCATCCTGCGCCGTCACGGCTACCCCGACACCGTCGCGCGGCTGCTTGGCGAGGCTGCGGCCTTGACCGTGCTGCTCGGCTCCTCACTCAAGTTCGAGGGGCGGTTCCAGCTCCAGACCAAGTCCGACGGCCCGGTCGAAATGGTGGTGGTGGATTTCGAGGCGCCCGACCGGGTGCGCGCCACCGCCCGCTTCGATGCCGGACGCGTCGCCGAGGCGGGGCCCCGCGCCGATACCGCCCGGCTCCTCGGCCGCGGCCACCTCGCCATGACCATCGACCAGGGCTCGGCCCAGAGCCGCTACCAGGGCGTGGTGGCCCTGGAGGGCCAGGGCTTCGAGGAGGCGGCGCACCAGTATTTCCGCCAGTCGGAGCAGATCCCGACCCGGGTGCGCCTCGCCGTCGCCGAGCAGGTCGAGGGCGCAGGTCAAGCCTGGCGTTCCGGTGGTCTGCTGGTGCAGTTCCTGCCCCATTCGCCCGACCGCGCCCGCCTCGCCGACCTGCCGCCCGGCGACCTGCCGGAGGGGCACGCGCTGCTCGACGACAGCCGGCGGCAGGAGGACGATGCCTGGGTCGAGGCCAAATCCCTGATCGCGACGATCGAGGATCACGAGCTCGTCGATCCCACCGTGTCGAGCGAGCGCCTGCTCTACCGCCTCTTCCACGAGCGCGGCGTGCGGGTGTTCGAGGCGCAGGGCGTGCACGAGGCCTGCCGCTGCTCGCGCGAGCGGGTGATGGGGATGGTCCGCAACTTCTCGGCCGAGGAGCGCCGCGACATCGTCGGCGAGGACGGCCGCATCGGCATCACCTGCGAGTTCTGCTCGCGCCACTACGACCTCGATCCGGCCGAGGTCGAGGCCGAGATCGCCCGCAGCCAAGAGGCGTGAAGTCCGGGCCTGGATGCAGGCCCAGCTCCGGGAATGCGGGTGCGCGAGGGAACCTTTCGCACCGCAACCGACTCATCATGCGCCCGAGCGTGTCGGGCGCACGAAGTCGGAGCCATCGATGTCCCGCCCCCTCCTCGCCGCCGCGTTCCTCCTCGTCGCCGGCGCCGGCGCCAGCCTGGCGCAGGATGCAGGCGGTCCCAAGCCCGTGCCGGGCGCCCCCGCCACTCTCAGCGACAACCTGCGGCCGACCTTCGTCGCCCAGGAGCCGAGCGACCTCGTCGCCACGAAGCTGATCGGCCAGAGCATCCAGAACGGGGCCAACGAGACGATCGGCTCGATCGCCGACATCGTGCTCGGGCCTGATCTGGCCGTGAAATCTTACGTCGTCGGCGTCGGCGGCTTCCTCGGTCTCGGCACCAAGTACGTCTCGGTGGCGCGTGAGGCGCTGCAGGTCACCCGCGTCGACGACAAGACCCTGAAGGCGGTGATCAACACCGACAAGGACCAGCTCCGCGCCGCGCCGGAATACGTCTATCTCGGCCAGCAGCCGGCCAAGGCGGAGGCGGCCAAGGCGGAGACGGCCAAGACCGATTCCCAGAAGACCGACACCCAGAAGTCGGACGTTCCCGCCGCCACCGGCACCACCGCGACCCAGCCGGCGCAGCAGTAGGCCCGAGCCTGGCGGGGCGGCGTCGTGCGTGGCACGGTGCCGTCCGGTTCACGACCGGAAGCCCCGCCATGCCCCTCGACCTCTATCTCGGCTTCGTCGCCGCGACGCTCGTGCTGATCCTGATCCCGGGCCCGAACGTTGCGCTGATCGTGGCCAACAGCGTCGCCCATGGCAGCCGCTACGGCCTCGTCACCGTGGCGGCCGTGGGGGCGGCCCTCACCGTGCAGCTCGCCCTCACGGTCGCCGGTCTCTCGGCGATGCTGGCCGTGATGGCGACGTGGTTCGAGGTGCTGCGCTGGCTCGGCGTCGCCTACCTCGCCTGGCTCGCCGTCCGTGCCTGGCGGGCCCCGGCGACCGACCTTGCGCAGACGGCGCCCGAGCCTCGGGCGGTCCGGGCGATCGCCCTGCGCGGCTTCCTGGTGGCGCTGACCAACCCGAAGACGCTCCTGTTCTTCGGTGCCTTCCTGCCTCAGTTCGTCAGCCGCGATGCCGCGCCGTTCGGGCAGCTCATGCTGCTGGCCGCGACCTTCCTGGTGCTGGCGATCGCGGGCGACGTGGTCTGGGCGCTGCTCGCGGGCCGGGCGCGGGTCGTGCTGGCGCGCGGGCGCTGGCGCAACCGAGTGACCGGCGGGCTGCTCCTCGGGGCGGGGGTGGGTCTGGCGCTGGCGAGAAAACCGTGAGGCGATCAAGAAGCGGGTGATCGAGCCGTCACGCCGGGCTCCACCCCGCCGCACAATCCCGCACCAGTTGCCGCAGGAAAACCTCCCCCGCCTCCAGGGCCGCGAGCGTGATGTACTCGTCCGGCTGGTGCGCCTGATCGATCGAGCCCGGGCCGCACACCACCGTCGGCAGGCCGGCGAGCTGGAAGCGGCCGGCCTCGGTGGCGTAGGGCACCGTGATGGTGTGGTTGCGGCCGGCGAGGCGCAGCGCGAGGCGTTCGGCGGGGGAGCCGGGCTCCGGCGCCAGCCCCGGCACAGCCGCGTCCTCCTCGGTCGCGATATGGCCATAGGCGCCGAACCGGTTGAGCCGCTCGCGGGTCACCCGCTCGACCTCCGCGGCGAACAGATCCGGGATCTCGTCGGGCGGCAGGTCCGGCAGACCGCGGAACTCCCACTGGAACTCGCAGGCCTTCGGCAGGATGTTGCGGGCGGTGCCGCCGCCGATCACCCCGACATGGACCGTGGTGTAGCCCGGATCGAACCGCCCGCTGGCGTCGCCCCGCGCCGCCATCTGGTCGGCGATGCGGTTCAGCCCTGCCACCAGCTCGGCCGCCGCCATCACGGCGTTGGCGCCGAGCGCGGGCTTGGAGGAATGCGCTTCGTGGCCGTGGACAGTGGTGCGGTAGGTGTAGATGCTCTTGTGGGCGTCGGCGACGTCGAGGTCGGTCGGTTCGCCGACGATCACCGCGCCCGGCCGCGGCAGGTCGCGCCCGAATCGTGCGATCACGTCGGCGACGCCGAGGCAGGTCAACTCCTCGTCGTAGGAGAGCAGGATGTGGATCGGCGTCCTGAGGTCGGCCGCCAGCATCTCCGGCACCAGGGCGAGGCAGAGCGCGTCGAAGCCCTTCATGTCGACGGCACCGCGGCCATAGGCGCGGCCGTCGGCAACGCGCAGCGTGTAGGGATCGCTGGTCCAGGACTGGCCGGCCACCGGCACCACGTCGGTATGGCCGGAGAGCACCACGCCGCCGTCCCGCATCGGCCCGATCGTGGCGAAGAGCGCCGCCTTGTCGCCGGTCTCGTTGGGGGCGAGGACGTAAGGCACGCCCCAGGCGTCGAGGTACTCTCCCACCCACCGAATCAGCGGCAGGTTCGACTTCTGGCTCTCGGTGTCGAAGGAGACCAGCCGGGCGAGGAGTTCGAGCGGGGTCAGGCGGGGGCCGGTCTTGGTCATCGGGGCGGGCTGTCTCACGCGGGAGGGAGGCCGTGTCATAGCCCAAGCTCCTGGTCCTCGACAGCCGATCGGATGCAGGCACCCCCAGACGCCTGAGCACGGGTACGGTCGGCGAGACGATGCGAAGGAGCGGCCCGAAGCGCGTAGAGGCCGTCGCCGAGCGGCAGCAGACTGTCACGCCGGATGGCGACCATGACCGCCTGTCCGGGCTCTGCACGCCGGAGCGAGGCTCCTTCTCCATCTGAGCATCCGTGCGGGTCCGGCGCGAGCGCGACCTCTTCACGGTGGTCGGGCCGACACCATGGCGCACGGACGCCGCTCTCAGGCTCGGTCGACGGATTCGGACGGCTCGACGGATGCCCGGTCGTTGCGGCGCCGCCGCGGAGACCCGCCCCGTGGCGTGTCCCACCATGCGGGGCCCGTCGTCAACCGCCACACAGCGGGACCCGGCATCAGTCCGGATAGGGCTCTGTCCGGATTTCGAAGCCGAGTTCCTCAGGCGCTGGGTTCTGCATCAGTCGATCGGTCATGAAGACCCATTTCCGGCGCTGCAGCACGCCCAGGCTGAACCCGTAGTGCTTCGCCATGTCTTGGGCGGCACGGGCCACGGGCTCGAAGTAGTAATCGTCGCCGAACATCACGCCACCCTCGTTCAGGCGGGGCAGATAGCCGTGAACCTCATCCACCACCTGGTGATAGGCATGACCGGCATCCACATAGATCAGGTCGGCCTTGAAGCCGAGATCGCGCATCACCTGCCAGCCGGTCGCCGTGTCGACGGTAAAGGGAAAGATGCGCCCCTCGTTGCCGCGGGCGACCGTGTTGCCCAGAAACGCTTCGAGGATCGTCGGCATGCCGTTGCGCCGACGCATCGTCTCGATCGTGTCGCCCAGCACCCAGTGTTCCGGGCCGCCCAGGAACGTATCGACGCAGACGATGCGCGAATCGAGGCCCTCCGCTTTGCAGATGTCGGCCATGTGGTTGGCCGAGTGACCTTGCCAGGAGCCAAGCTCAACGATGGTTTCTGGACGTACAGTCTTGATCAACCATTCAAAAACTGGCTCATCTGCGAGCATGCTGTGCTCATGAGTGATGAAGCGGCTTCGATCCATCGATGACCAGAAATTGTCCGGAAAAATCCGATCGAAGAAGGGGTCATTAGGACCTGGATTTCTCCGGACGATAGGAATAACAGTCGCCTGTTCATTTTTTAATTTCGGCTTATTAAATATATTATCGAGAAATTTCATCGCCCTGCCCGCCCATTCTAGGATAAGCTCGCCAGTCGATAGCCGAACACAACCCCAACAATATTGCCATCTATGCGGACGGAGTGCGGGCTCGATTCGTATGAGACACACACAGACCGACGCATCCGACATGCATTGTTATGGCGCTCCAGATCGATCGACAGGAAGCCTCGAACATGCTCCGTTCGGCTACGAACGGACGCTACCGATAGGCGCGCCCCTCTGGCAACCGGGAAAAAGGCTGCCGATGGTACGATCGTCGGCAGAAGCGCCGTCCGGTGGCCTGCGGCACCGCCGGCAGAACGCGGCAGGGCGGGATGTTTGATCCCGAGGGTTCAGCGCGCAATCGACTGCCCATGCAGCCGGACAGCTTCGCTTCCCTGGCCCCATGCGATCTTTCGCCCACCTGACCGGGGGCACTCGCACCGAGCCGATCGTGGCGCGATCGAATTGACGTCTAGTGCATCACCCGGCGGACATGAGGCGAGTCGAGCGAGAAGGCGGGGATCGCCGCCTCGAAGCTGCGGCCGTCCGACGTCGCCATGGTGTAGGTGCCCTCCATCGTGCCGTCCGGCGTCGTGAGGGGGCAGCCGCTGGTGTAACTGAACGACTCGCCGGGCCCGAGCACCGGCTGCTTGCCGACCACGCCGGCGCCGCGCACCTCCTGCATCTCGCCACGGCCGTCGACGATGCGCCAGTGGCGGGAGCGCAACTGCACCTGCTCGTCACCGTTGTTGGTGATCTCCACCGTATAGGCGAAGAAGTAGCGGCCGCTATCGGGCGAGGATTCCTCCTCGACGAAGCGCGGCTGCACGGACACGCTGATGCCGCGGGTCTCGGCCTTGTACATCAGGGAACCTCCGCTGGCGGACCGCGGGCAAGCGCGACGGCCGACGGGGGTCGTGGTACGTCCGGCCTCCCGGATCGTCAATCACCGGCGATCACGGTCGGTAATCCTGCACGAGGCGCATCCATCCCCGCCATGAGGCTTCTACGCTCGTCCACAGCCGTCGCGGGGCTCGCCGCCGCCGCGGCGCTGGCGCTCCACGCCGACGTGGCCGCCCTCGTCCTGCTCGCCCTCTGGTGCGGGCTGGCGCTGCTCGCGATACGGCGGGACGCGACCGGGGAGGGAGCGCTGGGAGGATCGGGAGGACCTTGGATCCGCGTCGCCTTGGCCCTCGCGCTGGCTTGGCGGGCGCCCGGCGGGCCGGCAGCGGCGTTCGCCGCGGCGCTCCTCCTCGAGATCGCGGTGGCGCGGCTGACGGCTCTCGCCGCTGCCCGGACCGGAGCCACGCTTCCCGGCCCGGACCTGCACTCGCTGATTCTCGCCGGCGGACGGGCTGCGGACATCGTCGCAGCCTTGGCCTTCGCCGCCCTGATCCTGTGGCCGGACCGGCTGCCGCTGATCGCCAGCGCGCTCGCCGGCCTCACCGCCATGGGGGCGATCGCGCGGGCGAGCCTCGCCCTCGCCGTCGTCAGGGGCATCCGCGACGAGGCCTGATCCTCTTCACCTCGTCGAAACCCTGGCCTAGGACACTAGCCCACCGAGGATGGACAGGTCATGGTGAAGCTCGAGGACGGGATTCAATCGGCGGAGGCCATCGCGGCGCTCGCCGCCGCCGGTGTGATCCGGCCCGCCGCCGCCTTCGCGGACGACCAGATCCAGCCGGCGAGCCTCGACCTGCGCCTCGGCGCCCGGGCCTGGCGGGTGCGGGCGAGCTTCCTGCCGGGACGCACCCGCGACGTCGCCGCCTGCCTCGACAAGCTCAAGCTGCACGAGATCGACCTGCGCCAGGGCGCCGTGCTCGAAACCGGCTGCGTCTACATCGCCGAGTTGCAGGAGGGTCTGGCCCTGCCACCGGACCTCGCCGCCAGCGCCAACCCGAAAAGCTCGACCGGACGCATCGACGTGTTCACCCGGGTGATCACCGACCAGGCGCGGGAATTCGACATGGTCGAGGCCGGCTATGCCGGACCGCTCTTCGCCGAGATCTCGCCGCGCACCTTTCCGGTGCTGGTGCGCACCGGATCGCGCTTGTCGCAGCTGCGCTTCCGCCGCGGCGCGGTGCGGCTCGACGATATCGCCCTGGCGCGCCTGCACGCGACGACGCCGCTGGTCGACGCCGCCGACCCGTCGTTCCAGGGCGGCGTCGCGGTCTCGGTCGACCTCTCCGGCTTCGACGGCCTGATCGGCTACCGCGCCAAGCGCCATACCGGCCTCGTCGACGTCGACCGGCCGCGGTCCTACCCGGCCTCGGAATTCTGGGAGCCCCTGCGGGCCGACGGCTCCGGCACCCTGATCCTCGACCCCGGCCAGTTCTACATCCTCGCCTCGAAGGAGTCGGTGCAGGTGCCGCCGGACTTCGCCGCCGAGATGGTGCCGTTCGATCCCCTGGTGGGCGAGTTCCGCGTCCACTATGCCGGCTTCTTCGATCCCGGCTTCGGCCATGCCGAGGCCGGCGGCACCGGCGCCCGCGCGGTTCTGGAGGTGCGCTCCCGCGACGTGCCGTTCATGCTGGAGGACGGCCAGATCGTCGGCCGCCTCGTCTACGAGCGCATGGCCCAGCGGCCGACGGCCCTCTACGGCAGCGCCGCCGGCTCGAACTACCAGGCGCAGGGGCTGAAGCTCTCGAAGCATTTCGTCTGACGGAATCGCCGTTCGATCCGGACAGGTCTCGTCCGGATCGAAACGCCACAGATACCGGGCGGCCGCACCGGTCCTCGGGTCGCGCGATGTCACGTGCCGTAGCGACGGCCGAGGCCGCTCGCGTTCGGAGGCCTGGCGCGCCGGTAATTCCGTCCCACGGGGACAACGATTGCGGTTTCCTGCCTGGTGCGTGGCCGGGCCTGGATTGTCGGCCCCGCACTGATCTCGCTCAATCCGGCCCATATTCAGGCCGCCGCCCGCATCGGCGACGTGGTCGGCCTGATCTCGACCATCGCCGGGCAGATCAACCTGCTGGCGCTCGACGCCACGATCGCGGCCGCCCGGGCCGGCGAGGCCGGGCGCGGCTCCGCGGTGATGACGGCGGGGCGGGGATGACGGAGCCCGCCAGCCAGACCTCCCGGGCGCCCGACCGGATCGCGAAGCCGATCGCGCAAGTCCAGGGCGTCACCGGCCAAGTCTCTGCCCAGACCGCTCGGCCCGGACCGCCTGAGAGGGAAGGGGCTCGCGGCGCCTACCCCGCCGCACCGGCGTCCAGGAGCCACACCGTCTCGCCCCGGGCCCGCACCCGGCCCGCCGGCAGGTCCTCGCCGGCGGCGAGGCGAGCGAGGGGAGCGCGCTTGCCCGCCCCCGTCGCCAGGAACAGGGCGAGCGGAGTCGCTTCCAGTGCCGGCAGGGTCAGGCTCACCCGCGGCACGAAGGGGGCGAGGCCGGCCTCCGGCACCGCCACCACCCACGCCTCCGTCTCCTGCGCCTCGGGCTTGCCCGGGAACAGCGAGGCGGTGTGTCCGTCCTCGCCGAGGCCGAGGAGCACGAGGTCGAAGAGCGGCCGGGCCGGGTCGAGCTGGTCGGCGCCGTACCAGGACACGAGCTCGGCCGCGTAGGCCTCGGCGCAGGCCTGCGGTGTGCGGTCGGTCGGGATCGGATGCAGATGGCCTCCTGGTACGAGATCCCCGAATGCCTCTTCCGCCAGGCGCCGGTTGCTGCCGGCCTCCGGCCCGTCGCCGATGCGCTCGTCGCCGAAGAACCAGTGCAGGCGTTCCCACGGCAGGGCCTCGCGAAACTCCGGCCCGGCGAGCAGCCGGTAGAGGAGCTTCGGGGTCGAGCCGCCCGACAGGCAGATCCCGAGCCGCCCCTGCCTCGCGGACGCAACCGCGACCAGCCTCTCGGCCGCCGCCCGGGCGACGGCGTCTGCATCGGGCAGCACCTGATGGCCTGCGGGGACTGCGCTCATGGCTACTGCGCTCATGGCTGATGCTCCAGCGAGCGCCATGCGCGCCCGTCGCGAGTCAACAGCTCGTCCGCTTCTTTCGGTCCAGCGCTGCCGGCCTCGTAGGGGATGGTCTGAAGCTCGCGCTTCTCGGCGGCGTCGAGGACCGGCTGCACGATGCGCCACCCCGCCTCGATCATGTCGGCGCGCTGGAACAGCGTCGGGTCGCCGATCATCGCGTCGTAGATCAGGGTCTCGTAGCCGGTGCTGGGCTCGGTCTTGAAGTAGTCCTTGTAGCAGAACCGCATGTCGACGCTGCCGAGGCGCACCGCCGGGCCCGGGACCTTGGCGCCGAATTGCAGCGAAATGCCCTCGTCGGGCTGGAGTTGCAGCACCAGCCAGTTCGGCACCTCCTCGCGCACGTTGGTGCCCTTGAACAGCGAGAGCGGCGCCTGCTTGAAGCGGATCGCGATCTCGGTGTCGCGCCGGGTCATCGCCTTGCCGGTGCGGAGATAGAACGGCACCCCGGCCCAGCGCCAGTTGTCGATGCCGAGCTTCAGGGCGACGAAGGTCTCGGTGCCGCTGTCGGCTGCGACGTCGGGCTCTTCGCGGTAATCCGTCACCGCCTTGCCCTGGACCTCTCCCGCCGTGTAGCGCCCCCGCACGGCATCTTCGGGGCGCGCGGACGGGGTGGCGAGCAGCACCTCCTCCTTCTTGTCGCGCACGGCCTCGGCCTCGAACGAGATCGGCGGCTCCATCGCCACCAGCGTGTAGAGCTGGAACAGGTGGTTCGGCACCATGTCGCGCAACGCGCCGGTAGCCTCGTAGAACTTCCCCCGGCCCTCGACGCCGACCGTCTCCGCCACGGTGATCTGGACGTGGTCGATGTGGTCGCGGTTCCACAGCGGCTCGAACAGGCCGTTGCCGAACCGGAACGCCATGATGTTCTGCACCGTCTCCTTGCCGAGGAAGTGGTCGATGCGGAAGATCTGATCCTCGGACAAGACCTTCAGGATGTCGGCGTCGAGCGTCTCCGCCGAGGGCAGGTCGTGGCCGAACGGCTTCTCGATGATGACCCGGCGCCAGCGATCCTCGCCCTCCTCGGTCAGGCCGGCCTCGCCGAGCTTCGCGATCGTCGGCCCGAACAGGCTGGCGGCGACCGCGAGGTAGAACAGCACGTTGCCGCCGTCCTCCCGGCCCGAGATCTCCGCGATCGCGCCCTTCAGCTCCTCGAAGGAAGCGGCCTCGGACAGGTCGCCCGACCGGTAATGCACCCGTTCGACGAGCGCGTTCCACACGCCCTCGTCGAATGCCCCGCCGCCGGCCTCGCCGCCCTTGGCGGTGATGAAGCCGCGCACGGTCTCGCTCAGCTCGGAGCGGAACTCGTCCGACGACATCTCCGAGCGGCTGACGCCGATGACGGAAAAGTCCTTCGGCAACAGGCCCCAGCGGCCGAGATTGTAGAGCGCCGGCATCAGCAGCCGGTGGGTGAGGTCGCCGGTCGCCCCGAAGATCACCAGGGTGCAGGCGGGCGGGGGCGCGGCCCCCTCGGCCATGGAACTCGTCATTTCGGCTCCTGGTGGCCACCGAAGCCCTTGCGCATCGCCGAGAGCAGCTTGTCGGCGTAGGTCGCGCTCTGGCGCGAGCGGAACCGGGCGTAGAGAGCGGCGGAGAGCACATGGGCCGGCACCGCCTCCTCGATCGCGGCGTTCAGCGTCCAACGCCCCTCGCCCGAATCGGCGACGTGGCCCGAGAAGGCGTCGAGGTTCTCGTCGCTGGCGAGCGCCGTGGCGGTGAGGTCGAGGAGCCAGGACGAAACCACGCTGCCCCGGCGCCAGACTTCCGCGATGTCGCCGATGTTGAGGTCGAAGCGCTGCGCCTCCGGCAACTCCGACGAATTGGCGTGCTTGAGGATGTCGAAGCCCTCGGCATAGGCCTGCATCAGGCCGTACTCGATGCCGTTATGGATCATCTTGACGAAATGGCCGGCGCCGCTTGGGCCGGCGTGGATGTAGCCGTGCTCGGCGCGCGGGTCGCGGCCGTCGCGGCCCGGGGTCCGCGGCACCTCGCCGAGGCCCGGCGCCAGGGTCGAGAAGATCGGATCGAGCCGGTCGACCGCCTCCTTGTGGCCGCCGATCATCATGCAGTAGCCGCGGTCGAGCCCCCAGACGCCGCCGGAGGTGCCGACATCGACGTAGTGCAGACCCTTCTCATTGAGCACGGCCGCGCGGCGGATGTCGTCCTTGTAGAACGAGTTGCCGCCGTCGATGATCACGTCGTCCGGCTGCATCAGCCCGGCGATCTTCATGACGGTGACTTCGGTCGGGTCGCCCGCCGGCAGCATCACCCAGGCCGTCCGGGGCACATCGAGCTTCGCGACGAAGTCCTCGAGGCTGTCGGCGCCGACCGCGCCCTCCTGCACCAGGGCCGCCACGGCCTTTGGATCCTGGTCGAACACCACGGCCGTATGGCCGTTGCGCAGGAGCCGCCGGACGATGTTGCCGCCCATCCGACCGAGACCGACCATGCCGAGTTGCATCGCGTCACTCCTCGCCGGCGAGGCCGGGGCCGGCGACCCGTGGGCGTGGGGCCCGATATCTCCAGCCCGGTCCCCCTCTTCCGCAGGGGAGAGGGGGACCGGGTGTCCGTCCTAACTAAGCGCTGACTTCAGCCGGTCGAGCCCCTTGGCCACGTCACCCTTGATGTGGACGCGCAGCGCCCGGCGGCCGCGCTCGGAGAGCACGCCGAAATCGCCCCGCGCCTGCGCGGCGATCACCGTGGCGAAGCCGAGGCTGCGGCCGGGGATGGCGAGGTCGGGGGCTTCCGAGGTGATCTGCAGGAAGACGCCGCTGTCCGGTCCGCCCTTGTAGGCCTGGCCGGTCGAGTGGAGGAAGCGCGGCCCGAACTCGGCGCAGGTCGCGACGTGCTTGGCCGCACGGAGCGCCACCCGGGCCTCCTGGAGCGGCTTCAGATGCTCGGGGTTGCGGGTGACGTAGGCCAGGAGCGCGATGTAGTCGCCCGCGCCGACGCGCCCGACCTGCGCCTTGATCCAGCTCTCCGGGTCCGCGCCGGCACCCGCGTTGCGCAAGGACTCGGCATTGGCCGCGTCGGTGTAGAGGGCAAGCCCGTCATCCTCCGCCACCGGCGTCTCGCCCGGCAGCGCGCCGTTCGTCTCGGCGGCCGAGAACAGCTCGCGGGTCTTGATCTTGCTCGCCTCGACATCGGGCTGGTCGAACGGGTTGATGCCGAGCACCGCGCCCGCCACAGCCGTGGCGATCTCGAAGCGGAAGAATTCCTGCGGCAGGCTCGCCTTCGAGGCCAGCGCGATCCGCACCACCGGGTGCCCGGCCTCCTCGATCGCCTTGACGGCCGCGTCCTGGTCCGCGTCGGCGCCTTCGTCGAGGCGCAGGTAGACGAAGAACCGGTCCTTGCCGTAGGCGGCGGGGGCGGCGAGCGGCTCGTTGTCGATCGGGATGAGCCCCTTGCCCTCCTTGCCGGTCGACTCGGCGATCAGCTGCTCGGCCCAGGCCCCGAAGGTGTCGATGCCGGGCGAGGCGATGAGCGTGACCTTGTCGCGGCCCTGCTCGACCGCGGCGGTCCCCATCGCGAGGCCGAGCTGCACGCCCGGATTCAGGTCCGGCGGCACGTCGGAACCGCAGGAGCGCACCATGGTGCGGGCACTCTCCAGGAAGGCCGCGACGTCGAGGCCCATGGCCGCGGCGGGCACCAGGCCGAAGGCCGAGAGCACCGAGTACCGCCCGCCGATCTGGGGCACGCCGTAGAAGATCCGCCGGAAGCCGTCCTCCTTCGCGGCCTTCTCCATCGCCGAGCCCGGATCGGTCACGGCGACGAAATGGCGGCCGGCCTTGTCGCGGCCGACCACGTCGCGCATCCGGCCGAGGAAGTAATCGCGGAAGACGTTGGGCTCGAGGGTGGAGCCCGACTTCGAGGCGACGATGAACAGGGTGCGCTCGAGATTCACGGCGGCCTCGACCGCCCGGACTTCGTCCGGATCGGTCGAATCGAGGATGCGCAGGCGCGGGAAGCCCGCTTGCGGCCCGAAGGTCTCGGCCAGCACCTCCGGCCCGAGGCTGGAGCCGCCCATGCCGAGCACCACCGCGTCGGTGAAGCCCTCCTGCTTCACTTCCGTCCCGAACGCCGCGTAATCGGCGGCCTTCGATGCCTCGTCCTCCACGATGGTGAGCCAGCCGAGCCACTTCGCCTCGTCGGCGCCGCTCCACACCGTCGCGTCGCGCTGCCACAGGCGGCGCACCAGACCGTCCTTGCGCCAGGTCTCGATGGCCTTCCTCAGCGGCTCGTCGAGGCTGCCGAGCGCCAAAGCCTGCCGGTCGAGGCCTTCTCCCAGGAATTTCTGGCGCTTGCCCGCGACGGCGCCCAGCACCTTGTCGGCGGCGTCGACGAAGAGCTGCACGCCCTCCTCGACGAGCTGGCGTGCCACCGCGTCGAGGTCGATCCCGGTCCTGGCGAGGTGAGCGAGCACGCGCTCGGCCTCGTCCACGCCCTCTTCCAGGCTCGCCCGCACCGTGCCGTGGTCGCGGAACGCGTCCATCGTCGCCGGCGGGATGGTGTTGACGGTGTTGGGGCCGATCAGCTCTTCGACGTAGAGCACGTCGGAATAGGCCTTGTTCTTGACGCCGGTGGAGGCCCAGAGCAGTCGCTGCGGATGGGCGCCCTTGTCCGCCAGCTTCTGCCAGCGATCGCCCGCGAACAGGCGCTTGTAGCGCTGATAGGCGAGCTTGGCGTTGGCGATCGCGACCTTGCCCTTGAGGCCTTCGAGCGCCGCCTTCTCGTCCGGGTCGTTGGCGGCGGCGATCTTCTCGTCCAGCAGCTTGTCCACCGCCGCGTCGATGCGGCTGATGAAGAAGCTCGCGACGCTGGCAATCCGACCGATGTCGCCGCCGCTCGCCGCGAATTGTTCCAGGCCCTCGATGTAGGCTTTCGCCACCTGCTCGTAGGCGCCTTGCGCGAAGAGCAGCGTGACGTTGATGTTGATGCCGTCCGCCGTGAGGTCGCGGATCGCTGGGATGCCCTCCGGAGTGGCCGGCACCTTCACCATCAGGTTGTCGCGGGCCACTGCCTTGTGCAGCCGGCGGGCCTCGGCCAGCGTCTCGCCGGTGTTCAGCGCCAGATAGGGCGACACCTCCAGGCTGACGAAGCCGTCCTGGCCCCCGCTCGCGTCGTAGACCGGGCGCAGCACATCCGCCGCGGCCTGGATATCGGCGATGGCCAATCCCTCGTAGAGGTCGATCACCCGTTCGTCGCCGGCCGCCCTGAGGGCGTCGTCGTACTCGTCGGAGTGGCCGATCGCCTTCTCGAAGATCGCCGGGTTCGAGGTGACGCCGCGCAAGCCATCCTCGTCGACCAGGCGCTTGAGCCCGCCCTCCTGGACGAACCCCCGGGCCACGAAATCGAGCCAGACGGCTTGGTCCTGTTCGGCGTGCAGCTTCTTGAGCGGGTTCATGCCTGGGTCTCCGCGTGGTTGTCGCAGATGTGGACCGCAGGTGGGTTCTGTCCAGGGGGGCGGGCCGGGAGAAGCTTGGCAGTTCGCCGAGAAAGGACGCGTGGGGCCGCGTGTCAGCGCTTCGCCGGCCAGAACGCCGCGACGGCGACCAGCACCCAGCCGAGGATCAGGATCATCCCGCCGCTCGGCGCGGCCATCGGGAATAGCGGCACCTGCAGGAGCGCCCGGACCGAGAGGTCGCCGGAGAACAGCGCGAGGCCGAGCGCGAGGGCGAAGCCGGCGATCCGCGCCGGGACCGGATGCGCCCGCCCGCTGCCCGCGAGCAGGGCGAGGCTCAGGAGGGCAGGGGCGTGGAAGAGGAGGAACTGCGCGGCCGTCGCGAGGCTCGTCGCCCCCGCGATGTGGGCGGCCGCCGCCGACAGCACCACGCCGAGCGCCCCGGCGAGGCCGGCCAGCGCGATCAAGGCCCGGTCGGCGGCGGGGATCCTGTCGGCGGACTGCATCATTCGCCGCGCTCGGCGAGCAGTCGGGCGATGCTGGCGCGGAGATCCGCGACGCCATCGTCGGTCCGGCTCGAGGTCAGGATGATCTCCGGGTAGGCGGCCGGCCGCCGGGCGATCGCCGCGGCAGTGGCACTGAGCCTCGCGTCGATCTCGCCCTTCTTGAGCGCGTCCGCCTTGGTGAGCACGATCTGGTAGGAGACGGCTGCCTTGTCGAGGCCGTCCAGCACCTCGGCGTCGTTCGGCTTGATGCCGTGGCGCGAGTCGATCAGCACGTAGACACGGGCGAGGTTGGCCCGGCCGCGCAGGTAATCGTGGATCAGCTCGGTCCAGGCCGCGACCTTGGCCTTCTCGACTGCGGCGTAGCCGTAGCCCGGCATATCGACGAGAACGAGCTTGCCGCCGCCTATGTCGAAGAAGTTGAGCTGCTGGGTCCGCCCCGGCGTGTGCGAGGTGCGCGCCAGGGCGTTGCGACCGGTGAGCGCGTTGATCAGGCTCGACTTGCCGACATTGGAGCGGCCAGCGAAGGCGATCTCGTGACCCCGCATCGGTGGCAGGATCGCGAGCTTGTCGGCGGCGTGGAAGAAGTCGGCGGAGCCCGCGAAGAGCAGCCGCCCCGCTTCGCGCAGGGCGGCCGCCTTCTCGGCCTCGGATTTGGCGCTGCCCTGCATCAGCTCTTCGCAGCCTTTGGCGTGCGCGAGAATGTCGAGCGCAGGTTGTCCCAGAGTTCCACCTTCACCCCGTTGCGCCGCATGATCACGTATTGCTGGATCACCGACAGGGTGTTGTTCCAGGCCCAGTAGATCACCAGGCCGGCTGGGAACGAGCCGAGCATGAAGGTGAAGATGATCGGCATGAAGGTGAAGACCTGCGCCTGGACCGGGTCCGGGGGCGTGGGATTCATCTTCATCTGCACGAACATCGTCACGCCCATGATGAGCGGCCAGATGCCGAGGTGGAGGATATCCGGGGGCGTGAACGGCAGGAGGCCGAACAGGTTGAACAGCGAGGTCGGGTCCGGGGCCGCCAGGTCGCGGATCCAGCCGAAGAACGGCGCGTGCCGCATCTCGATGGTGACGAACAGCACCTTGTAGAGCGCGAAGAAGACCGGGATCTGCACCAGCACCGGCCAGCAGCCGGCGACCGGGTTGATCTTCTCCTTCTTGTACAGCTCCATCATCGCCTGCTGCTGCTTCACCTTGTCGTCGGCGTAGCGCTCGCGGATGGCGGTCATCTCGGGCTGCACGGCCTTCATCTTGGCCATCGAGACGTAGGAGCGGTTGGCGATCGGCAGGAAGAACAGCTTCAGGATGAAGGTGACGACCAGGATCGAGACGCCGAAGTTGCCGAGCAGCCGGTAGAAGAAGTCCAGCGCCTTGAACATCGGCTTGGTGATGAAGTAGAACCAGCCCCAGTCGATCAGCAGGTCGAAGCGCTTGATGCCGAGCGACTTCTCGTAGCCGTCGATGGTCCCGACCTCCTTGGCGCCGGCGAAGAGGTGCTGCTCCGACGTGACGGTGGCGCCGGGCGCGAGCGCGCGGGCCTCGCCGAGGCTGCTCGCCTGGTAGACCTTGGTGGCGCCCTCGTCCCGCTCGGTGAACGAGCCGGTATAGGGGGTCTTCTGGTCCGGGATGGTGGTGGCGGCCCAGTACTTGTCGGTGATGCCGAGGAAGCCGCCGGTCACGCCGGTCCAGGAATGGCCCCGGGTGCCGGGCGCGCCGAGGGGGTTCTCCTTGGCGAGCTTGTCGTAGGTGAATTCCTGCAGGCCCTGGTCGCCGAGCACGCCGATCAGGCCCTCGTGCAGCACGTAGTAGCCTTGCGTGTGCGGCTTGCCCCAGCGCGAGACGAGGCCGTACGGGTAGAGGGTGACGGCGTTGCCGCCCTTGTTCTCGACCGCATCGGCGACCGTGAACATGAACTTGTCGTCGACCGAGATGGTGCGGCGGAAGGTGAGGCCGGCGCCGTTGTCCCAGGTCAGCACCAGGGGCTTCTGCGGCGTGAGCGCGTCGCCCTCGGCGGTCCAGAGCGTGTCGCCGGTCGGCAGCGGGCCGGCGCCCTGGCCGACCCAGCCGAACTCGGCGTAGTACGGGTTGGCCGAGCCGGTCGGCGAGAGCAGCTCGATGCGCGGCGAGCTGTTGTCGACGGTCTCGTGGTAGTTCTTCAAGAGCACGTCGTCGATGCGGCCGCCCTTGAGCGCCACCGAGCCGGCGAGTGCCGGGGTGTCGATGCGCACCCGGGGCGAGCGGGCCAGCGCCTCGGCGCGGCTCGCCGCGAGCGCCGGGCTGCCGGCCGGCGCGCCCGGCAGGGTGCCGGGCAGCGGCGCCGCGGGGCCGCCCTCGCGGGGGCTCGCCGCCGGACCGTCCTTCGCCGCCTGCGCCTGCCGGGCCGCCTGCTCCTGGCGCTGGCGCTCGACCTGCGGCGCGCTGACGAAGTAGTTCCAGCCGAGCAGCACCGCCAGCGACAGCACGACGGCGATGATCATGTTCGTCTTGTCGTTACCCATGGACCCGCGACGCCTGCCGCCAAAAGAGGGGGGCCGGGAGCGGACCTGGCAGCCCGCGCGATCCGGCCCTCACGACCAACACGACGAGGCGATTCCGGCTGCCCGGGATCGCCTCACGAATTCCGTTCCGGGAGTTTCGGCCCCGATCCCGCGGCCTTCCCCGGTCCGCCCGGACCGCGCCTGCCCCGTCCCGCATGGCGGGCGGGCTGCCCGCCTTCCGCAGGAGGTTTCGGCGCCCGCGGCTTCGTCACCACCCCGAGGGCCTGGCGGACATCCTCGACCAGCTGCGCGAAGGGCGCCGCCAGGGCGTCGCGCCGGCCGATCAGCACCACGTCGGCCGCCTTGTCCCGCTGCGCCGGCCCGGCCTGCACCGCCGCGATCTGCGCCGCGACCTTGAGCCGTCGGCGGATGCGGTTGCGCTCGGTGGCATGGCCCTCGCGCTTCGTCACCGTGAAGCCCACGCGCAGACCGCCCGGCGGTCCATCGTCCCGCAGGCGGCCCTGTGCCGTCAGGCGCTCGGTATGAAAACGGCGGCCCTTGGCCGCCGCCAGATAGTCCGGGCGCCGGGTGATCCGGCCGATCGGCGGCGAAGCACCGGTCATCGCGGCGCTCCGATCAACGCGGCGCTCTCGGGCACCGCGAGGCGCCTTACGCCGACAGGCGCTTGCGGCCGCGGGCGCGGCGGGCCGCGATCACCTTGCGGCCGCCGACGGTGGCCATGCGGGCACGGAAGCCGTGGCGGCGCTTGCGCACGAGCTTCGACGGTTGATAGGTTCTCTTCACGGCTCGTTCTCCGAAGGCCGGGGCCGGCCGCACGCGTCGCGCTGCCGAGGCCCTCGTGGTCCAGAATGTCTTGGCGAAAGCGAACCGCGCCCGAATGGGGCGCGGTCACGTCGCGCCGGTGTATGGCGGAATGGTCCCCGCGAGTCAATCGCGTTAAGGATCGCACCCGGGGCCGTGGAGGGCACCCGCGAACGCGCGAGGGAGACGCCGATGTTCGACGACGCCGAGAGCCGGAAGCCGCCGCAGGCCGCCCATCAGATCGGGCAGGACCTCGCCGCCCTGTCCGTCTCCGACCTCGACGAGCGGATCGAGATCCTGCGCCGAGAGATCGCCCGGCTCGAGGAGGACAAGCGGCGCAAGCAGGCCTCGCAGGAGGCGGCCCGGGCGGCGTTCAAGTTCTGAAGTGGGACGGGTTGGGGGCAGGGCGTCCCGTTTCAGGAGAGTGCGCCTCTCCTCCCCCGCCGATCCCGCCCATCCCGGGCTCGCCCGTGATGGGTCGAGCTCGCGGGCAGGAGATGGAGGTGGGGGTGGCGCTGCGTAACGCTCGATGATCTATCCGGCCCCCCTAACCCCGGGGGAGGGGATCCCGCGTCAATCTGAATTTCTCAGCCAGCCCGCACGGGAGGGACGCGGAGGGGCTGCAAGCGTCATCTGCCTGCTTCAAATGGATCCCTGCGCGCGCCACGACCAGCACGCCATCACCCCGCCACCCGCTTGCGCCGCCAACGCTTCCGCCATCCCTCACCATTCGCGTTAACCATTTTTTAAGCCTTCCGGGTGATAACCAACGCAGTCCAGCTTTCTGGATGTCGAGTGGTCTCTGTCCACTCTGTTTGATGCCTCCCTGTACGACTCTTTCAGCCGCCCCCGTGGGGCGGCTTTCTTTTTTTCGCCTCTCCCGGCACCGGTTCCCGCGTTTTTCCCGCTTTCCCCGGGATCGTCCGTCCCCCATCGGCGTTGACGTTAAGGTTAACCATTCGTTGACGGCGCGCGGCCCGCCGAGTGGCGCTATCGTTGCGCCAGACAGCCCGAGCGCACCGTGAATGTCCCGCATCGAGGCGGGACCGGCGTCGCGGTGGCACAGGAGGGATCATGGGCGTGATGGACGTGATGTTTCGGGACGAGCAGCCCACCGTGCGGTTCGGCGAGACTTTCGTGGCCTCCGAGAGCTTCAAGATGCTGTTTCGCGAGGGCATGACCCTCGTGGAGGAGACCGCGGCCTATCTCGACGGTCCCGGACGCGACGAATCGCGCCTGCTCGCCCGTCACGCAGCCCTGACCTATGCCAGCGAGAGCATGCGGCTCACCACCCGGCTGATGCAGATCGCGTCCTGGCTCCTCGTGCAGCGCGCCGTGTCCGAGGGCGAGCTGAGCCTGAGCGAGGCCGCCGAGGAGAAGACCCGGGTGCGGCTCTCGACCGCCGAGCCGAACGAGAGCGCCCCGGTCCTGGTCGCCGAGCTGCCGCTGTCGCTTCAGGCCCTGATTGCCCAGTCGAAGCGGCTGCACGCGCGCATCCTCCACCTCGACCGCCTGATCTCCGACGACCGCCCGACCCCCGAGCCGCGGGTGAGCCCGGTCTTCGCGCAGCACGACATGCTGCGCGTGGCGTTCGGCTGACGACGAGGCGGGGAGGGCGCGCCCTCCTCCGCCCGATACCCCGGCACGAAAAAAGCCCCGGCCTCACGGCCGGGGCTTTTTTCGCGCGAGGCTTCGAGATCGTGCCGCTTACTTCTTGCCGCCGAACGAGATGCCGGCGAAGCGCGAGTTGAAGCGGGACAGGCGGCCGCCACGGTCCATCAGCTTCTGCTCGCCGCCGGTCCAGGCCGGGTGCGTGCTCGGGTCGATATCGAGGTTGAGGGTGTCGCCCTCCTTGCCGTAGGTCGAGCGGGTCGTGAACGAGCTGCCGTCGGTCAGCACCACCTTGATGTAGTGGTAGTCCGGGTGCTCGGTCGCGGTGCGGGCCACCTTGGGGGTCGCGACCGACTTGCCGGCGGGGACCGCCTGCTTGGCGGCGGGGGCTGCTTGCTTTGCCATGACGAATTCCTAAGAGTGCGACCCGCGCCGAACGCTCCGCCTCGGGCCGCGGCCATTGATCGCGCGTAATCGGATGAGCGGCGGCCTATACCTCACCTCCGTGCGCCAAACAAGCGCCGTACCCCGGACAGCACGACAGTTCAGATGGCACGTTCCGACACCGCCCGTCCCCGCGCCTCATTGGGGGCATTGAAGCCCCTCTTCCCCTTCGCGGCGCGCTACAAGGGCCGGATCGCCGCCGCGATCGTGGCGCTGATCGCGGCCTCGGGCGCGACCCTGACGGTGCCCGTGGCGGTGCGCCGGGTGGTCGATCTCGGTTTCGCCCACGGCGAGGTCGGGATGATCGACGCCTATTTCGGCGCCCTGATCGGGGTGGTGGCGGTTCTGGCCCTGGCGAGCGCCGCCCGGTACTACTGCGTGGTGACGCTGGGCGAGCGGGTGGTGGCGGACCTGCGCGCCGCAGTCTTCTCCCGCCTCACGACCCTCGACCCCGCCTTCTTCGACCGGGCGCGCAGCGGCGAGCTGGTCTCGCGCCTCACGGCCGACGCCGGGCAGGTGAAGTCCGTCTTCGGCGTCTCGCTCTCGATCCTCCTGCGCAACCTGTTCCTGTTCGCCGGCGCGGTCGGCATGATGGTCTGGACTAGCCCCAGGCTCTCGGTTCTGGTGCTCGCCGCGATCCCGCTCATCGTCTTCCCGCTGATCCTGTCGGGCCGCGGGGTGCGGCGGCGCTCCCGTGCCGCGCAGGACCGGCTCGCCGATGCCTCGGCCTTCGCCACCGAGGCGGTGGGGGCGGTGCGCACCATGCAGGCCTTCGGCATGGCCCCGGCCACCGCCGCCCGCTTCGCCGCCGCCTCCGAGGAGGCGTTCCTGGCCTCCCGCAGCTCGGCCCGGGCGCGGGCGCTGCTCACCGGCGTAGCGATCTTCCTGATCTCGGCCAGCGTCGTCGGCGTCCTGTGGTACGGCGCGCAAGGGGTCGCGGCCGGCACGATCTCGGCCGGGCAATTGTCGCAATTCGTGCTCTACGCGGTGTTCGGGGCCAGCGCGCTCGGCCAGCTCTCGGAGGTCTACGGCGAGTTGACGCTCGCCGCCGGCGCCGCCGAGCGCTTGGGCGAGATCCTCGACACCGTGCCGGCGATCGGCGCGCCGGACCGGCCCCGCGCCCTGCCGCAACCGCCCCGGGGCGAGATCGCCTTCGAGCGGGTGCGCTTCCATTATCCGACCCGGCCCGACCATGCCGCCCTGCACGATCTCAGCTTCACGGTGGCGCCGGGCGAGCGCGTGGCCCTCGTCGGGCCCTCGGGCGCCGGCAAGAGCACAGTGCTGCAGCTGCTGCTGCGCTTCTACGATCCTGAATCCGGCGAGGTCAGGGTCGACGGCGTGCCGGTCGACGCGGTCGAGCCCGAAGCGCTGCGCGCCCGCATGGCCCTGGTCCCGCAGGATCCGACCGTGTTCAGCGGCAGCATCCTCGACAATATCCGCTACGGCCGGCCGGAGGCCAGCGAGGCCGAGGTGGAGCGCGCGGCGGCCCAGGCCTACGCCGACGGCTTCATCCGCGCCCTGCCGCAGGGCTACGCCACCTTAGTCGGCGAGCGCGGCGTCACCCTGTCGGGCGGCCAGCGCCAGCGCATCGCCATCGCGCGGGCGATCCTCAAGGATGCTCCGATCCTGCTCCTCGACGAGGCGACCTCCGCCCTCGACGCCGAGAGCGAGCGGGCAGTGCAGGCGGCCCTCGACGTGCTGATGAAGGGCCGCACCACCCTCGTCATCGCCCACCGCCTCGCCACGATCCGGGCCGCCGACCGCATCCTGGTGCTGGAGGACGGCCGCATCGCCGAGCAGGGCAGCCACGACGCGCTGCTGGCCCGCAGCGGTCTCTACGCGCAGCTGGCGGCGTTGCAGTTCGGCGCCGGGGTGGACCTGGCGGCAGAGCGGCAGGGGGCAGAAGTGTGAGACCCCGACTCCTCACGCCGTCGGCCCCTGTGCCGAAAATTTGAGCAAGTTCGTGCCGAACGCGGCGCGTCCCGCACCATGCCGCCTGACCTTGCGCGAGGAGTTGGGGGCAGCGCCGTGCGCAGGACGCATTTCCTTTGCCTTGGCCCCCGTCTTGCGTCTAGCTTCGGGGCAAACAGAGGGACGCCCATGCCGCTCAGCGCGTTCGATGAGATGACGGGAACTCAGGAGAGCGGACTGAGCCCGGCCGCCGTGCGCGAGGCGTACGCGGCGCTCAAGGCCTGGCTCGACAGTACTCCGCCCGAGCATTTCGACACGCGGCGCAGCCAGGCCGAATTGTTCTTCCGCCGGATCGGGATCACCTTCGCGGTCTATGGCGACAACGAATCGACCGAGCGGCTGATCCCGTTCGACATCATCCCCCGGGTGCTGACCAAGCCCGAATGGGGTTTCCTCGAGCGCGGCCTCAAGCAGCGCGTCACCGCGCTCAACATGTTCCTGGCTGACGTCTACGGCCCGCAGGAATGCATCAAGGCCGGGATCATTCCGGGCGACCTCGTCTACCGCAACCCGCATTACCGGCTGGAGATGCGGGACTTCGAGGTGCCGCACGGCAAGTACGTCCACATCGCCGGCATCGACATCGTGCGCACCGGCGAGGACCAGTTCTTCGTGCTGGAGGACAATGCCCGCACGCCGTCCGGGGTCTCCTACATGCTGGAGAACCGCGAGGTGATGCTGCGGCTCTTCCCCGAACTGTTCTCCAAGCACCGGGTCTCCCCGGTCGAGGCCTATCCGGACGCGTTGCTCGCGACCTTGCGCAGCCTGGCGCCGATGAGCGCCGCCCGCGACCCGAGCGTGGTGCTGCTGACGCCCGGCCGCTTCAACTCGGCCTTCTACGAGCACTCGTTCCTGGCCGACAAGCTCGGCGTCGACCTCGTCGAGGCGTCCGACCTCTTCACCAAGGACGACGTGGTCTACATGCGGACCACGGAGGGGCCGCGCCGCGTCGACGTGATCTACCGGCGCATCGACGACGACTTCCTTGACCCCCTGGTGTTCCGGCCCGATTCGGTGCTGGGGGTGCCGGGGCTGATGAGCGCCTACCAGAGCGGCAGCGTCACGCTCGCCAACGCCGTCGGCACCGGCATCGCGGACGACAAGGCGGTCTACAGCTACATGCCGGAGATCGTGCGCTTCTTCACAGGCGAGGAGCCGATCCTGCACAACGTGCCGACTTGGCGCTGCCGCGAGAAGGACGCGCTCAACTACGTGCTGTCGAATCTCGGCGACCTCGTGGTCAAGGAGGTCAATGGCTCGGGCGGCTACGGCATGCTGGTCGGCCCGCACGCCACCAAGCGCGAGATCGAGGAGTTCGGCCGCAAGCTGCGCCACGCGCCGGACGGCTTCATCGCCCAGCCGACGCTGGCCCTCTCGACCTGCCCGACCTTCGTCGCCTCCGGCGTCGCGCCCCGCCACGTCGACCTGCGGCCCTTCGTGCTCTCGGGCGCCGACGACATCCGCATCGTGCCGGGCGGCCTGACCCGGGTGGCGCTGAAGGAAGGCTCGCTCGTGGTCAATTCGAGCCAGGGCGGCGGCACCAAGGACACCTGGGTGCTCGACGGCTGAACGGCCGTCCACCCCGAGAACCGGACCGAGCCGGACGCCCGGCCTGGTCCGCCCGCACTGTCACAGCGTGAGCCTCAAGCCCCGCCATGCTCTCCCGCACCGCCGACAACCTGTACTGGCTCTCGCGCTACGCCGAGCGCGCCGACTTCGTCGCCCGCATTCTCGACGCGGCCCTGCGCCTCTCCGCCCTGCCGGCCAATTACGGCGGCAGCGACACCAACGAGTGGGAATCGGCGCTCGCCTCGGCCGGCAACATCGAGCTGTTCCGCCCGCTCTACGACAGCGTCAACGAGCACACCGTCCGCGACTTCCTGGCCTTCAGCCCCAACAACCCGTCCTCGATCCGATCCTGCCTGCAGACCGCCCGGGAGAACGCCCGCAGCGTGCGCACCGCGCTGACGAGCGAGATGTGGGAGGCGATCAACGAGGCCTTCCTGCATCTGCGCAGCTTCGAGGGCCGGGACATGACCCGGGAGGAATTCGCGCGCTTCCTCGACTGGGTGAAGGGCGTGTCGCTCGCCTTCGACGGCTCGGCCTACCGCACGATGCTGCGCAACGACGCGTACTGGTTCACGCGGCTCGGCATCGCCATCGAGCGCGCCGACAACACCGCCCGCATCCTCGACGTGAAGTACCACGTGCTCCTGCCCGAGACCGAGCGGGTTGGCGGCAGCCTCGACTACTTCCAGTGGACCACGATCCTGCGCGAGGTCTCGGCGCTCACCGCCTATCACTGGGTCTACCGCGAGAGCATCAAGCCCTGGCTGGTGGCCGACCTGCTGATCCTCAACCGGGAGATGCCGCGCTCCCTCGCCAATTGCTACGAGATGCTGGTGCGCAACCTCGACCGCATCGCCGACGCCTATGGCCGCCGCGGCCCGAGCCAGCGCCTTGCCCGCGGCATGCTGGCCAAGCTCGACGACCTCTCGGTGGACGAGATCTTCAGCTCCGGCCTGCACGAATTCATCCAGGACTTCATCGCCGAGAACAACCGCCTCGGGGCGGCGGTGGTCGAGCAGTATCTGGGCTGAGCTTCGCTCCTCGGGGGTCCGTCCACAGCGCCCGCAGGGTTTCACCCGCAAGGTTTCGCCCATCGGCGGGACGGTGTATGACCGCCTCGCACGGCCCAGCTTTGGCGTGACAGCGAGCATCGCGACACCATGCGCATCCGCGTCGTCCACGAGACGGTTTACCAATACGACAGCCCGGCCAAGGGGCTGATCCAGATGCTGCGGCTGACACCGCGGGACCATGATGGCCAGCACGTCCGTGCCTGGCGCATCGAGCCGACCGTGGACGGCCGCCTGAGCCGGCGCGAGGACGGCTTTGGCAACATCGTCCACGTCTTCAGCGCCGATTGTCCCGAGGAGACGCTGACCATCCGGGTCACCGGCGAGATCGAGACCAGCGAGACCCACGGGGTGATGCGCGGCGTCTCCGAGTGGCTGCCGGACCCGTTCTACTTGCGCGAATCGCGATTCGCCGTCGCCGACGAGGCGATCCAGACCTTCGCCGACGAGGCGGTGGGCGGGGGCACCGACCGGCTCGACCGGCTGCATCGCCTTCTCGCCGCCGTTCACCAGGCGGTCGATTACGCCCCCGGCCCGACCGGCGCCGCCACCACCGCGGCCGAGGCCTTCGCCTTGCGCAAGGGGGTGGGGCAGGACCTCGCCCACGTCTTCATCGCGGCGGCGCGCCACCTCGAGATCCCGGTGCGCTACGTCTCGGGCTATTGCTGGCGGCCCGGTACGGCGGTGCAGGAGGCCGGCCACGCCTGGGTCGAGGCCCGGGTGCCGGATCTCGGCTGGGTCGGGTTCGATCCCGCCCACGGCATCGCGGTAACCGAGGCGCATCTGCGGGTGGCGATCGGCCTCGACTACCTCGACGCCGCCCCGGTCCGCGGCAGCCGCACCGGCGGCGGCACCGAGACCATGACGGTCAAGGTACGGGTCGACGACGCCCACGCGCAGGCCCGGCAGGCGCAAGGGCAGAAGGCTCAGGACCAGCAGGTGCAGGCCCAAGAGTAGGCTCAAGGGTAGGCCCGAGAGTAGCGCCCCTGTGGCTTCGCCGCGATAGGCGCGGGCCACCTCACCTCGGGGCAGCGGTTTGGGCTGGATTCGGGGGGGCGGCTGCGTCAGGGTGGCGCCGCGCGCGGTGACGGACCGTTGCGCCTGAGATCGCCGGGGGGCGGTGAGCGATGACCTATTGCGTCGGGATCCTGGTGGAAGAGGGTCTCGTCATGATCGCCGATACCCGCACGAATGCGGGGCTCGACGACATCTCGACCTACCGTAAGCTCCACATGTTCACGAAGCCCGGCGAGCGGGTGCTGGCGCTCGCCTCGGCCGGCAACCTCTCGGTGACGCAGTCGGTGCTCTCGCTTCTGACCGAGGGGGTCGAGGACCCCAATACCGGCAAGCCGGAGACGATCTACGACGCGCCGACGATGTTCCGCGCCGCGCAGCTCATCGGCCGCGCGATCCGCAAGGTGCGGGCGATCGAGCGCGCCGGCTTCGAGGCGGCACAACTGCGCTTCGAGGTCTCGTTCCTGTTCGGCGGCCAGATCGGCGACGGGCCGATGCGGCTCTACATGATCTACTCGGCCGGCAACTTCATCGCCTGCAGCCAGGACGCGCCGTTCCTGCAAATCGGCGAGCACAAGTACGGCAAGCCGATCCTCGACCGGGCGGTGACCTTCCGCACCGACATCTACGACGCCCTGAAGGTCGGCCTGGTCTCGATGGATTCGACCATGCGGTCGAATCTCGGCGTCGGCCTGCCGATCGACCTCACGGTGATCCGCCGCAACACCTGCGATACCGAGGTGCTGCACCGGATCGAGGCCGGAGAGCCCTATTTCCACGACCTGCGCGAGCGCTGGTCAGCGGCCCTGAGGGCGGCCCACCGGGCGATCCCGCGGCCGCCCTACGGACCGGGAACGAAGTAGGGCGGAAGCATTCGGGCCTGCCCCACCCACTCACCTCATTCTGAGGTGACTCATGGGGGAGGCGGGTCAACCAGATCCTGAGAGATGGACGCGGGATCGCCGCCGGCAGTCAGCCGGCGGCACTGTGACGGACGCTCAATACGTCGCCCGTCCCCCCGACACGTCGAACACCGCGCCGGTGGAGAACGACGCCTCCTCGCTCGCCAGGAAGCAGATCAGCGACGTCACCTCGTCGATTGCCCCGAAGCGGCCGATCGGGATCTTCGACAGCATGAAGTCGATGTGCTGTTGCGTCATCTGGTCGAAGATCGCGGTGCGCACCGCCGCCGGCGTGACGCAGTTCACCCGGATCTCCGACTTCGCCAGTTCCTTGCCGAGCGATTTCGTCAGCCCGATCACCCCGGCCTTGGAAGCCGAGTAGGCCGAGGCGTTGGGGTTGCCCTCCTTGCCGGCGATTGACGCGACGTTGACGATGCGGCCGTAGCCGCCCGCCTCCATCGCCGGCACCGCGGCACGGTTGCAGTAGAACAACCCGTTCAGGTTGACGTCGATCACCCGCTGCCAGGCATCGACCGGATAGTCGCGCAAGGTCGTGTTCGGCCCGGTGATGCCGGCGCTGCAGACCAGCACGTCGAGGCGGCCGCCGAGGACCGCCAGGGTCTCGCGCATCGCGGAATCGACGGCAGCGGCGTCCGCGATGTCGAGAGCCCGGGTGTCGGCGGCGCCGCTCTCGGCCTTGGCCTTCGCCAGCGCCTCCGCGTTCAGGTCCCAGATGGCGACCGTCGCGCCCTCGGCCCTGAGCCGCGCGGCGACCGCGAGGCCGATGCCGGAGGCGCCGCCGGTGACGAGGGCGGTGCGGCCCTCGAAGCGGTTCGGGAAGGTCATGGGTCAGCCTTCCCGGCGCTGCCAGGCGGTCACGTCCTGACGCTGCTCACCGAGCTTCTCGATGCCGAGCGTCATCACGTCCCCGGCCTTCAGGAAGACCGGCTCGGGCTTCATCCCCATGCCGACGCCGGGGGGCGTGCCGGTGGTGATGATGTCGCCGGGCATCAGGGTCATGAAGCGGCTGACGTAAGCGACGATCTGCGCGCAGGTGAAGATCATCGTGCGGGTGTTGCCGGTCTGCATGCGGCGCCCGTTGAGGTCGAGCCACATGTCGAGGCTCTGCGGATCGCCGACCTCGTCCGAGGTGACGAGCCAGGGGCCGACCGGCCCGAAGGTGTCGCAGCCCTTGCCCTTGTCCCAGGTGCCGCCGCGCTCGATCTGGTACTCGCGCTCCGAGACGTCGTTGACGAGGCAGTAGCCGGCCACGTAGTCGAGCGCCTGCGACTCCTCGACGTAGGACGCACGCCGTCCGATCACGATGCCGAGTTCGACCTCCCAGTCGCTCTTCACCGAATCCTTCGGCAGCATCACCGCGTCGTTCGGGCCCGACAGCGAGCTGATCGCCTTGGTGAAGACGATCGGCTCCTTCGGCACCGGCAGGTTCGATTCGGCGGCGTGATCGGCGAAGTTGAGCCCGATGGCGATGAACTTGCCCACATTCGCCACCGGCGTGCCGAGACGCGGTTCGCCGTCGACCACCGGCAGGCTGCCAGTATCGATCGCCGCGAGGCGGGCCAGGGCCTCGGGGCTCAGTGCCTCGGGGCCCAGATCGGGCAGGTGGCCGGACAGGTCGCGGATGCGGCCCTCCGCGTCGAGCAGGCCGGGCTTCTCCTGGCCCGCGGGGCCGTAGCGCAACAGCTTCATCGGGTCGAACCTCCTTGGAATCCGAGCGCACGCCTGACGGCGCGCAGGTTTGCGGGCGCGGGCAGGGCGAGACGGAGGCTCGATTTCGGTTTCCTCCGCGCGGCCCTGGCGCCGCACCATTCGATCCCATATATCGGGATCTTGTTCTTGTATGTGGGACGATACGCGGATGACATCGAAGCCGTCAACCGCGGAGGCGGGCGCGGCGCCGGGGAGCCAGACGCTTCTGCGCGGTCTCGCCATCCTGGAAGCGGTGGCGGGCGGCGCGCGGGACCTCGCCGCCTTGTCGGCGTCGCTCGGCACGACCCGCAGCACCACCCACCGCCTCGCCGCGGCCCTCGTCGAGCAGCGCTACCTCACCTTCGCGCCGCGGGACGGCTACGCGTTGGGCCCCAAGCTCCTCGAACTGGGTTTCCGTGCCCAGCAGGCGGCGCCGGTGACCCGGGTGGCGCGGCCCCATCTCGAGCGCCTGTCGGCGGAATGCGGCGACACCATCCATCTCGGCGTGCTGGAGGGTGACTGGGCGCTCTACCTCGACAAGCTGCCGGGGCGTCGGCGCATCGAGATCAGTTCGCGGGTCGGCGAGCGCCAGCCGGTCTGGTCGACCGGCCTCGGCAAGGCGCTGATCCTCGATCTCGGCGAGGCGCGCTGGCGGGGCTTCCACCGCCTCGGCGCGGCGCGGGGCGGCCACAGCCCGGACCTGGAGACGTGGCTCGCGCGGATGCGGACCTACGCGGCGCGGGGCATCGCCTATGACCGCGAGGAGAACGAACCCGAGGTGCGCTGCGTCGCCGGCCCGATCCGGGACGCGGGCGGCGCGATCGTCGCAGCGTTCAGCGTGACGAGCACGGTGCAGTACATGAACGAGGCCCGGATGGAGGCCCTGGCCGAGACGGTCCGGGCGATCGCCGACGCGATCAGCCGGGATCTCGGATGGGCGGGGTAGCCGGCGCAGGCCGGCGGGCGGCAGGAAGGACACGGTCGCTGCTGCCCTGACCAGAGCGTGTCTCCGTCTGACGAGGCCGAGCCGGACGTCCTTTCCGCCGCCCTCGTCACTGCGACAGTGCGTCCCGGTTCGGGGGCCCTTCCGACCTCCGGTGAAGCACCGGTCAACCGACGTCCTCCCGCAAGGGAGACAGGGGCGGTCGCGAGGTCAGGCGTCAGGACCCCAAGATGGCGCCTGACTCGTACGAGCGGTCGGCCGGGCGCTTTACTGAACCGCGACAGACGCTAACTTTCCGCCTGGAACGACGGGAAACTCGCGCTGCCGAGCCGCGGGCCGGAGGGGTGCACGATGAATCCGCTGATCCGGAAGCTCGAACGATTCTCCCGCCTGAGCGACGCGGACAAGCGCCTCCTGCAACAGGCCGCCACCGCCCGGATCGTCAACTACGATACGCACCAGGACATCATCGCCGAGGGCGAGGAGCCGCGCGACGTCAACCTCATCCTCGCCGGCTGGGTCTGCCGCTACAAGCAGCTCGCCGATGGCAGCCGCCAGATCATGTCGTTCCTGCTGCCGGGCGACCTCTGCGACCTCAACATCTTCATCCTGCGCCGCATGGACCACGCCCTTGGCACGCTCACCCCGGTGGTGGCGGCCAAGATCTCGCGCGACCTGCTCCAGGAGATGCTGAACGCCGATCCGCGCCTGACCCGGGCGCTGTGGTGGGAGGTCCTGGTGACGGCCGCGATCCACCGCGAATGGCTGGTCAATATCGGCCGGCGCACCGCGCTGGAGCGCGTCGCCCACGTTCTCTGCGAAGTGTTCGTCCGCCAGCAGGCGGTCGGTCGGGTGCGCGATGGCCGCTGCGAGTTGCCGATCACCCAGGTCGAGCTCGCCGACGCGCTCGGCCTCTCGGCCGTGCACGTCAACCGCACCCTGCGCGAGCTGCGCCAGGCCGGCCTGATCGACTGGCGCGACAAGCAGCTCGCCATTCCGGACATCGACACCCTGACGGCCGTCGCCCGGTTCGATCCGGATTACCTGCACCTGGATTACGAGGGGGAGCGGTTCGACGCGAGATGTTAGCGTCCTAGATCAACGATCCCCGGTCGGGAGCTCACCGCATCCCGCGCTTCAGATCATCCGCGATCAGCAGCGCACTGCGCCCGTCCCCCGCTTCGGCCAGGCGGTTGCGGTAGACCTGCAGGTTCTCGGTCACCCGCTGGACGTAGTTGCGGGTCTCGGTGAAGGGGATGCGCTCGACCCAGTCGACAGGGTCGACGCTCGGGTTGCGCGGATCGCCGTAGGCGTCGATCCATTTCTTCACGTTGCCGCCGCCGGCATTGTAGGCGGCGAAGGCGAGGATGTAGGAGCCGCGCCAATCCTCCATCAGCTCGCCGAGATGGGCCTGGCCCAGGCGGGCATTGTAGGCCGGGTCGCTGGTCAGGCGGTCGGTGTCGAAGGCGGCGCTGACCCGGCGGGCGGTGCGCTGGGCGGTGGCCGGCATCATCTGCATCAGCCCGCGGGCCCCGACGCTGGACTGCGCCCGCGGGTCGAACTGGCTCTCCTGCCGGGCGATCGCGAAGACCATCGCGCGCTCGACCTGCGGCACGGCCGCGGAGGCCTCGTAGGCCGGGATGCCGTTGGTCGGGTAGGCGTGGCGGTCGAGGGGAAGGCCCCGCTGCACCGCGGTCTTGCCGATCGCCACCAGGGCGCGGGGATCGTTGAGCGACGTCGCGACGTCGCCGAGCGCGTTGAGCTCCGCCGGCTCGGTCAGGCGCTGGGCGAAGTCCATGTAGAGCGGGAGCATCAGCTCCTTGAGGCCCGAGGCCGCCAGCAGGCGCAGGGCCCGCACGGCGTTGCGGTTCTCGAAGGCGGTGCGGGCGGCCTCGTCGAGGGTGCTGCACGGGCGGAGGGCGAGGGACGACTGGCCGAGCTTCGCCCGGGCGAGCTGGCCGTAATAAGCGATCGGCTGGGCGCTCGCGCGCTCGTAGAAGGCGCGCGCCTCGGCGGCCTGGCCCATGCCTTCGGCGGCGCGGCCCTGCCAATAGGCGGCCCGCGCCACCGAGATCGGCGTCTCGGCGATCGCCGCGGCGGCCGCGAAGTGCCTGGCGCCGAGGGCCGCGTCGTCGAGGAAGCGCAGGGCGATCCAGCCGGCGTGGAACTCGGCCTCGATGCGCTTCTCGACCGAGCGGGCGCTGTGGCCGGCGGCGACCGCGTAGGCCGACTTGGCGTCGCCGGCATCGAGGAGCTTGCGCGCGACGATGCGGCGCTCGATCCACCACTCGTCGGGATCGGCCAGGACCTCCGGGTTGCGCGGCGCCTGAGCCATCACGGCGGCAGCCTCCGCCGGCTTGTCGAGGCGGCGCAGGTACTGGGCGCGGGAGTAGAGGTATGAGGAATCCTGGCGCAGGCTCGGCGGCACGGCGTCGAGGGCCGACCCGGCATTCGAGGCCTTCGCCTCGACGGCGCGGCGGGCCCGCACCAGCGTGCCGTAGGCCTTGCCGGCGTAGGAGGCGGCGCGGCCGGCGGTGTCCCAGTCCTCCCGCATCAGCGCCCGCTCCATGCGGTAGCGGTGCTCGACCTCGCCGATCGTGCCCGGGAAGGCGTCGAGCACCTTCAGCTCCAGGGTGCGGCCGAAATTGTCCTCGCGCCACAGGTCGCGGACCAGGCCGGCGGCGTCCTCAGGGAGCCCGTCGGCCTTGAAGGCCAGCGCCAAGGCGAACTTGCCCGGCGCGCTCTGCGGCCGGCGGGCGGCGAAGTAGGCCCGGACCAGGGAGGGGGACTTGCGCTGCGAGAGCAAAGCCTCCTCGGCGCGCCGGCGCACCATGGCGCCCACCGGCCAGTCCGGGTTGTCGCGGATGAACGCGACGGTGCGCTCGAAGCCGATGCCGGCCCCGGCGCGGATCGCCGCCCAATCGAGGAGGGCGCGGGCGGCCGGGTCCTTGAGCCCGTCGCGGATCCGGTCGCCCTCGCTGACCTGGCCGCGCCGGTAAGCCTCGACCGCGCCGCGCAGGGCCGGGCCGTCGACCTCGGTGCCGAGCAAAGGCCGGCCCGGATCGGGCACGCTCGGCACCGGTGCAGGGGGGTTGATCGCCGCGTCCGGAGCGGGGAAGGGGATCGGCACCTCCGGATCGGCGGCGGCGAAGGCTGCGGCCGTCGCGGGCAGCCGCTCCACCGCCGCGCCCGGGCGCAGGCCGTCCTCGTCGGTCCGCTCGACCGCGCGGGTGACCGCCGCGGGCAGGGTCGCGGCGGGAGCCGGAGCGTCCGGCGGCGGCGCCACCGTCGAGCCGCCGAGCGCCGACAGCGAGGTCAGCGCGGCGCCGGACACCGTGAGGGCGAGGACCGCGAGGCGGCGCCGTCGAGGCGAGAGCAGCATGGTTCCCGTTCCCCTAAAGAGCTCGAATGACCGGACGCCCATGGTGGGAGCGCCGCGTTAAGAAGCGTTTAACCCTGGCGCCCGGTCATGCCGGAACGCGAGGGACTGGCTGAGCGTTTGCGCGCGACGGACCGGGCGCGGGAGCGTTTGCGCGCAGGCGCCTGAGGCCCTATGTGTCGGACGCCGGACGGCCGAGTTGGTCCCCCACGATTGGTCCCCCGAGGCTGTGGTCCCCTTGGTGATCCTCATGCGGGCCGGCCTCCCAACCAGAGATCCCGGGGGCGCCGCCCCGACCGGGCGAGGAACGCCAGCATGACGTCGACGCAGATCTCGCAGCGCCTGAGGGGCTCGCTCACCGCCCTGGTGACGCCGTTCCGCGACGGCGCCTTCGACGAGCACGCCTTCCGGGCCTTCGTGGCCTGGCAGATCGAGAACGGCACCCACGGTCTGGTGCCCACCGGCACGACCGGCGAGAGCCCGACGCTCAGCCACGCCGAGCACGACCGGGTGGTCGAAGCCTGCATCGACGAGGCCGCCGGCAAGGTGCCGGTGGTCGCCGGCGCCGGCTCCAACTCCACCGCGGAGGCGATCGAGCGGTCCCGTCATGCGGAGAAGGCCGGGGCTGACGCGCTGCTCATCGTCACGCCCTATTACAACAAGCCGACCCAGGAAGGGCTGTACCAGCACTTCAAGGCGGTCAACGATGCGGTCGGCATTCCCATCTTGATCTACAACATCCCCGGTCGCTCGGTGATCGACATGAGCGTCGACACCATGAAGCGGCTCTACGAGCTGCCGAACATCGCCGGGGTGAAGGATGCCACCGCCAACGTCGCCCGGGTCAGCCTGCAACGCCAAGCCATGGGCGAAGACTTCGTCCAACTTTCTGGCGAAGATGCGACCGCCCTGGGATTCATGGCGCATGGCGGCCACGGCACCATCTCGGTGACCTCGAACGTCGCGCCGCGCCTCTGCGCCGACTTCCAGGAGGCCTGCCTGTCGGGCGACTATCGCGCCGCGCTCGCGCTCCAGGACCGGCTGATGCCGCTCCACACCCACCTGTTCGCCGAGACCAACCCGTCGCCGACGAAGTACGCGCTCGCCCGTCTCGGGCTGATGCGCGAGGACGTGCGCCTGCCGATGGTGCCGGTGGGCGAGGGGACGCGGAGCCTCGTCGACGGGGCGCTTCGCCACGCCGGCCTCACCAACGGCTGACCTGCGCCATATCTCGATGCCGGGAGCCTCCGGGCTCCCGCCACCCGCCCCCAGGACCTTCGACCCGCCCGATGGCCAAGAAACCCGAGCCGAAGAACCGCGTCGTCGCCGACAACCGGAAGGCCCGCTTCAACTACGAGATCACCGACACGGTCGAGGCGGGCATCGCGCTGACGGGGACCGAGGTGAAGTCCCTGCGCGGCGGCAAGGCGACGATCGGCGAGGCCTTCGCCGGCCCCTCCGGCAACGACCTGCTGCTGTTCAACGCCTACATCCCCGAATACCTCGAGGCGAACCGCTTCAACCACGACACCAAGCGGCCCCGCCGCTTGCTGCTGCACCGGCGCCAGATCGACAAGTTCATCGGCGCGACCCAGCGCGAGGGCTACACGGTGGTGCCGCTGAAGATCTACTTCAACGAGCGCGGCCGGGCGAAGGTCGAGCTGGGCCTCGGCCGCGGCAAGAAGCTCCACGACAAGCGCGAGACCGCCAAGGAGCGCGACTGGCAGCGCGACAAGGCGCGGCTGATGCGCGACAAGGGTTGAGCACGGGGCATCCTGGCGCCCGAGGCACAACACGCCGCACTTACACCGCCGGCCATCACTCCTAGCTCCCGGACATGAAGACCAGCGCGGAGGCGCCGATGTTCGTCGAGGGAGGATGGCGGCCGTCCTGGGAACCGCCGCCGCGCCCACCCCAGCCGCGGCTGACCGGGCACCAGGAGCGGGTGCTGATCTGGATAATCGTCGTCAACGTGCTGCTCTGGTTCCTCGCCCCCATCGGCGGAGCGACCCTGATCCACGCCGCCATCGCGGTGATGCAGTAGGAATTGTGGCGTTCACCGGCAGGCGACGAAGACGCTCATCGCCTTGGCGTGGTCGGCGAGGTCGGCCGGCGCCATCGGGGCCGCGGCCGCCCCGACCGTGAAGGCGACGCCGTTGCTCTCGAGGAAGGTCGCCGCCACCGCACCCTTGAGGGCGAAGTTGACGTTCTGCGGGATGTCGCCGTTCGTCGCCACCATCACCTTGAGGGCGTTGAGCTTCGCCGTCACCACGCCGACGAAGTTGCCGTTGCCGTCGAGGAGCGGGCCGCCGGAATTGCCCGGCTGCACCGGCGCCGAGACCTGCAGGTAGCTGGTATTGTCGCCGAGCCCGGTGAGCGCGGTCACGTTGCCGAGAGTGAAGTTGCCCGAGGTCGAGAGCATGCCGGCGAGGGGATAGCCGAACGCCGCCACCGGCTCGCCGAGGCGGATACCCATGCGCAAGGCCGCGACCTTCGGCGGTGTCAGGCCGGTGCGCAGGATGGCGAGGTCGTTGGCGGCGTCACGGGCGACGACCTGGGCCGGAACGGTCCCAAGCGGGCCACGGACTTCGACCCGCCCGCATTCCTCAACCACGTGCGCGTTGGTCAGCACTTCGCCCCCTCGGCCGACGAAGAAGCCGGTGCCGGAACTGTCGCGCGGCTTCACGGCGGGCGGGCTCGGCGGGGTGACGGGCGGCACGGCGGCGACCACCGGAGGAGATTGCGGGGGCGCCTGAACCGGCGGCACGGCAGGCGGCATGGTCTGGACCGGTGGCAGGGCGACGGCGCGGGAATCGGGGGTGCCAAGCTCGGGCAGCGGGATGAAGGGCGCGTCCGGTGTCATCGCCGACCACAGGGAGGCGGATAGCAGGACCGCGATGCGCTCGGCGGCGAGATCGGTCGCCCGCGTCTCCCAGCGCAGGACGAAGCCGAGCGCGCCCGGCCCGTCCTGGTGGTAGCGCATGTAGATGTCGGTGCCGTCCTGCGAGGCCGAGATCGCGAAGAAATCCGGCCGCAGCACCTTGTAATGCAGGGTGGCGCCCTCCCGCTGGAACTTCTCGACCGTGTAGGCGTACGAATCCGCTACCGTGACGCTCGGCAGGTAATTGTAGGCGAGCGAGAGCCGCCGCGTCGGGTCCTTCAGGTCGAGGCCGCGGGGCGTGCGCTCGGCGGTGAGTCCGAGGCCCATCGGCGCCCAGATCGCGACCGGGCGGAAGGGATGCGCGATCGTGCGCAGGCCCCAGAGCGCGAGCTTCGGCGTTGCCAGCATCCGCAGCCGCGCGAGTTGCGCGCCGTCGAGCCAGCCGGTCGGCCGGAAGCCGTTCTCGCCCTGGAACTGCGCGATCGCCTCGAACAGCCGCCGCCCGAAGGTGACGTTGGGCATGCCGGTCCAGTAGCCGGCGGCGGTCAGGAGGGATTGCACCCGTACCCGCCGCTCGGTCTCCAGGAAGGCGAAGCGCGAGTCCGCCTCGGCGTAACCGGGGGGCGACTGGGCGAAGGCCGGAGCCGGGCCCGACAGCGCGAGACCGATGGCGAGGATGGTCCAGTGAGCGCGATGCAGGGCCAAGATCGTCGAGCCTCCGTGTCGCGGCGCAATCTGCACGCCCAAGTTTTGACACGAAATTGACATGCAGGCGGCAATTGTTCAATCGCAGGCAACTTTCGCACGCGGCCGCAGCCCAGCCCCGCACGGCGCCGAATTGCCGCCGGCCCGACCCCCGTGCTAGCGCGACGTCCTCAATTCAGGACGAAGCGAGCATCATGGCGCGGCGCCCCCTCCTCTCCGGCGACATGCTGCCGCTGCTTCTCCGGCTGTGGCGCGACTGGCTGCGGCCGCATGCCGGCACGCTCGCCATCGTGCTGGTGCTGATCGCGGTGATCGGCGCCGCCACCGGCTTCTACCCCACGTTGATCAAGGCCGCCTTCGACGCCTTCGACGCCAAGGATGCCGGCGCGCTCGCCTACGGGCCCATCCTGGTGATCGCCGTCACCGCCATACGCGGCTTCGCGCTGCTCGGCCAGACGGTGCTGACCAACCGGGTCGTCACCCGGATCGAGGCCGACATGCAGGCGGCGCTCTACGGCCACATGATCGAGCAGGACCTGGCCCAGCTCGGCCGCGAGAGCCCGGCGAGCCTGACCCAGCGCTTCACCACCGACTTCGCCTTCATCAAGGAGGCGCTGACGCGCATCTCCACCGTGCTCCTGCGCGATGTGGCGATGCTCATCGCCCTTGTCTGCGCCATGGTGTGGATGGATCCCTGGCTGACGATCGTCGCCGGGGTCACGGTACCGTTCATCGCCGGGCCGATCGCCCGCATCGGCAAGAAGCTGCGCCGGGTCTCGACCTCGACCCAGGAGCAGGTCGGCGTCACCGCGAGCCTGATCAGCGAGAGCTTGGCCGGCGCCCGGGTCGCCAAGACCTACGGCCTCGAGGGCTACCTCAAGGGCCGCACCCGCGACGCCCTCGACGAGGTGCGCCGCCTGAAGATGAAGGCCGCCAATGCCCGCGGCCGGCTCGATCCGCTGCTCGAAGTGGGTGGCGGGCTCGCGGTGGCGGGCGTGCTCGCCTTCATCGGCCATCGCATCCTCGCGGGCGAGAAGACGGTGGGCGACTTCACCGGCTACGTCGCGGCGCTCCTCCTCGCCGCCCAGCCGGCCCGGGCGCTCGGCAACCTCAACGCCATCCTGCAGGAGGCCTTGGCCGCCCTGTCTCGGACCTTCGCGCTGATGGACGAGGCGCCGACGATCCGGGAGAAGCCGGGAGCGCCGGCCCTGCACGTCGCCGGCGGCGAGGTGCGGTTCGAGGGCGTGCGCTTCCGCTACCGCGACGACGCACCGGCGCTCGAGGGCATCGACCTCACGGTGCCGGCGGGGTGCACCACGGCGCTCGTCGGCCGCTCGGGGTCCGGCAAGTCGACCCTGCTGTCCCTGGTGCCGCGGCTCTACGACGTGAGCGAGGGCCGGGTCACGATCGACGGGCAGGACGTGCGCGACGTGACGCTGGCCTCCCTGCGCCGCGCCGTCGCGGTGGTGTCGCAGGAGGTGGTGCTGTTCGACGATACCATCGCGCAGAACATCGCCTTCGGCCGCGAGGGCGCCAGCCGGGACGAGATCGAGGCGGCGGCGGTGGCCGCGGCGGCGCACGGCTTCATCACCGCGCGGGCGGAGGGCTACGATTTCCGGGTCGGGCCCGCCGGCAACCGGCTCTCGGGCGGCGAGCGGCAGCGCATCGCGCTCGCCCGCGCCTTCTTGCGCGATGCGCCGATCCTGCTCCTCGACGAGGCGACCTCGGCCCTCGACGCCGAGTCCGAGCAGCTCGTCCAGGCGGCCCTGACCCGGCTGATGCGCGGCCGCACCACCCTGGTCATCGCCCACCGCCTCTCGACGGTGCGCGACGCCGACCTCATCGTCGCGATGGAAGCCGGCCGGGTCGCCGAGACCGGCAGCCACGCCGCGCTGATCGCGCGCGGCGGCACCTATGCGCGGCTGCACCGGCTCCAGCTCGCCGACGACCGGGAGCCCGCCTCCGCGGCGCAGGCGTCGTGAGGCCCGGGACGCCGGAGGCGACCGCGGCCGACGCGCCGTCCGGGCGACGCCTCGCCGAGGGTGTCGCCTTCGCCCTCCTCGCCGTCAGCCTGTGGGGCGGCTGGTTCGTCATCACCCGCCGGACGGTGGGGGCGGGAGGCGTGCTCGGGCCCGCCGACCTCGTGGCGCTCCGCTTCGGCATCGGTGGCCTCGTGCTGCTGCCGGTGCTGCTGCTGCGGCTGCGCGGCCTCGGCCGGACGGCGCTCGTCGACGCGGCCTTCCTCTACGTGGCGCAGGGCGCGCCGTTCGCGCTGCTGATCTCGATCGCCCTGCGCTACGCGCCCGCCGGCCACGGCGCGGCGCTGACGCCCGGCACGATGCCGCTCTTCGCCGCTCTGCTCGGCGCGCTGGTGCTGCGCGACCGGCCGGGCCGCTTCGCCCTCGCCGGCCTCGGGCTGATCGCCGCCGGGGCGCTCACCCTGGCGGGGGGCTTTCGCGATGCCGACGAGCTGTTCGGCTACGCTCTGCTCCTCACCGCCGCCCTCCTGTGGGCTGCCGGCACGGTGCGGATGCGCCGCTCCCGTCTCACGGCTTTGGAGGCGACGGCGTTGATCTGCGTCGGCTCGCTTCTCACCTACATTCCGCTCTATCTCGCCGCGGGCCTGTCGCACCTCGCGGAGGCGGCGCCGGCGGAGATCGCGATCCAGGCCGTCTATCAGGGGGTGCTGGTGAGCGTGGTGGCCCTGATCGCCTTCAACCGCTCGCTGGCGCTGATCGGCCGGCGCACCCCGGCCTTCACCGCCCTGGTGCCGGTGATCGCGACCCTGCTGGCGATCCCCGTCCTCGGCGAGGTGCCCGACCCGCTCCATATCGGCGCCATCCTGGCGATCGGAGCGGGGGTGCTGCTGACGACGCGGGGGTGAGCCTCACTCCCGCCGCAGCAGCCGGTCCACCAGCAGGTCCGACCACAACCCGGCGCGGAAGTCGCGCTTGAGCGCCTCCGGGTCGTAGACGTGCTCGACCCAGTCGAGGAAACTCAGGCCCTTCGGCTCGCCCTCGGTGAGGTAGCGCTCGAAGAACGCGTCGAGGATGCCGGTCTTGGCGAAGCGGAAATGGCCGAACTTCGCCGAGAGCTGACGCGCCGCCTCGCGCACCGGCCGGCCCTCGTGCAGGATCAGGTAGAGGGCGGCGGCGAGGCCGGCCCGGTCGGCGCCGGACTTGCAGTGCAGCACCGCCGGATAGGCGAGGCCGGCGAAGAAGTCCCTGGCGGCGAGCAGCGTCGCCTTGTCGGGCGCCTCGCGCGAGCGCATCACGAACTCGACGAGGGCCAGCCCCTCCCGCTCGCAGGCCTCGCGCTGGAGCTGCCAGGAGCCGTGCTCGCGCCCGCCGCGCAGCGAGATGATCGTGCGCACGCCCTGGCGCCGGAACCAGGCGAGGTCGTGCGGCGCCGGCTGAGCCGAGCGCCAGACCATTCCGCGCCCGATCCGGTGGCGGTTGAGATAGGCCAGGCGGATCACGCCGTGGTCGATCAGCAGCATGTTGGCCCAGGCGCGCAGGCGTCCGCCCGGGCCGGCGATCGGCTGCTCCCAGCGGGCGATGCGGGCCATGCGGCGGGCGTAGCGGGTCTCGGGCGGGAGGAAGCGGTTGAGCACGAAGGGGCGGGCGCCTGACTTAAGGGAAGAACGCGAGTCGCGAGGGCGGGCAGCGTGCCGCTCTAGCAGCCGCGTGACCCGGCCGCAACGACGGGGCCGCAGATGAGCCGGCGCGCAAGCCTGGCATTGCGCTTGCGACGTCTCCCCCGCATCGTAGGGACGCGATCCGTCGGCTAACAATCGAGGGGGAAGACCGTGAGCACTCAGGTCGTCAGCATTCGCCGGGCCCGGGAACAGGATGCCGGGATGCTGTCGGAGATCTTCGACGCCGCCTGGCGCGAGGCCTATCAGGGCATCATCCCGGGCGTCGCCCTCGACCGGATGCTGGCGCGGCGCGGGCCGCGCTGGTGGCGCTCCACCATCGGCCGCAACCGGCCGCTGGTGGTGCTGGAGGTGGGCGAGAGCGTCATCGGCTACGTCTCCTACGGCCGCTGCCGCGACCGGTCCCTCAAGGCCGAGGGCGAGATCGACGAGATCTACCTCGCGCCGACCTACCAGGGCCTCGGCTACGGCACCCGGCTCTTCAGGGCGGTCCGCAACGACCTCGCCGACCGGGACGTGCGCCGGGTCGCAGTGTGGTCGCTCACGGAGAACGACCGGGCGCGGGACTTCTACGAGCGGATGGGCGGGCGCGTGGTGGCCGAGGCCCGCGACCGCATCACCGGGGCCGACCTGCACAAGGTCGCCTACCTGTTCGGCTGACGAGGCAGGGCGCGGCCTCGGTGGACGCGGCCGATGCCTCCTGGTTGATCGCCGCCACAGTCGTCTGCCCAATCGATGGTCATCCGCAGCAATGGGCTTGGGAGCGACGGTCATCGCCCGCGGCCCGGCCACGGCGGAACTTGTCCTCGACTGTCACGGCCGCCGTTGCATCCCGGCGCTTGTGCGGGCGCCCGCGGCCCTCTAAGGACCGCGCCATTCAGGGGCGCTCTCGCCCTTGCAGGGAGTCTGCTCATGCGCCTCGATGCCATCTCCATCGGCAAGAACCCGCCCGAAGACGTCAACGTCGTGATCGAGGTTCCGGTCGGCGGCGAGCCGATCAAGTACGAGATGGACAAGGAAGCCGGGACGCTGATCGTCGACCGGTTCCTCTACACCGCGATGCACTATCCGGGGAACTACGGCTTCATTCCCCACACCCTGTCGGGCGACGGCGACCCGTGCGACGTGCTGATCGCCAACACCCGGGCGATCGTTCCCGGCGCCGTCATGAGCGTGCGCCCGGTCGGCGTGCTGGTGATGGAGGACAATGCCGGCGAGGACGAGAAGATCATCGCCGTCCCGTCGCGCAACCTGACCAAGCGCTACGACCGGATCGAGAACTACACCGACCTGCCCGACATCACGATCCACCAGATCCAGCACTTCTTCGAGCACTACAAGGATCTCGAGCCCGGCAAGTGGGTGAAGATCGTGCGCTGGGGCGACAAGGCCGAGGCGCAGCGCCTGATCCTCGAGGGCATCGAGCGGGCCAAGAAGGCGAAGTGAGGCGCGCCTGAACCCTCCCCCTCTGCGGGGGAGGGTGCCCCACGCAGAGGGGCGCGGGAGGGGGACGCCGCGCCGCCTCCGGACGCGACCGAACCGGACTGACCGGCGCTACCAAGAGCAGCGTCGCGCCGCTCGGCGGACTGCGTCCCGCTGTGCTCTCTCCACCGCCGAGGAAAGGGGAGGGTTGATGCGCGCAACCTGCACGCACCGCTTTCTCCATCGGCTCTCCCCATCATCCGCCCGAAGATCATCTCCAGGCAGGCGCATCCATTAAGGCGCACACCTCATGGCCCGCTCCATGGACGCGATCTCGGCGATCTCGGCGCGCAGCCGCGCGGACAGAGGCACGTCGGCCTGATCGTCGTACCGGCAGCCGGCATTGCCGAAGCTCCGGATCGCCTTGGCGGTCCTGAAGCAGTAGCCCGCCTCCTTGTAGATCATGTTTCTCTGATACCAGAACTCGTCGCATGACTGCGCCAGGCCGGGAGTTGCGCCGGCCAGACACAGCAGGGCAGCGATCGCGGTTTTCTTCATGAAGCGAACCTGTCTTGAAGGACCGAGGCAAACCGCGACGAGAACTGAGAGAAATGCGACCGGCAGCGACGATCCGTCTGCCGTCGCAGCATCCGCCCGGTCGCCTCAGGCGGTCAGGGGCGCGACCGCCTGCGATGTGCAGAGCCGGTCCTCAAAGCCGCGCGGCCGCGCTCCCCGCCCGCGGCTTCTTCACCGCGTCGTTGTAGGGCGCGTTGTAGGCGCGGCGCACCGAGGCCCAGTAGGCCTCGCGCTCGCGGGCCGAGAGGCGGCCGAGCGCGGCATTGAGCGCGGCCTCGCCGGCGGCTTCCAGCCCGCGCAGCTGGTCCGGGGTAACGTCGTGAACGGTAGTCATGGTGAAGCGGTCCCGAGCCCGATTGGGTTCGGCCGGCACCATGCCACAAGCGCGGCGGTTCCGCACGCCTCCGCTTGTCTCGCGACGGCATCGCCCTACAGCATTTTTTGATCGCAGCCGCCGATCCCGCCGGTTGCGAACGAGGGCCGACGCGATGGGCAGACACTGTCGCATCCGCGTCGATGACCATCAGGCCTGCGGGGTCACGCTGCGAGCCCGGACGCCCGGACGGACGTCACCGGCGCCGCCGTCAACCTCGCCCTCCCTCCGGGCGACTCGAGATCCGCGACTGCGCCGCCGATCGATCGATATCCTCACCGTACCTCCCGGCATCTGCCGGGTGAGGACCGAGGATGGCGGCCCTGAAACGAACAGCGATGACGATCTCGGCGGCGGCGATCTCCACCGAATCGTCCTGTGGCTCGCGCTTCTCGCGGGGATAGCGGTCCTCTGAAGCAGGACGTCGATCCGCGCGACCGCCATGACGATCGCCGGGCGGCACCCGCACGAATGTCAGGCCACAGCGCCGGACGAGCTGGCGCCTCGCGGGCTCCCTGTGCTGCGCGCTTAGCGCGCGCCGCTCCTCGCCCCGGACAGAGCCGGATTGCGGTCGGCGGCCCGGGCGGCGCTCGGCGGTAGGCCGTCTGTCGCTCGCCGCCGGTCCCAGGTGGGGAGGGGCGTGCCGGTAGTCACGCCCTCATGCCGCTCCTTGCTCCAGCCGTAGCCGGCATTGATCCCGGCATAGAAGCCGGTGAAGTCCTCGGCCGCAGCCGGGCCGAAGAGGGTGCCCGCCAGGGTAATGCCCAAAAGGGCGGTGCGCAGACGGAAAGGAGCGATGGCCAAGGGCCACCGCTCCACCCGTCTCGATCGATTATCCGTGCGAGAGCGCACCGACGATCAGTCCACGCTGATGCTCTGCGCCTCGCGGCCCTTCATGCCCTCGACCACGCCCATGGTCACGGGCTGACCCTCGGCGAGAGACTCGAGGCCGGCACGGGCGAGCGCCGAGCGGTGGATGAAGACATCCTTGCCGCCGTCATTCACCGAGACGAAGCCGAAGCCCTTCGCGGGATCGTACCACTTCACGGTGCCGCTCATCTCGGTCGACGGACCGGAGGCGAAGCGGCCACCGCCGCCACCGCGCTCGGGACGGTCGCCGAAGCCGCCGCCACCGAAACCGCCGCTGCGCGGCGGACGGGGATCGCGACGGACCGGAGCCTCGGCGGTGCTGGTATCCACGCTGGTGATGTTGGTCACCTGCGGGCCCTTCTGGCCCTGCGCGGTCTGAACGGTCAGGCGGGTGCCCGGCATCAGATCGGCGTGGCCAGCCGCCTCGACGGCGCGGATGTGGAGGAAGGCATCGCCCGAACCGTCGCCGAGTTCGACGAAGCCGAAGCCCTTCTCCTTGTTGAACCACTTGACCGTCGCATCACGCTCCGGCCCAGAGGGAGCAGCTCCGCGCGATCCGCCGCGGTCGAAGCCACCGCCGCCGCCGCCGAAGCCGCCGCCGCCGTAACCACCACCGCCGCCGCCGTAGCCGCCGCCACCGCCACCATAGCCACCGCCGTAGCTGCTGCCCTGCGGCGCCTGGTCAGGCCACCGCGGCTCGCCACCACCCTCGTCGAAGCCGCGACGGCGCGGCTCCCTGAAATCACGACCACGTCCCATTAGAAGCTCGCCAAAACGTAAAAACCGCCGACCACCCTTGTACCCCGGAGCGCTCTGTGCCTGACAGCGGACGCCTCGGGATCGTTCCATTCCCGGTTGCGGTGACCAAGATGACCGCCACACTCCTGACGCAACTCAGACCGTACCGCAAGGCGGATCTGCCACGCGTGGCGATGACGGGGCTACTTTCTCACGTCACGGCGCGGATTGACAGCCCGATTCGGCATCTTTTCCCCGTGTCCATCATGCACCAGTGTGGCGTATGAGCACGGATTCGCGCGCGCGAGCACCGGCTCGCGCCTCGTGGGCGACGGCCCTGCGGATAGGGTCGATGCCACGGGACGGAACCGCGCGGGACCCTGTCAGGGCTGCGACGCGTTGCCCGCCCACCCCGTTGTTCCATCCACCGAGGTCCCGATGCCGGCCCATACCCTTCGACCGTCGCGCCGTCACGCCGATCTCGGTCCCGACTTCTACGACGTCGTCGCGCCTGCCCGCTTCCCGGCCCATATCCTGCGCCACCGCAACCAGCCCTGGGCCGAGCGGGTCGGCCTCGGCGACCTCACGGACGCGGAGTGGATCGCGCATTTCGGCCGCTTCGCGCCGCTGCCCGGCAGCTTTCCCGAGCCGCTGGCCCTGCGCTACCACGGCCACCAGTTCCGCAGCTACAACCCGGAGCTCGGCGATGGCCGGGGGTTCCTGTTCGCGCAGCTGCACGACTTGATCGACGGGCGCCTGCTCGATCTCGGAACGAAGGGCAGCGGCCAGACGCCGTGGTCGCGCACCGCGGACGGTCGCCTGACGCTCAAGGGCGGGGTACGCGAGGTACTGGCCACCACGATGCTCGAGGCGCTCGGCGTCGAGACCTCGAAGTCGTTCAGCCTGATCGAGACTGGGGAGGCGCTGGCCCGCGGCGACGAGCCGTCGCCGACCCGCTCCTCGGTGCTGGTGCGGCTCAGCCACTCGCATATCCGCATCGGCACCTTCCAGCGCTTCCGCGCCCACGGCGACGCCGACAACCTGCTGCGGCTCCTCGACCACACGGTCCGCACCTACCGGCCCGAGGCGTGGCGCGACGATCCGGCCGACCGGGCCGCGGCGTTCCTCACCGATGTCTGCCGCCGCGTCGCCCGCATGGGCGCGCAGTGGATGGCAGCGGGTTTCGTCCACGGCGTGCTCAACACCGACAACATCAACGTGACCGGCGAGAGCTTCGATTACGGCCCCTGGCGCTTCGCTCCCGTCAACGACCCGGCCTTCACCGCCGCCTATTTCGACGAGTATGGCCTCTACGCCTTCGGACGCCAGCCGGAGGCCTTGGGATGGAACCTCGCGCGCCTCGCCGAATGCCTGCTGCCGCTCTCCGACGAGGCGCGGCTCGGTGCGGCCATGGATGCCTACGGCCCAGCCCTGCAGGAGGCCTTCGCGCACGCGATCCTGCGCCGCCTCGGCCTCGCGGTGCCGGCCGACGAGGCGGCGATGCACGCGCTCGTGGGCGCGTTCTGGGCCTTCCTGCAGACCAGCCGGGCGCCGTTCGAGCAGGCTTTCTTCGACTGGTACGGCGGATTGGCGAGCGAGGCGCGGGCCGCCCGCAGCCCGGCCGCCGCGCATTATGCAGGGGACGGCTTCGCACGCGTGCGTCGGGCGCTCGAAGCGCTCTCGCCCGATCCGGCGGCCCGACTCGACCACCCGTACTTCGCCGGACTCAAGCCCTGCACGATGCTGATCGACGAGGTCGAGGCCCTGTGGGCGCCGATCGCGGCGGCGGACGACTGGTCGGCCTACCACGCCAAGCTCGCGGCAATCGGCGAGATGGCGCAGGCCTACGGCACGGGACCGGCCGCTCCCTGAGGCCGCGGGCGCGGCTCCAAGCCCCCGCGGGATTCGATTCCGCGGGATTCCGGGCCGCTCAGGCCGACGCCCCGGAACAGGTGCCGGCCGAGAGGGTCCATGCGGTAACCCGTCACCTCGCGCCGGGCGGCGACGAACACCGCCGAATGGGCGATCGGCACCCACGGCACCTCGCGCGCGAAGATGCCTTGAGCCTGCCGGTAGAGCGCGGCCCGGGCATCCTGATCGGGCAGGCGGCGGGCCCGGGTCACCAGGGCGTCGAAGGCGGGATCGCACCAGCGGGCGACGTTGCTGCCGCCGGGCCGGGCCGGGATGCAGCCGAGCAGCACGCCGAGGAAGTTGTCCGGGTCGCCGTTGTCGGCGGTCCAGCCGAACAGGGCCATCGCCGGCACGCCCGCCAGCATCTTGGCCCGGTAGGCGCTCCACTCGTCGGTGAGCAGCCGCAGCCGCACGCCGATGCGGGCGAGGTCGGACTGGATCATGTCGGCGACGCGCCGGCCGTTGGGATTGTAGGCCCGGCTCACCGGCGGGTACCACAGCTCGGCCTCGAAGCCGGAGGGGAAGCCCGCCTCGGCCAGCAGCTTCTGCGCCGCCGGCCGGTCGAGGGGCGGGTCCTTGAGCGTCGGGTCGTGCCCCCAGAGGTTCGGCGGCAGGGGCGAGCGGGCCGCCGTGCCGCCCGGGCCGTAGATCCCCGCCACGATCGCCGCCTTGTCGATCGCCATCGCGACGGCGCGGCGCACCCGCAGGTCGTCGAAGGGCGGCTTGGTCACGTTGAGGGCGAGGTAGCCGATGTTCAGCTCCTCCTCCCGCATCAGGGTCAGCGCCGGATCGGCCCGGATCGCATCGAGGTCGGACGGGTTGGGGAAGGGCATCAGGTGGCACTCGCCGGCCCGGACCTTGGCCAGCCGCACCGCCGCGTTGGGGGTGATCGAGAAGACCAAGCTGTCGATCGGCTGGCGCCCGCCCCAGTGCTCCGAAAAGACGCGGTAGCGCAGCGCGACGTCGGGCTGGAACGCCACGAAGCTGAACGGACCGGTGCCGACCGGCTCGCGGTCGAAGCGCTCCTGCTCGCCGGCGGCCAGAAGCGTCGCGGCGTATTCCGCCGACTGGATCGCCCCGAGGGCCATGGCGATGTTCGGCAGGAAGGTGGCGTCGGCCTCGCGCAGGCGGATGCGCACCGTGCGGGGATCGAGCGCCTCGACCGCCTCGATCAGCTCGGGAAGGCCGAGATCTCGGAAATACGCGTACTGGCCCCCGGAAACCCGATGGTACGGGTGGTCCGACCGCCACTGCCGGGTGATCGAGAACACCACGTCCTCGGCCGCGAGCGGCCGCGTCGGTTTGAACCTGGCGTTGCGGTGGAAGGTGACGCCCTGGCGCAAGCTGAAGGTGTAATCGCGCCCGTCCGGCGAGATCGTCCAGGATTCGGCGAGGCTCGGGCGGATCGTGGTGGTGCCCGGCTCGAACGCCACGAGGGTATCGAAGACCGGCCAGGCCGCGTCCATCCCCGTCGTGGTGGTGACGAGCTGCGGATTGAGCGACTCGGGATTGCCCTCGGAGCAGAAGACCAACGTCCTGGCGGCGGCCGGCAGCGTGGCGAGCCAGAGGGGGGCCAGGACGGCGGCACAAAGAGCCGATGCGGCGCGAAGAAGCCCCGGGAACCGCCGGCCCGCGGCCCGGCCCCGTGTTCCGAGTCGTCGATTCTGACCGGGCATCGCTCCTCGCAGCATGATCGTGCTTGGTGTCGGTCCACGCCGAACGGGGTCATCCCCCCAAGCGGCACAGCTCCTCATTGCGCCGCCACGCGGCTCTCCACGGCCGCCCGCGCGGATGCTGCCCGCGCGAGGCGGGCCGGGAACTCGACCCGTACCACCGTCCCGCTCCCCTCTCGGCTCTCCACCGAAATGCGGCCCTGCAGCTGCCCGGTGACGAGGTTGTAGACGATGTGCATGCCCAGCCCCGAGCTACCGCGGTGGCGGGCGGTGGTGAAGAACGGGTCGAAGATGCGCTCCCGGTCCGTCGCCGCGATGCCGCGTCCGTCGTCGCGTACCTCGAGGCGCACCCAGCTGCTCTCAGGAGGGACCCCGACCCGGGAGACCGCGACCACGATGCGCCCCGGCACGCCCTCCGCGAAGGCGTGCACCACCGCGTTCTTGACCAGGTTGGTGATGACCTGGGCGAGCGCCCCCGGATGGGTATCGACCTCGAACTCCTCGCCCTCGAACCCGTCTCGCGCCTCCAGCTCGAGGCGGTGCCCGCCCCGGCGCAGGAGCGGCCCTAGGCTGCGCAGCAATTCGCCCAGCCATTCGCGCAAGGCGAAGCGACGGTGTTCGTCGCTCACCCGGTCGACCGCGACCTGCTTGAAGCTGTGGACGAGATCCGCCGCCCGGGCGAGGTTGGCGGTGAGCAGGTGCGAGCCCTCGTGCATCCGCTCGACGAAGTGGGAGAGGCGAGAGCGCGAGAGCTGACCGGTCTTCGCGACCTCGCCGAAATCCCGCGCCTCGTCGCGCACCAGCGTCGCGGTGGTGAGCGCGATGCCGAGCGGCGTGTTGATCTCGTGCGCCACCCCGGCGACGAGCTGGCCGAGCGACGCGAGCTTCTCGGCCTGGATCAGGTCGGACTGGGTCTGGCGCAGCTCGGCCAGGGTCCGGTCGGCCTCCTCCTTGGCCCGGCGCAAGGCCCGCTCGCGCCGGCCGATCTCCTCGACGAACATCGCGGTGGCGCGGGCCATGTCGCCGAGCTCGTCGCGCCGCCGCCCGAATGCGGCCCCGACATCGCGCCGGCCCGGATCGGCGGCGAGGGCCAGCATGCTGCGCTGGAGCTGGCGCAGGGGCCCGGTGATCGAATGCGCCGCCGCGAGGCCGACCGTCGAGCCGACCACCAGGCCAGCGCCGGCGCCGACCAGCAGCAGCCGGAGCAGGAAGGTGCCGAGGCGGTCGGCGTCGTCGATGAAGACCTCGTTGAGGCTGCGGGCGGTCTCGCCGATCACCGCGGCGAGGCCATCCATCGCGGCGATGCCCTCGTTCTGCCGGCGCAGGCCCTCGACCGTGGTGCCGAGGCGCTCGCGCCAGCCGTCGATCGCCTCGATCATCTCGCCCTGGATCAGCGGCGAGATCGGGAGGGCGGCGGCGGTCTCGGACAGACGCCGCCCGTCCTCCAGCATCGCGGCCGCCGCCGGCACGTCGCGCCGGCGCAGGGCCTCGGCGGTGCGCTGGCCCAGCTTGAGGGTCTCCAGCGCGATATTCTGGGTCGCCTGCTCGGTCTCGTTGGCCTGCACCGCGTAGGAGAGGAGCTGCGTGACCTCGTCGTGCAGGGCGCGCTGGGCCGATCCGTCGATCTTGAGGATCCGCTCGCACCACTCGTCGAGGACGTTGACCGGGGAGGGGAGCGGCGCATGGTCCGGGACCGCGCCGCCCGCGGCGAGGGGGCGCGGCTCCTCGGCCCCACGCCAGGCCTCGTAGGCGGCGGCCAGGATCAGCAGCTCCTCGGCCTCGCCCTCGCGCCGGTCGCCCTTCAGCGCCGCCGCGAGGTCGCGGGCCGCGTTGCGCACCTGAACCATCGACGGAGGCGCGCCGCCGGCTCCGCCAGACCGCACCGGGCCGGCCCCGCGCGCGGCTTCGATCTCGGCCTGCGACACCAGGGCGCGCAGCTCGTTGACCGCGCCGACCACGTCCCGGACCTGCCGCAGGGTGGCGGCCTTGTCGGTGAGGGAGACGACGAGGTCGGTATTGGCGGCCCGCTGCCGGTCCCGGGCCTGATCGGCGAGGCTCACCAGGGCGTCGGCCCGGGACGCCATCTCGGCGATCAGCCCGTCATTCTCCCGGGTGATCCGCACCAGGGCCTGCATCTGCTCGATCGAGTCCTTGAGTGCGTCGCGGGCCGCCTCGATCCGGGCCGCCTGGTCCGGGGTGCGGGCGAAGCGGCGCAGGTCGTCGAGGGAGCCGGCCGACTCCGCCGTCAGGCGGGCGAAGCGCTCGGCGTGGTCGGTGCGCTCGGCCGGGCGCGCCGCCACGAACTCGTCGCGCACCGTCGTCGACAGAGTCAGGGTGCGGTAGATCGCGCCCGCCAGCACGGCGCCGTCGCGCGCCTTCCCGGCCTGGGCGAGCAGGAGCCAGCCCGCGAGCGCGATCAGCGCCGCGATGGCGATCGGCAGACCGCCGACCAGGAAGATCTTGTGGCCGACCCTCATCGTGGCCCCGTTCCGCCGCGGGCGCCGACTATGCATTATTTCTCAAGGTCTGCCAGCGCCGGGGGCGTCGGTGGCACTCACCCCGGCATCGGCGGCCGCAGGCGGGTCCCGGAGACCGGGCCCGGACGGCGCTTCATCGCCCGGGCCTCGAAGGCCTGCCGCCTCTGCCGGGCGATGCCCGTCGGTACCGACATCGCCGGACGGGGAATGGGCAGGGGAGCCGGCCGCCGGCCGGCGCAGCGGTCCGGCCCCGCGCCGAGGAAGGCGCGCAGCGCCTCCAGCTCGGCGGGATCGCCGTGCAGGACTGCGTCCAGGAGATCGGCGCTGAAATGCGGCATGACGGTCTCGCGATCGATGGCCTCGTCGCATCGGTTCCGCGCGTCAGCCGACCGACACCCGGCCCGGCATCCGGACGGGCGTTGCCGGGCGCTGCTCCTGGATCACCCGCACCGGCCGGCGCGGCCCAGCCTCCTGCGAGGCACTCTCCGGCCGCAGACAGGATTCGGGCCGGTAGGGCCAGACCACCTCCGTGCAGGCGCGGTCGGACGCGGGCGCCGTCGAGACCGGGGCCACCCGGACCGCCTCCGCGGGAGCCGCGACGGGGGCCGCCTTGCGCGCCACATCGGCCAAGGTTTCCTCGGCCAAGGTGTCCGCGGCCATGCGCGGCGGCGTCGTCTTCGTCATCTCGACGATGCCGACCGTCAGCATCGCACTCATCAGGATCACCCGCGCCACGACCATCTTCGCCTCCTCGCAGCCCGTTATTTCCGGGCTCTTGTGCGGGGCGGTATAGGCGCGATGCATGTCCGCGATTTTGCTTCGGAGTGCCGATTCGGCTCGGTCGGGGCACATCGTGTTTCGTCCGCTGCACTGGACGAAACATTTCGCGGCACAACACGCGCGAGAAAAATCCCCCTCTCCGGCGGGAGAGGAGGACGGACATTGTCAGGGAAAGCTTGGTCCCGTCGCAAATCGCGACCGGATCATTCGGATCACTCGGCCGGGGTCTGCTCGGCGGTGAAGTGGCCGCACCAGTCCTGGCCGGCGACGACCGGCCATAGGCCGTGGCCCTGCGGCTCCGGCTGGCTGACCGGCGGGTTGTAACGGCACAGGCCCTGGTCGCCGGTGGCGGCGGCGCCGTTGAGCTTGTGATCGTCGAAATAGCGGCAGCTGCTGCAGGCCGCGCCCTGGATGGTCGCCATCGTGATCTCTCCCGTCCGGTGAGCCGTCGCCCGGCCCCGCCACTTGCTAATTAGAACAACTAAAAACTGAAGGCAAGAGGCGGCTTGGGAGGAGCCTTTGCAGAGAGGTCCGGGATGGCTCCTGGGCAGAGCGCGCCGCGCAGGTGCGCCGGTGCCCCGAACTGGTGCGGATCCCCTCTCCGGGGTGGGAGAGGAGAGATCCAACGCCTCGATGGATGGGCGGCCATTCGGTCTTCGCGCCGTTCGCCGCTCCGCCCCGAAGGTCCGCCCCGGTGAGCCGGCAACCTCTTCAGGGCCAGGAGCGCGTCGTGTTCGACGAACGACAACGCCGTCCGGTTCTCGCCGGCGGTCGGCTCGCCACTCCAGACGGTGTTCGGGATGTCATCCGACGCGCCGAGGTGAAGACTGTTCGCCGTCGCGGCGCCGGTGGCCGCGATGGAGGCAGCGAACAGGAGACGCCGCCGGGGAAGCCCGCCCCGGCCTGCCGCAGGATCGCCGTCAGCGGCGTGAGGTCCGGCGACACTCTCCGGGCCCGCAGCCCATCCGGAACGAACAGCGCCAAGCCGTAGACCGGGCCGAAATCTGCGGCGGAGAGGCCGCCGATGACGGGCGCCACGCGGCGAAGCCCATGGCGGAGGGATCCGGCGGCGAGGCTGCCCGTCGCCTTGGGCATGCCCTTCCCCTTGATGGGGTTGCACATCGATTCGCAGCCACCCCCATCAAGCCGGAAGGCCGGCCGCCATGCGGGAGGGCGGCTTGCCGCGGAAGCGGCGGTTGCCTAGGCCGCGCGGGCGACGCCGGGAAGCTCGGATCTTACCCCAAGATCCCCCTCGAAAGACTTTATAAAAACACAACAGACATGTCTATGCCTCAAACTGCTTCGTAATATACTCTATTATTGTTGAACTAACAAAATTATACTTATATAAATTCGAAAAAATGTACCGAGAGTCTGCTATGTTAGCACATAGCCATGACGCAAGAGGATGATTCGATACGATATGTAAGAGCTTGGAAAACTTTGTTAGTTCAAAAGATAAATCTAAGATGGTCAGAAGTCACAATGTGGTGATTCTGCCACATTCTCTCGTGATGGCGATCTCAACAGATTGTTAGATCTTGGACGCGGTTGATCAACTCGGCGTCATGAAAGATTGTTCACCCGCACCGCATGAAGTCAGGTGCGGTTCGGCCGGACTTATGCGGCGGCTGAATCTTCGGGGGCATAAGAGGGACATGGTCTCGAGGCCGAAGAGGTCTTCGGAACAGAGTCGTTCACCCCTTTCGGGTCCGAAATCTTGGAGGTCTCAATGAAGCTCGTGAAGAGCCTTCTGCTCGGGTCGGCCGCTGGCCTGACCGTCGTTGCTGGTGCGCAAGCCGCCGATCTGCCGATCAAGAAGGCCGCGCCGGTCGAGTACGTCCGCGTCTGCTCGACGCATGGTGCCGGCTTCTTCTACATCCCGGGCACCGACACCTGCCTGCGCGTCTCGGGTCGCGCCCGGTTCCAGGCCACCTACCTGCAGAGCTTCTACCGCGGCGGCGTCGTCGGCGGCGGCGACCTGACCGGCTTCCAGGGCCTCGGCCGTCTGAACCTCGATGCCCGCACGGCGACCGGCTACGGCACCCTGCGCGCCTTCGTGCGCTTCGACCTCGCCTACGGCACCGGTCCGTTCCTCGCGTCCGGCACGCAGCGTCTCGCCGGCACCGGCTTCCCGGGCCAGGGCGTCGACACCTTCGGCCGCTCGGTCACCACGGTGAACGTCGACAAGGCCTTCATCCAGTTCGCCGGCTTCACCGCCGGTCGCGCCGCCTCGTTCTTCGACTTCTACGCCCACGACCTCGAGTTCGTCGGCTCGTCGCTCGGCTCCGACATCTCCTCGACCAACCTGCTCGCCTACACCGCGACCTTCGGCCAGGGCTTCTCGGCGACGCTGTCGATGGAAGACCCGCTGCTGCGCAAGACCCCGGTCTTCGGCAGCGGCACGGCCGGCACGAACTTCGTCAACTACCAGGTCTTCACCGCCGGTTCGGGCAACTTCACCCCGGTGCTGGGCACCAACGCCTTCGGCCAGCCGGTCATCGCCGACTACGACGTCGTCCAGCGCCAGCGCCTGCCCGACTTCGTCGGTGCGCTCCGCTACGATGCGGCCTGGGGTTCGGCACAGGTCTCGGCCGCTGTGCACGAGATCAACACCGCCAACGCGGCGTCGGTGCGCTCCTTCGCCGGCTTCTCGACCGCCGGCGCCGTGGCTCCCCGCCCGGGCAGCGACTACGGCTGGGCCGTGCAGGGCGGCCTGAAGGTCAACCTGCCGTTCATCGCCGCTGGCGACCTGCTCTACCTGCAGGGCTCGTACGGCGAGGGCGCCCTGCGCTATACCGGCTACAACGCCTGGCTCGGCGGCTACACCGCCTCCGCGTCCCTGGCCGCCGGCACCTCGCTCGGTACCTCGCTCGTCGACGCGGTCGTCGATCCGCTCACCGGCAAGCTCGATCTCTCGAAGTCCTGGACCGTCTCCGCGGCCTACCTGCACTACTGGGCTCCGGAATGGCGTTCGGCGGTGTTCGGCAGCTACGGCGAAGTGTCGTACGGCAAGGCCAGCCGCGGCAATCTCGGCTTCGTGAACCAGATTGGCGGTTTCGCGACCTCGTCGCTGCCGAGCCCGTTCGCTGCCGGCTTCGGCTTCTCGAGCCAGCTCCGCGACACCAACCAGATCGTCGCGGGCGCCAGCCTGATCTGGTCGCCAGTGCGTGACCTCGATATCGGCCTCGAGGGCAACTACGCCCGCCTCGCCCTGCAGAGCGGCCGTGTCATCGACCAGAACAAGGCTCCGGGCGTCAGCGCGGCTTCGGTCACCAGCGTCGTGAACGGCGTACCGTTCGCCGGTGCCGTCGCCCTGCCGACCGCCAGCGCCACCGACACGTTCCAGATCCGCATGCGCGTCCAGCGCGACTTCTAATATCATCGAAGTCGAGCCATCGGGGGTCCCGGCGCGAGCCGGGGCCCTTTTTTCGTCTTCAAAAGAAAAATAAAAGAAAAAAGGCGCACTCTGGGAGTGCGCCTTGCAGGTGCCCTGGGTCTCGAAACTCAGGATTTCTGTTTGTACCAGCATCTCAAGGTCAGTTCAACTGTCATACCTCACGTTGTATCGATCTTCTCCGTAAAAAATCCCGGGCATCAAGATCTAACAATTCTCGGGGTCGAACCTCGGCGTCGCCCGCGGGCGGGCGTTGGATACCGTCACGGATGGACCCGAGGGCCGAGAGACGCCGTCGCTCCGGTTCCCCCGGTATCTGGATCCGCGCGGACGCGTCAGGCGCGCTGCTCCTTCAGGCGGCGGACGCACTTGCTGTAATATTGCGGCCAGCGCGGACCCTGCGCCGCCTTGTCCGGGGGGGTCAGGGCGCGCCACTCGGCGCCGCATTTGCGCTGGCGCTCGCGGGCGGCGAGGCTGCGAAGGTTGGGCTCCCGGCGCGGCGCGAACTCGGGATTTGGTGCGGCCTGGCCGAGGGCCGCGGCAGGTGCGGCGGCCAGAAGAACCGCCAGAACGGTGCGGAGGAGGGGAGACGGCATGGGCGGGCTCATAGGGCGGGCTCGCAGCAGGAACGCCGGCTCGGCCGGCATGCGGCCGAGACTGCCACAGCCTGACGCAAGGGCAAGAGACGGGGCTCCCGTTGCCGCCCGCTTACTGGGTCCTTGCCGGTCTCGGCCACGACACCGGTGCAAGACCGTCGCAAGATCGTCGATTGAGACAACCTTCACCCTGTACAGGGTGGGCCCGGCTCTGTTTACCTCTCCCGGACGCCCGATGCGACGGACGCTCCTCCGTCCCCGCCGTGCCAGAAGGACCAGCCGCATGTCGGCCGTGACGACGACGCCGATCGACCTCTATTACTGGACGACGCCCAACGGCTGGAAAGCCTCGATCATGCTCGAGGAATGCGGGCTGCCGTACCGCATGGTGCCGATCAACATCGGCAAGGGCGCGCAGGCCGCACCGGACTTCCTGGCCGTGTCGCCGCACGGCAAGATCCCGGTCATCGTCGACCCGGACGGGCCCGGCGGCACCCCGATCACGGTGTTCGAATCGAACGCGATCCTGCAGTACCTCGCCCGCAAGACCGGGTTGTTCTACCCCGCCGAGGAGCGCGCCCGCATCGCGGTCGACATCTGGCTCTTCTGGCAGGCGGCGAATTTCGGGCCGACCCTCGGCCAGACCCACCATTTCCGCATCTACGCCTCGGAGAAGATTCCCTACGCGGTCGAGCGCTTCACCGCGGCGACGACGAAGCTCTACGCCACGCTCGACGGGCAGCTCGGCCGCCACCCTTACGTCGCAGGGGAGGAGTACAGCATCGCCGACATCGCGATCCTGCCCTGGGCCAAGCTCTGGGAGCGCCAGGGCCAGGACATCGCGGCGTTCCCGAACGTCGCCGCCTGGATGGACCGGATGAAGGCCCGCCCAGGGGTCCAGCGCGGCTTTCGGCTCAAGCCGGACCCGGATGAGGCCCCGGCTCCGCGCGGCTGACGGTCAGTTCGCGGCCGGCTTCGCCGCGGCGGGCTTCGCCTTCGCCGGCGCGGCATTGCTCGACGCCGGCGCGACCTGGGCGAACTCGTCCGGGGCCTTGGTCCAGGTCTGCGAACCGCACAGGATCTTCAGCATGCAGCCCGAGATGGCGAGTTCGCTCGCGCTCTCGCGGCTCACCGAGACGTCGTAGATCTTGCCCTCTTCGGCGTTGTAGATCTGACCCTTGTAGGCGCCTTCTTCGGGCTTCAGCCCGTCCATCAGCGTGAGGCCGATCACCGGGCGGTTGCGCTTCTTCGGATCGGGATTCTTGATGTCGGTGCGCGGCTGGCCCTGATCGTTGAGGGGCGTCTTCAGCCACACCACCTTGCCGCAGGCATGGGCGGCGTTGGGGCCGCACTTCTCGATCTTGATCTTGGCCCGGCCGTCCTCGGTGAGCCAGGTCCCGGACGGGTCCCCGGCGGGGGCCGCCGCGGCAGCACCGGCCGACAGGAGGGTGGTGGCGAGGGCCGGGATCAGGATCGAACGCATGCAGGAGTCTCCTGGCTGTTCGCGCCGCTCCCGGGCCCAAGGGCCCGAGCGGCGGAGAGAGGCGGTGGTCGCCGCCCGGCTCGGGCCGGGCGGCGTAACCGAAAGGTCACGTTGAAGCGCAATGAGCCCGGTCTTTGGGGCGATTTTTCGGCCGTGTTGCGGCAGAGCCGCAATCGCCGCGCGAGCCGCACCCACGCTTGAGGGGCGCACGGCCCACCGCTATAAGCCCGGCGCCGGGCGTCCCCATGGCCCCGGCGCGCGGGCGTTCGCGCCCGGTGCTGCCGGACCCCGAGGTCCGGTCCCGCGCGGCATCCCGCCGCCCACGCCACCGCTTTCTTGACGGACCTCCCATGGCCACCGAGCGCACCTTCTCCATCCTGAAGCCCGATGCCACCGCCCGGAACCTCACCGGCGCGGTCAATGCCGTGATCGAGGAGGCGGGCCTGCGCATCGTCGCCCAGCGCCGCATCCGCATGTCCGACGCCCAGGCCAAGAAGTTCTACGAGGTCCATGCCGAGCGCCCGTTCTACGGCGAGCTCGTCGAGTTCATGACCTCGGGTCCGGTCGTGGTGCAGGTGCTCGAGGGCGAGAACGCCGTCGCCAAGTACCGCGAGGTGATGGGCGCCACCAACCCGGCGCAGGCCGCCGAGGGCACCATCCGCCAGAAGTTCGCCAAGTCGGTCGGCGAGAACACCGTCCACGGCTCGGACAGCCTCGAGAATGCCGGCATCGAGATCAAGCAGTTCTTCGACGAGAAGGACATCGTCGGCTGACGGTTTCCCCGACCGGAAAACGCCGATAGGCTGACAGCCCTCGCCGCCACGCGGCGGGGGTTTTTTCGATGGGGGGACGAAGCGGTGACGGCGCAGCCACGGATCGAGCGGACGACCTCCACCTGCCCGCACGACTGCCCGTCGGTCTGCGCCCTCGAGGTCGAGGTGATCGACGGCGCCACGATCGGCCGGGTGCGCGGCAGTCCGCGCCACAGCTACACGGCGGGCGTCGTCTGCGCCAAGGTCGCCCGCTACGCCGAGCGCATCCACCATCCCGACCGGCTGATGCAGCCCCTCATCCGCACCGGCCCGAAGGGCTCGGGGGAGTTCGCGCCGATCGGCTGGGACGAGGCGCTGGACCGCGTGGCCGAGGCGTTCCGGGCGGCGGAGGCCGCGCACGGGCCGGAAGCTGTGTGGCCCTACTACTATGCCGGCACGATGGGGCTGGTGATGCGCGACGGCATCAACCGCCTGCGCCACGCCAAGGGCTATTCGGGCCAGTTCTCGACCATCTGCACCACGCTCGCCTGGTCGGGCTACATCGCCGGCACCGGCCGCCTCGGCGGGGTCGATCCGCGCGAGATCGCCGAGAGCGACTGCGTGGTGATCTGGGGCACCAACCCGGTGCACACCCAGGTCAATCTGATGACCCACGTCCAGGCCGCCCGCAAGACCCGGGGCGCCACAGTGGTCGTCGTCGACATCTACGACAACCCGACCATGCGCCAAGCGGATCTCGCGCTGCTGCTGCGGCCGGGCACCGACGGGGCGCTCGCCTGCGCGGTGATGCACGTGCTGTTTCGCGACGGCCTCGCCGATCGCGATTACATGGCCCGCTACACCGACTGTCCGGAGGCGCTGGAGGACCACCTGAAGAGCCGCGATCCGGCCTGGGCCGCCGCCATCACCGGGCTCACGGTGGAGGAGATCGAGCGCTTCGCCCACCTCGTCGGGCGTACCAGGAACACGTTCTTCCGCCTCGGCTACGGTTTCGCCCGCAGCCGCAACGGCGCCGCCAACATGCACGCCGCGCTCTGCATCCCGGCCGTCACCGGCGCCTGGCAGCACCGCGGCGGCGGCGCCTTCCACTCGAACAGCGGGGTGTTCGGCCTCAACAAGCGCCTGATCGAGGGGCTCGACGTCGTCCGCCCCGGCACCCGCATGCTCGACCAGTCGCAGATCGGCCGGGTGCTCACCGGGGACCCGGAAGCACTGCGCCACGGCCCGCCGGTGACCGCGATGCTGATCCAGAACACCAATCCGGTCTCGGTCGCCCCCGAGCAGGAACTGGTGAAGCGGGGATTCGCCCGCGACGACCTGTTCGTCTGCGTCCACGAGCAGTTCATGACCGAGACCGCCCGGATGGCCGATCTCGTCCTGCCCGCCACGATGTTCCTGGAGCACGACGACCTCTATACCGGCGGCGGCCAGCAGCACATCCAGCTCGGCCTCAAGCGGATCGAGCCGCCGTCCCTGTGCCGCTCGAACCACGAGGTGATCGTGGCCTTGGGCCAGCGCCTCGGCGCCGAGCATCCGGGCTTCGCCATGAGCCCGCGCGAGCTGATCGACGCCACCCTCAAGGCCTCGCGCCGCGGCAGCCTGGCGGAGCTGGAGGAGGACGGCTTCCTCGACGTGCAGCCCGTCTTCGAGCGGGCCCACTTCCTCGACGGCTTCGCCTATCCGGACCGGCTCTTCCGCTTCCGGCCGGACTGGAGCAAGGTGCCGGTGGCGCAGGACGGGCCGCGCGGGCCGGCGATGCCACCGCTCCCCGACCATTGGGACGCGCCGCTGATGGGCGCGACGATCGACCATCCCTTCCGCCTCGCCACCAGTCCCGCGCGCAACTTCCTCAATTCGAGCTTCACCGAGACCCCGACCTCGCTCGCCAAGGAGCGCCACCCGACGGTGATGATCCACCCGGAGGATGCCGGGCCGCTCGGGATCGGAGAAGGGGCCTGGGTGCGCCTCTCCAACGAGCGCGGCGCCGTGACCTTGCGGGCGACGTTGTTCTCCGGCCTGCGTCGCGGCGTGCTGATCGCCGAGTCGATCTGGCCCAACGATGCCTATCCGGACGGGCGCGGCATCAACACCCTGACGGGGGCCGACGCCCCGGCCCCGTTCGGCGGCGCCGCCTTCCACGACAACCGGGTCGCCATCGCGGCCCTGCCGCAGTAGCAGTCGCCGCGTCTTTCATCCTCGGTGTGGCCCGCCCGCCCTTGTGCGGGCGGGGAGTTTCGGCGTCCAACGGTCGAGCTTGACGACAAGCAGCCCAACGGACCTCATTGCCATGCGTCTCCGCACCTTCCTCGCCGCCGGTCTCCTCGCGCTCGGCGCCACTGCGGCTCTCGCCGGCGCGTCCTCGTCGCAGCTCGAGGCCTACCAGCCCGATCCGTCCCTGCGCACCGCGCCGACGTCGGAGCTCGAGACCCGGGTGCGCCGCGCCTGCGCCGTCGTCCAGGCCAGGATGCAGAACACCGCCGAGACCAGCTTCGAGCGCCCCTGCGGCTGCTACGCCCGCACGACCCTGCGCGCCCTGAACGCATCCGAGATCGAGTCCTACCGCACCACCGGCTACTTCAACGATTCGGCCCGCGCCAAGGCGCTCGGCGCCATCGACAGCTGCAAGCTGCAGCGTCCGGTCTGAGCGGCGTGGCGCTGCGGACGACGGCGTTCGCGGCGTCTCAAGCGTCGTCGTACTCTCGATGCAGTCGACACCCACCCTGTCATTCCGGGGCCACGCAGCGGAGCCTGGAATCCAGACGCTTAGGTCGGCACAGGATAAAGCGGCACACTATCCGCTCTTTCCTGAACCATCTGCGGTTCTGGATTCCGGGCTCCGCTGCGCGGCACCGGAATGACAGGGTGCGTGTCAGTGCCGACGGGGAAAACAAAACAACTTCTTGCTTCATCGTCCGTCTTCTGCCGAGGAGCGGCGCTCACGCCGCCTCCGGCACCGGCGCCCCGGGCTTCGCCGGCGGGCGCGGATCCTCGGTGAGGCGGCCGTTCTCGATGCGGAAGACGCGGTCGACCTGGTCGAGCAGGCGCTCGCTGTGGGTGATGAAGACCTTGGCGGCCTTCACGCCCTTCAGGCTCTCGACGAGCGCAGTCTCGGTCGCCGGGTCGAGGTTCGCCGTCACCTCGTCGAGGAGCATCAGCCGCGGCCGGCGACAGAGGGCGCGGGCGAGCAGCAGGCGGCGGCGCTGGCCGGTGGAGAGCACGCTCCCCTCCTCCGAGACATGGGTGGCGTAGCCCTGCGGCAACCGCTCGATCTCCTCTCGGAGCGAGACCCGGATCAGGGCCGCCTCCATCTCGGCGTGGGACACGGCGGGATCGAACAGCGACAGGTTGTCGGCCACCGTGCCGGCGAAGAGCCCGTCATCGGCGAAGACGACGCCGAGATTGGCCCGGTACTCGCGCTTGCCGAACTGGCTCAAGGGGGCGCCGTCGATCGTGACGGAGCCGGCGGCGGGCTCGGTGAGGCTCGCGAGGATCCGCATCAGCGAGGACTTGCCCGAGCCAGAGGCGCCGACGATCGCGATGGTCTCGCAGCGGCCGACATCGATGGTCAGGGAGGCGCCGGTGAGGATCGGCTCGTCGCCCCGGCCGAACCGGATGGTGACGTCCTCGACCCGGACCTCCTTGCGGATCGCCCGGTGGAAGGTCGCCTCGTGCAGGCCCTCCTCCGGCGCCTGGCCGATCACGTCGTCGAGGCGCGCGACGTGGACCTTGAGGGCGGCGAGCTGGAGCAGGCTCGAGGTGAGGTGGTTCACGCGGTCGAAGAAGTCGGTGCGCAGCGCGATGAAGGCGTAGAGCGTGCCGATCGTCAGCGTGTTCTTGATGACGCCGGTGATGCCGAGATACAAGGTTGCCACGGTGCTGATCGCGATGACGACGTGCATCAGGAACTCGGCATCGAGCCCGGCCTTCTTCGCCCGGAAATCGAGATTGGCGAAGCGCGCGAAGCTCTCGAACCAGTTCATGGCGAAGAGTTCGGTGCTGTTATGCGCCTTCAGGCTGCCGATGCGCTGCAGCCCGTCGATCAGGCTCGCCTGCTCCTGCGAGCGGGCCTCGAGCGAGCCGGCGGTGGCGCGGTCCAGCGTCGGGAAGGTGACGAAGCGCATCGCCAGCACGGCGGCGAGCGTCGCCAGCGTGATCGACGCCATCACGGGCGAGTAATAGTACATCAGCCCGACGAGCAGGAACGACGTACCGATATCGGCGAAGGACGTGACCAAGCCCCCGACCATGAAGGTCCGGATCGTATCGATCGACTGGATCCGGGTGACGAAATCGCCCGGATGGCGCAACTCGAAGTAGCTCAGCGGCAGCCGCAGGGCGTGGCCGACGACGTTGCGGGTGAACTGGAGTTGCAGCAGCGTCGAGGCGCGCAAGGCGATGTAGCCGCGCAGCCACTGTCCGAACGCCTCGAACAGCATCATCAGGATCAGACCGGCGGCCAGCATCTGCATCAGGTCGAGGTCGACCTGCGGGATCACCACGTCGAGCGCGATCTGGAGCAGCACCGGGGTGGTGAGGCCCAGCAGCGAGATCGCCACCGACACGAGCGTGATCTGCCACACCGTGCCGCCGAGGCCCCGGGCGCTGCGCAGGATGTCGAACAGCTTGAGCCGGTCGCCGACCTTGATCGCCCGGAAATCCATCCGGGGGGCGAATTCGAGCACGACGCCGCCGAACAGCCGCTCGACATCGGCCCGCTCGTAGATGCGCAGGCCGAATTCGGGATCGTGGACGTGATACCTGCCGCGTGCGATCGTCTCCAGCACCACGAAGTGGTTGCCGCGCCAGTGCAGGATCGCCGGCAACGCCACCTGCTCCAGCTCGGTCACGCCGTCGAGGGCGTAGCCGCTGGCGTCGAGGTCGAGGCTGTCGGCGAGCGCCACGATGCTGGCAAGCGTCATGCCGTTGCGCGAGAGCGGGAACAGCGCCCGCAGGTAGGCGAGGTCGATGTCGTGGCGGTGATAGTTCGCCACCATCGCGAGGGCGGCGAGCCCGCACTCGTTGGCCTCGTTCTGCAGGATCGAGCGCACCCGCCGCCGCTTGCTGAGCGCGCGCTTGAGCCAGTCGGTCATCGGATCATTCCTTGCCGCTCATCCTCGGCCGCTCATCCCCGGCCGCGCATGGCCCGGATCGGATCGAGCATCCAGTCGATCAGTCGCCGCCGCTCGACCACGATGTCGGCCGAGAGCGTCGAGCCGATGCGGATCGGCTCGTCGGCACCGTAGGCGCGCATGGTGCGGGAGTCGGGCCGCACCTCGACCCGGTAGACCGATTGGCGCGCCGCCGCGGCCGCCGCATCGCCCCCGCCCTCCTCGGCGGAGGCCAGCATCGGGTTGCGCAGCGGCGTGCCGGAGATCACCGTGATCGTGCCCTTGGCGATGCCGAAAGTCTTGAACGGGAAGGCGTCGTATTTCAGCACCACCTCCTGGCCGACCTTGGCGAGGCCGATCGCCCGGGCCGGCACTTCGAGCACGATCAGGGGATCGGCCCGGGTGTCGCCGAGGATCGCCACCACCTGGTCGGCGGTCACCGAATCGCCGGGCTGGACGTAGAGGCCGGCGACCTGGCCTTCGGTGGGCGCCACCACGTCGATGCGCGACTGGGCGCCGAGCGCGGTGATCTGCGCCTCGATGGCGCTCAACTCGTTGCGAGTGGTGGCGAGCTGGGCCGCCTTCTCGGTGTCGCCGGTGCGCTGGGCGCGCAGGCGCTCGGAGGTGCCCTGCCGCAGCTCGGCCCGGCGGGCGCGCAATTCGGCGAGCTGTCGGGCATAGTCGAGGGCGGCGCGGCGCTGGCCGTTGAGGGTCTCGCGGGTGGCGTAGCCCTGCTTGAGGTAGGCCTCGACGCGGGCGACCATCTCCTCCTGCTGCGCCAGGCCCTCCTTCAGGGTGCGCTCCTGCTCGTCGAGGGCGCGGACCACGGCCGCGACGTTGCGCTCGGTCTCGTCGCGGTCGCCGCGGGTCGACGCGAGATAGGCCGAGAGGCGCGCCTCCTCGGCGGCGAGGCTGGTGCGCCGCTCCTGCAGGCTGCGCAGGGTGGCGCCGACGGTCGAGACGCCACCCGTCGTCTGCTCGCGCAATTGCACCTGCATCAGGCGCTGGCCGCGGGTGACGGTGTCACCCTGCCTGACGGTGATCTCCCGGACGATGCCGGCGGCCTGGGCGTCGAGGCGGGTGAGGCCGGAGGCGGCCGAGACGTAGCCGCGCACCGACTCGGAGCGGGCGAGCCGGCCGAGGAACAGGGCGGCGATGACGACCACGATGATGGCGCCGAAGAACAACGCCATCCAGACGCTGCCGCGGTCGTGCTGGAGGTGGACGGTGCCGCTGATCCGCCGGCGCTGGAAACTGGCCTCCCCAGAGGAAGGCGCCGCGGGTTCGCTCATCGACCATCCGCTCGCGAGACCTTACGCCGCGAGATCGTGCGGCGTCTCCCCGCCTGCCGGAGAGTTGTCCTGCACCCTGGCGGACGAGGGTAAATAATCGGCGAGCATCGGCCAGAGATGCCACTGCTCCGGCCGGGCTGCGATCGCGGCCTGGATGTGCCGGCGCATGATGTCGGCTCCTTTAGCCCGCTCCTCGGCCGCTTGCCCGCGCACCTCGAAGGGCTGGCCGAGGCCGACCGTGTCGCCGTTGTCGTCCATGGTGGTGGCGATCGGCACCACGGTCGCCCCGGTGAGCCGCGCCAGGGTGTCGGTGCCGAAGGCGAAGCGGAACGGCAGCCCGAACATCGGCATCTCGGCCGGGGCGCCGTAAGACGGGTCCAGATCGCAGAACACCACGATCACCGCGCCCTTCTGGGCGAAGCGCACCGCGGACAGGAAGTCGGCCCGCTGGCTGACATTCAGGAAGCGCACGTCGACGTCGACCTCGCGCAGCCGCTCGATGACCTCCGTCTCCATCCCCATATCGTCGCGCTGGCGCAGGACCAGCATCGGCCGGCCGGGGAAGTGGCGCACCATCAGGGTGGCGAGGCAGAGCACGTAGGCACCCATGTGGAGGGGGGCCAGGATCACCGGCCGGCCGGTGGCGGCGATCCGCTCCATCACCGCCGGATCGGCGACCTGCACCCGCTCGATGTCGCGCTGGATCGCGTCGACCGGACGCTTGTGCAGGGCGCACCACTCGATCTCGGAGGCGACGTCGTGGTGGGCGGCCGCGCGTGACAGGCGCAGGGCCTCGCGGCGCGGCAGGCGCAGGACGCTCTCGAAGGTCGCCGCGAAGCGTTCGCCCCCGTCCCTGGCCAGGAGGCGGCGTCCCGTAACGAGGGCGCGCAGGGCGCGCCGGCGCCAAGCCAGCGGCAGGCTCGCCAGGCGCGCGTAGGTCCAGGGGATGTGCGGGGTCGTACTCATCAGAACTCAGGCCCTCTCAGATACGGCCCCGCACGGATCCGCTAGTGGCGGCTCAGCACTTCTTGGACTTGGAGCTGCCGCAGGACGGGGCCGGGGGCGGGCAGACCGGAGCCGGCGGGGGGCACGGCGGCGGGCAGCAGGGGGCGCAGATCGTGCCGCCGGCGACGGTGCCGAGGGTGGCGATGTCGAGTTTCTTCATGGTGTCTCTCCTGTCTGTGTTCGTGTTGTCGTCGAGGCCAGGCTGCGGCCGAGACGATCAGCACTTCTTGGACTTGGAGCTGCCGCAGGACGGGGCCGGGGGCGGGCAGACC
>NZ_BPQJ01000003.1:0-90358 GCF_022179185.1 Methylobacterium frigidaeris | reverse complement strand
GGAGCCGGCGGGGGGCACGGCGGCGGGCAGCAGGGAGCGCAGATCGTGCCGCCGGCGACGGTGCCGAGGTCGAGCTTCTTCATGGTGTCTCTCCTGTCAGTATGCGTATTGTCGTTGATGTCAGCTTGCCGCGAAGGCGATCAGCACTTCTTGGACTTGGAGCTGCCGCAGGTCGGAGCGGGCGGCGGGCAGACCGGGGCCGGCGGGGGGCACGGCGGGCAGCAGGGAGCGCAGATCGTCCCGCCAGCGATGGTGCCGAGGGTCTTCAGGTCGAGCGTCTTCATTGGGGCTGTCCTTAAGTCCGGGACCGGTCTCGTGTCCCGCTGACAGTCTTGAGATGCCAGATGTCCCAAAACGTGTCGAGACGTGCAGCCGAACACTTGACGGGCCATTAACCAAAGCGGTTCCGGAAAGTGGATCATCGACAAAGCCTTACGCAGAGGCGAAGAAAACTGCGTAGGTAATTTCGTTGGGGAAGGCCTGTGCATGACGTGTCGTGGAAGGCCCGTCGGCTGCCACGGCAGGATGAAATGATTGCGAGACGATGCTCCCAGAGAGTGTCTTGATCAAGAACAGCGGCGGCCAGGCGTAATTCTCCCTCCGGTACGCTTCCGTCCATGCTGGACGGTACCGGCAATCGCCACGAAGGTGACTGCCGGAACACGCCGAGGCTGCGGACCACACTGTGCGGCTAAGCCTGCCTGGAAGACAGGGCAAGCTCAGGAAGGTACAGCGACAGATCTTCGAAAGTCCGGATCAGCGGCGCGGCGATGCGGAACGCGGACGCTTCAGGCGACGAGACGCGGCGGGCTTGCCCGCAGCAGCATGCCGAAGAGGTCGCGCGGGTCGTCCGGATCGGCGAGCAGGTCGAGATCCTCGTAGTAGGGGTGCTCGGCCAGGAGGTCGCGCACGGTGCGCAAGGCCGAGAAGTCCTCGATCGCGAAGCCGACGGAGTCGAACACCGTGACCTGGCGCGCGCTCGCGCGCCCGGACGCCCGGCCGGCGAGGACCCGCCACAGCTCGGTCACCGGATGGTCCGGGGCCAGTTGCTGGATCTCGCCCTCGATGCGTGTCTGTGGCTCGTATTCGACGAAGAGGGCGGCGCGGCGCAGCACCTCCGGCGCCAGCTCGGTCTTGCCCGGGCAGTCGCCTCCGACGGCGTTGATGTGCATCCCCTCCCCGACCAGGTTGTCGCCGAGGATCACGGCGTTGCGCTTGTCCGCCGTCACGGTGGTGACGATGTCGGCCCCGCGCACGGCCTCGGCGGTGCTGGCGCAAGCCGTGAGGTCGAAGCCGAAGCGCGCGAGGTTGCGCAGGCATTTGGCGGTCGCCGCCGGGTCGATGTCGTGGAGGCGTAACGTATCGACTCCGAGGAGCGCCCGGAAGGCCAGGGCCTGGAACTCGGCCTGGGCACCGTTGCCGATCAGCGCCATGGTGCGCGCGCCCGGCCGCGCGAGGGACTGAGCGGCCAGGGCCGAAGTGGCGGCGGTGCGGAGCGCGGTCAGCAGGGTCATTTCGGTGATCAGCACCGGATAGCCGTTGCCGACGTCGGCCAGCACTCCGAAGGCGGTGACGGTCTGGCGCCCGCCGGCGGCGTTCTTCGGGTGACCGTTGACGTATTTGAAGCCGTAGGTGTGGCCGTCGCTCGTCGGCATCAGCTCGATGACGCCATCGGGGCTGTGGGCGGCGATGCGGGGCGTCTTGTGGAAGGCGTCCCAGCGCGAAAAATCCTCCGCGACGGCGCTGGCGAGGCGGGCCAGCATCGCCTCGATCCCGACCGCGTGGACGAGGCGCATCATGTTGTCGACGCTGACGAAGGGGACGGTGTTGAGCGCGGGCATCTAGAAGCTCCGGGTCGGTCGGTCGAGAATGCGGCGGCCGAACAGGCTGGCGGCGAGGTCGGTCATCAGCAGGGCGGTGCGGCCGCGCTCGTCGAGGAAGGGGTTGAGCTCCACGAGGTCGAGGCTGCGCACCAGGCCGGAATCGTGCAGCAGCTCCATGATCAGGTGGGCCTCCCGGAAGGTGGCCCCGCCCGGCACCGTGGTGCCGACCCCCGGTGCGATGCCGGGATCGAGGAAATCGACGTCGAGGCTGACATGGAGCAGGCCGTCGGCCGCCGTCACCTCGCGCAGGAACTCGCGCAACGGGGCGACGATTCCGATCTCGTCGATGTCGCGCATGTCGTGCACCCGGGCGCCGCTGCCGCCCAAGGCTCCGCGCTCCGCCGGATCGACGCTGCGAAGGCCGAACATGCAGATCCGCGCCGGGTCGAGCGCCGCCCTCAGGGGTGGGAAATAGCCCTCGAAGCCCGGCCGTCCGGTGAGGTAGGCGAGCGGCACGCCGTGCAGGTTCCCGCTCGTCGTCGTGTCGAGGGTGTGCAGGTCGGCATGGGCATCGAGCCAGATCAGGAACAGCGGCCGCCCCTCGGCTTCCGCCCGCCGGGCCATGCCCGCCACGGTGCCGGCCGAGAGGCTGTGGTCGCCGCCGAGAAAGATCGGCCGTGCCGCGGCGCTGTGCCGGAAGGCGGCCTCGGTGAGCGCCAGCGTCCAGCCCGCCGTCTCGGCGAGGTGATGGATCGCCCGGTTCGGGTGTGGCGGTGCCGCGAAGGGCATCGGCGCGATGGTGCCCGCATCCTCGACCGGGATGCCGAGTTCGCGGATCGCCTCGGCGAGGCCCGCCGCCCGGTAGGCGCTCGGCCCCATGTCGCAGCCGAGCCGGTTCGTGCCCGACTGCACCGGCGCTCCGACCAAGACGCACCCTTCCGGATGTCCGCTTGCCACTCGTCCGCTCCCGCCTGGATCGTGCCGACCGGCTCGACCGTAGCGCGCGGCTGCGTCACCCTGAACAGGGGAAGCTGGTCGATTTTTCAGCAGGATCGCGCAATCTGGCAGGCAGGATTACGCAGAGTGTCGGAATGGATGCCCTCGACCAGAGCCTCATCACCTTGCTGCGGCACGATTGCCGCCGCCCGGTCTCGGAACTCGCCACGCTCCTGAGGGTGTCGCGCGCCACCGTGCGGGCGCGGCTCGACCGGCTCGAGCGCGACGGCGAGATCATCGGCTACACGGTGGTGCTGCGGGCGGACAGCCAGCCGGCGGCGGTGCGGGGGATCACGCTGATCGCGGTGGAGGGGCGCAAGGCCGGCGACGTGATCGATGCCCTCAAGGGGTTCGCCGAGATCACCTCGGTCCACACGACGGTCGGCACCTGGGACATCGTCGTGGAGGTCGCCGCCGGCAGCCTGCCGGAGCTGGACGAGCTGCTGCGGCGGGTGCGCCTGGTGCCGGGCGTGACCACCTCGGAGACGCACCTGCTGCTGTCGACGCCGCGGAGTGCGCGGGCGAGATTGTAAGGGCTTCGTCGTTGCTCCCGGCGGATCTCACATCCAATACGTCATCCGGGGCTGCGCAGCGGAGCCCGGAATGACCCGGAGGGCGTCAATGCTGCGGGAGATCATCTATCGGGTCGAGCACAACTCTCGCACCGGGACCCGACACCCTACCAAGAATCCGGCTCCGCCCGCGAGACCCGCAGCACCGGCGCAGAAGCCGGCCTCGCACCCGCCGCCGCGCTGCCGCGCGGGGCCGGCCCCACCTCGGCGGGAGCCCCGGCGAGCGAGCGGCGCAGGGCCGGTGGCGGCGGGGGAGCGACCGATTCGAACCGCCGGGCCGGAGGACCGCCGGGCGCGGCGTCGAGGAGCGCCGCTGCCGCGGCGAGCTGAAGCGACTGCCCGTCGCGCTCGTTCAGCACGATCTCCGCCGCCACCTCGGCATTGGCGAGCTCGCCGCGGATGTTCAGCTCGTCGAGGACGGTACGAAATCCCGCCGCCCGCTCGATGCCGAAGCCCCGCATCGTCTCGCGCAACTCGCGGATCCGGGCGAGCAGCTGGGTGTATTGCTCGGCGGTGGCCTGGCGGCGCGCGAAGGCGATGCGGGCCGCGGTGAGGGTCGCGAGTTCCTTGTCCTGCGCCTCGTAGCCGCGCTGGCGCGCCAGCGCCGAGGCCTCGCCGATCCGCGGCAGGCTCCCGGGCTCGTAGATCGGCACGGTCGCCACGATCTTGGTCGTGGTGTCGGTGATCCGGTCGAGCACCGGGCTGTAGCCGAGCTGGGCGATCTTCGAGAATTGCAGGTTGACCTTGGGCAGGAGGTCCGCGAACGCCGCCTTGGCCTGGTAGCCCGCGGCCTCCGCCTCGAGCTGGAACGCCGCGATGTCGGGATTGGCCTTGCGCACCAGCTCGGCATAGGCGTCGGCGCTGCGCGGCAGCCCGTCGGGCAGGCGTGGCGGCAGCATCCGTTCCGGCGCCATCCGGGTGAGCCGGGTGAACTCCAGCCGGGACGCCGTGAGGTCGGCCTGGGCCCGGATCCGCAGCGCCTCGGCCTCCTGCACCCGCGAGCGGGCGAGCGCCACGTCGGTGCGGGTCGCGTCGTTGAGCTCGAACTGCTTGTCGGTGAAGGCGGCGATGCGCTGGATCGCGACGAGCTGCGCGTCCCGGGCGGCCAGGATCCGGGTGTCGCGCAGGACCACGATATAGGCGATGGCGGTATCGAGCAGCACCTGCTGGCGCCGGCCGATCAGGAGCAGCCGGCCCGATTCGGCGAGCGTGCGGGCCGTCTCATAGCCGTTCCAGCGCCGGAACCCGTCGAACAGCGGCAGGCTCGCGGTGATCCCGACCACCGTCGGCGCCCGCCGCGGCGTCGCGTCGAGCCCGACCACCGGAGGTGCGGCATCCGGCGAATAGGTGATGCGGCTCCTCAGCGGCCGGTCGGCCGTGAAGGCGACGGTGGGCATGAAGGCGTCGATGGCACCGCGCAGGCGCTCCTCGGCCCCGTCCTGACGCGCCCGCTCGGCCCGCAGCACGAAGCTCGACTCGAGCGCTGCCGCCGAAGCCTCCTCGAGGCTCTGCGCCCGGACCGTGCCCGCGGAGCCCGCCAGGATCGCCAGGACGCAGCCCAGCCTCTCCACCCTCGCGCGCCGCACCGACATCTGATCTCCGATAGATTGGGGAGGGAAGGCCGCCTCCCCAGGGTTCGGCCCGGTGACGACTCTGCGAACGGCCACTCTCTTCTTCGCGCAACAGGGTGAACGAAGCCTTACCTACGGACGCACAACCGCCATCGCACCACCGATCGTGGGGATGACTTCTGATTTGCAGGTCTGCTGCGCCAGCAAAATCGATATGACGAGGAGCATCCCATCCATGACACATTGATCTGGCGGCGGTGATTCGAAACACCCGATATAAAGACTGACAAATACTTGATCGCCAGGTCACGGTCCAAAACGCCGAAGCGTCATCCGGCAGGCGGACGTACCTCGCCGGCCTCCGCGTCCGACCCGCGCGGCCACGCCGGCGCACCGCCCAGCGGGCCGACCGCGATCGAGCGCAGCAGGGTCGCCCGGGCGGTGCGCAAATGGGCCCGGCAGGTCTGGTCGATCTGGCGCAGGTCGCGGGAGCGCAGGGCGGCGATGTAGTCCAGGTGCTCCCGCAGGGCGACGCGGTTGCGCTCCTTCTCGTCCGACTTGTCCCACTGGTAATGGTAGTGGAAGATGATCGAGATCACGTCGTAGAAGTCGCGGATGAAGCGGTTGCACGAGGCGTCGTGGATCAGCCGATGCAACCGCTCGTCGAGGCGTGAGAAGTCGCGATAGCGCGCGTCGATCTCGGCGAGCAGGACATGATGCTCGCGCTCGATCGCCGCGAGCTCGGCCCAGGCCGGCGAATCCGGCGCCAGCTCGACGAAGCGGCGGGCCGAGCGCAGCTCGAACATCTCGCGGATCTCGTAGATCTCGGCGGCGAAGTCCGGCGTCACCCCGGCGAAGATCCAGCCGCTGTTCTCGCGCCGCTTCAGCAGCCCGAACTGGCTGAACCGGGTCAGGTATTCCCGCACTGCCGTGGTCGAGACACCGAACAGGCGTGCCAGCTCCGCGGTGTTGACCACCTGGCCCGGGCGGCAATCGCCCTGCAGCACCCATTGCATGAACTTGCGCTCGACGGCCTCCGCCACCGTCTCGGTCTCGAGGCCCGGGAAGTAGTCCTCCGGCACCGGATGGCGGATCAGGCGACGCCGCGCCCCGTCCGTCCCGACGATGCCGGCCGCAGCGAGGCCCGCCAGCACGCCGCGCACCGTGGTGCGGCTGACCTCCAGCGCCTCGGAGAGGTCGGCCTCCGAGGCGCACCAGGGCCCGAGTTGCCGCGTCGCCAGCGAGGACAGGCACTGGTTGTAGGCTCGCTTGTGGACCGTGTTCGCCCGCATCCCGCCCTCCCGAGGGCGCGATTCCAGCACGCCGGCCAGGCCCCCGTCCATCCGCATCGCGTCGGTTTTTCGCACATAAAAAACTATTTGACAGCCTGAGCAGTCCGGTTCTTTATGCATGATAATACATAAACCCCACCTGGTGAGGACACGCCCTTGGCACCGATCGGCAGCATCTCCGCCTGTGCGGCGCGTTCCGCGTGAGCGCCGCTCTCAAGACCCGGCGGGTCGTCCAGTTCGGCACCAGTCGGTTCCTGCAGGCCCATGCCGACCTCTTCATCCACGAGGCGCGCGAGGCCGGCCAGGCGGTCGGCCCGGTCGCGGTGGTGCAGACGTCGGGCGCGGCCTCCCGTGCCGGGCGCGTCGCCGCCTTCGGGGCGCCCGAGGGCTATCCGGTCCTCATCCGCGGCATCGAGGACGGCGCCCCGGTCGAGCGGCAGGTCACCGTCACCAGCATCGACCGCGGCCTCTCGGCCACGACCGACTGGGACGCCGTGACGGCCCTGTTCGTCGAGGAAGCCGAGATCGTCCTCTCGAATACCGGCGATACCGGATACGCGATTCCTGCGGCCGATCGTGGCACGGGGTGGGTCGAGGCGCGTCCCCCGGTCTCTTTTCCGGCCAAGCTGACCCAGCTCCTCTACCGCCGCTGGCAGGCGGGCGGACGGCCGCTCACGGTGCTGCCCTGCGAGCTGATCAACCGCAACGGCCGGGTGCTGCAGGGCTTGGTCCTGGACCTCGCGGCGCAAGCCGGCCTGCCGGAGGATTTTCGGAGCTGGCTGCGCGAGAGCGTGATCGTCACCGACACCCTCGTCGATCGCATCGTCTCCGAGCCGATCGAGCCGGTCGGCGCCGTGGCCGAGCCCTACGCCCTGTGGGCGATCGAGCGCCGGCCCGGCCTCGCGCTCCCCTGCGAGCATCCCTGCATCGTGCTCGCCGACGACCTGGAGCCGTTCGAGCGGCTGAAGCTGCACATCCTCAATCTCGGCCACACGGTCCTGGCCGAGATCTGGCAGCGCGAGGGCCGGCCCGAGGCCGAGACCGTACGCGAGATCCTGGCCGATCCGACGATCCGGGCGCGCCTCGATGCGCTCTACCGCGACGAGGTGGTGCCGGGCTTCGCCGTCCGCGGGATGGAGGCGGAGGCCAAGGCCTACGTCACCGCCACCCTCGACCGCTTCCTCAACCCGTACCTCAACCACCGCATCGCCGACATCGCCCAGAACCACGTCCAGAAGGTCGAGCGCCGGATCCACGCCTTCCTGGCCTGGGTCGAGGAGGCCGGTGCATCGCCGGCGGCGCCGGTGTTGCGGGCCCTCGCCGCCGCCTACCCGCGAGCGGACGCGGCATGACCTACCAGTTCGACTTCGCGTCCCTGCTGCCGTACTGGCGCGACTTCGCCGCCGGCGTCTGGCTGACGCTTCAGCTCTCGGCGGTGGCGACGGTGCTCGGCTTCGTCGGCGGCGCGCTCTGCGCCATCGCCCGGGCCGATGGCCCGCCCTGGCTGAAGCGGCTCGTCGGCGCCTATGTCGAGGTGATCCGCAACACGCCGCTGCTGGTTCAGATCTTCCTGGTCTATTTCGGCATCGCGGTGCTAGGCCTGCGGGTCGACGCCACCATGGCGGCGGTGCTCGCGCTCGTCGTCAACGTCGTGGCCTATACCTGCGAGATCATGCGCGCCGGGATCGAGAGCATCCACAAGGCGCAGATCGAGGCCGGCGAGTGCCTGGGGCTGAACCGCCGCCAGATCTACTGGCACGTGGTGCTCCGCCCGGCGATCGAGCGGGTCTATCCGGCGCTGGTCAGCCAGTACGTGCTGCTGATGCTCGCTTCGTCGATCTGCTCGCAGATCTCGGCCGAGGAGCTGACGGCGGTGGCGAACCGCATCCAGTCCGACACCTTCCGCAGCTTCGAGACCTACATCGTCGTCGGCCTCGTCTACCTCGCCCTGTCCTTCGTCGTGCGCTGGGCCTTCTGGGGCTTCGGCCTCCTCGTCTTCACCCGCCGGCGCAAGCTCGGCACGGCCCTCTAGCGGGGAGGGGAACGATGCCCACTTTCGGACCCCAGCACCTCTGGTTCCTGCTTCAGGCGGCGGGCTGGACGCTGGCGCTCTCCGCCATCGCCTTCATCGGCGGCGGCCTCCTCGGCTTCGGCGTCGCGCTCGCCCGCATCTCGCAGAACCGCGTCGTGCGGGGCCTCGCGTCGGCCTACGTGCAGGTGGTGCAGGGCACGCCGCTGCTGATCCTGCTGTTCATGATCTATTTCGGCCTCGCCATCGCGGGCTTCGACCAGCTGCCGGCGCTGATCGCGGCGGGCGCCGGGCTCACGATCTACGCCTCGGGCTTCCTCGGCGAGATCTGGCGCGGCTGCATCGAGGCGGTGCCGAAGACCCAGTGGGAGGCGGCCGAGTGCCTGGCGATGTCGCGCTGGCAGCGCCTGACCCGGGTCGTGCTGCCGCAGGCGATGCGCCTCGCCACCGCCCCCACCGTCGGCTTCCTGGTCCAGATCGTCAAGAACACCTCGCTCGCTTCAGTCGTCGGCTTCGTCGAGCTGTCGCAGGCCGGCAAGCTCATCAACAACTCGATCTTCCAGCCGTTCATCATCTTCGTCACCGTGGCGATGTTCTACTTCGCCATCTGCTACCCGCTGTCGGCCTGGAGCCGCGGGCTGGAGAGGAGGCTCAATGTCGGCCGTCGTTAAGCTTGCCAACGTCCACAAGAGCTTCGGCCCGCTGAAGGTCCTGGACGGGGTCTCGTTCGAGGTCGGCCGCGGCGAGGTGGTGGCGCTGATCGGGCAGTCCGGCTCCGGAAAATCCACGGCGCTCCGCTGCATCAACGCCCTCGAGACGATCGAGGAGGGGGCGATCGAGGTCTGCGGCCACGCGATCCACGCGCCCACCCTCGACAAGCGGGCGCTGCGGCTCTCGGTCGGCATCGTCTTCCAGAGCTACAACCTCTTCCCGCACCTCACCGCGCTCCAGAACATCATGCTGGCGCCGACCTGCGTGAAGGGCATCACGCGCAAGGAAGCCCGTGAGATCGCGATGGACTGCCTGACCCGGGTCGGCCTCGCCGAGAAGGCGGAGCATTACCCCGAGCAGCTCTCCGGCGGGCAGCAGCAGCGCGTCGCCATCGCCCGCTCGCTCGCCATGCAGCCGCAGGTGATGCTGTTCGACGAGGTCACCTCCGCCCTCGACCCGCAGCTCACCTCGGAAGTGCTGAAGGTCATGGAGGATCTCGCCCGCGGCGGCATGACCATGATCCTGGTCACCCACGAGATGGGCTTCGCCCGGCGCGTCGCCGGCACCGTCATCTACATGCGCCAGGGCCGGGTCTGGGAGACCCTGCCCGGCCGCGACCTCGACAACCCACGCACGCCCGAATTGCGCGACTTCGTCGGCAGCGGGCTGTAAGATCAGAGGAGATTTGGGGATGAAGCGCAGGACCTTCCTGGCCGGCGGCCTCGCGGCGGCCTCTACCCTGGCGATGCCGGCCCTGGCCGACACGCTCGACACGATCAAGAGCCGCAAGAAGCTGCTCGTCGCCCTCGATCTCGGCTCGCCGCCCTTCGGCATGACCGACGCCGCGATGCAGCCGACCGGCTCCGACGTCGAGACCGCGCGGCTGCTCGCCGCCGAGTGGGAGATGCCACTCGAGATCGTGCAGGTCACGAGCCCGAACCGGGTGCCGTTCCTGCTCACCGGCAAGGCCGACATGGTCATCGCCTCGTTCAGCGTGAACGAGGAGCGCCAGAAGGTGATCGACTTCTCGGATCCCTACGGGGTGATCCAGGCGGTGATCGCCGGGCCGAAGGGCCGCGAGGTCAAGGATTACGCGGCAGTCGTCGGCAAGCGCCTTGGCACCACGCGCGGCAGCACCAACGACAAGGAGGCGACGGTCCGCGCCCAGGGCGCCCAGATGGTGCGCTACGACGACGACGCCACGCTGATCACCGCGATGGTCTCGGGCCAGGTCGACATGGTGGCGACCTCGCCGCAGGTGATGAACACCGCCAACACCCGCAATCCGCCGGCGCCGTTCGAGACCAAGATCGTGATGCGGACCTTCCCCTACGCGATCGGGCTGCGCAAGGGCGAGGCCAAGCTCCAGATGGCGCTGAACGAGTGGGTGCGCAAGAACCTGCGCAACGGCCAGCTCAACGCGATCTACAAGAAGTACCACGGCAGCGACCTGCCGGCCGAGATGCTGGCGTAGTCAAAGGACGCGGGATCCCCTCTCCCACACGGAAGAGGGGAACAGCGCCTGATCTTCTCACCGCCAGTCCTTCCCGCATCAATTCTCTTGAAAGACCCATCCCATGAAGGTGCTCCTCTGCGACGAGCCGGGCCGGCTGCGTGTGACCGAGCGGCCCGAGCCGGTCCCGGCCGAGGGCGAGGCGCTGGTACGCATCCGCCGGGTCGGCATCTGCGGCACGGATTTCCATATCTACCAGGGCAAGCACCCGTTCCTGCAATATCCGCGGGTGATGGGCCATGAACTCTCCGGCACGATCGAGCGGGCGCCCGCCGGGAGCGGGCTCGAAGCAGGCCAGAACTGCTACATCGTGCCCTACCTGTCCTGCGGGCACTGCGTTGCCTGCCGCAAGGGCGTGACCAATGCCTGCCAGAACATCAGCGTGCTCGGCGTCCATTGCGACGGCGGCATGGCCGAGCTGATCAGCGTGCCAGCCCGGAACGTCGTGCCGGTGGGCGACACGCCCCTCGACGACGCCGCGATGATCGAGTTCCTGGCGATCGGCGCCCACGGTGTGAAGCGCGGCGGCATCTCGCCTGCGGACCGCGTGCTGGTGGTCGGCTCGGGGCCGATCGGCATGTCGGCGGTGATCTTCGCCAAGGCACGCGGCGCCCACGTCACGGTGATGGACCTGCGCGAGGATCGGCTCGCCTTCACGCAAGACGCCCTTCGCGCCGACGCCCTCTTGCTGGCCGATGACGAGGCCGAGGCGAAGGCCGGGGCCGCCACCTCCGGCGACTTCTACGATTGCGTGATCGACTGCACCGGCAACCGCGCGGCGATGCAGCGCGGATTCGGCTTCGTCGGCCATGGCGGGCGCTACGTACTGGTGAGCGTGGTGCGCGACGACATCGTGTTCTCGGATCCCGAGTTCCACAAGCGCGAGACCACCCTGTTCGCCAGCCGCAACGCTCAACCGGACGACTTCGCCGAGGTCGTGCGCCAGATGCAGGCCGGCCGGGTGCCGACCCAGGCTCTGCGCACCCATCGCGGGGCGCTGGCGGACGGGCCGGAGCTGTTCCGCGACTGGCTGCGGCCGGAGGCGGGGGTGATCAAGGCGATCCTCGAGCTGTAGACGCCGATTATCTCCCGCTGGATTGATACCGCCGCGCCTGCGAACGGACGCGTTCGACGGTGCCAGGCAAGCCCGAACGGGCGCCGGCGCTGAGGCGCCGGTCGCCTTCGCATCGGCACGGCGATGCGAAGGCGCGAGGATATGACACCCTCCTCGTCATTCCGGGGCCGCGCAGCGGGGCCCGGAACGACATTGGGCAGTGTCGATGTCAGTGCACATGATGTCCGAGACGAATGCCTCCGCGCGTCTTGGGGCGATACGCGCGGCCGCAACTCAGGTGAAGGCGCCCGGGAGCCCGTTCCGGCATGCCGGCGGAATGCATCTGCGCAGCCCCACCGCCGGAAACGGCCGCCTCGCCCCCTCGGACCTGCGTCTCTGGGCCGTGCTGGCCCTGGCGCTGGTGTTCCTCACCCTCGGCGCCCTGTTCCTGGCGGCGCCGGGTCTCGGCGCGCTGATCTACGGCGTGCCGGCGCCCGCCGGCCTCGGCCAAACCTACCTCCGGGCGATCGGGGCGCGCGACGCCGCTCTCGCGCTCTACCTCGCGGGCCTCGCCCTGCTCTCGACCCGCCGCGCCGTGGCGATCGTGCTGGGGGCGAGCCTCGTGATCCCGGCCTGCGACCTGGTCCTGATCCTGTCCGCCGGCACCGCGACGTGGTGGCAGGTGGCTTTGCACGGGCTGAGCGCCGCCGTGCTGGCGCTCATCGCCCTGTGGCTCTCCGGTCGCGGTCAGGCCGCGTAGTCCGGCTCCTCCCGGTCGAGCCGCCGGCGCACCGCCGCGAGGTGGAGGCGGGCCGATTCGGGATCGCCCTCGCGCATCTGGCGGTAGGCCGCCTCGGCGATGGCGGGATCGACCGGCAGGACCGGGCGGCCGGTCGAGAGGGCGAGCACCTGCACCTCCGCCGCGCGCTCCAGGTAGTACAGGTCGTCCCAGGCCTCCGCGATGGTGGGCGCGAGCACCATCACGCCGTGGTTCTTCATGAACACGATGTCGGCATCCCCGACGCTGTCGGCGATGCGGTCGCCCTCGCGCTCGTCGAGGGCGAGGCCGTTGTAGTTCCGGTCGAAGGCGGTGCGGCCGTAGAACTTCAGCGCGGTCTGCCCGGCGAAGATCAGGGGATCGCCCTCGGTCATCGAGAGGGCGGTGGCGTAGGGCATGTGGGTGTGGAACGCCACGCGCGCCCGCGGGAGGCGCTTGTGCAGGCGGGCATGGATGTAGAAGGCGGTGGCCTCCGGCTGGCCATCGCCCGCCACGACGTTGCCGTGGAAGTCGCAGATCAGCAGCTTCGAGGCGGTGAGCTCCGCGAAGGCGTAGCCGTAGGGATTGACGATGAAGAGATCGTCGTAGCCCGGCACCATCGCCGAGAAGTGGTTGCAGATGCCCTCTTCCAGGCCGTGGCGGGCCGCCATGCGGAAGCAGGCCGCCAGTTCCTCCTTGGCCCGGCGCACCTCGGGCCCGGCGAGGTCGGGCTGGTTGAGGCCGTCGGGAATCCGCTCGCCGGCCGGCGCGCCCAGTGCGTGAGCCATGGTGTCCGTGTCTCCTTCAGGTCGCGGCGGATCCTGGCGGAAATCGGTCCTGCTTGTCCACGCCGCTCGTCCACGGGGTCAGCGCGGGCTGCGCAGGTGCTCCAGCAGGGCGGGGGTGGCGTAGCCGTCGGCGGGCAAACCCTCCGCGATCTGGTAGCGCCGCACCGCCTCGCGCAGCTTCGGACCCGCACGGCCATCGAACGGGCCGTCATAGAGCGAGCGGGCGGAGAGTCCGCGCTGGAGCGCGGTGAGCCCGGCCTGGTCGAGGCGGGGGCCGGTCGGCCAGGAGGCGGCGAGGGCCGGTCCGCCGGCGATCCGGTCGGAGAAGTGGCCGACGGCGAGCGCGTAGGCATCCGAGGTGTTGTAGGCGCGGATCGCCTCGAAATTGGCGGTGATCAGGAAGGCCGGGCCGCCGGCGCCGCCGGGCAGGAACAGGCTCGCCTCGCCGGACCCCGGCAGGGCCTCGCCGTCGAGCGCTCGCACCCCGCGCCGGGCGAAGTCGGCGAACGGGCCGCGGTGGCGCGCCAGATCGAACTCCGCCGGCAGGGTTACGGCGACGCCCCAGGGCAGGTCGCGGCGCCAGCCGGCCTGCTTGAGGAAGCTCGCGATCGAGGCCAGCGCGTCCGGCGCCGAATCCCAGATGTCGCGCCGTCCGTCGCCGTCGAAATCGACCGCCGCCCTCAGATAGGCGGAGGGCAGGAACTGCGTCTGCCCCATGGCGCCGGCCCAGGAGCCGCGCATCCGCTCCGGCTTCACATCGTGATGTTCGAGGATCTCGAGCGCCGCCAGAAGCTCGTCGCGAAACAGCTCGCCGCGGTGGCGCGCCTCGGCGAGGGTTGCGAGCGCCCGCACGACCGGCACCGTGCCGGCACTGGCGCCGAAATCCGACTCGATGCCCCAGAACGCGAGCAGCACCGGGCCGGGCACGCCGTAAGCCGCCTCGATCGCTCTCAGGGTCTCGGCGCGGCGCGCGGCCTCTGCCTGCCCACGGGCGATGCGGCCGGGCGAGACGGCGCTCGTCAGGTACTCCCAGACCGGGCGGCCGAACTCGCCCTGGCGGCGCAGGCGGGCCAGCACCGCCGGGTCCGGGGTCACGCCCCGGAACGCGGCGTCGAAGGTCGCGCGGGAGACCTTTCGCGCCTGGGCTGCCGGCCAGAGCTCCTCGACGAAGGCCCGGAAATCGCCGGCGCCGACGGGAGCTGCGAGGACCATGACGGCGCCGAGCGCCAGGGTAGCGCGAAGGGCGACGCGGGTCGGGAGCATGGATCAGATCCGGTTGCGCCGGCCGAGCGCTTCTTCCCAGGCGAGCGCCTGGGTCACGATCTCGCGCAGGTCGTCGTGCTGCGGCACCCAGCCGAGCTCGGCCCGGATCCGGTCCGCCCCGGCGACGATCCGCGACGGGTCGCCGGCCCGCCGCGGCGAGAGCTTGACCGGGAAATCGACGCCGGAGACCGACTTCACCACGTCGATCACCTCGAGCACCGAGTAGCCGCGGCCGTAGCCGCAATTGAGGGTCAGGCTTGCCCCCCCACCGCGCAGGTGGTTGAGCGCCACGAGGTGGGCCGCCGCGAGGTCGGAGACCTGGATATAGTCGCGCAGGCACGAGCCGTCCGGGGTCGGGTAGTCGGTGCCGAACACCTCCAGCTGACCGCGCTTGCCGAGCGCAGCCTGCGTCGCGACCTTGATCAGGTGGGTGGCGTTGGGGGTCGACTGGCCCGAGCGCCCGCGCGGATCGGCACCGGCCACGTTGAAGTAGCGGAGCACCACGTAGCTGATGCCGTGGGCGCGGGCGGCGTCCTCCAGCATCCACTCGGTCATCAGCTTCGAGCGGCCGTAGGGGTTGATCGGGTTCGGGGGCAGGTCCTCGGGCACGGGCACGACCGCCGGCTCGCCGTAGACCGCCGCGGTCGAGGAGAAGATCACGTGGCGCACGCCTGCGCCGATCGCCGCCTCGATCAGCGCGCGCGACTTGACCGTGTTCGCGAGGTAGTAACCGAGAGGATCCGACACCGAATCCGGCACCACGATCTTGGCGGCGAAGTGCGCCAGCGCGTCGATGTTGTGCCGGCGGATGGTCTCGGCCACCAGGGTCTGGTCGGCGACGTCGCCGCGCACCAGCGTGACTTCCGGCGGCAGCGCCCAGTCGAAGCCGGTCGAGAGATCGTCGAGGACCACGACTTCGTCGTGTCCGGCGTCGATCAGAGCGAGCACCATGTGGCTGCCGATGTAGCCGGCGCCGCCCGTGACAAGTACCGCCATTCCGCTCGCTCCCCGGCGTGAGATGGGTTGATCCATAACCCGCAATGCTTCAGCGTCAATTAAGCTGTCCGGTGGCAAGGCTACCCGCAGGGAGGAGGTCTGCCGGGCCCGCAAGCCCGGCCGCGCCCGTTCCCGCCGGGCGGTCCGGCAGCTCCTCGGTGTTCACTGGATCACGCACGATGAAACGCATTCGCAAAGCCGTCCTCCCGGTCGCGGGCCTCGGCACCCGTTTCCTGCCGGCGACCAAGGCGGTGCCCAAGGAGATGCTGACGGTCGTCGACCGTCCGGTGGTCCAGCACGTGGTCGACGAGGCCAGAGAGGCCGGGATCGAGCACTTCATCTTCGTCACCGGCCGCGGCAAGGCGGTGATCGAGGACCATTTCGACATCTCCTACGAGCTCGACCGCACCCTGCAGGAGCGCGGCAAGCAGGAGGCCTACGAGGCGCTGAAGAAGGATCTCCCGGCCGCCGGCCAGACCAGCTTCACCCGCCAGCAGGAGCCCCTCGGCCTCGGCCACGCCGTGTGGTGCGCCCGCGAGATCGTCGGCGACGAGCCCTTCGCGGTGATCCTGCCCGACATGCTCAGCCGCGGCAGCATGGTGCAGATGCTCAAGGCCTACGACCAGCACGGCGGCAACATCATCGCGGTCGAGGAGGTCGCCCCCGACCAGACCCACCAGTACGGCATCGTCAGCGTCGGCCAGGAATTCGGCGACACCTTCGAGATCACCGGCATGGTCGAGAAGCCGCCGAAGGGCACGGCGCCGTCGAACTACATCATCTCGGGCCGCTACATCCTCCAGCCGGAGATCTTCTCGATTCTCGAGCGCGGCGAGCGCGGCGCAGGCGGCGAGATCCAGCTCACCGACGGCATGAAGCGCCTGTCGGAGACGCAGAAGTTCTACGGCATGCACTATCGCGGCAAGACCTACGACACCGGCTCGAAGCTCGGCTTCCTGGTCGCAAACCTTGCCTACGGCCTGGAGCGGCCGGAGCTGCGCGACGCGCTCAAGCAGGAGATCGAGGCGCTGCTGAAGAAGGGCTGACGCCGTCCGGCCTCGCGCCCGGCTCAGGCCCCGGGCGCGAGGCCGGCCTATTCGTCGTCGAACCAGTCGCGACCGGGCTCGATGCAGCGGTAGCCGACGAGGCATTCCGGCGTGTCGCGGGTCGGCACGAAGGCGTTCTTGGTGATCTGCGTCGGCTCGCAGAAGCTGCGGTCGCGCACGAAGCGGTCATAGGTGTAGCCGCCGGTGCCGAGCACCGCGGCGCCCTGAGCCGCGAGCAAGCTTCGCGCTTGGCGGCAGGTCATGTCGAGGGTGGAGGGGCGCCCTTGGGCGAGCGCACCGGTCGGCGCGGCCGAGACAATGCAGGCCGCGAGTAGAATCGAAGAATGTCGGCGGTCGGCGGACACGGCGCGGCGCTTTCCCGGTCAGGAGCGCGGCCAACGCGCGGACTTCGTTCCCGGATCCGCCACCCCTACTGCGTCAATTGCCCCACGCTCAGGATCGCCCCCATCACCGAGATGATCAGCCCGCCGATCAGGCCGCCGATCGCCACCGTCACCAGGGGGGTGAGCAGGGCGAGCAGGCGGTCGATGCGCTGGCGGGTCTCGGTCTCGTGCATCTCGGCGGCGTGGATGAGGACGCTGCCGAGGCGGTTCACCTGCTCGCCGCTGGCGATCAGGTTCAGGGTCGAGGCGGCGTAGGGCTTGAGCGACGAGAGCCCCGAGGCGAGGCTGCCGCCCTCGGCGAGCCGCTGCCCGGCCTCGTCGAGGGCGCGGCGAAACACCCGGTTGCCGGCGAGCGGCCGCGTCGCCGCCACCGCGTCGGGGATCGGCACCTGGGCGACGAGCAGGGTGCCGAGCACCCGGCAGAACCGGCCGCACTCGATACCGACCACGATCTCGCGGACCAGCGGCAGGCGGAGCGCCAGCCGCGCCCGGGCCGCCGCGAAACCGGGCAGCCGCCACGCCCGGGCGAGCCCGAGGATCACGAGCGCTAGGCCGCCGAGGAGGGCGGGCCAGGTGGCCGAGAGCGTCTCGCCGAGCCAGGCGGCGGCGCGGATCGCGAAGGGCGGCGCCTGGCCGCTGCCCTCGAAGAGGGGGCTAAGCGCCGGCACCAGCACGCCGACGATCATCGCCACGGTGCCGACCGCCATCGCGACGAGCAGCGCCGGATAGATCATTGCCGAGATCAGGTGGCGCCTGACCGCGTCGCGGCGCTCGACCGAGGCGGTGAGCGAGCCGACCACGTCGACGAGCGTCCCGGTGGCCTCGCCGGCGCGCACGATGTCGACCATGTCGCGCGGGAAGGCCTGCGGATGGGCCGCCATCGCCCGCGACAGCGAGGCGCCGGCCACCACCCGCTCGAGCAAGTCGGCGAGGACCGGCTTCAGGGCCGGCCCGGCCTGGCGCTCGACCAGGCGCAAGGCGCGGTCGACGGTGAGGCCGGCGCCGACCAGCGTGCCGAACTCGCGCAGGAAGGCGACGCGGGCGGCGTCGTTGACCCGGTCGCGCCCGAACAGGTCACGGCGCCAGAACGGCGCCGGCCCGGCCGCCACCTGCGCGATCTCGTAGACCTGGAGCCCGTCGGCGCGTAAGCGCGCCACCGCTCGCTGGCGGGTCTCGGCCTCGATCCTGCCGGCGCGGGCGCGCCCGTCTCCCGCATAGGCCTTGTAGGCGAAGCGCGGCATTTACGACGTGCCTTCCAGCACCCGCCCGACCTCGTCGAGGGTCGTGTCGCCGTCGAGCACCCGCGCCCGCGCGCTGTCGGCGAGCCCCGTCATGCCCGCATGGCGGGCCCGGGCGGTCAGGGTCTGCTCGTCGGCGCGATTCGCGATCAGACCGCGCAGGTCGCCGTCGAGGGTCATGATCTCGGAGGCGACCATCCGGCCGCGATAGCCGGTGCCGTTGCAGGCCGCGCAGCCGCGAGCGCGCTTGAGGCTCACGGGGACCTCGGGGGGAATGCCGAGGCGCAGGCGTTCCCGCGGCGTCGCCGGCGTCGCCTCGGCGCAGGCGCCGCAGAGCCGGCGCACCAGGCGCTGGGCCACCACGCCGTTGAGGGTCGCGGCGATCAGGTACGGCTCGATGCCCATGTCCATCAGCCGGGTCACGGTGGCGGGGGCGGAGTTGGTGTGCAGCGTCGAGATGACGAGGTGGCCTGTCAGCGCCGCCTGCACGGCGATGCGGGCGGTCTCGCCGTCGCGGATCTCGCCGACCATCACCACGTCCGGGTCCTGGCGCAGGATCGAGCGGAGCGCCGCCGCGAAGTCGAGGCCGATGCCCGGATGGGCCTGGACCTGGTTGACCCCCGCCATACGGTACTCGACCGGGTCCTCGACAGTGACGACCTTGAGGTGCGGACCATTGATCCGGCGCAAGGCCGCGTAGAGCGTCGTGGTCTTGCCCGATCCGGTCGGGCCGGTGACGAGGACGAGGCCGTTCGGCCGGCTCGTCATCGCGGCGATCTCGCTGATCGCCGCCGCGTCGAAGCCCAGCGCGGAAAAATCCTCGACCCGGCGCGAGCCGTCGAGGACGCGCAGGACCACGCTCTCGCCGTGGGCGGTCGGCAGGGTCGAGACGCGGATATCGACCTCCTGGCCGCGGTCGGGGGCCTGCATGCGCCCGTCCTGGGGCAGGCGCCGCTCGGCGATGTTGAGGCCGGCCTGGATCTTGATGCGGGTGGTGAGCGCGAGCTGTGCCGACTTCGCCAGCCGCTCGGACTCGACCAGGACGCCGTCGACCCGGTAGCGCACCCGCATGTCGGCCTCCTCCGCCTCCAGGTGGATGTCGGAGGCCGAGAGTTCGAAGGCCTTGCGCACCAGGCGGGCGGCGAGCCGCACGATCGGCGCCTGGCTCGCCACGTCGGCGAGCCGGGCGAGGTCGTCGTCGCTCCCCGCCTCGCCCTCCTCGGCGACGTCGCCGTAGACGGCGCGGTGCGCCCGCTCGAAGCTGCCCGGGCCGACGAGGCGGAAGGCCACCCGCCGGTCGACGAGGTGCTCCAGGGCCTGGCCGGTCTCGCCGTCGAACGGGTCGACCAGGGCGACGACGAGGCGGTCGGGTTCGACGGCGAGCGGCAGCACGCGGGCGCGGGCGCAGTAATCGGGCGAGAGGGATTCCGGCATGACCGGCTCGGCCGGCAAGTCCTCCTGGCGCAGGATCGGCAGGCCGGTCGCCTCCGAGAGGGCGGTGACCAGCGTCGCCTCGTGGACGAGGCCGAGTTCGGTGAGCAGCAGGGGCAGGGGGCGCCGGCCGGGTCCGTCGAGGGCGGCGAGCGCCCGCTCGTGGCCGGCAGCATCGAGCACCTCGCTCTCGGCGAGACGGTCGACGAAGGCGCGCAGGTCGTCGGTGCGGCTGCGGGCTGCGTCGCGCCGGTCGGCCCGCGCCCGTCGCGGCCGGGTCTTGCCCGCCCAGATGCTCAGCATCGTCCTGCCCCAGAGAAAGCCCGCACGAGGAAAGTGGATCCGGCGCGCTGCCGCAGGGAGCCATTCTCGCGCCACGTCCTTAAGCGGACGGAAATATCGCGGCGTTAGACATCTTTGCGACGCCCGCCGCAGCCGTGCGGGCGCCGGAGCCGACCGGTCTTGCGCGCGTCATCCCTCCCGTCCCCGGCCCAGGGGCTGCTGTCGTCGGTCGAGGCCTCGCTCCGCTCCGGCGTCGACGCCGCCTCGCATCTTCTCGGCCTCACCGAGGCCCGGACCGACCGCGAGCCGGCTTTGCTGACCGTGCGGCTCGGGGCGCCGAACGAGACCGGCCTCATGGTGATCGACCGGCGCGACGGGCAGGACCGGACCTACCGCCTCGACATCCAGGCGGACGACCTCGCCGACCAGATCGCCGCGATCCGGGGCGGCCAGCCGGAGGGACGGGCGAAGATCGTCGTCGATCCCGCCGCCTGCTTCATCCGCACCCTGGACCTGCCGGGTGTCGCCCTGCCGCGGATGCGCGCGGTGCTGGCCCAGGAACTCGAGGCCGCGACCCCGTTCCGCGCCGACCAGGTGTTCAGCGACTGGTACGTCGAGAGCGAGGACCCGGAGACCCGCACCCTGCGGGTGCGCCACGTGGTGCTCAAGCGCGCCCGCCTCGGCCCCCTGCTGGCGGCTTTGGCGGAGGCGGGGCTGACGGCGAGCGTCGTCGCGGTCGGGCCGGCGGAAGACCGGACGATGCCGGTCGATCTCCTGTCGAGCGGGCATCACGCCCTGCCGGCGCTGCTGCGCAGCGCAGGCAACCTCGTCCTCGTGGCGGCGACCGGCCTGTGCCTCATCGGAGCCTTCCTCGGCCTGCGCCAGCACCAGGCGGCGACGCTGTCGGCCCTCGACGACGCCTTCGCGACCGCCCGCCGGGCGGCGGCCTCCGGCCTGCCGCCGGCAGTCCAGGCGGGGGCCGCCGCGATCGTGGCCGAGCGCGGAATCCCCCTGGCGCGGGTCTGGGACTCGGTCGCGGCGGCCCTGCCGGGCACGGTGTCGGCCGAGATGTTGCGCCTCACCGCGGCCGGGCTCGAACTGACGCTCGTGGCTCCCGACGGGCCGGTTGTTCTCGCGGCGCTGGCGCAGCTGCCAGGGTTCGGTACTCCCGAGCTGCGCCAGGCCGTCCCGGTGGAGGGCGGCCAGCGCATCGTCGTGGCGCTGCCGCGCCGCATGACCGGAGCCCGGCCGTGAGGATGGCGCTTCCCCTCGCCGGGCGGCCGCTGCTCCTCGGCCTCGCCGGCCTTGCTCTCGCCGCCGCCCTCGGCACCGGGCCGGTGCTCGATGCGCTCGGCGTCGCGGACGACATCGCGCTCGCCCGCGACCGCCTGGCCCGGGCGCAAGCCGCCGCCGCCGCTCCGCCGGTGCCGGCGCCGCTCGCTGCCGCGGACGAGGCCGGCCTCGTCGCCGCCTTCCGGGCCCGCCTCGACACGCTCGCGGGGGAACGGACGGCAACGGTCGACGGGGCCGGAATCCAGCCGGACCCGGCGCGTCCGACCCTGCCGCGCCTGTCGGCGTCCTTGCGCGGCAGCGCGGAGGGCCTGCACGGCCTGCTCCAGGCCCTCGAGACGGGTGCCCCTCTGATCGTGCCGGAAGAGGCCGAGCTCAGCGTCGAGCGCCCGGCCGATCCCGAGATCGGTCGGGCCACCGTGATGCGCCTGAACCTCACGGTGCGCGGCGTGCTGCTGCCGGCCCCGGCCACCAAGCCCGCGCCGTGAGGAGGCCACGCCGTGCGACGGATCGGACCCCATCTGGGCGCCACCCTGGCGTCGACCGGGCGCGGGCCCCGCGTCGCCTGCGGCCTCGCTGCCTGCACCATGCTTGCCGCCTTCGCCTGGCCGGTCGACGGAGGCCCCGCGCCCGCACCGCGCCGCGCCGCCGCCCCGGTTCAGGCCCCGGACGAGACCGCATTGCAGCGCCCGCTCTTCGATCCCGGCCGGCGCCCCTGGACCGCCCGGGGCCCGCGCGACATCCTGGACGGCGACCCGCCGCGGCCTGTGCTGACCGTGCGCGGCATCCTGCTCGACGGCGCGGTCGCCCGGGCGCTGATCGACGACGGCAGCGGGACGCAAGCGTGGCTCGCCCGCGGCGAGGGGAGGGGCGACTGGCGGGTCACCGCGGTCGGGCGCGATCAGGTCACCCTGATCCAGGGCGAACGCCACTACGTCGCGACCTTCCTCGGCGACCCGGCGACCTTGCGGCCGGTGGGCGCGAAGCCGGTGGCGGAGGCGGGGCCGGCGCTGCGGCGGTGAGGGGTGCAGTTGTCGGGCCAGCGCCGCCATCACCGGCGTGCCGCGAAGCACGCGCGACGCAAACTGTTGCACTCCAAGGCTACCATGCCCGCTTCGGTGCGCGGGCGAAGACAGTCACGCCGGACCGCTGCCGATTCGGACGGGATCGGTAGGGACGTGCCGTTGCGACACATCACACACCCGAACCGCGCCTGGCCCCTCTCCCACGTGGAAAAGGGTATATCCCGCGCCATTCTCATCCCGAAGGCTGCCCCGGACAGCCCGGCCTCTGCAGGGGAGAATTGATCGCGCGGACCGCGAGATCGTCCATTCGAAACTTGCGCGCAGAGCATCGCCGAGCGCCAGGGATCTTGTCACCATCTCCCTGTCCTGCTGAATCGCCCGTCAATCCAGCATCCGCCGCAAGATGCCCTGCGAGCCTTGATGCGCCGTCGGCAGGGGCGGGGGCGGCAGCACCGGGCGGACCGGCATCATCGCGCGGAACTGATGGCGGAAATCCTCGGCGATGCGGTCGGCCTCGACGGTGCCGCGGATCACCCGGGGGCGGATGAACACCAGGAGTTCGGTCCGGACCCGCTGGTCGACCCGGTTGCGAAACGCCGCGCCGATCACCGGCAGGTCGCTCAGCACCGGCAGGTTCTCGTTGGTGATCTGCGCCTTCTCCTGCACCATGCCGCCGATGGCGAGGCTGTGACCGTCGCTCACCGCGACGCTCGTCGCGACCCGGCGCTGGCGGATCGTCGGCGAGTCGATCTGCGAGGTCGTGGTCGGGACGACGTCGCTGACCTCCTGGTTGATGTCGAGCACGACGAGGCCGTTCTTGTTCACCCGCGGCGTGACCGAGAGGATCACGCCGGTATCCTTCATCTCGATCTGGTTCAGGATCGGCGCGCCGGCGGTGAGCGCGCTCTGGCCCGACTGCTTGATGATCGGGACCTGGTCGCCGACCTGGAGCTTGGCGGTGCGGTTGTCGAGCACCGTGATGTTGGGCGAGGAGATGACGTTGACGCGGGCCACGCCCTGGAGCGCGTTCAGCACCACGTTGAAATCGGTCCCGGCGAGCAGGTAGTTGAAGCCCGGTACGCCGCGGATCGCCGAGGCGATCAGGCCCGTGGTACCCCTCGTCGCCGCTGCCTTGGCCGCCTTGTCGGTGTCGATGCTGGCGAGGTTGAAGCGACTGCCGCTCTCCTTGAGGAACCACTGCACGCCGAAGGCCAGGCTGTCGTTGAGGGTCACCTCGGCGATGACAGTCTCGAGCAGGACTTGCGTCGGCATCGCGTCGAGGCGGCCGAGGATGCGCAGGATCTTGTCGTACTGGTTGCGGGTGGCCGAGATCACCAGGCTGTTGTTGGCGTCGTCCGCGACGATGCCGATGGCGTCCCGCCGCATCCCGGCGCCGCCCGCGAAAGTCGTGTCGAAGCCCCCGCCATAGCCTCCCCCGCCATAGGTGCCGCCACCGAAGCCCCCACCGGTCCCGAGCCCGCCCGCCGCGCCGCCGAACCCCACCCCGCCGGCGCCGGGATCGCCGGCGGATCCGCCCGAGGCCCAGCCGGAACTCGACGGGGAGGCGCCGCCCGACATGCCACCACCCAACGTCCCGCCGCCGGCGGCTCCGCCCCCCGTGGCGCCCAAGCCGCCACCCAGCCCGCCACCCAAGCCACCACCCAGGCCACCCGGGCCCCCGGTGCCTCCGAAGCCACCCATGGCGTAGCCGCCGGACGCGGCCCCGTAGGAGCCGCCGTAGCTGCCGTAACCTCCCGTCCCCGACGCACCGTAGGCGCCGCCCATCTCCGCCATGACCACGCCCTGCAGCACGGCGGCGAGTTCCTTCGCCGAGCGGTTCTGGATCCGGTAGACGAAGAGCTGGCGCTCGCGGTCGGCGGCGAGGGTCTCGAGCTGCTCGAGCAGCGCCCGGGCGCGGTCGAGATAGGCGGCGCGGGAGCTGACCACCAGGATCGCGTTCAGCGCCTCGTTGGGGATGAAGCGGATCACGTCGCCGGTGCCGGCGGTCTCGCCGCCGAAGATCTGGGTCAGGTCGCGGGCGAGTGCCACCGGGTTGGAGCTGCGCACCGGCGCCATCGCGGTCGACATGCCGCGCATCCAGTCGACGTCGAACACCGCGATGGTCTGGCGCAAGGTCCGGATCTGGTTGGCGTCGCCGGAGAGGATCAGCAGGTTGCGCGCCCGGTCGGCCCGCAGCACCACCTCGCGCGGCGCCACCGAACTCAGGATCGCCTGCATCTCGGCGGCCGAGATCCAGCGCAGGGGCACCGCGACCGCGCCCGATTCGGCGCCCGCGCCCTGGACCGGCCGGATGTCGGGCGTGGCGCCCGCGGGCACGATCTGGACGCTGCGGCCGTGTCGGCGCAGCGACAGGCCGCGGCTCGCCAGAGCCGTCTCGAACATCCGCAGCAGCGCCTCACGGCTCACCGGCCCGCCGGTCTGCAGGGTCATGGTGCCGGAGGCGCGGTCGTCCAGGCTGTAGCCCCAGCCGAGCGTGTCGGCGAAGACCGCCTTGGCGGCCACCGGCAGCGGCACCTCGACGAGGTTGAGGCTCACCGGCCCGCCCGCGATCGGCTCCCGGGCCGGGGCCTCGCCGGCGATCAGGCGGTCGTCGCCGCGCAGGACCAGGGCGCCGGTATCCCGTGGCCCGGAATACCCGAGGGGCTCGGCGCCGCGGGCGGTCAGCGGCCAGCCGCAGGCGAGCGCCAGGGCGAGGACAGGCGCACCTCTCATCATCACCCCGCCGTCCCCGTCACCCGCTCGCCGATGGGGCGAACGTTAGGAGAGTTATGGTTAACGGTGAGTTGAGGGCGCCCGGGTGGCCCGTATCGGGCAATGCCCGCCTGCCGACAGGCAGCCTCCGCATGCAGCATGCCGAAGCGATCCTGCATCCATTCGGCTTCTCGGCTCAACGTCAGCAACGCATAGCTGAGGAAACCGGAGCCGTCCGCTCGCGGCTTTGACCAGATCATACTGGGTCAAGGCAGCTGCGGACTGTCGTCCCCGGACGATCGACTGCCGGGAAGACGCTCGGCGATCACCGGGTATACGCGGCACTTTCGTCGAACCGCGAGAGCGGGCCGACGTCGTCGGCGATCGCGCGGGCGTGCCGTCAGTTGCTCGCGACGTCGGCCTGGTCGCCGCCGCCTCCGGCCTTGCCGTCGGCGCCGAGGCTGTACACCTCGAACGGGGTGCCGGCAGCGCCGGGGGAGCGGTAGAGGTAGGCGTGACCCCACGGATCTGTGAGGCCGCGGGCGTCGCGCACGTAGGGGCCGCGCCAGCCCGGGCCGGTCGGCTGCACCAGGGCCTGCAGACCCTGCTGGGACGTCGGGTAGGCGCCGAGGTCGAGGTAGTAGAGCTCGACCGCCTGGGCGATGTTCTTGACCTGGATTCGCGCCGTCTCGCCCTTGGCGCGGCCGAGATAACCCAGCACCTGCGGCGTCACCATGGTGGCGATCATGCCGATGATCGCCAGGACGACGAGCAGCTCGACCAGGGAGAAGCCGGCCTGACTGTCTCTCCGGTCCTCGGACCGGGTCTCTCGCGGCTCCCCGCGATCCGGTTGGGTTGTGATGAACATCGCGCGGCCTCGGGACGAATGGACGATCGGCGCGCAGGGTGCCGTCTCTTCGTAAAGAAGCCCCTCACTGCGGGTCCTGACGAAGGGACCGGCCACCGAGAGAGTCGGGATTTGTTATCCAATTCCGGGCATGATCCAGGATCATGATCGCGGCCCTTGGGGCAACAAGTCCCTGGGGCATGCCTCTCGATGTGAGGGGGCTCGGGACGGTCATTCCTGGGGCGAGGCTCCTTTCGGGAAAGGGCAGGGAGACGCATGAACCGCTCAGCCGGACACGCGGCCCGCGCGGGTGGAGGCCGCCGGCGCGTCCAGGGAATCACGGGGGTTGCGACCGCGGGGCTGGCGATCGGGGCGCTCTCGCTGGCGGGCCTGCTCGTCCTCGGCGGCAGCGCTCTCGCCGCCGAGCCGCTGATGGTGCCGATGCCGGTGCCGTTCCCGCCGGTGCGCGTGCTGACGCTCCTCGTCGCCCTGCACCTCCTCGGCCTGTGCTTCGGCCTCGGCGGCGCCACGATGCTCGACTTCTGGATCCTGCGCTGGATGCGCTGGGGCAGCCTGCCGGGCGAGATCGCCCGCATATTCCTCTTCGTCAGCAAGGTCGTCTCGGTCGGCCTCGGCCTGCTCTGGCTCTCTGGGCTCGGCTTCCTCGCCGTCTACGCGCTGGAATCGCCCGAGAAGCTCGACAACCCGAAGCTCTGGGCCAAGATCGTGGTGGTGCTGGCACTCACCATCAACGGTCTCGTGATCCACGCCGTGGTGCTGCCGGGCGTGCTGCGCGACATCGGCAGGCCGATGCTCGACGGCGTGTCGGGCATGCGCACCGGCATCTTCCTGGTCTCCGGCGCGGTCTCCGGCGTGTCCTGGTACACCGCCTTCGCCCTCGGGCTGATGCGCGAGCTGAACGGCCGCGTGCCCGCCGGCCTGCTGCTGGCCCTGTGGGTCGCCGGCGTCATGACGGCCTCGCTGGCGGCCTATCTCTACTGGCTGCACCTGCGCGAATGGGGCCTGCGGCAGGCCGCCAAATCCCCGCAGGTGCAGGGTGCCGCGCAGGCCCAGGCCTGCGCGCCGGACATCCCGACCGCGCCTGCGATCCGTCGCGGCGAGCCCGCGGCGCCCCTCGCCGAGCCTCTTCTCGAGCGCCTTGGCGAGCCTGCCGCGCGCCCGGCCATCCCGGCGCCCGTCGCGCGGCCACCCGCGACAGCGGAGGCGGCGAGCCGCGTCGCGGTCGCCCCGGCGCGGATCCCCGCGGACCGGATCCTCGCCCTCCCGCCGGCGCCCCCCCGGGCCAGCCGGGCTGGACGCGCCTGATGTCGGCCGCCTTCCTCGCCGGCGCCCTACTGCCCGCCCTGCTGCCGCTGCCGCTGACCCTGCCGGCGAGCCTGATCGACCTGCACCGCCGCATCATCCCGGATGCGCTCAACCTCGCGCTGCTCCTCCTCGGTCTCGCCGTCGCCGGCTGGCGGGACGGGGCCGAGGGGATCGGGCTCGGCCTCGCGCAGGCCGGACTCGCCTACGGGCTGTTCCGGACCGTGCGCGCCCTGCATGCCCGGGCGAGCGGCCGGATCGGGCTCGGGCTCGGCGACGTGAAGTTCATCGCCGCCGCCGCCGCCTGGACGGGACTCGCCGGCCTGCCGGTGCTGGTTCTCGCGGCAAGCCTGTCGGCGCTGGCGGCGGTCGGGCTGCTCGCGCTCGCCGGACGGGCGATCGGGCGCGAGACCGCCCTGCCGTTCGGGCCGTTCCTCGCGCTCGGCCTCCACGCCGCCCTCCTGATCGGGCCGGCCGGCTGATGGGCGGGAATGGGGGGCACGAGGGTTTCACCAGAGGGGAATTGGCCCAAGATGGATTGGCCCAAGATGGATTGGCCCAGGTCACCCAAGAGGGCTTCAACCAAGAGGGCTTCACCCTCGTCGAGATGCTGGTGACGATGGCGATCCTGGCGCTCGCAGCCGGGGTCGCGTTCCAGTCCCTCGGCCCCGGTGCCCTCGACCGGCGCACCCTGCTCGCTTCCGAGACCATCGCCGCCGAGATCGGGCGCCTGCGGGCCGAGGCGATCCGCTCCGGCCGGGCCGGTCGCCTCGCCTTCGAGCCGCAGGGCCATCTCTTCACCAGCTCCCGCCCAGGCGCGCCCCCGATCCCGGTCGGCGGCCTCGCGGTCGCGGTCGAGCCCGGCCCGATCGGCCGACCGACGCCGGGCGAGGTGCGGCTCCTGCCCGACGGCAGCTCGACCGGAGGGCGGATCCTGCTCGGCGGAGGCGGGACGCGCCGAGTTCTGTCGGTCAGCGCGCTCACCGGACGGGTGCGCCGGGAGGATGGGCCATGACGATGGCCCTCACGACACGGCTGCGGCGGATGTGGCGGCACGCCGGTCCGTGCGACGAGGAAGGCTTCACCACCGTCGAGGTGCTGGTCGCGTTCGGCATCGCCGCCGCCGCCACCGTCATGGCGTTCCAGATCGCCGGCACGGCGACCGTCGCAGTCCGGCGCATCGAGGCAAGCCGCGTCGCTGCCGACGAAGCGGAGGGGATCGTCCTGCGCCGCCTCGCCGAGGGTCCTTTGCGGCCGGGCCTCGTCCGGGGCGCGTTCTCGGACGGCACGCCCTGGACGCTCGCCGTCACCGACCTGCGCCCGGCCCTCGGCCTCGGCCGCATGCCGCCGCTCTGGCAGGTCCAGGTGACGGGCCCCTCGGCGGTGCCGCTCTACGCGACGCTGATTCCGGGGAAGCAGGAATGAGCCGGGACTCGGACGCCACCGCGCGGCAGGCCGGGTTCACCCTCGTCGAGACCCTGGTCTGCCTCGCGCTGGCGGGGCTGATCGGGGTGCTGCTGCTCAACGCCGTGCGGATCGCCGGCGGGGCCTCCGCCGCCGCGGCCCGGGCGGCGGGGGCCGAGGAGGTGCAGTCGGTCCGCGACCACCTGCGGCGCACCCTCGGCAGCCTGGCGCAGCGCCGCCCCGACGGCCGGCGGCCGACCCTGCGCGGCGGGCCGGACGGGCTCGTCGCGGCGCTCGCTCCCGACCAGACGCTCGAGCGTCCGACCGAAATCACCGTGACACTCACCCGGGTGCCCGGCGGGCGCGGCGCCGACGATCTCCTGGAGAGCCGCAGCGAGGCGGAGGCGCTGCCGGGACAGCCGGCGACGACGCGCAGGGAGGCGATCCTCGGGCGGATCGCCGGCCTCGGGTTCCGGTATTACGGCGCCCCTGCCGATGGCGCCCGGCCGCTCTGGCTGCCGGCCTGGTCGCGGCCGGACCGGCCGCCGCTCCTGGTCGAGATCCAGGTCGCCTTTCCTCCCGCGGATAGCCGCCGATGGCCCCCCCTCCTGATCGCCCTCGACGCCGGCCCGTGAGCGCACCGAGCCAGTCCGGGGAGGGCGAGGCCGGCTTCGTACTCCTGTCGGTGCTGGCCATCTTCATCGTCGTCGGCGCGGTCCTGGCGGCGGCGATCCTGCAGGTCCGCTCCGCCACCGGTCTCGCCCAGGCCCGGACCGAGGTGGTGCGGCTTCAGGGCGCGGCGGACGGGATCGCCCGCCTGATCGCCTACGAGCTCGATCTGGGGCGGACCCATCGCCGGGTCGGCACCGGCCTGCCGCAGGACGGTACCGTGACCGCCTGCCCGCTGGCACCGGGGCGCACGGCGTTCGTGTCGCTCCAGGATCAGGGCACCCTGATCGACCTCAACGCCACGCCGCGCCCGGCGGTGGAGGAGGCCTTCCGGCTCCTCGGCTTGCCGGACCGGGAGGCGCTGGCGCTCGGCGCCGAGATCGTCGACTACCGTGACCCGGACGACGCGCCGGAGCCGAATGGCGGCGCGGAACTGCCGCAATACCGCGCCCGGGGCCTGCCCTGGGGCCCGCGCAACGCGCCCTTCGCCAGCATCGACGAGATCGACCGCCTGCCCTCGATGACGCCCACCCTGGCGGCCCGCCTGCGGCCGGCACTGACGGTCTACAACGAGGGCGGCCGCTTCGACCTCGCGGCCCTGGTGCGGCGGGTCAACCCGTCCGCGATCCGCTCGCTGCCGGGCTCCGCCGGGCCGGTCCCGTCGCAGCGGCAGATGTTCCGTCTCTCGGTCGTCGTGGAGGAGGGCCGCGCCCGGGCCGGGCGGTCGGCGATCCTCAATCTCGGCAGCGGCGGCTTCCTCGTCTGGCAGCAGACCGTCGCGGCAGACCTCGTCGGCGGTGCGGGCCATGCCGCCTGCGCGCTGCTGGCGGCGGCCCTTGCGTCACGTCCCTGACCGCCGCACGGTGGTCGCCGGCGGCCCCGAAGGTCCGCCGGAGTCGTCTCCGAGGGGAAGTCACCGCAAGAACCGTGTCCTCGTCCGTGATCGAGCAGGATCTACCGGGCGGTGGCGCGAGTTAAGCTTGAGCCGAGTTGTTGGACGACTCCGAAGACGAAGGGAGCACGGTGCGATGACGGAGACCAGGGCGGTTCCCCGGTGCCCGGACGTGGTGCTGTCGGATTTCGGGAGCTTCTTCGAGGAGCAGCGGCGGCGCCGCGAGGCCTATTCGGCGCCCGAGCCTCAGGACGAGGCGCCGCTCTCCGCCGAGGACGCGCAGCGCGTGGCGCTCCTGCGCGACATCGCCGCCGAGGTGCTGGCGGCGGCGGCCAGCCAGCTCAGCTCCCACGGGGTGCTGATCGAGCGCGGGCCTTCCTTGCGCGGCCGGCCCGATTTCGAGCAGGCCTACACCCAGTTCATGCTGATCAACCGGCATACCGGCCAGGCCTCGGACGTCTACGTCATGAGCATCACGGATTCGGGCTACTTCCTGGCCAGCGCCTGCGACCCGCGCCTCGACCACGACCATTCCGACCGGCAGGTCACCCACTGCGCCGCGAGCGCCCTGAACTGCGACATCGTCGCTCGGGTGGTAAAGGACGCCATCCTGCACGTCGCGTGACCCTCGACGCCCCACGACCCCGACGTCGCATACCCTTCGATGTGGCGTGACCCTCCAGCGGGACGGCCCGGCACGTCAGCCCTTAACCTCTCCTTAGGTTTTTGTTCCAGCGCGGCAGTCGAAAAAAGTCGGCTACAAATCCCTCTTGACCGTCCCTCCGCGGAGGGGCAGCATAGTCCTCGTCGAGTCGAACTCGAGGAGGTGGCCATGAATTCTCAAGGTTGCAGCCCTCACGCGACACATACCGATGCCGGTGACCAGGAAACTCCACCGGACTACGATCGACAGGGATAGTGGCTTCAGGGCGGGCTGAATACGGTACGGGGCCGAGTCGGCCATCGCAATCGTGCCGTGCGAAACCACCCGCACCCTGAAACGTGGACCCTGCCCCTTAAGGCTCGTCGGTGCGCCGGCGGGCCTTCGTCGTTGTCGGCCCTCGTTTCGTGATGGTCTGTGCCGTGGTAGGGCCATCCCCAGGAGGACCCGATGACATCAGACCGTTCCCGCCGCGGCGGCGATCCCCGGCAGGCCGCCGAGGCCGCGTTCCGGGCCGTGACCCGCAAAGTGCCGGAGGCCCCGGCGCCCGGGAAGGCCGCCGCGAAGCCCGCCGTGCCGGGCCTGCGCGAGACCGTGTCCCTCCGCCTCGACCGCGACGTGCTCGACCATTTCCAGGAGGAGGGGCCGGGCTGGCAGGAGCGCATCAACGCCGCCCTGCGCAAGGCGGCAGGGCTCTGATTCTCGTGACTCCGACTCACTTGGCCCTGATGCGGCTGAGGCTCGCGGCCCTCCTGCTGCTCCTCGCCGCACCAGCGCGAGCCGAGAGCGGGTTGGTGACCAACCCGTTCGCATCGAACTATCCCTCGGTGCCGATCCGGGAGCGGGTCGCCCCGCAGCGCCTCAGCGCAGGAACTGCCCAAAGGCCCGCGGTCCGTCCGAGGTCTTCACCGTCCCGGTCACTGTCAGGGCCGCGGCATCGATCACCGTGAGGGTGTTCGATTCCCAGTTCGCCACGTAGATCGTCCTGCCGTCCGGGCTCGCCTGGATGCCTTCGGGGTACTCGCCGACATCGAGCCGGGGACCCGGCGCCAGGGTGGCGGTGTCGAAGGTGCTGACCGTGCCGCCATACTGATCGGTGACGAAGGCGCGACCCATGCTAAGCGCCACCGCGTAGGGCCGCTCGCCGACCTTGACCCGGCCAACCTCCCGGCGCGCCGCGATGTCGACGACGGAGACGTCGTTCGAGCCGACATTGGCGGAATAGGCCCGCTTGCCCTCGGCGTCGATCGTGACGCCGAACGGCCGCGTGCCGACCGGGATCGCCGCGACCCGCTGCCGCGTCGCGGTATCGACCAGCGACAGGGCGTCGTCGTCCCGATCCGCCGCCAAGAGGAAGCGTCCGTCCGGCGTCACCGCGATGCCCGACGGCGAGGTGCCGACTGGGATCTCGGCCACGACCGCGAAACTCTTCGGATCGACCTCCCACAGCCGCTTGGCGTACCAGTCGGCGACATAGACCGCGCCGCTCACCGGGCTCACCCCGATGCCAAGGGGCCCGCCGCCGAGCGGCACCGTCCGGGCGACCCGCCGCGCGGAGGCGTCGATCACCACGAGCGCCTTGCCCTCCGGCGCGGTGACGTAGACGGCGGATCGGTCTGGCGACAGGGCGATGCCGGCCGGCGCGCCCGGCACCGGAATCGTCGCCACGACCTTTCGGCCATCGAGATCGACGACGTCGACCGCGTCGGCATTCTGCGCGGTGAGAAACGCCTCCGCCGCCCGCGAGGGGACCGGCGCGAGGCCGATCCCGACCACCGGGCAGAGCCCGGCAAGCAGGCAGAGCCCGGCGAGACGCCGGGCGGCTCTCACGAGTTGCCCTTCTCGATCTTCGCCTTCAGGTTGTCGAGGCCGCCGCGATAGAGCGCCTTGACCGCCTTGATCGCCGCCTCGTCGCTCAGCTCGGGCGGCGGATCGTTGTTCATGTAGCCGCGATAGAAGGCGCCGTCCCACACCACCTCCGATGCCTTGCCACCGTCGGCCGGCTCGACCTTGATCGTCGAGGAGTAGTTGTTGACCGGCAGGACTTTCACGTCGACCTTGTTGATCCGGTACGACAGGCTCTTCTGCTCGGCCGAGTACTTGTAGAGTTCCTCGTCGACGGTGGCACCGCCCTTCAGGGTGAGAATGCGGGTGGCCTTGACCTCGTTGCCGCCCTTGCCCTCGGTCTTCTCGACCGGCGGCAGCCAGCTCATGTCCTGGAAGTTGCCGACCACTGCCCAGACCTTGTCCGGGGTGGCATTGATCGTGACCTTCTCCTCGACCTTCTTGCGGGTCGGGCCGTGGGCCTGGGCGGGCGCCGCCGCGAAGGCGGCGACGAGGGCGGCCGCGAGGATGCGCTTCATCGGGTGTCTCCTCTCAACATGACGTCTCACGCGTCATCGACCACGAGGGACGCGGCGGCCGCCTGCGGCAGGGCGGCCACGACCTTCGCGGCGATCCAGTTCCAGGCCTCGCGCTCGGCGGGCCCGGCCGTCTTCTCGACGGCGATGCGGTGGTGGTGCAGCTCGGCCAGCACGGTCTCGGGGTTCAGCATGTGCAGGCGCGTCGACAGGATCGCCGCCTCCAGCACCGCGTTGACCGCCCGGTTGTGTCCGAGGAACGGCCGGTGCGCGTGGGCCTGCATCACCCGACCGCGGAAGCGCGGCCGGACGGGATCGTCGCGCACCTCCACCACCTGCAATTCCATGTGACCGTAGGCCTCGGCCAGACGCGGCACCGGGATGGCGCGGCACGGCACGGTCGCCCAGTCGCGCCGGCCGGTGACGCAGCCGGCGATCACCCGGATGTCGGCGGGCACGGCGGCGGCGAAGAACGGCACGGCCTCCAGGTTGGCGATGGTCGGCGAGGGCCGGAAGGGGGCCACCCAGAAATCCTCGCCGTCCTGGATCAGCCCGAACGGCACCAGATGCACGGCCCCGTCGGCCGCGACCGTCGTCACGATGGTCTCGAGGATCAGCGGCACGGCTCTAGGGTTTCCCGCTGTGGCGCGTATGGCCCGGGGCCTTGAAGCGGGTGGTGTCCTCGACCTCCGCATCCATGGCGCAGCCCCAGTCCAGCGCCTCGTCCTGCACGTAGCGCTTGCCGAGCCGCCAGGCCAGCTCGGCCTTGGTCAGCTCGCCGCCGAGATAGAAGGCGTGGGCGCCGTCAGCCTCGACGCGGAGATCGGGGAAGAACGCCATCGCGTCGCGCCCCACCTTGTGGATGTCGCGATTGTAGATGTGCACCCCGTCCTCCGCGACCGCCACGCGGTAATTGGGGTCGCGCACCTCGGCGGCGAGGGCCGCGATCTCGTCCGACGTCTGGGTGTAGGGACGCTTGTCGTGGAGCGCCAGCAGCGCCCGGCCATAGCCTTTGGGGAGCGCGGCGTCGGCCTTCGCGGCGTACATCACCCGGCGGGCGGCATCGTGCTCCTCGACCGTGCGGCGGGTGTGGTTCGAGACCTGCACGATCAGCACGTTGCCGATCGACAGTTCCGAGCACACCCCCATCAGGAGCGCCGTCACCCCGAGGCTGTCGGCCTCGGTGAGCTCGGTCAGGTTGCCGGTGCCCATCATCATGGCGATGTCGGGGTGGCGGCGGCGCGTCTCGTGGTAGCGCACCAGGGAGGCGGCGAAGCCGAAATGGATCGGCTCGAGGATCGGATCGGCGATGAAGGGGCGGCCCGCACGCTGCATCCGCTCGATCGCCCGGTCGAGGGAGGGCAGGTCGTCGGGGCGCACCGGCACCAGCACCGGCACCGCCTCGGTCTCGAAGGCGAGATCGAGGGTGTCCTCGTTGAGGCTGAGCAGGAAATCGGCCCCCGCCGCCGCACCCTGCCGCAGCTCGTCGGTCGAGAACGAATCGACGCTGACCGCCAAACCCTCGGACTTCAGCAGCCGCACGCTGTCGGCGAGGTGCGGGAAGGGGGTGTCCGGCAGCCCGCCGAGGTCGATCACGTCGGCCCCGCGCCGGGCGAGGTCCTTGGCCCGGACGAGGATTTCCTCCGGCGAGAGCCGCGGCGCGTCGACGATCTCGGAGAAGATGCGCACGTCGTGGCGCGACAGATCCACCGTCCGCCCGGCGAGCCCGAGGAAGACCGGCAGGTCGACGATCTCGTCCGGCCCGCGCTCCACCGGCAGGCCGAAATGCGCCGCGAGCGCCGCGACGTCGGCCCGGCAGCGCCCGGGCAGGATGATCCGCGTCGCGCCCTCCGGCATCGTGACCCGGCGGCGGATGATCTCCTCCGTCATCAGCGCCGCGACCTTCACGCCGGCATCCGCGATGGTCCAGGCGAAGCGCTCCGGCGGCAAACCCGCCGCGATCTTCTCCAGCCGCGCCTTGGCGAGGCGCCCGGTGACGAAGACGAGGTGCTCCCTCACGCGGCGCACTCCGCGACCGCCTCACGGCACAGCCGGTCGCCGCTGAGGGACCGCAGCACGATCCGGCCGGGGAAGCGGGCCGCGAACCCTTCGAACGCGGCATCGACCAGCCCGGCGCGGGCAAGCTCCGCCGGCCCGGCGCCGGGCGACGGATCGGCGGATTTCACCAGCAGGCAGGTTCCTGCGCCGAGGCGGGTGGCGAGCCAGAGCGCCAGGCTGTCCGAGGAGACGCTCCAGTTCTCCGGGATCTCCGGATAGCCGACCTCGAGCGCCGACGGATCCCAGACCGGCACGCGGCCGGCGGCGAGGCCCTCGCCGGGATCCTGCGTCACCGCGAGGCGCGGCTCCAGGGCGGCGAAGATCCGGGCCATGCCCGCCATGGCATCGAGCGCCAGCCGATGGGCGAGGGGATCGGGGAAGCCGAGGGCTCCTTGCGTCGCCCGCACCGCATCGGCCAGGGCCCCGCCGCCCGGCACGATCGCCACCGGTCCCTCGGCCCCATCCGCGAGGGCGCCGAGCAGCCGGCACAGCCGGGCCCGATCGGCCACGAGGCTGCCGCCGACCTTCACGACGCTGAGTGACTGCCTCATGGTCCGTGTCCCGTGCGTGGACACACCTAGGCCGCCTCGGAGCGGGGCACGACCGCGGCGAGGCGTCGCGCTCCTTCCGCGATCCGCGCCGGGTCAAGGCGGCCCTTCCGGTCGGCCGCCGCGCACAACCCGCCGCGAAAGCCGAGATAGCCCGGCCCGAGCGCCGCCAGCACCGGGATGTCGTCGAGGGTGAGCGAGCCGGCGAGGCCGGAGAGCAGGCCGTGCGACCGGCACGCCGCCACGAAGGCGGCGAGGCGCGGGAGGGCGACGTGGTCGGTGAGCCGCCGCCCGTCCTTGCCCCTCGTGTCGATCATCGCGCCCGAGAAGCCGGCTTCGGCGAGCGCCGGCACGTCGGCGCCCTCCGGTCCGTCCTCGGCGAAGAGGACGGCGATCACCGGGATGCCGGCGGGCAGGGTCAATCCCGCGACCTCGCGCCCCGGTGCCCAGGCGATCTTGAGGTAGCGCACCCCCGTCCCGGCGAGCGCAGCCAGGCAGGCGGTGGCTTGCGCGCCGTCCTGCGGCTCCCCCGCCACCGCACTCGTCAGCCTGTCGCCGGAGGCCGCCACAATCGCCCGCACGGTCTCGGGAAGAAGCGCCCCGAGGGCACCGCGGTCGGGATCCTTGGCATCGATCAGGTCGGCGCCGTGATCGCGGGCGAGCGCCGCCTCGGCGGCATCGCGCACGCTGACGAGGAGACGGACACGGGGTGAAGACGGATCGGGCACGGGGATCAGGACCGGTTCGGCAGCGGCTCGGCGAAGAGGCGGTTCTTCACCAGCGAGCGCACGCCGTGGAGCCAGGTCTCGTCGGTGTCGCCCTGAATCACCACCTGGCCGCCGCGCAGCACCTTGCCGCTCCCGGCCTCCGTGATGGTGACGGTGAGGTTGAGAACCTGAGGGGCACTGCGCTGGACGTAGCCGTAGACGACGTAGGCCGCCCCTGCCGCCTGGGCGATCTTCTCGGCACAGCCCTCGCACTTGTAGAACGGCGCGTCGCGCCGGATCGCGGCGGCCTGCGGCGTGAGATCCACCGGCTCGAGCCCGCGACCCGCCACCTCCCGGCGCAAGGCCTCGCTGGCAAGGCCCAAGCGCCGAGCATCCTCCGGCTTCACCGGCCGCGGCCCGATCGTGCCAGGCTCGGCCAGCTCGATCCCGAACACCGCCGCCGGACTTTGCGCGGCGGCGGCCGGTAGGCTGACGAGCAGGGCCGCGAGGGCGGAGAGGGCGCGAAACGACAGCATCGCCCGACCCTCGCATGACGGCGCGGGGAGGCGCAACGCGCTCGCGGAGGGACCGTCTTCGGACTTTCGGGTGAGGGCTGGTGGGGGCCGACTTGCCCTCTTACGGAATCCTCATCGAAGAGGCGTTGAGGCCGCGGGAGAAACCCTGGTAGCGTGCCGCCCGCATGGCACAGTTCCGCAAGGCCACCCTCGTCTCCCTCGGGCTCCTCGCCGGTCTGGCGGCACCGGCCGCTCTCGCGCAGGCGCCGGTCCCGCCGCCCGCGGCCACCCCGCAGGCGTCGGAGATCCGCATCGGCCTGATCTACCGGCCGGCCCCGGCCGCCTCATCCTACGACGCGCAGGCGGCCCCCGAGGACGAGGGACTGGCCGGCGCGAAGCTCGCCATCCAGGACAACACCACCACCGGCCGCTTCGTGCGCCAGAGCTACGCCCTCGACGCGGTGGCGCTGGGCATTGCCGCTCCCGGCGAACCGCCGCCGCAGAGCCCGGTGGAGGCCGCCCGCAATCTCGCCGAGAAGGGCCTGCGCTTCATCGTGCTCGCGCTCCCCGCCGACGAGGTGCTGGCGGTGGCCGACGCGCTGAAAGGCTCGGGCGTCGTTCTGTTCAACGCCGCCGCCCCCGACGACCGCCTGCGCGGCGCCGATTGCCGAGCCGACGTGTTCCACGTCGCCCCGAGCCGGGCGATGCAGACCGACGCCCTGGCGCAGTTCCTCGCCTTCATGCGCTGGCGCAAGCTCTTCCTGATCACCGGCCCGCAGGACGGCGACAAGCTGTGGGCCGAGGCGATGAAGCGCTCGGCCAAGAAGTTCGGGCTCCAGATCAGCGCGGAGCGGCCCTGGACCTTCGGGCCGCTGGCGCGCGCACGAGGCGATACGCCGACCCGGGCCGAGGCCCTCGTCTTCACCCGCGGCCTCGACTACGACGTCGCGGTGGTGGCGGACGAGGCCGGCGACTTCGGCGACTACGTGCCGTTCCACACCGTCGATCCGCGGCCGGTCGTCGGCACGCAGGGGCTGATCCCGACCACCTGGCATCCGACCCTGGAGGTCTGGGGTGCCGCCCAGGCCCAGAACCGTTTCCGCCGCCTCGCCGGCCGGCTGATGCGCCCCCTCGACTATCAGGTCTGGGCGTCGGTGCGGGCGGTGGGCGAGGCCGCGTTCCAGAAGAAGACCACCGACCCGGCCGCGCTCGCGACCGCCATCGCCGATCCGGGCTTCACCCTGCCCGGCTACAAGGGTGTGGCCCTGAGCTTCCGCCCCTGGGACCACCAGCTGCGCCAGCCGCTGCTCCTGGTGCAGCCCCAGGCCCTGGTGGCGGTGGCGCCGGAGCAGGGCTACCTGCACCAGCGCACGCCGCTCGATACGCTGGGGATCGACCTGCCAGAGACGCAGTGCAAGCTGCCGAAATCGTGACCCGGCCATAAGTCGGTCTCGCCCGCGGCGTCGCGGCGGGCCAGTTAAGATCACGAACGGAACGCGCGCAGAGCGCGGCCGGAGGGAGGACGAATGAGCCGTCACCGGATCAGGCCGGCGCAAGCCGCACTCGTCGCGGCCGCACTCGCCGCTGCTGTTCCCGCCCACGCCACCACCGTCTATGTCAGCAACGAGAAGGGCAACTCGGTCAGCGTCATCGACGTCGACACGCTGAAGGTCACGGCGACCTGGCCCGTCGGGCGGCGGCCGCGGGGGATCACGGTGGGGAAGGACGGGAGCCTGCTCTACGTCTGCGCCAGCGACGACGACCGCATCGACGTGCTCGACACCCGGACCGGCAAGATCGTGCGCTCCCTGCGCTCGGGGCCGGATCCGGAGCAGTTCATCGCGCATCCCTCCGGCAACCCGCTCTACGTCGCCAACGAGGACGACAGCCAGGTCACGGTGCTCGACATCGAGAAGAACAAGGTGGTGGCCGAGGTGCCGGTCGGCGTCGAGCCGGAGGGGATGGGGTTGAGCCCGGACGGGTCGATCCTGGTCAACACCTCCGAGACCACCAACATGGCCCACTTCATCGACACCAAGACCTTCCAGGTGATCGACAACGTGCTGGTCGATGCCCGCCCCCGCTTCGCCGAGTTCAGCCAGGACGGCAAGTGGCTGTGGGTCTCGGCCGAGGTCGGCGGCACTGTCTCGGTGATCGACGTCGAGACCCGCAAGGTGGTCAAGAAGATCACCTTCAAGATCCCGGGCGTCACCGACGAGCAGATCCAGCCGGTCGGCGTCCGCCTGACCAAGGACGGGACCAAGGCCTTCGTCGCCTTGGGCCCGGCCAACCGGGTCGCGGTGGTCGATGCCAAGACCTACGAGGTGCAGAAATACCTGCCGGTCGGCCAGCGGGTGTGGCAGCTCGCCTTCACGCCCGACCAGAAGCTGCTCTTCACCACCAACGGCACCTCGAACGACGTTTCGGTGATCGATGTCGAGGCCTCGAGGGTGACGAAGAGCATCCCGGTCGGCCTGCTCCCGTGGGGCGTCGCGGTCTCGCCGCAGTAAGCACCTTCCCCACCCCCCTTGTGGGGAGGGGAGGCGATTGACCTCCCACCCGGATAGCCCATGCGCGCCCTTCTCACTGCCGTCGCCCTGGCCGCCAGCCTCCTCGGCCCCCACGCTTTCGCCGGCGACCTCACCAGGGGACGCACCGACCTGCCCGACCTGGTCCTCGGCGCCGAGGACAACGACTACGCGGTGCCGGTGAAGGACATCGAGATGGAGGCCGGCAAGTCCTACCGCCTGCGCATCACCGCCAAGGGGCAGAAGGAGTACAAGTTCTTCGCCAGCGAGTTCTTCCGCGGCGTGTGGATGAACCAGATCGTCATCAACCACCTGGAGGTGCACATGGCCGGGCCGCCGCACCACCTCGAATTCGACGACCAGGGGACGATCGCGGTGGAGTTCGTGACGGTGCGGGCCGGCGAGTTCCCGTGGTCGGTGCAGGGGTTGGAGAGCCGGGGCATGACCGGGCGCTTCATCGTGAAGTGACAAGGGTTTGCGGGCCGCAGCAACCCGGCCTACATCGGCCGCAACGACGATCGGAGGAACCCCGGATGCGCCTGCGTCTCGCCGCCCTGCTCCTGCTGACGGCTTTGCCCGCTCGCGCCGACGACGCGGCCGCGTGCCGGGACGGCATCGCGACGATCAAGGCGGAGCTGGCGAAGTCCCCCTCCGAGCCCGTCGCCAGCACCCTCAGGAAGGAATTGCGGATCGCCGAGCGGGAACTCGGCGAGAAGGAGTACGACGAGTGCCTCGACGCGGTGCGCGACGCCCGCAAGGCCATGGGCCGATGAGCGCGGCCCTCGCGGTCGAGGGGGTGAGCCACCGCTTCGGCGCCCGCACCGCGCTCGACGACGTGTCGTTCGAGGTGCCGCGGGCGGCATTCGTGGCTCTGCTCGGGCCGAACGGGGCGGGCAAGACCACCCTGTTCTCGGTGGTGACGCGGCTCTATGCCAGCCAGGCCGGCCGGGTCTCGCTGCTCGGGCACGACCTCGACCGCGAGCCCTCGCGGGCGCTCGCCCGCCTCGGGGTGGTGTTCCAGGCCCGCACCCTCGACACCGACCTGACGGTGCGCCAGAACCTGCTCTACCACGCCGCGCTCCACGGCATCCCCCGCAAGGCGGCGCTGGCGCGGATCGAGACGCTTCTGACCCGCATCGGCCTCGTCGAGCGCCGAGACGACAAGATCCGCACCCTCTCGGGGGGGCAATCGCGGCGGATCGAGATCGCCCGGGCGCTGATCCACGCGCCCGACCTCCTGCTCCTCGACGAGCCCACCGTCGGCCTCGACCTCGAATCCCGCGCCGACATCGTCGCCATCGTGCGGGCGCTGGTGCGGGAGGAGGGGCTGTCGGTGCTCTGGGCCACCCACATCTTCGACGAGATCGCGCCTGACGACCGGGTGGTGGTGCTGCATCGCGGCCGCATCGTCGCCCGCGGCCTCGCCGGGGCGTTGAGCGAACCGACGGGCTCCCTCGAGACGGCGTTCCGCCAGATGACCGCCGAGCGCGGGCCGGATGGCCCCAGGAGAGTGGCATGAGCGCAGGGACGGTCCTCACCCCGGTGCGCGGCCGGCTCGATGCCGGCGGCTACCTCATCGCGCTGGCCGGCATCGTGCGCCGGGAGCTGCTCCGCTTCTTCAACCAGAAGGAGCGGTTCTTCTCCGCCCTGGTTCGGCCGCTGGTGTGGCTGTTCATCTTCGCGGCGGGGTTCCGCAACACGCTGGGCCTGTCGATCACGCCGCCTTACGAGACCTACGTGCTCTACGAGGTCTACGTCGTGCCGGGCCTCGCGGTGATGATCCAGCTGTTCAATGGCATGCAATCCTCGCTGTCGATGGTCTACGACCGCGAGGTCGGCTCGATGCGGGTACTGCTCACCAGCCCCTATCCTCGCTGGAGCCTGCTCCTCGCCAAGCTCATCGCCGGCGTGATCGTGTCGCTGATCCAGGCCTACGTGTTCCTCGCCATCGCGAGCTTCTTCGAGACCGACATCCCGTGGGCCGGCTATCTCCTGGCCCTGCCGGCCTTCCTGGCCTCGGGGCTGATGCTGGGGGCGATCGGGCTGTTCCTGTCGTCGCTCGTGCGCCAGCTCGAGAACTTCGCCAGCGTGATGAACTTCGTGATCTTCCCGATGTTCTTCGCCTCCTCGGCGCTCTACCCGCTCTGGCGGGTCAACGAGTCGAGCGCGACGCTGTACTGGATCTGCCAGATCAATCCCTTCACCCACGCCGTCGAGCTGGTGCGCTTTGCCCTCTACGGCGCCTTCAACCCGGTCTCCTGCGCGGTCGTGGTCGGGACCGGGATCGCGTTCTTCGTCATGGCGGTGGCCGCCTACGATCCCGGCCGCGGGTTGCTCGCCCGGCGCGGCGGCCCGGCCGGGGAGGCGGGCTGACCGCCCTTCAACCAGAGATGCCCACGATGCTCCGCACCGCCCTCGCCACGCTCCTGATCCTCTCCGCCGCCCCGGCGCTTGCGCAACCGAAGGCCGATCCCGACTGGCCCTGTGCCCAGCGCAAGGTCTCGACGCTAGGCCCCGGCGCGGTCTGGACCGGGCCCGACCCGAGCCAGGCGCTCACGGACTGGGGCAACGACACCGAGGCGGCCCTGCTCGCGCAGAAGATCGCCTCGCGCCGGCTGCCGGTGGAGGAGGTCGACGGCCTCCTCAATGGCTTCGTGGCGAAGCTCCCGGCGGACCAGAAGGCACTCCGCCTGACCCGGGTCTTCGCCGGGGTGTTCGAGGTGCTGAACGGCGAGCGCGACAAGGTCGTGGCCGGCATCGGCCGCTACGCCCGCGGCCAGCGGGTGATGGCCGAGCGCATCCGCGACGAAGCCGGCCGGATCAGCGAGGTGAAGACCGCGCCGGACGTGCCCGACACCAAGGAGCTCGCCGAGCTGGAGACCCGCTTCAACTGGGACAAGCGCATCTTTCAGGAGCGCAGCCAATCGCTGACCTATGTCTGCGAAGTGCCGACCCTGCTGGAGCAGCGGCTGGGGACGATCGCGAGGAAGATTCAGGAGCGGTTGTGAGCCGGCGGATCCCTCGGCGACGTCTTTAGGACCCTCCGCGTCATCCCGGGGCCGCGCAGGGAGCCCGGGATCAAGACACTCAGGCGTCTCGGGAGGAGGCGAGACGCGTCTCTTTCCGTGGAGAACCACCTGCGGCTCTGGAGCCCGGGCTCTCGCCTTCGGCGAGCCCCGGGACGGCTCTGTGAGGTGGAGACGTTTTCGCAGTTGCCGTGCCGGCCGTCGACCGGCGCTCACCCCACCGGCGCGAACAGCTCCCCCTTGCCCAGGGTCGCGAGGTCGCCCGAATACCGGCGCAACGGCGCCCGCAGGAGCGCCGCCGCTTCCGGCGCCAGGGCCTGCAGCGATTTCGCCAGCAGCCGCAGCACCACGAGATCCTGCCGTCCCGTCTCCACGAAGGTCGGCAGCAGGGCGCCGTGGCGGGCGGCGACCAGGGTGCCGCGGCGCATGCCGTAGCCGGGATAATCGCCGATCTCGTCCGCCACGATCGTGCCGGCGATCATCCGGGCGCCGGCATGCACCCCGGCGCGCTTCGCCACGATCAAGCCGGCGCGCATCCGGTCGCCGAGGCGGTCGCCCGCGCTTCCTCCGATCACCAGCGTCGCGCCGTCGAGCCCGGCCGCCGCGCCGTGGACCGCGCCGCCGGCGCTCCCGGCGGCGTCGCCCGCGATGCGGATCGTGCCGCCCGTGGCCGCCGTGCCGGCGAAGGGGCCGGCGGAGCCGCTGACGGTGAGGGTGCCCCCTCGCATGCCGGCGCCGAGTCGCTGGCCGACATCGCCCTCGACCACGATCCGCCCGGCGGCGAGGCCGGCCCCGACCCGGTCCAGGCGGTCGGTGGCGCCGAGGATCCGTAAGCAGTCCGATCCGTCAAGGCTGATCGCGAAGCAGTCGCCGAGGGTCAAGCCGCGGCGGCTGGTGCCGACGGCCAAGCGGGCGGCCTCGGCCTCCGACAGGCCGGCGAGCCGCGCGGGGTCGAGACCGGTAAGGTCCAGGCGCTCCGGCGGCGCCTCGCGCAAGGTGAGGGTGCTCATGCGGCCTCCCCGATGAGATCGCGGAGGTGGAAGTGGTGGCGGCCGAGATTGCCGCCGTAATTGCCCGCCGTGACCGCGACGAGGCCGAGTTCGCCGCCCGCCTTGGTCGAGGCGTGGAGCGCCGCCCGCATCGCCGCCGCCACGCTTCCCGCCGAGAGCCCGTCGATGACGATCTCCAGCACCACGTCGACCTCCGGCGGCAGGGCCGAGCCGGCGCGGCCCTTCAGGGTCGGGCAATAGGCGTCGTTGGTCGAGGCCATCATGCCCTTGGTGCGCGCCCCGACCTTGGAGCCGGAGCGCACCACGCCGCCCGGGAAGGGCAGGATCGCGTCCGGCACGGCTCGCGCCGCCGCGACCGCGATCTCGGCCACCCGCAGGGTCTCTGCGAAGCGCCGGCCGAGAAACAGCAGGTTGCCGCCGCCGACCGCGCCGCCGACCGTCGGCACGGAATGCTCGCACAGGAACTCGCCGTCCATCACCGGCGTGCGCCAGTAGCGCCGGCCGGCGACCCGCTTGGCGGTGGCGAAGCCGTCGCCGAAGTAGCGGATGGCGCCGCCGAGCTTCAGCGCCTTGCCGACATTGGGATCGTCCCAGGCAATCCCGGCGAAGACCGCGCTGCCCGGCGAGGTGAGCACGCATTGCCCGACCCGGCGCAGGAGCTGGTCCTTGAGGCCGCCGGCATCGAAGCCGAACAGCAGCACCCGCACGCCGGGGCGACCGTCCGGGGTCTCGTCGGGGGAGAGCACGGCGTCGATGCCGGCCTCGGCGCCGCAGCCGATCACCGAGGTGGCGAAGCCCGTCATGGTGGTCGCGGCGATCAACGCCCATTCGGGCGTCTCGGCGGTGAGCACCAGGGCGGTGGCCGCCATGTCGAACGCCTCCGCGAAGGTGTCCTCGACCCGGATGCCGTGGAGAATCAAGTCCGGCATGACACCGCCTCGAAGACGTCACGGCCGGGAAAGGCCGCGTCCGGCACGGTGAAGCTCGACAGCCCGGCGCCGAAGCGGCCCTGGAGGTACGCGTCGGTCCGCCGCGCCATGCCGGCATCAGCCTCGACGGAGAGGGACAGCGTGCGACCGCGGGCCCAGGCGACGATCTCGCCGTCCTCGACGATCACCGCCCCGTCCTTGAGCACCCGGTGGGCGCGGGAAAACATCGCGGTCCGGTCCGGCTGGTCGCGGTAGACCGCGATGTCGGCCCTGGCCCCGGGACGCAGGTGACCGCGATCGGTGAGCCCTAAGAGCTTGGCCGGGCCGGAGCGGGTGAGCTGCGCCACCTCGGTGAGGGTGTATTCGCGCTCGAGGCCTGAGAGGCTCGACCGCTCGGCCGCGACCTTCGGGTGGGCGGCGAGCTCCCGGTCGCGGGCCTCCTTGTCCATCAGGAGGTGGAGGATGCGCGGATAGGCGGTGAACGGTCCGCCATTGGGGTGGTCGGTGGTCAGGATGGTGCGCTCCGGGTCGGGCGAGAGCAGCATCAGCTCGAGCCCGATGGCGAATTGCAGCGAGGAGGTCGGGCCGCGGTCGCGGTAGCGGAACGGCACGATGCCGCCGCCCTCGGCGTCGCCCGCATTGACGATCCATTTGCGCGGGCTCGCCGCCTTGCGGCCGGAGAACTGGCGCAGGATGTCGAGGGAGATCGTCGCGGTCTGGCCGAACACCACCTGGCCGATATCGAGGGTGGCGTTGGGGTGGCGGCTCAAGGCCTCGGCGATGCGCGGCGCGGCGGACGCGAAGCCGCCGGTCAGCGGATTGTCCTTGTCGACGGCGGCGTAGGCGTAGAACTGCGCGTGGGCGAAATGAATGCGCCGCCCTTCCGCCGCCGCCAGGGTCTCGATCAGGCTGTCATCGGCCCCCGGCAGGCCGAGGTTGCTGCAATGGACGTGGAGCGGGTGGGGCACCTTGAGCGCCTCGACGGCGTCGAGGAGCCCGTTGAGGATCGTCCGAGAGGTCAGCCCGTAGGCCGGCACCTCGTCGTCGAGGGAGAAGCGCACCGCCCCGTCCTTGAAGGCGTCGGCGCCGCCGGCATTGATCACCTTGACGCCGAGCGCCCGCGAGGTCGCGACGTTGAGGGCGACGAGGTCGCGCACCGCGTTCGCGCCCGCCCGATCGCGCAAGAGCTGGAGCAGGTGGTCGTCGTTGCCCATCACGCACAAGCCGCCCCGGTCGAGGAGCGGGATCTCGGCGAGTTCGAGCTGGGTCGCCAGCGCGTTGACAGGCGGCATCGCCGGCTCGACCGCGGTGGTGTAGCCCATCCGGGCGTAGAGCATTCCGACGTCGCGGCCGGAGCCGTGCGGGTTCGGCGCGTCGGGCTCGGAGACGCCCAGCTCCGGCAGCAGCAGGCGCGCCAGCACCACGTTGCCGCCGGCGATGTGCGAATGGACCTCGACGCCGCCCGCCATGACGACGCAGCCGGCGGCGTCGATGGTGCGGTCGGGGGCGCGGTCGGAGGGGGCGACGACCCGGCCGTCCTCGACCCAGACGTCACCGATGGCGTCACGCGAGGCGGTCGGATCGATCACCCGGCCGCCGGCGATGCGGGTCAGCATGAGGCGCGCTCCGGGTGCGGGGCAGGAGAAGCAGCGAGCCGGGCCTGGAGCTCGGCGAGGATCGCGGCGGCGGGACTTATCCCCGGCAGCGGTGAACCGGGTTCCCGCTGGGGATCTTGCTGGGGTTCTTGTCGGGGTTCTTGCCGGGGCTCCTGCCAGGCGATCGCGGCGCGGCGCGGGTGCCAGAGGGCGGCGCCCAGGGCCTCGCCCGGCACGCCGACGCCGATCACCACCCGGGCCTCGTCTCCCTTCGGTTCGCCGAGGAGCGCCACGGTCGGGACGGTGCGGATCCAGGTGGGCAGAGGAGCCGGCAGGGAGGCGAGCCAGAGGGCGGCGTCGACCTCGCCGGCGGCGGCCTGGCGCTCCGCATCGAAGCGCCAGGGATCGTGCTCAGGGTGGCCGCGGCCGTAGCCGACCCGCGGACCCTGGCCGGTGCTCCAGGCCGCGACCTGGGCGACGGCCCGGCCCTGGTAGGGGTCGCCGAGGGGCAGGGCGAAGCAGCGGGTGGTCTCGTTCAGGTCCTTGACGAGGCCGTTCAGCATCTCGGCCCCGAGGGCGCCGATCTCGGCGGGGTCGTAGAGAACCACGCCGTAGAGCGCCTCGCGCAGGCGCGCCGCAAGGTCGGCGAGGGGGTGAGGACCGGCGATGCGGCCGGCGACGAGGCCGCGCAGAAGGCCGATCGCCGCCGCGAGCCCGGCCTCGCCGGCCGGATAGGCGATGTGCTGCACGGCTCCGTCCCCGCCCCCCCCGAGGGCGAGGAGCGTGCGGGACCGCCCGGCGGCGCGGCCACGCACCGGACCTTCCGCCGCCAGTTCGGTCACGATATCGGAGGCCCAGGGCGCGGCGCCGAGCGCCAGCACCAGATCGGCCCGCCCGCGCGCCTCGGCCGGGGTGGTCGTCATCGCGCCGCCGGAGGCCAGCGCCCCGAGATCGGCGTAGAGCGAGGATCCTGCGACGGGATCGAGCGAGGCGCCGATCACGCGGGCGAGGTCGAACGCCGCCTGCACGGCTGCCGTCTCGGCGCAGAGCCCGGCGAAGACCGGGCTTCGCGCGCCCGCCAGCAGGGCGGCGGCGGCAGCCACCGCCTCGTCCCGCACCACTGCCTGCCCATTGATCCAGGCTGTCATCCGCCCTCGCTCAACCCCTGCCGCTCGCCCCGCAACTCGCCGGTGCATCGGGAACGGTCGCATCCGGGCGCCCGGGCAGGCAAGTCCCCCGAAAGTCCGGCTTCGCGCACGGCCGGCGGGCACATATCCGCCGATCCCGAGTTGCCCAGCCGGCGGGCGGTGTGGGACAGTCCGGCCCTTCAGGATGAGACGGCCCCACGGGGAGCCGGGGAATCCGGGGCAGGAAGCGAGGCCGGTTTGGCGCACGAGGTGGGAACGGCGCGAGCAACGGTGCGGGTGCGCGCGCCGGCCCGGCTGCATTTCGGCTTCCTCGACCTGCATGGCGGGCTCGGCCGGCGCTTCGGCAGCATCGGCCTCGGGCTCGACGCGCCCGGAATCGACCTCACCGCCACCCGCGCCGACACCTTGACCGTTACCGGGTCCGAGATTCCCGGCCTCGCCGCCGAGTGCGAGCGGGTGCGCGGCTACGCGGCCCTCGCGGCCCGCCATCTCGGTGTGCCAGAGACGGGGGCGTTCCACCTCGCCGACCTCATCCCGGCCCATGCGGGCTTCGGCTCCGGCACGCAGCTCGCCCTCTCGGTCGCGGCAGCCCTGGCCGCGCTCCACGGCGCGCCCTTCGCGCCGGCTGCCTTCGCGGACGTCCTCGACCGCGGCAACCGCTCCGGCGTGGGCCTTGCCGCCTTCGTCACTGGCGGCCTGATCGTCGATGGCGGCCGCGACGACAGCGAGGCGCCGCCGCCGGTGATCGCGCGGCTGCCCTTCCCCGACACCTGGCGGGTGGTGCTGCTGCTCGATGCCGGTCGTACCGGCGTGCACGGCGCCGAGGAGCGCCGCGCCTTCCGCGAACTCCCGCGTTTTCCCGCGCCGGAGGCGGCCGAGATCTGCCGCACGGTGCTGATGCAGGTGCTGCCGGCCGTCGTGACGGAGGACCTGGCGCGGTTCGGCGCCGGGATCACCGCGATCCAGCGCCGGATCGGCGACTACTTCGCGCCCCACCAGGGCGGGCGCTACGCCAGCGCCGCGGTGGCGGCGGCGCTCGCCGACGTGGAGGCGGCCGGCATCGCCGGCTTCGGCCAGAGCTCCTGGGGGCCGACCGGCTTCGCGCTCGTCGGCAACGACGCGCAGGCCGAGGGGCTGGTCGCGTCCCTGCGCGCCTGCCACCCGGGCCTGACCACCCGCATCGCCCGCGGGCGCAATTGCGGCGCGGCAGTCGACTGACGGATTGCCACCAACGTCCAGGCCACAGGCGGCGCCGGCGGGCGTAAAGGTAGAGACGACACCCGAACTTTCAGCGCGAACCGGGCTGCCGACGAGCGGCCGCGACGTTCGCCGCCCCGGAGGAGATGTCGGATGGCCCGCTCGATCCTGCACATGCTGACGCCGCTCAAGCACATGAGCCCGTTCGACGTGAACATGGCGGTGGATGCAGGATTCGAGGTCGTCTCGACCTATACCGGCGTGGAACTGGCCGAGGTGGTGCCGCTGGTCCAGGACTCGATCTTCTCCCGCGCGCCGCAGGACGGCACCCGCACGGCGATCTTCATCGGCGGCAAGAACGCGGAAGCCGCCCTCGACATGGTGGACGCCGCGACCGGCGCCTTCGTGCCGCCCTTCGCCAACCACGTCTTCGCCGATCCGGCCGGCTCCTTCACCACCGGCGCCGCCATGGTGGCCTGCACGCGCCGGGCGCTGAGGGACAAATTCGGCGAGGAGTTGACGGGGAAGCGCGTCGCGATCTTCGGCGGCACCGGCGTCGTCGCCTATTGCGCCGCGGTGATCGCCGCGCAGGAGGGCGCGCACCCGATCATCGTCGGTTACAATGGCCGGGCGCGAGTGGCGACGATCGCCGAGGGCATGCGGGCGCGGTTCGGGGTCGCCGTCGAGGCGGCGGACGGCGCGAGCCGGGAGGGCCGCGTCGCGGCAGCCCGGGACGCGGAGGTGATCCTCTCCGCCGCCGCCGCGGGCGTGCAGGTGCTGAGTCCTGAGGACCTCGCGCAGGCCGGCCGCCTCCTCGTCGCCGCGGACGTCAACGCCGTGCCGCCGGCCGGCATCGCAGGGATCGACGTCCACGCCGACGCCGTTCCCCTGCCGGGCGGGCGGGGCGTCGGCATCGGGGCGCTCGCCATCGGCAACGTCAAGTACGGGACCCAGGCCGGGCTGTTCCGCCGCCTGCTCCAGGCCGACCGGCCCCTCGTCCTGGATTTCCGCGAGGCCTACCGGCTCGCCGTCGAGATCACCGACCGGACCGCCGCGGCGTGACGGCTCGGGCGGTCCTGATCGCGGCGCAATCGGGCCGGGCACTCGCCGCCGCGGCGCGGCGCGCCGGCTACAGCCCCTTCGTCGCCGACCTGTTCGGCGACGCGGACACCCGCGCGCTCGCCGCCGGCTACCGCCGCGTGTCCGGCCGACTCGGCGCCGGACCGGGAACCCGGGGCGTGGAGGCGGCCTTGTCGAGCCTCGCGGCGGAGGCGGGTGCCCCCGTCGGCCTCGTCCTCGGCTCAGGCTTCGAGGGCGCGCCGGGGCTGATGCGGCGGCTCGCCAAGCGCTTCCGGCTGCTCGGCGCCGCGCCGGAGGCCGTCTCGGCGCTCAAGGATCCGGCCGGCTTCGCGTCCCTGTGCGCGCGCCTCAGCATCCCGCATCCGGAGATCGCCCTCGCGCCGGTGCCGGATCCCGAGGCCTGGCTGATGAAGCGGCGCGGGGCCTCGGGCGGCGGCCATATCCGCCCGGCCGGGCCGGGCCGGCTCCCGGCGGGGGCCTATCTCCAGCGTCGCGTGCCGGGCCGGCCCCGCTCCCTCAACGCGCTGGTCGACGGCCGCACCATCGCCGTCCTGGCGGTGACGGAGCAGTGGACGGCGCCCGGACCCGGCCGGCCGTTCCGCTACGCCGGCGCCGCCGGGCCGGCCGCGCTGCCGCCTGCGGTGCAGCAGGCAGCGGAGCGGGCGCTGGCCGGTCTCACCGTCGCCACCGGGCTCCGCGGCCTCGTCAGTGCCGACCTTCTCGTCGATGGCGAGGCCTGGTGGCTGCTCGAGATCAATCCCCGACCCGGCGCCACCCTGGACGTCCTCGATCGCGGGCCCGTGCCGCTCTTCGCCGCCCACCTGGCGGCGGCCGGCGGCCGGCTGCCGGAGCATCGGTCAGTCCTCCCGGGCGCCGCCGCGACCGAGATCCTCTACGCCGATCACGAGATCTCCGCGGTGCCGTTCCTCGACTGGCCCGACTGGACGATGGACCGCCCGCCGGCCGGGAGCCGCGTCGAGGCCGGGGCGCCGATCTGCACGGTGCTGGCCGAGGGAGCGGATGCGGGCGCGGCCCGGCGCGCCGTCGCGATGCGGGCGGCGGAGCTGCGGGCGCGGCTGGAGGGAACGACTGACACCGCATTGGCTTTCGCCAGCCGCCGCTCCATGCTCGACGGAGTATCGCGGGATCCCCTCTCGCGTGTGGAAGAGGGGTAGGGGTGAGGGTTGGCGCGGTTCAGGATCAAGCACGAAGCGTCGAGCTGCCAGCACGACGGTCACCGCTCTACACTGAAGCGCGCCACCCTCACGCGCGATCTTCGATCGCCCCAACCCTCTGCCACACGCGAGAAGGGGACCCGCGCCACTCCTTTCCCCGAACAGCCCGACCCGAGCGGGAGAGGGGATCCCGCGCCTGCCACCTAACGGGGCCACAGACCCCGACCGGTCTGACCGGCCGCCGCGGGGCACCACCCCGCTCCGGCCCGAGGGAGTTAACCCGATGAGTTCATCCACCACCCCGTCCCGCCCGAGCGTGAACGCGCTCGCCGCTCCCCTGGTCGAGGCCCTGGCCGCCGACGCGGCCCGGTTGCGGCTCGCCGTGACGCGGGCGCCGGACGGGGCGCGGCTGATCGATGCCGGAGCGGGCGCGCGGGGATCCGTCGAGGCCGGGCGGCGCATCGCCGAGATCTGCCTGGGCGGCCTCGGCACCGTGACGGTGGGTCCCTCAGGCCCCCTCGAGGCCTGGCCCTTCACCCTGACCGTGCACAGCACCGACCCGGTGCTCGCCTGCCTCGGCAGCCAGTATGCCGGCTGGAACCTCGCCGACGAGGAGGGCGATTCGGGCTTCTTCGCCCTCGGCTCCGGTCCCGGCCGGGCGGCGGCGGCCGTCGAGCACCTGTTCGAGGAGCTGGCCTATCGCGATGCGGCCCCGCGCGTCGCCCTGGTGCTCGAATCGGGCAGCCCGCCGCCAGCCTCCGTCACCGCCAAGGTGGCGGCCGCAGCAGGCGTCCAGCCCGCCGACGTCACCTTCGTGTACGCCCCGACCCAGAGCCTCGCCGGCGCGACCCAGGTGGTCGCGCGGGTGCTGGAGGTCGCCCTGCACAAGGCCCATTCGGTCGGGTTCGACCTGAACGCCATCGTCGACGGGCTTGGTGCCGCGCCGCTGAGCCCGCCGCATCCGGACTTCATCCAGGCGATGGGCCGCACCAACGACGCGATCATCTATGGCGGGCGGGTGCAGCTCTTCGTCGAGGCCGACGACGCCGACGCCAAGGCTCTGGCCGAGGCCCTGCCGAGCACCACCTCGCGCGACCACGGCGCGCCCTTCGCGGAGATCTTCGCCCGCTTCAACGGCGATTTCTACGCCATCGACAAGCACCTGTTCAGCCCGGCCGAGGTGGTGGTGACCTCGCTGCGCTCCGGTCACAGCCACCGGGCCGGCCGGCTGGTCCCGGAGCTGGTCGCGCGCTCCTTCGCCTGAGGGGAGCCCCATGCGGATCGGGCTCGCGGCCGATAATGGCGCCTGGCACAAGGCAAAGCTTCTCGCCGCCTTGACGGATCTAGGCGCGGCACCTCGGCTCTTCTCGCTGGCCGACGTCACGGTCGAGACCGGGCATCCGGAGCCCCTGCTCGTGCCGGGCTTCGGCGGCGACCTGCCGGACGGCGTGCTCCTGCGCACCATCGCGGGCGGCACCTTCGAGGCGACGACGATGCGGCTCGGCGCGCTCCACGCGCTCGTCGCCGCCGGCACCGTGGTGTGGAACAGTCCGACCGCCATCGAGCGCTCGGTCGACAAGGCGATGACGAGCCTGCTGCTCGCCCGCCACCGCATCGCGACGCCGGAGACCTTCGTGCTGTCGCGCCGCGAGGCCGCCGCGGAGGTGGTGGCCCGGGAGGCTGCACCCGGGAGGCCGCTGGTGCTGAAGCCCCTGTTCGGCTCGCAGGGCGAGGGGCTGCAGCTGATCTCCAGGCCGGAGGAGCTGCCGCCCGAGGAGCTGGTCGGGCGGGTCTACTACCTGCAGCGCTACGTCGCCCGGCGCGACGGGGCCTGGCAGGATTACCGGATCTTCGTCTGCGCCGGCCGGGCCATCGCCGGGATGATCCGCCAGGGCGACGGCTGGATCACCAACGTCCACCGCGGCGGCCGGCCGCTGCCCTGGCGCCCGCCGGCCCGGGCCGCGGAGCTGGCGGAGCAGGCCGCCGCGGCGGTCGGCTGCAGCTACACGGGGGTCGACCTCGTCGAGGACGGGGAGGGCGGCTTCCAGGTGCTCGAGGTCAACAGCATGCCGGCCTGGTCGGGCCTGCAGCAGGTGACGCCGGTCGACATCGCCCGGGAGATCGCGACCGGCTTCCTGGCGGCGGTACGGGCCGGGCACGGGCCGCGTCTCGCGGTCGCCAGGCCGGCGTGATGGGACGCGAATCCGCGCTGCGCCCGGAGGCGATCGCCGAGGCCTATCTCGCCGCCTGCCGGGCGGAGCTCGCGGCGATCAAGCCCGGCAACGTCCACGTCCACGCCGCCGGCCACCGGATGAGCGTCGCGGATTTCGAAGCGAGCGCGGCGCTCTCCGCCCCGCCTCTCGCGGCGGCGGGCGCCCGGGTCGGGGCGCGGATCGAGGGCGCGGTCGCCGCCACCCGCGCAGGGGTCGGCCAGAACACCAATCTCGGCATCGTGCTGCTCTGCGCGCCGCTCGCCGCCGCGGCGGAGCAGCCCGGCCCGCTGCGCGCGGGCCTCGCGGCGGTGCTGGCAGGCCTCGACGACGCGGACGCCGCCGGCCTCTACGCGGCGATCCGGCTCGCCAGCCCCGGCGGGCTCGGGCGGGCAGAGCGACACGACGTGACGGCGGGCGGCCCGCCGCCGCCGTTCCTCGCCGCCATGGGCGAGGCGGCGGCGCGCGACCGCATCGCCAGGGCCTACGTCACCGGGTTCGAAGACCTGTTCGCGACCGGTCTTGCGGCCCTGGCGGCGGCGCGCGCCGCGGGCCTGCCCGAGCCGTGGACCACCACGGCGGTCCATCTCGCCTTCCTGATCGGCTTTCCCGACAGCCACATCGCCCGCAAGTTCGGCCCCGTCGTGGCAGAGCGGGTGCGGGCGGAAGCCGAGGCCGCCCTGGGCGGGCTCATCCTCGGGGAGGGCGCGCGGGCGGCCTTGCTCGCCCACGATTCGGCCCTCAAGAAAGCGGGCCTCAACCCCGGCACCAGCGCCGATCTCACCGTGGCGACCCTGTTCCTCGACGCCCTCGGGCGCCTGAAGGGGTAGAGGCACTGCCGTCGATGCAACCCGCCAATAAGTCCTAGTCCCGATGCGGCTCGTTTGCGGGCTTCAGGGCCGGACTGGACCATTGTACCGGGCCAGCCGACTTGTTCACGGTTCAGCGGCGCTGTAGTGTCCGGCCGCTATCCAGACAACCGGTTCGGCTTCACGCTGAACGCCGACAGCAAGGATGGCGGGGCCGAGCCGCATTGTTCCGGCGGCCGGTTAACCTTATCGACACCTGGGAGAACCCCCACATGGCGACGATCAATAAGGTGATGGTGGGCGAAGCCCTCGTCGGTGACGGCAACGAGGTGGCGCATATCGACCTCATCATCGGCCCGCGCGGCAGCGCCGCCGAGACGGCGTTCTGCAACAGCCTGACCAACAACAAGCACGGCTTCACCAGCCTGCTCGCGGTGGTGGCGCCGAACCTGCCGTGCAAGCCCAACACCCTGCTGTTCAACAAGGTCACCATCAACGACGCCCGCCAGGCCGTCCAGATGTTCGGCCCGGCCCAGCACGCCGTCGCCAAGGCGGTGCAGGACTGCGTCGCCGAGGGCATCATCCCGGCCAACGAGGCCGACGACCTCTACATCCTGGTCGGCGTGTTCATCCACTGGGAAGCCGCGGACGACGCCAAGATCGAGAAGTACAACTACGAGGCCACGAAGCTGTCGATCCAGCGCGCCATCAAGGGCACGCCGACCGCCGCCGAGGTCACGCAGCAGTACAAGACCGCCCAGCACCCCTTCGCGGCGAACGTCGCTTAGACAGGAAACCGTCCGGAACAGTCAGCGGCGCCTCCCCCGCCGCCCCCGCCGCCTCCGCCGCAGGGGCTGTTCCAGCGACTGGCCTCCATCTTCCTCGGACGCTGAGTGCATGATCGGGAGGGCCCTGACCGGGGCCCTCCCTTCCCGTGTCAGGCCCGCAGCCGCCCGTCATGGATCGCGCTCGCGACCAGCACCCCGGCGGCGCCCGCCTGCTCCAGGGCCGGCAGGTCCTCCGGCCCGCGCAGGCCACCGGCGGCGTAGAAGGCCGTCCGCTTCGCGCGCGCCTTGAGAGCGGCAAGCCCGGCAAGATCCGGCCCCGCGCCGCTGCCGACCCGCGACAGCGTCATCACGATCACCTCCGGCGGCCAGGAAGAGGCATCCTCGTGCAGCTCCAGGGCGCCAAGGGGCGCGCCGTCGCGGCTGTCGAGGGAGAGCACCGCCGCGGGGCCGAGCCGGCGCACCAGGGCCGCATCGGCCTGGCTCTCGCTGCCGAGCACCGGCCGCCCGAGGCCCGTTTCCAGGAACGCCGCGACGCCGTCCTCGGTCGCGAAGCCGGCATCGACCCACAGCTCCACCCCCGGGCAGGCCGCCGCGATCGCCCGTAGAGAGCCGAGGTCGGGCGGGGTCCCGTCCATGATCGCGTCGAGATCGGCGACGTAGAGCCGGCGCGCAGGCCAGGCCGCGAGGAGGCCGCGCGCCACGTCGGCGGGGGCGGGACCGGGGCTGAGGGGGGTCACGATCGGCGCATAGCGTTCACGGTCGCCGGCCCGGGCCCGCACCACGACGCCGCCGCGCAGGTCGAGGACCGGCACCACCTCGGTCCGGGTTGCGAAGCTCGGTCCGCTCATGCCACCCCGCCCCGACCATGTCCGTGCGAGATCCGATCGTGACCCATCCCCATCCCTCCGCCTCGCTCCGTCGCGTCATCGGCTGGGACCTCGGCGGGGTCCATGTCAAGGCGGCGCTGGTCGAAGGTGGCCGCGTGCAAGCGGTGGTGCAGGCGCCGTGCCCGCTCTGGAACGGCCTGCCGGCCCTCGACGCCACCTTCGCCGCCCTGCCGGGCTGGGCCCGCGAGCCCGCCCGCCACGCCGTCACGATGACGGGCGAATTGACCGACTGCTTCGCCGACCGCGCCGACGGCGTGGCGCAGCTCGCCGCCTGGGCCGCCGGGCACCTGACAGGCGAGGTCGCGATCTATGCCGGACGCTCCGGCTTCGTCGCCCCCGACGCGGCGGTACCCTGCGCGCCCGACATCGCCAGCGCCAACTGGCACGCCACCGCCGCCCTGGTCGGCACCCTGCGGCCGGACGCGCTCCTCGTCGATATCGGCTCGACCACCGCCGACCTGATCCCGATCCGGGACGGGCAACCCCGGGCGATCGGGTACAGCGACGCCGAGCGGCTCGAGACGGGGGAGTTGGTCTATACCGGGGTGGTGCGCACGCCAATCCTGGCCCTGTCCCGGACCGCGCCGTTCCGCGGCCGGCGCACGGCGCTGATGGCCGAGTGCTTCGCCACCACGGCCGACGCCTACCGCCTGCTGGGCCTGCTGCCGGAGGCGGAGGACCAGCAGGACAGCGCCGACCTCAAGGGCAAGTCGATCCTCGAGACCGAGATCCGCCTCGCCCGGATGATCGGCCGCGACCGTCACGAGGGCACGGGGGCCGACTGGGCGCGGCTCGCCGGCTTCTTCGCCGAGGCCCAGCTGCGCCTGCTGCACGACGCCGCCGGCCTGGTCCTGTCCCGCGGCGAGCTGTCCGATGAGGCGTCGGTGGTGATCTGCGGCGCCGGCCGCTTCGCCGCCGCCAGGCTCGCCACGCGCCTCGGGCGCCCGATGGAGGATCTGTCGGACCTGATCGCGCCGCGCCTCGCCCCCGAGGCCGCCGCCTTCGCGTCGACCTGCGGGCCGGCAGTGGCGGTGGGGCTTCTGGCAGCGGGGAGTCTTGCAGCGAAGGGCTGATCGTCCGGTCAGACGCGCCGTGCGAGGGCGGGCCCGAGCCCGTCGTCGAGTGCGCCGCTCGCGCCGAGCCATGGCATGCTGATCGGGCTGTCGACGAGCAGCAGCAGGGTCCGGCGCAGGAGCTGGTCCTGGGGCTCGGGGCCGCCGGCCGCTCCGAGGCCGGTGCGGTTGAGCCGGTCGTCGAGCTCCCGGGTGATGCCGAGGAAACCCATGCTCCAGCCGGAGAAGCGGCGCTCGACCGCGACATCCATCTCGATCACCGCCAGGGTGTGGTGGCGCCGGTCGACCAGGATCGATTCGAAGATCGGCTGCACGGCGGGCCGGGGTCCCTCCAGCACCTGGAAGAAGCCGAGGCCGGTATAGACCAGCACGCCGGTGACCGCGGCCGCCTGGTTGCGCCGCCGGGCGGTCGCCAGCAAGGTCGCGACATGGCCCTGCCCCAGCATCACCTCCGCCGGATGCGCGGCTTTGCTCTTGTAGATGATGCGGAAGATGTCCTCGGACATCCGAATCTCCGGGGCAGCGATTCGATCTGAATAGGCCAAATGGCGCGGGTCGCGATAGCGCCAGGACGCATGACAGGAAGAATTCTGCGTCGGGGTCGCTACTCAGGATAGAAGTCCCAGGGACGAATCAGCTGCGCCAGCGCAGCTCCCGCGGCTCGAGGGGATTGACGAAGGCAGCGCCGGCCTCCCGGGCGCGCAGGAACTCGCGCTTCAGGCTGAAATACCATTGCGACTGCACGTCGCTTTCGCCCATCAGCACCATCGCGGGCTTCCGGTCGAGGCCGCGCTGGGCGATCTGGAGCACGTCCCGGTCCTGGCCGAGGAACTGGCGCATCAGCGGTCGGGCGACGGGCTTGAGCAGGTTGAGCGCCGGGATGTTCCAGTACATCGCGTTGATGAGCGCGGTGCGCCCATTCGCGAGCGGCGACGCGAAGGTGTAGTTCGCCAGGCGCTTCGCGCCGGCGGTGATCCGCTCCAGCCGCACGCCCGGCAGCCGGAACTCGATCTCGACCTCCGGGATCGAGCCGAGCAGGCGATAGGCGAGGGAGGCGGTCTTCGCCGTGTGGCTCGTCATGGTGAAGCCGAAGGGCGAGGGGGCGAAGTGCTTCACCTTCTCCTTCATCGTCTTCGACGGGCGCCACCACCAGGAATCGTGCACATAGGCGACGTGGGCCGGATCGACGAAGCTCAGAGCCACGAGGTCGAACGAGGCCTCGACCTCGAGGATCTCGACCAGCTGTCCACAATAGTCGAAGTCGACCTCGGGGATCGGCGGCGCCGCGTCCGGGTTCGCATTGGCCGGGTTCGCGTTGGCCAAGTTCGCATTGGCCAAGTTCGGGTTGGCCAAGTTCGCGTTGGCATGGACCCAGATCAGGCCGGATTTCTCGGCCACCGCGAAGCGGGCGAGGCGGACCGAGGCGAAGTTGGCGTCGTCCCGGCGGGCCAGCGCGGGGATCGCCGCGCAGACGCCGTCGGGCCGGAACTGCCAGCCGTGGAACGGGCAGACGAGGTTGCCGTCGACGATGCGGCCTGCCGAGAGGGCCATGCCGCGGTGGGGGCAGCGGTCGCGCAGCGCGAACAGCGCGCCCGATGCCTCGCGTCCGACCACCACGGCCTCCTCGCCGAGGCTGACCGACCGCATCCCGCCGGGCCGCAGGCTGCGGCTCTCGCCGACGCAGTACCAGACGTCGTCGAGCGCCCGGCGGATCGGATCCCCTGTCATGCCTCTTCCATGGTCCTCAAAGCCTGGTCGGCGCACTCCTCGGCCGACGGGACGTCCTTACCCGATCCTGCGGGCCCGTGAAGCGCCAGGATGCGCGCATCCCGGAACGGCGAGCGGGGCAGTTCGTTACCGTGCCGGCAATGCCGCAGGGCCAGCGCGCCCTATATCCGCCCGCGGCCGCATGGTCGCGGGCCTGAACCCTTGAGCCCCTGACGGAGGATGACACGATGAGCCTGCTCGGGACGATCGTCAGCAAGATCCTGCACCCCTTCGGCGGCGGCGAGGCCCAGGCCCAGACGCCGGCCGAGACCTCCACCACCTCCACCAGCGCCCCGACCGGCGGCTCGGACGCGGCCTCCGGCGGCGACGTGCCGAAGGTCGACGGCAAGGTCGATGTCGAGGCGGTGCTCAACGACCTCGCGTCCAAGGCCGGCCAGCCGCTCAACTGGCGCACCTCGATCGTCGACCTGATGAAGCTGCTCCACCTCGACAGCAGCCTGTCGGCCCGCAAGGAGCTCGCTCAGGAGTTGCACTACACCGGCGACACGAACGATTCCGCCACGATGAACGTGTGGCTGCACAAGCAGGTGATCAAGAAGCTCGAGGAGAACGGCGGCAAGGTGCCGGACGATCTCAAGGACTAATAAGACCGGCCTGCCCCGGGAGGGGCGGGCCGCCTCCGGGGAAGATCCCTCGGCGAAGGGTCCTGCGGTCAGGAATCCTCCGGCCCGCCCCGTCCGGAGAGGCGCCGGGCCTCGGTGAGGAGACGCCTCGCATCGGCCACGGCATCGCCGAGTCCCATTCGCCCTCGCCGCACCTGCGCGGCGAGGGCGCTGGCCCTCCGTCGCAGGCTCTCGGCCTCGGCACGGACCTGCGCCGCCGACAGCACGAGTTCGTCCAGCCGCTCGCAGATCTCGGGCAGGCTCATGTCCGGGGTCAGGGCGGGCAGACCCGGCACGGGCGCGGCCTCGGGCAGGCAGACCAGCGGCAGGCGGGGCCAGGTCCCCCGCAGCCGCACCGCGAGCCCCGGCAGCTCCGGCCAGGTGGACAGGCCCGCGCTCACCAGCGCCAGATCGATCACCCGACTTCCGCCGATGGCCGTCGGCACCGGGTCCAGCTCCGCCCCGACGGCGTCGACGATGCCGTAGCCCATGGCCGCGAGCTGCCCGGCGAGGGCCGGCACCGCCTCGCCGGCGGTGCGGAGCATCATCAGGACGGGTTCGCACGGATCACCCATCCCATCCGGGTAGCATGCGGATCACGGTCGCTGTACCCGCCGTTTGGCCTATGGGTGTCATGAACCGACGACGTAGCGTGAGCTTTGCGCTCGGGTGAGCCCTGAGCGCAACGCCTTTCCATCAATGTATGCGATAGCGACTGGGCGCTGATCGCGCCCCGTCTGGTGCTGCTGCGCCAGGATTCGGGGCAGCGCGACCACGACCTGCCCGAGATGCTCAACGGGCTACGCTCCATCGTCAGGGCGGGGGCGCCGTGGCTCCCTGAATCTTGGTCATCAACGCGGCATCGCTGCGGGCACGAGCCGGTTGCGTCTTGGGATCGGCACGCCGTGCAGCGTGCGCGGAGTTCGTCGATGGGGCGATCGGCAGCAAGCACCCTGCAGATCGGCTCGACCCCGTAGACCTCCCGGTGCTCGTCGATGAAGGCGATCATGAGCCGCAACCGGCGGCCGAGCTCCGCGATGGCACAAACCACCGAGGCCTCGCGCAGGATCTCGTCGGCTTGGCGCGGCTCGCGAACCTCTCGCTCGAGCGCCCTGATCCGCTCGCGCTCGTCCGTGGTCTGGCCCGGCCGCACGTCCTGATCCCGCTCGGACTGGCGCACCCAGTCCCTCAGCGTCTCGCCCGAGCAGCCGATCTTGGCCGCGATCGACTGGATCGCCGATCGTTGCGAGCCGTCCCCGCCCTCGCGCTCGCGCACCTCAGAAGGTAAAAGGGGCTGCTCCCTTCGTCATGGCTCCATCCTCTCAGAAGGGGAAGCTTCCGGGAAACCAGGAGCGGTTCGGTGCGGCTCACGATCGACCCGCACACCTCATTCCGGGACCATGCGAGCGTCATGATTCGTCGGTTCCGGCCTGTGCGAAGGGGCGAGCCTGTGGAGCAGGGCGGCGGTCCCAGGATCGGCGGGGAAGAAGGCCTCGACGGCGAGTTCCGACAGGGTGATGTCGACGGGCGTGCCGAACACCGTGGTGGTGGACAGGAGCGAGAGGCGACCCGCCGGGACGGCGAGAACGAGCGGCACCGCCACGCCGATCCCATCGCAGAGCGGGGCGTTCGGCGGGGCGGGATAGGCGCAGAGCTCGTCCGAGAGCCGGGCGAGGACCGGATCGGCGCTCGCGGCGACCTGCTGGCGCAGGCGGTCGAGGAGGTGAGCGCGCCACTCTCCCAGATTGAGGATGCGCGGCGCCAAGCCGCCAGGATGCAGGCTCAGACGCAGCACGTTCACCGGCGGAGCGAGAAGGGCAGGGTCGACCCCGTCGAGGAGGGGGGCCACGGCGGGGTTGGCGGCGAGCAGCCTCCAGTGGCGATCGACCGCAAGGGCCGGGTAGGGAGCGTGGCCGTCGAGGATCCGCACCACCGCCTGGCGGGCCGGGGCCAGCGCTGGATCGTCGAGGGAGCGCTCGGCGAAGACCGGGGCGTAGCCGGCGGCCAAGAGCAGGGCGTTGCGCTCGCGCAGGGGGATCCCGAGGCACTCGGCGAGATGCAGCAGCATCGCCCGGCTCGGCCGGGCCCGGCCGCTCTCGATGCAGCTCAGGTGGCGCTGGGAGATTTCCGCCTCCAGCGCCAGGTCGAGCTGGCTCAGGTGCCGGCGCCGGCGCCAGTCCCGCAGGATCTCGCCCGGCGGGCCGGCGGCGCTGAGGATCACCGGGTCGTCCCTCAGGCCGGCACCCGGTCGAGGAAGCCGGTCACCTCGGCGAGGCGACCGCCCTCCAGGATGGCGAAGTCCGTGCCCTCGACCACGCCCTCGCCGCCCTCTGGCACCAGGGCCCAGGAGAACCGCAGCCAGAAGCGCAGGTGATCACCGTAGCCGTCTGGTCGACCGGCGAGGCGGAATCGCAGGCCGGGAAAGCGCGCCTGTACGGCGCCGATCAGGGCGTCGAGCCCGTCATGGCCCTCGCCGGCCATAACCGGGTCGCGGTATCGGACGCCCTCGGTGAAGGTCTCGGCGAGGAGGGCACGGCGGCGGGCCGGGTCGGTCTCGTTCCAGGTCGCGAGGTAGCGGGCGGCGAGGGCAGCGGGGTCGGTCATCGGAGCGTCCTTCCTCCGGGTGGGTGCGGCAGGAGAATGGACGGGGGAGCGGGCGCCCGTCGATGACCCCGGAGGTCATCGTCGGCGCCGCGCCTACTCGGTCACGATCACCCGGTTCGGCAATTCGTCGCTGTCGCCGGGTTGCGGTGGGGCGGCCTCGGCCAGGATCGCGCCGGCGCTCGCCACCGCCCGCACCAGACCCTCCGCCAGGGCGTCGCGGCGGAGCGCCGCCACGAGGTCGTCCAGCACCGGGCGCCAGGCGTCGGGGGTAGCGCCAATTCCGGTATCGGTCACCACGTCGGCATAGCGCTCGGCGAGGGCAACGTAGATCAGCACGCCGGTGCGGCCGCGCGTGCGGGCGAGGCCGCGGGTCCGGAACTCGTGCTGGGCAGCGGCCCGGGCACGGGCACGGCGCAACGGCCGGGGCAGGGCGCGGGGCAGGCGGGCGAGGCTCGGGGCCGCGGCGAAGCCGAGGAGCAGTGCCAGGGCCACGACGAGTTGGACCAGGAAGATTCGGGTGGCGGAGAGCCCGGTCAGCAGGATCAGCGGCCAGGGCACCAGGAGCGCGCCCGCCAGAGCCAGGGCCGGCGGCAGGCTGCGATAGGCACCGGAGCGGGCCGCCACCATCACCACGATCTCGCCCGCCGTGCCGCGCTCGGCGACCGTGATCGCCGCAGCGATGCGGGCGCGCTCCGCCTCGCTCAGGGTCGTCATCGGCATCACCAATCTCCCGAGGCACCGCCGCCGCCGGAGGAGCCGCCCCCACCCGAGAAGCCGCCGCCGAACCCGCCACCCCCGCCGAAGCTCCCGCCATAGCCGCTGCCGAAGCCTCCGCCCCCGGGACCGGGCACGACGATCCAGTTGCCGCCCGTTCGGCGATGCGGCCGTCCCGGGCCGCCGCCACCGCCGCGAGTCAGGAGCCGAACCAGCACGAAGCCGATCACCACGAGCAGGATCAGCACCAGGACCGGATCGAGGTCGCTCCCCGAATCCTCGCGCACCTCCGCCCGGCGCTGCCACTCGGCGGCGTCGCCGGACAGGATGCCGAGGATCCCGTCCACGCCCGCCTGGATGCCGCCGGGAAAATCCCCGGTCTTGAACTTCGGCGCCACCGCGCTCGCGATGATCACCTTGGACAGGGCGTCGGTCAGCGCCCCTTCGAGGCCGTAGCCGACCTCGATCCGCACCTTGCGCTCGGTGGGGGCGATGAGGAACAGCACGCCGTTGTTCCGCGCCTTGCCGCCGAGCCCCCAGGCGCGGAACAGGCGGTTCGAGAAATCCTCGACCGAGGTGCCCTGGAGCGAGGGGATTGTGGCGACCACGACCTGATCGGTGGTCTTGTCCTCGTGCGCCTTCAGCTTCGCGGCGAGGGCCGCGCTCTCCTCGGGCCGCAGCAGGCCGGCGCCGTCGACCACGCGGCCGGTGAGCGGCGGCAGGTCGAGGGCGGCCGCCGTCCCGGCCGAGAGAACCAGGAGGAATGGGATCAGGAGGAGGGCGAGGAGGCCGGCACCGGCCGGGCTGCGCATCACCCTAGAACTTCACGTTCGGCGGGCGGCTCGCGTCGGGCGTGGCGGTGAAGGCCTCCATGGGTTTGGCCTCCGGGTAGAGGGTGGAGGCGATCCAGCGGCCCGGGATGGTGCGGATCTCGGTGTTGTAGGCCTGTACGGCCTGGATGTAGTCGCGCCGCGCCACCGCGATGCGGTTCTCGGTGCCCTCGAGCTGCGATTGCAGGGCGAGGAAGTTGGCGTTCGACTTCAGGTCGGGGTACCGCTCGACAGTGACGAGGAGCCGGCCCAGCGCCCCGGAGAGCTGGTTCTGGGCGTCCTGGAACTCGCGGAACTTCTGCGGATCGCTCACCGTCGAGGCGTCGACCTTGACCGAGGTCGCCTTGGCGCGGGCCTCGGTGACCTGCACCAGCACGTCGCGCTCCTGCTGGGCGTAGCCCTTCACGGTCTCGACGAGGTTGGGGATCAGGTCGGCGCGGCGCTGGTACTGGTTCTGCACCTCGCCCCAGCGCGACTTGGCGGCCTCCTCCAGGGTCGGCACACGGTTGATCGCATCGCAGGCCGAGAGGGTGGTGGCGAGGCTGAGCGCCAGGACGACGAGGCGCAGGCGGCCGAGGAGGGAAGCGGTCATGGCGGGCGGCGTGGCTCCTGGTTCACGGGGCAGCGCCTCCCGGCGCCGCGAGCGTTGCCGTCATCAGATAGGCGGCATTCCGCCGCGGACCAGCGGTGGGCAGGGCGGGCGATCCCGGGGCAGAACCCGCCGCCGGTTGGTGCGGCGGCGCTCCGGCGTTATGCCCTGGCCGCGGCCGGTGCGGGCCGATGCGGGACCGGCATGGCGAAGCGAGCGGCCAAGAGTACAGCCAGGGCTGAGAGTGCGACCGAGGTCGACGGAGCAGCCGAGGCGAGAGCGGCGAAGGCGAAGACCGCCAGGACTGCTCCGGCCAGGATGACCCTGGCGGAGAGGCTTTCGGCCGCGGTGGCCACGGAGACCGGGCCGGCGGGCAAGCCGCCCTCGGCGACCTCCCTGTGGCGGGAGGCGCGCAACGCCGCCGCAAGAGCGCGGCTGGAGAAGTCGTTGCCGGCCGTGTTCCCGGTTCCGGTTCTGCGCCACGCCCTGTCGCGGCCCCTGGTGCCGCCGACGCCGCGCCTCGCCGTCGAGAGCTACTGGCGCCACCACATCCTGCGGGCCGACCGTCTGGCGCGGGCGCTGGCCGCCGCCTCCGGCCAGCCCGAGGGCTGGACCTGGCGCCTTGGCACTTGGCGTCCGGACATCCGGCGTCCGGACATTCGGCGTCCCGAGGCGGCGGCCGGGGAGGACGTGTCAGAGAAGGGTCTCGCGTTCAGCTTCCGGATGCCGCCGGCACCGTTCCGCGAGGTGTCGTACACCCTGGGCAAAGGGCATTGCTGCATCTGCGGCCAGCCGGTCTACCGCTTCGGCTGGCATCGCGACCTGTGGGGGCAGGGCACGCCCAACCGCAACGCCGCGTGGCACGCGGCGTGCGTCGCCGCCTGGAAACTCTGGACCGCCCCCAGCGACCACGTGAAGGAATTGAAACGCCGCCAGGGCCACCGCTGCGCCCAGTCCGGCAAGCGCCTGCTGCGCACCGCCGAGGTCGACCACCGCGTGCCGCTCTACCGGATCTGGCGCGAGGAGCGGGCGCGGCCCTGGCCCGAGCTCCTGGGCTACTGGGGCCTGCCGAACCTCCAGGTGGTCAACCGGGCGATCCACGCCGACAAATGCGCCGCCGAAGCGGGCGAGCGGGCCAGCGTGAGACGGAAGGCGGGTCGCGCGGAGGAGGACGATTTCTGCCCGTCCTCGCCCGACATCGTTCAGGCGCCGGACCCCCTCTCCCGCATGGAGGAGAGGTAGGGGCGATCGACGATCGCGCGGGGGTGTGGGGCGTCTGTGCAAAGCTCGAATGACCGTGCCGGTCGCCGAACGTCCAGAGCTTTACCCTGAACCCTCACCCCCTCCCCCGCGAGGGAGAGAAGACGCGCTCGAACTCTGGACGGTGCGAGGCGACGACCTCACCGCGGGAAGATGTGCAGCCCGTCATCCGGCAGCAGGTTGCGGGCGGGACCGCCGGTCTGCTGGCCGCCGCCCTGCTGGTAGGCGGGCAGCTCGGGGCGGCGATCGTTGTCGCCGCCGGTATCGTACACCCAGGGTGCGGACCACGGAGCGCGGCCGCCGACGGTGCCGGTGGCATCGATGTCGCGTGGGCCGTAGCGGTAGGCCGGGCCCGGCTGGGCGGAAGCGGCGAGAGTGGTCGCCAGCAGGGCGAACGGGATCACAAGGGTCCGGAGGTGGCGCATCGGCGTCCTTTCCGAGAGACAAACTGTCCGAGAGGCGTGCGGTCCGACGGACTTGCGGCCGCCCGGCGTTGGGGGCCGCGGGGGCGGCCCGATTGCCGAGATAACGGCCAGGCTGGTCCCGGCGTTCCAGCGCGGCGGGAGGCGCCACCCTGCGGCCGGGCCGGTTGAAACTTCCTGGCGATGCGGCCTCAGCCCCGCCGCAGCTTGGCGTAGCGCTTGAGCACCCGCTCGCGCTTGAGGCGCGACAGCCGCTCGATCCAGAACAGGCCGTCGAGCTGGTCGATCTCGTGCTGCAGGCAGGCGGCGAGGAAGCCCTCCTCCTCCGCCTCGTGCTCCGTGCCGTCGAGGTCCTGGAAGCGCACCCGCACCCGGGCCGGGCGCTCGATTTCCTCGTCGACGCCCGGCATCGAGACGCTGCCCTCGCGGTGGCGGGCGCTCTCGGGCGAGGCCCAGACCAGCTCCGGGTTGACGTAGACCCGGGGCGCGAGGTCGAGCCCCGCCCGGATGATCGTCAGCCGCACCGGCGCGCCGACATGCGGGCCGGTGAGGCCGAGCGCCGAGACCGACAGCAGCGTGTCGAGGAGGTCGCCCGCGAAGCTCCGCAAGGCCTCGTCGAAGGCGGTGGCAGGGGGCGCGGCCAGGCGCAGGCGCGGGTCCGGGTAGAGCACCAGGGGGAGGGCGGGCATCGGGGTCTTCTAGCGGGTGTGGAAGGATTCGGGCCACAGGCCGGCCCGCTCGATCCCGACGACCAGCACCACCACCGCCAGCGCGACCGCGAGCACGACCAGCAGGTTGCGGCCCGGCACGCCCCGGGCGATCAGCACGAGCACCAGCAGCAGGGAGATGACCGAGACGACGATGTCCATGGCGGGGTCCTGTCCTTGGGGGCGTTCCGATCGGGCTGGGAGGGCCGTCCGTCAAGCCGGATCCGCACCGGGGCGTTCCGATGCGTCCCGGCCGAAGGGTCGGGTGCCTGACCAAACCGTAACCTTCGCGCCACGGGGCGGTCAGGCCCGCCGACCATAATGGCCCCATCGAACGGCCGCGAGCGCGGCCCTCGTGAGACGGAGCCCAGAGAAACCCGATGTCCCAGACCACCGAGACTTCCGCCACCGCGACCCGCCGCTTCCACCGCAAGGCCCTCGCCTCCGTGGCGGCCGTCACCCTGGTGGCCACCGGCGCCCTCGGCACCGCCTTCGTGCAGCCCAGCACCCCCGCCTACGCCCAGGCCCTGCCGCAGACCCCGATCACCACCGCCGAGCACCCGCCGGGCAGCTTCGCGCCGATCGTCAACCGGGTGAAGCCGGGGGTCGTCTCGGTGAAGGTGAAGCTGAAGGACGACGCCTCGGACGACGAGGACGGCGGCGGCCGGCCGAACCTGCAGAACGTGCCGCCGCAGCTGCGCGAGTTCTTCCGCCGCTTCGGCGAGGGCGGCCCGGGCGGCATGCAGGCCCCGCAGCGCCACGGCGGCGGCGCGGCGCAGGGCTCGGGCTTCTTCATCTCGGCCGACGGCTACGTGGTGACCAACAACCATGTGGTGAACAACGCCAAGTCGGTGGAGGTCACCCTCGACGACGGCCGCACCCTGCCGGCCAAGATCATCGGCACCGATCCGAAGACCGACCTGGCGCTGCTCAAGGTCACCGAAGGCGCGCCGTTCCCCTACGTGAAGCTCGCCCACGGCGCGCCGCAGGTCGGCGACTGGGTGGTGGCGATCGGCAACCCGTTCGGCTTGGGCGGCACCGTCACCGCCGGCATCGTCTCGGCCCGCGGCCGCGACATCGGCGCCGGCCCCTACGACGACTTCCTTCAGATCGACGCGCCGATCAACAAGGGCAATTCGGGCGGGCCGACCTTCAACGTCAGCGGCGAGGTGGTGGGCGTCAACACCGCGATCGCCTCGCCGTCGGGCGGCAATGTGGGCCTCGCCTTCGCGATCCCGTCCGAGACGGTGCAGGCGGTGGTCGACCAGCTGCGCGCCGACGGCAAGGTCGCCCGCGGCTATCTTGGCCTGCAGATCCAGCCGGTGACGAAGGACATCGCCGACAGCCTCGGCCTCGACAAGGCCAAGGGTGCGCTCGTGACCAGCGCCCAGGACGGCACGCCCGCCGCCAAGGCTGGGCTGAAATCCGGCGACGTGGTCCAGGCGGTGAACGGCGATCCGGTGACCGATGCCCGCGAGCTGTCGCGCAAGATCGCCTCGCTGAAGCCCGGCACCAAGGTCGACCTGACCTACCTGCGCGGGGGCAGGACCGAGACCGCCCAGGTGACCCTCGGCACGCTGCCGAACGACACCAAGGTGGCGAGCCTCGACGACCGCCGCGGCGGCCGGGGCGACAGCCAGCCGCGGCTCGGCCTGAGCCTCGCCCCGGCGGGTCAGGTCGGGGCCGGCCAGGAAGGCGTCGCGGTGGTGGGTGTCGATCCGGACGGCCCGGCGGCGGCCAAGGGCATCCAGGAGGGCGATATCATCCTCGACGTCGGCGGCCAGCCGGTCTCGAACCTGTCGGACGTCGCCACTCGCATCCGCGCCGCGGAAAGCGACGGCCGCAAGGCGGTGCTGATGCGGATCAAGAACGACAAGGGCACCCGCTTCGTGGCGATCGGCCTGCAGAGCAAGAACGGCTGACGCCCGAACACGGGACATCCGGGTACGAGACGAGGCGCCGGCCCCGCGAGGGGCCGGCGTTCTCGCGTTGACGTCATACCCTCGCGCCTTCGTATCGATGCGAAGGCGACCGGCGCATCAGCGCCGGCGCCCGTTCGGGCTTGCCTTGCATCTTTCTTCGAACGCGTCCGTTCGAAGGCGCGGCGGTATCACACCCGGCACAGCCGGGCGAGCCGCCGGCCGGAGACCCGGCCGCGGGGCGTGCCGTCGCTCTGCACCGTCTCGCCCGAGAGCGCGATCCGGGTCGGGTTCTCGATCAGGGTGTAGCGGGTGCGCCAGACCGGCAGGCCGAACTGCACCGCCCAGAGCCGCAAGGCGGCGCAGAAGTCGCGCAGGGTTTCGGGCCCGAACCGCAGGGGGTCGAGCACCGGCGCGACCTCGGCGGCGCCGTAGGGCAGGGCGCGGAAGCCGGCGAGCCGGCCCGGGCGGCCCTTCGCGAGGGAGAAGGCGGCGCGCGATTCGACGCCGAGCGCCCCGGCGCGGTCCGGCGGGGCGGTGGTCAGCGCGACGGTCAGGGGCTGCTCGGCCACCAGCACCACGGCGCGGTCCGGCGCACCGGCGAGGTCGACCGCCAGGCGCCGGTAGCCGGCCCCTGCCTCGCGCGGCGCGGTGAAGACGAGGCCCGTCAGGTCGAGGGTCGTGGCGGAGCCCGAGACCCGGTCGGGATGGGCGGTCCAGCCGATCAGCCGCTCGCGCTGGCCTCTGCGTTCGGCCGCCACGTCGGGGATCTGGATGTCCGGATCCTGGAGCATGCCCCGGATCGGGGGCGGGACTTCGGGGCCCGCGGGAGCGGCCGTGCAGACCGGGCAGGACCGTTCGGGGGCCTGCTCCCCGCCCGAGGGCGGCCGATCCTGCGGGCGGGCCGGAATCTGAGCCACCCCTTGAACTTGCCCTGCAGGATCTTGCCCGGGACCCTGAGCCTCCACGGCCGGACGCGGGCGCAGCAGGCCGATGCGCGGATCGAGCGCCGCGATCACCGCGACCGGGATGGCGACGGCCCCGAGCGCCGCCAAGCCGAGCCGCCAACGCCCGCTTCCGTCCCGCACGCTCCACCGCCCCGCTGCGCGCAAGCCACATGCGCGATATCCGCAAGTATGCACCCGATCTTGCGGAAAGTGCGTCCGTGACAAAGACTTAGATGAAAAAGCTGGGGACGGCGCCACTCACCCCTTGCGGCTTGCCCCAGCGTCACGAGTGAGGCGCGTCCGGATCCCGTATATGCTGGCACCATGACGATCTCCGCGCCCGACCCCACGGATGGCCTCGCGCGCCGGCTGCGGCTGGAGCGTGAGGCGCGGGGCTGGTCGCTCGGTGACCTGGCGGCCCGCTCCGGCGTCTCGAAGGCGATGATCAGCAAGGTCGAGCGGGCCGAGGCGAGCCCGACCGCCGCCCTGCTCGGCCGGCTCTCGGGGGCCTTCGGGCTCACCCTCTCGACCCTGCTGGCCCGGGTGGAGGGCGAGACGGGCCAGCTCAAGCGCGCTGCGGCACAGCCGGTCTGGATCGACCCGGCGACCGGCTATCGCCGCCGGCAGCTCTCGCCCCTGGTGGTCGAGAACCCGCTCGATTTGACGGAAGTGGAGCTTCCGGCCGGCGCCGAAGTCTCTTACCCGGCGGCGTCCTACGCCTTCCTGCGCCAGATGATCTGGATGCTCGACGGCACCCTGACCTTCCGGGAGGGGGACGCCGTCCACGTGCTCGAGCCCGGCGACTGCCTGGCGCTCGGCGCGCCGGCCGACTGTACCTTCGCCAACCGGAGCGGGCAGCCCTGCCGCTATCTCGTCGCCGTGGTGCGGCAGCGCTGATCAGGCCGCGCGCCGGGCGAGGAAGCTGCGGGCCTCGGCGCCGCCGCGCAGGAAGCCGTAGACCAGCACCGGCCAGCAGAACAGCAGCACCGCCATCGGCACCGGCATCTGCCACCCGACGATCGCCCCGACGATGCCCGCCGCCGAGCCGACGAAGCGGAAGTAGAACACCGGCACCGCGACCACGAGGGCGATCAGGACCGGCACGCCCAGCACCGCGGTCAGCCCGGCCTGCACCGCCAGGAGGTTGGTCACGCCCATGGCCAGGAACACCAGGAAGGCGGCTATCTGTATCATCGGGTTTCGCTATCCCCCAATCCGTCGCGTGAGGGACATACAGACAGCCGAGCATGGCTTTTTGGAGGGCGCCGAGCACGTTCGGGCACACTGGGCGGCATGGATGCGCGCCTGCCACACCGGTCCGGGCCGCATGCCGATCTAACCGTCATGTCTCTCGTCAGCGGTATCGACTTCGTTAAGGTTTCGCACGGTGCGAACGGCAGCAGATCCGCGATTGTTGCAGTGCAGGGGACACCACGAGGGACAGGATGGACGTGCGGGCGCTGCTTACCCAGGTTCAGTTCAACATCGAGGCAACGTGCGACCGGGTCACCCGGCAGGTATCATTGATCGAGACCCGTGAACGGAACGGGCTGCCGACCGATCACGAGCGGAATGTCCTGCGCGGCATGCGCGTGTCCCTCGGCTTCGAGTACCACCAGGAGGGCCTTCTGCTGGCCGCCTTGTCCCGCGAGGCAGAAGACGAAGATCGCGCCGCGCCGGCCCGCCGCGCGTGCCACCGCGGTGCCGGCGAGGATTGCCCGCTGCCGGTCCGCTGCTGCGCGACCCTGGCGGCGACTGTCAAACTCCCGTCGCAGGCGGCCTGATCGCACGCGGCTGCCGCGCCGATTCGCGGGACGAGCCCGGAACCGCTGCCGCGGGCGAGGCACCGGCGCCACAGCCATCAGCCATCTGCCGTCCCATCCGGCCCCGCTTCCCTCGGGCGACCGCCACTCCCCGAGCGCTGTGGCACCGGAGCACTGGCGGGCCGCCTGGGCCCGGCGGTCTTCTCGCGCGGCGAGATCAGGGAGCCACCGCCTTGCCCACCCCGTTGCCCACTCTGGCGGACGCGCCGCTCTTCCTCCACCTCGCCGGGTCGCTGGCCTTCGTGGCCGTCGCCGGCCGCGGCATCGGCTGGGCCCTCGACGCCTGGGTGCGGCGCGCCCCCGAGGCCGCCTCGCCCGCGGAGCCGGAGGCCCCGGCCAGGACGGAGCCCGCCGGGGAACCGCCTCAATCCGGCGCACGCATCCGGTAGCCGACCCCGGTCTCGGTCAGGATGTAGCGCGGGCGCTCGGGCTCGGGCTCGAGCTTCTGGCGCAGCTGGCGCACGTAGACCCGGAGATATTGCGGATCGGCGGCCGTGCCCCAGACCTCGCGCAGCAGGTGGGCGTGGGTGAGCACCTTGCCGGCATGGTGCACCAGCAGGCGCAGGACGTCGTATTCCTTGGGAGAGAGCTTCACCTCGCGCTCCCCCACCCGGACGATGCGGCGCACCAGGTCGACCGAGAGATCGCCAGCCCGGAAGACCGGGCGCTCGCCGCCGACCGCGAGCTGGTGGCGCAGCGCCGTGCGCATCCGGGCCAGAAGCTCGTTCATGCCGAACGGCTTGGTGACGTAGTCGTCCGCCCCGAGATCGAGGGCCTCGACCTTGCCGGCCTCGTCGTCGCGGCTCGACAGCACGATCACCGGCAGGTCGGGCTTCCGCTCGCGGATCCGGGCCAGGAGGTCATGCCCCTTGATGTCCGGCAGGCCGAGATCGAGGATCGCCATCGCGAAAACCTCCCGTTCCAGGAGGTCGAGGGCGGCGCGGCCGTTCGGGGCCTCCACCACCGCGTAGCCCTGGCTGCCGAGGCCGACCCGCAGCAGCTTGCGGATCGGCGGCTCGTCGTCGATGACCAGGATGCGGGGTTCGTTGCTCACGCGGCGTCCTCCAGGGCGGCGCGGGGCACCGGCAGGGTGAGGGTGAAGGCGGCGCCGCTCCGGTCAGGCCGGTTGCGGGCGGCGATCCGCCCGCCCATCGCCTCGACGAAGCCGCGGGAGATGGCGAGGCCCAAACCCGTCCCGGCCCGGACCCGGTCGCTCTTGCGCACCCGGTAGAAGGTGTCGAAGATCCGTTCCTCGTCGCCCGCCGGGATGCCCTCACCCTCGTCGAGGATCCGCAGGGCGACGCAATCACCCTCGCGCCCGCTCTCCCGCCAGGTCTCGATCCGCACCAGGCTGCCCTCGGGGGCGTATTTGGCGGCGTTGTCGAGGAGGTTGAACAGCACCTGCTCCATCAGCACCGCGTCCAGGCGGAGAACCGGAAGGCCGGCGCCCAGAGCCAGTTCGACGCGGTGGCCGGACAGGATCTTGCCCGCCCGCTCCAGGGCCGTCCCGACGATCTCCGCGAGATCGTGCGGGGCGAGGTTCGGCGCGAGCGCGCCGGATTCGAGCTTCGTCATGTCGAGCAGGTTGGCGATGAAGCGGTTCAGGCGCTCGGCCTCGTCGATCACCGTCGCGAGCAGCTCGCCCCGCGCCTCCCGGTCCAGGGCGGGGCCGAGATCGCGCAACGTCGTGGCCGAGCCGAGCACCGCGGCGAGCGGCGTCTTGAGGTCGTGCGAGAGCGAGGAGAGCAGGGCTTGGCGCAGTCGGTCGGTCTCGGCCGAGCGCCGGGCCCGGTCGAGGTCCTCGACGAGGTGGACCCGCTCGATGGCGAGCGCCCCCTGGTCGGCCAGCGCATCGAGGAGCCGGCGCTGGTCGGGGGTGAGGAGCGGCCCCGGCTTGTCGCCGTCGAGCCCGACCACCCCGACCATGCCGCGGCCGGTGCGCAGGGGCAGGAACAGGCGCTTGGCCCCCGGCAGGGTGTCGGCGCCGCGTCCCGCCGGGCGGCCGTGATCGAAGGTCCATTTCGCGGCGGCGAGGTCGGCCTCGTCGAGGAAGTCCTCCGGCGGGTAGCCGGCCATGACGGTGACGCGGCCGCCGTCCGGCAGGAGCAGCACCACACGCAGGCGCAGCATCAGGGCGATCTGGTAGGCGGTGGCCCAGAGCACGTCGTCGAGAGTGCCGCAGCCCGCGAGCTTGCGCGAGAAGCCGTAGAGCGCCTCGGTCGCCTTGCTGCGCGCCCGCGAGATCGTCGCCTCGGCGCGCACGCGTGCCGCGAGGTTCGAGACCACCACCGCCACCAGGGTGAAGAAGAACAAAGCGATGACATTGGTCGGGTCGGCGATGGTGAAGGTGTAGAGCGGCGGCAGGAAGAAGAAGTTGTAGGCGAGCGACGAGCCGAGCACCGCGGCGAGCGACGGGTACAACCCGAAGCGCACCGCCACCGCCACCACCGCGGTGAGGAAGACGAGATCGGTGCTCTCGTGGCCGAGCGAGGATTGCAGCCCGAGGCCCAGGGAGAGCGCGACCGCGACGGCCGCGAGCGCGGCCGCGTAGGGCACGAGGCTCGGCCTGGGCGGGGACGCCGTGCGCACGCCCCGGTGCGGTGCGGGTTCCCCGGCGACCTCCTCGCCCGCCACGACGTGGACGCTGATCGGGCCGGAGCGGCGCAGGAGGTCGTGCACCACCGAGCCGTGCAGGAGCTCGAACCAGCGCGGGCGGGTCGACTTGCCAATCACCACGTGGGTGACGTTGTGCTCGCGGGCGAAACCCACCACGTCGTCGGCGATGCGACCCTGGCTCGGCAGGGTCGCGGTCTCGGCGCCCAGGCGTTCGGCGAGCCGCAGGGTGTCGGCGATGCGGTCGCGCTCGGCCTCGCTCAACTGGGCGCTGCGCCGCCCCTCGATGGTGAGCGCGGTGAAGGGCGCCCGCAGCCGGTCGGCGAGGCGCTTGGCGTAGCGCACGAGGCCGGCCGAGCGCGGATCCTCGCTGACGCAGACCAGCACCCGCTCCCCTGCCGCCCAGGGCCCGGGGATCGCGTGGGCGCGCATGTGGGTGACGAGCTGGTCGTCGACCTGCTGAGCGGTGCGGCGCAGCGCCAGCTCGCGGAGCGCCGTGAGGTTGCCGGGTGAGAAGTAGTGCTTGAGCGCCCGCTCCGCCTGGCGCGGCAGGTAGACCTTGCCCTCCTGCAGGCGCCGGATCAGGTCGTCGGGAGAGAGGTCGATCACCTCGATGTCGTCGGCCCGGTCGAGGATCGAATCCGGCACCGTCTCGCGCACCCGGATCCGGGTGATCTGCGCCACCACGTCGTTCAGGCTCTCGACGTGCTGGATGTTGAGGGTGGTATGGACGTCGATGCCGGCCTGGAGCAGTTCCTCGACGTCGAGATAGCGCTTCGGGTGGCGCGAGCCCGGGGCGTTGGTGTGGGCGAGCTCGTCGACGAGGGCGAGTCGGGGCTTTCGCGCGAGCAGCCCGTCGAGGTCCATCTCGCTGAGCGTGCCACCGCCATAGGGGACGGTGCGGCGGGGCAGCACCTCGAGCCCGGCGACCAGGGCCTCGGTCTCGGGCCTGCCGTGGGTCTCGACCACGCCCACCACCACGTCGACGCCCTCGCGGCGGCGCGCGTGGGCGGTGGTCAGCATCTCGTAGGTCTTACCGACCCCCGGGGCGGCCCCGAGGAAGATCTTCAGGCGCCCGCGCCCGGGCGCCTCCCGGCGCGCCTGCGCCAGGAGAGCGTCGGGCGAAGGACGCAAGCCGTCCCTCATCGGGCCTGTTGCGCGGGCACTGGACCGAGATCCAGGGCGCGGTTGAGAGCGAGCACGTTGACCCGGCGCTCGCCGAGGAATCCGAGACCCGGCTCCCGGATCTGCCCGGCGACGAGGGCGCGCAAGCCGTCCTCGGAGAGGCCGCGGGCCTTCGCGACCCGGGGCACCTGGAACAGGGCGGCCTCGGGGGAGACGTCCGGATCGAGGCCGGAGCCCGAGGTGGTGACGAGGTCCAGCGGCACCGGGTCGGCGGGGTTCTCGGCCTTGAGAGCCGCGAGGTCGGCCTTCACCCGGTCGATGAGCGCCGGATTGGTTGGGCCCAGGTTGGCGCCGCCGGAATTGGCGGCGTTGTAAGGCGCAGGCAAGGTCTTCGCGGCATCCGCCGGATCGGGCGCCACGGTCGCCGAGGGGCGGCCGTGGAAGTAGCGCGGGCTGGTGAAGGCCTGGCCGATCAGCGCGGAGCCGACGAGGGTGCCGTCCGCGTTGCGGACCAGGCTGCCCTGGGCTTGCGCCGGGAACAGGCGTTCCGCGATCCCCGTCATCGCGAGCGGATAGGCGAGGCCGGTGACGAGGGTCAGGCCGGTGAGGAGCACGAGGGCGGGGCGGAGGTGCCGGAGCATGGCGGTCTCTCTTAGGCGAGGTGGAGGGCGCTCACGGCGAGGTCGATCAGCTTGATGCCGGCGAACGGCACCAGGATCCCGCCGAGACCATAGATCAGGAGGTTGCGCCGCAGCAACGCGGCGGCGCCGACGGCGCGGTAGCTCACCCCGCGCAAGGCGAGCGGGATCAGCGCCACGATGATCAGCGCGTTGAAGATGATCGCCGACAGGATCGCGCTCTGCGGCGAGGCCAGCCCCATCACGTTCAGGGCCTGGAGCTGCGGATAGAGCCCGACGAACATCGCCGGGATGATGGCGAAGTACTTCGCCACGTCGTTGGCGATCGAGAAGGTGGTGAGCGCGCCGCGGGTCATCAGCAGCTGCTTGCCGATCTCGACGATCTCGATGAGCTTGGTCGGGTCGGAATCGAGGTCGACCATGTTGCCGGCCTCGCGGGCCGCCACCGTGCCGGTGTTCATCGCCACGCCGACATCGGCCTGGGCGAGCGCCGGGGCGTCGTTGGTGCCGTCGCCGCACATCGCCACGAGCTTGCCTTGCGCCTGCTCGCGCCGGATCAGCGCCAGCTTGTCCTCGGGCGTCGCCTGGGCGAGGAAATCGTCGACGCCGGCTTCCGCCGCGATGGCGGCGGCGGTCATCGGGTTGTCGCCGGTGATCATCACCGTGCGGATGCCCATCCGGCGGAGTTCCGCGAAGCGCTCGGCGATGCCGCCCTTGACGATGTCCTTGAGGTGGACGACGCCGAGCAGCTTGCCGTCGCGGGCGACCGCCAGCGGCGTGCCGCCGGCCTTGGCGATCTCCTCGGCGATGGCCCGGACCTCCGCGGCCGCCGCCGGATCGAGGCGGGGCTGGAGCACCCGGGCGGCGGCGCCCACGCCGACCAGGGCCGGGGCGGATTCGAGGCTCGCGATCACCGCCTCGACCGCCCCTTTTCGGATCGAGGAGCCGTCGATGTCGATGCCCGACATCCGCGACTGCGCGGTGAAGGGCACGAAGGTGGCGGCGAGGCTGCCCATGTCACGGGCCATGTCGCGGGCGCGGATGCCGTGCGCCTCCTTGGCCAGCACCACGATCGAGCGGCCCTCCGGGGTCTCGTCGGCCAGCGAGGCGAGCTGGGCCGCGTCGGCGAGCGTTGCAGGCGTGACGCCCCGCACGGGGCGGAACTCCGTCGCCTGGCGGTTGCCGAGCGTGATGGTGCCGGTCTTGTCGAGGAGCAGCGTGTCGACGTCGCCCGCCGCCTCGACGGCCCGGCCCGACATCGCGAGGACGTTGAAGCGCACCAGCCGGTCCATGCCGGCGATGCCGATCGCCGAGAGCAGCGCGCCGATCGTGGTCGGGATCAGGGTGACGAAGAGCGCCACCAGCACCGCGAGCGGGATCGCGCCGCCCGCATACGAGGCGAAGCTCGGGATCGAGCCCACCGCGAACACGAACACGATGGTGAGGCCGGCGAGCAGGATGTTGAGGGCGATCTCGTTGGGGGTCTTCTGCCGCGCCGCGCCCTCGACCAGCGCGATCATCCGGTCGATGAAGGTCGAGCCGGCCGCCGCCGTGATCCGCACCCGGATCCAGTCGGACAAGACCTGCGTGCCGCCGGTCACCGCCGAGCGGTCGCCGCCGGATTCGCGGATCACGGGGGCGGATTCGCCGGTGATCGCCGCCTCGTTGACCGAGGCGATGCCCTCGATCACCTCGCCGTCCGACGGGATCACGTCGCCGGCCTCGACCAGCACCACGTCGCCGACCTTGAGCCCGTCACCCGGCACGGTCTCGTAAGCAGTCAGCGGGCCGCCGGGCGCGGCGGCGGCGCCGGCGAGGCGCTTCGCTGTGGTCTCGGTGCGGGTGCGGCGCAGGGACTCGGCCTGGGCCTTGCCGCGGCCCTCCGCCACCGCCTCGGCGAAGTTGGCGAACAGCACGGTGAACCACAGCCAGAGGATGATCTGGCCGGTGAAGCCGAGATCCTGGCCACCGGTCACGAGGTCGCGGAGGAACAGCAGCGTGGTGAAGGCCGCCACGACCTCGACCACGAACATCACGGGGTTCTTCACCATCTGGCGCGGGTCGAGCTTCGTAACCGCACCGAGGAGGGCCGGCCCGATCAGGGCGGCGCTGAGAAGGGAGGTGTTTTGGGTTTGGGCCATGATCCTGGATCCGGATGAGGCGAGAATGTTGGGGGAGTGTGTCGAGGTTCGTTCGAACGGACCGGCAGACGTGCCATCCGCCGAGTCATTCCGGGGCCGCGGAGCGGAGCCCGGGATCCAGAACCGCAAGGGTTTCCGAAGTGGCGAAGCGTGTTCAGCGTCGCCCTGCACCGCCTGCGGTTCTGGATCCCGGGCGCTCGCCTTCGGCGAGCCCCGGGAGACGCAGTGGGTGTCAGGACCGTGCGCGGGTTCTCTGTGCCGTTGCCATCGACGGTGCCCTTCAGGGCGCGAGCGCCGCGCTGCCGAGCATGATCGCCGCCCAGATCGCGCCGGTGCCGAGGAGCGCAAGGCCCGTGAGCGCCAGGACGACGTCGCAGGGTCGGAGAGCGGACCGGTCGGAGAGCGGGGCGGGGCGCGGCCGGTGCCGGGACAGGCCGCGGCGGTGGCGGCTGGCGTGAGCGCTCATGGTCAGCCTCCCGCCGCCGCGAAGGTCTGGCCGGCGGCGCCGGCCAGATGCTCGACGATCGGCCCGAGCGCCAGCGATGGGAAGAAGGTCAGGCCGCCGACGATCAGGATCACCCCGACCAGGAGGCCGACGAACAGGCCGCCATGGGTCGGGAAGGTCCCGGCGGAGGCGGGCACCGTCTTCTTCGCCGCCAGCGAGCCGGCGATGGCGAGCGCCGGGATGATGACGAAGAACCGGCCGACCAGCATCCCGGCCCCGAGCGTCAGGTTGTAGAACGGGGTGTTGCCCGAGAGCCCCGCGAAGGCCGAGCCGTTGTTCGCCGCCGCCGAGGTGAAGCCGTAGAGGATCTCCGAGAAGCCGTGCGGGCCGGCATTGGCGGGACCGCTAAGGCCCGCCGGCAGCACGGTGGCGAGGGCAGTGAAGCCGAGCATCATCAGAGGCAGGCAGAGGATCGCGAGCATCGCCATCTTCACCTCCCGGGCCTCGATCTTCTTGCCGAGATATTCCGGGGTGCGCCCGACCATCAGCCCGGCGACGAAGATCGCCACCACCACGAAGACCAGCATGCCGTAGAGCCCGGCGCCGACGCCGCCGACGATGATCTCGCCGAGCTGCATGTTGACGAGCGGGATCAGGCCGCCGAGCGCCGTGAAGGCGTCGTGCATGGCGTTGACCGCGCCGCAGGAGGCGGCGGTCGTCACCACCGCGAACAACGCCGAGCCGGGGATGCCGAAGCGGAGTTCCTTGCCCTCGAGGTTGCCGCCCTGGAGCCCGAGGGCGTTCAGCAGCGGGTTGCCGGCGCCCTCCGCCGCGTAGGTGATCGCGACGCCGGCGAGGAACAGGACGCCCATGGCGGCGAGGATCGCCCAGCCCTGGCGCTCGTCCCCGACCATGCGGCCGAACACGTTGGTGAGCGCGGCGCCCAGCGCGAAGATCGAGACCATCTGGACCAGGTTCGACCAGGCGGTCGGGTTCTCGAACGGGTGCGCGGCGTTGGCGTTGAAGAAGCCGCCGCCATTGGTGCCGAGCATCTTGATCGCGACCTGGCTCGCCACCGGGCCGAGCGCGATCGTCTGCTGTCCGCCCTCGAGCGTCGTCGCCTCGGCGTAGGGTGCGAGTGTCTGCGGCACGCCCTGCCAGACCAGGAACAGGGTGTAGGCGATGCAGAGCGGCAGCAGCACGTAGAGCGTGCAGCGGGTCAGGTCGACCCAGAACGAGCCCACCGTGCGGGAAGAGGCACGGGAGAAGCCGCGGATCAGCGCGACGGCGAGCGCGATGCCGGTCGCCGCCGAGAGGAAATTCTGGTGCGTCAGCCCCAGCATCTGCGACAGGTAGGAGAGGGTGCTCTCGCCACCGTAATTCTGCCAGTTGGTGTTGGTGACGAAGCTCACCGCCGTGTTGAAGGCGAGATCCGGCGCCACCGCGCCCTGGTCGGCGGGGTTGAGCGGCAGGACGGCTTGCAGCCGCAGGATCCCGTAGAGCAGGACGAAGCCGGCGGCGTGGAAGACCAGCATCGCGCCCGCGTAAGTGAGCCAGTGCTGCTCGTGGCGCTCGTCGATACCGGCGAGGCGGTAGAGGCCGCACTCGACCGGGCGCAGCAGGGGCGAGAGGGGGGTGCGGGCGCCCGTGAAGACCCGGGTCATGTAGAGACCGAGCGGCTTCACCAGGGCGAGGACGATCGCGCAGAACAGCGCGATCTGGATCCAGCCAGCGAGTGTCCAACCTTGGATCATCTGGGGGCGCTCCTCAGAACCGCTCGGGCCGCACGAGGGCGTAGGCGAGGTAGGCGAGCAGCCCGAGGGTCATGAGGCCGCCGAGCCCGTAATCGAGGGTCATCGCGGGCCTCCTCACAGGCGTTCGCACAAGGAGACGTAACCAAGCGACAGGGCGAAGAAGCCCAGGCCGGCCGCCAGCATCAGGAAATCGAACATGGGTGTCCCCGTCGGGCGGCACCCGGCAGGCGCCGCCGCATCGAACCGGACCGTGAGCCACGGTCCCGTTCCCGGAGATCCACCCGAACGCATAGGGATTCGAGAGGGGCGCGGGGCGCGCGATGTTAAGGCGGCATAAAGACGGGGCGCCGTCAGGGACGTCTCGCGGCTCGGACCGCCTCCTGCAGGCCGGCACAAGCATGAGCCTCGCCGCAGGCGGCCTGCAACGCCCGCTTGTCGACCTGCAGCACGCAGGTGGTGCCGCCGAGGAAGCCGTGGACGGAGAAGCCGCACGACCGGCAGGCGGCGCGCACCCGGCACAGGGCCGGCCACCGCGCCCCGTCACTCGGGGACCGGACGCGGCGCGACATTCCGATCGCCGCGGCGCCTGCGAGCCGGTCGTGAATCCCATCCATCGCGATCAACCCCCGGCAACGCGCCTCGCCGGGGGTCTTGCGCCTGGGGGCAGGGGGAAACGATGCGGCCGGCCGGGCCGCGGCATCAAGATTTCATCAAGGCCGGCCGGCGTGGACCACGCACCGTCCGGTCGGGGGTCTTCAGGCCGCCAGAAGCTCTCCGCCCTTCTCGGCGATGACCTCGCGCACCTTGCCGGAGAAGACCCCGAGCAGCAGCGGCAGGCGGACCTCGACCCGGGCGGCCTCGTCCTCGACCGCGATGATGCCGCTGACCGTCTGGCCCAAGGCGCCGACCACGAAGGCGAGGGTGTCGCCGTCCCAGACCGGATCCTGCATCGTGAGGCCGGCCTTCTGCACGAGGTCCCGTCCCTGGCCGAGACGGGCGTCGATGCGCCGGCGCGCCTCGGCCCGGCCGATCTGGTGGGGAATCACGACGACCAGGGGTTTCGCCATCACCGTCTCCGCGGCCCGCCGCACCCCCTCCGGGCCGGCTTCCGGGCACGATGCTTCGGCCGCGCCGAATCATCTGCGCTCGAAATTCACCATGCCGTGAGGGAATTCAATCCGGGGCGGGCGCTGAGGGACCGAGGCGAGGGTTAAACATCGGAGGCCTGGGCGCGACCGTTGCAGCCGGGCGTCACGCCCGGCGCCTTCCGACCGGGGCCGCCCGGCGGGCGCTGTCCAACCCGCCCGGCTTGGATTAGGGGAAACGCGGGCGCAGGGGACCGGGCGCAGGGCGCCCGACGAGCGGAGACGGGTCTTGAGCGCGATCGAGCAGGGAATCCTCGGTGCCATCGCCGTGTGCATCGCAGCCACGGCCGCCCTGTGGTGGCTGGCGATGCCGGACGAGCCGGTGCGGGCCCTGCAGGACGGCCTCGGGGCCGCGGCACTCGCCACCATCATCGCGGGCGCGGCCGTCCGGCGCTCGTCCGATTGAGGAGGGGCGCGAGTGAGGGAAAGCCGGTGACGCCGGTCCGGAAGCGCCTCGTCGCGCGCCTGGTGCGCGGGCTCGTCGCCGGGTTCGTCGCCTTCGCGGTGCTCTGGCTCGCCTTCCACCTGCGCTGAGGCAGGCAAGCGCTCTCAGGCCGGCAACGCCACCGGCCGCCGCCGGCGGACCGCCCGGCGCTGACCCAGCACCGCGCAGGCACCGCCGAGGACGAACCACATGTACCAGGTCGGCACCAGGTAGTAGAGCATGTTGTCCGAATAGGCCATCGACAGGTATCCGGCCGTCATTGCCACGATCATCCAGGCCCAGCGCTCGCCGCGGACGATCAGCTTTCCGATCAGGGCGAGCGCCCGCGCGTACAGCCAGAGATAGGCGAGAAAGCCGATCACGCCGGTCTCGAACAGGAACTGCACGTAGACGCTGTGCGAATCGATGGTGTCGTTCTCGAGCGGCAGCGGGAAGAACTGCGCCACGTACTGCCCGAAGCTCGACAGGCCCCAGCCGAAAAGCGGGCGCTCCCAGAACCAGGTCATGGCGCCCTGCCACAGCAGCATCCGGAAGGCGTACGAGTTCAGCTTCTCGTAGGCATCCATGGTGTTGCCCTGCTGCAGGTCGGCGAGGCGCTCGGCGAATTCCGGCACCGCCAGCAGCGCCACCGGCAGGCCCAGGAAGTAGAGCAAGGTGCGCCGGTCGAAGAGTAGCCCGTGGGTGAGCAGGATCAGGCCGGCCCCGGCCCAGGCGCTACGGGTCTTGGTGAGCAGGATCAGCCCGAGCAGGACCGGGACGTAGAGGATCAGCGCCCGGCGCAGCCGCGGCGCGAGCGCGAAGCTCCTGCCCGCGAGCAGCGTCAGGACGACCGCCAGAATCGTCATCAGGTAGAAGGCGTAGATGTTGGGGTGCGGGAAGCTGCTGTAGACCCGGGTTCCGTCCTCGCCGAACTCCGCCCAGCCCATGGCGAGTTGCAGGCCCGCATAGAGCGTCGGTGCGATCGAGCCGGCGACGATGAGCAGCAGGAAGCGGCGCAGGTCGGCGAGGTCGCGCACGAAATAGAAGGCCAGGAGGCAGAAGGCGGCATGCGTCGCCAGCAGCATCATGAGCCGGATCGCAGCGCCCGGATCGGGCGCGAACCGCGACGAGACGAGGCAGACCAGGAGAAGCGGCAGCCACAGGACGAGGGTGGGCGCCGGGCTCACCCGCGGCCGGGTCATCACGCAGGCGGCGGCCACCACCAGCACCGCGAGATTCACCGCCGCACCGACGCCCATATCCTCGAGACCGCCGACCTTGGTCAGGTTGAAGACGGGATCGAGGGCCGAGCGCGTCAGCAGCACCGCCTCGACGAAGCGCCGCGGTCCGGCGAACCAGGCGAAGAGGATCAAGAGGGCGCTGGCGGCGATCAGCATCGGTCGTCCCACTCCCGGATCGGGGCCGGACGCCCGGGCCCGGCCTGCCGTTCGCCGATCTGCTTAGCCGCCCCGGGACCCGGGCGGAGCGCCGCAAAAGGGAGAAGCCTCCGCCGCAAGGCGTATGAGACGAGGTCCGGACGGAATCGTCCGGACCTCGTCTCAGCAGCCCGCGCGGCGCCCGAGCGAAGCCGGTTTTCCGCTTGGCGACGCAATCAATCGGGCATCGTATGACGCGTCGGTTCCCGCTGCGGCCGGTGTCGCCCCTGCGTCGTGGTGCTGCTAAGCTGGGACCATCCGAATCCGGACACCCGACGATGCGTCTCTCCCTCGCTTCCCTGCTGCTCCTCGGCGCGCTCGCCGCCCCGGCCCACGCCCAGACGACCGCCCCGGCCCCGAACCCGTTCGGCCCCGGCGCGGCGAAGCCGAATCAGGCCCCGCCGCCGAACCCGCCCGCCATCCCGGCCAAGCCCGCGGCCCCGGCGGCCCAGGCCCCCACCCACACCGCGCCCGCCCCGGCCGCCGGCGCGATCTACCCCACCGTCGTGTCGCCGAAATACGCCAAGGAGCCGGCCGGCAGCGCCCGCCAGCACACCTGCCTCGACCAGTACAACGCCAACAAGGCGGCCGGCGGCGCCGGCAACGGCGGCATGAACTGGATCGAGAAGGGCGGCGGCTACTACTCGGAGTGCAACAAGCGGCTGAAGGGCTGACGGCGCGCAGGGAGACGTCAGCCTCCCTCACGCCCGCGCCGGACCGAGGGCCGGCCGCGCCGTGAGGGCGAGCGCGGTGCCCAGGCCCGCCGCGGCTAGCAGCCCCAGCACCATCCAGGCCGGCCAGGCCGCGCCGGCTCCTTCCGCGAGCGCCGCTTGGTAGGCCTCGATCGCCCAGGCGTTGGGCGTGAGCCAGCCGAGGCTCTGGAGCCAGGGCGGCATCAGAAAGCGCGGCACCATGCTGCCGCCGACCGCCGAGAGCAGCAGCACCCCGAAGGTCGAGACGAGGTGGGCCTGCTGGCGCGTCCGCGCCGCCGCGCAGGCGGCGAGGCCCAGGCCCGCCGCCATGGCGGCGACCAGCACCCCGGTCACGAGCCAGGACGCGGCATGCGGCCCGACCGAGACGCCGTAGAAGAGCGCCGCCGCCCCGAAGATCAGCGCCCCCTGCACGGTGCCCTGCAGCACCAGGAACAGGAACTTGCCGAGCACCACCACCGGCAGGCCGCCGGGGGCGGCGGCGAGGCGGTCGGCGATGCCGGACTGGCGCTCCTCGACCAGGGAGAGGGCGCCCTGCATGGCGGCGAACAGCAGGAACACCGCCGCGATCGCCCCGGCATAATAGCCGACCCGGGCGTTGCCGCCGTGACCGTCCGCCGTCGAGGTCCGGGCGACCAGGGCCGCGAAGGAGAACGCCTCGCGCTTCTCGCGGCTCTCGGCGAAAGCCTTGTCCAGGAAGGCGCGCTCGTCCGGCCCGATCTTGCCGGTACGCTCGACATCGGCGACGACCCGGGACAGCACCACGTCGGGCAGGGCCTCGTTGAGCACCCGCTGCACCTGGCCCAGCGCGATCGGGGTGGCGAGCGCCCGGGCCGGGCTCTCGACGACGAGGATCGGCGCGTCGCCGGGGCTGCTCCCGGCGGCGAGGTCGCCGCGCAGCACCAGCGCCACGTCGACCTCGCCCCGTCGCACCGCCGTCGCGGGATCGCCGTCGAGGAGCACTGTGCGCAGGGCCGGATCGGCCTTGAGCGCCGTGACGAGGCGCCCGGTCGTGGCGGTGCGGGCCTGGTCGAGGAGCCCGACCTGGATGCGGATCCGCTCGCCGACGGCGCCGGAGAAGATCGCCGCGAAGACGCAGAAGATCACCGTCGGCAGCACGAAGGCCATCACCAGGGCGGCCCGGTCGCGCCACAGGGTGAGCAGCATTACCCGGAACGACGCCACGATCATGCGGGGATCTCCGCGGGCGCGCGGACGGGATGTGTCACGGTCTCCTGCTCCGTCACGTCGCGGTAGAGCACGTCGAGGCCCGGCTCGCGCACCCGGATCTCCCGCACCGGCACGCCGTGGCGGCGCAGGTGCGCGAGAAGCGCCGCGCCGTCGCGCCCGCCTGCGACCGCGTCGCCCGCTCTCCAGGTGAGCGGCGAGGCCGGGTGGAAGCCCGCCTGGCGGAGAGCGGCGGCGGCGGCCGGACCGGCAGCCTCGGCGAGCGCCACCTCGTGCTCGGGCGGGCCGGCCCGCAGCCCGGCGAGCAGGTCGGCGAGGCGCCCGTCGAGGCGTAGAGAGCCGTCCTGGAGCACCAGGACCCGGTCGGCCAGGCGCTCGGCCTCGGCGAAGTCGTGGGTGGCGATCAGCACGGCCGCCCCGGCCTCGGGCAGGCGCTCGAGCACGGCGTGGATCGCCGCCCGGGCGGCCTGGTCGACGCCTTGCGTCGGCTCGTCGAGGAGGACCAGGGCGGGCTCGGCGAGCAGCGCCACCGCGATGTTGGCCCGGCGCTGGTAGCCGCCGGAGAGCACGCCGACGAGGCGGCCCGCCACCTCGTCGAGCCCCGCCCGCGCCAGCGCCCGGACCACCGCCGGCTCCCGCGCCGCCCGGGGCAGGCCGGCGAGGCGCGCGAACACTTCGAGGTTCTCCCGCACGGTCAGGCGCGGGTAGAGGGCGATCTCCTGCGGCACCCAGGCGATGGCGCGCCGCACCGCCGACTGGCGCCCCGGATCGCCGCCCGCGACCCGCACGCTGCCCCGGCTCGGGACGAGGCGCCCGGCGAGGAGCCGCATCAGCGAGGTCTTGCCGGCGCCGTTGGGGCCGAGAAGAGCCACGGTCTCGCCCCGCGCCAGGGCGAGGTCGACGCGACCGAGGACTTGGCGGCTCCGGTAGGAGAAGGCGAGGTCGCGGACGCTCGCCGCGGGATCGGACATCATGCCGTCACCACAGCAGCGCTTTGCGGCATTCCGGAGGAGAGCGGCCTGTCCGGGAGAGCGCCACTTACCGGGCCGGCAGGGCGCGGGTGAGCCGCACCCGCAGGGCGGTGCCCGGCTCGGCGAGGCGGAAGGCGGCACTCGCGAAATCCGGGCGTCCGCGGCGGCCGGCGCCGTTCGAGAAGCCGTAGGGCTCGGTCGGCAGGCCGAGGCCCGTGCGGCCGAGACGGCCGTCACCGTCGAGATCCTGGAAGGCCGCCACCGCGTAGGTGCCCGGCGGCACGTCGGCGAAGCCGAAGCGCAGGCTCTGGGCCGCGGCCGGGCCGCTCTGGCCGATGCGGCAGGCTTCCTCGGCGAGCGACCCGGTGCAGAGCGCGACGAAGACCCGGCCGCCCCCCGGCTCGACCCCGTCGACCTCGATCGAGAGCCCCGCCGCCGCGGCCGGCATGGCCAGCACCGCGAGGGCGGCAGCCAAGAAGCCGGCGTTCGGGAGGGAACTCCTCACGAGGCCTCCCCGAGGCTCGGGGCCGCGGCGAGCGGCATCCCGCGGGCCGGGACCGGCTGCCGGGCCAGGTCCTCGGCCATCAGCCGCGCGGTGATGCGGGCGCCCTCGTAGATCACCGGCAGGCCGGAGCCCGGATGGGTGCCGCCGCCGACGAGGTAGAGCCCGGGCCCGAAGCGGTTGTGGGGCCGGAAGTACAGCATCTGCCCGAGGTCGTGCGAGAGGTTGAAGGTGGCGCCCTCATGCACCGCGAACTCGTCGCGCCACTGGGTCGGATCGACCACGCGCTCGTATCGGATGCGGGATTCGATGTCGGTGAGGCCGAGCTTCTCCAGCCGCTTGAGCACGAGCGCCCGGTACGATGGGCCGACCGTCGCCCAGTCGATACCGGCGCGCAGGTTCGGCACCGGCACCAGCACGTAGAGGCTCGTGTGTCCCGGCGGCGCCATGCCGCCGTCGGTGTAGCCGGCATGCTGGACGTAGATCGAGGGCTGCATCGGCAACACCCCGTCGGAGACCTCGCGGATGTTGCGGGCGTAATCCTCCGACAGGAGGATCGTATGGTGGCCGAGGCTCTCCGGCATCCGCCCCTCGATGCCGAGATAGAGCATGTAGGTCGAGCAGGAGAGGCGGGCCTTGGCCACCTTGGCGTCGCGCCAGCGCGGCCGGCGCGCCTCGGGCACGAGGTCGGGCACGACTTTGGCGAAGTCGCCGTTGATCACCACCGCGTCGGCGGCGATGCGCTCGCCCCCGGCCTCGACCCCGACGGCGCGCTTGCCCTCGAACAGCACCCGGTCGACGGAGGTGCCGAGCTTGATTTCGACGCCGAGGCGGCGGGCGAGCCCGGCCATCGCCTCCGACACCGCGCCGCAGCCGCCAACCGGGTGGTACACCCCGTGCTCGTATTCGAGGAAGCTCAGGATGGTGAACAGGCTCGGGCACCGGAACGGCGACATCCCGAGGTACTTGGTCTGGAACGAGAAGGCGAGGCGGACCCGCGGGTCCTTGAAGTAGCGCTTCAGGTCGCGGTCGACGGTGGCGTGCGGACGCAGGAGCGGCAGGGCCGCCAGCATCGCCGGGGAGGCGAAGCTGCGGATCGAATCGCAGGCCTGCTGCAGCACCGGGATGAAGGCCGCGAGCTTGTTCCGGTTGTCGTCGAGGAAGCGGCGGACGTTCTTCGCGTCGTCCGGCGCGATGCGGGCGATCTCGGCCTCGAGCCGCTCCACGTCCGGCGTCGCCCGGATCTCGCCGCCGCCCTCGAAGACGAGGTGGTACTGGGGATCGAGCCGCTCGAGGGTGAGGTGGTCCTCCAGCCGCTCGCCGCAAGATTCGAAGATGTCGGCCAGGATGCGCGGATAGAGGAAGAAGGTCGGCCCGATATCGAACCGGTAGCCGCCGGGCGCAGTCACCGTGCGGGTGCGCCCGCCGACGCACTCCTCTTTCTCGATCACCGTCACCTGCACGCCGTCGCGGGCGAGCATCAGTGCCACCGCGAGGCCGCCCGGCCCCGCCCCGACCACCACCGCCCGCCGCCCCGACAGGGTGCGGTACCCATCCCGCGGCTGCAACAACGCCCCACCTCCTGCCAGACCCGACGGTTTCCCGTGCGTACGGCCTAGTTGTGGTGCGCAGGCTTGAGCCGGCAATGGCTGCGCATTGTCGCGGTGGGGATGGGGGTGGATATTTTCCTGCGGTGTGGCGGGGTGTTGACGAACGGGCCAGTCGCATCGTCGTAGCGAGAGGGGTTGCCGAGATGGCCAAAGACCGCGCCGAGCGGCCGATCGAGCCGCGCCCACCGGCCGAGCGCATCGATGTCGCTGCGCTTCATCTGGAGTTGGCTGCCCGCTACCCGGAGATCCGCGCCGGGCTCGCCGTGAGGACTTGCGACGCGCTGATGGAGCGCTGGCTGCGCGAGGAGGTCGCCCCGGTCCTCGACAGGGTGGTGGCCAGGGTGGAACCGCTGGTGTCCGCCGACGATGTTCTGAACGGAGCAGTCGATCGCTATCGGGCGCGGAAGGCCTGAGCGCATGCCGCGCGGTCGTCAGCCCGCCGCAACCCGCCCTCCGCCCAGCCTGTGCAACGCCACCGCCCCCGCGACCGCGACGTTGAGCGAATCGACCCCCGGCGCCATCGGGATCGCCACCCGGCGGGCGCGGGCCATCATCGCCTCGGGCAGGCCGGGGCCCTCGGTGCCGAGCAGCAGCAGGGCGCGGGGCAGGGGCGGCAGGGTCGTGATGTCCTCGCCCCGGGGCGAGAGGGCGACCGGCGTGAGCGCGCAGCGCTCGCAGAGGGCGAGCAGCTCGTCGCCGGTCGGCACCCGGGCGAAGGGCACGGTCAGGCTCGTCCCGGCCGACACCCGGATCGCCTTGCGGTAGAGCGGGTCGCAGGTCTCGGAATCGAGCAGGACCGCGTCGGCCCCGAAGGCGGCGGCGTTGCGAAAGATCCCGCCGACATTGTCGTGGTTGGCCAGACCCACGAGGCCGAGCAGCAGGGCCGGGCCTGCCGGCACCAGGGCGTCGGGTGCAGGCTCCGGCCCGCGCAGGCCCACCGCCAGCACGCCGCGATGGATCGGGAAGCCCGCCACCGCCCCCATCACCGCCTTGGAGGCGAGGTAGACCGGCGCGTCGAGGTGGGCCAGCGCCCGCTCGAGCCCGGGCAGGCGCTCGGGGGAGACGAGCACCGACTCGACCCGGAACCGCGCGGAGCCTGAGAGCAGCACCCGCAGCACCACCTCGCCCTCGGCGATGAACCGGCCCTCGCGTCCCACGAGGTCGCGCTCGCGCATCCGCGTGTAGGCAGCCAGGCGCGGGTCGGCGGGGTCGTCGATCGGGATAGGGGTCATCGCGAGCCCGGGCTACCCTCTGCCCGGGATTCCTTCAACCCGGACCTTCCTCACCCCTTGCGGGCGGCGAGGGGATCGGCCTCGGCCTTCGTCGGCACCTTCACCAGGGCCTCGCCGTCGAGCACCGTCTCGCCGTTGACGGCGCAGGTGCAGGTCAGCCGGGCGCGGCGACGCTCCGGCACCAGCTCGGCCACCTCGACGGTGACGTCGACCGTGTCGCCGATGCGCACGGGAGCGCGGAAGTTGAGGCTCTGGCTGATGTAGATCGCGCCGGGGCCGGGCAGGCGGGTGCCGAGCACCGCCGAAATCAGCCCGGCGGTGTAGAGGCCGTGCGCGATGCGGGTGCCGAACGGCGTGCGGGCGGCGAAGTGCTCGGAGAGATGGATCGGGTTGCGGTCGCCGGTGATCTCCGCGAATCCGACCACGTCGGAGGCCGCGATGGTCTTCGACAGCGTCTCGGACAGGCCGACGCTCAGGTCCTCGAAGTACAGCACGCGCAGTTCGGGCATCATCGGCGTCGCTCCCGGTGGATATGGTGCCGCGGCCGCGAGGGATGGTCGGCGGCTCGCGGCTCCGCCGGTCCCCGGCCGGGGGTCCCCGGGGTCGCACGGGACGGGGGCGGAAATCCAGTGGCGAAAGGTCGGAGAGGGGCGCCGGGACCGGGACGCAGCGGCCGGCCGACCTTCCGGACGGTGGCGCAGTCGGATCACAGCCCCTGCGCATCCCGCGTCTCTTCCGTTGGGTCAGAAGCTGACAGCCGAATTTTTCCACCCTCAAGCATTGGCGTAATCTGCCGTTATCTGACTCGCAGGCGAACCGCGAAATTTGGATCTATTAATCCAATCTTAGTGATGACAGAGGACAAGAGAGACCTCCTTTTCTATCCGATCACTGGCGATCCGTCCCATGCGCATGTCCCTGAAGAGCAGCCTGACCGGCCTGTTCGGGCTCCTCCTGCTCCTGACCCTGGCGCAGGGCGGCGTCTCCCTGTGGAAGCTCGACTCGATCGAGACCCGCATCGCCAAGCTCGCCGACGATTCGATGCCGTCGATCAACGAGGCCCACGCGATCAACGCCATGGTGATGCGCGCCCGGCTCTGGCAATTCCGCTACATTACGGCCGAGGCTGACGCCGAGAAGGCGCTCTCGGCCAAGAGCTTCGCCGAGATGGACGCCGCCCTCGGCGAGCGGATGGAACGCTACCGGACTCTGATCAGCTCGCCCGCCGAGCAGGAGACCTTCGCCGACCTGACCGCGAAGGTCGCCGCGTTCCGGGCCGACTGGACACGCCTCAAGGGGCTGCCCGGTCGGGCCGAGGTCGACGCCTTCTTCCGCGGCCCAATGAACGCGACCTACCGGGCGACGATCGATACCGCCGGCAAGCTCGTGGGGATCAACGCCACGGCCGGCACCGAAGCGGGCGAGGCCGCCCGGACCGAGCGGGCCGAGGCCACCCGCACCACCATGGCGATGTTCGCCGTATCGGTCCTGATCACCCTCGGGGCGGTGCTGTTCTGCCTGCTTCGCATCGTCCGGCCGCTCGGCCGCATGACCGGCGCGATGCGCAGCCTCGCCGGGGGCGATGCCGAGACCGCGATTCCCGGCGCCGGTCGCCGGGACGAGCTCGGCGCCATGGCGGGGGCGCTCGCGGTGTTCCGCGACAACCTGATCCGCACCCGCCGTCTCGAGGAGGAGACCGCGCTCGCCCGGGCCGGGGCCGAGGCGCAGCGCCGGCAGGCGATGCGCGAGATGGCAGACGCCTTCGAGCGGGCGGTCGGCGGCATCGTCGGCGCCGTCACCGCCGCCGCCACCGAACTGCAGGCCACCGCCCAGACCATGACCGCCACCGCGCAGGAGACCGCCGGCCAGTCGAGCGGCGTCGCCGCGGCGGCGGCGCAGGCCGCCGTGAATGTCGGGACCGTCGCGGCCGCTGCGGAAGAACTCGGCGCCTCGGTCCAGGAGATCGGCCGCCAGGTCGACGGCTCGG
>NZ_BPQJ01000002.1 GCF_022179185.1 Methylobacterium frigidaeris | reverse complement strand
GGCTTCGGCAAGGTCAGCCGGCTCGTGCACCGCGCCAAACCCCCTGGGTAATTACGAACTCGGCGTCGGTCCTTGCGCGCTCGAAGGTTTGTATCTCGTTGTAATCATGCGAATGGAAAACCTGTGCTTTTTCTACATAAATTTTCTGGTATCCTGCCTTGATAATCTCATCTGCCCAAGCCTGATCTTCGCCGTAATCAATCTCCGGATACTTGATACGATCCCAAACAGACTTCCTGAGGCAGGCATTGTTGTCACTGAAGTAATGCAGATATTGTCTATGCGCCAGATTTTCAGACCTATATAATTCCGCATTATAGAATCTCGAGATCGACAATGGGCCGTTTTTCATAACGTCGAAATGATTATTGATGTCTCTCTTGGTGAAAACCGACGCATCAGGCCAAGGAAAATGCCGCCCGAACGCTCCGGCCGCGTTAGGGAATCGGTCCATGACTACAGCGAAGTTATACAAAAGATAGTCGTCGACTGGCAAGGCATCCTGGGTCAATACCACGACGTATTTGCCCCTCGCCATCGAAACTGCAAGATTTCTGGTCCTACCATGCTGGAATTCACTCTTTTTAATCGACACGGCCCGAACTTTTTCACCAAGATTGGTCAAGTAATCCCATGTGCCATCACTCGAAGAGCTGTCAACGACGATTATCTCGAATTTCCACGGCGCCTTCTGAGCGACCAATTTATCGATTACTCTTCGTGTCATTTCACCCCCATTATAGGAAGGCATGATGACCGATACATATACCTCATCTTTGTGATTCGGTTTATTTTGAAGTTCATGAGCCTTGCTGATACCGAGGCGTTCGAGGATCGCACTTTCGACATCGCGAGCGGATTGCTGCCACGAAAACTGAGAAGCCCATCGATACCCGTTCTCAGCCGTCAAATGCCTCATGTCCTTACTCTCGACGAGTTCATGTATCTTAGAAGCAATACTTATGGGATTTGGCTCGGCAAGTGCGACAACTCCTTCGGGGAATATAGCATGGGTACTTTCCAGATCAATTTCGACAACTGGAAGTTTGCACATCATCATTTCTTGCGGCACCAGAGAATAATTCGTTGCTGAAAAACAAACACCGATATCGCATTCATTATACAATCTTGAGAGTTTTTCGGGAGGGAGAATTCCGTTATTATTTGCCGAGTAGCTGGTTAAATTGAAAGCCTTATCCGTGCCGAAAAACTCGACGTGGAAATTATCTGTCTTCTTTGCAAGCTCATCAAGTGCCATCAAGCCAATCTCAACGGCTCGCCGCGTCGTATGCTCGCGAGCATAGAACGCGATTTTTATTTTGCCACTCTTTGCACCGATGTCCTGCTGCACATAATTCTCATCCGCACTAAGCATGAACGATCGGGCCCAGCGCCCATACCGATTGACCATAATATTCTCAAGCCACGGACTAGCGCAAATACAAGCTAGGTCAAGCTTATAGGTATTTTCGGCTAAAATGGATTTGGAACCACGGGCATAAAACATTGGCTCGTAATCTTGGACAAAATAAAATTTTCCAGCGGAATTTTGTGCCGCGTCAACCACATAAGCTGTATCCCAACTCGTGGCGATAAGTACATCTGAAGGCGAGAAAATCTTATTTTCCGTCAAGAAATGCAATTTGGCTCTACAAACTTGATAATATTGAAGCAAAATTCTCTCTCGCTCTTCCATACTACGATCCGACCCCGCATCTTTTACAAATATCTTACATTCATAGCCGAAAAATTCCAACCATCTTACCATTCTAAAGATAGTCATATGCCCTCCCCCTCCAGCGAGGAAGTCCGGTATAATCCAGTTAATGCAAATATCGTCAGTCGGTCGATTTTTCAAAGAAGATTTCTCATGAAGTCGACGAACGCCAGGTTCTTGGCGGAACCGAACGACGGCAGTCAGGTCGGTCTCTTTCACAGTCGTAGCGTATTTCGATCTTTTTGCCGGTGTCTTGACTTTCGTTTCGAAGGTCGCAAAATTTTGTGACTTCCCCCACAAGACGTAATGCAGCAGAGGATTTATTTTATCGTGGAGCTGGCCAGAATAGATTCTTATGTAATAATCCGTGTCGAACCATGCGTTGGGGCGACGACCTTCTTTCCACCCATGAATGCAGTAATGCAAGAGGCAGTCATTTTCATTGTCCCTCATATCTCTATATGCATTTTTATAGTAATCAATATCAAAATATGGCGCTATATATGACATGACCTCAGTACTATTTAACCAATTATTAGTACTCCAGCTCGCTAGCTCCGCCGGAAGTTTAGGCATTCGGCCTTCATCAAGGCCGGCGGAAATATAATGGTAGTAGGGATTTTTTCCGCTCAACCGGACATCGTCGTTCGTCGCAAGATAAAACTCCGTTGAAAAGTCTCGGGTCGGATCATAGCCTTTCTTCCATCCAGAAGCGCAGAAATGCGCAACGGGATCGATCTGCCTCTCATCAATATTTTTGCATTGTTTTAAGTAATGATCTTTGTCGAAATTTTTTGCGACGGCTATATATTCGTCATTTAAGGTGAAAAAATTGATACTCTGATCGTTTTTATGCCCCTTGCGGCCTTCCAAGCGTCCAAACTTTATGTAATGAACAAATGGGTTTATACCTAAAGTTCTAACATCTCGATTATTATCTAAGTAGAACTTAGTGTTGAAATTTGGCGATGGGTCGAGACCTTTCCGCCAGCCTTCTCTCAAGTAATGATCGATCGGATCCACCTTGTCTTGATGCTTATCAAGTTGGTCAAGATATAAACCGATGTCAAAATACTGGCCTATAAAATCGTAATCGTTCTTCGCATAGAGTGCGGCATGATTGCTCGGCTTGGGAAGCCGGCCCTCTGATCTACCGTGTGTAAGGTAGTGAAGAAACGGATTAAATCCTGCATTCATGACATCTTCATTTTCAATTAAATAGAATGATGTCGAGAAATTCGGAGATGGATCCAACCCCATACGCCAGCCTTCAGTTATGAAATGCTGAACGGCATCGACATCGCTTGACAGCGAAGGAATATTTTCTCTATAAAATTTCTCGTCAAACTCAGAACGAATGAGTCTATACCTGCTATTTGTCGATTTATTCGACGAAAGGGACGAGGCGTATGACTTGATACTTGTTCTGATCCGGCTTAACATATCGACCTCGGTTGATTAATCGATTATCTGAATTTACGCACAGCTGACGATTCGCTTTTGTCGATTGCTGCTTCAGCTCACATACGTTCTATCGAGAGGTTGACGTAGTGCATAGCGGTATTAGCAGCCGCCTTCAATGGGGCACAAGCCCCTCGCAAATCTGTTAGATTGTAAAAAACACATTACACGACAAGTAATGACGTCGCTCATACGACGAAAAAACCGTAAAGACTTATGCCATTGGAGAGGTTTGGTTCGCAACGCAACGATATCGCTTACAGTAGAAAACGATATAGGACGTCAACCACGATGCCGTATCCAGCCCATCGCGGGTGGCCAACACGCCCACCCTCCGTTGACGATAGTATGCTTTACTTACGCTGGGGCAACGAGGCGTCGCCTTCGGAAGCGCCAATGCTTTGGTGAGTGAGTTGATTGAGCGTCGCACGACGATCATTCACCGGGGCCGGACAGGCAGGCTATCGGTCGGAGATGTGTCTGCTCATCGGCTTTCAGGCTGGACGACAGGTCGCGAGGAACGCGACGTTGTGGTTGCATACATCTCAACGAAGCTGCCTGAACCATCGGTGAGGTCAGCGTGGTGCTCGCCCCTGTTGCGGCGCCGCGATGGCCCGTGGGGCACGCCTCGTATCCACGTCCGGTAGGGCACGCGCGGGGTAGCGTTCGCCGCTCCATGCCGATGACACGCGCCTGACCTCCTGGGTGTGCAGTCCCGTCGTGAGCGAAAGCTCAGGAGATCTCCTCAACTCACCTCCACCTGCACCACCCCCGGCACTGCCCGCAACGCCCCCGCAATCTGCGGCGTCGCCTGATACTTCCCCCCCAGCTTCACCTCCACCTCCCGCTCCCCGCCGTCGAGGATCAGGATCAGCGACACCTCCCCCTCCCCCCTCACCTGCAACCGCTGCTGCACGCTCGAAATCGGGCGCTCGTCGCGCAGGTAGATCCGCATGCCCTTCTGGTGGCGGGAGGCGGCCTGGTCGAGGGGTTCGCAGGTCTGGATGCGGGCGCGGACGTCCTCGCCCTCGGTGCTGGCCTGGAGCTGGAGCACCAGGGCGGCGCCGGGTTCCAGCATGTCGCGGTAATGCGAGAGCCCCTCCGAGAAGATGATCGCCTCGAAGTGGCCTGTCTGGTCGGAGAGGGTGACGATGCCGAGCTTGTTGCCGGTCTTGGTGCGGCGCTCGGCGCGGTCGAGCACACTCGCCGCGACGCGACCGACCGTCGAGGTGCCGGCGCGGACCGAGCGGCAGAACTCGGCCCAGGTCTGGACCCGGAGTTTTTGCAGGAGGTCGCCGTACTCGTCGAGCGGGTGGCCGGAGAGGAAGAAGCCGACCGCGTCGTATTCGCGCTTGAGCCGGTCGGCCATCGGCCAATTCTCGTAAGCCGGGATGCGCAGATTCACCTCGGCGGCGACGACGCCGCCGAACATGTCCATCATGCCGACGGTCTCGGCCTCGGCCGCGCCTTGCGCGAGCCGCATCATCGGCTCCACGGCGGCGAAGGCCTTGGCCCGGTCGGGCTCGATCGCGTCGAGGGCGCCGGCCGCCACCAGGCTCTCCAGGGTGCGCTTGTTGACGAGCTTCGGGTTGAGGCGCCGGGCGAAGTCGCCGAGATCGCGGAACGGCTTCTCCCCGCGGGCTTGGACGATCGCCTCGACGGCCGAGCGGCCGACGCCCTTGATGGCGGCGAGCGCGTAGCGGATCGCGCCGTCATGCACCTCGAAGGTGACGCCGGAGCGGTTCACGTTCGGCGGCTCGACCTTGATGCCGAGGCGCTGCGCGTCCTGGCGCAATTCGGCGAGCTTGTCGGTGTTGTCGATGTCGAGCGACATCGAGGCGGCCATGAACTCGACCGGGTAATTCGCCTTGAGATACGCGGTCTGGTAGGTGATCAGCGCGTAGGCCGCCGCGTGCGACTTGTTGAAGCCGTAATCGGCGAACTTGGCCAAGAGGTCGAAGATCTCGTTGGCCTTGGCCTTGTCGAGGCCGCGCTCGACCGCGCCCTTCACGAAGCGGTCGCGCTGGGCGTCCATCTCCGCCTTGATCTTCTTGCCCATCGCGCGGCGCAGCAGGTCGGCGTCGCCGAGCGAGTAGCCGGCGAGGACCTTGGCCACCTCCATCACCTGTTCCTGGTAGACGATGATGCCGAAGGTCTCGGCGAGGATCGGCTCCAGCTTCTCGTGCGGGTACCAGTTCTTCTCGTTGCCGGCGTCGCGGCCGAGCTTGCGCTCGCAATAGACCGGGATGTTCGCCATCGGGCCCGGGCGGTAGAGCGCCACCAGCGCGATAATGTCCTCGAACCGGTCGGCGCACATCTCGACCAGCGCCTTGCGCATGCCGGCCGATTCCACCTGGAACACGCCCACCGTCTCGCCCTTGCGCAGGCGCTCGTAGGTGAGTGTGTCGTCGATCGGCAGCGAGGGCAGGTCGACGTGGATGCCGCGCTGCTCCAGGAGGTCGGTGGCGGCGCGGAGCACCGTCAGGGTCTTGAGGCCGAGGAAGTCGAACTTCACCAGGCCCGCCTGCTCGACCCACTTCATGTTGAACTGGGTCACCCGCATCCCGGTCTTCGGATCGCGGTAGAGCGGCACCAGCTCTTCCAGCGGCCGGTCGCCGATCACCACGCCGGCGGCGTGGGTCGAGGCGTGGCGGTGCAGGCCCTCGAGCTTCCGGGCGATGCTCATCAGGCGCGCGACGACCGGTTCCTCCTCGATCGCGCTCTGGAGCTTCGGCTCGCCCTCGATGGCTTGCGCGAGCGTCACGGGGTTTGCCGGGTTCTGCGGCACCAGCTTCGTCAGCTTGTCGACCTGGCCGTAGGGCATCTCCAGCACCCGGCCGACGTCGCGCAGCACGCCGCGGGCGAGCAGGGTACCGAAGGTGATGATCTGCCCGACCTGGGTCTCGCCGTAGCGCTCCTGCACGTAGCGGATCACCCGCTCGCGGCCCTCGACGCAGAAATCGATGTCGAAATCCGGCATCGAGACGCGCTCGGGGTTGAGGAAGCGCTCGAACAGCAGGCCGAAGCGGATCGGGTCGAGGTCGGTGATGAGGAGCGACCACGCGACCAGCGAGCCGGCACCCGAGCCGCGGCCCGGCCCGACCGGGATGTCGTGCTCCTTGGCCCACTTGATGAAGTCCGAGACGATCAGGAAGTAGCCCGGAAACTTCATCTTGGTGATGACGCCGATCTCGTATTCGAGCCGGTCGCGGTAATCCTTCTCGGTCAGCCCCTCGGCCGGACCGTGCTGGCGCAGGCGCTCGGTCAGCCCCTCCTCCGCCTGGCGGCGGAGCTCGGCCGCCTCGTGGGGGGCGATCTCCTTCGCCACCGCGGTCGTGGCAGTGGCGGCGAGCGCCTGCACGGCGGCGCCTTCCGGCGTCCCTTGCGCCGGGGTCGTGAGGCTCGGCGCGCCGAAGCTCGGCAGGATCGGCTTGCGGGTGCGCGCCCGGTAGGAGCAGCGCAGCGCGATCTCGACGGTGGCCTGGAGCGCGTCGGGCAGATCGCGAAACAGCTCGGCCATCTCGGCCCGGGTCTTGAAGGCGTGGCGTGGAGTCAGGCGTCGGCGCTTGTCGTCGGAGACGAGGCGGCCCTCCGCCACGGCGAGCAGCGCGTCGTGCGCCTCGTAATCCTCGGGCTTGGCGAAGTAGGGCTCGTTCGTCGCCACCAGCGAGAGGCCGTGCCGGTCGGCGAGGCGGATCAGTTCGCCCTCGACCGCGCGCTCGTCGGGCAGGCCGTGGCGCTGCACCTCGACGTAGAGACGATCCTCGCCGAAGGCCGCCTTGAGGGATTCGAGACGGGCGAGCGCCAGCTCGGCCCGACCGGCGCGCAAGGCCACGTCGACCGGGCCGCCCATGCCGCCGGTGAGCGCGATCAGCCCGGCGGAGCACTCGGCGAGCGCAGCGGCCGAGACCCGCGGGACCTCGCCGAGAGCGTTGTCGAAATAGGCCCGGCTCGCCAGGCGCAGCAGGTGGCCGTAGCCGGTCTCGTCCTTGGCCAAGAGCACGATGTGAGGGTGCGTCGCGTTGAGCTTGGCCCCGGCCTCCGGGGCTTCGAAGGCGACGCTCAGCTGCATCCCGGCGATCGGCTGGATGCCGGAGCCGGCCGCCTTCTCGGAGAATTCGAGTGCGCCGAACAGGTTGTTGGTATCGGTGAGCGCGAGGGCCGGCTGCCGGTCGGCGCCCGCGGCCTTCACGAGGTCGCCGATCTTCAGCGCGCCCTCGAGCAGCGAGTAGGACGAGTGGACGTGCAGGTGGACGTAGCCGACGGGCTTCAGGATCTGCAAGGCGACGCGCTCCGACTGAGCGCGACAGGATTCCCGGCCAAGCCCGGAGAGTCACGGCCCGGGGCGCAACACGCCGACGAAATCCACCGGATTCGGGCCGAGCGGCCCGGGCCGTGGCCCATGGGCCACGGCGCGAGGGCATCAATGCATCGGCGAGAGCGCCACCGCCCACAGGGCGATCGCGCCGGTGAGCAGGCCCATCGAGGCGATCTCCGTGACACCGAGGAGGAGCTGGCGTATGTTCATGGTCTGTCCCCTTTCGACGGGCTAATGTTTGTTCTTGTTTTGTTCCATGTCAAAGGGGAGTTGCGCCGGATCCGGTCGATGTGGTGAACGGTTGGTTGACGGGGTCGGCCTCCGCCGGGAACCATGATCCGCGGACATGGATCCCCGGGGTCTGGGACGGCCGCGTTGCGGCTCGGTCGTCCGCGGCCTATTTAGGCGCAACCTTGACGGTGGGTCGCCGGCCCGCCGGGAGTCATCGTTTTTCGTTCTTCAAGCACGAGGTGGCGCATGGCGCGCGACGTGTCCGACGCGACCCCGCTCAGCGCGCGGTCCGAGCTGATCGAGTGGTTCGCAGCCGGCGAGAAGCCGCACGACGCCTTCGCCATCGGCACCGAGCACGAGAAGGTCCCGTTCTACCGCGCCGACCTCTCGCCGGTGCCCTATGACGGCGAGCGCGGAATCGGCGCCCTGCTGGAGGGCCTGCGGGCGCTGACCGGCTGGGAGACGATCGAGGATGCGGGTCGGGTGATCGGTCTCGCCGCGGTCGAGGGCGGCGGGGCGATCTCGCTCGAGCCGGGTGGCCAGTTCGAGCTCTCGGGCGCGCCGCTGCCCGACGTCCACGCCACCGCCCACGAGCTGAGCCAGCACCTCGACGCGGTGCGCCAGGCCGCCGATCCCCTCGGCATCGGCTTCCTCACCCTCGGCATGAGCCCGAAATGGACGCGGGAAGAGACGCCCGTGATGCCGAAGAGCCGCTACCGCATCATGAAGGGCTACATGCCCAAGGTCGGCTCGCTCGGCCTCGACATGATGCTGCGCACCGCCACCGTGCAGGTGAACCTCGACTTCTCGTCCGAGGCCGACATGGTGACGAAGATGCGGGTCGGCCTGGCGCTCCAGCCGGTGGCGACGGCGCTGTTCGCCAACTCGCCCTTCACCGACGGCAAGCCGAACGGCTTCCTGTCCCGGCGCTCCGAGATCTGGCGCGACACCGATCGCGACCGCACCGGCATGCTCCCCTTCGCGTTCGACGAGGGCTTCGGCTACGAGGCCTACGCGGACTGGCTCCTCGACATGCCGATGTACTTCGTCAAGCGCGGCGAGACCTATCACGACGTCAGCGGCGCCTCGTTCCGCGACCTGCTGGAGGGGCGTCTGGCCGGCCTGCCGGGCGAGCGCGCCACCGTCTCCGACTGGGCCAACCACGCCTCGACCGCCTTCCCCGAAGTACGCCTGAAGCGCTTCCTCGAGATGCGCGGCGCCGATGTCGGCGACGCCAACATGATCGCCGCGCAGGCCGCGTTCTGGACCGGGCTCTACTACGATCCGGCCGCCCTCGACGGTGCCTGGCAGCTGGTGCGCGACCTGACGGCGGAGGAGCGGGAGACGATGCGGGCCGAGGCGCCGCGCCTCGGCCTCGACGCACCGGCGGGCAAGAGGCGCCTGCGCGATCTCGCCCGCGACGCGCTCGCGCTCGCCGAATCGGGCCTGCAGGCGCGGGACCGCCGCGACGCGCAAGGCCGCGACGAGAGGCTCTACCTCGCCCCGCTCCAGGCCATCGCCGCCTCGCGCAGCCGGGCCGAGGACCTGCTCGCGCTCTATGACGGGCCGTGGAACCGCTCGGTCGACCCGGCCTTCGCGGCTTGCGCGTTCTGAGGGTTCGTCCACTCCGGTTATGGCAGGTCAGGTGACACCTTCCACGTCATCCCGGGGCTGCGCAGCGGAACCCAGGATGACGCAGGGGACGTGAATTCTGCAGGAGCCCATGGAACCGGCACCGGCAGGTACCCGCGTCGTCCCACAGTCGAACGAGCGGCAGGGTGCAGCGCCCCGGCCCATGCTCAAGCTTATCCAGGTCGCACCGCCCAATCGAGCCGCATGCGACCGCACGCCCCGCGCAGCACAAGCGTAGCCGCTACCGATTGACGGTCCGTCAATCCGCTCCGAATCTTGGAACAGAGGCCGGCCCTTGGCCGTTCTTGAGGCCTACGAGGCTTGGTCCTCACATGATCGGAGACATTGGTATGTCGCGCATCACCACCCTCGCCCTCGCGGCCGGCGCCGCCGCAGCCCTCACCGCCGGCACCGTCGGGGCGCAGGCCGCCCCGCTGCCGGCCGCCACTTCGGCGGCCATCGCCGGCTCGGGCGCGACCGTCGACCAGGTGCGCTGGCGCGGCGGCGGCTATTACGGCGGCTATCGCGGCTACGGGTACCGCGGCTACGGCTATCGCCGCGGCATCGGCGCCGGCGGCGCCCTGGCGGCCGGCGCGGCCCTGGGCATCATCGGCGGCGCCATCGCGGCCGGATCTGCGTCGTCCTACGGCTACGGCTACCCGGCCTATGGCGGCTATTACGGCGGCGGCTACGCCCCGGTCGGTGGCTACGGCTACGGCTACGGCTATCCGTCCTATGGCTACAGCTACCCGGCCTATGGCGGCTATTACGGCTACGGCTACTGATCGGCCGAACCAGCCGCAGTGACGGAAGCCCGGCGCGGGACGCCCCCGCGCCGGGCTTTCTCGTCGGCGCCGGATGTGCTCAACCGGTCGACGGCGAGTTGTATCCGAGCGACCATGCGACACCACGACCTCGACCTGCGCGGGCTCAAATGCCCTCTGCCGGTCCTGCACACGCGCAAGGCCCTCCGCGGCCTCGCACCCGGCGAGGGACTGTCGGTGCGCTGCACCGACCCGATGGCCGCCATCGACATCCCCAACCTGCTGCGCGAGCGCGGCGACCATCTCGACCGGATGCTCCGCGACGGCGGGATCCTGACCTTCGAGATCCGTCGCGGCGCCGGGCCCGACGATGCCGAGGAGAGTACCGCGTGAGCCGAGACGAGACCCCGCCGCGCAGCATGGCAAGCATGGCACCTCCGCGGATCCTGGGCACGCGCACGGTCTACGAGGGCTGGGCGCGCTACCTCGTGGCCGAGGTGGAGATGCCGGACGGCAGCCGGATCGGCCGCGAGGTGGAGGATCACGGACCCGCCGTGGCCGTGCTGCCCTACGATCCCGAGCGCCGGGTCGCCTTGCTCGTGCGGCAGTTCCGCACGCCGCCCTGCTTCGTCGACGGCACCGCCTCGGTGCTGGAGGCGCCCGCGGGCCTGCGCGAGGAGGACGACCCGGAGGCCTGTGCCCGGCGCGAGGCCTTCGAGGAGGTGGGCCTGCGCCTGTCGACGCTCGAGCCCGCCGGCCGGGTCTGGTCTCTGCCGGGCCTCTCGACGGAGCGGATGGATCTCTTCCTCGCCCCCTATCGGGCCACCGACCGCGAGGGTACCGGCGGCGGCCTGGCGGAGGAGCACGAGAGCATCGAGGTGGTGGAGGTCCGGCTCGCGGAACTCGCTGCCATGGCCGATCGGGGCGAGGTCGCCGACATGAAGACGCTCTGCCTCGCCCAGACCCTGCGCCTGCGGCATCCGGAGCTGTTCGCGGCCCCCTCCGAAGGGCGGCCTTGAGGAGCGGCAGTCGCGCCGCCATCCTGGCTGGGATCCTGAACGGGCGGTGTACAAGTGCCTCCTTCACGGTTTCGTGATCAGGGCTAGCGTCTTGTTCAGCAGCTGTTAACTTTGGGCGGTTCCGATAGCCCTCCGTCGCAGGGGCCTCGACAGGAGACGCCGATGTTCAGCATTGGACCCTTCCACCGCCCGGCCGGCCAGCCCGCCGGTTATTATGGTTCGCTCCTCCCGCTGGAGCCCGAGCCTCTGGATTGCGCTTCAGCCTCGCGGCGCGAGCCCACGCCGACCCCGGCGGAGCCAAGCATGGCCCGTCATGCGGTCTCGATGCTGGTCCTCCTCTGCCTCACCTTGGCGGTGCATTCGGCGGTCGGCTGGTGGACCCTCCCGGGCAAGGCTCCGATCCTGGCGCCGTCCGCCCAGACCGCGCCGACGATCCACGTCTCGAGCGTCCGCTCGCCATCCTGAGCCCGACTGCCTCCCACCTCCCCCTGCGGCATTTTTTCGAAGATCCGAAGCCGGCAACGTCGGATCCCGGAGTGGGCCGGCACGTTGCCGGTCCGGTGCGAGGAGACGGCGCGGCGCCCTTCCTCGGCTGACTGTACTTTGGTCAAGATCGTGTCGAGAAGCCGGCGGTTTCGCGGTTCCCCCTCTTGCGCGACCCCGCCGATTCGTTAACGTCACGTTCAAATCCAAGAAAATCAGTCGTGATTCGCGCAAGGGAGCCAGCGCATGTCCCAGGTCATTCGCGTCAAGCCCACCCAGGACGGCACCTACACGGTCTACCGCGGCACGCTCATGCTCGTTAGCGGTCTGACCCGTGCGCAGGCCGAGAGCTACGAGGCCTCGCTCGCCCAGAACGAGCGCAAGGACCAGTCGATCCACTGAGCGCGATGCGCCGCGCAGCGGCGCGTCTCGAATCCGGCGCCGCGCCCCGGCCCGCGCCGACGACGCCCAGCGCCGTCGGCCTCAATCCTTGAGGAAGCCGAGCATTCGGGGCTTCCATTGCAGATGCCAGCTAATCGTGGGGCATCTCACGCGGCCAAGCGAATGCAAATGCCACCATGAAGTGTCGCCGAACTCTGGTGCCTTGAGAGGCCAGAAGTCCTGCCAGGCACGCGCAGAGAGCAACCCTCATCGCCCGGTCCATCGCGGCGGGCGCTTGCCCAGGAAGGCCTCCATCCCCTCGCGGAAATCCGCGCTCGTGTAGCATTGCAGGATCAGGTCGTCCCCGGCCTCGGACGGCGCCGCATCACGCACCCGGCGCAGGCCCTCCTTGGTGGCCGCGAGCGTCAGCGGGGCATGGCCAGCGACCAGCCGGGCGAGGTCGGTCGCCCGTTCCGCGAGCGCGGCCGCATCCTCCACCACCTCGCTCACCAGGCCGATCGCCCAGGCTTCCTCGGCCTCGACCAAGCGGGCGGTGAAGATCATCTCCTTGACCCGGGCGGCGCCGACCAGCGCCGAGAGCCGGCGCAGGTTGGCGACCGACAGACAATTCCCGAGGGTGCGGGCGATCGGGAAGCCGAATCGGGCGTCCCGTGTGGCGATGCGCAGGTCGCACGACGCGGCGATCGCCGCCCCGCCGCCGGTGCAGGCCCCGGCGATCGCCGCGATGGTCGGCTTGGCGCAACGCTCGAGCGCGCCGAGCACCCGGTCCATGAAGCGCTCGTAAGCGAGCGCGTCCTCGGGCGTCGAGAAGCCGCGGAACTGCGCGATGTCGGTGCCGGCCGCGAAGGCGCGCCCGCCCGCCCCCTGGATCACCACCGCGCGGATCGCCGGATCGGCGTCGATCGCCAGACTGAGGCCGTGCAGGCGCTCGTACATCGCGAAGGTCAGGGCGTTGCGCGCCTGCGGCCGGTTGAGGGTGATGCGGGCGATGCCCTCGGCATCGATCTCGTAGAGCAGTTCGTCGGTCTCGGTCATGGTGGACGCATCCGGATGGCGGGCGCCCGACCCTAGCGCCAGCCAGCGTCCCCGTCTCGACGATCCGCCGTCACGCGACGAACGCCGAGCCTTCCGTGACGTTGATGCGCGACTCGATCGTGAAGGAGAGGACGCGTGAGCAAGAAGACCGAAGCCGACGCGGCGGACCACGAGGAGATCTACGCAGCCTTCCGCGACGCGGTGAACATGGCGCCGGGCGAACTGGAGAAATGGCTCGACACCGAGGAGAGCCAGTCGGTCGGCTGGAGCGACGGCGCCAAGAAGGAGGGGCCCAAGGGTGGCGAATCGGTCGGCCACCATCAGGGACGCCGGATCGTCGAGATCAAGCATACCAAGAAGGCGGATCTCACCGACGACGACTACGCCGACATGCGCAAGGTCGTCGCCTACGTCAAACGCCACCTCGCCCAGGGCGGGCCGAAGGAGGACGTGAAAACCTCGCGCTGGCGCTACTCCCTCATGAACTGGGGCCACGATCCGTTGAAGGATTGAGGCAATCCCACGGCCGCGACATGGTGGCGCGGACCAGAGCGCAAGTTTCTCCCGCGTCTCCTCCCCGACGAGAACTGTTTCCGCCGTGAGACCCATTGGCGAAACGAACCATCCTCCGGCCCAAGTTCGGCCTGGATCTTGCTGATCCTTGCCTGCACCTCAACGTCTTCGCATCGCCGCGGCGATGTGGCTGACTGGGGTCAAGCACAAAAGGGGCCAAGCCCAGCAAGGCATGGGGGACCGGAATGGCGGGAGCGAGTGTGCGGCGGGGCCGGGCATGGACCGGCGCTTGTGCCGGCGTTTGGGCCGGTGTCGTGCTGGCGTGCCTCGGACTCGCCGGGGTGGCGGGCGCCCTGACCCCCGCTTTCGGAGGATTGTCGCGCAACCTCGAAGCCGTCCTCGAGACCGCTCCCGACGGCCCGCCGGCCCGCGTCACCCTCGGCCCCGGTGGGCGCGACGTCCGGCTGTGGGGCGACCTCAACGACGGCACCGCCGCGCACCTGCGCCGCCTGCTCGATGCGAATCCGGGCGTGACGCGGCTGCACCTGACCAGCGACGGCGGCCTCGTCGACGAAGGGGTGGCGGTCGGCGAGCTCGTCGCCGAGCGGGGGCTGTCCACCTACGTGCCGGATTACTGCGTCTCGGCCTGCACCCTCGCCTTCGTGCGCGGGCGAGAGCGACTGATCGTGACGGACAGCCGGCTCGGGTTCCACGCCCCCTACGAGCCCGGGTTGTTCGGGCAGATGATCCCGGTCGATGCGAGCGAGGAGCGCGGCCGCTACCTCGCCGCCGGCCTGGAGCCCGCCTTCGTCGACCAGGCCCTCGCCACCCCGTCCCGCGACATCTGGATCCCGGATCCGGACCGCCTGCGCGCCGCCGGGGTCGTCACCGGGGTGGTCGGCCCGGGCGACCTGCCGGATTCGACCCTCGACGACGACGATTCGTTGAGCGGCGCCCGGGCGGCGGCGCTCCGGGCCGTCGACCTGCTCGCCGCCTTCGCGGCACATCGGCCGGGGGTGCTCGACGGCATCGCCGCCCGCTACCGCGAGTCCTACCGACAGGGGCGCAGCGAGAGCGACGGCCTCGATCTCATCCGGGCCGGGGCGGCGGGCGCGCTGCGGGCGGCCTTCGCGGGCGCGGACGACGCAACCCTCGCGGCCCTCGGCCGCCTCCTCCTCGACGCCATGGCGGCGAGCGGGAGCGAGGAGGCCTGCCTCGGCATCGGCCGGGACGGCGACCTCCTGGCCGCCGCCGAGGCGCTGCCGGCCCGCCGCGGTGCAGGCGGCGTCGCTCGGCTGCGCGCCCTCCTCGACCGGGCGCTCGCCGGGCCGGCGCCGATCGTACCGACCGCCGCGCCGCCGCCTCCCGCTCACCCCCTCGCCTGCGCCGACCTGCGCCGCCGCCTCGCCGAGACCCTGGCCCGGGGTGATGCCCTGCGGCTGCGGGAAGCCCTGTTCGGCCGCACCGCCCGGCGCCTGGAGGCGTCGGCCCTGCCAGGGGAGCCGTAGGTCCCCCGCGACCGATCCGCTCATGGTCCGGATGAGGCGGTCGCCTCCCCTGCCGGACCGACCCGGCGGCCTAAGCAAGATGGCGTGACGCACCGTTGCTGAGGCTCCTGTTTTCGCATCATGTCTACCGCCGAACCGCTCACCACGGCGGCGAATGAGGCTTAGATTCGGGTCATGCCCTCCTCCTCCGTCATGACCCGCGCGATCGGCCTCGACGCGCTCTCCGCCTTCCTGGCCGGCCCCGGCGCGGACTACGCCGCCGCCCGCAACACCGATCGCGGCCGAGCGGCGACGCCGACGACCGCGGCCCTGTCGTCCTACCTGCGCCGCCGCTTGCTGACCGAGGAAAAGGTCGCCCGCGCGGGCGTGCGGGCCTTCGGCGAGAGCGGCGCGGAGAAATTCGTCTCCGAGATATTCTGGCGCACCGACTTCAAGGGTCATCTCGAGACCCATCCCGAGGCGTGGGCGCGTCGACGGCTTCGATGAATGGGCAGCGCAGCTCGTCGAGGAGAACTGGCTGCACAATCACGCCCGGATGTGGTTCGCCTCGATCTGGATCTTCAGCTTGCGCCTGCCCTGGGAACTCGGCGCGGAATTCTTCCTGCGCCGCCTCCTCGACGGCGACCCGGCGAGCAACACCCTGTCCTGGCGCTGGGTCGCGGGCCTGCACACGCGGGGCAGGCCCTATCTGGCGCGACGTGACAACATCCGGGATTTCACCGAGGGGCGCCACGATCCCGCCGGCCTCGACGAGGGGGCCGCCCCCTCGAGGGAGGGATGCCGCCCCGGGAGGTGCCGCTGGCGCCGGCCGATCCGGTGCCCGAGGGCCGGATCGTCCTGCTCCTCCACCTCGACGACCTGACGTCCGAGAGCCTGCCCCTCGACGCGAGCCAGGTCGCGCGCGTCGGCGGCCTGATCGCCTCGGTCGAGGCGGCGGCGGAGCCGGTGCGCGCGGCGGATGCGGCGGCGATGGCGGATGCGGTGGCCCGGGCCGGAGCGCATTTCGGCTGCCCGGCCGGGCCCGTTCAGGACGGCTGGGCGGGCGGCCTGCCTGTGGTCACTCCGTGGGGCCCCGTCGGCCCCTCGGCCGAGGCCCTGCCGGCGGGCTGCCACCGGATCCGGCGGGACTGGGACGAGCGGGCCTGGCCGCTGTCGAACCGGGGCTGTTCGCGATTGCGGAGCGCGATTCCGAAGATGAGGGCGCCCTGAGATGATCTGTATCGGTACTCGTCGGACACTGTCCCGTCGAACGACAGTCGCGGGATCCCCTCTCCCGCCTGGGAGAGGGGATTTACGTCATACGGACGGCGACCCGCTCACGCCGCCGTCGTCATCCCCGCCTCGTTACGCTTCACGTCGTAACGGTCGAGCATCATCAGCTTGTGCCAGACCTTGACGAAGTCGCGCACGAACCGCTCCTGCCCGTCGCGGCCGGCATAGATCTCGACAATGGCCCGGAGCTGCTGGTTCGAGCCGAAGACGAGGTCGCAGCGCGTCGCCGTGAACGTGGTCTCGCCGCTCTGCCGATCCTCGAGCGTGAAGGTCAGGCCGGCCTCGTCCGCCTTCTTCCACGCGTAGTCCATGCTGGTCAGCACGGTGAAGAAGTCGTTGGTCAGCACGCCGACGCGGTCGGTGAAGATGCCGTGGCGCGCGCCGTCGTGGTTCAGGTTGAGCGCCCGCAGGCCCCCGGTCAGCACCACCCATTCGGGGGCGGTGAGCGCCAGGAGGTTGGCCTTGTCGAGGAAGACCTGCTCGGGGGCGACGCGGCCTCGCGTGATCTCGCCGAAGGACGGATCGATGTAGTTACGGAACCCGTCCACCACGGGCTTCAGCCACTCGAAGCTCTCGGCGTCGGTCAGCGCGTCGGTCGTGTCCATCCGGCCCGGGATGAACGGCACCGGCGTGGCGGCGCCGGCCGCCTTCGCCGCCTGCTCGACCGCGGCGCAGCCGCCGAGCACGATCAAGTCGGCGAGCGAGACCTTCTTCCCCCCGGCCGCCCGGCCGTTGAAGCCCGCCATGATGCCGCGTAAGCGCCCGATCACCGGCACGGTGCGCCGGTTCACGGTCCAGCCGGATTGCGGCGCCAGGGCCAGACGGGCGCCGTTGGCGCCGCCGCGCTTGTCGCTGTTGCGGTAGGTGGCGACCGACGAGAACGCCGTGAAGGCCAGATCGGAGACCGACAGGCCGCTCCCCAAGATCTCCGCCTTCAGGGCGGCGATGTCGGATTCGTCGACGAGCGGGTGGTCGACCGGCGGGATCGGGTCCTGCCAGATGAGATCGTCCTCGATCTTGGCCTCCGGCCCGACGTAGCGCTCCTTCGGGCCCATGTCGCGGTGGGTGAGCTTGTACCACGCCTTGGAGAATTGCAGCGTGAAGTAGTCGAAGTCGGACAGGAACTTCTCGCAGATCGCGCGGTAGACCGGGTCGGTCTTGAGCGCGATGTCGCTGGTCATCATCATCAGCGGATGGCTCTTGCCCGGGATGTGGGCGTCGGGCGTGCGCGGCGCGTCCGGGTCGATCGGCGTCCATTGCAGGGCACCGGCGGGGCTGCGCACCTGCTTCCATTCGAACTTGAACAGGTTCTCGAGGTAGGTGTTGTCCCAGGTCGTCGGATCGGGCGTCCACGAGCCCTCGATGCCGTTGGTCATCGTGTTCTCGGCGGCTCCCGTCCCGACAGGGTTGTGCCAGCCGAGGCCCATCGCCTCGATCGGCGCGATGTCCGGCGGCGGGCCGATGCGGTCGGCCTTGACCATGCCGTGGCTCTTGCCGAAGGCGTGGCCGCCGGCGATCAGCGCCACGGTCTCCTCGTCGTTCATCGCCATGCGGGTGAAGGTGACCCGGATGTCGCGGGCCGAGCCCATCGGATCGCCGTTGGCGTAGGGCCCCTCCGGGTTGACGTAGATCAGGGCCTGGTGCGACGCGGCGAGCGGCTGCTCGAGGTCGTAATCGGGATCGCCGTTCTGGCCCCGCCAGCGCTTGTCGCGGTTGACCATGTCGTCGAACGACTTGACGTTGGTCGGGTCCCACAGCTCCGGGCCCCAGTAAGTGGCGTTGTCGGCCTCCCAGGCATCCTCGCGGCCGCCGGCGAAGCCGTAGGTCGGGAAGTTCATGATCTCGAGGGCGCAGGTGCCGGTCAGCACCATCAGGTCGGCCCAGGACAGGGCGCTGCCGTATTTCCGCTTGATCGGCCAGAGCAGGCGGCGGGACTTGTCGGTGTTGCCGTTGTCCCACCAGCTGCTGATCGGCGCGAAGCGCTGCAGTCCCTGGCCGGCGCCGCCGCGCCCGTCGGCGATGCGGTAGGTGCCGGCCGAGTGCCAGGCCATGCGGATCATCTGCGGGCCGTAATTGCCGTAATCCGACGGCCACCACGCGACCGAGCTGGTCAGGAACTGCTTGATGTCGCGTTTCAGCTGCTCGTAGTCGAGCGATGCGAAGGCCGCCCGGTAATCGAAGTCGGGCCCGAGCGGGTTCGCCTGCGGCCCGTTCTGGTGCAGCATCTCGACGCGCAGACGGTCGGGATACCATTCCTCCAGGGTGGGCGGCGTGGTGAAGGCGCCGCCGACGCGGTCGCCGCCGAAGGGGCACTTACCGGAGAGGACGTCAGTATAGGTTTCCACGCCGTCGATCCTTCTGTGCCGATCGCGCGGGGCGATCGTGATGGGCGAGCGCACGGCCTCGACCGGGCGAGGCGGTCGCTCGAAAATCGCGTGATGGGCCCGTACGGCGTCTTATACTAGTACTGGGTATAGGAGAGAGACCGTCACGTCGGGTGAGGGACAGATCCGCCCACGGCACCGACTTTGGATAACGACCATTCATCCCGAACCCGAATCGGCCATACGGTACGCCGACGCAGATAGGCGCCGCTTCCGTTGCGGCCACTCCATTCGCGTTCACCGCGTCATGGGGTCTCGGGGGCGCCGACCTTACGGGAGATCGCCGGGGCGCCTGCATCGCACCTGTGGTGGAGTGACCGATCGCAGCGAACCGGCCGGGCGCGACCGGTGACGATGAAGCCCTCGCCCGGACCGAGGCCCCACGATGGAGGGCGTGTCGACTTGGCTCGGCCGATCATGACATCCACGGTGTCGTTCCGGGCTCTGATGCGCAGGGGAGCCCGGAATGACCTGGAAGGTTTCAGTTCCGTCTGTTCGACTGATCAGGGGTGAACCTGAAAATGACGGTCAGCCCTTCGCCACCGTGAACCCGGCGCGCGGGAAGTGCAGGTGCAGCGCCCCCACCTGCGGATCGTCGCGGCGGATGACGATGCGGCCCGGCTCGACGGCGACGAGCCGGCCCTCGACCGGCACGCGGGCGAAGTCGTCCGGCTTCACCGTCACGGCGTCGCCGGGCGCCGCCGCGACGAGGTCCGGCGCCGCGTTGACGGGCGCGACGGGCGCCGGCTCGGCGACCCGGGCCGCGTCCAGGGCTGCCTCGGCGCTCATCGCCTGCGGCCGGCCGTGGCCGAGGCCGGCGACCCGCTCGATCCAGCCGAGGATGGGCTCGAGCCCGAGCAGCCGGTCGACCGCTCCGGCCCGCTCGCCGCCGCGCATCAGCCAGAGCAGGTGGTAATGCGCGAGATCGACGGCGCCGGCCCGGTCCCCGGCGAGGAAGCGACGGCCATCCGACAGCGCCTCGGCGAGCCACGAGGTCCAGGCCGCGACCCGCTGGGCGTTGCGGGCGAAATCCGGTTCCATCGCGGCGTGGCTGATGTCGACGTAGAGGTAATCGTCCTTCCGGTCGCGCAGGAAGGCTTCGGGCAGGTCGCCGGCGAAGTGCACCGTGATGCCGATGACCGCGAGCCAGAGGTCCCGTTCGAGGCCGTAGGTCAGGCCCTCGGCGAGCGCGGGGGCGAGGCCCGGATACAGGCTGGGCTCCGGTGCCAGGCGCTCCAGGGCCGGCAGGATCGCGTGGGTGTCGCAGTAGATGTCGGCTCCGACCTGCAGCACCGGGATGCGCCGGTAGCCGCCGGCGAGCGGATCGAGGAGCGGGCGCGGCGGCATCATCGCCACGTCGACCGAGCCCCAATCGAGCCCCTTGAGCCCGAGGACGAGGCGGACCTTCTCGGCGTAGGGCGAGAAGGCGTAGTGGTGCAGGATGATCTGCGGCGTGGACATGCGGGATCTCCCAGGGTGAGGGAACGGGGTCTCACGCCGGGAGGGCGCCGACCTGCTTCAAGAGGCCGAGATTGTCGAGGAGCGCCCAGTGCTCCACCAGGCGCCCGTCGACGATGCGAAACAGGTCCATCACCGCGATGTCGAGCTTGCGGCCGCTGGCGGGGAGCCCCATCAGGTCCCCGGTATGGCGGCCCTGGAAGCGCAGGCGGACCAGCACCCGGTCGCCCTCGGCGATCACCTCGTCGATCGGCAGCGTCATCTCGGTGACGCCGCCATGCAGCACCTCGCCGAGCCGGGCCACGCCCTCCGGCCCGCGCACCGCGAAGTTCAGGCCGGGATCGTGGCGGACGAACTCGGGCGCGATGTGCCGCTGCCACCACGCCTCGTCCCGTTCGAGGAAGGCTTTGAAGTAGGCGCGGGCGAGGTCCTTGTTGGCGTCGCTCGACATGGCGTCCTCCCTGGATGCGCGCACGCCGTCGGGGCGATACGGCATCCATGATTTATTTGCGCCCAATCAATCAGGTCGGAAGCCGTACCCGGCGGGCGGCCCATCCTCGCACAGGCGATGACGACGCGGAAAGCCCCTTGATGCCGACGGGGCGAGGCGGTCGTCTCGGAGCCGGTTTCGGCGCCTTCCTGAAGTTCAATCCCGTTCGCGCCCTCGAACATTGATCGACGGAACTCGAGCCCTCCATCGTCAATCCGGGTCCGCGCAGCGGATCCCGGAATCCAGGCACTCAGGTTTCTGGACCGCCACAGCGGTTCCGGATTCCGGGCTGTCGCCTTCGGCGGGCCCCGGAACGACATAGCGGGCGTCGATAACCTCAGGAATGATCGGATAGACCCTCGTTACGAGGTCGCGGGCGGGTCCCCCGTCAGGGCCGCGCGTCCAGGAACTCCAGCACCCCGGCCTTGTGCACCTTGTCGCCGACCGCGAGGTTGTGGTCGCGGTTGGGGATGTCGAGGGCGCGGGCCTCCGGGATCAGGGCGGCGAGCGCCGGCCCCGATCCCGCCACGGTGTCGGTGGTGCCCACGGCCACCAGAACCGGGACCTCGATCTGGGCGACCTCCGCCCGCGACAGGGTCTGGCGCGAGCCGCGCATGCAGGCGGCGAGCGCGCGCAGGTCGCTGCCGGTCTGCTCGGCGAAGACCCGGAACATCCGCGCCGTCGGGTCGGTGATGTCGTCGCGGGAGGGAACCTCCATCGCCTCCGGGATGCCGGCCGGCAGCCCCCTCCCCTCGACGAGGTGGAGCCCTAAGCCCCCGAGGAGCGCCGAGCGGACGCGATCCGGATGAGCCAGCGCCAGGAAGGCGGTGATCCGCGCGCCCATGGAATAGCCCATCACGTCGGCGCGGGGGATGCCGAGGTGGTCGAGGAGCCGGCGGGCATCCTCGGCCATCAGGTCGGAGCCGTAGGCCTCGGGGTCGTAGAGCTTGCCGCTGCGGCCGTGGCCGCGGTTGTCGAGGGCGATCACCCGCCGCCCGGCGCCCGTGAGGGTCCGCACCCAGGAGGTGTTGACCCAGTTGACGATGTGGTTCGACGCGAAGCCGTGGATCAGCAGGATCGGATCGGCCGCGCCTTCCTTCGGCGGGACGTCGATATAGGCGATCGAAACGCCGTCCGAGTCGAAGGTCTGCATGGCAACGGGCTCCCGCGCGAGGTCGGAGCCGGCTTAGCTCAGGGGCAGGCCGGCCCGCAACGCGGGAGGACCGGGGCGTCAGGCCACCACCGCCGCCGGCACGTCGAGAACCGGCCGCGAGGCGGCCCGCGGGCCGTCCTCGGCCTCGTCGGAGAACCACATCACGGTGGCGCGCAGGCCCTGCTCCAGCGGCACTCGCGGCGCCCAGCCCAGGATCTCGGAGGCGCGGGTGATGTCGGGCCGGCGCCGGCGCGGATCGTCGACCGGGAGCGGGTGGTTGACCACGGCGGAGGACGAGCCGGTCATGGCCAGCACCCGGCGCACCAGGTCCGACACCGTCAGCTCGACCGGATTGCCGAGATTGACCGCGCCGATGTCGCGCGCCTCGGCCCCGTGCTCCATCAGCCGGTAGAGCCCGTCGATCAGGTCGTCGACGTAGCAGAACGAGCGGGTCTGGCTGCCGTCGCCGTAGACCGTGATGTCGTCGCCGGCGAGCGCTTGGCAGATCACGTTCGAGACCACCCGCCCGTCATCGGCGCGCATCCGCGGCCCGTAGGTGTTGAAGATGCGGGCCACCCGCACCGCGACGCGGCCGGCGCGGGCGTAGTCGGCGCAGAGCGTCTCGGCGGCGCGCTTGCCCTCGTCGTAGCAGGCGCGCGGGCCGGTCGGGTTCACGTGGCCCCAGTAGCCCTCCTGTTGCGGGTGCATCTCCGGGTCGCCGTAGATCTCGGAGGTCGAGGCCTGGAGGAGGCGCGCGCCGGATTCCTCGGCCGCCAGCAGCAGGTGGCGGGTGCCGAGCACGCTGGTGAGCAAGGTGTGCTCCGGATCGGCCTGGTAATGCGGCGGCGAGGCCGGGCAGGCGAGGTTGTAGATCCGCGCGAAGCGCTGGCGCCGCAGCCGGGCCGGCAGGGGCTGGACCACGTCGTGGGTGACGAGGTCGAAGCGCGGCTCGCGCTCGAGATGGCGCAGGTTGCGCCGCCGGCCGGTGCCGAAATGGTCGAGGCAGACGACCTCGTGCCCCTCGGCCAGCAATCGATCGCATAGGTGAGACCCCAGGAACCCCGCCCCGCCGGCGACCAGGACGAGCGTGCTCTCGCGGTGTCTCATGCGGTCGATCCTCTTCAGGCTGGCCGGGCGGAAGCACCCGGGGCGCCCTTTCGGCGCGCCGCGGATCCGGGATCTTTGTTCCCGGATCCGCACCCGCACACAACGCGTCGCTCCTGCGCCTCGTTGCGATACAGGGTGTAAGTATTTTAGGGTGCGGCGCGGACGCCGCCAGCCCCCGCTTCGCGCAAGGCGATTTCGAGCTCGGCGGCCCGGCAGGCGGCGGTGTGGTGGGCGAGGACCCGGGCCCGCGCGGCCGCTGCCCTGGCCGTCCGGGCGGCCTCGTCCCGGTCGGTCAGGACCGCCAGCACCGCCTCCGGCCCGGCGGCTACCAGGATCTCGCGGCCGGGGGTCAGCACGGTGTCGAGCCCGTCCCAGGCATCGGAGATCAGCGGCGTGCCGCAGGCGGCGGCCTCGAACAGGCGCACGCTCGGGCTGTAGCCGGCGGCGATCATGTCGGCGCGGGTGACGTTCAGGGTGTAGCGGCTGGCGGCGTAGAAGGCCGGGTGGTCGGCCGGGCCGACATGGTCGAGGCGCGCCACGTTGGCGGGCCAGTCGATGCCGTCCGGATATTGCGGCCCGGCGACAGCGAAGGAGAGGCGCGGCGCCCGGCGGGCGGGCTCGATCAGCAGCCGCTCCAGGGTCGGCTGCCGGTCGGGGCTGTAGGTGCCGAGATAGCTCAGGTCGTAGCGGAGCGGGCCTGTCCGTGGTGCGTAATGCTCCGGATCGACCGAGCAGTACAGCGCCCGGGCCATCGGCGCCCCGTATTCCCGCTCCAGCCGCGCGAGCGTCGGGCCGCCGGTGAAGGACAGGTAGAGGTCGTAGGACCGGATCAGGTCCGGCGTCAGGTATTCGTGGTCGCCGCGGGCGAGCTTGGCCAGCGTCACCGGCGTGTCGATGTCGTAGAAGGCCGCGACACGGCCCGTCCGCCGCGCGATCCGGGTCGCCATCTCGCCGACCGCGACCCCGTCCGGCACGTAGGAGCCGACCATCACGGCATCGGCCGCCTCCAACCGCGGCGTCAGGTCGGCGAGGTTGGCGAGATCCCCGTAGAGCACGAGGTCGCAGTAGCCGGGATCCGCGAGGTCGCGGTGGGCCGCGTACCAGGGCACGTCGCGCTCCAGGAACGTGACCCGGTGGCCGCGGGCGGCGAAGGCCCGGAGCAATGCCCGGTAGGTGGTGGCGTGGCCGTTGCCCCAGGATGAGGACAGGCTCAAGCCCAGAACCACGAGGTCGAGAGGCCGGCTCACGCGGAGGCCTCCCGGCGGGCGGCGAGGGCCCGGCGCAACAGCGCGTCGACCTCGGCGCCCCGGCGCGCGTAGGTGTGCTGGGCGAGGATGCGCCGGCGCGCCGCCTCCCCGATCGCCCGCGCCCGCTCCTCCGTCAGCGCCTCGACATGGGCGGCGACGTCGCGCCCGTCGCGGGCGACCAGCACTTCCTCGCCCTCGGCCAGGAACATCTCGAGACCGGTCCAGGCATCGGTGATCAGGCAGGCGCCGGCGCCGGCGGCCTCGAACACCCGTGTCGCCGGCGACCAGCCGGTGACCGCCATCGAATCGCGGGCGATGTTGAGCACGGCCCGGGGCGAGGTGTTGAAGGCGTTGTGGTCCGCCGTCGGCACGTGGCCGATGCGGCGCACGTTCTCCGGCAGCGCCCGCCACTCCCAGCCGTTGCCGCCGATGAGGAAGCGCCGCTCCGGCAGGCCAGCCGCGACATTGAGGAAGAACTCCTCCACCCGCGCCTCGCGGTCGGGCAGCCGGTTGCCCAGGAAGGCGAGGTCGGCGGAGAACCGGCTTTGCGCCGGCACCGGGTGGTGGGTGTCGGGATCGAGCGCGTTGTAGATCGGCACGCAGTCCCGGGCGCCGAAGCCCCGGTACGCCGCCACCACCGGCGGCCCGCCGCCATAGGTGAGGACGAGGTCGAGATCCGGCAGGATCCGACGCATCGGGTGGTCGGGGGCAGCGCCGATCTCGGCGAGCGTCGCCGGGGCGTCGACGTCCCAGAACAACCGCACCGCGTCGGGCCGGGCTGTCCGCGCCAGCTCCTCGAGCAGGAGGTCGTCGAACACCCCGACCCCCGAGGCCTTCACCACCACGTCGGCCTTGGCCGCCTCGGCGATCACGCCGCGGGCCGCCGCCTCGGTGGCCGGGTAGACGACCACCTCGGCCCAGTCCGGCGGGTCGATGTCCCGGTGCTGCTGGCGCTCGAAGGCGTCGGGCTCGTAGAAGGTGGTGCGCCAGCCCCGGCCGGCGAGATCGCGGATCAGGCCGCGGTAATAGGTGGCGGCGCCGTTCCAATAGGCGGAGAGCAGGCTGGAGCCGTAGAAGGCGAGGCTGGGCATGCGGCGCGGGGATCTCCCTCTCGGCACCGCGCTCCCGCGATGCTCCCTGACTGTATGCCCAGATGGCGGAGCGGCGGCGTTTGGCAAATCCCGCTCCTTGAGAAACCAGGCGGCCTCGCCGCGTTGACACCGCGGAAGCTCCGGCCGATACCGCGCCCGGCTCCCGATGCGCAGACAGATCCTCAAGACCGCGACGATCATCGTCCACGACCTCGTGGCGACGGCCCTCGCCGTGCTCCTCACCTTCGTGATCCGGTTCGACGGCCCGCTGCTCACCGAACGGCTCGCCCATCTGCCGGTGCTCCTGCCGCCCTTCGTGGCCTGCGCCGGCCTGGTCTACCGCGCCTTCGGGCTCTACCGGACCAAGTGGCGCTTCGCCTCGCTGCCGGATCTCGCCAACATCGTCCGGGCGGTGGCGGTTCTCACGCTGCTGCTCCTGGTGCTCGACTACGTGCTGGTCTCGCCGGTCGCGTTCGGCATCTATTTCTTCGGCAAGATTGCCATCGGGCTCTACTTCGTCCTGCAGGTCTTCCTGCTCGGAGGGCCGCGGCTGGCGTTCCGCTACCTGAAATACAGCCGCTCGCGCCAGAGCCTGGCGCGGGCCGCCAGCACGCCGACCCTGCTGATCGGCCGCGGCCACGACATCGAGGTGGTGCTCCGCGCAATCGAATCGGGCGCCGTGCGCAAGCTCGACCCGAAAGGCATCCTCTCGCCGCGCGCCGAGGAGCAGGGTCAGACCATGCGCGGCGTGCCGGTGCTCGGCGCCGTCTCGGACCTGGAGGAGGTGGTGGCCGGCCTGGGCGCCCGCGGCGTGCCGATCCGCCGCCTCGTCGCGACGCCGAGCGCGCTCGCCCCCGAGGCCGAGCCCGAGGCGCTGATCGCCCGGGCGCGGCGCCTCGGCCTGCCGCTCGCCCGGGTGACGAGCCTCGGCGACGCCGGCCGCGGGGCGGAGCTCGCCCCGATCGAGATCGAGGACCTGCTGCTGCGCCCGACCGTCGCCATCGACCGGCCGCGGCTCGAGCATTTCCTGACCGGGCAGCGGGTGGTGGTCACCGGCGGCGGCGGTTCGATCGGCTCGGAGATCTGCGCCCGGGCGGTCGCCTTCGGGGCGAGCGCCGTGCTGGTGCTCGAGAGTTCCGAGCCCGCCCTGCACGGGGTCCTGAGCCGCCCCGGGCTCTCCGGCCGCGAGGGGGTGAGCGGCGTCATCGCCGATATCCGCGACCGCGACCGGCTGTTTCGGGTCCTGAAGGAGTTCCGGCCCGACTACGTCTTCCACGCCGCCGCGCTCAAGCAGGTGCCCTACCTGGAGCGCGACTGGAGCGAGGGCATCAAGACCAACGTCTTCGGCTCGGTCAACGTCGCGGACGCGACGCTGGCGGCGGGCGCGCGTGCGCTCGTCATGATCTCGACCGACAAGGCGATCGAGCCGGTGTCGCAGCTCGGCGTCACCAAGCGCTTCGCCGAGATGTACGCCCAGGCCCTCGATGCCGGCCGCCACGAGGCCGGTCACGAGGCCGGCGAGACCCGCCTCGTCGCGGTGCGCTTCGGCAACGTGCTGGGCTCGGTCGGCTCGGTGGTGCCGGTGTTCAAGGCACAGATCGCCCGCGGCGGTCCGGTCACGCTCACCCATCCCGACATGGTGCGCTACTTCATGACCGTGCGCGAGGCCGCCGACCTCGTGCTCACCGCCGCCTCCCATGCCGACCGCGAGGCCCGCGACCCGGGGGCCGGCGACCAGCGCGCCGCCGTCTACGTGCTCAAGATGGGCCAGCCGGTGCGCATCCGCGACCTGGCCGAGCGGATGATCCGCCTCGCCGGCTTCGAGCCCGGCGAGGACATCGACGTGGTCGTCACCGGGGCCCGCCCGGGCGAGCGCCTGAACGAGATCCTGTTCGCCCGCGACGAGCCGATGGTGAACCTCGCCGGCATCGACGGGGTGATGGCGGCAAAACCCGTCTTTGCCGACCGCGCCCAGCTCAGCGCCTGGCTCGACCGCCTGGCGGCGGCTGTGGCGGCGGACGACCGGGCGGCGGCCGACCAGGTGTTCGGGGAGGCAATCCCGGATTTCCTGCAGCGGACCGGTGCGGCGGACGAGGCCGCCCTCCTCTCCCGCGCGGGGTAGCGCGGCGCGACAAGACCGGGACGGATTTGCGGGGCGGGCCTCGCCGTCGCTCGCCTCCGTTGAGCGCAGCGCGCCGTCCGGCCCGCCGGCGATGCCTTAACGGACGTCATTCGCAACCATCGTCGTCAGCCCATAGACGTCGACCCATAGACGTCGACCCAGGTCATCGCCGGCCCGCCCTCCTCCGGCTGCCGGATCGCGCGAGATCGCGGATCGGCGAACAGCCCTCGTCCGTCGGCACAACTTCGCGCCGGGCCGGCGGCAACTGGACGAGGAGAGCGGATCCCTCGCGCATCACGATGAGTGCAGCACGAAACCGCAATCGTGGATTGCACGAACACGCGATCACTGTCTCATCTTAACTGCACGACAGTCTCTTCCTCGATCTCGACCAGGCGACAAGTCGCCATCCACACCCTCGTTACTTTACAGACTATCCTCGGCCTGATAGAGCGAGCAGATCGCAAGCCAGCAAGTCGGCAAGTTTTTACTTTCAGCAGGCGTAAATCTTGTGCGACGAAGCATGAAACTACTCAAGAATATAACAAGAAATATTCACCTGCTTCGCAGCAATCGCCCGGCAACACCGGGTAACGATCGCGATCTCCCCAACAAATCGAGCACAATTTTAAGCGAAAATTCTCATCACGGCCCGAACGGTTCCGATACGCCGCGGGTCGGCACCGGACTTCCCGCCGATCACGCCGAGACGAAGCAGCGGCGACCCGACGGAGCGGCGGCGCGCGAAACCCCGAGCCTGCCGGCCGATTTCAGCCCGCAAGGCTATCGCGACCGCAACCCGGAGGTCCGGGACCTGTCGGACCACGAGATCCGCCGGCATTACGGCACGATCGGCAAGGTCTCGGGCCTCGCCTACCGGCCGGACCAGGTGGCGGGCTTCGATCCGGATCATTTCCGCGAGACCCATCCGGCCTTCGCCCATGCCGACGACGCGGCCTGCCAGGCCGCCTGGCAGGCGCAGGGCGGACCGGAGGGCGACCCGGGTCATCAGGCGGCGCATCTCGGCCGTCTCGGCCTGTCCCTGAGGGCCTATCCTGCCGCGTTCCCGTGGCGCTTCTACACGCGCCTCTACCCGCGCACCGCTGCCCACCGCTGGGCGGCCCTCGCCCATTTCCTGCGCGAGGGCTTCGCCGAGACCGGCGACCGGCTCCCTACGGCGAGGACGCGGCGTCGTTCCTGACCGCCGTCGGGGATCATTTCGCCGCACGTCACGACCCCGCGGCGATCCGGGCCTACGAGCTGGCCGCGGCGCTGGAGCCCTCCCCCGCCACGCAGGCCCGGCTCGCCGAGGCCTATGGCCGCGCCGGCGCCTGGAGCGCCGCCCTCGATGTCTATGACGGCCTTCTGGACAACCTGCTGGCCCGCGGCACGGTCGACGAGGCCGCCCTGCGCGGCTTCGTGACCGCCGCGGCGGCGCGTACCGCCTGGCCGCGGCTCTTCGCCCGTCTTCCTCGGGCGCTCGCCGGCCCGGTGCCCGCGCCGGTGGGGGACGCCCTCGTCCGCGATGGTGCCGAACGCTACTTCGCCGAGCGCAGCCGCGCGGCGCGGGCGCTCTACACGGAAGGACGCCGGGAGGAGGGCGATGCCTGTCTCGCCGAAGCCATCCGCGGCGTAGCCGACCTGTCGGCCGCCTGCCTGCCCGCCGGGACGCGGGAGCCGTCGCCCGAGCCCTTCGTCGCGGTACTGGCCGACAGCCTTCCGGCCAGCGCCCGGCGCCGGCTGGAACGATCGATCGACCTCTACGGCCATGCCGTACGGGTCTTCGATCTCGGTACGGTCCGGGCCTTCGAGGAGGCGCTGCCTGCGGCCGACGCCGCCGTGGTGGTGCGGATGCCGGCCTGGCCCACCGTCGTCCAGGCCCTCGTGCGCGCCCGGCGGCTCGGCGTCCCGACCCTGTACGAGACCGACGAGCTGACGATCGACCCGCGCCACGCGCCGCCGCCGCTGGCGGCCTTCGAGGGTCGGATCGGCGAGCGGGTCCACGAGGATCTCGTCTTCGGGGTGGCGCTCTACCGCGGGGCGGCCGCGCTCTGCGATCACGGCCTCGCGCCGACCCGGGCGCTGGCCGGGCATCTCGACCGGATCGTCGCGACGGGCCGCAGCTTCGTCGTCCGGGACGTCGCGATGCCGGGGGCGCGCTCGCCCGCGACGGGTGACGGGATCCGCCTGTTCCTCTACGCGCCGCGATCGCGGACCGTGAGCGCGGCGGATGCGACGGGCGCGGCGCTGCTGCACGTCCTGCGGCTGGAGCCGCGGGCCAGGCTGACGACGGCCGGCTTCGCCCTGCTCGACGACGCCTTCGCGCCCTTCGCCGACCGCATCACTCAAGCCGGGCCGGTCCCGGACTGGGACGAGGCGTTGCGGGGAAGCGACCTGAACCTCGTTCCGGCCGACGGGAGCGAGGCCGATTCCTGCCTGGCGCCGACAAGCTGGCTCGCCGCCGCGCGCTTCGGGATCCCGACGCTGGCGGGCGACACCCCCGCCCACCGCGAAACCCTGCAGGACGGGGTCGATGTCCAGCTCGCCTCGGGGCGGGAGGCCTGGACGACCGCCCTGGCCGCGCTCGTCGCCGCGCCGGACCGGCGCGCCGCGCTCGGCGCGGCGGCGGCGCGTCGCCTGCGCGACACGCACGCGCCCGCGGCGGTCGCGGAGGAGTACCGCACCATGATCGAAGCCCTCCGGAGCCGACGGCCGTGACGAACGCATCGACCCGCCTCAGCCTCACGGCCCTGCGCCGCGCCCTCGCGCGGATCCTCGACCCCGACCGCGGCGGGCCCGCGCCGGCGCCCGTCGCGGTTCCGGACCCTGTGCCGGTCGCGCCGCCGGAGCCGGTGCCCGACACCCTGGACGCGCTGCTCGAACGCCTGATCGCCGGAATCACCGACCGGGCGACGACGCTCGCCATGGACGGCTCCTTCTACCACGAGGTCGGCCCGGCCGTGAACGGCGACAGCCTGGAGGCGGCTTCAGCCGAGGACCTGCTCGCCGCCGCCTTCCGGCCTGGCGCGCGGCTCCTCGATTTCGGCTGCGGGGCGATGCACAGCCGGCCCTTCATCGAGTCGCTCGGCTATGCGTGGCAGGGCGTCGACTACCTCGACAGCGTCTCGGCCACGGTCCGGGACGACGTGGCGCGCCTCGGTGACGCCGTGCGCTTCTACGACGGGCGCGTGCTGCCCTTCGCGGACGGGGACTTCGACGTGGTCTGGGCGATGGTGGTGCTCCACCACGTGCAGCACATCGATCTCAGCTTCGGCGAGATCGCCCGCGTGCTGCGCCCCGGCGGCAAGCTGATCGGGCAGATCGCCTATCTGGAGCAGATGCAGGATTACGGCACCTTCAACTTCACGCCCTACGGCCTGAAGATCGCGGCGCAGGGAGCCGGTCTGCGGCTGACCCGGGTCGAGCCGAAGCACGACGCCTTCGTGTTCCTGCTCCGGCGCCTGCTGATCACCCTGACGGCGAGCGACGACACCCCGTTCAACGGCATGATGGGACCGGACGGCGTCGTCCACCGCAGCCTGATCGAGACCGGGCGCCGGCTCGGCCTCGACATCCGGACCATCAACCTGCTCCGGCTCCTGTTCTGCACGCATTTCGTGTTCGAGGTCGAGAAGATCGCGGGCGACGCGCCATGAGCGTGCGCACCTTCAGTGTGTCCCGCCTCGCCCCGACCGGCGCGCCATGACGGGGGCCGCGCTGAAGCCGCGGGGGGCATCGCGCACCGGCTGGGCGCGGGCCGGTGCCGACCCCGTCGCGGCGGTCAGGGCGGCCGAGGCTCTGCGCGATCGCGGCGATATCCTCGGCGCGGCCGCGATCATGGCGGAGCTGTGCCGGCTGTTTCCCCATCTGCCCTACGGCTGGCGCGAGCGCGCGATCCTGCGCTGGCGGGCGGGCGACGGATCGGGCGCCGCGCACGACTTCGCGCGGGCGCGGGCGGCGGATCCGGGCAACCTCCTCACGCTGGTCCAGTCCGTGCGCCAGCTCGCCGGCGCAGGGAGGCTCGACGAGGCGGAAACCTGCCTGTCGGCTTTCCCGGCCACCCCGGACCAGGCCGGCCGGGTGGAGCGGCTGGACCAGCTCCTCGCCTATCTGCGGCAGCATCCCGAGGCGGAGGCGATGCGGCTCGCCATGGCGGTCCGCTCGAGCCCGCGCCACCTCGACACCGCGTCGGTGGAGGCGCGCATCGGCGCGGCGCTCGCCGGGCGGCAGCCCTTCTCGCTGATCCGGCTCGGCGACGGCGAAGGCGCCTGGATCAGCGACCCCGACGAGGAGGGCGGGCGCTTCCGCAGCCTCTACCGCCGCAACCGCAAGCGCATCCTGCGGACCTGGTTCGGCACCGACGCCCTGATCGACCGGCGGGACTTCCTGGACCTGCGCGAGCGCTTCCTGGCGACGATCCCGGCCGCCTCGGTGGTGGGCGTGACCTACCCGGAGCGGATCCGGCACGAATACGGCATCGCCAGCCCTGACGGCGTGCCGTCCTGCACCAACGTGCTGCGCCACGTGGCGCCGCTGCTGCACCGTGGCGACACGTCCTTCTGCACCCACGACATCCACCTGGACCTGCACCTCTCGGGCGCCCTGCAGCGCCTGACGACGGCCGGCCACCCGATCGGCCTGATCTCCTGCCACCCGGCGCTGGCCGCCGCGCTGATGCGCCGGCCCGGCATCCGCGTCGCGGCCGCCCTGCTCGTGCCGGAGGAGAAGCGCTTCGCCGCCATCATCGGCGCGACCGGGATGCCGGGGGCCCATTACCCGGACGCGTTCGGGCGGGTGACGACGCGCCTGCGGAACCGGGACTGGACGGGCGTGCTCTGGCTCGTCGCGGCCGGCTACCTGGGCAAGCTCTACTGCCACGAGATCGCCGCCCGGGGCGGCGTCGCCGTCGATATCGGGTCGATCGCGGATGCGTGGTCCGGCAAGGCGACCCGCCCGGGCCTGGCCGACCTCGCTCGCTACCGCCTCGACGGCGGCGACCAGCCCGGCCCTGCGAAGCCATGACTTTTCTAACGGAACCGCGATGACGATGGACCCTGCCACGACCCGGGAGCGGGTGCTGCACGGGCTGGCGGCGCGCCAGCCCCTGGACTTGGCGGTCGCGGTCGTCACGGCGCATCCGGACGACGAGACGATCGGCCTCGGCGGGGTGTTGGTCCACCTGCGGGACCTCACCCTGCTGCAGATCTCGGATGGGGCGCCGCTCGATCCGGCCTTCGCGGCGAATGCGGGCTTCCCGACGCGCCGGGCCTATGCGGCGGCCCGGCGCGGCGAGCTCGTCGACGCGCTCGCCGTGCTGGTCGAGGGCCGCCTCGCCCGCCAGGCCTTCTACGAGATCCCGGACGGGCGGCTGGCGGACCATCTGGCGGTGGTGGTCGAGCGGCTGGTCGAGGACCTGATCTGCGTCGACGCCGTCCTGACCCACCCCTACGAGGGGGGCCATTTCGACCACGACGCGGCGGCCTTCGCGGTGCAGGAGGCCTGCGCGCGCCTCGCGCGCCAGGGCAGCCACGCGCCGGCGCGGCTCGAGTTCACGAGCTATCACCAGGTGAACGGCACTTTGCGCACCGGGCGCTTCCTCGAAGACCCAGACCTTCCGGAGATCGTCGTCCCGCTGACGCCTGAGGCGGCCCGCCGCAAGGAGGCGGCCTTGGCCTGCCACCGCAGTCAGACCCCCAATCTCACCCTGTTCGGGTTCGGTCCCGAGCGCTTCCGGGCCGCGCCGACCTACGACTTCTCGCGGCCGCCGCCGGGGAGCGAGATCATGTACGGGAGGGAGGTGTGGCAGAGCCTGAGCCGCACCTTCGCGGCGGTGACCGGGCTCTGACCCCGAGGGATCACGCGGAACGCGATCGCGACGGGAGACCCGACGCAACCCACGATACCCGGGACGCTGCGCCGGTCACGCCGCCCTCACGCCAGGCCGTACAGCGCGAGGTGCCGCTCGGCGATGCTCGGCCAGGTGCGCGCCCGCAAGGCATCCGGGTCACGGCCGGCGACGGCCGCTCGGTGACCATCCGCCGAGACGAGGGTGCGGAGGGCGGCCGCCGTCTCCTCGACCGAGACGTGGGGCACCGTCGATGCCCGCAGCCAGTCCGGCGTCTTGGCCGAGTGGGTGGTGACGACCACCAGGCCGTGCTCCAGGCAGGCGAGGGCCGATCCGCGCTTCTCGCTCACGCCATCGGGGAAGGGCAGGAAGGCGACGCGCGCCCGGGACAGCTCGTCGGAGACCTGCTCCGGCTCGGCGTTGAGGACCAGCCTGATGCCGAGCTGATCGGCCCTCGCGGACACGTCCCGGAAGACCGGGCAATCGGGTCCCGACGGCGATCCGATGACGACGATGGCGAGGCTCTCGCCTCCGGCACGAAGACGTTCCGAGACCGCCAGGAACGCCTCGAGGCCCTTGTCCGGGCCGATCTGGCCGAAATAGACGAGCGTCGGTTCGCGTGCCTCGGAGGGGACTGCTGGCCGGCCGACCGTGATGTTCGACCCGATCGGCACCACCATCGTGCGGCAGCGGCGGAACGGGAAGGCCGTCTCGAAGGCGCGCCGCTCGAACTCGTTCGAGAAGATCACCGTGGCCCGCGACAGGGCAAAGGTCAGGAAGTAGCATTTCCGGACCCGGTTGAAGATCGTGAACTCGTGCAGGGTCAGGTAGAGGCGGGCGCCGCCGATCAGGAGCGGGGCGAGGGCCACGGCCGGCGACCGGCCGAGATTCATCGACGGGTACTGCACGTGCACGACCGAGCGCCGGCCGGCGCCGCCCTGACGCCAGACCCGCAGCAATCCCTGGAACGACCAGGTGGGCAGACGCTCCACCCTGACGTCGAGGCCGCGCTCGCTGATGATCGTGCGCAGCTTCTCCGTGTAATCGGAGACGCCGCAGCGCGCTCCCGGCTTCGCCGTCACGACGAGGGTCGCGCGCGCGGCCTCCGGACCGTCGATGGTGCCGACCCTGCTCATGCCCGGACCGCCGCGACGGGGGCCGAAGGGGGACCGCCCGGGTCGGGGACGTCGCGCGGACGGATCGCCAGACCAGCCTCGTGCTCCGGATTCCGGGAGCGCCGCGCGTCCTCGACGGCGTCCCTCACGATCGCGAAGAGCCGCTCTTGGTCGGCCGCCCTGCTCAGGTTGTGATCGACGCCGTCCAGGATGGTGACCGGATAGCCGAGCTTGCGCGCCGCGCCCTCGTGCGACTTGCCGAGATTGGCGGCGAGCGCGGCGATGCCCCGATCACCCTGGCCATAGACCAGGTGGATCCGCGCCCCGCGGCGACGCAGCCTCGACAAGCGCCGGGCGACGGTCTCGCCGCCCGGGGCGAGGCCGGGGATGCGCGCCGTCCAGGCCGTCACGCGGGCGCGGGCGTCGCGCCCCACCGCCCGCAGGATCTTGCCGACGCCCAGCTCGCCGCCGAGGATGCGACGCCAGAGGTCACCCTGCCGCGCCCGCTCCGCATAGCTCACCTCCCCCCGGAAGGAATCGCGGATCATCGTCTCGATGTCGGTGCCGGGCTCGACGTCGAAGCAGTAGAGGTTGACCAGGACCGCCGCGGAGAGGCGCTCGTCCCGGCAGATCGCCTGGAAGGCCAGGAAGGCGCCGCTGCAGACGCCGAGGACCACGCAGGGCGTGTGCTGCCGAGCCTCGAGGTGGCCGAGGGCAGCCTGGACGTCGGCGACCGCGTCCACCGTGTAGAGGGGCAGGGACCCGTCCGGACGCTCGGCGCTGTCGCCGATGCCGCGCAGGTCGAAGCGGAACGAAGCGATGCCGGCCTCGGCCAGCCGCCGGCCGAGCCGCGCCGTCTGCCGGCCGTGCCCGGCCCGCGGATTGCGCCCGGAATTGACCATCAGCACGGTGCCGCCGCTCCACGGCCCTCGCGGCCGGCACAGGATGCCGACGAGGCCGGGGCCGAACTGCGACACCTCCTCCTGCCACGCCGCGTCGGCGAGCCGGCACGACGCCAGGGACGCGGGCAAAGGCGCGGACAAGGGCGCGACCGGCGCGGGCGCCTGCGCCACGGCGAAGTCGCGCACCAGCGCGAAGGTCTGGCCGGGGGTGCGGGGGAAGAGCGGGTCGGAGACGAGCTGGGTCAGATCGGGGAGCGGGCCGGTCTCGACCGCGCTCCCGAGCGCCCGGTAGCGCTCGGCCAGAGTGTCGACCTTCGGTCCGAGTATCAGGATCCGCGGCGCTGGGGCGCGCTCCGGGGCCATCAGGTCGAGCCGGGCGAGGTCGGCGAGGGTCTGCGACCCGAGGAGGAAGCTGCCGACCATCAGCGTGTCGGGCTCCTGCGGGAGCGGCGTGCGGTCGGGCATCATGTCGATGAGCCGCGACTGCATCGCCATCTCGCGGCGATAGGCCTTGCCGGTAAGGAACGGCGCCAGCATCACCAGCCGGTCGACGCTCCCGCCCGAGAGGGCCGCGAGGGTCGCACCGAGGCGCAGGCCCACCACCACGATCTCCTCCGCCCCCGCCTGCTCGCGCAGGTAGGCGATGCCGGCCCGGATCGCAGCAAGCGCCGCGGGAATCTCCGGGTCCGCCGGGTCGCGGGAATCGCCCTGGCCCGGATAGTCGAAGCGCAGGGTCGGACAGCCGGCGCCGGCGATCATCGCGGCGAGTTCGCGCCACGAGCGGTAGGCGCACCATTGCTCGAACCCGAAGGTGCCGCACAGGAGCACGCCGCGCCGGCGCGCGCCCGGGCTGTACCAGCCGAACGCGTCGCCGAGCACGACGGGGACCGGCTCCGCCGCGATAGGCCCTGCCATGCCCCCCCCGATGAGCTCTTTGCCCGCGCCGTCGGTCAGCATCTGCACACTTCCTTTTCCTGTCAGCCGAGCAGCGCCCGATCCCGTGGCCCGCGTAGACTGTTCTAGGTCTTCAAGTTTGCCGAATTATCTACGACGTGCCGGCCCCTTCCGCCCCGGCCGGCGGACGAGGCGGAAGGGGCGGCCGCGCAGTCAGCAGATCTGCCTGGCGCAACGCTGCTCAGGCTCTTGTCTTTGCATCGTTCTCGTCGCCGAACCGATGATCGCTCCGGCGCAGGATGCTGAGGCTCGCGAGCCGCAGCCGGAGAATCATGGCCACGAAGACCACGACGTCGACGGTGTAGCGCCGCCCGAGGCGGCGCGGCTCGCGCAGAAGACGGAACAGCCACTCGAGTCGCACGAGACGGAACGCCGCAGGGGCGCGGACCGACGCGCCGGCAGCGTAGTCGAGCAGGGCGCCGACCCCCATCAGCACGCGCGCGTCGATCCGGTGCGCGTGCTCGGCGATGAACGTCTCCTGGCCCGGATTGCCGAGGGCGACGAGCAGGATGTCCGGCGAGGCGGCGTTGATCCCGGCGAGCACAACCTCCAGCTCCCCGGCCGGGAAGTAGCCGTCGCGCACGCCGACGACCCTGTGCTGGGGATAGAGCAGCGCCAGGTTGCGCGCCGCCGCCTCGGCGATGCCGGGCCTGGCCCCGAGCAGGAACAGCGTGCGCGGCGCCGTCTCGGCGGCCAGGAAGGCCGGGATCAGGTCGGTGCCGTTGAGGTTCTGGCGGAAGAAGCGGCCGCGGAACAGGGCCGAGCACAGGTCGATGCCGAGCCCGTCGCTGACGAGCAGGAAGCCGCGCAGGGACGCGGCATAGGCTGGCGTGCACAGGGCCTTGAGCAGCATGTTGGCGTTGCAGAAGCCGAGGCACAGCTGCGCGCGTCGGTCGAGGGCGTCGCGCAGGCGGCCGAACAGCTCGTCGCGGGTGAGGTCGCTGACGCTGACGCCCTCGAGGTCGAGACGGTCGACGCTCGCGGCTCCGGGCGCCGTGTCGAGGGCGCGGTCAGGCATGGGACGCTTCCGGTTGGAGTTGAGGTGATCCGTGTCGAGGCAAGACCATCGCCGGGATCGATGAAGATTTACCGGCCGGTCGTACCCCGCGCAAAGTGAATGCAGCCTCCCCCACCCGAGATGCAGCCTTAATTCAGCGCAGGGTTAACGATGGATTGGGCGAATGCCGGCAAGGCCGTATCGGGGCCGTTGCGAATGGCTAAGCTTGTAGTCCCAGGCCGAACGCTGCGATGATTTTGCGGCTTTCGCCGTGGGTACGAGAGATCGCGTTAAAGTCCCGATAGGGGATGGCTGCTACCCCGGGATCAGGAGCGGCGGGCCGGAACCCCGCGCCATCGATGAGGCGACGGACACGATGCTGACACTCGTCGCGCGGCTGCGCCGATCGGGCCGCTCGCAGCAATTCGCCTCGGCCTTCGTCGCCCGGATCGCCAGCGCCGTGCTCGGCTTCCTGATGCTGCTCGTCGCGAGCCGGCTGCTCACGACCTACGAGTACGGCGTCTACGTGTTCCTGTTCACGTTCGGCAGCGGGCTCGGGCTGATCGCGGCGTTCGGCCAGCAGAACCTGGTGCTGAAGCACTACCGCGCGCGGGACGGCGTCTTAGCCCACAACGACGCGCTGGTGCGCTACAATCTCGGCTGGGTCACGGCCGCGATCGGGCTGATGCTCGCGTCGAGCGCAGTGGTCTTCGTCGCCGAGGAATCCCTGCCCGACCCCTATCACCGGCTCCATCTCGCCTGCGCCTTCGCGGGGGTCTTCGCCCTCTCCGAATACCTGCAGAACTACTTCCGCGTCCACGGCCGGATCTGGCTCGCGCTGCTGCCCCGCGAGGTGATCTGGCGCGGCGCCTGCTCGGTGGTGCTCTGGGGCGCCTCGCTCGCCGGCCTTCTCAGCGGCGCGACGGTCGCGATGGAGATCGTGCTGGGGCTGCTCCTGGTGATGACGCTCTACCAGATCCGCCACCTCGCCGGGCTGCACGGCTGGGATTCCTGGCGCGGCGGGTTCCGGCACCCGGAGAAGGCGCCGACCTGGCGCGGCGAGAGCCTGCTCTTCACCGCCAACAACGTGATCGTGGCGGCGGCAGCCTTCCTCGAGACCGTGATCGTCGGCGCGGCTCTCGGCATGGAGCAGGCGGCGTTCTACTTCGTCGCCCTGCGCTACGCCACGCTGATCAACCTGCCGAGCGCGGCGATCGACACCGTCAGCATGCCGATGATCGCGAGCCACTTCCAGGCCCGCGACCGGGATGGGGCGCAGCGCCTGATCGGCCGGCTGTCGCTCGCGAGCTTCACGATCTCGTCGGTGGGCGCGGTGGTGATGGCGGTCGGCGCGCCCTTCGCGCTCACCCTGTTCAAGCCGGATTTCGCCGCGCACACCGACGTGCTGATGGTGCTCAGCCTGTCCGCGGTGGTGAGCGCGTTCTTCGGCCCGGGCCCCACGCTCCTGACGATCGGCGGCGGCGAACGCTACATCCTGATCAGCAACGCGGTCCTGTACTCCGGATACGCGGTCCTGCTCTGCCTCGTGGCGGTGCCGTTCGGCATCATGGGCGTCGCGGTGGCGAATGTCGGCTGGACGATCGTCATCAACCTGGTGCTTGCCCGCTGGGTGCGGGCGAACTGGGACATCGACAGCCGCGCGACCGCCTTCTTCACCCGCCGGGCCTGGCTCCCGGCGCAGGCCGTTCCCCCCGCCCTCCCCCAAGCTCCCGCGCACGCGGCGGAATGAGATGCGCCGTCTCCTCACCCTCGCCTGCCTGATCCTGGCGCTCCCGTCGGCCCCCGCCGCGGCCGCCCCCACCTGCCTGCGCGGCGTCAACATCAGCGGCGCCGAGTTCGGCACCGTGCCGGGGCGCTACGGCTTCGACTATCTCTACCCCTCGGCCTCGACGATCGGCCGCTTCGCGGAGTTGGGGCTGACGGCGATGCGGCTGCCGATCCGCTGGGAGCGGCTGCAGCCGGCCCTGCGCCAGCCGCTCGATCCGGAGGAGCTCGCCCGCCTCGAAGCCGCGGTCTCGGCTGCGACGCAAAGCGGCATGCGCACGGTGATCGACCTGCACAACTACGCCTATTACGGCAAGGCGCGCATCGGCACCGAGATGGTGACGCCGGAGGCCTTCGCCGACGTCTGGCGGCGCCTGGCCCGCCACTTCCGGGGCGATGCCTCGGTGGTGTTCGGGCTGATGAACGAGCCGCACGACATCCCGGCCGAGCGCTGGCTCACCGCCGCCAACGCCGCCATCGCGGCGATCCGGGAGGTGGGCGCCAAGCAATTGGTGCTGGTGCCAGGCTCGGGCTGGACCGGCGCGCATAGCTGGACCGCCGACCTGCCGACCGGCAACAACGCCGCGGTGATGCTCGGCACGATCGATCCTGGAAACAACTTCGCCTACGAGGTGCACCAGTACCTCGATGCCGATTATTCCGGCACCCACGCCGAGTGCAGCCGGGGCGCCGACGCCCTGCAGGCGGTAGAGCGCCTGACCGGCTGGCTGGCGCAGAACGGGCGCCGCGCCTTCCTGGGCGAGATCGGGGCTCCCGGTAACCGCGGCTGCGCGGAGCGCCTGGCGGCGATCCTGCGCCACGTCAACGCGAACCCGCAAGCCTGGGTCGGCTGGACCGTCTGGGCTGCCGGCGACCTGTGGGCGCCGGACTATCCCCTGCGGCTCGATCCCGCCGGAGCCACCGCCCCCGTGGTGAGCGCGATCCAGGCCGCCGCCCGGGCCAAACCCTCCTGCGAGCCGTGAGCGCCATCGTGAGCCCCATGGTGAGTCCCTTGCCGAATTCCGCCGCGCCCCTCTCGATCCTGCACGTGGTCCGCCAGTTCCTGCCCAATCGCGGCGGGCTCGAGGATTTCGTCGCCAACCTCGCCCGCGAGCAGGCCCGCCTCGGCCACCGCGTGCGGGTACTGACCCTCGACCGGCTGTTCTCGCAGCCCGACGCACGGCTGCCGGCGCAGGAGCGCCTGGAGGGGATCGATATCGAGCGGATCCCGTTCTTCGGCTCGCACCGCTACCCCGTCGCGCCTTCCGTGTTCCGGCACCTCGGCGACGCCGACCTCGTCCACGTCCACGCCATCGACTTTTTCTTCGACGCCTTCGCGCTCGCCAGGCCCCTGCACCGCCGCCCGATGGTGGCGACGACCCACGGGGGCTTCTTCCACACCAGCGCGCATTCGCGGCTGAAGAAGCTCTGGTTCGAGGGCCCGACCCGGATGAGCGTGCGCGGCTACGAGGCGATCGTCGCCTGCAGCGAGAGCGACGCCCGGCTGTTCGACGGCATCACGCCCGGCGGCGTCGCGGTGATCCAGAACGGTGTCGACCTGGAGAAGTTCGCCGGCGCCGCCTCGCCAGATCCTCGCCGTGCGCTCCTAACCATCGGGCGATTCGCCCACAACAAGCGCCTCGACCGCCTGCTCGCGACCATGCAGGCCCTGAAAGCCGACGGTGCCGGCTGGCGGCTGCGGATCGTCGGGGTGCCGTCCGACGTCACGGTAGGAGCGCTCACCGCCGAGATCGAGCGCCTGGGCCTCTCTGGCGCGGTGACGCTGCATACCGGCCTCGACGCCCCGGCGGTCCGCGGGCTGATCGGGCAATCGAGCCTGTTCGTCTCGGCCTCGCAGTACGAGGGATTCGGGATCGCGCTGATCGAAGCCTTGAGCGCCGGCCTCGTCACGGTGGCCCATCCCAACGACGCCTTCGCCTGGCTCAAGGACCGCCACCCCTCGATCACGCTGGCGGATTTCGCCGACGCGCAAGCGGCGGCCGGGGCGATCCGCGGCGCCTATGATCGCCTGGAGCGCGGGGAGATCGCGCGCGGCGCGGAGGACCTGTCGGATTACCGCTGGTCGAGCGTCGCGGCGCGCTACGTCGCCGTCTACGAGGCGGCGCTCGCCGAGGCCGGGCAGGTGGTGGCCGCCACGGCGGCGTGACACGGTTTCGGGCGAAGGGCGGTGCGCCCGAACCCTGCCTCGCAGGGGGAGGGCTCGCATGCTCTCCCGCATGCCGCCCCGTCAACACACCGTTAACCCTCATCCACGACCCTGGCCGGGCCGCACCGGCTGATGCCGGGGCGGCGAGAGCGGCGGTCCGGCAGTCAGCCCCCTTCCAGCGCCGGGCCGCCGCGCTCCCCTCCCCTGCCCCGGGTGCTCGCCGCGTCGCAGGCGATCGTGCAATAAGCGCCCGAGACCCGCCTGCCACAGGATGACAATGCATCTCGTCGTGACCGCCCACACCGCCAACGGCCCGCTCTCGCACCAGCGCACCTCGCCGGAGGACGCCCTGGAGAAGGCGCAGGAACTCGAGGCCGAGGGCCACGACCACGTCGTCATCACCGACATCACCGGCCGGGACTACGCGCCGCCGGAATTCGACAGCCTGTTCCTCAACCCGGGCAGCTGACGCCATGACCGGCCCTGCCACGCCGGCGATCACGGTCTACGTCGACGCCGATGCCTGCCCGGTCAAGGACGAGGTCTACCGCGTCGCCGGGCGGCACGGCGCTCATGTCGTGGTGGTGGCGAACGCCTTCCTGAACGTGCCCCGCGAGCCGTGGATCGAGCGGGTGATCGTCTCCGACAAGCTCGACGCCGCCGACGACTGGATCGCCGAGCGGGCCGGGCCGCAGGCGGTCGTCGTCACCGCCGACGTTCCCTTGGCGAGCCGCTGCGTGAAGGCCGGGGCCAGCGTGCTCAGCCCCACCGGCAAGGCCTTCACCGATTCTTCCGTCGGCATGGCGCTCGCCACCCGCGACCTGATGCAGTCCCTGCGCGAGGCGGGCGCGGTGACCGGCGGGCCGAGACCGTTCTCCCCGAAGGACCGCTCCGCCTTCCTCGGCGCCCTCGACCGGGCCCTCGTGCGGCTGCGGCGCAACGCCCAGGGCGGCTGAGGCCGCTCCCCGCGAACTTCTCCTACTCCCTGCGGGTTCCTTGTCGGCGGCGAGCCTTCGCCTGCCGTACGGGAGAGCCAGCATGTCGGTCGAGGAGAACACGGTCCATTACGACAGCCCGGCCGGCGGCTGGGGCTCGGTGCGCGGCATCGCCGAGGTGTTCGGCAAGGAATGGGCGACGCCGCTCGCCACCGAGACCTTGTTTCGCCAGAACAAGCCGAAAGGCTTCATGTGCGTGTCCTGCTCCTGGGCGAAGCCGGCGAACTATCATCCCTTCGAGTTCTGCGAGAACGGCGCCAAGGCGACCCTGTGGGAGCTGACGACGCGGCGCTGCACGCCGGACTTCTTTTCCAAGCATACGCTCACCGAGCTGCGCGGCTGGAGCGACTACGACCTCGAGCAGCAGGGCCGCCTGACCCACCCGCTGCGGTACGACCGCGCGAGCGACCGTTACGTCCCCTGCGGCTGGGACGAGGCTTTTCGCGAGATCGGCTCGGAGCTGCGCCTGCTCGATCCGAAATCGGTGGTGTTCTACTCCTCCGGCCGGGCCAGCCTCGAGACCTCGTATCTCTACGCCCTGTTCGCCCGTCTCTACGGCAACAACAACCTGCCCGATTCCTCCAACATGTGCCACGAGACGACCTCGGTGGCCCTGAAGAAGGTGATCGGCGCCAGCGTCGGCACGGTCGTGTTCGACGACCTGTCGAAATGCGACGCGCTGTTCTTCTTCGGCCAGAACACCGGCACCAACTCGCCGCGCTTCCTGCACCCGCTGCAGGAAGCCTCGAAGCGCGGCGCGAAGATCATCACCTTCAACCCGGTGCGCGAGCGGGGGCTCGAGAGCTTCACCAACCCGCAGAGCCCGATCGAGATGCTGACCGGCAAGGCAACGCAGATCAGCACGCAGTACCATCAGGTCCGGCCCGGCGGCGACATCGCGGTGATGCTCGGCCTGTGCAAGCACGTCTTTGCCGCCGACGACGCCGCCAAGGCGCGGGGCACCCGCGTCCTCGACGTCGACTTCATTGCCCAGCACACGACTGGGCTCGAGGCGTTCGAGGCGCGTGTCCGGGCGTCGCCGTGGGAGGAGATCGAGCGCGAGTCCGGGATCAGCCGCGCCGACATCGAGGCGGCCGCGCAGGTCTACGTCGAGGCCGAGCGTACTTGTGCCTTCTACGGCATGGGCCTGACGCAGCACGTGCACGGCTTCGAGAACGTCGCGATGGTCGTCAACCTGCTGCTGCTCAAGGGCAATATCGGGCGCGAGGGCACCGGGGTGTCGCCGGTGCGGGGTCACTCCAACGTGCAGGGCCAGCGCACCGTCGGCATCTCGGAGAAGCCGGAGCTGGTGCCCCTCGATCGGCTCGCTGAGCAGTTCGGCTTCGAGCCGCCGCGTGAGAAGGGCGTCAACACCGTCGAGGCCTGCGAGGGCATCCTGTCGGGCAAGATCCGCAGCTTCATCGGGCTCGGCGGCAACTTCGTGCGGGCGATCCCCGACCAGGACCGGATGGAGAAGGCCTGGACCGGCATGCGCCTCACCGTGCAGGTCGCGACCAAGCTCAACCGCTCGCACCTCGTCAACGGCGAGATCGCCTACCTGCTGCCCTGCCTCGGCCGCACCGAGGAGGATCGCCAGGCGAGCGGGCCGCAGGCGGTGAGCATTGAGGACACGTTCAGCTGCATCTACGGCTCGCAAGGGCGCCGCACCCCGGCGAGCGATTTCCTGAAGTCCGAGGTCGCGATCGTGGCCGGCATCGCCAAGGCGACGCTGGCGCCGAACCCGAAGGTGACGTGGGACGCGTGGGTCGGCGATTACGGGCTGATCCGCGACGAGATCGCCAAGACCTACCGGGAAGAGTTCCACGACTTCAACGACCGGCTCTGGATCCCCGGCGGCTTCTACCGCGGCAACTCGGCGCGCGAGCGGATCTGGAAGACGGAGAGCGGCAAGGCCGAGTTCACCGCACCCCAGGTGATGTCGGCCACCGGGTTCGACGACGAGCCCGGCCGCTACCGGCTCATCACCATGCGCTCGAACGACCAGTTCAACACCACGATCTACGGCTACAGCGACCGCCTGCGGGGGATCGAGGGCACCCGCGACGTGCTCCTGATGAACCCGGGCGAGATCCGCCGGGCGGGCTTGCGCGAGGGCCAGGTCGTCTCCCTCGTCAGCGATGCCGGCGATGGGATCGCCCGGGAAGTGACCGGCCTCACGGTGACGCCGTTCTCCCTGCCGGACGGGTGCCTGGGGGCCTACTACCCCGAGATGAACCCGCTGATGGCGCTCTCGCACCACGACGTACAGTCGGGGACGCCAGCGGCGAAATCGGTGCCGGTGCGGATCCGGCCGGAGGCCGGCGGCCCGAAGACGAGCCGGCGCGAGCCGACCGGGCACGCGGCGCATCCGATCTGACGGCCGGCTCGCGCGCCGTCAGGGTGGATCCGGGATGGGGCGCGCAGGCCCCCTCCCCTCCCCGCCGTTTGCGCATCAAAATGCCAGATGCCCGCGAATGACGCACAATTGTGCTTGTGCGGGCGCAAATCGACGGGTACCACTGTGATCACAGACACGAAACAGGTCGCCCTCGAGAGCGGCCCGAAGTCTGGGGAGGAAGGCCCTCGTCGAGGGTGAGCACCGCCGCGACGCCATCGCGGCGGTGCTTGTTATTTTGTCCCATGCCGACCCGGGCCGCGCAACCCGGCCAATAGGGCAAGACCCGCCTGCAAAACCCGTTTGGCAGACGCGAAACCCGCGCCGGGTGGGCGCCAGTCACCGCTCCTCGCCGCCCTGCAGACCGACGCGGTCGAACAGCTTCATCACGATCAGGATCGTCAGGCCGAACCCCATCGCGACGGCGAGCAGGGTGAACTGCGCCGCCCCGGCGACGATGCCGGTGGAGGCCGAGAACCAGAGGCTCGCCGCGGTGGTCAGGTTCCTCACGTTGCGGCGAGCGACGAAGATGGTGCCGGCCGAGATAAAGCCGATCGCCTGTGCCAATCCCTGGATGACCCGGAGCGGGTCGGCGTCCCCACCCTCCCGGCGCACCGCCGCGTAGAGGCTGAGCGCCGAGGTGGTGATGACGGCCGAACTCAAGGCGACGAGGGCGTGGGTGCGCAGGCCCGCATCCTTGGCCCGCCATTCCCGTTCCAGGCCGAGCAGCAGACCGCACAAGGTCGCGGCGCCGAGGCGGGCGACGAGTTCCCCGAAAGTGAAGGCCGTGGCGTCGGGCGGCATGACACGGGTCAGGCCCCCTGCCCTGGCTCCGGCGGGTCCGGGAACGGCGTCCAGTGGGTGAACGCGTCCGGCGCATAGCCGTACTCGGTGGTGGCGACGTGCCAGGGTCGGCCGTCCCCGACCCGCCCGGGATCCCAGCGGATCACGGCGCGCCGGTCCGGCTCGTCCCGGTGGATGGCGATGATCCAGCGCCCATCCTGGGGGGCGCGATCGATGGGCCTCCAATCGGTCATCGGGTGCTCCGCGGCGAGTGCCTGTGCGACAACCAACGCGCCGGGCCTGCCGCCGTTCGCCTCAGCGCGGCGCGTCGCCCCGCACCAGGCGCTCGCCCGCCTCGCATTCGCGAAGATACGTCGCCCGGTTGTCGCCGGTGATCCCGTTCTGGTCGGCCTTGGCCTCGCAGACCTGGCGCCCCTCCGCCGGGGCCGGATCGGGTGCGGTCTGGGCCGTCGCGGCAGCGGGTACCAGGAGGGAGAGGATCAGGAGGGTGTGGCGCATGGTGGGCCTCGATGCGAGCGGATCTTCGTGACGATGGATCTCTCGGGTCCATCGTCGCTCCCGCCTGATGGTTCCCCCGCGATGATCAGAGGGCCGTCGCGGCCATCCACACGGCCATCGCCACCATCATCAGGTTCTCGGTCAGCGACACGAAGCCGAGGGGCACGTAGCTGCCGCCGCCGACGCAGGCGCATCTCAGCTCGCGCCGGTCGAGATAGACCGCCTTGAACACCGAGACCGCGCCGATCCCGCCGATGACGAGGGCCACCGGGACCGAGATCCAGGTCAGCACCCCGGCGGCCATCAGGAGGCCGGCGAGCGCTTCGGCGTAAGGGTAGATCGAGGCGTAGGGCACCCAGCGCCGGCTAAGCAGGTCGTAGCCGAGGAACATGCTGGAGAAGGTCTCGACGTTCTGCAGCTTGAGGATCGCCAGCACGCACATGCTGAAGGCGATGAACCATTCGCCTGCCCGCACGCTGAGCGGCGTGCCGTAGGCGGCCTGGCTCGCCGCCATGGCCATCAGGGCCGTCATGCCGAACACAGCGGCGACCGGGCGATAGCTCACCGCGTTCGGATCGCGCACCGCCTCGCCGAGGCGGCGGCGCAGGTCGTCGTAGCCGCCGACGCGCTCGCCGGCGATGAAGACCTGCGGCGTGGTCTTCACCCCGTGCTCGGCCTTGAAGCGGTCGGTCGCCTCGCGGCTGGTCAGGGGGCGGTCGTCGACCGTGTAGCCGGCCTGCCGAAGCAGGTGGCGGGCCTTCAGGCCGTAGGGACAGACATGGCTGTCCGTCTCCATCCGGTAGAGCGTGGCTGTGCGGGCGGGCAAGGTGCTCATCGGGCGATCTCGTCTCGTGCCAACGGGAGGCCGAGGGCGTAGCATCCGTACCGTGCTACGGAGTCAAGCCATGTCCCTCCCGATGTCGTCCGACCTGACGATCGCCGGTCTCGCCCGCGCCGGCGGCGTCGGGGTCGAGACGATCCGCTACTACCAGCGGCGCGGCCTGCTGCCGGTGCCGGCGCGGGCGGGTGCCATCCGGCGCTACGGGGCCGATGAGATCCGGCGCCTGCGCTTCATCCGCTCGGCGCAAGGGGCGGGCTTCACCCTCGAGGAGATCGCAGAGCTTCTCGCGCTCGATGCCGGCGAGGACCGGGCCCGGGCGCGGGAACTCGCCCGTTTCCGCATCGACGCCCTCGATGCCCGGATCGCCGAGCTGCGTGCGGCCCGTGATGCGCTCGAGCGTCTCGCCCGGGCCTGCGGAGCGAGCGAGACCGGGCCGTGCCCGATCATCACCGCCTTCGAGCCGGAGTGACGGCGTCAGGGTCTGGCGCGGCCGGCCCGGTAGGCGGCCAGAATCTCCGGCAGCCGATCGAGGACGTAATCGGCGAGGCCGGGCTCCAGGGTCTCGTCGAAGGACAGGGCGACCCGGTCGGGCCTGCGCTCGATCCGGGCGATGCCGCGGCCCGCCTCGTCGCTCCACACCTGCGGCGCCGGCGGCTTCGCGGCAGGGGGTGCCAGCGCGTTCAGCACGGCGGCGAAGCGCTCGTTGGTGGGCCTCTCCTGGAAGCCGGCATCGGCGAGAAGGCTCGCGACCCGGCCGGGCCGGGCGGCCTTGATCCGCTCGGCGAGCAGCATCCAGCGCGGCCGTCCGGCGGCCGGGGCCGGGCCGATCGCCCGGACGATCTCCGCCGGCACCGTGCGCGCCACCGAGATCAGGGTGGAGAGATCGCCCTTGCCGACACCCATCGCGGCGGTGATCGTGGCGCGGGGGAAGCCGTGCTCCTCGAGCCGCAGGGCGAAGAAGGCCCGCTCGATGTAGCTCAGGTCCTGCCGCTCCAGGTTCTCCTTGCCCTGCGCCACCACCAACTCGGCATCGGTGAGCGGGCGCACCACGGCGCGGACGGACCGGTCGAGGCGCCGCGCCGCCTGGATGCGGCGTCGGCCATAGGCGACCTGGTAGCGCTCGGGCACTTCCGGGTGCGGCCGGACCAGGATCGGCACCTGCTGGCCGCTCTCGCGAATGCTCTCGACCAGCGCGGCGAGGCCCGGATCGTTGGCATCCGCCACCCGGTCGGCGATGAAGGAATCGTCGATCCGCTCCGGCTCGATCTCGACGACGACGGTGCCGGCCTCGATCTCCGCCGCGGCGTCGGCCCGGGCGGCGAGTCCGCGCAGGGTGCTGCTCATCGCCCGCACCGCGCCGCTGCGGCTGCGCTCGAGGACACGGGACTCCTGGGCGCGGGGGTTTGCAGCTGCAAACTCGGGCTCGGGGGGATTGGGGTTTGCAGCTGCAAACGGCTCCGGCTCCGGCGCCGGCGCCGGCGGCGCTTCGGGGGAGGTGGCGGGCTTCGATTGCGGCTTGGCGCCGAACAGCGCGTCGAGGTTCGACTTGCGGCTCATGGGCGGCTCCAGGCGCGGCGGATCAGGCCCTCGATCTCGCCGTTGACGGCCTCGAGCGATTCGAGCGCCCGGTCGTAGGTCGAGCGGGTCACGCTCTCGCGGCCGATCTCGTAGAGAGTCTGCTTCGACAGGCCGGCATCGGACACCGCCGAGGATTTCAGCATCGGCGCGGTCAGCACGGCGTCCTCGAACAGGGTGCGCAGCATGCCGACGATGCGGGTCTGCGGCGCGTCCTGCTGCTCGTAGCGGGTCACGAGGTAGCGCAGCCAGTCGTATTGCAGCCGCCCGCCGGATTCGGCCACCACGCCGAGCAGGTCCTCGGTCATCGCCAGGAACTGGCTCATCGAGGCGACGTCGAGCATCTGCGGATGCACGGTGATCAGCAGCGAGGTCGCGGCGCAGAGCGCCGAGAGCGTCAGGTAGCCGAGCTGCGGCGGGCAATCGATGACGACGATGTCGTAATCGTCGGCCACCGCCTCGATCGCGTGGGCGACCCGGTCGAAGAACAGCGGCTCGCCGGCCCGACGGCGGCTCAAGGCCCGCGGCGTCTCGTGCTCGAACTCCATCAATTCGAGATTGGCCGGCACCAGGTCGAGGCCGGTGAAGTAGGTCGGTCGCACCACGTCGCGCAGGGGTTTCGCGTCGTCGTAGCGGATCGCGCCGTAGAGCGTCTCGTCGGCGCCGACATCGAGCTCCGGCTGCACGCCCATCAGGGCCGAGAGGCTGGCCTGGGGATCGAGGTCGATGGCGAGCACCCGGTAGCCGCGCAGCACCAGGGCCTGGGCGAGGTGGGCGGTGGTGGTGGTCTTGCCTGAGCCGCCCTTGAAGTTCGCCACCGCCACGACCTGCAGGTGCTCGGACGCGGACCGCCGCGGCTGGTAGCGCCGGCCGCCCCGCGTGTTCTCGTCGAGATAGGCGCGCAAGCCGTGGATATCGGCCAGCGAGTAGGAGCGGCGCCCGTTGGCCGAGACCTCCGGCTGCGGCCCGAGCCCGTCGGCGGCGAGCTGCTGCAAGCGCGACGCCGTCACGCCGATGATCCGGGCGGCCTCCGTCGAGGTGAAGCGGCGCAGCCCCTTGGCGGCGGTAGGCGGAAACAGGCCCGAGGAGATCGCCTGCAGCTGCTCGCGGAGCGTCGCGGCGTGGGCACCGATCATCGCGGCGGGCGCCACCGGGGCGGGGGGTTGCGGCGGCGTGTGCTGATTCATCCTCGCTTGCCCTGTTTGCAGAAAATTCGCCGGTTCGGCGTTCAAGCTGCAATTGGCGCGTTTCCGCCCCGATTCGCAATCGCGGCCGCGCCACCGGCGCAAGCCCTGCGCAAGCGTCCGGCGCCAGGGGCGCCCCAGGGCGGAGGCCTCCGGCAGGGGAGGGTAGGGGGCTTCCGCTCCACCCGAAGCGGAAGCGGGCCCTCCGGACGGGCATACGGCCTACCTCGAAGGAGGGCGGCGCCGACCGCTTCATCGCGCGTCCCGCCGGCGCTAGGGTCCGCATCGACGCCGGAGCACAGGCGTGACGTCACACCGGTCATGGCGCGCCGCCGGATCGCGGCGGCGCGGGATCCTACGAAGCAAAAGGCCTAATCCCCACCGGGAAATCCGTAAGCTTGACGGAATCCTGTCCCAGCGTCCGCGCGGCGGTTTGCCAGCCGTTAAGCTGTTCGGAGTTGAGTGTCCCATATCCGCTCGGATCGACCGGCCCGCCCCGCAGTGGATCAAATCTTTCCCTAAAATAGACACTCGAAAATTTACCAAGACTTGCGTCCGAGATTGCATTCTCGTCTGCCGGATGAGAAGCTTGTCTCATACAGGAAGGTGGTGCCTCATGGTCGAAATCTCCGACATCCGGGACGTGCTGAAGTCGCTGGAATCGCTGAAGGGCGCGGTCGACGGGTTGTCTGACGACGACGACCTGTTCGAGAAGGGCCTGGATTCCTTCGGCTCGGTGCAGCTGATGCTGGCCCTCGAGGAGCGGTTCGACATCGAGTTTCCCGATTCGGCCCTCGGTCGGCGCTCGTTCTCGACCATCCGCATCATCCGGGACACCGTCGCGGGTCTCGCCCGGCAGGAGGCCGCATGAACGTGCACGTCGAGGTCGCGGCGGCTCTGCCCGCCGCGGCGGCCGCCGCGGCGGGCGCCCTCGACGCGCGGGCCAAGCGCGTCGCGGAGGAAGCCGCGCGCCATGCCGACGCGGTCGACCGCGCGGGCCGGTTCCCGGCCGAGGCGGTCGCCGCGCTCAAGGCCGAGCGACTGCTCGGGATCCAGGTGCCTCGCTCCCTGGGAGGGGAGGGGGCCTCGATGAGCGAGATCGCCGAGCTCTGCGCCATCCTCGGGCGCGCCTGCTCGGCCGCCGCGATGGTGTTCGCGATGCACCACATCAAGCTCGCGAGCCTCGTCACCCACGGGCTCGATAGCGCCTGGCACTGCACGCTGATGGAGCGGATCGCAAGCGAGCAATTGCTGATCGCCTCCTCGACCACCGAGGCCGGCATCGGCGGCGATCTGCGCAACAGCCTCTGCGCGGTCGAGGCCGAGGGCGACACCTTCCGGTTGACCAAGGAGGCGAGCGTCATCTCCTATGGCGCGCAGGCCGACCTGATTCTGGCGACCGCCCGCCGCCACAAGGAGGCCGCGACCTCTGACCAGGTGCTGGTGGCGCTCCTCTCCGATCAGATCACGCTCGAGCGCACCAGCGTGTGGGACACGCTCGGCATGCGCGGCACCTGCAGCGACGGCTTCCTGCTCAAGGCCGAGGGTCTGCCGCTCGCCCAGGTGCTGCAGAAGCCCTTCGCGGAGATCGCCGCGCAATCGATGCTCGCCGCCTCCCACCTGCTCTGGGGCAGCGTGTGGTTCGGAATCGCGAGCTACGCGGTCGACCGCGCCCGCGCCTTCGTGCAGGGCGAGGCGCGCAAGAAGCCGGGCCAGGTGCCTCCGGGCGCGCTCCGTCTCGCCGAAGCCGCCAACGCGCTCCAGGCGATGAAGAGCACGGTCGTCGCCGGGCTCGCGCGCTACGAGGCCGCCAAGGGCGACCCGGACGCGCTCAGCGCGATCGGCTTCTCGATCATGCTCAACAACGTCAAGACCACGGTCTCGGCTCAGGCCGTCGACATCGTGCAGCGCGCCCTCTCGGTGGTGGGCATCGCCGGCTACAAGAACGGCACCCCGTTCAGCCTCGGCCGGCAGCTGCGCGACGTCCTCTCGGCGCCGCTGATGATCAGCAACGACCGCATCCTCTCCAACACCGCCAACCTCCTGCTGGTGCAGAAGGGCAGCGGCAAGCTCCTGAGCGCGTGATGGACCAGAGCCTCTCCTCCGATCTCCTGCCCGTCGCCGACGAGGCGCTCACCGATGCGGCCCCCGAGCCGCGCTCGTTCCTCGACCGCCTGTTCGACCGCGGCCTCCTGATCCGGACCGGGGTCGACGGGCTCTACGGCCGCTCCGGCGCCTTCGAGAGCGTGGTCGAAGCCCTGGACCGCCTGGTCTCGCGCATCGGCGGAGCCGATGGCGCCGAGGCCCTGCGCTTTCCGCCCGGCATGGCCCGCTCCAGCTTCGAGCGCAGCGGCTATCTCAAGGGCTTCCCGCACCTCGCCGGCACGGTGCACAGCTTCTGCGGCAACGAGGCCGACCACGCCCGGCTGCTCGCTTGTCTCGACGCCGGCGAGGACTGGACCGCCAAGCAGGCCGCGACCGACATCGTGCTCACGCCGGCCGCCTGCTACCCGCTCTACCCCGTCGCCGCCGCCCGCGGCCGGCTGCCGGAGGACGGGCTGCTGTTCGACCTGCAATCCTACTGCTTCCGGCACGAGCCCTCCCTCGAGCCGACCCGCATGCAGCTCTTCCGCATGCGCGAATACGTCCGCATGGGCACGCCGGAGCAGGTGCTGGCCTTCCGCGAGCTGTGGCTCCAGCGCGGCACCACGATGATGAGCGATCTCGGCCTCCCGCTCGCCATCGACCCGGCCAACGATCCGTTCTTCGGCCGCGCCGGCAAGATGCTCGCCAACAACCAGCGCGCCCAGGCGCTGAAGTTCGAGCTGAACGTGCCGGTCAACAGCGAGGACAAGCCGACCGCCTGCCTCAGCTTCAACTACCACCAGGACCATTTCGGCACGACATGGGGCATCCATCAGGCCGACGGCTCGGTCGCCCACACGGCCTGCGTCGGCTTCGGCCTGGAGCGGATCACCCTCGCGCTGCTGCGCCACCACGGCCTCGACCTCGACGCCTGGCCGGCGGATGTCCGCGCCCAGCTCTTCGGCTGAGGCCGCGATGTCGGCCGCCCTCGCCCTTCCGATCGAGGCGCCGCGGACGGAGACGTCCGCGGCCCCCCGCTACGTCCCGCACGCGCTCCACGCCCCCGACCGGACCTGGCCGGAGACGAACTGCTACGTCGATCTGTGGATCGAGCTGCTGCACCTGCGCGGGCTCGCGCCGGAAGCGATGCTGGGCTTCACCCTGCGGCAGGATTTCGAGGGCGACCAGTTCACGTTCTTCAAGCCGAAGGCCGCCGACGTCGAGGCGCTCTACGGCCTGGAGATCCTGGAGCTGGCACTCTACGAGAATCTGGAGAGCCACGCCCAAGTTCAGGCGGTGCGCGGGCTTCCGGTCCTGGTCGAGGTCGACGCCTTCTACCTGCCCGACACGGCCGGCACCACCTACGGGCGCGAGGCCTCGAAGACCACCATCGCGATCCTGGCCCTCGATCCGGAGAAACGCTTCCTCGACTACATCCACAATGCCGGGCGCTTCCAGCTCGAGGGGGCCGATTACGACGGCGTCTTCGCGAGGGGGAGGCTCCTGCCCTATGCCGAGTTCGTGAAGCCGTGCGGTCCGGCGCTGACGGGGCCTGAACTGCCGGGTGCCGCCCTGGCGCTGCTGCGCCGGCACCGCGCCCACGCGCCCGAGCGCAATCCGGTCAGCGCCTTCCGCGAGGCTCTGGCGGCGAAGGAGGACGCCTTCGTGCAGCGTCCGCTCTCCGCCTTCCACGCCTACGCCTTCAACACGACGCGCCAGCTCGGGGCGAATTTCGAGCTTCTGGGCAGCCATCTCGCCTGGCTGACCGAGGCGGGAGCCGGGCCGTTCGGCGAGGCGGCGGAGGCGGCAACACGGCTCGCGCAGGAGGCCAAGGCGTTCCAGTTCCAGCTCGCCCGCGCCTTCGCCCGCGGGAAGCTCACGGGACTGCCCGAGCGCCTGTCGTCCGCCGAGGCGACCTACGCGGCGGTGTTCGCCGCCCTCGACCGGGCGCTCGCGACGGGCTGAGAGCCCGCTTGTTCTTCCACTCCCACCCACGACCTCGTCCTGAGGTGTCGCGCAGCGGCCTCGAAGGAGAGTTCCGGAAGTCTCATACCCTCGCGCCTTCGCATCGACGCGTCGATGCGAAGGCGACCGGCGCATCAGCGCCGGCGCCCATTCGGGCTTGCCTTGCACCATCGAACGCGTCTGTTCGAAGGTGCGGCGGTATCAGCGCTCTCCGGAGCCCTCCTTCGAGGGTCGCTTCGCTCACACCTCAGGACGAGGTCGCGGGTGGGATATTCTTGACCAATTTCATCAAGCGGACACTGGCGACAGCATGGCCCTTCTGCGGACCGTCGACCGGACCCTCGACGGTCCGTGGGAGATGATCGTGAGCGGACCCGGTGCCTGCGCCGAGCCCGGCGACCTCGACACCTTGACCGGCTTCATCCCCGCCCCGGTGCCCGGCACCGCCGCGGGTGCCCTGCGCGCCGCCGGCCGATGGTCGGACCGCGAGCCGAGGCCGCTGCACGGCTCGGACATCTGGTACCGCACGCAGCTCGAAGGCCAGGGCCGCGAGATCCTGCGCTTCGAGGGCCTGGCGACGCTCTGCGAGGTCTGGCTCGACGGAAGGCTCCTGCTCGCCTCGCGCTCGATGTTCCTGGCCCACGAGGTCGCGGTCGACCTCGACGGCACCCACAGCCTCGCGCTCGCCTTCCGCTCGCTGGCGCAGGACCTCGCCCGGCCGCACAAGCGCGGCCGCTGGCGGCCCCAGCTCGCCACCCCCGGATCGCTCCGCCACGCCCGCACGACCTTGCTCGGCTTCATGCCGGGATGGTGCCCGAGCGTCGACGCCGTCGGCCCGTACCGGCCGATCACCCGGAGAGGGGAGGGGGGGCGGCCCACCGACATCGACCTGCGGGCGAGCGTCGAGGACGGGACAGGGATCCTGGCCGTTCGCCTGAGCTTTCCGGATGCCGGCGGTCCCGTCACTCTGCACTGCGACGGCCGCGCGCTCGGTCTCACCGAGACCGCACCCGGCCGGTTCGAGGGCCGGCTCGCGCTGCCGGGCATCGCGCTGTGGTGGCCGCACACGCATGGCGAGCCGCGTTTGCACGCCGTCGCGGTCGAGGCCGGGGCTGCGACGTTCGACCTCGGCCGCGTCGGCTTCCGCACCATCACGCAGGCCCGCCCCTTCGCGGAGGGCCTGAGCCTCGCGGTCAACGGCGTGCCGGTCTTCTGCCGCGGCGCCTGCTGGACCCCGCCCGACCTCGTCGGGCTGCCGGGCGACCGCGCGGCTTACGCCCCGCTCCTGGCGCTCGCCGCCGAGGCCGGCATGACCATGCTGCGGGTCGGCGGCACGATGCTCTACGAGGCGCAACCCTTCCACGACCTCTGCGACGAGTTCGGCATCCTGGTCTGGCAGGACCTGATGCTGGCCAATTTCGACTATCCCGTCGACGATCCTGCCTTCCGCACGGCGCTCGACTCCGAGATCGCGCACCTCCTCGACCGGCTCCAGACCTCGCCCTCGCTCTGCGTCGTCGGCGGCGGCAGCGAGGTCGAGCAGCAGGCCGCGATGCTGGGCTTTCCCGAATCGGTCTGGCGGGCGACGGCGGTGGAGGCGATGCTGCGCGAGGGTGTCGCCGCGCGCCGGCCCGACCTCGTCGTGGTGCCGAACTCGCCCTCGGGCGGCGACCTGCCGTTCTCCACCAACGCGGGCGTGACCCACTATTACGGCGTCGGTGCCTATGGCCGGCCGTTCGAGGATGCACGCCGCGCCGAGGTGCGCTTCGCCTCCGAGTGCCTGGCCTTCGCCAACGTGCCCGAACCCGTGGCCTTGCGCGAGGCAGGGCTGACCGACCCGCGCGAGCCCGCCTGGGGCCTCGGCGTCCCGCGCGACCGCGGCGCCGACTGGGACTTCGAGGGCGTGCGCGACCATTATGTCGGCACCCTCTACGGCATCGATCCCGAAACCCTGCGCCGAGACGATCCGGAGCGCTACCTGACGCTCGGTCGCGCCGCGGTCGCCGAGGTGATGGAGGCGACCTTCGCCGAGTGGCGCCGCACCGGCTCGATCACCGCCGGCGGCCTGGTCTGGCTCATCCACGACGTCGCGCCGGGGGCGGGCTGGGGCGTGCTCGACGTCGCTGGGCGGCCGAAATCGGCCTGGTACGCCCTCAAGCGCGCCTTCCGGCCGGTGCAGGCGGTGCTGTCGGACGAGGGGCTGAACGGCCTCCACGTCCACCTGTTGAACGAGACCGCGCACGGCCTCGACGTCGCCCTCACGCTGACCTTCACCAGCGCCATCGGCAAGGTCGCCGCAAAGGCGGAGCGGACCCTGTCGCTCAAGCCCCGTGCGGCGGTCTCGCTATCCTCGGCCGCCTTGCTCGGCCGCTTCTTCGACGCGACCGTAGCCTACCGCTTCGGCCCGGCGGCGCATGCGCTGGCGCATCTGCGGCTCGACCGTGCCGACGGGGTGCCCCTCGCCGAGGCGTTCCACTTTCCGGCCGGTCGGGACGCGACACCGCGGGAGATCGGCCTCTCTGCCGCGCTCGACCAGGATGGCGACGGATTCGTGCTGCGGGTCGCGGCCGAGCGGCACGCCCTGGGGGTGCATGTGGTGCTCGACGGCGTGGGGCGCCCGTCCGACAACTGGTTCCATCTGGCGCCGGGGGGAGACCGCCACCTCGCGCTCACCGGGACGGGAGGGCGGCCGAGCGGGATGGTGCGGGCGGTGAACGGGAGCGAGGTGGTGCGGTTCTGAACACGCGCCCTGACGCCCGATCTCAACAATGCCGAGATGGTGTCTGCTCCCACCCTCGACCTCAGGATGAGGTCGAGGGTGGGACAGGCCTGTTGGCTCTTCGAACTGGTTCGAACAGGGAGGCCGTCCCTCACTCCCCGCGCCGCAGCTCCGCCAGCGGCGCCGTCAGCGTGCACACCACCCCCTCGGGCGGGTAATGCGTGGCGACCTCGCCGTCGACGGTGCCGGCGAGGCTCCGTTCGATCAGGCGCGAGCCGAAGCCCTTGCGGGCGGGCGGCGTCACGAGCGGACCGCCATGCTCCTGCCAGCGCAGGGCCAGGACCGGCGCGGCGGCGTCGGTGACCGTCCAGTCGAGGGTGACGTGGCCGTCAGGGGTGCGCAGGGCCCCGTACTTGACTGCGTTGGTGGCGAGCTCGTGCGCCATCAGGGCGAGGGAGAGCGCCGCCGGTGCCCCGCAGGGCACCGGCGGCCCCGTGAGCCGGAAGCGGCCGAGCCGGCCGTCGTCGTGGATCGCCAGCGCGCCCTCGAGCACCGCCCGCAGGGAGGCGCTCTCGCCCGCGCCGGTCAGCAGGATGTCGTGCGCCTTGCCGAGCGCGACCAGCCGGGCCACCAGCGCCTCGCGGGCCGCCGCCGGGTCGGTGGCGTTGCGCAGGGTCTGCACGGCGATGGCCTGCACCATTGCCAGGGTGTTCTTGAGCCGGTGGCTCAGCTCGCGGTTGAGAATCTCCTGCTGCGCTTCCGCCGCCTTGCGGGCCGAGATGTCGTGGCTCACCGCCGCGAAGCCCTCGAAGGCCCCGCCGGGCCCGGTCAGGGGGAACAGGCTGTAGCGCACCGGCACCACGGCTCCGGTGGCGAGGTTGCGCATGCGGAACTCGCCGCTCCAGTTCCTGCCGGCCCGGATCGCGGGCAGGATCGTGCCTTCGGCGAAGGGCAGGTCTTCGGGGGAAAAGAAGTCGGTCAGGCGCGCGTCCCGCGCCGCTGCCTCGCTCACGCCCACCAGGGTCCGGCCGGCCGGGTTGACGTAGTCGATGGCCCCCTCCGCGTCGGCGATGGCGATGAAGTCGCTCGATTGCTCGGCGACGAGAGCGAGACGGCGCAACGCCGCCTCGGCTTCGCGCTGCTCGGTCACGTCGAGGAAGACCGTGACCGCCGCCCGGATCGCCCCGTCCTCGTCCCGCACCGGGGCGCTCGAGACCTCGAGCAGGCGCAAGGCGCCGGTGGCGGCGTGGCGGTAGCGCATCGCCTCGCCGGTCACCATCGCGCCGTCGCGGAGGGCGCGCAGGGACGGGTAGTCGTCCGGCGCGTAAGCGCGCCCGTCGGCATGCACGGCGCGGAAGGACTCGTAGCGGGAGAGCCCGGGCACGCCCAGCCCGTGGCCCAGGATCGCCTCGGCCCGGGCGTTGACGAGGTTCGGCGCGCCCGGCCCGATCCCGGCGACCGAGATGCCGACCGGCGCCTGCCGGAAGACCGCTTCGAGCAGGCCGCGCTCCAGGTCGAGCCGGCGCTCGGATTCGCGCCGGTCGGCCTCGGCGCGCCGGCGCTCGGTGAGGTCGAGCATGGCGCCGATCATCCGCACCGCGCGGCCGTCCTCGGCGCGGATCACCGAGCCGCGGTCGAAGACGTGGGCGAACGTGCCGTCGGCGCGGCGGAAGCGGTACTCGTCGCTCCAGACCGTCCCGGTGCCGTCGATGACGGCGTGGATCGAGGCGTCGATCCGGGCGCGGTCGTCGGGATGGATGTGGTCGATCCACCACGCGCCGGTCGGCGCGACGTCCGAGAGCGCGTGGCCGTAGGCGGCCTCCAGCGCCTCGTTCCACAGCACGTGGTCGGCGGCGAAGTCCCAGTCCCAGATCGCGTCGCTGGTGGCCTGCGCCGCCCGGCGGTAGCGCTCCTCGGTGGCCCGCGCCGTCCGCAGGGCCGCCTCCTGGTCCGCCACCGCCCGGCGCAGGGCCAGCTGGGCCGTCACCTGCCGGGCGAGCGCCCGCAGGTCGTCGGCCTCGGCGGCGTCAAGGCCCGCCGGCCGGGACACGTAGTCGATCACGCAGAGCGTGCCGAGCACGTGCCCTTCCGGCGTGCGCAGGGGTGCGCCGGCATAGAACCGGATGCCGGGATTGGCGGTGACGAGCGGGTTGTCGCGGGTGCGGGGGTCCTGGGTCAGGTCCGGGATGACGAGGAGCGAATCCGGCTGCGCCAGGGCGTGGGCGCAGACCGAGCGGCTGAGATCGGTCTGCGGGAGGGGGAAGCCGGTGCGGGCCTTGAACCATTGCCGCGTGCCGGCGACCAGGCTCACCAGCGCGATCGGCGTATCGCACAGCCGGCTCGCCAGGCGCACGACATCGTCGAACCCCTGCTCGGGCAGGGTGTCGAGGATGGCGTAGGCCTCGAGCGCGGCGAGGCGGTCGGGGTCGCACGCGGCGTTCAGCGGGTCGGGAGGGCGGGACATTCCGGGCCGGGGGCTTCGACCCCGGCTCTTAGCTCGAACACGGCCCCCGCGTCACGGTCGTTCGCGGGTGGTCCACGCTTTCGTCGGTCGGATCAGTCGATCACCTCGACGACGCGGCGCGTGCCGGGCTCGACCAGCACGGGGTGATCGTTGACGATGGTGTAGTTGTAGCCCTTGAGGGCGAATTCCGGCGGCACGTCGTAGTAGATCACGCCCTCGGGCGGCAGCACCGTGCCGACGCGCAATGGCCCCTCGTGGCGGAAGGACGGCCGGCGCTCGCCGGCGGCGTAGATGCGGAAGCGCTCGCGCCGGTCGATGCCCAGGATGCTGTTCGCCGTGCCGACGGCGGCCCCGATGGCGCCGCCCACCACCGCGCCCACCGGCCCGGCGATCGCCTCGCCCCGCGCCGCGCCGTCCTGCGCCCCGCGGGCGGTGCCCTGGGCGTGAGCGGCGGAGACGCCGGTGGCGAGGAGGAGGGCGGCGAGGGCGAGGCGCATGGCGGAATCTCGGGGAGAGCTTGGCTGTTGCGGGAGAACGGCGGGTCGGCGGGGGAGGTTCCGGTGCGGCCCTCCCGGATTCTGCGTTAACCGCGATTGAAGAGGATCGGGGACGACATCCGAAAACCCTGTTCCGTCCACGATTTGGAAGGCGGGCGGCTCCTAGCCTCCTCGGCATGAGCGTGTGGATTCGAAACGGCAGGGCGGCAGGGGGCGGCACGGCGCGACGGGAGCCGTGCGCGCCGGCCACGGGCCTGACACGGGCGTGACGATGAGCCATCGGCGCAACGACCAGATCGACATGGTGGTGCCCTTCGTGCACTTCCGCGACCAGCGGGAGACGATGGAGCGGCCGTTCTTCTCGATCGCCAAGCAGAAGCGCCTGAAGGAGATCGATTATACCAGCCCCGACGGCTCGGTCTGGGTGCGGGTGCTGCCGAACCAGGCCTACGGCATGGCGACGATCTGGGACGCCGACATCCTGATCTGGGCCGCCTCGACGATCTGCGAGATGAAGAAGCGCGGCCGCAACGACATCCCGCGCAAGCTCCACTTCATGCCCTACGACCTCCTGAAGGGGATCGGCCGCGAGACCGGCGGGCGGCAGTACAAGCTCCTGCGCGACGCGCTGTTTCGCCTGCAATCGACCTCGGTGCGCACCAACATCCGGGCCGAGAAGGCCAAGCGCAAGGAGCGCCAGTTCAGCTGGATCGACTCGTTCGACGACACGATCGACGAGGAGACCAATGCCAGCCGCGGCATGTCGATCACCCTGTCGGACTGGTTCTACGAGGGGGTGCTGATGGATGGCGGCGTGCTCGCCATCGACCCGGCCTATTTCGGCATCACCGGCGGGCGCGAGCGCTGGCTCTACCGCATCGCGCGCAAGCATGCCGGCGGGGCAGGGGAGGGGGGTTTCGCCATCAGCCTGCCGACCCTGTTCGAGAAGTCGGGCGCCGAGGGCACCTATCGCCGGTTCAAGTTCGAGATCGCCAAGATCGCCAAGGCCGACGAGCTGCCAGGCTTCGTGCTGCGGCTCGAGGACAAGGAGCGCGGCGAGCCGCACCTGCGGATGATCCGCCGCGACCTCGTCACCGACGAGGTGCTGGTCGAAGCGGCCCCGAAGCCGAAACGCACACGCAAGCCGAAGGCAGCGCCGGCGCTGCCGCTCTTCCGCCACCTCTCCGACGAGACGATCGCGCTGTGCCGTAAGGCCCATCCGGGCTGGGACGTGTACGGGCTGAAGACCGAGTTCGACCACTGGCTCGAGGGCGACGCGAACCGGGAGCCGAAGAACTACGAGAGCGCCTTCTTGGGGTTTGCCGAGCGCTTCGTGCGCGACGCCAACTGATCCACAGGCCCGCCCGTTCCCGATGTACGAGGAAGACGGCGGGCGAGAGGGCTGAGCCCGAGGGGAAATCCCCGGAATCCCTGTGAATGACTCGGCCGGAGTCGGCACTTCGGGAACGCCCGGGGGTGAGATCGGCACTTCGGGAACAGGCACCGTGCGATCGGGAACGCCGGCACGGTACTTCGGGGACAGGACGCGCGGTACAACGGGGACGAATCCTCGGCACATCGGGAACGGCCCACCGGCATTAAGCATTTGGGCGAGTTCCAGGAATCGTCGCCGCCGGAGCGCCTAAATCGATAAAGATTCCTGTAACACTCTAAGCGGTGCATTCTGGGGAAAAGCCGGACGACGAGTCCGGGCCCGAGTCGGAGCTCACAGTCGCGAGTCGAGGCAGGGTCCACAGCGCACCCACAGGAGTCGACGGGACTCATCGGAACGAATCAGGCAGCCACGGCATCTGTCGAAACGAGGTGGCCAAGCTGGACTCGACTCGAGAAAGCTTTCCTGTGGGACTCTCCGGGGTGGAGGATCGCGATCTCGACTCGTCAGACCTCGCATCGTACGAGCGGATTCAAGGTGGCGATGGGACCGGACGGCGATGCGCAACGTCGGGACGGAGAGGCGTCTCGCCATGGTGGACCGTTCGTGAAGTACGCCCCGGCGACAGGTGATGGGCCGGATGGGCGATCCGGGCCGTCGCCGCAGGAGGGGAGGGTGGCTTGATCGTCGCGATCAGGGTTGCGGGTCACCGGCTGCGCGGTATCGCCGGAACGATGAAACTGGCTCCGGCGAGAAGAGGACGTACATCGGGGACAGCGGGGAGAACGAGCAAGCGGGGCAGCGGTCATGCACGGTCTCCCCGCAATCCCGGACAGTGAGGGTGTGGATCAGGCGGGCACGAGACGGGCGACGCGGGAACCGGAAGTGACAATTCGAGCGTACGACGACCTCGCCGGCCATGAAGCCTCCAGCGACACTCGAAGCGGGTGAGTCGCGGAGTTCCCGAAGTACGCCGAGCGCCATTCGGGCGGTTCGTGGATAGCAATCAGGTCACGCTATTCCTAATGTTCGGAACGTCGATATCTCGGGCGATCCTTCTTTCCCGCCCCCACCTCATCCTGACGTGGGACCAACGGGAGCCTCGAAGGAGAGCTCCAGATCGCTGCAAGACTTCTGGAGCCCTCCTCCGAGGCCAACCGATCTTCGATCGGCCGGCCCTTCAGGATGAGGTCACGAGCAGGATAGAACCGCACTCGGCGTTGCGGCCTTCGCAATCGGAAAGGCACTCACGGAGTGACAACCATGTGACCTGTCCGATCACCGCAACGACCGTCGAAGACGCTCTCATACCCTCGTGCCTTCGCCTCGACATGTCGATGCGAAGGCGACTGGCGCATCAGCGCCGGCGCCCATTCGGGCTTGCCTGGCGCCTTCGAACGCGCCCGTTCGAAGGCGCGGCGGTATCAGACCAGCGACGGCAGATCCAGCCCATGCTCCCGGGCACACGCGACCGCATCCTCGTAGCCGGCATCGGCATGGCGCATCACGCCGGTGGCAGGGTCGTTCCACAGCACCCGCTCCAGGCGTCGGTCGGCCGCCTCGCTGCCGTCGCAGACGATCACCATGCCGGCATGCTGCGAGAAGCCCATCCCGACCCCGCCGCCATGGTGGAGCGAGACCCAGGTGGCGCCGGACGCGGTGTTGAGGAGCGCGTTCAGGAGCGGCCAATCGGAGACCGCGTCGGAGCCGTCGCGCATCGCCTCCGTCTCGCGGTTCGGCGAGGCGACCGAGCCGGAATCGAGGTGGTCGCGGCCGATGACGATCGGCGCCTTCAGCTCGCCCTTGCGCACCATCTCGTTGAAGGCAAGGCCGAGCCGGTGGCGATCGCCGAGGCCGACCCAGCAGATCCGCGCCGGCAGGCCCTGGAACCGGATCTTCTCCCGCGCCATGTCGAGCCAGCGATGGAGGTGGTGGTTGTCGGGCAGCAGCTCCTTCACCTTGGCATCGGTGCGGTAGATGTCCTCCGGGTCGCCCGAGAGGGCGCACCAGCGGAACGGCCCGATGCCGCGGCAGAAGAGCGGGCGGATATAGGCCGGCACGAAGCCCGGAAAGGCGAAGGCGTCCTCGACGCCCTCCTCCAGCGCCATCTGGCGGATGTTGTTGCCGTAATCGACCACCGGCACGCCGGCGCGGTGGAAATCGAGCATCGCCCGCACGTGCACCGCCATCGATCGCTTGGCCGCCGCCGCCACCGCGGCCGGGTCGGTCTCGCGCTTCGCTTCCCATTCGGCGACCGTCCAGCCCGCCGGCAGGTAGCCGTTGACGGGGTCATGGGCCGAGGTCTGGTCGGTGACGCAGTCGGGGCGCACGCCGCGGGCGTAGAGTTCAGCAAAGACCTCCGCCGCGTTGCCGAGCAGCGCGACCGAGCGCGGGGTCTTGGTGCGGCAGGATTCCTCGATCAGCGCCAGGGCATGGTCGAGGTCGCGGGCCTGGACGTCGACGTAACCCGTGCGCAGGCGGAACTCGATGCGCGAGGCCTGCGCCTCGACCGCGAGGCAGGAGGCGCCCGCCATGGTGGCGGCGAGCGTCTGCGCGCCGCCCATGCCCCCTAAGCCCGCCGTCAGGATCCAGCGGCCCGACAGATCGCCGGCGTAATGCTGGCGGCCCATCTCGACGAAGGTCTCGTAGGTGCCCTGCACGATGCCCTGGCTGCCGATATAGATCCAGGACCCGGCGGTCATCTGGCCGTACATCATCAGGCCCTTGCGATCGAGCTCGTGGAAATGCTCCCAGGTGGCCCAGTGCGGTACCAGGTTCGAGTTGGCGATCAGCACCCGCGGGGCGTCGGCGTGGGTGCGAAAGACCCCGACCGGCTTGCCGGACTGGACCAGCAGGGTCTGGTCATCGTCGAGATCCTTCAGCGCCGCCACGATGCGGTCGAAGCTCGCCCAGTCCCGGGCCGCCCGGCCGATGCCGCCATAGACCACCAGTTCGCCCGGCCGCTCGGCGACATCGGGATCGAGGTTGTTCATCAGCATCCGCAGCGGCGCCTCGGTGAGCCAGCTCTTCGCAGTGAGATCAGTGCCGTGGGGGGCGCGGACGATGCGGGCGTTGTCGATGCGGGTCATGGGAAGGGGCTCCGGGCGGGAGGGGGTTCGATCGTTGTCTGACTCATCCCACCCGCAACCTCATCCTGAGGTGCGAACAAAGTGAGCCTCGAAGGAGGGCTCCAGAAGTCTCGGAGCTATCTGGACTCCTCCTTCGAGGCCAACCGATCTTCGATCGGCCGGCACCTCAGGATGAGGTCGCGAGGAGGAGGATACTTATGAAGACTGCGCTCGTGGGTTGAATGGATGCTCAGCCGAGGACCGGCAACGGCATGTCACCCACCGCCGCGACCAGGCTCCCATCCCGCACCAGCGCCAGCGCCGCTGCGATGTCGGGGTGGAAATGCCGGTCGTCGTCGAGATGGGGCACCTCCGCCCGCAGCCGCGCCCGCACCGCCTCCAGGGCCGGGCTGGACGTCAGCGGCGCGTGGAAGTCGCAGCCCTGCGCCGCGGCCAGGACCTCGATCGCCACCACCGCGGCGGCGTTCTCGGCCATCGGCAGGAGGCGGCGGGCGCCGTGGGCGGCCATCGAGACGTGGTCCTCCTGGTTGGCCGAGGTCGGGATCGAATCGACGCTCGCCGGCATCGCCCGCTGCTTGTTCTCGGAGACCAGGGCCGCGGCCGTCACCTGCGGGATCATGAAGCCGGAATTCAGCCCCGGCTTCGGGGTCAGGAAGGCAGGCAGGCCCGACAGCGCCGGATCGACCAGCATGGCGATGCGCCGCTCGGACAGGGAGCCGATCTCGCAGAGCGCCATGGCGATCATGTCGGCTGCGAAGGCCACCGGTTCGGCGTGGAAGTTGCCGCCGGACAGGGCCTCGTCGGTCTCGGAAAAAATCAGCGGGTTGTCGGAGACGCCGTTCGCTTCCGTCGCGAGCAGGTCGGCGGCCTGGCGCAACAAGTCGAGGCAGGCGCCCATCACCTGCGGCTGGCAGCGCAGGCAGTAGGGATCCTGCACCCGCTCGTCGCCGACGAGGTGCGAGGCCCGGATGGCGCTGCCGGCCATCAGCGCGCGCAAGGCCGCGGCGGTCTCGATCTGGCCGCGGTGGCGGCGCAAGCTGTGGATGCGCGGATCGAACGGCGCGTCGGAGCCGCGCGCCGCGTCGGTCGCGAGCGCCCCGGCGACGAGGGCCGTGCGCAGCAGGGTCTCGGCCTCGAACAGGCCGGCCAGCGCGTTGGCGGTCGAGAACTGGGTGCCGTTGAGGAGCGCCAGGCCCTCCTTCGGCCCGAGCGAGGCCGGCGCGAGGCCGGCCGCCGCCAGCGCCTCGGCGGCGGGCAGGCGTCCCGCCGGGGTGAAGGCCTCGCCGACCCCGATCATCACCGCCGCCATGTGGGCGAGCGGCGCGAGGTCGCCCGAGGCGCCGACCGAGCCCTGGCAGGGTACCACCGGGATCACGTCGCGGGCGAGCATCGCGGCCAGCAGGTCGAGGGTGGCGGGCTGCACGCCGGAGGCGCCTTGCGCCAGGCTCGCGAGCTTGAGCGCCAGCATCAGGCGCACCACCGGCACGGGGCTCGGCTCGCCGACGCCGGCGGCGTGGGAGAGCACGATGTTGCGCTGGAGCGTCGCGAGGTCGGCGGCGTCGATCCGCACGCTCGCCAGCTTCCCGAATCCGGTATTGATGCCGTAGACCGGCTCGCCCCGGGCGAGGATCCGGGCGACCGCAGCGGCGCTCTCGGCGACGGCCGGCGCGCAGGATGGATCGAGGGCGGCGGGCGCGCCGCGATAGACCGCGCGCCAAGCCCCGAGCGGCACCGCGCCCGGCACGAGGGTGATCGTCTCGGTCATCGTATCCCCCGGATGCGGGCGTGGAGCGGGTTGAAGCCCATGCGGTAGACGAGCTCGGCCGGCCGCTCGACCGACCACACCGCGAGGTCGGCGCGCTTGCCGGGTTCGAGGGTGCCGACCTCGGGGAGGATCCCGAGGGCGCGGGCGGCCTCGCGGGTGACCCCGGCCAGGCACTCGTCGACGGTGAGGCGAAAGAGGGTCGCGGCCATGTTCATGGCGAGCAGCAGCGAGGTGAGCGGCGAGGTGCCGGGATTGGCGTCGGTGGCCACCGCCATCGGCACGCCGTGCTGCCGGAACAGCGCCACCGGCGGCAGCTTGGTCTCGCGGATGAAGTAGTAGGCGCCGGGCAGGAGCACCGCGACGGTGCCGCTCTTCGCCATCGCGGCGGCCCCGGATTCGTCGGTGTGCTCGAGATGGTCGGCCGAGAGGGCGTGGTAGCGCGCCGCGAGCGCGGCGCCGCCGAGATTCGAGAGCTGGTCGGCGTGGAGCTTCACCGGCAGGCCGAGTCCCTGCGCCCGGTCGAACACCCGGGCGACCTGATCGGGCGAGAAGGCGATCCCCTCGCAGAAGGCATCGACCGCGTCGACGAGCCCTTCCGCGGCGAGCGCCGGCAGCATCGCGTCGGCGACCTCGGCGATGAACGCCGCCTTGTCGCCGCCGGCCTCCGGCGGCAGGGCGTGGGCGCCGAGGAAGGTGGTGCGGATGCCGACGGACCGCGATTCGGCGAGGCGGCGGGCGGCGCGGAGCGCCTTGCGCTCGCTGGCGAGGTCGAGGCCGTAGCCCGACTTCACCTCGACCGTGGTGACGCCCTCGGCGATCAGCGCGTCGAGCCGGGGCAGGGTCTGGCGCACGAGGTCGTCCTCGCTCGCAGCCCGTAAGGCAGCCACCGAGGAGACGATGCCGCCGCCGGCCCGCGCCACCTCCTCGTAGGAGGCGCCAGCCAAGCGCAGCTCGAATTCGTGCGCCCGGTCGCCGGCCCAGACGAGGTGGGTGTGGCAGTCGATCAGCCCCGGGGTGATCCAGCGGCCCTCGCCATCGACGATCTCGGCCCCAGCGAGCGCCGCCCCCGGCAAGTCGGCCTCCGCACCGGCGAAGACGATTCGGCCGTCGCGGATCGCGAGCGCGCCGTTCTCCACCGCGCCGATGCCGGGGAGCCCGGGCGCGAAGGTGGCGAGCCGGACGTTGCGCCAGACCTGCGGCACCCCTTCTGTCTCGCTCATGCGCGTCTCCTCCGTGATTCGTTCATATGTATAGACATGAACGACCAGCCTTGTATAGACATGATGAGGAGCGCAGGAGCGCCGAGGACCCCATACAGGAGACGCGCCGATGACCGTGCTGCACGCCGCCCAGGCCCTCACGCCCGCGGGCTGGCAGGCCGATCTCCGGCTCACCCTGGAGGCGGGCCGGTTCTCCTCCGTCGAGGCCGGCCGGCCGCCGGAGCCGGGCGATACGAGCGTGGCGGTGCTGGTGCCGGGCCTGCCGAACCTGCACAGCCACGCCTTCCAGCGCGGCATGGCGGGGCTGGCCGAGCGGCGCGGGCCCGCCTCCGACACGTTCTGGACCTGGCGCGAGACGATGTACCGCTTCGCCCTGCGGATGACCCCGGACGAGGCGGAAGCGGTCGCCGCGCAGGCCTATGTCGAGATGCTCGAATCCGGCTTCACCCGGGTCGGCGAGTTCCACTACCTGCACCACTCGCCCGACGGGCGCCCCTACGGCCACGTCGCCGAGATGGCCGAGCGGATCGCCGCCGCCGCCGCTCTCACGGGCCTGCGCCTGTCCCTGCTGCCGGTGCTCTACCGATGGTCGAATTTCGGGGGGGCGGCCCCGAATGAGGGCCAGCGCCGCTTCGTCAGCGACCTCGACCTGTTCGCCCGCCTCGTCGAGGAATCCCGCGCCGCCGTGACCGATCTCCCCGGCGCGACCCTCGGCGTCGCCCCCCACAGCCTGCGGGCGGTGACACCGGACGATCTCTCCGCCGCCGTGGCGCTCGCGGAGGGCGGGCCGGTCCACATCCACGCCGCCGAGCAGGTGCGGGAGGTGGAGGAATGCGAGGCCTGGTCCGGCGCCCGGCCCGTGCAATGGCTCCTCGACGAGGCCGGGCTCGACCCGCGCTGGTGCCTGATCCACGCCACCCACATGACGCCCGACGAGACCGTCCGGTTCGCGGCAAGCGGCGCCGTCGCGGGCCTGTGCCCGGTGACCGAGGCGAGCCTGGGCGACGGCATCTTCCCGGCCCCCGGCTTCGTGGCTGCCGGCGGGCGCTACGGGGTGGGCACCGATTCGAACGTGCTGGTCGGCGCCGCCGACGAGCTGCGCCAGCTCGAATACGCCCAGCGCCTCGGGCAGCGCCAGCGCAACGTGCTGGCCGCCCCCGGCGCCTCGACCGGGCGGGCCCTGTTCGACGCAGGCCTCGCCGGCGGCACCCAGGCCCTCGGGGCGGAGGGGGCCAAGCTCGCGGTCGGGGCGCCGGCCGATTGCGTCGCCCTCGCCGGGGCGGACCCGGCGCTGATCGAGCGCCAGGGCGACGCCCTCCTCGACGGCTGGATCTTCGCCGCCGGCTCGCGGGCGGTGGACGCGGTGTGGGTGGCGGGCCGGCAGGTCGTCGCGGGTGGGCGGCACGTCGCGCGGGAGGCGGTGGCGGCGCGGTACGCGGGGGTGCTCAGGCGGTTGATGGCGGCGTGATCCACTGTCACCGGTTCCGAATCACCCGCTTGCTTGAGACAAGAACGTGTCCCCCTCCCGTGTGGGAGAGGGGATCCCGCGACGTGTCCTTACCGGGTTGAGCCAGGCGGACATCGCGATTCGGCGTACCGTGCCAAGCTCGGATATGAGGAAACGATCCGGCCTTCTGGGAAGGCCGGCGGTGAGGGGGAGGCGGCGTGGGCGAGCGTGATCCTGTGAGCGAGCCGGTCCCCCGATGACGGCGCACGATCCCGCCCGCCCCGAGGCCCGGCCGATCTCGCTGCACCAGCAGATCCTCTCGGAACTCCAGGGCCACATCCTGTCGGGCCGCTGGCCGCCCGGCCACCGCATTCCGTTCGAGCACGAACTGACGGCGCAGTTCGGCTGCTCGCGCATGACCGTCAACAAGGTGCTGACCCAGCTCGCCGCCGCCGGGCTGATCGAGCGCCGGCGCAAGGTCGGCTCCTTCGTGCGCCAGCCGCACTCGCAATCGGCGGTGCTGGAGATCCCGGAGATCCGCAGCGAGGTCGAGGCGTTGGGCCTGCCCTACCGCTTCGCCCTGCTGCAGCGCCGCCGCCGGCGCAGCACGCAAGGAGACCGCGACGCGCTCGGTCTCGACGCGCCGGCCCCAGTCCTGGCGCTCGCCGTCCGGCACGAGGCCGGGCCGCGCCCGTTCTGCCTGGAGGAGCGGCTGATCCACCTCGCGGCGGTGCCCGAGGCCGAGGGGCAGGACTTCGCCGCGGAGCCGCCGGGGGCGTGGCTCGTCCACCACGTGCCCTGGAGCGCGGCCGAGCACCGCATCCGCGCGAGGAGCGCCGATGCCGACCTCGCGGCCACGATGGCCTGTCCCCTGGGGACACCCTGCCTCGTCGTCGAGCGCCGCACCTGGAGCGCCGGGCGCCCCGTCACCGTCGTGCGGCTGACCTATCCGGGCGAGGCGCACGAGCTCGTCGCCCGTTTCGCTCCGTCACAGAACTGACGTAGCGACCCTAGCCCTGACAGGCCCGATCGGCTATCAGCCGCGCCGCCCCGGCAACGGCCGGGCTTGCCGGGCGTTCCGCAAGGTCACTGCCCCGGCGCCCATTGCCGTGAGGCGGGCATGAACGGTCGTAAGGTGATGCGGTACGAGGTCGAGCGGAAGTTCCTGGTCGCCCATGCGGGGTGGCGCGAGCAGGCGGTGAGCCGGCACCGGCTCACGGACGGGCTCGTGGGCGAGTTCGCCGGCGGCAAGGTCCGGGTGCGGCTCGACGAGGAGCGCGCCTGGCTCACCGTCAAGGGCCGGCGCGAGGGCCTGTCCCGACCGGAATTCGAGTACGAGATCCCGCGGGACGAGGCCGAGGACATGCTGCGCCTCGTCTGCGAGACCTGCCTGATCGAGAAGACGCGCCACTGCGTGCCGCATGACGGGCTGGTCTGGACGGTCGACGAGTATGGCGGCTCGCTCGCCGGCATGGTCCTGGCCGAGATCGAGCTGGAGCACGAGGCGCAGGTCGTCGCCCTGCCGGACTGGCTCGGCCGCGAGGTCACGGCGGATGCGCGCTTCCGCCAATCGACCCTGCTGCGCCTCGCCCGCGAGGCCGGACGCCCGGTGACCCTGACCGAGGTGATCGCGGCGCCGCTGTGACGCGACACCCCCCGCCTTGACGAGAGGACGAACGATGATCCGAATCCTGAAGACCTCCCTGTGCGGGCTCGCCCTCGCGGTCGTGGTCGGCCCGGCCCATTCGGCGGGTGAGACCGCCCCCACCGGGGAGGCGCTGGCGCGCCGCCTCGTCGGCACCTGGGAGCTCGTCTCCTACAAGGTCGAGGACAAGGCGACCGGCAAGCTCGTCGACGCGATGGGCGAGGCGCCGCGCGGACGCGTGATCTTCACGAGCGATGGCTGGGTGGCGTTCAACCTCGAGGGCAGCGGCCGCAAGCCGGCCAAGTCCGAGGCCGACCGCGCCGCCCTGAGGCACACCCTGGTCGCCTATATCGGCCGCTACCGGGTCGAGGGCGACCAATGGGTGACGAGCGTGCAGACCGCCTGGGCGCCCGAATGGGTCGGCACCGAGCAGCGTCGGACCATCCACCTCGAGGGCGATACCGCCGACGTGACGACCCCCTGGCGGGAGATGCCCAACTGGGACGAGGGCCGGCCCTCGCGCAGCATCATCCGCTTCCGCCGCGCCTCCTGAGACGGGAGCCGCAAGGGGAGCCGTCAGGTCCTCCGGTCCGGGCCGTTGAGGAAGCGAGAGCATCGTCCAGAACGGCCCGGCCTCGAGATCGGTCGAATCGGCCGGCGCGACGTCCGCCCTGCGATTGTCCTTTGCGTCCGCATCGTCTATGAGGCGGCCGCAAAATCACCGAGCTGAACCAGCCAGCGTTGTCTCGTCGCCGGCGGTCGCCACCGCCCGAGGTCGGCCCGCGGTTCGTCCGCGCCCCTCGCGCCCTCAGGGCAAGGTGATCCGGGCAAGCGGACGCTCCCCCGTCGGCCGTGAGTGGACCGGCGGAGCGGGGTGAGCGTCGCGAGGGACCGACCGATCACGGTCGGGGTACCGCGACCGATACGAGGAAACCCACCCGAAAGGTCTTGGGACGCGCGGGGACGCCCCGCCGTCGCGATCGGACGCCTGTCACGGCCGGGGGGTGCGCGCACCTGCCGGTCTCGTACGAGAACGGGGTTTGGCCATGCGTGCCGACGACAAGACCACTGTCCCGAACACCGGCCCGGCCGGGATCAGCCGCCGCCAGATTCTCGGGGGCGCCGCCGCCGGGCTCGCGGCCTCGGCCCTGCCCGATTCGCTCGCCTTCGCGCAGAGTGCCGACAAGGTCGACGTGCTGCTGATCGGCGGCGGCGTGATGAGCGCGACGCTCGGCGTGTGGCTCAACGAGCTGGAGCCGGGCTGGTCGATCCGGATGCTCGAGCGCCTCGACCAGGTGGCGATGGAGAGCTCGAACGGCTGGAACAACGCCGGCACCGGCCACTCGGCCCTGGCCGAGCTGAACTACACGCCCGAGAAGAAGGGCAAGATCGAGATCGCCAAGGCGGTCGAGATCAACGAGGCTTTCCAGGTCACCCGCCAGTTCCTGGCCTGGCAGGTCAAGAACGGCGTGCTGAAGGATCCTAAGACCTTCATCAACTACACGCCCCACATGAGCTTCGTCTGGGGTGACGACAACATCGCCTATCTCAGGAAGCGCTACGAGGCGCTGAAGGCGAGCCCGCTCTTTGCCGGGATGGAGTTCTCGACCGATCCCGAGCAGCTCAAGAAATGGGTCCCCCTGATGATGGAGGGGCGCGACCCGAACCAGAAGGTCGCCGCCACCTGGTCGCCGCTCGGCACCGACGTCGAGTGGGGCGAGGTCACCCGCCAGTACGTCGCCCACCTGCAGAGCCAGAAGAGCTTCCGCCTCGACGTCTCGACCGAGGTCCAGGGCATCGCCAAGAACGCCGACGGCTCCTGGCGCGTGACCGCGCGCAACCTCAAGGACGGGTCGCGCCAGAGCATCGACGCAAAGTTCGTGTTCATCGGCGCCGGCGGCGGCGCCCTGCACCTGCTCCAGGCCTCCGGCATCCCGGAGGGCGAGGATTATGCCGGCTTCCCGGTCGGCGGCTCGTTCCTGATCAACGAGAACCCGGACGTCGCGACGCTCCACCTCGCCAAGGCCTACGGCAAGGCCTCGGTCGGCTCGCCGCCGATGTCGGTGCCCCATCTCGACACCCGGGTGCTCGGCGGCAAGCGCGTCCTCCTGTTCGGCCCCTTCGCGACCTTCTCGACCAAGTTCCTGAAGGAGGGCTCGTATCTCGACCTGCTCACCTCGACCACGACCAGCAACGTCTGGCCGATGATGCGGGTCGGACTCGACGAGTTCCCGCTGGTCGAATACCTCGCCGGCCAGCTGATGCTCTCCGACGACGACCGCCTGGCGGCGCTGCGGGAATACTTCCCCAACGCCAAGAAGGGCGAGTGGCGCCTGTGGCAGGCCGGCCAGCGCGTGCAGATCATCAAGCGCGACAAGGACAAGGGCGGCGTGCTGAAGCTCGGCACCGAGATCGTCAACGCGAAGGACGGCAGCATCGCGGCTTTGCTCGGCGCCTCGCCGGGCGCCTCCACGGCGGCGCCGATCATGCTCGAGGTGCTCGAGAGGGTCTTCGCCAAGAACGTCGCCACGCCCGAGTGGCAGGCGAAGATCCGCCAGATCGTCCCGAGCTACGGCCAGCGCCTCAACGACGATCCGGAGAAGGTGGCGCAAGGCTGGGCCTATACCAGCAAGCAGCTGCAGCTCCCGACCCCGCCCGCGATCGACCGCGGCCCGCTGAAGCCGACGCCGGTGAGCGACACGGTGCTGAACAGCAACGACACCCCGGTCAAGGCGCCGGTCCACGACCTGGCACCGTGAGCCGGCCCGGGCGGCAGGGCTGCCTGGGGCAAGGATAACGCACGGGCCTTCTCCTCTCCCCGACTGATCCCGGGCTTGCCCGGGATCTGCAAGCAAGGTGCGAAGTCGGGCAAGCCCGACTTCGTTGCGGAGAGAGGAGGAACCAGCGCTACGTCTTTCTCCCGACGGCCACGCCGCGGTGGGGATAAGAAATGCCCTGCCTCTCTCCGAGCAGCGGATAACCGCCGCAATCCGATTCACATCAGGTCGAAAGCCAGCTCGTCGGGCCGGTAATCGACGATTCCGCAGGTGCGCCGGTCGACCCGGGGCGCCAGGCCGCGCATCACCACCCGGCGGTCGGCCACCACGTATCCGTCCACGCCATAGGTGAAGGTGCCGCAGGCGCCGGCGAAGACGGTGGCGGTGCCCGAATAGGTGTTGCCGCGGCGCATGCCGTCGAACAGCAGGCTGCCGCTGCGGGCGCCGGCCTCCGCCATGCCGGGACGCGGCCGGTGATAGTAGAACCGCCGCCGCGCGCCGTCCGCCACCAGCACCATCACCGAGCTGTTGTGGTCCCAGTACGATCCGCCCATGGGGCCCGCGCCGAGGGCCGCCCGGGGGGACGGCGCGCCCTGTGCACCGAAATTGTAGATGTGGACGTGCGTGGTTCCGCCGCTCTGGTTGATCTCCTGGTTGATGACTTGAGCGTGAGCGATCGAGCCGGTGCCCGCCGCGAGCGCAATCGCGGCGAGACGACCACAAAATTCCCTGAACATCCAAAGCAATCCTGATTGGCGGTGGTCGACGCGGAATGGACCGTCACCAGGACTGCCCGGGCGCCGGGATACACTTCCCACGTTGCAAACCTTGAGCGAGACCACCGTACGGGATTTCCTCGCATGGGCAATCGGAGCCGCGATCCAGCCTTAAGGAAGGCCGAAGGCGCGCCAAGGAAATCCGCACCTTGAAATCCGCGCCGTCGCCCGGGTGGGGCGGTACGAGGTCCGGAGGCCGGATCAGTCCCAGATATCGGCGTTCAGGATCTCGTGCGCCAGCGCCCGGCTCGGCTCGCGGTGGAGGCCGGGGCCGGACAGGACGAACTCGACGTCGGCGAGGCGCGGCAGGTCGGCGTGAGAGAGTTCCTGCAATCCGTCCGGGATCAGGCTGCGGGGCTGCGCCATCAGGCCGACGCCGGCGAGCGCCGCGGCGCGCAGACCGCTGAGGCTGGCGCAGGTGCAGGTGATGCGGAAGGCCCGGCCCTCCTGCGTGAGCGCGGCCAGCGCCACCGCCCGGGTGATGCTGGGGGCCGGAAAGCTCGCGAGCGCCAACGGCTCGCCCCGCTCCGGCAGGGCGGTGGGGAGCCCGACCCAGACCAGCCGGTCGCGCCGCACCAGCATGCCTTGCGTCTCGCCGACATGGCGCTTGCCGAGCACCAGATCGAGCTCGCCCCGCGCCAGCGCGTCGTTGAGGAAGCCGGTCAGCGCCACGCTCAGTTCGAGGTCGACCGACGGATAGGCCTCGCGGAAATCGCGAAGAACCTCCGACAGCCGGCTCTGCACGAAATCCTCGGAGGCGCCGAAGCGCACCTTGCCGCGCACCGGGCCGCCGGCCAACGCCCGCTCCAGTCGCTCGTGGGCGTCGAGCACCGTGCGGGCGAAGCCGAGCACCGTCTCGCCCTCCGGGGTGAGGGCGACCGAATGGGTGTCCCGGGCCACCAGCCGGCGCCCGATCTGCGCCTCCAGGCGCTGGACGTGCTGGCTCACCGTCGACTGGCCGAGGCCGAGCTGCTCGGCCGCCCGGCTGAAGCTGCGGCTGCGCACCACCGCCGCCAGGGTGCGCAGCAGCACGGGATCGATCAGGCGGGTCACGTCGGCTCTCCGTATCCTGCATGAGCGACGCGCAGGCTATCGCATCTCGCGATAACTGTAATCCTGAGGCCCCGCGTACCCATCCGGGCTCCGGCCGGTTAGGGAGGCGAGGATCCTTCCCGACCATCCGGCCCGCCATGCTCTCCCGCTTCCGCCCCGACAATTTCACGCTGATGATCGTCGGCGCCCTCATCCTCGGCAGCGTGCTGCCGGTGCAGGACCGGGCGGCCGAATGGCTCGGCGTCTTCGCCAACGGCATGATCGCGCTGCTGTTCTTCCTGCACGGCGGGCGCATCGACCGCCAGACGGCGCTCGCCGGGCTGGTGCATTGGCGCCTGCACCTCGTGGTGTTCGCCTCGACCTTCGTGCTGTTCCCGATCCTCGGCCTCGCCGCCGGCCTGCTCAGCCCGACCCTGCTCACCCCGGCGCTGGCCGCCGGCGTGCTCTTCCTCTGCGTGCTGCCTTCCACGGTCCAATCCTCCATCGCCTTCACGTCGGTGGCGGGCGGCAACGTGCCGGCGGCGATCTGCTCGGCCTCGGCCTCGAACATCCTCGGCATGTTCATCACCCCGCTCCTCGTCGCGGTGCTGCTCAATTCGCAGGGGCATCACCACGGCTTCGACTGGGCGGCGGTCGGCAAGATCATGGCCCAGCTGCTCCTGCCCTTCGCTCTCGGCCAGCTGCTGCAGCCGCGCCTCGGCCCGTGGCTGACCCGGCACAAGCCGCTGACCATGGTGGTCGACCGCGGCTCGATCCTGCTCATCGTCTACATCGCCTTCAGCCACGCGGTGGCGACCGGCCTGTGGTCCCGCACGCCCCTGCCGGCGCTCGCCACCATGCTGGTCGTCGACCTGGTGCTGCTCGCGGCGGTGCTGGCGATCACCACCGCCGCGAGCCGCCTCCTCGGCTTCTCGAAGGAGGACGAGATCACCATCGTGTTCTGCGGCTCGAAGAAGAGCCTGGCCTCCGGCGTCCCGATGGCGAACGTGATCTTCGCCGGCCAGGACGTCGGCGGCATCCTGCTGCCCCTGATGCTGTTCCACCAGGTCCAGCTCATGGCCTGCGCGGCCCTCGCCCGCCGTTACGCCGCGCGCATGCAGGCGATGCTGGCCGCCGAGGAGGGCCCGGCCCGGGCCGGCGTCGCGCCCGCCGCCGCGAAGCTCGCGGCGCGCTGACCTGAGTGGCGCTGATCCGGCGGCGTTGACGAAGGATTCACGTCGTCGCGCCATTCTCACGGGGAGCCAAGTTGCGTACCGGCTCTGTTGAGTGTCCGGCCCCGTCGCGCGTTCCGCGGCGGGGCCGCGCCGTTTTCGGGGGTGTTCGACGCGGCGACGATGGAACGACTGCCGGGAATCGTCCGCCGGTCTCTTTCAGCTTTCATTCACCCTGTCGCTTCAGCCGGCGCACACCATCCCGCGTCTAATCTCCCGGGCGTCGTGACCCGAGGAGGCGCCCGATGACCACGTTCGTCCTGCCGCGCCGCGATCTCGCCGCGATGCCGGTCCTGTCGCTGCTGCGCGGCGTCGGCCACGTCCTGATGGCGGCGTTCATCTTCTTCGCCTGCTTCGCCTTCTCGGACACCTCGCCCTACGACATCGTGGCGATCCCGACGATCGTGCTCTGGGTCCTGCTCGGCGTGCGGCTCTACCGCGGCGCGGTGCCCTTGGTCATGGTGCTCCTCGTCTTCGTGGGGGCCACGGTCGTCGCCCTGATGCCCTATCTCGACGAGGAGCTGCCGGCGGTCTGGACGGTGCAGCTCTGCTACCTCGTCATCACCGGCATCTTCTTCACGATGTTCTTCTCCGACGCGTGCGACCGCCGGGTCGAGGCCGCCCTCAAGGTCTACACCGCCAGCACGCTGCTCAGCGCGGTTCTGGGCATCGGCGGCTATCTCGAGCTGATCGGCAACGAGGACCTGTTCGCCAAGTACGGCCGGGCCGCGGGCACCTTCCAGGACCCGAACGTGTTCGGCTCGTTCCTGACCCTCGGCGCGCTCTACCTGATGCACAACCTGCTCACCGGGCGCGCCCGGCGCCCGCTCTTGTCGGGCCTCGGCCTCGGCATCCTGCTCGCCGGCGTGTTCCTGTCCTTCTCCCGCGGCTCCTGGGGCGGCACCCTGGTGGTGAGCGGGCTGATGGTCGCGATGCTCTACCGCACCAGCGCCCCCGCCTTGCGCCGCCGCATCGTGCTCCTCGCCGCCCTCACGGCGGGGTTCGGGGCGGTCGCCCTGGTCGGCCTGCTCTCGGTGGGCAATGTCGGCGAGACCTTCGCCAAGCGCGCCGCCGTCACGCAGGATTACGACGAGGGCGAGACCGGCCGCTTCGGCAACCAGCTGCGCGGCATCGGCATGCTGATCGAGGACCCGCTCGGCATGGGCCCGCTGCGCTGGCGCCGCACCTTCAACCTCGAGCCGCACAATTCCTATATCGGCGCCTTCTCCAATGGCGGCTGGGTCGGCGGCGTCGCCTTCGTGTTCCTGGTGCTGATGACCAGCCGGGTGGGCCTGCGGCTGATGAGCCAGGACACGCCCTACCGGCGCCACGCCCAGATCGTGGTGCCGGCCCTCCTGATGTTCTTCCTCCAGGCGATGCAGATCGACATCGAGAAGTGGCGCCACGTCTACATGATGCTCGGCATCGTCTGGGGTCTGGAGGCGGCGCGGGTACGCTGGATGGCCTCCGGCGAGGACGATTCCGACCGCGCGGCGGGCTGACCGGCGCTGCCTCGCGCGATTCAGCGTGTTGGCAGGGCGCGTCCGCCCCGCCATCGCTTTCTTCAAATTTACTTATTAAGATAATTTCCCTATAAACCCCCGCTTGCCGCGCCCTTGGACATCGGTGCCTCTGCGATGATGTTCTGGTCTCCATTTTGAAGATCTTCCAATCTCGTTGACAGGGCAGCCGCTCATCGACACCATCCCTGCGTCGGGCGCGAGGAAGGATGGGGGCGGACTGCCGATTCGGTCGGCCGTGCCGCCGCGCCTCTTCCTGTACGCATCGGCGCACCAAGCCGGCCGCCACAGGAGCCGGCGCGACAGGGAGAAGGCGTGAGACCGATGGGTACGATCGCGCGCTATGGATTCGTTTGTGCAGCCCTCCTGCTCGGCGCGGGGCCGCCTGCCGCGGCTCAGGCCCCGAAGGACGCGGCGAGCGGTCGCGCGGCCGGGAGCGACCGCAGCTGGACCGCCAAGGGCGGCGACGCGCGGGAATGGCATTACAGCCCGCACGACCGCATCAACCCGGATACGATCCCGCAGCTGAAACTCGCCTGGTACGGCGACTTCGAGACCAACCGGGGCCAGGAGGCGACCCCGATCATGGTCGACGGGGTGCTCTACACCTCGACCTCGTGGTCGCACGTCTACGCCTACGATGCCGCCACCGGCCGGCAGCTCTGGCACTACGACCCGAAGGTGCCGGGCGAGAAGGCGGTCGATGCCTGCTGCGACGTGGTCAATCGCGGGGTCGCCGCCTCGGATGGGCGGATCTATGTCGGCGCGATCGACGGGCGCCTGATCGCGCTGGACGCCCGCACCGGCCAAGCGCTCTGGTCGGTGCAGACCACCGATACTACGAGGCCCTACACGATCACCGGGGCGCCGAGGGTCGCCAAGGGCAAGGTGCTGATCGGCAATGGCGGGGCGGAGCTCGGCGTGCGCGGCTACGTCTCGGCCTACGACGCCGCCACCGGCACGCTGGCCTGGCGCTTCTACACCACCCCCAACCCGGAGGACAAAGCCGACGGCGCCGCCTCCGACGACGTGCTCAAGCGCCTCGCCGCCCCCACCTGGGGCAACGGGCTCTGGCGCAAGACCGGCGGCGGCGGCACGGCCTGGGACGCCATCGTGCACGACGCGGAGTTCAACCAGATCCTGATCGGCACCGGCAACGGCTCGCCCTGGAACGCCCGCCTGCGCTCCGGCCCCGAGGGAGGCGACAACCTGTTCCTGTCCTCCGTGGTGGCGGTGGACGCCGACACGGGCGCCTACAAGTGGCACTACCAGGAGACGCCGGGCGAGGACTGGGATTTCACCGCCACCCAGCCGATCCTGCTCACCGACCTGACCGTCGGCGGCAAGCCCCGCAAGGTGGCTCTGCACGCGCCCAAGAACGGCTTCTTCTACGTCATCGACCGCGAGACCGGGAAGCTCGTCTCGGCGCGCAACTTCACGCCGGTGAACTGGGCCGCCGGCATCGACCTGCAGACCGGCCGGCCGATCGAGTTCCCGGAAGCGCGCTTCACGAAGAGCCAGCTCGATTTCCTGGCGATGCCGGCGGCCTTCGGCTCGCATAACTGGCACCCGATGGCCTTCAGCCCGAAAACGGGTCTCGTCTACCTGCCGACGCAGGAGCTGCCCTTCGGCTACGCCGACGACAAGGGCTTCAGCTACACGCCCGGTCACGGCATGTGGAATCTCGGCGTCGCCTCGACGCAGAATGGCGGCCCGACCAGCGCCGCCCACCAGAAGACCCTGAAGGCCCAGACCCGCGGCCAGCTCGTCGCCTGGGACCCGGTGGCCCAGAGGGAGGTCTGGCGGGTCCAGCACTCGTCGGTCGGCGGCGGCGGCGTCCTCGCGACCGGCGGCAACCTCGTGTTCCAGGGCATGCCCGACGGCAGCCTGCGCGCCTACGAGGCCACCACCGGCCGCAAGGTGTGGAGCGCCCCGGGCTATTCGGGCATCATCGCCGCGCCGATGAGCTACGAGATCAACGGCGAGCAGCACATCGCGGTCCTGGCCGGCTATGGCGGCGCCAACGGCCTGCACGTGCCCTACATCGACGACGTCAAGATCGGCCAGACCGGCCGGCTCCTCGTGTTCAAGCTCGGCGGCACCGCGACCCTGCCCGACAACGAGGTCAAGCCGCAGCCCGCCAGCGTGGCGGTCGACGACTTCGCGCCCGGTATGGTGGCGAAGGGCGGCGACCTCTTCGGCGCCAACTGCCTCTTCTGCCACGGCTTCGCCGCCTGGTCGAACGGCGTGGTGCCGGACCTGCGGCGCTCGCAGATCAACGCCAGCAAGGACGGCTGGCGGACGGTCATTCTCGACGGCGTGCTCAAGGATCGGGGCATGATCAGCTTCAAGGACCGGCTGTCCGACCAGGACATCGAGGCGATCCGGGCCTACATCCAGGACCGCGCCCGGCAGCTCGCCCGCGACGAGGCCCTGGAGGCGCAGGCCCGGACCGCGACCGCCGGGCAGTGAGGCGCGGCCGGCCCGCCCCTGCCGGCGGGCCGGACGTCCGGCGGATGGGCCGTGCAGGAGCCCGGCGGGGGCCACGCGGTAGGCAGCCGCCTCCGATTGGGCTAGAGCCCAGGCCGAGAGGGGCCTTTCCAGGGCCGACGACGCCCCGGAACCCCCGTGCCGAACTTCCGTGCCCGCCTCGCCCGCCCGTCGCGGGAGGCGGCGCCAGCCGATTGCTCCTGCGAGACCCGATGTCCAAGCCCGCGAAGGCCGAGAAGGCCGCCACCCTCAAGCCCCGCCTGCCGCGCGGCCTCGTCGACCGCGGGCCGGCCGAGATCGCCGCCACCCACCGGATGCTGGAGAAGATCCGGGAGAGCTTCGAGCTCTACGGCTTCGAGGCGGTGGAGACCCCGTTCATCGAGTACACCGAGGCGCTGGGAAAATTCCTGCCCGACCTCGACCGGCCGAACGAGGGCGTGTTCTCGTTCCAGGACGACGACGAATCGTGGCTGTCGCTGCGCTACGACCTGACGGCGCCGCTCGCCCGCTACGTCGCCGAGCATTTCGACGCGCTGCCGAAGCCCTATCGCAGCTACCGCGCGGGCTACGTCTTCCGCAACGAGAAGCCGGGCCCGGGCCGCTTCCGCCAGTTCATGCAGTTCGACGCCGACATCGTCGGCGCCCCCACCGTCGCGGCGGATGCCGAGATCTGCATGATGGCCGCCGACACCCTGGAGCGGGTCGGCATCGGCCGCGGCGACTACGTGGTCAAGGTCAACAACCGCAAGGTCCTCGACGGCGTGATGGAGGCGATCGGCCTCGGCGGCGACGACCAGGCCGGGCGGCGCCTCACCGTGCTGCGGGCGATCGACAAGCTCGACCGGCTCGGCCCCGACGGCGTGCGCCTGCTCCTCGGCCCCGGCCGCAAGGACGAGAGCGGCGATTTCACCAAGGGCGCCGGCCTTGCCGACGAGGCGATCGAGCGCATCCTGCGCTACGTCGCGTTCCAGGCGAGCCCTACCGACGGCGGCGACCGCCTCGCCTTCTGGGAGAGCTTCTTCGGCGGCTGGGCCGAGGTGGTCGGCTCGTCCGAGACCGGGCGCCAGGGCATCGCCGAATTGCACGCCATCATGAAGCTGTGCGAGGCGGCGGGCTACGGCCACGACCGGGTGCGGGCCGATCCCAGCGTGGTGCGCGGCCTCGAATACTACACGGGCCCGGTCTTCGAGGCCGAGCTGACCTTCCCGGTCGTCAACGAGGACGGTCAGACCGTGCGCTTCGGCTCGGTGGCGGGCGGCGGGCGCTATGACGGCCTCGTCGGCCGCTTCCGCTCCGAGCCGGTCCCGGCGACCGGGTTCTCGGTCGGCGTCTCGCGCCTGTTCTCCGCCCTCCAGGTCGTCGGCAGCCCGATCGTGTCGGGCAAGAGCGCGCCCGGCCCGGTGGTGGTGCTGGTGCTCGACCGCGAGGAGACCGCCGCCTACCAGGCCCTCGTCGCGGCCCTGCGCCAGGCCGGCATCCGCTCGGAGCTTTATCTCGGTGCCTCCGGCATGAAGGCGCAGATGAAGTACGCCGACCGCCGCGGCGCTCCTTGCGTCGTCATCCAGGGCAGCGACGAGCGGGCGAAGGGCGAGGTCCAGATCAAGGACCTGATCGAGGGCGCGAAGGCCGCCAACGCCATCGCCAGCAACGCCGAGTGGAAGGCGGCCCGGCCGGCCCAGTTCTCCGTGCCGGTGGACGAGATGGTCGCGCGGGTGCGCGAGGTGCTGGGGCGGCATTACGGCGGGTGAGAGCACTCCACGCCGCAACTAGGAGACGATCGGGTCGTGCGCGTTTCTCCTCTCCCCGCCCGTGGGGAGAGGGAGACCCACGCCTCATCCGGCGATGCGAATGAGGGGGCCTCCGCAGAGAGCCGCGCGCGCCTCCCGGTCGCCAAGCCCGCCCGCGGCTGCTACAGGGCCGTCCGAGTTTCACAGGTACTGGCACCAATGACGGGTAACGGAGCCGCAGCCCCCCGGCCGGCGGCGGCGCACGAGGCGCTTCTGGCGCTGTTCGAGGATCGTGGCTACGCGCGGGTCGAGCCGCCGGTGCTGCAGCCGGTGGAGCCCTTCCTCGAACTGTCCGGCGAGGACATCCGCCGGCGCATCTTCATCACCCAGGACGGCGCCGGGGCGGAGCTGTGCCTGCGGCCCGAATACACGATTCCGGTCGGGCGCCACCACCGCGCCGTCGCCGACGGGCAGGCCGCCGATTACAGCTATCTCGGGCCGGTCTTCCGTCTGCGGGCGGCGGAGCCCGACGAGTTCCACCAGGCCGGCATCGAGTCGATCGGCCGGACCGACGTGCCGGCGGCCGACGCCGAGATCCTCGGCCTCGCCCTCGACGGGCTCGACCGCCTCGGGCGCCGCGACCTCCAGGTGCGCCTCGGCGACATGGGGCTGATCACCGCGCTCCTCGATGCGCTCAACGTCCAGCCGGCGGCCAAGCGCCGGACGCTGCGGGCAGTGGCCGCCGGCCGCTCCCTCGACGAGATCGCGGCGCCGGTCGCGGTCGATGCGGCTCATGCGGGCCTGCTCTCCGCCATCCAGGGCCAGGACCCGCAAGGGGTGCGGGCCTTCGTCGAGGACGTGCTCGCCATCGCGGGCATCAGCCGGGTCGGCGGCCGCACCGCCGGCGAGATCGCGGAGCGCTTCCTCGCCAAGGCGGCGGCGCATGCCGAGGGCGGTGCGGGCCTCGGCGCCCGCGCCCGCGAGGTGCTCGACGCCTATCTCGCCCTCACCGGCGACCCCGACGCCGCGGCGCTCGCCGCCCGCGACCTCGCCCGCCGGGCCGGGCTCGACGATCCGCGGCTCGACGCGGCGCTCGCCCTGTTCGAGGAGCGCAACGGCTTCATCGCCGCCCGCGGCCTGCCGCTCGAGCGCTTCATGTTCACCGGCAGCTTCGCCCGCAACCTCGACTATTACACCGGCTTCATCTTCGAGGTCGCGGAGGAGGCAGGGGCCAAGCCCCTGGTCGGCGGCGGGCGCTACGACGGCCTGCTCCAGCATCTCGGCAGCCGGGACGCCCTGCCCGCCGTGGGCTGCTCGTTCTGGCTCGAACGCCTGGAGGGGGTGCGGTGATGAGCGACACGATGACCGCAGGCCCCCTCGACGGCCCTCTGGTTCTGGCGGTGCCCTCGAAGGGCCGCCTGCAGGAGAACGCCGCCGCCTTCTTCGGCCGCGCCGGCCTGACGCTGGCCCAGACCAGCGGCGCCCGCGACTATCGCGGCCGCCTCAAGGGCGTGGACGGGGTCGAGGTGCGCTTCCTCTCGGCCTCCGAGATCGCCGGCCAGCTCGCCAGCGGCGCGGCCCATCTCGGCATCACCGGCGAGGACCTGATCCGCGAGACCCTGCCGGACGCCGCCGGCCAGGTCGAGCTCCTGACGCCCCTCGGCTTCGGCCAAGCCACCGTGGTGGTGGCGGTACCCCAGGCCTGGATCGATGTGCGCTCGATGAGCGACCTCGACGAGGTGGCGAGCGATATGCGGGTGCGCCACGGCCGGCGCCTGCGCATCGCCACCAAATACGTCAACCTGACCCGCCGCTTCTTCTACGAGCACGGCGTCGCCGATTACCGCATCGTCGAGAGCTTAGGGGCCACGGAAGGCGCCCCGGCCTCCGGCAGCGCCGAGATCATCGTCGACATCACCACCACCGGCGCGACGCTCGCCGCCAACGCCCTGAAGATCCTCGACGACGGGGTGATCCTGCGCTCGGAGGCGAACCTCGTCGCCTCGCTGGCCGCTTCCTGGAGCGAGACCCCGCGCCGGGCCGTGCAGGCGGTGCTCGGTCGGATCAGCGCCGAGGAGCGCGCCCGCACCACCCGCGAGGTCCGGGCCGGGATGCCGGCCTCCGGCGAGATCGACCTCGCAGGCCTCGCCGCCCTGCACGAGGCCGAATTGCCCTACGGTGCGCCGGAAGGGCGAGGCGAGATCGTGCTGCGCTGCCCGACCGACGCGGTGTTCGGCCTCGCCGACGCTCTGGTGCAGGCCGGCGCCCAGGCCGTGAGCGTGCGGCGGATCGACTACGCCTTCGCGGCGGAGAACCCGCTGGTGGAGCGGTTGCTGGGGCGGATCTGACGGCGGGACGAGAGCTTCGTGCCTCGGGCAACCGCAGCGCCAGCCGCGGGGCGGTGAGACCTGTGTGCCGTCCGTGTTATGAGAGCGGATGGCACGCAAAGGGGCTCTGAGCGATGACGGAACTGCTTCGGCAAGCTCTGGCGGCGTTGCAGGCAATGCCGCCTGAGGAGCAGGACGATCTCGCGCGGGCGCTGCTCGCCTACACGCATGACGGTGAGCCTGACGACATTGAGCCCGAGCATCTAGATGCCGTGCTCGACGGAATGGCGCAGGCGACGCGAGGCGAATTCGCTGAGGGCGACGCCCATGACATCGTGAAGGCCGCATTCAGCCGTGCACGGCGATGACGCTGCGGCTCACGTCCGGGCCGAGTCGGATCTTGAGCGTATCGCCGACTACCTTTACGCCCACAATCCAGGTGCAGCTTTTCGCGTCGAAGGGTAGAATCAGGCGGCGCTTCGGCTCATTTCGTCTTACCCGGAAATAGGCGAACGCAAGAGAGGCGATGTACGGCGTTTCTCCGTGCCGCGCTGCCCGTACCTCATCTTCTACGGCATCGATTCGGCGCTCGACGAGATCATTGTCTTTACCGTCCGCCACGCTGCCCGCCAAGAGGAGCACTGACGGGAACCGCCAGTGCTCCAGACACAAGCCTACTCCGCCGCCTCCACGAACACCGTCCCGGCCCGCTTCAGGTCGAGCGCGTCCCACACCTCCACCAGCGCCTCGGTCAGCGCCGCGATATGCGCCTCGCCGTGGAACGGGGAAGGGGTGATGCGCAGGCGCTCGGTGCCGCGGGGGACGGTGGGGTAGTTGATCGGCTGGATGTAGATGCCGTGGCGCTCCAGCAGCCGGTCGGCCGCCGCCTTGCACAGCTCGGCGTCGCCCACCATCACCGGCACGATGTGGGTGTCTGTCGGCAGCACCGGCAGGCCGGCATCGAGGAGCGCCGCCTTGGTGCGGGCGGCCTGGCGCTGATGCGCCTCGCGCTCGGCGCCGGATTGCTTCAGGTGGCGGATCGACGCGATGGCGGCGGCGGCGATCGCCGGGGGGAGCGCCGTGGTGAAGATGAAGCCGGGGGCGTGGCTGCGCACCGCGTCGCAGAGCGCCGCCGAGCCGGTGATGTAGCCGCCGACGCAGCCGAAGCCCTTGGCGAGCGTGCCCTCGATCACGTCGACCCGGTGCATGACCCGGTCGCGCTCGGCGATGCCGGCGCCGCGGGGGCCGTAGAGGCCGACCGCATGGACCTCGTCGAGGTAGGTCATGGCGCCGTAGCGCTCGGCGAGGTCGCAGATCCGGCTGATCGGCGCCACGTCGCCGTCCATCGAGTAGACGCTCTCGAAGGCGATCAGCTTCGGCCGGTCGCCGGCCGCGATCAGCAGCTCCTCAAGGTGGGCAAGGTCGTTATGGCGAAAAATCTGCTTGTCGCAGCCGGACTGGCGCACGCCCTCGATCATCGAGTTGTGGTTGAACGCGTCCGACAGGATCAGGCAGTTCGGGATCAGCTTGGCGATCGTCGAGATGCCGGCCTGGTTCGAGACGTAGCCGGAGGTGAAGACGAGGCCCGCCTCCTTGCCGTGCAGGTCGGCGAGCTCGCGCTCGAGGTCGACGAGCGGCGAGTTGTTGCCGGCGATGTTGCGGGTGCCGCCGGCGCCGACGCCGCAGCGCTGCGCGGTCTCGGTGAGCGCGCCCACCACGGCCGGGTGCTGGCCCATGCCGAGATAGTCGTTCGAGCACCACACCGTGATCTCGCGAGTGGCGGCATCCGGCCGGCGCCACAGGGCGGTGGGAAAGCGGCCGTTGATGCGCTCGATATCGGCGAAGACGCGGTAGCGGCGCTCGCCGTGCAGGCGCTCCAGCGCGCCGCGGAAGAGGGCCTGGTAGTCGGTCGCGCTCTGACGGGTCTCGGGCCGGGTCTCGGGCATCGTGGTCCTTCGCGGGGCTGGCCGGACGGTCTCGTCCGGGGCGGGACCGGGCGGGGCTCCGGAACGGAGCCCGTCCGCGCGGCGGGGCGCCGGAGAGATCCGGTCCACCGCTGGTCGCGCCTTGATCTCGCTCAAATGCGACGGCTTTGTCTTTTGAAAAAGTCGAGGGCGAGGCAGGCGTTCTGCCGCCTCCCGCACGGGCACGGAAGCTGGAAATTGGTCATGGCGACGAAGGGTCGCGCGCGATGAGCGGGCAGGGCGAAGGGACGCGGCAGGGAACGCGGGACGAGCGGCTGAAGGCTGCGCTCCGCGAGAATCTGCGCCGCCGCAAGGCGCAGGTGCGGGGTCGCGAGGCGGCCGAGCCGGCGCCGGAACCGCCCGCGGATCGAAAGGCCGGGGATGAGCGTTGACGCTCAAGCGTAGCGGTAGCATCGCTGCGGTGCAATAAGCAGGTTTCTGAATCGAAGGCGCGCCGGTCTGGCGCGCGGGACGCGCCACGGCGCGAGGGACGTTGTCACCATGGATCGCATCCACATCGTCGGCGGCCAGCCGCTTCACGGCATCATCCCGATCTCGGGCGCCAAGAACGCGGCTCTGCCGCTGATGATCGCCAGCCTGCTCACCGGCGAGACGCTGGAACTGTCGAACGTGCCGCGGCTCGCCGATGTCGCCTCGCTGCTGCGCATCCTCGGCAATCACGGCGTCGACCACATGGTGGTGGGCAAGCGCCCGGGCCAGACCACCGAGGCCGGCCAGACGATCCGGCTCACCGCGTCGAACGTCATCGACACCACGGCGCCCTACGACCTGGTCTCGACCATGCGGGCGAGCTTCTGGGTGATCGCGCCGCTGCTCGCCCGCTTCGGCGAGGCGCGGGTGTCGCTGCCGGGCGGCTGCGCCATCGGCACGCGCCCGGTCGACCTGCTGCTGATGGCGCTCGAGACGCTCGGCGCCACGATCGAGATCGACGGCGGCTACGCGGTGGCGCGCACGAAGAACGGCCTGCGCGGCGGCGAGATCACGTTCCCGAAGGTCACGGTCGGCGGCACCCACGTCGCCCTGATGGCGGCGGTGCTGGCGCACGGCACCACGGTGATCGAGAACGCCGCCCGCGAGCCGGAGGTGGTCGACCTCGCCGCCTGCCTCTCCCGGATGGGGGCGCGGATCGAGGGCGCCGGCACGCCCCGCATCGTGATCGAGGGCGTCTCGCGCCTCTCGGGCGCCCGGCACGAGGTGCTGCCCGACCGGATCGAGACCGGCACCTACGCCATGGCGGTGGCGATGACGGGCGGCGACGTGACGCTCGAGAACACCCGGGCCGACCTGCTGCACAGCGCCCTCGACATCCTGGCCACCACCGGCACCGAGGTGACCCCGCTCGACCACGGCATCCGGGTGCGCCGCAACGGCCAGGGCGTCGCGGCGGTCGACGTCACCACCGATCCGTTCCCGGGCTTCCCGACCGACCTCCAGGCCCAGTTCATGGCGCTGATGACCAAGGCCAGGGGCCAGTCGCGCATCCGCGAGACGATCTTCGAGAACCGCTTCATGCACGTGCAGGAACTCGCGCGCCTCGGCGCGAAGATCCGGCTCGAGGGCGACGTCGCGGTGGTCGAGGGCGTCGAGCGCCTGAAAGGGGCCCCCGTGATGGCAACGGACCTGCGCGCCTCGGTCTCCCTGGTGATCGCGGGGCTGGCCGCCGAGGGGGAGACCCAGATCAACCGGGTCTACCACCTCGACCGCGGCTTCGAGGCGCTGGAGGCCAAGCTCGTGCGCTGCGGCGCCGAGATCCGGCGCGAGCGGGTGTGATACCGCCGCGCCTTCGAACGGGCGCGTTCGAAGGTGCAAGGCAAGCCCGAATGGGCGCCGGCGCCGATGCGCCGGTCGCCTTCGCATCGACGCGTCGATGCGAAGGAGCGAGGGTGTGAGACGAGGTCCGGACATTCCTTCCGGATCTCGTCTCGGCAGCCCGCGCGGCGCCTGAGCGAAGCCGGTTTCCGCGTTGCGAAGCAATCAATCGGAAGTCGTTTGGGACGAGGGCCCGGACGGACTCCTTCGGATCTCGCACGACGTTCCGTATGGCGGGTGTGACGCTGTCCGCGAGACGAGGCGCAGGATCTCCCTTCTCCCGCAGGGGAGAGGGGCCTGGGGATCGAAGCCGCGATTGATCGGCCGGGCGACGCTACTTCCGGTACACGGCGATGGCGTTGCCGTCCGTCAGCGTGAAGCCGATCCCGGCCGCCCGCAGGGCCGCCACGGCCGTGCAGCGGGTGCGGGTGGTCAAGCTCTCGTCGTCATCCTCGAGGCGACGGATCGACGAGAGCGACAGGCCGCTGGCGGCGGCGAGATCCTGCATCGACCAGTCGAGCAGGGCGCGGGCGGCGCAGAGGTGCCGTCCGCCGATCCCGCTCTGGAGCCCGCGCTGCATGACCGCATCCATCGGCGCCGCCATCGGGCCTCCGGTGCGCGAGGCCATGGTGGCCCAGGTCAGGATCGTGTTCCGGCCGTCCCGGACCGGCGCGTAGGCGAAGCGGAACCGGCCCTGCCCGCCGTCGGCGAGGAGCAGGAGCTTGTCGGTCACGAAGGGCCGGCCCGCCTGCATCATCGCCCGGACGTGGTCCCGGGTGCGCGCCCGGTCGTCGGGGGCGACCACGAGGGTGCAGTCGTGGCGAAACTCCTCCTGCGTCACGCCGGTGAGGCTGAGCAGTTCCTGCGATCCCATCCGCTGAGCCTGGGCGTAGAGCGAGGCGTGGGTCCAGGATTGCGTCTGCTGGAACAGCGCCCGCCTGCGCCGGCGCTCCTGCGCCTGCACGGCGGCGAGGCGTTCCCGATCGGTCACGTCGAGCACGACACCGGCGGCGGCCCGCGGCCGCCCGTCCGGGTCGTGGTAGACCTCGCCGCGGCAGGACAGGATCCGCAGCGAGCCGTCCGGCCGGATCACCCGGAGCGTCCGATCGCGCAGGATTCCGTCCTGCCTCACCTGCGCGGCCGTCTCGAGGCCGAGTCGATCCTCGGGATGCACTAGGGCCCGGAATGCGGTGTAGCTCGGCTGGTCGATGCCGGGCTCGAGGCCGAGCAGGCGAAACAGGCCGGGCGACCAGACCTGCGCGTCGGTCGCGAAGGTCCAGCCCCAGCTGCCCGTCAGTTCGTGGGCCTCAAGCAGATTCAGGAAATCGCGCGACGAGAAGACAGGATGGTCCGCGGCCCGGGGGATGGACAGAGACATGCGGCGACCCTGAAAGCCTCTCGACACGTGATCTCGATCGGATCAGCACCGGGAACAGATCGGTCACCCACGATGCAGCGTCAATGGCGCCCGGCGGCGTCCGCCGGTGCGGCCAGCAGTCAGGCCGCCTCCGCCGGCCGCGTGCGCTCGGCGGCGAGGCGCGTCACCGCGGCGAAGTCGACCTTGCCGGAGCCGAGCTGGGGCAGCTTGTCGACCGTCACGATCTCGGCCGGCACTGCGAGTTCGCTGAGACCCCGGGCGCGAGCATGGACCTGGAAGGCGTTGCGGGTCGCGTCCTTCTTCTCGGTCACCAGCACCAGGCGCTCGCCCTTGCGGGGATCCGGCACGGCGGCGACCGCGCTGGCCGCGTCCGGGTAGAGCTCCGCGGCGACCGCCTCCACCGCGGCGAGCGAGATCATCTCGCCGCCGACCTTGGCGAAGCGCTTGGCCCGGCCGCGGATCGTGACGAAGCCATCACTGTCGATCGTCACGATGTCGCCGGTGTCGTGCCAGCCCTCACCCGGCGCCTCGAGCACGCCGGGGCGCTCGGCGCGCAGGTATCCCAGCATCACGTTGGGGCCGCGCACGAACAGGCGCCCGCCCTCGCTCACCCCGGGCACCGGCTCCAGCCGCGCCTCCATGCCGGGCATGATCCGCCCGACCGTGCCGAAGCGGTTGAACATCGGCGTGTTGAGGGCGAGCACCGGCGCCGTCTCGGTGACGCCGTAGCCCTCCAGGATCCGCAGGCCGAATTTTTCCGCGTAGGTCTTGCGGGTCGCCGGCTTCACCGGCTCGGCCCCGGCCAGGATGTAGCGCAGCGACCGGAAATCGTAGGCATGGGCGGCGCGGGCATAGCCGGCCAGGAACGTGTCGGTGCCGAACAGGATGGTAGAGTTCGAGCCGTAGACCAGCTCCGGCACGATCCGGTAATGCAGCGGCGACGGGTAGAGGTAGACCGGCACGCCGGAGACCAGGGGCAGCACCAGCCCGACGGTGAGCCCGAAGGAGTGGAACACCGGCAGGACGTTGAACACCTTGTCGGTGCGGCCGAAATCGATCCGCGCCTGGGCCTGGGCGGCGTTGGCCAGCATGTTGCGGTGGGAGAGCACCACGCCCTTCGGCGTGCCCTCGCTGCCCGAGGTGAACAGGATCGCCGCAGGCTCATCCGGGCGGCGGGGATGCAGCGCCTGCCGCCAGCCGATCAGGCCGCGCAGCTTGTCGAGCCGCCCGACGCCCTCGCGGACATCCTCCAGGTAGACGATGGTCAGGCTCTGGCCCAACGCTTCCAGAAGAGTGTCGAGGCGGCCCTTCTGCACGAAGGCCCGGGAGGTGACGATCGTCTCGACCTCCGCCGCCTTGCAGGCGTTGAGGATGTTGGTCGCCCCGGCCGTGAAGTTGATCATCGCCGGCACCCGGCCCGCCGACATCACGCCCAGGACCGTGACGGCGGCGGCGTTGGCGTTCGGCAGCATCACGCCGACGGCCCGTCCTTCCGGCGCCAGGCCCCCGAGCTTGCCGCCCAGCACCCGGGCGCCCATCAGCAGGCGGCGGTAGGAGAGCTTGCCGGAGACCGGATCCTCGACCGCGACGCGGGCCCCGCCCTCGCGCTCGGCGGCATCGACCACCGCCTCGAACACCGTGCGGTCGATCGGCGCGGTGCGGAAGATGAGGTCCGACATCACCCCGTAGAGCGCGGCCCCGGCGGCCTGGCGGCGGGCCTTGCCCTTGAGGCCGGGGTCGACGTCGAGCCGCACCGGCTCCAGCACCGTCACGGTGAATTTCGGCCACCAGCGCCGGCGCACCTGGGCCCGCGACAGACGCGAGAACACGGTCTGCTCCGGACCCTCGATCTTCACCGGCACCACGGGCACGCCGGACTTGTCGGCGATGAGGCCGGCGCCGTCATAGACCTTCATCAGGCTGCCGGTCACGGTGAGGCGTCCCTCGGGGAAGATGATCAGGGTCTCGCCCGCCTTGACGGCGTTGATGAGCGTGCGCGTCGCCATCGGTTTCGTGGGGTCGAGGGGCAGCGCCCGGGTCAGCCACAGGAACGGCTTCACCCACCATTTCTGCGCGATGGTGTGGTCGATGGCGAAAGTCGGGTCGCGCTCGGTCAGGGACAGGGCAAGGCCGGCATCGAGGAAGCTGACGTGGTTGAGCGCGATGATGGCGTTCGGCCCCGCCTTCTCGATGTTCTCGAGCCCGCGCACCTCGAGCCGGTAGAAGGCCCGGAACAGGATCGACAGGAAATCGCGGAAACCGCTGGTCGGCAGGACGGCGAGAATCGCGATGCCGGCGAGCAAGTTGGCGATGCCGACGATCAGGAACTGCCCGGCCGAGGACAGGCCCGCCTTCTGCAGCACCGCGAGGCCGACGGCGCCGAGCACGATGAGGGCGGCGGCGAGCACGTTCGAGGCCGCGATGACGCGGGCGCGGCGCTCCTTCGGCGTCCAGGCCTGGAGCGCGGCGAAGGACGGCACGATGAACAGGCCGGCGGCGGCGGCGAGCAGCACGAAGTCGATCGCGATCCGGGCGCCGCGCCAGGAGCCCAGGAAGTCGAGGGCGCCGATCGCGGAGGGCGGCGGCACGCTGGTGGCGGCGACGTGCGCCAGATCGAGGGAGACGAGGCCCATGGCGAGGGCCGCGATCGGCGTCGGCAGCATCACGATCCGCCCGGCGCAGAGCCAGGAGGCGAGGCCGGAGCCGAGCGCCACGCCGATCGAGAACAGGGCGAGAAGCGCCGTGACCACGGTCTCGTCGCCGCCGAAGGTGCCCTTCACCAGAGCCGGCAACAGGGCGAGCACGACGGCGCCGACGAGCCAGAACCAGCTCGTGATCACGCCGGTGCGCCACAGCCGGGTGTCGTCGTAGAGGTCGCGCATCAGGCTGCCCGTGGAGCGCAGCACGTTGCGGTCGACGGTGAGGTAGGGCGCCGCCTCGCCGGTCTTCGGGATCGCGAGGCTGGCGAGCCAGCACAGGACCGCGAAGCCCATCACCAGGAGCCCGAAGGCGTGGGCGCCGCCATGGGTGACGGCGAGCCCGCCCGCGATGGTGCCGGTGAGGATGGCGAGGAAGGTCGCGGCCTCGATCAGCGCGTTGCCGGCCGGCAGCTCGGCGCGGGCGAGATGGTCGGGCAGGATGCCGTACTTGATCGGCCCGAACAGGGCCGCGACGATCCCGAACAGGATGAGGGCCACGAACAGGATCGGCACCGAGGCGAGCCAGAAGCCGAGCACCGCGACGCCCGCCGCCAGGATCTCCGCCGCCTTGAGGCGCTTCGCGATGAAGGCCTTGTCGTAGCGGTCGGCGAGCTCGCCGCCGAGGCCCGAGAGGAAGAAGAACGGCGCGATGAAGGCCGCGCCGGCCAGCGTCACCAGGGCCGCCGAGCCGCCATCCGCCCCGCCGCCGGCCCCGCCCGCCCCGAACATGATCAGGAACACCAGGGCGTTCTTGAGGAAGTTGTCGTTGAAGGCGGAGAAGAACTGGCACCAGAACAGGGGCGCGAAGCGCCGGCTGGCCATCAGCTTTCCGGACATGGAGGGCGTTCCTCGCTCGGTGACGGGTGGGCGGAGTGGCCGGGCGCCGCCGCGGCAGGAGACGGGGGTGCTTAGCCGGTAAACCCTAACCGGCTTTGTTGCCGCGGTCTCGTGGCGATCCGATGTCGAGGATGGATCGCCCCGGTGGAGGGAAGCGGGCTACTCCTTGCCCATTTCCATCAGCAGGCGCTCGGCCCGGGCATCCTCGATGCGGTTGACGAGGCGCTTGCCCTCGTGGACGTCGCGCACGGTCTTGACCAGGGTGATGCAGGACTGGACCAGCATCGTCACGCCCATCGCGAGGTAGCCCTTGGTCCAGAGATCGAGGGGCAGGAACAGGATGCCGCCCGCCACCATGGTGGCGGCGCCGATGAAGGAGGCGTAGGTGAACGCCACCCAGGCGGAGGTGTGCTGCGGGTTCTGCGGGGTCATGGATGGGGTTTCCTCGAAAGCGTGATGCGGGTGCGATGCGCTCAGGCGGCGCTGGCCTGAACTCGGGCCTTGGCGCGCAGGCGCTCCATCACGCTGCCGGCACTCGGCCGGGTGCGCGGGCCGAATCCGGCCTCCTCCAGGCGCTCGCACAGGGATTCGGGCGCCGCCGCCTCGATGATCGCCAGGGCCTCGTCGGAGGCGGCCTCCGCGGCCTGCGCCTCGCGCAGGCGCCGCAGGGTGGCCTGCGCCTCGGCGAGCGCCGCCGGGCTCCCCAAGCCCTGCCCGCGCCGGGCCCGCAGGCGGCGCACCGCCTCCGCCGCCCGGGCGATGCGCTGGCCGCGCTCCAGCTCGGCGAATTGCCGGGTGCCCCTGCGCACGGCCCGGCGCAGGGCCGCGACTTCCGCCCGGTAGGCCGCGCGGGTCGCCTCGAGGGCCTGCGCCTCCTCCTCCATCTCGGCCAGCGCCTCGGCGGCCTCTTCCGCGAGGTCCTCGCGCCCGCCGGCGAGCGCCGCGACGGCGCTGGTCTCCAGATCGGCGATCCGGGCGGCGAGCGCGGCCTGCTTCTTCGCGTCGGCCGCCTCCTGCGCGATGGCTTGCGCGAGCGTCCGGCGGCTGTCGTCGAGGGCGGCGGCCGCGTCGCGCAGCTGCTGCTCCAGGATCAGGAAGGCATGCTGGTCGTGAAGATCCTCGGCGGCCCTGGCGGCGGCGCCCCGGACGAGGGTGGAGAGGAGGTTGAGCATCGTCGGCTCCGATTGCGTGAACGTTGTTCACGATCGCATCCTTCCACAGCTTTGAACGTTGTTCAAGCACAAATATGAACGCTGTTCAGCGAGAGGCCGGACGCATGCGGAACGAGGAGCGACGGGAGCGGCTGAAGGCGGCCCTGCTCGATGCCGCCGAGCGCACCATCGCCGAGAGCGGCCTCCCGGCCCTGAAGGCCCGCGACCTCGCCAAGGATGTCGGCTGCGCGCTCGGGGCGATCTACACGGTGTTTCCCGACCTCGACGCGCTGATCCTGGCGGTGAACCTGCGCACGCTCGCCCTGTTCGACCGGGCGATCACCGCGGTGCGCATCGCGCCGGAGCCGGAGGGGGCGGCGACACCAGCCGAGAGGGACGCGGCGGTGGAGACCCTGGTGCGGCTGGCCGTGGCCTACCTGCACTTCGCCGCGGCGAATCCGGCGCGCTGGCGTGCCCTGTTCCAGCACCGGGTCACGCACGCGCTGCCCGACTGGTACCTCGTCGAGCAGGTGCGCCTGTTCCGCTACATCGAGGCGCCGTTGCGGGTGCTGCGGCCGGATCTTGGCGAGCGCGAGCGGGCCCTGCTCGCCCGTTCGCTGTTCTCCGCCACCCACGGCCTCGTCAGCCTCGGCCTCGACGAGAAGCTGATGGTGCTGAGCGAGCCGGTCCTGCGCGGGCAGATCGAGATCGTGGTGGGGGCGCTTGGAAGGGGATTGGCGGAGGGATGACGAGCGTCACCCGTGCGGCGAAGGCCCGCTCGGCGACGAGCGGACAACCGATCCACGTATGCCTCTAATCCCCGAGTGAGGACGATCCGCCGCTTGCCAGCATGTCGGCTTCCAGCCGGTGGATCTCCTCGGGATGACGCTCCATGACGCGCAGAAGATTCGTCATGGCTCTGCTCGGCGTGACCTCGCCGCTCTCGTGTTTCTGGAACGAACGAGGCCCGCCACCCAGGACCTCGCTGGCCTTCACTTGCGAAAGGCCGAGCTTCTTGCGAACGCGAGCGACCTCGCTCGGCGTCGCGAGACCGTCAACCTCGGCCTTGAGTGCCATCAGCGCGCGATCTGAGATCTTGAGGTCTCCGCGCGAATGAATGCTTTCCCCACTGATGTCGCAGTACCAGCCAGGCAACGCAACGTCTTGCTTGCGACCTTTGTAGGAGATCACGAAGGAACGTGTATCGCGCACCATCGGCTCGCCGGTAACAGGGCAGATGGGTGCTTCACCTATCGTTCTTCTCCTGGGCGACATCAGCAAGAATTCCGTCATAGTATCGGCTCTAAATTTTTACATACAACGTGCCTATCTCGGACGGCACGTGATCAACGTCCTGCCACTTGCACGGATTGTGATGCGAAGTAGCCGATTCGTCGAAATGCCGTCATTGCATGGTCTGGATGGTTTCGATCATATCGGTTGCGCCGAAGCCGATCTCTGCCGCAGTCCGGGTGGCCGATCCCGCTACGCGGAAGCGGCTGCTCTCAGCCCAGGCTCGGAAGCTGCCGAGGTCATAAGTTGGCTTCCGCTTCTCTGACATGCGCCATGGTACACCATGATGGTGCGTCGGCCGGCCCGTTCCAGTCAGGTCACCAGCCAGGTCATGACGGGCAGCCGGTGCAGTATGGGCGCATGCGTGGCAGAGAATCCTACCACGCCACCGTCTCCCCCCGATAATCCAGGTACACGCAGCCCCGCTGTCCGAGCCGCCCCTCCACCACCTCCGCCATCCCCTCGGCGCTGGTGGCCACGTCGATGTCGCCCTCCGGCCCGCCCATGTCGGTGCGTACCCAGCCCGGATGCATCAGCACCGTGCCGAAGGGCGCGTCGCGGTGGCGGGCGGAGAAGCTGCGGGCCAGCGTGTTGAGGGCGGCCTTGCTTGCCCGGTAGCTCTCCATGCTGCCGCCCTCGTTGAGCGAGACGCTGCCGAGGATCGAGCTCATCAGGACCATCAGGCCGCCGGGGGCGATCCGGTCGGCGAAGGCCTCGGCGAAGCGGATCGGGCTCACCGCGTTGGTCTCGTAGACCTTGAGCGCCGTCGCCCGGTCGCCCTGCGGCAGCGGCACCTGGGCGCCGTCGGCGATGCCCGCCACCACGAACACCACGTCGAAGCTCGTCCCCGCGAGGTCGTCGCGCAGGCGCGCCACGCCCGCGTCGTCGTCGATGTCGACGCGCCGGATCTCGGGCGCGACGGGGCTCAGGGCGGCGAGCGCCGGTGCCTCGCCCCGGACGGTGGCGGTGACCGCCCAGCCGCGGGCGAGGAAGGCCCGCGTGAGCCCGAGCCCCAGCCCCCGCGAGGCCCCGACGATCAGTGCGCTGCGGTCCTGCTTGGCCATGACGGAATCCTCCGCTGTCGGTCTTTGGCGCAACAGATGGAGGGCTCGCGCGGCCGCGGCAAGCGGCCGGACCCGAGCGCCTGCTCGGCCTGAACCCCGTGCTGGGCGATCACTCCGATGATGAGGCGCGCCGGCGCCGGCAGCGCGACCGCCACAGCCGCGACATGGCTCCGGAGCGGCGTGCGCGGAAGCCGGGCGGTCCCGCCTCGCTTGCCGTGCAATGTTCGTGATCGGGCACTTTTCTACACCGGCTCAACAAGCCTGCGCCCGTCGCAAGCCAATCGTCTGTACGGCGTGAGATTGAAAAACGATGTCCCTGGCAAGCCGATAACCGTCACGCGACGCCCGGTCTTCCAGGATGGGCCGTGCGGCGTTCGAGTTCATCCATCCGGTGGTCCGAGATAGGCGATGCGTCGATCCCGCGCGTCAATCCATGTCCCGGCCGGACTCCCCGCCGTCGAGATCGTCTTCCGCCTCGGCGTCGGACTCGTGCGCCTCGAGTCCGGCGGCCTCGGCGAGGTTGCGGGCGGCGCGGCGCAGGAGCTTGCGCAGGCGCCGGCGCTCCTTGTTGTCGAAGCCCTCCAGCATCTCGGCCTCGACCTCGTCCCAGATGCCCTCGATCGCCGCGGCCTTGGCGAGGCCCGCCTCGGTCAGACGCACCCGGACGATGCGGCCATCCCCGGCTTCCGTCCGTCGCTCGACCACCCCCATGGCAGCAAGCCGCGTGATGGTCTTCGAGGCGGTGGGCGGGCGCACCCGCAGGGTGGCGGCGAGGTCGCCCATGGTCATGGTGCCTGCTGCCGCCAGCGCCTGCACCACCTGCTCCTGGCCGGCGAAGAGATCGAGGTCCGCCAAGCGGTCGCCGATGCGGCCGCGATGGAGGCGGGCGGCCTGCATCAGGGCCCAGCCGACGCTCTTGGCGCCGGGGGGCCGGAGGCGCTTGGCCGTCCGGCGCGGCGCGTCCACGGCCAAAGCCTGCTCGCCCGCTGCCATGGCTCCCGCCCCTGTTCTCGAGACAAATCCTGCCGCGCGTGCCTTGTGAGCGCAAGGGCAGCGGGCGGGGCGCCGGTTGGCGCCCTCACGGCGCACATGCCAGCCCGCCTGTGACGGCTGGATGACGCCGGCCCGGTTTCGGCCCGCCCGCCCGCGGCTTATGCTGGTGCAACCATCGGACGAGGAGTGATCGCATGCCGGCCCGGCCCTGGGGCGACCTGACCACCGAGGAGTGCCGCGGGGGCGCGCTTCACGCCACCGTCGCGGTGCTGCCGGTCGCGGCCGTGGAGCAGCACGGGCCGCACCTGCCGCTCTCGACCGACGTCGTCATCGCCGAGGGCTACCTGGCGCGGGTCGCCGACCTCGTCCCCGACGACCTCGACGTGCGGGTGCTGCCGGTGCAGCCCATCGGCCTGTCCCCCGAGCACGCGGATTTTCCCGGTACCCTGACGCTGACGCCCGAGACGGCTCTGCGGGCCTGGACCGAGATCGGCGACGGGGTCGTGCGGGCGGGCTGCCGCCGGCTCGTCATCGTCTCCTCCCATGGCGGCAACAGCGCGCTCATGGACCTCGTGGCCTTGGGGTTGCGGGGCCGGCACGGGATGGTGGCGGTCACCACCGCCTGGAGCCGCTTCGGTACCCCGCCGGGCCTGTTTCCGGAGGAGGAGGTTCGCCACGGCATCCATGGCGGCGGGATCGAGACCGCCCTGTTGCTGGCGCTCCGGCCCGACCTGGTGCGGCGCGAGGCGATCCGCGACTTCGTGCCGGCGAGCCGAGCGATGGAGCGCACCTACACCCACCTGCGCGCCGGCCGCCCGGCCGCCTTCGCCTGGCACGCGCAGGACCTCAACCCGGCCGGCGCCATCGGTGACGCCGGCCTCGGTACGGCGGAAGCAGGCCGCGCCCTCCTCGACCACGGTGCCCGCGCCTTCGTCGACTTGCTGCGCGACGTCACCCGCTTCGGCCTCCCAGGGCCGGCCTCGCGCGGCGCAGAGTGACACACTATATCACTCGTCGCGGCGCCCCCCGGCGCCCATCTCATTCGCGAACAGACGGCCCCGCATGTCCGACAAGATCCCCGTCACGGTGCTCACCGGCTATCTCGGCGCCGGCAAGACCACGCTCCTCAACCGCATCCTCACCGAGCCGCACGGCAAGCGCTACGCCGTGATCGTCAACGAGTTCGGCGAGATCGGCATCGACAACGACCTCGTCGTCGGCGCCGACGAGGAAGTGTTCGAGATGAACAACGGCTGCATCTGCTGCACCGTGCGCGGCGACCTGATCCGCATCATGGACGGGCTGATGAAGCGCAAGGGCAAGTTCGACGCGATCATCGTCGAGACCACCGGCCTCGCCGACCCGGCGCCGGTCGCCCAGACCTTCTTCGTCGATCAGGATGTCGGCGAGGCCGCCACCCTCGACGCGGTGGTGACCGTGGCCGACGCCAAGTGGCTCTCCGAGCGCCTGAAGGACGCCCCCGAGGCCAAGAACCAGGTCGCCTTCGCGGACGTGATCCTGCTCAACAAGTCCGACCTCGTCGACGAGGCCGGCCTTGATTCCGTCGAGCGCCAGATCCGCGCCATCAATCCGTCGGCCGAGATCCACCGCACGCAGCACTGCGCCGTGCCGCTCGAGACCGTGCTCGACCGCAAGGCCTTCGACCTCGCCCGCATCATCGAGGTCGAGCCGGAATTCCTCGAAGAAGGACATCATCACCACCATTCCGACGAGATCCAGTCGGTCTCGGCCCGGCTCCCCGGCGCGGTCGATCCCAACAAGTTCATGCCGTGGATCTCCGACCTGACCCAGGTCCAGGGACCGGACATCCTGCGCTGCAAGGGCATTGTCAGCTTCCCCGACGAGCCGCGCCGCTTCGTCTTCCAGGGCGTGCACATGATCCTCGACGGCGACCTGCAGGACGAGTGGAAACCGGGCGATCCGCGGGAATCCCGCGTCGTGTTCATCGGCCGCCACCTCGATCCGGAGCAGATCCGCAAGGGCTTCGAGGCCTGCCGCGCCTGAGCGGGGGAGGGCGATTCCGCTCGCGCGGGAGCGACCGATCTTTGCGCTTTTGCGCCGCGGACGGCCGTGCTACAGGCTCGGCCGTCCGTTGACGATCGCGGGAGAGACCGGCTCCGAGCCGGCACCGAAGGGGAAAAGCGTGTCAGCCGTGCTGCGCGCCGAAGCTCTCAGGTAGAAGGACCGCGACCGAGAGGGCACTCTGGAGAGGGCGCGTGACGCCCGCCGATGGAGCAAGCCGGGTGCGAACCCGGCGAATCTCTCAGGCCACCCGAACAGAGTTCCAACCCTGCAACCCGCCCTGAACCGGCGGGAAGGATGGAACGCGTGTCGGGACAGAAAACCTCCTTCGATCTCATCGTGCTCGGCGCCGGCGTCGTCGGCACCGCCACCGCCTACTGGGCCGCCAAGGCGGGCCTGTCGGTCTGCGTGATCGACCGCCAGGGTGGGGCCGGGCTCGAGACCAGCTACGCCAATGGCGGCCAGATCTCGGTGAGCCACGCCGAGCCCTGGGCCAATCCGAGCGCGCCGCTCAAGGTGATGAAGTGGCTGTTCGACGCGCGTGCGCCGCTGCTCTTCACCCCGCGCCTCGACCGGCACCAATGGTCGTGGATCGCTGGCTTCCTGCGCAACTGCACCCCGGAGCGGGCGCGCCGCAACACGGTCGAGATCGTGCGGCTCGGCGCCTATAGCCGCGCCAAGCTGCAGGAGATCCGCGCCGCCGAGAACCTGACTTACGCCGAGAAGACCCTCGGCATCCTGCATTTCTACCGCGATACCAAGGAGTTCGAGGCGGCCAAGCCCGTCGCCGAGCTGATGCGCCAGCACGGCTGCGAGCGCCGGGTGGTCTCCCGCGACGAGGTGCTGGCGATCGAGCCGGCCTTCGCCAGTTCCATCGACGACATCGTCGGCGCCACCTACACGGCGGAGGACGAGAGCGGCGACGCCCGCGCCTTCACCCAGGCGCTCGCCGCCCGCACCGCCGCGATGGGCGCGACCTTCCTGTACGGCTCGGAGGCGACCCGGCTGCTGCTCTCCCCGTCGGGCGACCGGATCACCGGCGTCGAGGCGATGGTGGCGGGTGGGCACCAGCGGCTCACCGCCCCGAACGTGGTGGTGTCGCTCGGCTCGTGGTCGGCGCCGTTCCTGCGCCGCTACGGCGTCAACCTCGCGATCTACCCGGCCAAGGGCTACTCGGTCTCGATCCCGATCGAGGGCCATAACGGCGCGCCGCAGGTCAGCCTCACCGACGACGAGTACAAGCTGGTCTATTCCAACCTCGGCACCCACCTGCGCGTCGCCGGCACCGCCGAGCTCTCAGGGTATACCCGCCACCTCGACGCGGCGCGGGTCGCGGCGATCCTGGAGAATGCCCGGCGCACCTTCCCGAATGCCGGCAACTTCTCCGCCGCTACCGCCTGGAGCGGCCTGCGCCCGACCACGCCCTCGAACGTGCCCTATCTCGGCCGCACCCAGATCCGGGGCTTGGTGCTCAATACCGGCCACGGCACCCTCGGCTGGACGATGGCGGCGGGGTCCGGCCGCATCGCCGCCGACCTGGTGACCGAGCGCGAGACCGAGATCCCGGCGCCGCTGGCGGCGTGATCGGCAAGTTCTCGATCGGCAAGTTCTCGATCGGCGAGTCTCCATTCGCAAGTCCCCGTTCGGCAGGCCCCCGGTGCGGTGCATCGGGGGCCGAGGCCCTGGGCTGAAGCCAAATCGGCTCGGCTGTCGAAGGGGGCCGATATCACACTCCGCCAAGCTGAGTGGTCATGCCTTCCGGATGCATCCGAGCACGAGGGTATGATGCACATCATCGAAGAACGCGGCCACCATGGCGCGCGGACGGAAGACGGTATCCGCGTCGCGATCGTCTATCATAGCGGCTATGGACACACCGCACGGCAGGCCCGGGCGGTGGCGGAGGGAGTGCGGGCCGCCGGCTCCAGCCCTTTGCTCCTTCCTGTCGAGGAAGCGCAGCAGCGCTGGGATGATCTCCACGCCGCGCATGCGATCATTTTCGGCGCGCCGACCTACATGGGCTCGGCCTCGGCATCGTTCAAAGCCTTCCAGGAGGCGACCTCAAAAGTCATGATGGCTGGAGGCTATCTCTGGAAGGACAAGATCGCCGCCGGGTTCACCAATTCCGGGGCGCGGGCCGGCGACAAACTGTCGACGCTCCTGCAGATGGTTCTGTTCGCTGCGCAACATGGCATGCATTGGGTCAGCCTTGATCTGCCACCCGCCAATAATTCGACCTCCGGCTCGGACGAGGACTTGAACCGGCTGGGCTTCTGGATCGGCGCCGCGGCACAGTCGAACACCGATGAAGGTCCGGACAGGACGCCCCCGAAGCCGATCTCGCCACCGCTCGATATCTGGGGACGCGTGTCGCACGGGTCACGCGCGACTTCGTTCGCGGCCGGCACCCGGCGGGCGCATAGTCCGAGCATGACCGCCGGTTCCGATCCCTACCTGCAAGAGCTTCGCCCGCGCTTGATCCAACTCGCCTACCGGATGCTGGGGTCGGTCGCGGACGCGGAGGACGTGGTGCAGGACGCTTATTCGCGCTGGTTGGCGGCAGATCCCGTGTCGGTGCGCGAGCCGGCCGCATTCCTGCGTGTCGTCGTCACGCGCCTCAGCCTCAATCAGTTGAAGTCGGCCCGCCGTCGCCGCGAGACTTATATCGGCCCGTGGCTGCCGGACCCGATCTTCGATCCCGAGGATGCCGATCCGGCCGACGACATCACCCTGCCGCTGATGATCGCGCTGGAACGGCTGTCGCCGTTGGAGCGCGCTGCCTTCCTGTTGCACGATGTATTCGGCCTCGATTTTCCGGAGGTGGCACAGGCCATCGATCGGAAACCTGCCGCTTGCCGTCAGCTCGCCAGTCGGGCGCGGACCCATCTTCGGCAGGAGCGCCCGCGCTTCGCCGTGAGCAAGGAGCACGGTCTCAAGATGGCCACTGCGTTCTTCGCGGCATCGCGCAACGGCGACATGAGTGCTCTCCGCGCCATGCTGGCCGAGGATGTAGTTGCCTGTGCCGACGGGGGCGGCAAGGTTCCGGCATCATTGACGCCACTGATCGGCATCGATGCGGTGCTGGGGCGCCATGCGGCAATGGCGGGCGATTTCGCGCGCTTTCCATCGCGACTCATGCGTTACGCGGTCATCGACGGTTTGCCGGGCTTCCTCACCGTGGAGGCGGGTGGCATCGTGCAGGTGACGGCCTTGCACGTTCAAGACGACCGGATCGCCGCCATCTATGTGACGCGCAATCCCGACAAGCTGAAGCGGCTGCCGGGCGAATGTCTCCCTGAGGAAGGTGCCGGCTATCGCACGGTCACCTGATCCTTGATCTTCTCATACGTCGCCCGGCTCAGCACCCGCTTCGACAGGAGGTCGCTCGGCGACGTGTAGGGCCGCTTGGCGATGATCGCCCGGCCGATCATGCCGCCGCCGCGCAGGCCGTTCAGCTCCGCGAGGCTCGCGGTGTTGAGGTCGACCGTGCCGGTCGCGGGCGGCGGCTCGGCGCTCTCGGTCGTGTCGACCGGCGGCAGCGGCGCCGACGGGGCTGCCGGGGTGAAGACCGGGGGAGGGGAGGGCGCGGGAGTCGGGACCGGCGCGGGGACCGGTGCAGGAGCGGGGCTGGCGACCGGGGGCGCCTCCGCCACCGCTGGCGGGCGCTGCACCGGCGGGTCGGCCGGGCGCGGGCCGGGATAGACCGAGCGCACCGGATCCCCGGCATCGCTCGTCGGCGCGGGTGGCGGCGCACTCCGCCCGGTCTCGGCCCGCTTGGGCGGCTCGGAGACGTGCGGACCGGTGGTGCGCGGCATGAAGAACTGCCACAGCCCGGCGAGGCCGGCCGCCAGCACGACGATGACGAGGGCGCGGGTGATGGCCGAACCGGTCAGCATCGGGGGCAGGTGTCCTCAGGACTCGAGACGAGGGGCGTCGGCCCCATTCTACAACCGGTTATGGCCGGCGCGAGGCATAGACAATCGCACACGGCCAAGATCCCGTCAGATGTCCACGGATTCACGCGCGCCATGTCCGTCCCGCCGGGCGGACCTGCCCCAGGGTTGCCGAGGCTGTCGCCGCGCCGAACCGCCCGGTAGCACCGTCAGGCGGCGGTCGCCAGGCGCCGGACCGTGCGGATCGCCCCGTCTCCGGTGCCCGGCCCGGTCCGGCCGGCGCGGATGCGCGCCTCGGCCTCGGCCAGGGGCTCGACCGCCACCGCCATGTGGTGCCCGTTGGCGTGGATCAGCCGGCTCTCGTCCAGCATCATCCCGACATGGCCGCGCCAGAACACCAGGTCGCCGCGCCGCAGGCCGGCGAGATCGGGGGAGAGCGCCACCGCCTCGCCGAGGGCCGCCTCCTGCTGGTCGCTGTCGCGGGGAGCCGGGATCCCGGCCTCGGCGAGCGCCGTCTGCACCAGGCCGGAGCAATCGAGCCCGAGGCTGCTGCGCCCGCCCCAGAGATAGGGCGTGCCGAGGAAGCGCCAGGCCGTCGCGGCGACGTCCGGCTCGACCGCGTCGAGGAAGGCGAGATGCCCGGCCCAGACGAAGCGCCCGTCGGCGAGGCGCGCATAGGCGCCCTCCCGCGCCGCTACCGCCACCCGGGCGCCGAGGCTGAGCGCGCCGAGGGCCGGGCGCTTCAGGTCGGCGGCGGGGTAGAGGAAGGTGCGCAAGGCCGCGACCCGGTGGGTGGGGATCGGATCGACGGGCCCGAGCGCCTCGGCCGGGAGGTAACCGACATAGCCGTCGGCCGCGAGCTGCGCGAAGGCCCAGCCATCGCGCAGCTCGTAGACCGTGGCGGCCTCGCCGAACAGCGCCTCGCTGTCGAGGCCGGCGGCCGGATCGGGCGCGCGCCGCAGGGGCGCGACGGGTACGGCGATCCGGTGCGACCGGCCGGCGACGTAGCGCGCCGCCTCGACCTGCCCGCGCAGGCGCTCGTCGGCGAGGTCGGACCGGGCGGGGGTCAGGCGCGGGTCGAGGCGGGGGAGATCGGTCATGACGGCCTCAGTGTCTCAGGCGCGTCGGGCCCGGGCAAGCCGGCCGCCGCGTCACGGTGCGACCTTATGCCCGATATCCCGCCGGAGCGCGGGAGCGGGCCGAATTCCCCTGGCGCCAGCGTGGGCTAACCGTGAGGCTCGCGCAACCATTCCAGCGGCGCCGGGTTGGACATGCGCGTGTTGCACTGCAACAATCGCGAAGCCCGCGCTATGCTCAGCCGCATGATGATGAGCCGCCCCGTGAAGAAGCCGACCGACAAGCCCCGCAACCTGCCGCCGATCCGGGTGCGCAAGGAGCCCCCCACCGTCTCCGAGGCGGTGGCCGCGGCGCAGGATCTCGCCGACGACATCGAGCAGCAGGTCGAGATCGCCGCGGGCCTGATCGGCCTGCCTCCCGACGAGGTGCGCCCGCACGTGCTCCAGGCCGCCAAGGCGCAGGCTGCCAAGCCGAAGACCGAGCGCGCGCCGGAGCGGATCATCAGTACCGGCAGCGGCCTGCGCGGCCCGCGCACGGTGATCGTCGAGCGCCGGGCCGGCCGGCCCCTGGTCGAGCGCCGCACCCGCCCGCCGCTGGACGGCCGACGCTGACGTTTTGGGCGGCCGCGATCCAGTCGCCCATCTTATGCTGTTGCGGGCGGAGGCCCATTCGAGAGATGATCGTTCACCATCGAACGCATTCGCGTGGATTTCGGTGGTCCGTCCGGCGTGTTAGGCTGACGGCATGAGGATCCTGCGGCGAGGGCGGCGCCCGGGTGCTGTCGGTATGGTGTGCATATGAACTCTCTCGAGCCTGTCCTGTCAGGCGTGGAAGCGTTGCGGCTCGACAATCAGCTCTGCTACGCGCTCTACGCGGCCTCCCACCGCATGACGAAGTGCTACCGACCGCTGCTCGAGCGGCTGGGCCTCACCTATCCGCAGTACCTCGTGCTGATCGTGCTGTGGGAGAATGACGGGCTGACAGTCTCCGATATCGGCCGGCGCCTGCGTCTCGATTCCGGCACGCTGACCCCGGTGCTCAAGCGCCTCGAGGCGGCTGGCTTCGTGCGCCGCACCCGGCGGCAGGCCGACGAGCGCGAGGTCGAGATCAGCCTGACCGAGGAGGGCCAGGCCCTGCAGGACGAGGCGGTCGCGGTGCGCCGCTCCGTGGTCGACACCCTGAAAATGTCCGAGAGCGAGATCGCCGAGCTGCGCGCCCGCCTCGACACCCTCATCGCCACCCTCGGTAGCGAGGCCTGACGCCGGCAGCCGGCGCGGCGATTGTTTTGCCGGTTAACAAATCCTGCTTGAGTGCCGCGGCTCACCCCGCTTAAAGGGACGGAAGAGGTGCGTCGTCCGCCGCGAGGGAGTCCGGACCGCGGAGCGCGCCCGAAGGATCTATCCTTCAAAGGATCTTTCCCAGGGGGGACTCTCGGGCTCGTCGCTCGAGACCGGACCAGCGAGTGCGCCGCGACGTGACATCCGTGACCTGCTCCAGCTTTCGCCCGTCCCGTCCCCCCTGTCGCCCGGGACGCCGTTCCGCCGCGGACCGCGCCGGATCATGAAGAGCCTGAGGTCCCTGGCGGGTCTCCTGACCGGCTGGTCGGAGCGCAGCGGCGAGCCGCGCCGGCAGGTCGCCGTGCTGCCGGTCCGCTCCGGGCCCGGCGGCGCCCTCCAGGTCATGCTCATCACCTCCCGCGAGACCCGGCGCTGGGTGGTGCCCAAGGGCTGGCCGATGAAGGGCCTGAAGAACTACGAGGCCGCCGCCCGCGAGGCCTACGAGGAAGCCGGCCTGATCGGCCGCGTCGGCCGGCGGGCACTCGGCAGCTATTTCTACCACAAGCGCCTGAAGAGCCGCGACGCGGTGCTGTGCCAGGTCCAGGTCTTCCGCCTGGAGGTGCGCAAGCAGCTCAAGACCTGGCCCGAGCAGAACGAGCGCGAGTGCCGCTGGTTCAGCGTGCCGGAGGCGGCCGAGGCGGTGACCGAGGCCGGGCTCGCCGCCCTGATCCGCGCCGCCGGGGCCGAGGGCGCGAAAGCCCGCAAGGCCAAGGTGAAGGCGGCGAGCAAGAACCCGGAGCCCAAAGCCGCGACGTCCAAAGCTCCGCACTCCAGGACTCAGGCCAAGGCTCCGGACCCGAAGGCGGCGTCCTGACCCCTCCGCTATCCGGCCGTCACACGACCCCGCTATAGGCTCGGGGTTTCGGCGCGGGCGTCGGGCCCGCGCCCCCCTCACGGGCGGCGCGTCGCGATGGCGATCATCCAGGCTTTCCAGGCCGGCGAATTCCTCAACTCGGTCCTGAGCCTCGTCTGCGCCTTCGTGCTCGGCACGCTGATCGGGGCGGAGCGCCAGTACCGGCAGCGCACGGCGGGCCTGCGCACCAACGTGCTGGTGGCCGTGGGAGCGGCGGCCTTCACCGATCTCGGCATGCGCATTGGCCACGCCGATGGCGCGATCCGCATCGTCGCCTACGTGGTCTCGGGCGTCGGCTTCCTGGGTGCCGGCGTGATCATGAAGGAGGGCATGAACGTCCGCGGCCTCAACACCGCCGCGACCTTGTGGTGCTCGGCCGCCGTCGGTGCCCTGTCGGGGGTCGATCTCGCGGCGGAGGCCGCGCTCGTCACCGTCGCGGTGCTCGCCGGCAACACCCTGCTGCGGCCTCTCGTCAACGCCATCAACCGCATCCCGATCGACGAGCGCGACGCGGAGGCCACCTACGAGGTCCGTGCCACCACCGACACCGACCGCCTCTCGGAGGTCCGCGACCTCCTGGTCGAGCGCCTGGAGGCGGCCCATTACCCGGTGAGCGAGGTCGATGTCGAGGAGCGCGGCGAGGACGATGTCGAGGTGGTCGCCACCCTGGTCAGCACCGCGATCGAGCCGGAGGAGATCGACGCGGTGATCGCGCGCCTGGGCGCGGCCGAGGGCATCCGCCGGGCGACCTGGACGGTGCGCACGACCGATTGAGCGTGCTCAGGTCCCCGGCAGCGTCACCCGCCGGGCGCGGCGGCGCTGGATCGCGAGGAAGCTGCCGAAGGCGAGCCCGATGACGAGGAGCGAGACGCCGGTGGTGACGGTGCCGAGCGCGTAGATCTCCGGCGTCGTCACGGTGGTAGTGAGGCCTTGCAGTTCCAGCGGCAGGGTGTTGCGCCCGCCGATCGCCTGGCTGGTGCGGGCGAGCTCGTCCCAGGACAGGGTGAAGCCGAACAGGGCCACGCCGACGAGGGACGGCAGGATGATCGGCACCACGACGTGGCGCAGGGATTGCGGCCCCGTGGCGCCGAGATCGCGGGCGGCCTCCTCGTAGGCCGGGTTGAAGCGGTTGAACACCGCGAACATGATGAGGAGGCCGAAGGGCAGGGTCCAGGTCAGGTGGGCGCCGAGCGCCGACGTGAACAGTCCCATCACGGTGCCGTGGTCCTGGAGGAATCCCCAGCCGGTCCGGGCGGCCAGGGCCTTGATGCCCTCGTCGATCAGCCGGAACTCGAGGCCGATGCCGAGCGACACCACGATCGAGGGCACGATCAGGCTCGCCACCGCGGCGTAGAACAGCGGCGTCTGCCCCCGAAAGCCCTTGCGGAAGGCGAGCCCGGCGAAGAACGCGATGGTGACGGTGAGACCCATCACCACGAGGCCCAGCGCCAGCGAGCGCCGGAACGCCGCCCAGATGTCGACCACGCCGAGCCCGGCCCAGAGGCGCGAGAACCAGAAGGTCGAGACCCCGTTCATCGGGAAGGTGAGGCCGCCCTGCGGGCCCTGGAAGCTGAGCACCAGGATCGTCAGGGTCGGCCCGTAGAGGAAGAGCACGAACAGCCCGAAGAAGGCTGCCAGCACGTAGAACGAGAAGGGACGAGGCCCGTCGCGGCGCATCTCTCTAGAGCTCCCGGCGCAGGTCGATCAGGCGGGTGAGCGCGGCGATCAGCACCATCACGGCGCCGAGCAGCACCACCGCGTTGGCGGCGGCGGCGGGGAATTGCAGGTAGGCCATCTGCACCTGGATCACCTTGCCGACCGAGGCGATCTGCTGCCCGCCCATCACGCCCACGGTGACGAAGTCGCCCATGATCAGGGTCAGGACGAAGATCGACCCGATGGCGATGCCGGGCTTGCACAGGGGCACGATGACGTTCCACAGGGTCTGCCAGGGCGTGGCGCCGGCATCCGTCGCCGCCTCGATCAGCGAACGATCGATCCGCATCATCGAGTTGAAGATCGGCACGATCATGAACACCGTATCGAGGTGGATGAAGGCCAGCACGACAGAGAAATCGGAGTAGAGCAGCCCCTCGATCGGGGTGCGGATCAGGCCGAGGCTCATCAGCGTGTCGTTGACGAGGCCGTTGCGGCCGAGCAGCGGGATCCAGGCGATCATCCGGATCACGTTCGAGGTCCAGAACGGGATGGTGCAGATCAGGAACAGCACCGTCTGCATCGCCGTCGAGCGGACGTGGAAGGCGACGAAATAGGCCACCGTGAAGCCGATCGTCAGCGTCGCGGCCCAGCCGAGCAGGCAGAACTTCAGCGTCGACAGGTACGTCCGGAAGGTGGTGCAGAGATCGCCGCCCGACAGGCAGCCCTCGAACACGTCGGCATAGTTCTGCAGGGTGAAGGCCGGGATGATCTCGTACTCGTTGTACTCCCAGAAGCTGACGACCAGCGTGAGCGTCAGCGGCACCAGGAAGAACGCGAGGAAGACCAGCCCCAGCGGCATCGCCTGCCAGTAGGCGAGGCGGCGCTGGCGGCGCGTCTCCACGGCGAGGCCCGGGAGGGTGGAGGCGGCTTGCGCCGCCTCCGGGAGAGCAGGGGCCGCGACCGTGCTCATGCGGCGATGAACTCGTTCCACTTGCGCACCATGTAGGTGTTCTCGTCCATCACCGAGTTCCAGCAGGCGACGGCGCCCATGCGCTGCTCGAACGAGCCGCCGTCACGCACCGCGCCGGCCTTCTCCATGATGGTGCCATCCGGAGCCTTGATGTCCTTCTCGGCCGGCTTGCCCTCCATCCAGAATGCCCATTCGTAGGGCTCCATGTTGGCTTTTGCCGTCTCGAGCACCGCCGAGTAGTAGCCCTGGCGATTCAAATAGGCACCGGCCCAGCCAGACAGGAACCAATTGATGAAATCGTAGGCAGCGTCGAGCTTCTTCCCGGTCAGAGTCTTGGGCAGGCCGAAGCCGGTGGCCCAGGCGCGGTAGCCCTCCTTCAGCGGCTGGTAGGTGCAGGCGACGCCCTGCGAGCGCACCTTGGTGACGGCCGGCGACCACATCGACTGGATCACCGTCTCGCCCGACGCCATCAGGTTCACGGATTCGTTGAAGTCCTGCCAGAACGCGCGGAACTGGCCGGCGCGCTTGGCCTCGATCAGCACCTTCATGGTGCGGTCGATCTCGGCCTTCGTCATGTTGCCCTTGTCGGGATAGGTGTAGTCGCCGGTGGCCTCCACCACCATCGCGGCGTCCATGATGCCGATCGACGGGATGTTGAGGATCGAGGCCTTGCCCTTGAATTCGGGGTTCAGCAGCTCCTTCCAGCTCGTGATCGGGCGCTTGATCAGGTCGGGCCGGATGCCGAGCGTGTCGGCGTTGTAGGTGGTGGGGATCAGGGTGATCCACTCGGTCGGCGAGGTGGCGAACTTGGTCGAGTTCTGGCCCTCGAGGTAGAACACCTTCTTGGGCGCCGTGCCCTGGTCGCCGATCTTCTTGCCCGCCACTTCACCCTTGGTGAAGACCGGCGTGATCTTGTCGGCGTTCTTGATCCGGCGCGAGTCCATGCCCATCAGGTTGCCGGACGGCATCAGCTTCTTGAGGCTGAAATACTCCGAATCGACGATGTCGAACGAGTTCGGCTGGGTGACGACGCGCTTCGACACCTCGTCGGTCACGACCGGGATGTACTCGATCGTGATGCCGAGATCCTCCTTCACCTTGCGGGCGATGTCGCCGCTCTGGTTCACGGCGGTGCCGAGGTAGCGCAGCGTCACCGGTTCGGCGGCGATGATCGCCGGGAAGCCCGTGATGGCGCCGGAGCCGGCGGCGAGGCCGGCCGCGGCGCCGGCGCCCTGCAGCAGCGTGCGGCGTGACAGGCGGGGGGTCTTGGAGTGGGGCGTCTTGGAGTGGGGCGTCTTGGAATCGGTCACGTCGAAGTCTCCCTCTTCTTCAGGTCGTGGTCAGGCGTCGAGGCGGTGGGCCTCGTTCGCCGGCCAGCCCACCCGCACCGTGTCTCCGAGGGCGAGGGGGTGGCCGGCATAGGCGTGGTCGCTCAGGATCGCGGTGAGCGGCGCGCCGGGCTCGGTGGCGAGGTCCGGCGCCTCGAGGCTCACATGGACGGTGCTGCCCTGGTACTCGACCGCGACCACCCGGGCGCTCGGGGCCTCCGGACCGGCCTCGGAGCCGAGCCGCATCCGGTCGGCCCGCACGGCGATGCGCCGGTCCGGCAGCGCGATGACGTTGTGGCCGCCGATGAAGCGGGCGACGAAGGCGGTGGCCGGCCGCTCGAACACCGTGCGGGGATCGGCCGCCTGCTCGATGCGGCCGCCATTCATCACCACCACGAGGTCGGAGAGGGCCATCGCCTCCTCCTGGCTGTGGGTGACGTGCACGAAGGTGATGCCGAGCTCGCCCTGCAGGCGCTTCAGCTCGGTGCGCATGCGCACCCGCAGGAACGGATCGAGGGCGGAGAGCGGCTCGTCGAGGAGCAGCACCTTCGGACCGGTGACGAGGGCGCGGGCGAGCGCGACGCGCTGCTGCTGCCCGCCCGAGAGCTGCGCCGGCAGGCGCCCGGCGAGCTTGTCCATCTGGACGAGCGCCAGCATCGCCTCGGCGCGCTTCACGCGCTCCGCCTTCGGTATGCCCCGCATCTTGAGCCCGAAGGCGACGTTGTCGCGGCAGGTGAGGTGGGGGAACAGCGCGTAGCTCTGGAACATCATGGCGGTGCCGCGGGCGGCCGGCGGCAGGTCGCCGACCGCCTTCGGACCGATCACCACGTCGCCCGACGACACGGTTTCGTGCCCGGCGATCATCCGGAGCGTCGTGGTCTTGCCGCAGCCGGACGGCCCGAGCAGGCAGCAATACGAGCCCGAGCGGATCTTCAGGTTGATCCCATCGACCGCGACGGTGTCGCCGTAGCGCTTGGTCAGGCTGACGAGTTCGATGTCCACGCGCGCTTCCCTCGGCGGCTCCCCTTGCGCGAGGCTCAAGCAAGGTGCGGGCCAGGGATCGGGAGCCGGGCCGCGCGGCACGGTCCGACCGGGGGCGACTCTCGGAGGCGATTTTTGGCAACGATTCCTGGCCGCTATTCCTGGCCGCGATTCCTGGCCGCGAGGCTGTTGCAATGCGCCGGGCGATCCGCTATCCCCCGCTCGTCTTCGGCGCACCACGAACCGCCCGGCCACGAGGCCGCGGATGGGACGAGCGGCGCCGACGGGCCGTTGTAGCTCAGTGGTAGAGCGCATCATTGGTAATGATGAGGTCGGGAGTTCAATCCTCCCCAGCGGCACCATCCTTCACCGTAAGAGTCAGAGATTTCGCTCGGTGTGTCTGAAGGCTGTCCGGTCCCGGTCCGGGAGGGCAGCGCGGCACCGGCGCGCCGTTGTAGCTCAGTGGTAGAGCGCATCATTGGTAATGATGAGGTCGGGAGTTCAATCCTCCCCAGCGGCACCATCCGTCTGACAGACGAATGATCGTCCATCCGAACGGAACGGCTCCGAGGCGTGGAGTGAGTGCGCCTGTCTTCACGTCGTGACATCATGGGCACCTCCGGTCGTGGTCGAGGACGGCCACGACGTCAGAGGAAGTCCCGTCGACATCGATCATGCGCGAGTCCCGCGACGCGGACCCTCTCGGCCATCTTACGGGTCGCGTCGGTCTGCCCGGAGGAAGAGGAAGCGCGGGCCTCCATGGGCGATTCCCGCACCGACCGGACCGGGCGCCTTGCGCGCCGCGCTCCTCGACCCCGAGGCCGTGCTAACCAATCGTTAACCATTGCGGTGCAGTGACCCAGCCATGTACTCACAGCTCCGTCATTACGGCTGGCGCCCGCTCGAGGCGGTCGGCCATATCGCATCCTGGATCGCCTTGCTGACGGTGGGCCTCGCCTGTGCGGGAGCCGAGCTTCTCGGCGGGTGGGAGCAGGCCGGCCGGCTCCTCATGGGCCTGGGCTGATCCTCCGGAGAGGGGCCGGGGCGGCGGTCGTCGCCCGATCGACGATGACGCCGAGGGTCAGGTGACGCCGTCATCCATTCTCGGAGCGCCCGGGATGTGAACGGCTCCAAGGTCCTGAGAGAATGGCATGCCGCCGCCTTCGTGCGGTCGAATCCGAAGCTCTCATGATCTTGCCGTCGCTCTTCCCGGCCGCCCCGTTGCAGGCCGCATGCTTCCCGTCCCCCCGTAGGAGTCGCGACTCCGGCAGCTGGATACGATCTCGAAACCATCCGGGTTGCATCCCGGGGCTCAGCTGCTAAGCTTGGCCTTGCCGGCCCACACGCAGCGCGTATCCCGGGCCGCGTCGCCGCCCGACGAAGGGCGGCGTCATACGTCTCCCGTGCCGCCGGAGGGCGGCGCCGGCATTGCTCGTGCCCCCGATCATGATCGCCGGCGTGGGCGACTCGTGTGCATCCGGACGCTGCTCCCGCGTCCTGCCGTCCGCCGCTCCGGCGCCGGGCCGCGTGCGCATGTCCGCAACACCATGGCTGCAACAACCGGAAGGATCCGACGCGATGATCGATCACCGCCGCCGCCTCCTGAGCCGCGCCGCCCTCACCGAGGAGGGCTGCATCACGCTCCAGCGCGAGCCCGACCGGGGATGGCCCGGCGACCACAGCCGGCTCTGCGCCCTGGAGAATGACGGCCATCTGCTGTTCCTGGGCGAGGAGCCCGGCTCGCGTCCCGGCAGCGCCTCAGCCGCCTGGCGCATCACCGCGCAGGGCCGGGCGGCACTGCAACAGGGCTGATCGCCCCTCGCGACACTCCCGTCGCGCCGATGCTGCTGCAGGAAGCTGTGTCGTCGCGTCGCCAAGTGTTACATGGGCGGTGTCACACGGGCGGTGTCGCAAGGGCTTAGGGCCGCGCCGGCGCTTCAAAACCAGCCTGTTCGAGCTTACATTGGAGGAATAGGGCCACGGCCCGGACAGGCCGCCGAGGTGAGCGATGGACTATGTCTGCGACGTCACGGGCGGAAAGACCTGGTTCCAGATCGAGACCGAGGCGGAGGCGATCCAGGAATCGGCGCTGATGGGTCACGCCGTCGAGAAGCACTTCCGTCAGGCGCAGAGCCGCGCCGAAGCCTCGTATGTCCCGCCCTCCGGCCCCTTCATCGAGCAGCAGATCGGCCTCAAGGCGCATTTGCGCCGGACCATGCCGCGCTTCTTCACCCTGCGCGACCCGGAGGGCAACGGGCTCGCCACCGCCATGGTGCCGTGGGGGGCGGGCTGCCCGATCATCGTCGGACTCGGCAACCGCGACCCTTACGTCGAGCATGCCGAGGCGATCCGGGTGCTGGCTGAGCGTCTCGGCATCCCGCTCGACCGCGGCCGCTGTTACCCGTACGGACGATGAAAGTCCCTCACGCGGCCTCGGTCCGGGCCGCAAGCGGCACCGCGATCTCGCAGGCGAGGCCCGCGGCCGCGTAGTCGAGACGGACCTCGCCGTCGAGTTCCCGCTCCAGGCTGGTACGGATCAGCCGTGTGCCGAAGCCGGTCCGCGCCGGTGGCGCGACCGTGGGACCGCCGGTCTCGCGCCAGCGCAGGGAGAGCATCCCGGTGCCGGCCTGCCATTCCACCCCCCATTCCACCGCCACCTGCCCGGTCTCGACCGAGAGCGCGCCGTACTTCGCCGCGTTGGTGGCGAGCTCGTGGATTGCCATCCCGAGGGGCAGGGCCACCGCGGGGGCGAGGGAGATCGGCGGTCCGTCGAGGCGGATGCGGTCGGCCCGGCCCCCGGCATAGGGATCGAGCTCCGCCGACAGGATGCCCCGCAGGCCCGCGCTCTCCCAGTGGTTGGCGGTGAGCACGTTGTGGGTCTGGGACATCGCCAGCAGGCGGGCCTCGAAGCTGCCGGTGAAGTCATCGAGGGAGGCGGCGCTGCGGGCGGTCTGGCGCGCCATCGATTGCACGGTGGCGAGCGTGTTCTTCACCCGGTGGTTCAACTCGTGGATCAGCAGCTCCTGGCGGTCATCCGCCGCCCGGCGCTCCTCCTCCTGCCGCTTCAGCGTGTCGGCGGCCGCCGTCAGGGCGTGGCTGATCGCCTGTGCCTCCCGCACGGCGGAGGCCGGAACGGCTGCCGGCTCGCCCCGGCCGAGGGCGGCGGCGGCGACGGCGAGGCGGCGCAGGGGCCGGGCGAGCAGGCCGGCGGCGAACCAGCCGATGCCCGCCGCCACCGTGGCGACGACGAGGCCCCAGAGCAGGATCTGCCGGCGCAGATCCGCCACCGACGCGAAGGCGGTGCCGGCATCCTGGCGCACCAGCACGGTCCAGCCGAGGCCCGGGAAGTCGCGGTAGCCCCGGGTCGGCCGGTAGCCGGTGAGGTAGCGCTTGCCGTCGGGCCAGGTCTCCGTCGCCGTACCGGAGTGGCCGGCCCGGGCAGCGGCGACGCTCGGCAGCTCCGCCGGCAGGCCGGTGCGGCGCAAGGAATCGGGGCCGAGCAGCACCGTGCCGTCCCGGGCGAGCACCAGGGGGGTGAGGTCGCGCTGGCCGGCCGCGGATTCGCGCAGGGACGCCTCGGCCGCCCGGGCCCAGGCCCAGTCGAGATGGCCCGAGACCACGCCGACGAACCGGCCGGCATCGTCCCGCACCGGGGCGGCGATGTCGAGCACACGCGGCGGCTCGGTCGTGTCGCGGTCCGGCTTCAAGGAGGCGAGGAGCAGGGCGTCGTGCACGTCGCCCACGAAGGGGCCGTGGCGGCCCTTGGTGAAGTAGTCCCGGTGCGCGACGTCGATCCCCTCGAGGGCACCGGTGCTCGTCGCCGCGACCCAGCCGTCGGCGTCGATCATCCCGATGATGGCGTAGTCGGGATAGGTCTCCTGCGCCCGCCGCAGCGCCCGCCGCTTGCGCTCCACCGGGGCGGCCGGATCCCGGATGGTGTCGTTCTCCGCCAGGATCACCATGTCGCGCCAGCGCTCGAACAGGCCCCGGTCGAGCCGGCCGGCCATGGTGGCGGCGAGGTCGCCGAGCTCGGCCTCGATGCGCGCTTCGAGCCGTTCGCTCGCCACCCGCGACGCCACCAGGGCGAGGACCAGGGTCGCCACCAGGCCCGCGGCCCCGAGACCGAGGGCCAGGAAGACGCGGAGCGGCGGCTGGGGCACGGGGCGATCCGGGTCCTGAAGGCGAGGGCAGGGGAAGGCGGGGGCTTTCCTCCGATTGCAGGGCGACCTTACCGTAAAGCAATCGCCGCGAGAAAGCCTCGCGGTTCCCGATCCATCGCGAAACTGCCGGTTCCGTAACGTCAATCTCGTCCCGTCAGGTTCCTGCCGGCACGATCATCACCCGGGTTTCGGCCGCGAAGGCCTGAGGGCGAAGGGTCTGGTGATCATCCCCATGCCGGGCGCGGGGTGGCCGTTGCCGAAGGCGGCGTTCGCGGCGGAGCCGGTCATGACGGCACCCGCCGCTCGGGCCATATCGGTCACCTGGCAGCCGCCGAGGCCGGCAGGCCGACATCGGTGACGGCCGGTCGATCAGCGCGAAGGCGCCGCCGCGGCCCGCCCGGGCGAGGCGAGCGGTGTCGGCGAGGTCCGGCTGCGGGGTGCCGACCGGCAGCATGACGGCGTCCCAGCCGGCCGCCTGCGGCGCGATGACAGCGCCGGGTCGGGTTGCGGAGGCCGCGTCGAATCAGTAACCTGTTGATTATGTTGTAGTTTTCAAAAGTTCTAATCTGAGAGCGGTCAGCGGGAGCGACTCCCTCGGCGCTCCGCGGATCGGGTGCTCCAGTCACAACATGATCGTCTGTTCCTGCAACGTGCTCTCCGACGGCCAGGTGCGCGCGTGCCTCAATCCCGGCCCGGGCTGCCCGCGCACGCCCGCCCAGGTCTATGCCTGCCTCGGCTGCAGCCCGAAATGCGGCCGCTGCGCCCGCACGATCCGGGGCATCCTCGATCGGGCGCTGGCCGAGGCGCACGCCGCCTGCACCACCACCTGCGGAGCGGCCTGCACGCTGAAGGAAATGAAGGAGGAGGCCGCGTGAGGCGGCCTCGCTCCGGTCAAGGCCCCGAGCATCGTTCCGCCGGCCGGTACCGACGTGGTCGCCGGTTCGGCAGCGAGCGTGATGCGGGAACGAGAGCCTAGGCAGAACGGCGCGATGCGGCTCCGCTCAAGGGCGGCTCACTCGACCTCGGGCTCGATCTTCTCCAGGCCGCCGATGTGGCGCTGAGCGTAGAGCGGCAGGCCGACCTGGCGAATCAGCTCGAGCTGCGTCTCCAGGAAGTCGATATGGCCCTCCTCGTCGGCGGCCAGATCCTCGAAGAGCTGCTTCGACACCCGGTCGTTGATCGAGTCGCAATACTTCGCGGCCTCGAGATAGAGGCTGCGCGCCTCGACCTCGGCGGCGAGGTCGCACTCGATGATCTCCTGCACGTTCTGCCCGATCCGCAGCGGATCCAGCTCCTGCAGGTTCGGGAAGCCTTCGAGGAACAGGATCCGATCGACGAAGCGATCGGCGTGGTTCATCTCCTCGATCGATTCCTTGCGCCAGAACTTGGCGAGATCGATGTAGCCCCAGTCGTTCAGCATGCGGAAGTGGAGCCAGTACTGGCTCACCGCGGTCAGCTCGCTGCGCAGGCCGCGGTTGAGGTACTCGACGACCTTGGCGTCACCCTTCATCGCTCGATCTCCCGTGTCGATCGTCCATCGGGACCGGGCGGGTGCCGGCCCAACCGGGGCCCTAGCTAGCAGCGAACGTGCCCCAGGGCCACAGGAGGCAGGCGCTAACGGTGCGCGACGGCGCGGCGGTCACACGTCGAGGCAGGCGAAGGCGTCGAGGTCGAGGGCGTGGCCGGCCCGGTCGCGCTTGGCCGTCAGGTAGCGGATGTTCTCCGGCGTGATCCGGCCGAGCGCCCGCTGGGTCTCGACCACGCTGAGCCCGGCCGCCTCCAGGCTCGCGGCCTTCTCGGGATTGTTGCTGAGGAGCCGAACCCGGCTCACGCCGAGGGCCTTGAGCATCGCGGCCGCAAAGTCGAACCGGCGCTGGTCGAGGCCGAAGCCGAGGGCCTCGTCGGCCTCGTAGGTATCGAGCCCGCGCGCCTGCAGGCCGTAGGCGCGGATCTTGTTGGCGAGCCCGTTCCCGCGGCCTTCCTGGTCGAGGTAGAGCACGATGCCGCCGCCATGCTGCGCCATCCAGCCGGCGGTGCCGCGCAACTGGTCGCCGCAATCGCATTTGAGCGAGCCGAACAGGTCGCCGGTGAGGCAGGCGGAGTGCAGCCGCACCGCCACCGGCTCCGACAGGTCCGGCCGTCCGATCACCACCGCCACCTGGTCGCGCAGGCCTTCGCCGCCGCGGAAGACCACGAACTCGCTGTCCGGCGCTCCGGCGAGCGGCACCGGCGCCCGGCTGACCGGCCGCAACGAGGCCGCCTGCCGGCCCGGATAGCGGGCGATCGCCTCCGCCCCGACCGAGAGGGTGCCGGCAAGGGGGCCGGGAGATGCGGCCTCGCCCGGCACCACCAGGACGGCCGGCAGCACCTGGGCCAGCGCCATCAGCGCCAGGGCCGCGGCGTCGCCCGCGGAGGCCGGCGCCACGGGGGCGTCGATCCGCCCGTCGAGGCGCAGGGCCAGGGCCTCGATCCGGGCGGGGTCGATCGCCGGCAGGGCGACCGCGCCGGCCTCGCTCCGCTCGGGCAGGCCGAGGCGGCGCAGGCGCGGCGCCGTCAGGACGAGGCGTGCGCCTGTTCCCGCGAGCGCCGTCAGGGCGGCGGCCCTGTCTCCGTCGAGCGCTTCGGCGGAGAGTGCGAGCACCGGGTCCGCGCCGCGCAGGGCCACCGGCCGACCGGCACGGATCTCCGCCAGCGCCCGCTCGACGTCGATCTGCTCTCGGACCTGTTCCTGGATCTGTTCGCGGCCCGCGGCCGGGTCTAGACTGCTGCTACTCTGCATCGTGACCGACATCATCGACCCTGAGAGAGATGGCCCCGGCGCGGTCGCGACGGGCCGGGCGCCTCGACATGGCGGAAATCCAAGACGGGAACCCTTGCGGAGAACCGCGGAGGGGGCGAACGCCACGGTTCGGTGCCGGGCGACATGTGGCATGTCCGGCCCGGCTTTGCCGCAGATCCCTCCATCAACCTTTCGCGATTGTCCAGGGTGCCTATACACCCCGGGAGTGAGGCCGCATGACGCCGCGCACTTACGCTCCGTCCCAGAAGGTGCTGCACTGGGTCGTCGCCGCCCTGATCTTCGCCCTGGTGCCGATCGCGCTCGCCATGGCCAACCTGCCCGACGGACCTCTGAAGAACGCGCTCTACGAGTGGCACAAGTCCTTCGGGCTCACCGTGCTGGCCTTGGCCCTGGCGCGCCTCCTGGTGCGCGCCGCCCGCGGCGCCCCGCCGCTGGTGGCCGGCCTGCCCGCCTGGCAGCGCCGGGCGGCCCACGCCTCGCACCTCGCGCTCTACCTCCTGATCGTGGTGGTGCCGATCCTCGGCTGGGCCGGCACCTCGGCCTGCTGCGCGCCGGTGATGCTGTACTTCACCCTGCCCCTCACCCTGCCGGTCTCCGGCGGCATGCCGGTGGGCGAGGCGATCCTCAAGATTCATCAGCTCGCGGCCTTCACCCTGGTCGTGCTGGTGCTGCTGCATGTGGCTGCTGCCCTGCACCATCATGTCGTGCGGCGGGACGGGACCCTGCGGCGGATGCTGCCGGGGCGGGGGAGCGAGTGAGCGGAGCCGGGCATCCGCGCGCCGATCGGGACGATCGCCTTCGTCCGGCCGGAGCGTGTTCCGGTGGCGTCGATCCCGGATGACGCGGCCCGATCGAGGCCCCGGGCGGCAGCGCGATCGGGCACGGCTCCGGATCGTCGTGACTTTCCGGTGTTACCAGCGCGTTTTGCCAGTGCCGCCTCGATCCCGGGGCGTCCGGGGCATCGGCGCTTGGCCGCTTCGGCGCAGACCCGTTCGGGCTTGGCCGGCACCTCGGGACGAGGCCGTTCGCAGGCGCTGCGCCACGACGCCGATGTCCTGCCTGCCCGAATGCGTCCACGGCTCTTGCTGGAGGCTCTCGCGTCGACCTTCGGGTCTGCGGGCGAATCGTCGCTCAGCAGACTCGCACCTGCAGGCTGACGTACCGTCCGCTCAGGTTATTGTTTTGTCGCAGATTTCCATCACAAAACCGGCACCTCTCTTGCGAAACCCGCTCGGGCAAGGTCCGCGCGGCCAGTGGCTTGCTCCGTGTCCCGGCCATGCGACGAGCGACCATGCGACGACTGGCATGTCTAGATGGTGCTCTGAAGAGCAACGCGACTCACGATTTCAATCATTCGCCGCGCATCGCTTTGCTAGGCCCGCAAGCGCGCCGATCTCTGGCGTCCAGGCTTCTGCCGGTGTACACGCTTCGTCAGTGTGCTGAAGCTGAAAACCGGGTTTCAGTGCGATAAAGTCATAAATTGATTATCTCTGAATTGTTCGCGGCCGAAACGAGACGATGCAACATCAGCGCGGTCATCTCGCGCGGTTTTGGAAGAGAAATGCTGTTATGACGTTCGAGAAAGACTGCCTGATCCACCCGGTGATCCTATGCGGCGGGTCAGGGACGCGGTTGTGGCCGGCATCCCGCGAGAGTTTCCCCAAGCAATTCCTGCCGCTGGCGGAGCCCGGTCGCTCGTCGTTCCAGGCCACCGCCGCGCGCCTGACCGACGGTGCCACCTTCGCCCGGCCGGCGGTCGTCACCGCCAACGACGCCCGCTTCCTCGTCGCCGAGCAGCTCGCGCAGGGAGGGATCCAGGCCGACATCCTGCTCGAGCCCTGCCGGCGCGACTCCGCGCCGGCGGTCGCCGTCGCGGCGCTCCACGCCGCCGCCCGCGACCCGCAGGCCCTGGTGCTGATCATGCCCGCCGACCACGCGGTCGGGGACGATGCGGCCTTCGTGCGGGCCGCGCGCGCCGCCCGGGCCGGGGCAATGGCCGGGCACATCATGACGCTGGGCATCGCGCCGACGAACCCGTCCACCGCCTACGGCTACATCCAACCCGGCAGCCCGCTGCCGGGCGAGACCGGCGCGCACGCCGTCGCGCGCTTCCTCGAGAAGCCGGACGCCGCCCGCGCCGCCAGCCTGATCGCCGACGGCGCCCTGTGGAACGGCGGCTACTTCCTGTTCCGCGCCGACGTGATGCTGGACGAGCTCGAGGCCTACGCGCCGGCGGTGCTGGAGGCCGCCCGCGAGGCCGTCGAGACGGCCACCCGCGACCTCGATTTCGTGCGCCTGGGCGAGGAGGCCTTCGGACGGGCGCCGCAGATCTCGATCGACTACGCCGTCATGGAGCGGACCCGCCGGGCCGGCGTGCTGCCGGTGGATTTCCCATGGTCGGATATCGGCACCTGGGGGGCCCTGTGGGAGGTCTCGGCCCGCGACGGCGACGGCAATGCGCTGCGCGGCCGGGTGGCGGTGCGCGACACCCGCAACAGCCTGGTGCATTCCTCCGGCGAGATCCTGACCACGGTGGTCGGCCTCGACGACGTGGTGGTGGTAGCCACCGATGATGCGGTACTGGTGACCAGCCGGAGCGCGGGAGCGGGGGTGAAGGACCTGGTCGAGACCCTGCGGCGGCAGGGCGAGCCGGAGGCGGATGCCCACCGGTTGATGTACCGGCCCTGGGGCTCCTACCAGCGCATCGACATCGGGGGGCGCTTCCAGGTGAAGCGGATCACCGTGAAGCCGGGCGGGCGGCTGTCGCTGCAGAAGCACCATCACCGGGCCGAGCACTGGGTGGTGGTGCGCGGCACCGCCGAGGTCACGGTGGACGGTGCGGTGCGCCTCGTGCACGAGAACGAGGCGGCGTACCTGCCGATCGGCTGCGTGCACCGGCTGGCCAACCCGGGCAAGATTCCGCTCGAACTGATCGAGGTCCAGGTCGGCAGCTACACCGGCGAGGACGACATCATCCGCATCGAGGACATCTACGGCCGCTAATTTCTAATATAGATACGGTCGTGAGGGGAAAAAAATCTTATGTCGACAGTTGCGAATTCGCCGTTTGATGCGGTCAATATTAGCGGCGGGAAAATAAATTTCATATCGAAGGAGTCAAAATTTTCGGAAGAATACATTCTGAAAATCGGCAACGATACGAAGGATCTGATCAAGGCCGACAGAGGCCTGGAGTCGTTCATCGGATCCGACGATATCCTGGTGGGGCAAAATTCGCCCAACGTCCAGTCGAGCTGGGTTCCGAAGTCGCCGCTCCCTGCCTCCGTGCATGTCGGATCGGATTTTTCGGAAAGCACGAATTATTCCAGCGGCCATACCGCGTACATGACCGGTTCGGGGGCATCCGCGTCCGCCTGCCTGACTTACTTCGACAGAGACTTCGGTACGGATCTTCCGGCGGTCGCCGGTGCCACCTATCAGCTTCGCGGGCTCTTCGCGACCCATCGCGCGCTGGGCCGCGTCAAGCTGACCTTCCTGGACGAGGAGAAGAAGCCGATCGACGGCTGTGAAGAGCTTCTCACGGAACACAAGGCAGGGGGCCAGCTGGAAGATTGGAAGCAGGTCGATACCTATTGCACGGCGCCCAACGGTGCGAAGTATCTTCAGATCGACATTTGCTTCGTCCGTTCATATAACGCGATACGCGATATGAACTTTTTCATCTTCTTCAATTCTGTTAGCTTGAAAATCGCTTGGACGAAAAAGGGGGAGACCAACAAGACGGCGAGCGACGGATGGACTCGTCTTTTGTTGTCGATTCTTTCGGGTATTTCCAGCTACTCGATGTACAGCGCTGACATTGATGTGGAGAGCATCAATGCGCATCGACCCGAGATCCACCTCGTCAACAAGTCCGACGAATTCGACCGCATTCTCATTTATGACTCCAACTCCATTTTCAAATATTCAGAGTCAGAGCTCAGATTCGAGCATGGACGTTTCATAACAATAAAAATCAATACGTCGATGGACTATGTTTTGTATTGTGATAACCAGCCGATCGCGTCCGGCTATCACCACAGCCATCACCATACGACGGTCAAGCTACCCGACAGCCTGCTGGATGGCGGCGCGCACCTCTTCGACGTGAGGGACGCGACCGGTATTACCATCCTGGCTCGTGACTACTTCATCGTCCCCTACGTGACGACACCCTGGTACATCCTGCAGGAGCACTCCGCTCCGTTCCCGCCCAGCTATCTCGCCCCCGCGGCGGCCGATCGCTATCGCGCGCTCCAGGCGCATCTCGAAAATGGCATCAGCGACGCGCTGCAGGCGCAGCTGTTCCATGCCCATCAGGTCCTGGTTCTCGGCTTCAAGTTCAACAAGAACTTCCGGCCGCTGACGTTTCACCAGAACGGAAAACCGAAGGTTTCGGTCATCATTCCGGTTCATAACAAGTTTGAAGTTACATACTTCTGTCTCTGTGCGCTGCTGGTCGCCTACAACAAGGCGCCATACGAGGTCATCGTTGTCGATGACGGATCCACAGACAAGACAAAGCAGCTCTCGTCGTACGTCGACGGGATCAAGATCATCAGGAACGAGGCAGGCTTGGGCTTCATCGGCGCCTGCAACAAGGGGGCCGAATCAGCCGAGGGCGAGTACGTCGTCTTCCTCAACAACGATACCGAGCCGACGATCGGCTGGCTCGACGAATTGCTGGACAGCTTCACGATCTTCGACAAGGTCGGCTTGGCGGGATCGAAGCTCGTCTATCCGGACGGCACGCTCCAGGAAGCCGGCGGCATCGTGTGGGGGTCCGGCAATCCGTGGAATTACGGGCGAAGCCAGAACCCGCACGAGCCGCGCTTCGCCTATAGCCGCGAAGCCGACTACCTGTCCGGCGCCGCCATCATGCTGCCCAAGCTGGTCTGGGACGAGATCGGCGGCTTCAGCACCGAGTTCATGCCGGCCTACTTCGAAGACACGGACCTCGCGTTCAAGGTCAGGGCGCACGGCTTCAAGACTTACTACGTCGCCTCGTCCGTCGTCTACCATTTCGAGGGCGTCACGAGCGGCACCGACGTGTCGGGCGGCGGAGCCAAGCGGCATCAGGAGATCAACCGGCCGAAATTCAAGAGAAAGTGGATCGATGCCTATCGCCGGCACGGGCGCGAGGGCGTGAGCCCGGACCTCGAGAAGGACCGGGGTATTCACGGCCGCGCCTTGTTCGTCGATTATCAGGCGCCGAAAGTCGATACCGACGCGGGCAGCTACGCCGCCGTTCAGGAAATGCGCCTGGTTCAGGCGTTGGGCTACAAGGTTTCCTTCCTCTCGCAGAACCTCGCGCATCTTGGAAAGCACACGGAGTATCTGCAGCGCATCGGCGTCGAGGTCTATCACGCACCTTTCTATCAGTCGATCGAAGAAGTGTTCGAGAAGCATGGCAAAGACTTCGACGTCGTCTACATGACGCGGTACTACGTGGCCCGTGATTGCATCCCGGCGGCACGGCGATACGCACCGCAGGCCAAGTTGATCATGAACAACGCGGATCTGCATTTCCTGCGTGAGCTGCGCACCGCGATCACCCGCAACGATGGGGCTCTGATCGACAAAGCCCTGACCGTCAGGGGCGAAGAACTCGCGGTCATGCGGGATGTCGACCTGGTCCTGAGCTACAATTCCGTCGAGCACGCGGTCATCATGAGCCACAATCTCGATTCGACGCGCGTGATGCATGTTCCCTGGGTCGAGAAGACCTCGGACAACGTGCCGCCCTTCGAGGCGCGGTCCGACATCGCGTTCCTGGGCGGCTTCAATCATCACCCGAACGGAGAGGCCGTCGGGTTCTTCGTGCGGGCCGTGATGCCGCTCCTGCGCCAGAAGTCGCCGATCAAGTTCAACATCTACGGAAGCAATCCGAGCAAGGACGTCATCCAGCTGGCGTCCGACGACGTGATCGTGCGTGGCTACGTCGAGACCGTGGATACGGTCTTCGACAGCTGCCGCGTGTTCGTCGCCCCGCTCATCAGCGGGGCCGGGATCAAGGGAAAGGTGCTCGCGGCCCTCGCGCACGGCACGCCGTGCGTCCTGTCGCCGGTCGCCGCGGAGGGGATCGGCCTGCGGCACGGCTACGATTGCCTGATCGCGGAAACTCCGGCCGACTGGGTCGAGTGCGTCATGCGGTTATACGAGGATGCCGAGCTGTGGTCGAACATCTCCAGGCGCGGGCGTGAGCTGATCGAGAGCAGCTACTCGTTCAAGTCGGGTCTCACGACCATGAGAAAGGCATTCGAGTCGGTCAATCTCTACACGCCGTAACCAACGACCTGAGCAGGCCCGTGCGGCATCGCGCGCACGGGCCGTCTCTCTCTTGCACGAGGGCGACGCCCGATCTCATCGCGATCGGGCGTCGCCCTCGTCGTTCATCCATCCTTCCCACAAGATGGCGGTCGCGATGCTTGCGGCCCGACGCTGCGGCGATGTCCCCCTCCGAGGCCCCGATCCGCCGGACGGCCTGAAAGCCCGCCGGCCGCGTCCGGGCCTGAGGCCGTCGCGGATCGCGGCACTGTCCCCGGCGCGGTCAGGCCGGCGCCGTCTCACCCCGGACCGGCACCGCCAGCAGATCGCGATGCCCGATCACCGCTTCGGTCCCGGGCGCCTGCCGCATCGCCATCCAGGCTGCCGCCTCCGCCGCCGCGACGCGCCCGGTCTCCTGCGCCGCCCGCGCCGTTCCCTCGGCGAGCGGGCGCAGCAGCGCCGCCGCGTCCGCTCCGAGGCGCCAGGGGCTGGCTGCGGTCTCGACCGCGTAGCCGTGGCCCCGGAAGGCCTGCGTCAGCGCCTCGGTCGCGCCCGGGCCGGCGGCGGGCCCGAACCCCTTGTCGCCGGCCTGATGGGCCAGGAAGGCGGCGTGGACCGCGGCGTCGGCCGGGTGGGGCGGCGTCCAGTTCTCCTGCCCGTCATAGGTGAGGGCGGTGTAGAAGACAGCGCCCGCGCCTGCGACCGCCCGCGCGACGGTGGCGATCCAGGCCTCCGAGGCGAGGTCGAACAGGGCCGCCGCGGTCACGAGGTCCGGTCTCTCCGCCAGGGCTGCCGCCGGATCGGCCGCGAGGTCGAGGGCGCGGAGCCGCACGGTGATCCGCACCCCGCCGCGATGCAGGATCAGGCCGTCCTCGGCGTCCTCCGCCCGCTCCGCCCAGGCCGCGAGGCGGGTCTTCGCGGCGGCAAGCAGCGCGGGATCGTGGTCGGCGAGCACCCAGTCCTGCCGGGGACCCAGATGGGGCGCCAGTGCCCGCAGGTTCGAGCCGGTGCCGCAGCCGAGATCGACCGCCCGCATCCGCGGCGGCAGCGCGCGCGCGAGGGTGGAGACGAGGCCCGCGTCGCGGGCAGCGTGGTCGGCGGGCTCGCGCAGGGCGAGCCAGTCGGGGCTGAAGCCGCTCATGCTGTCCTCACGAGGGCGTCCTCAGGGCGGCGGCGACCGCCGCGGCGGTGTCGGGCCAGTCCGGTAGGCGCTGCCCGGCGGCCCAGGACGCGGCGGCGGCCTCGGCCCGGCGGGCCGGATCGGCGATCAGCGCGCGTAAGCCGGCGGCGAGGGCAGGCGCGTTGCCGGGCGGCACGGCGATGCCCGTTCCCGGCGGTACGGTCTCGGCGGCGGCGCCCCCCAGGGTGGCGACGAGCGGCAGGCCCCTCGCCAGGGCTTCCGTGAGCGCCATGCCGTATCCCTCGAACAGCGAGGCCGAGACCGCGACGTCGGCTCCGGCATAGAGTCGGTCGAGGGCGTCCGGCGTCACCGGGCCCGCCAGCGTGATCCGGCTCTCGAGAGCCGATGCGGCGATCAGGTCGCGCAAGGAGGCGGCGCAGTCCGGCGCCCGATCGAGGCTGCCCGCGACCGTCAGCGACCAGTCGAGGTCGGCGAGCATCGCCAGCGCCCGCACCAGGATCGCGTATCCCTTGCGCGGCGTCACGGTGCCGACGGCGAGAAGCCTCGCGTGCGGGCCCGGCCGCGGCGTCACCCGGGCGGCGGGCGGCGTGCCCGGCTCGGCGATCGCGATCCGCGCGGGCGCCACGCCGAACTCGGCCGCGAGCAGCCGCGCGGTGTAGCGGCTCGTCGCGACGACGCGGGAGGCCAGCGCCAGCGCCGCGCGCTCGCCCGCGACCAGCACCGCCGTCCGCTCCGGCGACAGGCCGGTCTCGTAGCCGAGGGGGTGGTGCACGAGAGCCGCCACCGGGCACCCGGCGGCGCCGATCACCGCGGGCGGCAGCGCCCCGTAGGCGAGGCCGTCGATGAGGAGAGCCGCCTCCGCCGGCACCGCCGCCAGGAGGCCGGCGGTGCGGGCGAGGTCGTCGGGCGCAGGATCCGGGAACCCACCCGGCAGGGGGAGATGCGTGACGGCCACCCCCTGCGCCGGCAGGTGTGCCAGGAGCTGGCGGGCATAGGCGTAGCCCCCGGTCGGCGCCGACAGGTCGCCCGGAACGGCGAGGACGAGGCGCATCAGGCGAGCGGCGCCTCGAACCAGGCGCGCGCCAGGTGGGATTCGTGCAGGGTGACGCGGAGGCGGCTCACCCCCTCGCCGCCGGGGCCGAGCGCACCGGCCCGCGTGGCGGCGGCCATCGCCGCGTGGATGTGCCCGCACAGGAACTCGGTGGTGGTGTTCTTGCCCGAAAAGTCCGGCAGGTCGTCGAGGTTGCGGTAGTTGAGCGGCGCCAGGATCGTCTTCAGCGCCTCGCTCGCCCGGCCGATATCGACCACCACCCCGTCCGGGGTCAGGCTCTCGCGGAAGAACGCCACGTCGACCACGAAGGTCGCCCCGTGCAGGCCTTGCGCCGGCCCGAACAGCTCCCCCCGGAAGCTGTGGGCGATCATCACGTGGTCGCGGACCTCGATGGCGTACATGCGGGCTCCTCAAGAGCATCGTCCGACGAAACGGATACCGCTTCGTCGATGACAATGCGGCAAAACCAAAGACCTAGGGCAGCGCCCGATTGCAGCGCGATCGGGCGCTGCCCTCGTAGCGGATCACGGTGCACAGGCCCGGCGCGCCGGGGCTCAGCAGGCGCGGCAGAGCCGCGGGCAGGTCCGCGAAGGCGATCTCTTCGGTGAGGAGGGCGTCGAGGCGATCGTCGCGCAGCAGGTCGAGCGCTTTGAGCAGGCGGCGCCGGTGGCTCCAGCGCGGGCGGCGCGAGGCCGCCACCGCCCCGACCTGGCTGGCGACGAGGCGCAGGCGCCGCGCGTGGAAGGCGAGGCCGAGCGGAGCGGCGATCGCGGTTTCGCCGTACCAGCTCAGCTCCACGATGGTCGCCTCCTCCCCGGCGAGCGACAGCGCGAGCGCCAGCCCGGCCTCGCTGGCGCTGGCATGGAAGACGATGTCGGCCTCGAGCTTCGCCGCCTCCGGCAACGCGAAGGCGAGCCCGAGCGCCCGCGCCGTCTCGGCCCGGGCGGGATCGCGGTCGATCAGGCAGATCTCGGTCCCCGGAAGGCCGGCGCAGAGATGGGCGACGAGGAGCCCGACCACGCCGCCGCCGACCACCGCGATCTGGTCCCCCGGCCCGGCGCCCGAATCCCACAGGGCGTTGAGCGCCGTCTCCATGTTGGCGGCGAGCACCGCCCGGCGCGGCGGCAGGCCCTCCGGCAGGGGGCAGAGCGCCGCCCGGGGCGCGACGAACGCCTCCTGATGGGGCTGGAGCGCGAAGACCCGCTCGCCGTCCTCCGTCTCCGCCACCGCGCAGTAGCCGTACTTGACAGGAAAGGAGAAGTCGCCGCCTTGCGCCGGCGCCCGCATCCGCCCGGCGACCGCCTCGGGCACGCGGCCCTCGAAGACCAGCCGCTCGGTGCCCCGGCTCAAGCCCGTCCACAGGGTGCGCGCCCGCACCTCGTCCGGGCCCGGTATGGGCAGGCGCTCTTGCCGCAGCTCCGCTTGGCCGGCTGCGCTATACCAGAGCGCCCGCACGGCGTCCGCCGTGCCGCTCCCGGATGCCTGACGATGCCGCAAACCGACTCCTCGGTGGTCACCCTCGCGGAAGGGGCCGCCCGCGCTCCTCTCACGACGCCGACGGGCCTGCAAGCCTGCGTCATCGTGCGTCGCCGCCGGTGGCTGGTGCTCGGGCTCACCCTCGCCACCATCTTGGGCCTCGCGGCGGGCCTGTGGGTGGTGCTGGCGGAGGATGGAATCGACGGGCTCGACCTCGCGCTCCTCGCCTGCGGCCTCGCCACCCTGCCCTGGACGGTCCTGGGGTTCTGGAACGCCGCGATCGGCTTCCTGCTGCTGCGGGCCGGCCGCGTCGGGCTCATGGCAGCCGCGCCGCATGCCGCAGCGGGGGAGGGGGAGGCCCCGCCGCATCTCACCACCGCCGTGGTGATGACCCTGCGCAACGAGGATCCGGCCCGGGCCCTGTCGCGCCTCGCCCTGGTGCGCGAGAGCCTGGAGCGCACCGGCCACGGTGGCGCCTTCCGCTACCACGTGCTGAGCGACAGCGACGACGTGAGCGTGATCCGGGCCGAGGAGGCGTGGGTCGCGGCATGGCGCGCCGGGCTGCCCGACACGGAGGCCGACCGGATCCAGTATCGCCGGCGCCGCGACAATGCCGGTTACAAGGCCGGCAACCTGCAGGATTTCTGCGCCCGCAGCGACGCCGACCTGATGCTGCCCCTCGACGCCGACAGCCTGATGACGGGGCCGGCGATCCTGCGCCTCGTGCGGATCATGCAGGCGCATCCGCGCCTCGGCATCCTGCAGAGCCTGGCGGTCGGCGCGCCGGCGGACAGCGCCTTCGCCCGGCTGTTCCAGTTCGGCATGCGCCACGGCATGCTGCCCTACACGCTCGGCGCCGCCTGGTGGGGGGCGGAATGCGGCCCGTTCTGGGGCCACAACGCGCTGGTGCGCATCGCCCCCTTCGCCGACCATTGCCGGCTGCCGCCGTTGCGCGGCGGCGGGGCGGTGCTGTCGCACGACCAGGTCGAGGCGGTGCTGATGCGCCGGGCCGGCTACGAGGTCCGGGTGCTGCCGCTCGAGGAGGGCAGCTTTGAGGACAACCCGCCGACGCTCCTCGACCACCTCGCCCGCGACGCCCGCTGGTGCCGGGGCAACCTGCAGTACCTGCGCCTGCCGGCGATGCCCGGACTCCTGCCGATGAGCCGGTTCCAGCTCGCCTGGGCGGTGATGATGTTCCTCAACCCGCCGGCCCTGACGCTCGCCCTCCTGCTCCTGCCCTGGCGCGCCGCGACGCAAGCTGGCCCGGCGACGGGCGCCGCGGCGCTCTACCTCGTCTGGCTCCTCCTCTCCCTCGCCCCGAAGCTCGCCGGCTACGCCGCCGTGCTGGCGGATGGGACAGCGCGGGCGGCCCATGGCGGGGCACTGCGGTTCCTCGCCGGGATGGCGGCGGAGATCGCGGCCTCGTTCCTGCTGCTCGGCGCCTCGTCGGTGCGGCTCACCGTGGTGATGATCGGGCTCGCCGCCGGCCGCGCCGGGCTGTGGACCGCGCAAGCTCGGGACGCGCGGGGCGTGCGCTGGGGCGAGGCTGCCCGCGCCTTGAGCGGCGTCACGCTGTTCGGGGTCGTCGTGTGCGGGACGCTCGCCCTCGTCTCGCCGGCGCTCCTCGCCTGGAGCCTCCCACTCACCCTCGGCAGCCTGCTCGCGGTCCCGCTCTGCGTCCTCACGGCGGCGCCGGGGGTGGGGCAGGCGATGGTCAGGGCTGGCCTCTGTGCGACGCGGGAGGAGATCGCGCCGCCGTGGGAGGTCATGCGGTTGGGCAGAGGGACGGGGGCCGTGTGAACGAGGGCGACGCGCCGTCCGCCGCCCGGGCCTCGATCAGGCCGGCTCGATCACGCCAAAGACGTCTCGACGGCGGAGCGGGCCCGCTCGTCCTCGTCCCGGCGCGTCAGGAAGGCCCTGCCGCCCGCTGGCAGCACGATGGCGGCGCGCGGGCCGCTTAACCTTGCTCACCAGATGTCGACCTCACGGCCGCGTTCGATAATACCGCCGCACCTTCGAACGGACGCGTTCGATGGTGTCAGGCAAGCCCGAACGGGCGCCGGCGCTGAGGCGCCGGTCGCCTTCGCAGCCGGGATCGCCTTCGATCAGCCCCTGGGGTGATCCGGCGCCAGATGCGAGCCAGGCCCTGACGATCGGCGAAGTCGGCGGCCCGGAATGTCGAGGCACCGGTCCGTCGATCGAACGTCGCATCGCCGGTGGCGCACCCTCGCGATCCGACGGCGGTCCTCGAAGGCCGTCGGGATCACCCTGCGAACTCCCGCTTCAACCCCCGCCGGGTCCGGTGCCGCTCCAGCGCCAGGTCGACGAGCTGCGTCAGCAGCTCCGGATACGAGATCCCGGAGGCCTCCATCATCTTCGGGTACATGCTGATCGAGGTGAAGCCCGGCAGGGTGTTGACCTCGTTGAGGTAGAACGCGCCGCTCTGCCGGTCGAGAAAGAAGTCGACCCGGGCCATCCCGCTGCATTCGAGCGCCTCGAAGGCGCGCAGTGCCAGGGCGCGCACCCGCTCCATCTGTTCGGGCGCGATGTTGGCCGGCAGGTCGACGCTGGCGCCCTCCGGGTCGAGGTACTTGGCGGCGTAGGAGTAGAAGTCGTGGTGGGCTTGCGGGTTCAGCTCGCTCGCGACGCTGACGAAGGGCGGGTCGCCGTCGAGCACCGCCACCTCGACCTCGCGCGCGTCGATGCCCTGCTCGATCAGCACCTTGACGTCGTACTGGAAGGCATCGGCGAGCGCTCCGGGCAGGTCGGCCCAGGCCTTGACCTTATGGATGCCGACGCTGGAGCCCATGTTGCAGGGCTTGACGAAGACCGGAAGCGTCATGGACGCCGCGATGTCGTCGAGGGAGACCTCCCCGCGCTCGTAGGCGCGGCGGGTGAAGGCGCGGTAGGGCGCGACCGGGATGCCGGCGAGTCCGGCCAGCCGCTTGGTGACGTCCTTGTCCATGCCGACCGCCGAGGCCATCACGCCCGAGCCGACATAGGCGGCTTCGGTGAGCTCCAGCAGGCCCTGCAGCGTCCCGTCCTCGCAGAGCGGCCCGTGCAGGACCGGGAACACCACGTCGACCTCGGCGCGCGCCGGCTCGCCGTCGAGCGCGACGACGGCGGCACGTCCGCCGGCGCCCGGCGCCAGCCGCACCTCCGGGCTCTCCGGCGGGATCGACAGGGACTCGTCCCCGGTCTGCGCGATCCGGCGCAGGTCGTGGCGCTGCCAGCGTCCGGCCTTGTCGATGCTGACCGGGATCACCTCGAAGCGGTCGCGGTCGAGGTAGCGGATCACCGAGGCGGCAGAGCGCAGCGAGACCTCGTGCTCGCCGGATCTGCCGCCGTAGAGGACGGCGACGCGGGTCTTCTCGGTCATGCGCGAACCCTCGATCACCTGAAAACCGACATCCGGGACACCAACATCCCGGAATCCAACAACCCAAGCCGCGCGGCGCCCGCGCGGCGGCCCTCATTATCGCCGGATGAAGATTTCAGAAACCCTACGAGGCGACCGAGGACCCGGCGGCCAATGACCCGGCGGCCGGACTCGCGTCGTCCATCCGGCCGAGCGCGTCGCGCATCAGGCCCAGGAAATTCTCCGTCACGGCGCCCGCCGGGGCGCGATGGAGGGCGCAGACATCGGCGACCGGGGCCGGGCCGGCGAGGGGGCGGTAGGCGATGTCCGGCCGCGGCTGGGCGCCGATCGACTCCGGCACCAGGGCGACGCCGAGGCCCGCCGCCACGAGGTTCACGAGCGACGCCGCTTCGACCACCTGCTGCATGATCCGCGGCGCGAAGCCGGCCGAGAGGCAGGCGTCCCGCAGGGAGGTGGCGAAGCGCGAATCGCGCAGGCGCAGCGAGACGAAGGGCTCGTCGGACAGCTCGCTCAACGAGATCGCGGCGCGGCCCGCCAGGCGATGGCCCACCGGAAGGGCGACGCCGACCGCCTCGCGCCAGGCCCGCACCACCCGCAAGGACGGATCGTCCGGCGGCCGGCGCAGGAAGCAGAGGTCGGTGCGGTGGGCGTGCAACGCCGCCTGCTGCTCGCCCGGCGGCATCTCGTGCAGGCGCACCAGCACGGCGGGGTAGCGCTCGCCGAAGCACCGGATCAGCCGCCCGAGGGGGCCGGCCAGGATCGAGCCGGTGAGCCCGATATCGAGGGTGCCGGTGCGCCCGGCGCCGACGTCCCGGGCCTCGGCGGAGGCCTCCTCGACCTCCGTCAGGACGCGCCGCGCCCGGGCCAGGAAGGCGGTGCCGGCGGGGGTCAGGGCGACGCTGCGGCTGGTGCGCCAGAGGAGCGGCGTGCCCAGCTCCGCCTCGAGGTCGCGGATCTGCTGGCTCAGCGGCGGCTGCGAGACGCCCAGGCGCTCCGCCGCCCCAGTGAAGCTCAGGGAGTCCGCCACCGCCACGAAGTAGCGCAGGTGCCGTAATTCCACGACGATGGCCGGCCAGATCCAGACGAAAAACGACTGGACCATACGCAACGGAATATTGGACGTCCAGCTTGGGCGGCCCCAGTGGTGAGGCCTCGGTCCGGGCACGGGAAGAGCGTTGGCCTCCGCGCGGGACCGTCACCCGGGAAGGATCGTCCGATGCCCCGCTTCCTCCGCTCGCTGTTCGGCCAGGTGGTGGCCGCCCTGATCCTCGGCGTGATGGTGGGGATCGTCTGGCCGGACTTCGCGGTGGCGCTGAAGCCGCTGGGCGACGGCTTCATCAAGCTCATCAAGATGGCGATCGCGCCGCTGGTCTTCGGCGTCGTCGTGCACGGCATCGTCGGCGCCGGCGATTTGCGCAAGGTCGGCCGCGTCGGGCTGAAGGCCCTGATCTACTTCGAGGCGGTGACGACGATGGCCCTCGTGCTGGGCCTCGCCCTCGCCTACGTGGTCCGCCCGGGCGAGGGGATGGGCATCGACCCGGCCACGCTCGATGCCAAGGCCATCGCCGGCTACACGGCGAATGTCGATCAGGTCACCAACACCACCGGGTTCCTGCTCAAGCTCATCCCGACCACGATCTTCGATGCCTTCGCCCGAGGCGACATCCTGCAGGTGCTGATCATCGCGGTCCTGTTCGGCGCCGGGCTGTCGCTGCTCGGCGAGAGCGGCCGGCCGCTCGCCGCCTCGATCGATCGCGTCACCGCGGTCCTGTTCAAGGTGATCGGCCTCATCGTGCGGCTGGCGCCGCTCGGCGTGCTCGGCGCGGTGGCGTTCACGGTCGGGCGCTACGGCGCCGGCTCGCTCCTGCAGCTCGGCAAGCTGGTGGCGGTGTTCTATGTCGGCGTCGCGCTGTTCGTCGTGGTGGTGCTCGGCGGCATCCTGCGGCTTGCCGGCTTCAGCCTGTTCAAGCTCCTCGCCTACCTGCGCGAGGAATTGCTGGTGGTCGCCGGCACCGCCTCGTCGGACAGCGTGCTGCCGCAGGTGATGCGCAAGCTCGAAGCCCTGGGGATCCGCGATTCGACCGTCGGCCTCGTCATCCCGACCGGCTACTCGTTCAACCTCGACGCCTTCTCGCTCTACCTCACCCTCGCGACGGTGTTCATCGCCCAGGCCACCGGCACGGCGCTCTCCATCCACGACCTCGCGCTGATCCTCGGGATCTCGCTCCTCACCTCCAAAGGGGCGCACGGCGTCCCGGGCTCGGCGATCGTGGTACTCGCCGCCACCCTCTCGGCGGTACCGGCGATCCCGGTGATCGGCCTGGTGCTGGTGCTCTCGGTCGACTGGTTCATCGGCATCGCCCGGGCGCTCGGCAACCTCGTCGGCAACTGCGTGGCGACCGTGGTGGTGGCGGCCTGGGAGGGGGACATCGACCGCGAGCGGGCCCGCCGGGTCCTCGACGGCGAGGTTCCCGCCTCGACCGACGCCGTGCTGGCCTCCGTCGACCAAGCGGCGGCTGGACAGCCCGCCGCCCCGGCCATACCCCGGATGCACTGATCGGACCCGACCGCCACCATGCAGCACGACCGGCCGCTTAACGACACGTCCCTCGGCGCCGCCGTGATGGCGCAGCTCGACGCGCTCGCGCGCTTCAGCGCCGACGCGGAAGGGCTCACCCGCCTCTATCTCACCCCCGCCCATGCGGACGCCGCCCGGCAGGTGGCCGCCTGGATGGAGGAGGCCGGCATGACGACCCGGCTCGACGCCGCCGCGACCGTGATCGGCCGCTACGAGGCCGCGACGCCCGGCGCCCCGACCCTGCTCCTCGGGTCGCATATCGACACCGTGCGCCATGCCGGCCGCTACGACGGCAATCTCGGGGTCGTGACGGCGATCGCCGCCGTGAAACAACTGCACGAGGCCGGCGAGCGCCTGCCCTTCGCGATCGAGGTGCTGGCCTTCGGCGACGAGGAGGGGGTGCGCTTCCCCGTCACCCTCACGGGCTCGCGGGCGCTCGCCGGCCTCGTCCGGCCCGAGGTCCTCGCGGCCCGCGACGGCGACGGGGTGAGCCTGGCGCAGGCGTTGCGCGACTTCGGCGGCGATCCCGACGGCGTGGCCCGTCTCGCCCGCGACCCGGCCTCGGTGCTCGGCTACCTCGAGGTCCATATCGAGCAGGGCCCGGTCCTGGAGGAGGCGGACCTGCCAGTCGGCATCGTCACCGCCATCGCCGGGGCGAGCCGCCTCGTCGTCACGGTCGAAGGCCGGGCGGGCCATGCCGGCACGGTGCCGATGGCCTTGCGCCACGACGCCCTGGCAGCGGCGGCCGAGATGGTGCTGGCGATCGAATCCGAGGCGAAGGGGACTCCCGACCTCGTCGCCACGGTGGGCCAGATCGAGGTGCCCCGGGGCGCCGTCAACGTCATCCCGGCGCTGACCCGGTTCACCCTCGACCTGCGCAGCCCGAGCGATGCCGTGCGCCACGCCGCGCTCGCGCGCCTGCGCGCCGCCTTCGCGGCCACCGCGGAACGCCGCGGCGTCGCGGTGAGTGCGCAGGCCACCTACGACGAGCCCGCCGCGTCCTGCGCGCCCGGGCTGATGCACGCCATCGCCGACGGCATCGCCCGCCTGGGCTTTCGCCCCCTGCACCTGGCGAGCGGGGCCGGCCATGACGGCCTGGCGCTGGCCGGCCTGTGCCCGATCGGCATGATCTTCGTGCGCTGCGCCGGCGGGCTCAGCCATTCCCCGGCCGAATCCGTCACGACGGAGGATGTCGACGCGGCGACGCGCCTGCTCGTCGACGTGCTGCGCCACCTGCGGCCCGAATCCTTGGCCCGGCCCTCGCTTGAGGGCCCGGTTCCGCTTCCACACCAACCAGGAGAGACCCCGTGAAGGAACTGAAGATCAAGGCCGGCCCGTTCGACCTCGTCGGCCGGCTCGAGCTCGAGAAGGCGCCCCAGACCTGCGCGGCCTTCCTCAAGGCCCTGCCGTTCGTGAGCGAGGTGATCCACGTGCGCTGGAGCGGCGAGGGCGTGTGGATGCCCCTCGGCGACCTCGATTTCGGCGTCGGCTACGAGAACCACACCAGCTACCCGGCGCCGGGCCAGATGATCCTCTATCCGGGCGGCATCAGCGAGACCGAGATCCTGCTCGCCTATGGCGGCGTGCATTTCGCCAGCAAGGTCGGCCAGCTCGCCGGCAACCACTTCCTGACCATCACCACCGGCATCGAGCACGTCTACGACCTCGGCCGCATGACGCTGCTCAAGGGCGCCCAGCCGATCCGCTTCGAGGCGATGTAAGCGTCCGATCGCCGCTCCGCCGCGCGGCTTGCTCTGACAAGATTCCCTTGCGGCGGGGCGGTCCGCCCCGTACGCCTGTGGGCGGCCTGCCCGGGAGGCCGTTCGCGGCTCCCGGACAGGGCGCGCGAGGCGCGGGGGCGCTTGAGAGATGAACCTGAAACGGTCCTACCGCAGTCTCGTCGGTGGCGTCTGGGCAGGCGTGCTGACGACCTGCCTCGGCCTCGCCACGGTCACGGCCTGGACCGACACCCGCGACTACGAGCGCACGATCCGCGACGCGCAGAGCACCGCGGAGGCGGTGGTGCAGGCGCTGGGCCAGGAGGCGAACCGCCTCGTCTCCTCCGTCGACATGCTGCTCAGTGCGGCCGCCGCCCGGGTCGACGCGCACACCTTCGGGGCGAGCCAGCTCTATACCCGCCAGCTCCTCTCCGGCCTGATGGCCCATATCCCGGCGGTCATGGCCGTGCGGGTGCTCGACGGCAGCACCGCCGGCGTGCTGTTCGGGCAGGGCGGCGCGGGCAGCGAGGGCCGGCCCGCCGACGCCGAGCTCATCCGCGCCGCCCTGTCGGTCGGCCAGTCCGAAATCGCGGTCGGCTGGCCGACCCGGACCGGACCGGCCGATTCCTGGTTCGTCAGCGTCGCCCGCCTGGTGGTGCCGCGCCCGGGCGAGACGCCGCTCGTGGCGGTGGCCGACCTGTCGCTCACCGAGCTGCAGCGGCTCTACGGCCGGCTCGACCTCGGGCCCAACGGCGCCATCGGGCTCCTGCGCAGCGACGGCGTGATCCTGGTGCGCCATCCCTACGTGCCGGACAAGGTCGGCCGCAGCGTCGCCGGCGGCTCCCTGATGCGGGCGGCGGCCGGCGCGGTCGGCGGCACCTTCGGCGGCAACCCCTCGCCGATCGACGGCGTGCCGCGCTACGGCAGCTTCCAGCGCGTCGCCGGCGCGCCGCTCCTCGTCACCACCGGCGTGTCGAAGGACGAGACCCTGGCCGCCTGGCGCGAGGGCGTGCAGCAGGACGCCGCGGTGGTGCTCGGGATCAGCACCGTGCTGGTGGGCCTCGGCTTCGGGCTGACCCGGGCGCTGACGCGCCACCGCGACCTCGAGGAGGAGGCCCGGCGCGCCGCCGGCATGCTCTCGGCCGGCGAGGCCCGCTACCGGCTGCTCGCCGAGAACACCAGCGAGCTGATCGTGCTCGCCCATGACGACGGCCGGCGCAGCTACGTCTCGCCGGCGGTGCGGCGCCTGCTCGGCTACACGCCGGAGGAGGCCGCGGCGATGCGCCTGCGCGACTGCGTCCACCGCGAGGATCTCGCCCTGTTGGTGACCCAGGCCCGCCGCCTCGCCGCCGGCGAGGCGCAGGTCAGCGTGGTCTGCCGCGCCCGCCACCGCACCGGGGCCTGGGTCTGGGTCGAGGGGGCGTTCCGGCGCATCCCGGGCGCCGCCCCGGGCGAGCCCGCGATCATCGCGACCTTCCGCGACGTCGGCGAGCGCCAGCGCCACGCCCGGGCCCTGGAAGAGGCGCGGATCACCGCCGAGCGGGCGAGCCAGGCCAAGACCGACTTCCTGGCCTCGATGAGCCACGAGATCCGCACGCCCTTGAACGGCGTGATCGGGTACGCCGATCTCCTGCTCGCCGACCGCACCCTGCCGGGCCGGTACCGGCGCTACGTCGACCGGATCGCCGCGGCGGGCGGGGCGCTCCTCACCGTCGTCGACGACATCCTCGACTTCTCGCGCATCGAGGCCGGCGGCATCGCGCTGGCCGAGGTGCCGTTCGCCCCCGCCGCCCTCGTCGACAACGCCGCCTCGATCGTGCGCGGCCTGTCCGAGCCCAAGGGACTCGCCCTCGACGTCGCCCTCGACCCGGCGGTGCCGGCCTGGGTCCGGGGCGATCCCGACCGCCTGCGCCAGATCCTGCTCAACCTGCTCAACAACGCCGTCAAGTTCACCCCCGCCGGCCGGGTCGCGGTGCGGGTCGAGGCCGAGGGCGGCACCTTGCGCTTCTCGGTGTCCGACACCGGCATCGGCATCGCGCCCGAGCAGCGCGGCCGCCTGTTCCAGCGCTTCAGCCAGGTCGACGGCTCGATCCGCCGGCAATACGGCGGCAGCGGGCTCGGCCTCGCCATCTGCAAGGGCCTGGTCGAGCTGATGGGCGGCACGATCGGCCTCGAGAGCCGGCCCGGCGCCGGCTCCTGCTTCTGGTTCCGGGTGCCGCTGCCGGCCTGCCCGGCGCCGGCGGCGGAGGCCGCGGAAGGACATCCCGCCCCGGTGCGCCCGGCCCGCCTCCTCCTCGTCGAGGACGTGCCGATCAACCAGGACCTCGCCCGGGCGGTGCTCGAATCCGAGGGCCACAGCGTCGACGTCGCCGGCGACGGGGCGGCGGCGATCGAGGCGGTGCAGGCGCACGCCTACGACCTCGTGCTGATGGACGTGCAGATGCCCGGGATGGACGGGATCACCGCCACCCGGACGATCCGGGGCCTGCCCGCGCCCGTCGGCGCCGTGCCGATCGTCGCGATGACCGCCAACGTGCTGCCGGCCCAGCTCGAGACCTTCCGGGCCGCCGGGATGGACGGCCATGTCGGCAAGCCGTTCAAGCGCGCCGAACTCGCCGCGGCGATCGCGCGGCACCGCGCCGATGGCGGTTCCGTCCCGCTTCCCGCGCTGATCGACTTCGAGGCCTTCGCGGCGGCCCGCACGCTGATGGGGCCGGAGCGGATCGACGGCCTGCTCGGGCTCCTCGCGGCGGAGCTGGAGGAGCGCTTCCGTGCCCGCAGCGGCGACCGCGCCGGCCTCGCCCGCGACGCTCACGCGATGATCTCCGCCGCCGGCCTCCTCGGCTTCACCGGCCTGTCCGACCTGTGCCGCGAGATCGAGCGGGCCTGCCTCGCCGGCGCCGACCTGCCGGATCTGCACCGCCGGATCGAGGTGGCGCGGGCGGCGGCCCTGGCACAGATCGAGACGTTGCGGGCGGCGTGACGCCGGTCGCCCGACGACTCGCCGCCCCGGGATCGGCAATCACGGCACCGGGACCGCGTCCGTGAGCTTCGCGACCGCGACGGCGCCGTTGCTCAGGGGCAGGAAGCAGACGCCCGCGTGCCGTAGCGCCTGGACCGCCGAACGGCGGTTGCGGGTGAGCACGCCCTCGGCATCCTGCTCGAGGCGGCGGACCGTCGAGAGCGAGAGCCCGCTGGAATCCGCCAGATCGGACATCGTCCAGTCGAGCAGGGCCCGTCCGGCGCGGACGTGATGGCCGCGCAGGATCAGGCCTGGATCGATCTCCGGCATCCCGGCCGTGATGCCGGCCTCTTCCACGAGGCCGGTGGCGCCCTGCGCAGTCCGATCGCGCGCGGCACCCGCCTGCTCCCGCGTCCCGTCACCGGTGCCGCAGGCTCGGTCTTGGGAGGCTCGGTCTTGGGAGGCTCGATCTTGGCCCGCATAGTGGGCGACGAAGGAGCCGATGGCGTCGTGGATCTCCACCAGGAGTTGGTCGACGGCGGCTTGGTGACCCCGTGGCGTGGGAAGAGCGATGTGTGCGGGCATGTCGACGGCGGGGGTTCGAGATCAGCGGCCTCGGCCGAGCGGTCAGGTGTGGCGTGAGACGCGCCGTGGCCGGGGCGCAGCCAGCACCGAGAGTCCGCGCGGGCGCGGTTTCATGCGACGGGACATCGATCCTTCTCCGAAGATCAAATTCTTGTCACGATTGAGCGTGCGAGACGCCGGGCCTCTACCAGTTTTGGCGCGTGCGTAATCTTCGCATGGGCTGGGAATGCAGTGATTTTCGCCCTGATGGCATGTTAGTGTCAACGGATGCGGAAAAATGAGAAAGTGTTTCGCAAAAATGAGTGCGACGCGCCGGCCTCCCGCATCGCCCTCCGCATCGCCCTCGGGGCCGGCGAGATCTCACGACCTCATCGGGTGAAGGAAGTCATGCCGGCTCGTGCAGCGGCGCGCCCGAGCTTCGCTGGCCGGCGATGCCTCACCGGGCGGTCGCCGGACGCGGTCACTCCGCGGCCGGCTGGTCGCGTCGCCCGGCCGTCTGCCGGGCCTGGCGCCGGGTTTCGGTGGGCGTGCAGCCGAATTGCCGGCGGTAGCGCTGACCGAAATCGCTCGCGTGGACGAAACCCCAGCGCCGGGCGAGTTCGGCGATCGGCACGTCGAGACTGCGGGTCTCGATCAGGTCCCTGTGCGCGCGCTCCAGGCGCCGGCCGATGATGAACTGGGTCGGCGACTGACCGACCTCCTTGTGGAAGGCGAGCTGGATGGTGCGCACGCTCACGCCGGCCACGGCGGCGATCTCGGCCAGCGTCAGCGGGGTCGTCAGGTTGGCTTCGACGTAGCTCAGGGCGAGCCGCAGGTAGCGGGGCGACAGGTCGGCGGGGCCGGCGACCTCGCGCGGCGACCGGGCGGGCCAGGCCGACAGCAGCTGGTAGCACATGATCTCCTCCAGCAACGGGAACAGGAGATCGCCGTGACGGCCCGCCGCGTGCATCCGGCGCTGGATCTGCATCACCGTGCAGGACAGGGCCTTCATGCTCAGGCTCTCGACCTCGGCGACCGGCTCGAGCATCGGCAGCGCGGCGGTCTCGTCGCCGATCAGCGCCCGCTGGGCGCGCAGGAGCGTCGCCACGAGGATCGTCGCGCTGACGGCGGAGAAGCCGGGCGCGGCTTCCATCTGGCGGATGCCGTCGAACCCGATCAGCGTCGCGAAACTCGGCGCGCCGAGGAAGTCGCCGGCCCGGTGACGGTAGAGGATGTGTCCGCCGGTCACGATCCGGACGGTGACTAGGTCGGCGTTGAACTTCGGCTGGCTGACGAAGCCGCTCGGCGCGTGCGTGTGCCACAGGGCGAGCCGGTCGTCCTGGCAGCCGCTGATGTGGATCTCCGGCGGGATCGCGCGCACGACGTCGAAGGAGACCGCGATGCCGCCGGTGTCGTTGAAGGACTGGAGCTGCTTGCGCGAACCGATCTGCGCCAGGAAACCGCTCTGGGGGCGCCAGACGCTCTCGTCACGGTGAGCTTGTGTCGTCATCGTGTCCGGTTGCAGGAATCAGGCGCGGCTTTCCGTGCGATCGAGGGCCGCCACGCTTGCCTGCCACGAGGTTTTCGCCGAATAAACCCCCCGGTGGTACTCAGGGTGTCGCATCCCGGGCCGCCAACTCCCGCCGCACCGCCTCCGCCCCCGCCAGCTGCCCCCCGGCCGCCTCGATCGCCCGCCGCGCCGCCTCGACCCAGGCGCGATTGCCCCGTGCGCTTCCCCACGGCGCGTCTTCCAGACCGACCCGGACGTGGCCCCCGCGGGCGACCGCCGCCGGCACCAGCGGCAGGATGTCGACGCCCAAGCCCGCCACCATCCAGGGCGCGCCGGGGGCGCACTCGGCGAGGAGCGCCAGATGCGCGTCGAGATAGGCCTCCCGCGGCGGAAAACCCCAGGCGAACTCGTCGGAGAACATGAAGCGGTAGACCGGCACCGGCGGGCGCGGTTCCAGCGCCGCGAGCGCCGCGCCGAGGCGGGTGAAGCCCGGCTCGTAGATGGCGTAGCCCGGGCGGATGCGGTGGGTGCGGGCGATGCGCAGGCCCTCGCGGATGTCGGCCATCGGGTTCTGGTACAGGAAGCCGCTGTCGTCGGCCGACACCTCGTCGTAGCGCAGGAAGGTGGTCGAGCCCGGATCGCACACCGCCCACTCGATCAGGCCGCGCCGGGCCAGTTCCTCGGTGTGGGCGTAGCGCTTCGCCGCGCTCGCGGCGTAGTCCGAGCCGGCCAGCGGGATCGTCGGGTAGACGATCACGTCGGCCTTCGCCCGGATGCCCTCGATGATGCGGGCATAGGTCTCCCAGGCGTCGTTCTGGCGCCCCGTCTCCGGATCGTAGGCGTGGACGTGGACGATCGCCGCCCCTTCGGCGGCCGCCGCGAGCCCGTCTGCCACCACCTCCGCGACCGTGATCGGGATGCCGGGCTGGCGCTCGCGCCCCCACGGCCCATTCAGGGCCGCCTCGATCCAGATCTCCGCCATGCATCCCTCCCGAATCTTGTTGCGGGCATCATGCGCCGGCTGCGCGCCGCTGTCTTCCGTGTCGGCTCGGCTCTTGCAGGCGGTGAAGGGCTAACGCTCCGGAAGGATCCCATGCCGACGCACCACGAGATCCCCGCCACGCCCGACACGATGGTGCTGGGCTACTTCGACGCCGCGCTGCCGCCGGTGCTGACGGTGGAATCCGGCGACACCGTCACGCTGCATTCCCACCCGGCCGGCGGACGCGCGACGCTCCATCCCGATCCGTCCCGCCACCCGGCCGATTACCTCGCCGCCCTCGATGCGCTCTCGCCCGGCATCGGCCCGCACTTCGTCACCGGGCCGGTCCATGTCCGCGGCGCGATGCCGGGGAACGTGCTGCAGGTCGACATCCTCGACCTCAAATTCCGGATGGATTGGGGGTTCGTCGCGATCCTGCCGCTGCTGGGCACGCTCCCGGACGAGTTCGAGGATTACGAGACCATCCACCCGGACATCGATGCCGAGCGCGGCGTCGCAGTGCTGCCCTGGGGCACGGAACTGCCGCTCGACCCGTTCTTCGGCATCCTCGCCACGTCCCCGCCGCCGGCCTGGGGCCGGGTGACCTCGCCGGTGCCGCGCCGCTTCGGCGGCAACATGGACAACAAGGAGCTGAAGACCGGCACCACCCTCTACCTCCCGGTCTTCACGGAAGGGGCAGGGTTCTATGCCGGCGACGGCCACGGCGTGCAGGGCGACGGCGAGGTCTGCATCACGGCGCTCGAGACCGGCCTGACCGGCACGTTCCGGCTGACCCTGCGCAAGGACCTCGCCTATGACTGGCCCTTTGCCGAGACGCCGACCGACCTGATGGCGATCGGCCTGCACGAGAGCCTGGACGAGGCGATGCGCCAAGCCGTGCGCGAGATGATCCGCCACGTCTCCGCCCGCACCGGGCTCACCCGCAACCAGGCCTACATGCTGTGCTCGCTCGCCGGCAACCTGCGCATCACCCAGACGGTCGACGGCAACAAGGGCGTGCACATGCTGCTGCCGAAAAGCGCGCTTCCCGGAGCCCGATGACCGCATGGACCTCCGCTTCGACGAGCTGGCGCCCCGCGACCGCTACCGCCTGCTCACCGCCCTCGTGACCCCGCGGCCGATCGCCCTCGTGACCACGCGCTCGGCCTCCGGCACCGACAATGCGGCGCCGGTCAGCTTCTTCCAGGTCCTGGCCGAGGAGCCGCCGATCGTCGCCTTGAGCTTCAACCTGCGCTCGGACGGCACCCTGAAGGATACGCCGCGCAACATCGCCGAGACGGGCGAGTTCGTGGTCAACCTCGTCGACGAGGCTCTGGTCCCGGCGATGACCGTCTGCGCTGCCGAGTTCCCCCACGCCGAGAGCGAGATCCCGGCGGCGGGGCTGACGCTCCTGCCCTGCACCGGCGTGCTGCCTGGGCGGATCGCCGAGGCGCCGGCGAGCCTCGGCTGCCGCACCCACACCGTCATCGACCTCTCGCCCGAGCGCCGGATCGTGCTCGGGCAGGTGGTGTCGCTGCAGGCGAGAGACGACCTCTTCACCCCGGACGGGCGCCACCTGCGCGACGGCGCGTTCCTGCCGGTGGGCCGGCTCTACGGCGACCTCTACGCCCGCACCGGCGACCGCTTCGCGGTGCCCCGGGTCACGCCCGAGGAGGCCAAGGGAGAGAGGCCAAGGGCCGTTAGCCCCTGACCGCGTCCGGCACCCCGAACACTGCGAGCGTGCTCTCCCCGGCGGAGAGCCGCTTCTCCCAGCCGATCTCGGCCTGGGCCCGCTCCTCGGCCTTGGCGATCAGGCCTTCCGCCGCCTCGCGCGGGATCACCACGACGCCGTCATCGTCGCCGAGGATCAGGTCGCGGGGGCGGACCGGCGCGCCGCCGATCGTGACGGGAGCGTCGACGGTGCCGCCATCCTTCGAGGCCGGGCCCCGGGCCGTGACGTGGCGGGTGAAGACCGCGAAGTCGCCCCAGCCGCCGAGGATGCCGGTGTCGCGCACCGCGCCGTCGGCCACGAGGCCGACGATGCCCTTGCGTCGCGCGGCCGTCGAGAGCAGGTCGCCGATCATCGCGACGTCGCTGCGGCCGCCGGCATCGATCACCACCACGTCGCCGGCTTGCGCCACCGCGATGGCGTGGTGCACGGCGCCGTAATCCTTCGGGTCGCACAGGGCGGTGACCGCGCTGCCGAGCAGCGTCGGGCCTCCGGCGATGCGCCGCAGCGGCCGGATCGCCGGATCGACCTGGGTGCGGCCCTCCAGCAGGTCGACCACCACCGCCACCGGCACGGTGGCGAACCGCTCGATCAGGTCGGGTGACAGGCGGGGCGGTGTCTCGGCGATGATGCGGGTCGGCATGGCGTCTCCTCGTCGGGTCGGCCGTCTTCGCTTTGCGGCCGGTCTCCGATCTCTATAGGCTGCCCCTCCGCGCGCCGACAGGCGCGTGGCAAGCATGAATCCAACGCGCCGACAGGCGCGAACGAAGAAGGGCCCCGCGGGGACCCAGGGAGGAACGGCATGGCGGAGGGCGGGAGCGCCCCGGGCTCGCGGCGGCTCGAGGGCAAGGTGGCTTTGCTGTTCGGCGCCGGCTCGGCGGGCCCGGGCTGGGGCAACGGCAAGGCTGCGGCGGTGACCTTCGCGCGCCATGGCGCCCGGGTGGTCTGCGTCGACGTGCGGCGCGAGGCGGCCGAAGAGACCGCCGAGATCATCCGGCGCGAGGACGGCGCCGCCACGGCCGCGTCGTGCGACGCCACCGATTCGGCCGCGGTCGCGGCCCTCGTCGCCGAGGTGATGGCGGCGCAGGGGCGCATCGACGTGCTGCACAACAATGTCGGCTACGCCCAGATGGGCGGACCGGTCGAGCTGAGCGAGGCCGACTGGCACCGCACCCTCGACCTGAATCTCACCACCTGCTTCCTCACCTGCAAGCACGTGCTGCCGCACATGCTGGCGCAGCGGGCGGGCAGCATCGTCAACATCTCGTCGGCGGCGGCGATCCGCTACACCGGCTATCCCTACGCCGCCTACTACGCCGCCAAGGCCGCGGTGAACAACTTCACCCTGGGGCTGGCGCTGCAATACGCCAAGGACGGCATCCGGGTGAACGCGATCATGCCGGGGCTGATGAACACGCCGCTCATCCACCAGCAGATCTCCGGCCAGTACCAGGACCCGGACGAGATGGTGCGGGCCCGCGACGCCGCCTGCCCGATGGGCCGGATGGGCACCGCCTGGGACGTCGCCAACGCGGCGCTCTTCCTCGCCTCCGACGAGGCCGCCTACATCACCGGCGTGGCGCTCCCCGTCGATGGCGGCCTGACCGGGAGGGTCGCGTGAGCCTGCAAGCCGCCGCCGACCTTCTCTGGCGCCACTGGCGCGAGGGCCGCCTGCTCGCCGCCCTGCCGCCGGACCTCGCGCCCGCCGACCGGGCGGAGGCCTACCGGATCCAGGCGCTCTTGGAGCCGCACAGCGCCGCTCCCCTGTATGGCTGGAAGATCGCCGCCACGAGCCTCGCCGGCCAGCGCCATATCGGCGCCGACGGGCCGCTCGCCGGGCGGCTCCTCGCCGAGCAGGTCCTGGCGGTGGACGCGGAGGTGCCGCTTGCCGGCAACCAGATGCGGGTGGCCGAGCCCGAGGTGGCGTTCCGGATGGGCCGCGACCTGCCGCCCCGAGCGCAGGCCTACATCGTCGACGAGGTGATGGCGGCGGTGGCCGATGCCCATCCGGCGATCGAGTTCCCGGATTCGCGGCTCACGGCCTTCGAGAGGGCCGGCGAGGCGGCCCTGATCGCCGACAACGCCTGCGCTCACCTCTTCGTCCTCGGCCCCCCGGCGCCCGAGGGCTGGCGCGCCATCGACCTCGCCGCCATGCCGACCCGGATCACCGCGGAGGGGAGGGAGCCCCACCAGGGCCGCGGCGGCAACGCCCTCGACGACCCGCGCCTCGCGCTGACCTGGCTCGCCAACGCGCTCTCCGCGCAAGGGCTGACCCTGCGCAAGGGGCAGGTCGTGACCACCGGCACCACCACGGTGCCGTTGCCGGTCGAGCCGGGGGACGTGGTGCGGGCGGAGTTGGGGGGATTGGGCGCGCTGACGGTGCGGGTCGGCGCCTGATCCTGCTCCGCAAGGGCGTTTTTTCGGTCTCGCAGTCGGGGCCTGCGATTCCGTGCCGACATGCAGTGAGGGGGCGGACGGGTCTGCCCCCGTCCGCCCCCTTCGTTTGCTTTCGCTTCCGACCGGAACGGTCGGGGCTCAGGCCGCCTTCACCCCCTTCAGGAACACCGCCACCTCGCGCTCGAGATCCGCGGCGTAGCGGCCGAGCCGGTCGGCGGCGCCGAGCACCTCGGCGGCGGCGGCGCCCGTGCTGCCGGCCTCGCGCTGCACCGCCACGATGCCCGTCGTCACCACCTGCGTCCCCTGCGCCGCGTGCTGGACGTTGCGGGCGATCTCCTGGGTCGCCGAGCCCTGCTGGTCGACGGCGCCGGCCACGCCCTCGGCGATCTCCGACATCCGCTCGATCACCCCGGAGATGTCCCGGATCGCCTGCACGACGCCGCCGGTGGTCTCCTGGATGTGGCCGATCTGCTGGGCGATCTCGGCGGTGGCGCGGCTCGTCTGGCTCGCCAGGTCCTTGACCTCCGCCGCCACCACCGCGAAGCCGCGCCCCGCCTCGCCGGCCCGCGCCGCCTCGATCGTGGCGTTGAGGGCCAGCAGGTTGGTCTGGCTGGCGATCGAGGAGATGAGGGCCACGATGTCGCCGATCTGGTCGGCAGACTTCACCAGCCGCTGCACCGTCTCGTCGGTCCGGCGAGCTTGGTCGACCGCGTCGCGGGCGATGTCCGATGACTGGGCCACCTGGGCGGCGATGCCGTCGATCGAGACCGAGAGCTCCTCGCTCGCCGCCGCCACCATCTGGACGTTGGCGAGCGTCTGCTCGGCGGCGCCCGCCACCTCGGCCGAACGACCGTTGGTGGTCTCGGCGGCCTGGGTCATCGCCCGGGCGGTCGCCTCCATCCCGGCGGCGGCCTCGCCCAGGGTCTCGGTCATCGCCACGACGTTGGCCTCGAAGGAGCGGGTCACGGTCTCGAGGCGCTCCGCCCGCTCGGCCTTGGCGGCGGCCTCGGCCGCGGCCGCCCGGTCGGCCTCGTCCTTGGCGAGCAGGGCCTCGCGGAACACCCGCACGGTGCCCGCCATGGCGCCGATCTCGTCGCGGCGCCCTTGCGCCGGAACCTCGGTAGCGAGATCGCCACCGGCCAGTGCCCGCATGGCGCCCGAGAGCTGGTCGATCGGCCGGGTGATGCCGCGCCCGATCAGCAGGGCGAGTGCCGCTCCGATGGCGCAGGCGAGACCGACGCCGCCGGCGAGCAGCCAGAGCGCCCGGTCGCGCTCGGCGCCGAGCTGGGCGAGCTCGCCCGCGCCGATGCCCTGCGCGGCCGAGACCAGCTCGGCCGAGCGCCGGTCGAGATCGGCGAAGATCTTCCCTTGCGCCTCGTTCGCCTTCACGATGTCCGGGATGCTGTCCTTGAACTCGCGCACCTTGGCGTTCAGGGCGCGCAGCACGGCTTGAGCGGCGGCGTCGATGTCGCCGTACAGGATCGTCTCGCCCTGCTCGATCAGCTCGGCGGCGGTCGCGTCGAGGGCCGGGGCGGCGTCGGCGTCGCCGGCCAGGATCAGGCGCTGCTCCAGTATCTGCGCCTCCTTGGCCGCGTTGATCGCCTTGCCGCTGGCGACGAGCAGGCTCGTGCCCGAGGCGACCCGGTCCTGCTGCTGGCGCAACGTCACCTGGGCGGCGGTCTGGGCGTTGTTCTGCGCCTGCTCGACCTGGCGCAGGCCCACGATCAGGCTGCCGAACAGCGGCGCGAGCTCCTCGCCGCGACCAGCCTTCCCGCCGGGCCCGATCGGCTCCTCGATCTTGACGCGATACTCCTCGAGCGCCGTCAGCGCAGGCTCGATCGTCTCGAGCGAGGTCATGGCACCGAGGCGGCGCAGCAGCACGGCGACGGAATTCACCTTCGACTGCATCTCCAGTTTGCCGTCGTCGCCGTCGGCTGCCAGGAAGCCGACCTGCAGCACCTGCATCTCGAGCGCCGAGCGGATCGCGAAGGCCACCACCACGGCGGTGTTGGTGGCGGTCTTCTGATCGGCGAGGGCCTTCTCGAGAGCCTGGCCGGCCTCGGCGAGCTGCCGCTCCTGCGCCGCGCCGATGCCGGTCACATTCGTCTGCAACTCGGCGATCAGGGCGGCGTGGCGGTCCTGGAGCGTCCGCGTCGTCGCCTTCTGCGTGCCGAAGGCTTTCACGGCCGCCTCGAACCCATCGAGGGCGCCGACGATGCCGGCCGCCGAGGCGGCAGCCTGCGGATCGTCCGCGAGGCGGCCCGAGAAGGCGCCGGCGCTGGCCCGCACCCGCCCGATCGCCGCCTTGAGCGCCTCGTCCCGGCGCGCATCGTCGCTCTTGAGGGCGCGGTCGGTGGCGAGGGCGAGATCGCCGATCTCGCCCGCCAGCAGCTGCGCCGCATTGGCCGTATCGACCCGCCGGGCGAAGCCCGTCAGGCTGTGCCACCCGATCGCCGCAACCGCGACCGTCAGCAGGAGGATGAGACCGAACCCCCCGAATACGCGCGCCCTGATGGACATTCTCTCGTATCTCCTCACCGTAAGCACGATAACGGCGAGATCTGAAGCAATTCCTACTATATTGCGGCAACCCGCGGTTGAGCCGGCCGGTTTGTGCTTTGTGAGCCCCAGCCCGGCTCATCACGGAATCAGCCGGTCGGCGCGCAGGCGCGCGAACAGGTCGGTGAAGGCGTCCTCGGTGGGCTGGTAATCGAGGAAGCCGAGGCGGCGGCTCTTGCTCATGTCGGTGACGACCTCGATCGGCCGGCCGAGATCGGCATCGGTGTGCCAGGCCGAGGCGAGGCGGTTCAGGTCCGGCTCGGCGAGACCGTGCCTCTTCGCGATCTCGGCCCAGAGCGGGGCGTCGCCGGCCATCTGCTCTTCCAGCGGCCGCATCGTGCCGTCGAAGGGCGCCGGTGCGAGGCCGAACCAGGCGGCGAGGCGCCCCCACATCCAGCTCCAGCGGAAGACGTCGCCGTTCACCACGTTGAAGTCCTGGTTTGCCGCCTGGGGCGCGGTGGAGGCCCAGAGCAGGTGGCGGGCGAGCAGCCGCGCATCGGTCATGTCGGTGAGCCCGTTCCACTGGGTGGGCGAGCCCGGGAAGCGGAAAGGCCGGCCGGTCTCGCGGCAGAGCGTGGCGTAGACCGCCAGCGTGGTGCCCATGTTCATCGCGTTGCCGACCGCCTTGCCGATGATCGTGTGCGGGCGGTGCACGCTCCACGTGAACCCATCGCGCTTGGCCGCCGCGAAGACCTCGTCCTCCTGCGCGTAGTAGAAGTTCTCGACCGGCAGACGTCCCTGCTCCTCGCGGAACGGGGTCTGGGGCACCGCCCCCTTCCCGTAGGCCTCGAACGGCCCGAGATAATGCTTCAGGCCCGTCACCAGCGCGACGTGGCGCACGCTGCCGGCCGGGCGCAGCGCGTCGAGGAGGTTGCGTACCATCGCGCCGTTGACCCGGATCATCTCGGCCTCGGTCGGCCGGCGCATCCAGGTCGACAGCACCACCCGGGTCGGCCGGTGCGGGGTGAGCGCGGCCTTGAGGCCGTCGGCGTCCTGCAGGTCGGCGGCGACCGGCACGACCCCGGGCTGCGCCGGCGGGGTGCGGGCGAGCCCCAGCACCGTCCAGCCGGCCTCTCCCATCACCGCCGCCGCGGCACTGCCGACGATGCCGCTCGCGCCGACGATCAGCACGGTCTCCGTCATCTGCCAGGTCCCTTCGTTAGCTCTTGTCCGACGGGACAACGCCGGCGCGCGCGCGGGTTCCCGTGCGGCCAGCCATGCCGTTGCGGCATAGGTTCTTCGTCCTAAGCCCTGAGCCGGGCGGAGCCCGACGGGGAGATCCGCGTTCCTAGACGCGGCAGCGGGGCCGGGAGCGCCCGGGCGTGCCGGCGGAGGCGCCCGTGGGTCAGCTCGCGACGGTGGACGAGGACACGTCATCGCAGGCATCCGCGCAGGAGCCGGCGCGGCGGCTGAAGCCTGCCCTGCTGCTGGGCGCCCTCGGGGTCGTCTACGGCGATATCGGCACCAGCCCGCTCTATGCCTTCAAGGAGGCGGTGCGGGCGGCCGGTCATGGCCAGGCCGAGCCCGCCGCGGTGCTCGGCGCGGTGTCGCTGATCCTGTGGGCGCTCATCATCGTCGTCTCGCTCAAGTATGCGGTGCTGATCCTGCGGGCCGACAACCACGGCGAGGGCGGCATCGTGGCGATGCTGGCGCTGCTCGGTGCCCGCCACGCCGAGCCGCGCAGCTGGGCCGGCCTCCTCCTCATCGTCGGGCTGATCGGCGCCGCGCTCCTCTACGGCGACGGGGCGATCACCCCAGCGATCTCGGTGCTCAGCGCCGTCGAGGGCCTGAAGGTCGAGGCGCCCGGCCTCGCCCGCGCGGTGGTGCCGATCACCCTGGTGATCCTGATCGGGCTGTTCCTGATCCAGAGCAAGGGCGCGGCCTTCATCGGGCGGATCTTCGGGCCGGTGATGCTGGTGTGGTTCTGCGTCCTGGCGCTGCTCGGCTTGGGGGGCATCCTGCAGTCGCCGCAGATCCTCAATGCCCTCAACCCGTTGAAGGCGGTCGACTTCCTCACCCATGCGGGCTGGCAGATCAGCTTCGCGATGCTCGGCGCGGCCTTCCTGGCGGTGACCGGCGGCGAGGCGATGTACGCCGATCTCGGCCATTTCGGCGCCCGGCCGATCCGGCTCGCCTGGTTCGGCCTGGTGCTGCCGGCTCTGGTCATCAACTATTTCGGTCAGGGCGCGGTGCTGCTCGCCGAGCCCGACGCGATCGAGAACCCGTTCTACCGCCTCAGCCCCGACTGGGCGCATTACCCGCTGATCGGCCTCGCGACGGTCGCCACCGTCATCGCCTCGCAGGCGATCATCTCGGGGGTGTTCTCGCTGACCCAGCAGGCGGTCCAGCTCGGCTTCCTGCCCTACATCCGCATCATCCACACCGCCCGCGACGAGCGCGGCCAGATCTACGTGCCGATCGTCAACTGGCTGCTCGCCGCCGCCACCTTGAGCGCCGTCCTGATCTTCGAGACCTCGGACGCGCTCGCCGGCGCCTACGGCATCGCGGTCTCGCTGCTGATGGCGATCACCACCTTGCTCGCCGGCCTGATCGCCCGGCGCTGGGGCTACAACCTGATCCTCGTCCTCCTGGTCAACGGGCTGTTCCTGGGGATCGACCTCGTGTTCCTGTCGGCCAACAGCGTGAAGGTGCTCGAGGGCGGCTGGTATCCCCTGGTGCTCACCGCGATCGTCGCCGTGACGATGCTGACCTGGCTCCAGGGCACCCGGCTGATCGAGGCCTACCGGGTCGGCGCCCGCCAGGACGAGGCGGTGTTCCTGGCGTCCTTGCGCGACGACCCGCCGATCCGCCTGCCCGGTGCGGCGGCCTTCCTGTCGGCGGCCACCAAGGGCATCCCGCTCCACATGACCCGCTTCCTGGAGCGCAGCCACGCCCTGCCGTCCCGCTGCACCATCGTCACTGCCCTCTACGAGGAGATGCCGGTGGTGCCGGAAGCCGAGCGCGCCGAGGTGATCCGCATCGCCCCCGATCTCTACCGCGTGACGCTCCGCTACGGCTTCATGGAGGACGCCTCGATCCCGCAGGGGCTCGCTTGCGCGGTGGCCCATCGCGGGTTGCCGGCCGACTTCGTCGAGGACGTGACGGTCTTCGTCGGCCACGAGACGATCATCCCGAAGCGCAATCATCAGGGCATGGCGGCGTGGCGCGAGACCCTGTTCGCCTTCATGATGCGCAACGGCGAGCGCACCGGCGCCTTCTTCTGCGTGCCGACCCGGCAGGTGATGGAGGTGGGAACGGAGATCGAGATCTGACGACCGCCAGCGCGCCTTCCCTCAGCCGATGAGATTGCTCACCTCGACCAGGTTCTCGTCGGGATCGTAGAAGTAGACCGACAGGATCCGGCCGGTCGCGCCCGTGCGCTCGATCGGCCCTTCAACGATCGCGACGCCCTCCCGCGTCAGGTGGGCGACGACCTCAACGAGCGGCGTATCGGTCAGCAGGCAGAAATCCCCGGAGCCGCGGCTCGGGCGGCGGGTCTGCGGATCGACGCTCGCATGCAGCTGCTGGAGGTTGATCTTCTGGGACCCGAAATGCAACGCCCAGCGCTTGGGCGCGATCTCGCGCGCCTCAAGGCCGAGGGTGCGTCGGTAGAACGCCACCGTCGCGTCGATGTCGAGAACGACCAGCACGAAGTGGTCAATGGCGCGGATGCGGACCGGAGTCATGATCCCTTCCCGACCACTGCCCGCTCGCCCAGTTTCGCCCCGAGGCGCAGCAGGTAGCCGTCCGGATCCTGCACCAGGAACTGGCGCTGCCCGACCTCGACGTCGCCGGCTCGATACCACGCATCCTCGACCGCCATGAACAGCGGCCACCCGGCTGCCTCCAGCCGCGCCAGGGCCGGCTCCACCGCCGCGACCTCGATCTGGAAATTGATGCCGCGACCGAACGGCCGCTCCATCGGTCCGGTCAGCCAGTGACGGGCGGAGGGGTTGTACTGGTCCAGCATCACCTGCGCCCCGCCGAGGTCGAGATAGGCGAAGCCGTTCTCCGGCCGGTCGTAGGCGATCCGGAAGCCGATCAGGCCGATCCAGAACCGCAGGCTCAGCCCGAGGTCGGCGACCACGAGTTCCGGAACCAGCTTCGCGCGCGTCAGCGTGATCGTCATGCCCGTCTCCGATCCCCCGCCCGCTTCCGGCCCAGTTGACCTTATGCTGCCGATCCGTGACGGTTCACGCAACGGCGCCCTCCGAGCGCCGACAGATCGACAGGGCGGCCGCGCCGCCCCGGGAGGGGACATGAGCCTGTACCACAAGCTCGCCGCGCGGGCGGAAGCCGGCAATCCGGTGCGGATCGGGGTGATCGGGGCCGGCAAGTTCGGCTCGATGTTCCTCTCGCAGGCGCCGCGCGCGCCGGGGCTGCACGTCGTCGGCATCGCCGATCTCGATCCGCAGCGGGCGCGCGCCGCGCTGGCCCGGGTCGGCTGGCCGGCGGAGCAGTACGAGGCGAGGAGCGTCGCCGAGGCGATGCGCCAGGGCACGACCGTCCTCACCGACGATGCCGAGGGCCTGATCGCCTCGGACGGGATCGAGGTGATCGTCGAGGCGACCGGCCATCCGGGCGCCGGCATCCGCCACGCCCTCGCCTGCTGCCGGCACCGCCGCCACATCGTGATGGTCAATGTCGAGGCCGACGCGCTCGCCGGTCCCCTCATCGCACGCCGGGCGGCCGAGGCCGGCATCGTCTACTCCTTCGCCTACGGCGACCAGCCGGCGCTGATCGCCGAGATCGTCGACTGGGCCCGCACGGCGGGCTTCCGGGTGGTCTGCGCCGGCAAGGGCACGAAGTACCTGCCGGTCTACCACGCCTCGACCCCCGACACGGTCTGGGGCCATTACGGCTTCACAGAGGAGCAGGTCGCCGGCGGCGACTTCAACCCGCAGATGTTCAACTCCTTCCTCGACGGCACCAAGTCGGCGCTGGAGATGGCGGCGGTGGCCAATGCCTGCGATCTGACCCCCCCGCCCGCCGGCCTCGCCTTCCCGGCTTGCGGCGTCGACGACCTGCCGACCCTGCTGCGGCCGGCGGCCGCCGGCGGCGTCCTGCCGGCGGACGGCACCGTCGAGGTGGTGTCGTCCCTGGAGCGCGACGGCCGCCCGGTCTTTCGCGACCTGCGCTGGGGCGTCTACGCCACCTTCGAGGCGCCTTCCGACTACGTCCGCAAGTGCTTTTCGGAGTACGGCCTGAAGACCGATCCGAGCGGGCGGTACAGCGCGATGTACAAGCCCTATCACCTGATCGGGCTCGAGCTCGGGCTCTCCGTCGCCAGCATCGCGGTCCGAGGCGAGGCGACGGGGACCACGCGGGGCTTCTCCGGCGACGTGGTGGCGACGGCCAAGCGCGACCTGAAGGCCGGCGAGCGTCTGGACGGGGAGGGGGGCTACACCGTCTACGGCCGGCTGATGCCGGCGCGGGATTCGCTCCGGGCCGGCGGCCTGCCGATCGGCCTCGCCCACGGCCTCACCCTCACCCGCCCGGTCGCCGCCGGCCGGCCGGTTTCGTGGGACGACGTCTCGTTCTCGGCCGACGACCCGGCGATCCGCTTCCGGCGGGAGATGGAGGAGGTGTTTCGGGGCGAGGCGGGGTGAGGTGCCGGCCGCGGCGGGCGTGATCAGACCGCGTCTCAGACCGCGTCTTGGGCCGGTGTCAGCCCGTCCTCCAGCGGCACCGGCCGGCCGAACAGGTAGCCCTGCGCCTCCGTGCACCCCTCCTGCCGCACCGCCGCGAGCTGAGCCTCGGTCTCGATGCCCTCGGCGGTGATCGTCGCGCCGAGCTGGGCCGCGATGCCGACCACCGCGCGCACGATCGCGGCCGTGTCGGGATCGGCGATGTCGGCGATGAAGGAGCGGTCGATCTTGATCGCGTCGAAGGGGAAGCGGCGCAGGTAGCTCAGGGACGAGTAGCCGGTGCCGAAATCGTCGAGCGCGATGCGCACCCCGTGGCGGCGGAGTGCCAGGAGCAGGTCGGCGGCCTCGCTGTCGATCAGCAGGCTCTCGGTGATCTCGATCTCGAGCCGGTCCGCCGCGAGGCCGGATTCGCGCAGGGCGGACTGGACGGCGGCGATCAGGAGCCCGTGCCGCACCTGCGCGGCCGAGACGTTGACCGCGACCCGGGTGCCGTCGGCCCAGCCGGCCGCGTCGCAGCAGGCCCGGCGCAGGATCCAGGTGCCGAGGCGGTCGATCAGGCCGGTCGCCTCGGCGAGGGGGATGAAGGCGGCCGGCGCCACCAGGCCGCGGGTCGGGTGGCGCCAGCGCACCAGCGCCTCGCGGCAGACGACCCGCCGCTCGGCCGCCGTGACGATCGGCTGGTAATGCAGCTCGAACTCGCCGCGCTCCAGGCCGAGGCGCAGGTCGAGCTCGAGGCCGTGCTGCTCGGCGACCGCCTCGTCCATGCCCGGGTCGTAGAGCCGGAAGGTGCTGCGGCCGGCGGCCTTGGCGCCGTAGAGCGCCCGGTCGGCCCGGGCCATCAGGGTGTCGGCGTCGCCGCCGTGGCAGGGGACGAGCACGACGCCGATGCTGACCCCGACATGCATCGACCGGCCGGCGACGGTGACCGGCGCCTGCATCGCCGCGATCAGCCGGGCGGCCGCCTGCGACGCCGCCAGCGGGTCGCCGTCGTCGAGGAGCACCGCGAACTCGTCGCCGCCGAGCCGGGCGATCGTGTCGCCGGACCGCAGGGCGGCCCGCAGGCGCCGGGCGACCTCGCACAGGAGCGTGTCGCCGGCGGCGTGGCCGAGCGTGTCGTTGACGACCTTGAACCGGTCGAGGTCGAGCCACAGGATCGCGCCGGCGCCCTGCCTGAGCAGCAAGTCGAGGCGCTCGCGGAAGTGGGTGCGGTTCGGCAGGTCGGTGAGCGCGTCGTGGCGCGCCATGTGGGCGATGCGCCGCTCGGCCTCCCGCCGGGCGGTGATGTCCTCGACTTGGAGCAGCGTTGCGGCCGGGTTCGGCGGCAGGTGCAGGCGCACCGCCGAGACCCGGGCCCACATCGGGCTGCCATCCCGGCGGGGGAAGCGCATCTCGCGCACCGCCGGCCCGCGACCCTCGGCCGCCAGGGTCCTTACCTCCGCCACCATCTCCGCCAGCACGTCGGCATCCTCCGGCAGGACGAGGGTGGCGAGCGGCCGCCCGACGGGGTCCGCCCCGTCCCCGAGGGCGGACCGGAAGGCGCGGTTCGCCTCGACCAGCCGGCCTTCGGCATCGACCACCAGCATCCCGGCGGGCGCGTGCTCGATGATGCCGCGGAAATGACTCGCGCTCCGGCGGGCCTCGGCCCCTTCGGCCCTGAGCGCCACCTGCTCGCGCTTGAGCGCGCTGATGTCGAAGTGGAAGCCGGTGCGCTCCCCGCCCTCGCGCACCCGTTCGATCACCCGGATCCAGCGCTCGCCCGGCAGCGGCACCTCGAACGGCGCCCCCGCGAAACGCTGGGATTCGCGCAAGTGCGCCAGGAGCTGGGCCGGCGCGTCGCTGTCGGCGTTCTGCCAGGCCTGAGCCACCACGGATTCGAGTGTCAGGCCCACGGCCTCGCCCGGGGGCAGCCCGTAGAGCTGGCCGAACTGCCAGTTGGCCGAGACGATGCGCCCGTCGGCATTCGCCGCCGCGATGCCGTCCGGCGCGCCGATGCGGAGATCCGCGGCGCTGGGGCGGGGGGAGGACTCGACCTCCCGGGTGATCTGCCGCCACAGCCGCAGGCGGCCGAGGCCCGGGATGGTCTGGGCCGAGACCTGCAGCCAGGTGCCGCGATGCTCGAACTCGAACGGTCGGGTCTGGGCCTGGTGGCGGGCGATCCCGCTCGCGACGTATTCCTCGACGTAGTGGAGCTCGTCGGAGGTCAGGCGGGTGCGATAGAACCTCAGCAGGTTCTCGCGGTAATGCTCGCCGACATGGACGAAACCGTCATGCTCGGGGAAGAAGTACAGGAAGGCCTGGTTCCAGGCGAGCGTCCGGTCCTCGGCGTCGAAGACGCACAGGCCGATGTCGAGGCCGTCGAGCAGGTCGGCGAGAAGGCCGAGGCTCGGCTTGGGCTTCAGCATACGGGCGACCTCGATGGCTCTCGATGAAGTGCCGGGACAGCTTCTAACAACCGGCGCGGCTGGACCTTGCGGCAACCGCCATCGTAACTTGCCTTCCGTCCCCGCCCAAGATCCCACAACTCGATATCCCACAACAGATCGGCGCCGTCCTCTCGTCCGGTTCTCCCGCAGGGCGGTGCGGCCGACGCCGACGATTTGGCGAGGACGACGCTCTCGGCGAAATCTCTCGACGGAATCCCTTGCCAGGCCGGCGCGGATCGGCTGTGAAGGCAGGCGTGATGACACGGCGACCAGGCGCGGACGACGCGGGCGCCGGGAGGAGCCGACCGATGAACCGATTCGCCACCCGCCTGTGCGGGGCCGCCCTGACCCTCGCGGCTTTCGCCGGTCTCCTTGCCGGACCGGCCGCGGCGCAGATCTCCGACGACGTGGTGCGGATCGGCGTCCTCACCGACCTCTCGGGGCCCTATGCCGATAGCGGCGGGCGCGGCTCGGTGGCGGCGGCCGAGATGGCGGCGAAGGATTTCGGCGGGACGGTGCGGGGCAAGCCGGTCGAGATCGTCTCGGCCGACCACCAGAACAAGCCGGACGTGGCCTCCAGCATCGCCCGGCGCTGGTACGACGTCGACAGGGTCGACGCCATCGTCGACCTGCCGGTGACGGCGATCGCGCTCGCCGTCCAGGCGGTCGCCAAGGAGAAGAACCGCACGGTGATGATCACCGCGGCGGCGACCTCCGACCTCACCGCCAAGACCTGCTCGCCCGTCAGCTCGCACTGGACCGACGACACCCACGCGCTCACCGCCGGCACGGCGCGGGCGGTGTTCGAGCGCGGCGGCAAGACCTGGTACTTCATCACCGTCGACCACGCCTTCGGCCACGCGCTGCAGAAGGAGGCGACCACGGTCGTCGAATCGCTGGGCGGCAAGGTGGTGGGCACCTCGCGCCACCCGATCAACACCGCCGACTACTCGTCCTTCCTGCTCCAGGCCCAGAGTTCCGGGGCGGACGTGGTCGGCTTCGCGAGCGTCGGCGACGATTTCACCAAGGCGGTCAAGCAGGCCGACGAGTTCGGCCTGACGAGCGGGCGCCAGACGCTGACGGGCTTCCTCGTCTACGTCACCGACATCAAGGGCCTCGGCCTGCCGGTGGCGCACGGCCTGACCTTCTCGGAAGCCTTCTACTGGGACCAGAACGACGCCGCCCGCACCTTCGCCAAGCGCTTCCAGGAGCGCACCGGCGCGATGCCGACGAAGAACCAGGCGCTGATCTATACCGCCGTCACCCACTACCTGAAGGGGATCGACAAGGCCGGTACCGACGAGGCGGTCGCGGCGAACGCCGCCATGCGGAGCCTGCCGGTGGCGTTCTTCGACCACCCCGCCACCTTGAGGGCCGATGGGCGCCTCCTCTACGACCCCGTGCTCTACCGGGCGAAGGAGCCGTCCGCGAGCAAGGGCCCGTGGGACCTCTACGAGGTGCTGCGCACCATCCCGCAAGCCGAGGCGTTCCTGCCGATGAACCCGGCCTGCGCCCCCAACGGGCGCGGGTGAGCCAGATGAGCGACTCCGCCCTCGCCGAGGGGTTCGACCTGCGGCGCCTGCCGGACGGGTTCATCGAGAACCCGTATCCCGTCTACGCAGCGCTCCGCGAGCATGCCCCGGTCCACGCGATGGGCCGGGGTCCTTCGGGCGAGGCGCGGATCCTGCTCTCGCGCTACGCCGACCTGGAGCGGGTCTACAAGGACGCCGCGACCTTCAGCTCGGACAAGACCGTCGAGTTCGGGGCCAAGTTCCGGCTCGAGGACGAGGGAGCCTCCCCGCTCTACCGCCACCACACCACGAGCCTGGTCTTCAACGACCCGCCGCGCCACACGCGGGTCCGGCGCATCATCGCCGGCGCGCTCAACCCCCGGGCGGTCGCCGCGATGGAGGCCGGCATCGTCGCGCTGGTGGATGGCCTGCTCGACGCGGCCGAGGCGCGCGGACGGATCGACCTGATCGAGGACTTCGCCGCCGCGATCCCCGTCGAGGTGATCGGCAACCTGCTCGGCGTGCCGCGGGCGGAGCGCGGGCCGTTGCGGGACTGGTCGCTGGCGATCCTCGGCGCCCTCGAGCCGGTGCTCTCCGCCGAGGTCGAGGCCGCCGGCAACCGGGCGGTGACCGAGTTCCTGGCCTATCTCGACCGTCTCGTCGAGGACCGTCGCCGGCACCCGGGCGACCCGGACAAGGACATCCTCACCCGCCTGATCCAGGGCGAGGTCGGCGGCGAGCGGCTCTCGCCGGAGGAGTTGCTGCAGAACTGCATCTTCATCCTCAATGCCGGGCACGAGACTACCACCAACCTGATCGGCAACGGGCTGCACCTCCTCGATGAGCGGAGGGAGGCGCGGGCGCGGCTCCTCGCCGAACCGGACCTGATGCGGAGAGGCGTGGAGGAAGTCCTGCGCTTCGAGAGCTCGAACCAGCTCGGCAACCGCGTCGCCACCACGGGCTTCGCGATGGGCGGGCGCGACTTCCCGGCCGGCACCCAGATCACGCTCTGCATCGGCGCCGCCAACCGCGACCCGGCGCAGTTCCCCGACCCCGACGGCTTCGACGTCGCCCGCGACCCCAACCGCCACCTCGCCTTCGCGAGCGGCATCCACCAATGCGTCGGCATGGCGGTGGCCCGGCTGGAGGGCCGGATCGCCCTCGGGCGCTTCCTCGCCCGCTTCCCGGATTACCGCCTCGACGGCGCAGGCGAGCGCTCGCAGCGGGTGCGCTTCCGCGGCTTCCTGCGCCTGCCGGCTCGGCTCGGCTGAGCGCGTTTCCAGCCTGCTCGACAGAGTCTGCCGACCCGCGACCTCACCGCACGCGACAGGCCTGCCGCCGTCGGTCCCGGGTTCCGCTCTCGCGGTCCCGGGACGATGCGGAGGGAACAGGTCCGTCGATGAGCCGTCGCAGGCTCAGAACTTCTCCTCGATCAGCGCCTCGGCCTCCGGGCGCGGCGCCGTCTTGCGGATCGCCTCGCGCAGCATCGGCACCACCTGGTCCGGCTCCTCGGCCACGAGGTAGCTGAGATCCAGACCCTCGCGGATGAAGCCGGTGCGGCGCATGTGGTCGAGAAGAGCGAGGAACGGGCCCCAGAACTCGGCCACCGAGAGCAGCATGATCGGCTTGGCGTGCTGGCCGAGCTGCGACCAGGTCATCTGCTCGACCAGCTCCTCCAGGGTGCCGATGCCGCCCGGCAGGGCCACGAAGGCGTCGGAGCGATCGAACATCAGCTTCTTGCGGGTGTGCATGTCGGAGACCACGATGGTCTCCTGCACGTCGTCGAGCATGCGCTCGCGCGACTTCAGGAAGTCCGGGATGATGCCGGTGACGTGGCCGCCATGGTCGAGCACCGCCCGCGCCACCGTGCCCATCAGCCCGACATTGCCGCCGCCATAGACCAGGGCGATGCCGGCCTCCGCCAGGTGGCGCCCCAGCGCCCGCGCGGCCGCCTCGAAGACCGGATCGGTGCCGAACCCCGAGCCGCAATACACGCAAACCGTCCGCATCGAGTCTCCGCACCGTTCGCAGCCGAAACCGGCCGTTCCACGCATCGCCTTCACGAGGCAAGTTTCCGGCCGAGCCGCGCGATTCGCGCCGCGTGGTCTCGCCCCGCCAGTCCTGTTAATATGAGGGCGATGGCGTGGGCGTGTCGACCGGAGGCGAAAGGTCGCGCAATCGTTCGAGACCATCGGCCGGGAGGACCCGTGAGCGGGAGTGTTGCGCCATGACGACCGAGTTGCGGAGGGGCATCGTCCTCGCGGCCGTCGGCCTCGTCGCCGGGTTCGTGCTCATCGGGGTCGCGGCGAGCGGCACGCGGCTGTTCTCGCTCGCCTCGCCGGAGACGGATCCGACGACGACCTCGCCGTCGGCAACCCTCTCGGCGCCGGCGCCCGCGCCTGCCGTGGCGCCGCTCGCCGCCTTGCCGGCCAAGCCCGAGATCCCCGCCGCGGCGGGTGTTGCGCCGTCCTTCGACGTCATCCGGGTCGAGCCCGACGGGGCGAGCGTCGTCGCCGGGCGCAGCCGGCCCGGGGCCGAGGTCGAGATGCTGCGCGACGGCCAGCCCTTCGCCCGGACCACGGCCGATGCCGCCGGCAACTTCGCTTTGGTACCCCCGGTCCTGCCGCCCGGCAGCCACGAGATCACCCTGCGCAGTACCGCGCCGGACGGCGCCACGGCCTCCAGCCAGGCCAGCGCCGTGGTGGTGGTGGCGCAGGACCGCCGCACCAAGCCCCTCGTCGCCGTGACGACGCCCGGCCAGCCGACCGCGGTGCTCTCGCTGCCGGAGCCCGCCGCCAAGGCGGAGGCCAAGGTCGAGACCAGGCCCGAGACCAAGCCCGCGCCGCCGTCCGGTCCCCGGCCGGTCAAGGTCGTGGGCGTCGATGCCGAGCCGGGCGGGCGGCTCTACGTCACGGCGCAGGGCGCCCCGAAGGCGGATCTGCGTCTCTACCTCAACGACACGCTGGTAGCGCCAGGCCAGGCGGGGCCGGATGGCCGCGTCGCCTTCACGATCGGGCGCGGGGTCAAGCCCGGCGACTACCGGGTGCGGATCGATCAGGTCGATCCCGCCTCCGGAGCGGTCAAGACCCGCGCCGAGACCGCCTTCGCGGTGCCGCCGAACCTCGGGCCGGCCACCACCGGTGCGGCCGAGGCGCCGGCGCGCCAGCCTCTGGTGCGCGGCGCCCCGGCGGGCGGCCCGATGGTCGCGGTGGCTCCCTCCGCGACCGTTCCGCCAGCGGGCGCGACGGCCACGGCCCTGGCTCCCGCGCGGGCGCCCGGCGCGGAGGTGGCGCACGGTTCCGCCGAGTCCGGCGCGGTGTTCGTGCCCGGCATCAGCACCGCGAAGGTGATCCGCGGCGACAACCTGTGGAGCATCAGCCGCCGGGCCTACGGCAAGGGCCTGCGCTACACGGTGATCTTCGACGCCAACCAGCGCCAGATCCGCGACCCGAACCGGATCTATCCCGGCCAGGTCTTCGTGCTGCCCGGCGAGGCGCCGCAGGCGCGGGAGCCGGAGAGCCCCGGCTGACTCCGGTCAGCCGGCCCGCTGGATCAGCGTCGCGTCGAGGAGGTTGTCGAAGCCCCGCTCCTTGAGGCCGATCACCAGCGCGTCCTTCCGCTCCTCGACCAGCCGCATCAGCCAGGACGGCGCCGCGTAGCTGCCGCCGTAGCTCTGGCCGTAGAGCTTGGTCCAGCTGCGCACCTCGGTGTAGCCGAAGCCGTGCCGGGCGTAGTCGCTCTCCAGCACGCGCAGGCGGTCGGAGACCTTCGGCCCGCCGACGAGCGACAGGGCCGCCCGCCACCAGCGCAAGGGCACCAGCCCCGCATCGCGATCCTGCACCCCCGACAGGGCGGCCCAGTTGCGTCCCGCCGAGGTCAGGACCAGCACGCCGCCGGGCGAGAGCGCGTCGATCATCACGTTCACCGACCGGGCGAACAAAGCCGCGTCGAAATGGGTCGCCAGCGAGCCGACGAAGATCAGGTCGTAGGATCCGGGCAGGGCTGCGGAAAAGACTTTGCTGCCGGTGATCTCGGTCACGCCGAACTGCGCCACCACGTCCGCCACCTTGCGGGCGTCGAGGTCGGCGACGGCGATCTCGGCCTCGGGGAAGAACTTGACGAGGTGGCGTGTCACCCGGCCCCCGCCGCAGGGCAGGTCGAGGATGTGCGTCGGCTCGGTGCGCCCGGTCAGCAGCATCGCCTCGGTGATCAGGCGCAGGGCCGAGAGGCCGACGGCCCGGTAATGCGCCCGGCCCTCCGGCGTATCGACCAGCATGTCGTCATGGACCGAGGCCTCCGGATCGACGGTCGACGCCTTGTAGCGGCGCCAGCGGGCGAGGCAGCGTTCGAGGACCGCGACCGTCGAGCCCCCGGCCCAGGACGGGGGCGCGTGCACGGGCAGCAGGGCCGGCCCGGTGCGCGGGCGCCGAACATCGCGGGAGGACGGGAGCAGCATGGACGACCCGGACATGCGGGAGGGGACGCGCGACGCCGGCCTGGCCGGAAGGCCGTCGTTCTAGGCGGGTTTCGCGGATGTGTCGCGCGGGTTTCCGGTGCCTTGCCGCCGCGCGGACAGGCTCGCCGCAGGGCCGGGCCGCGTCGGGCGCGCTGTCTCCCCGTGCCGTCCTGGCCTATATGCGGCGCCGATCCCGTCCGGAACCGGTCCCTTGTCCACTGACCCGAACCATCCGGCCGAGCCCGAGCGGCCCGGCCTCGTCGCCACCTACCGCCGCCTGTGGCCCTATCTCTGGCCACACGGCCGGCCCGACCTGCAGCGCCGCGTCTTCGTCGCCTTCGGCCTGCTGCTCGTCGCCAAGGTGGTCACCCTGGCGATGCCGTTCACCTTCAAGTGGGCGACCGATGCGCTGGTGGCCGCGGTGGGAGGCAAGGAAGAGGCCGTCCCGACCGGGATCTGGGCCGCGCCGGCCCTGATGATCCTGCTCTACGGCGCCGCCCGGATCGCCATGGCGCTGCTGACCCAGGTGCGCGACGGGCTGTTCGCCAAGGTGGCGATGCACGCGGTGCGGCGGCTGGCGCTCCAGACCTTCCAGCACATGCACCGCCTGTCGCTGCGCTTCCACCTGGAGCGCAAGACCGGCGGCCTGACCCGGGTGCTGGAGCGCGGGCGCAACGGCATCGAGGAACTCTCGCGCCTGATGGTGCTGACGCTGGTGCCGACCATCGTCGAGTTCCTGCTGGTGCTCGGCACGCTCGCCTACGAGTTCGACCTCTCCTACTCGGTCGTCGTGCTGGTCATGGTGGCGGCCTATCTCGGCTACACCTACAAGGCCACGGAGTGGCGCATCGCCATCCGCAAGCGGATGAACGATTCCGATACCGACGCCAACACCAAGGCGGTCGATTCGCTGCTCAACTACGAGACGGTGAAGTACTTCGGTGCGGAAACCCGCGAGACCGCTCGCTACGACCAGTCGATGGCCCGCTACGAGAAGGCCTCGACCCAGACCTACGTCTCGCTCGCGGTGCTGAACGCCGGCCAGGCGGTGATCTTCACGATCGGCATGAGCGTGGTGATGTGGCTGGCCGCCCGCGACATCATGGCCGGACGGGCGACGATCGGCGGCTTCGTGCTGGTCAACACCATGCTGGTGCAGCTCTCGATGCCGCTCAACTTCATGGGCATGATCTACCGCGAGATCAAGCAGGCGCTGATCGACATCGACGACATGTTCAAGATCCTGCACCGCAACCCGGAGATCGCGGACCGGCCGGGCGCCGCCCCGCTCGCGATCGGCGAGGCGGTGGTGCGGTTCGAGGACTTGCACTTCGCCTACGTGCCGGAGCGGCCGATCCTGCGCGGCATCAGCTTTACGGTGCCGGCGGGCCGCACCGTGGCGATCGTCGGGCCCTCGGGCGCCGGGAAATCCACGCTGTCGCGGCTGCTGTTCCGGTTCTACGAGCCGCAATCGGGGCGCATCACGATCGATGGGCAGGACATTGCCGCGGTGCAGCAGGACTCTTTGCGAGCCGTGATCGGGATGGTGCCGCAGGACACGGTGCTGTTCAACGACACGATCGGCTACAACATCCGCTACGGCCGCTGGGAGGCCTCCGAGGAGGAGGTGCGCGAGGCGGCGCAGCTGGCCCAGATCGACCGCTTCATCGCCGCGCTGCCGGAGGGCTACGACACGCCGGTCGGCGAGCGGGGCCTGAAGCTCTCGGGCGGCGAGAAGCAGCGCGTCGCCATCGCCCGCACCATCCTGAAGGGGCCGCCGATCCTCGTCCTCGACGAGGCGACCTCGGCCCTCGACTCCTTCACCGAGCGCGAGATCCAGGACGCCCTCGACCGGGTGAGCCGCGGCCGCACGACCCTCGTCATCGCCCACCGCCTGTCGACGGTGGTCAGTGCCGACGAGATCATCGTCCTCGACCAGGGCCGCATCGCCGAGCGCGGCACCCATCTGGCGCTCTTGGCGCAAGGCGGCGTCTACGCGGCGATGTGGAACCGCCAGCGCGAGGCCGACGCGGCCCGCGAGGCGCTGAAGCGGGCGGAAGCGGAAGAAGGGACGAGCCTGCGCACGCATCTGGAGCCGGGGGAGATCCCGGGCCCCGTGGCGAAGGCGCCGGAGCCGGCCGCGGTGTCGTGAGGCGATCCGCGCCGATCTGACAATTGACGTGAAGCCATGCGCCTGCCATCCGCGGGCGCTGAACCGGCGCGTTCGCGGCCGGCGACAGGCCCGAGGACCATCCGAGGACTTATGACCGACCTGTTCGAGACGATCCGCCGCGTGCTGGTGCCGATCCACAAGGAGGGCTATCCCTTCATCGCGATCGGCATCGTCCTGACGGTGCTCGCCGGCACCTTCGTCCAGTTCCTCGGCTGGATCTTCCTGCTGCTCACTCTCTGGGTCTGCTACTTCTTCCGCGACCCCGAGCGGATCGTGCCGGTCGGCGACGGCCTGGTGATCTCCCCGGCGGACGGGCGGGTGAACCTGATCAGCACCGTGCTGCCCCCCTCCGAGCTCGACCTGCCCTCCGTGCCGATGCTGCGGATCTCGGTGTTCATGAACGTGTTCGACTGCCACGTGAACCGGGTGCCGGTCACGGGCCGCATCGACCAGGTCCACTACACCCCGGGCCTCTTCCTCAACGCCGAGCTCGACAAGGCGAGCGAGGACAACGAGCGCAACGGGCTCGTGATCGAGACGCGCCAGAACGGCGAGCCGGTGCGGATCGGCGTGGTGCAGATCGCCGGCCTCGTGGCGCGCCGTATCGTCGACTGGGTCAAGCCCGGCGACGACCTCACCGTCGGCGACCGGTTCGGCCTGATCCGCTTCGGTTCGCGGGTCGACGTCTACCTGCCGGCGGGTACCCGGGTGCTGGTCGGCCTCGGCCAGAAGGCGGTGGCGGGCGAGACCGTGCTCGCCGACCTGCGCGGGACCGGCCCGGTGCGGCAGTTCCGCCGCGTCTGACAGGGAGGGGACCCGCATGGACGACCTCTTCCCGCCCTTCGCGCCCGAGCCGAACGAGCCCAAACCGCGCCGGTTCAAGCCGGTGCCGGTACGGATGATCATCCCCAACATGATCACCCTGATGGCGGTCTGCCTCGGGCTCACCGCCGTGCGGTTCGGCTTCGAGGGCAAGTTCGAGCCGGCGGTGATCGCGATCGTCGCCGCCGCGGTGCTCGACGGCGTGGACGGGCGGGTCGCCCGCCTGCTCAAGGGTACCTCGCGCTTCGGCGCCGAGCTCGACTCGCTCGCCGACTTCGTCAATTTCGGCTGCGCCCCGGCGCTGATCCTCTACAGCTTCGTGCTGCACAACCTGAAGTCGCTCGGCTGGATCGTCGCCCTGATCTTCGCCATCGCGATGGCGCTGCGCCTCGCCCGCTTCAACGTGATGCTGGACGATCCCAACCGGCCGGAATGGAAGAAGAACTTCTTCGTCGGCATGCCGGCCCCGGCCGGCGCGCTGACGGTGATGCTGCCGCTCTACCTGCACTTCCTCGGCTTCGAGATGGTGCCGGGTCTCGCGCCGGTGGCGCTGATCTACATGCTGGTGATCGCGCTCCTCGTCATCTCCACGGTGCCGACCTTCTCGGGCAAGACCGTCGGCAAGCGCGTGCCGCGGGAATACGTGCTGCCGATCTTCGTCGTGACGGTGGCGGCGTTCGGGCTGCTGATCAGCTTCCCGTTCGAGATCCTGGCGCTGCTCAGCCTCGGCTATCTCTGCGCGATCCCGATCGGCGCCAACCAGTACCGGCGGCGGCTCAAGGCCGAGGCCGCCGAGACGGCCTCGCTTCCGAGCGACGAGGCGCCGGCCGCCTGAGGTTGCGGCGGGGCTGGACCCCGCCGATCCGGGCCGTGAGTCCGGTTCGTGCCGCGCGGTCCGGACGTCATCGTCCGGACCATGCCTCACTCCATCATGCTCATGATGTCGCCGATGCGCACGTCGCGGATGGTGTCGAGGGACATGCCCCCGCCGCCCATGCCCCCCGTCATGCCGGCCATGCCGCCCATCATGCCGCTGAGCCCGCCGAGCCGGTTCATCCAGTACATGGCCTGACGCATCTCCGAGGAGCGGCCGCCGAGGCCCGCGAAGCCGGCCATCCGCCCCGTCCCGGCCCGGTGCCGCACGGCGGCGTAGCGGACTGTCCTGGGCTGGGCCGCGATACGGCGCGGACCCGCGCGCCGGCCCATAGTCCGCGCCTCTGCCCGGGCGACCACGCCGGACCGCACCATCCTGCGCGGGATCATCCGCGGCTCGGGTGCCCTCTGCGCCTCGGCGGTGCGCTGGGCCGGGGCCTCGGAGGCGTCCATCACGGTGCGGCAGGCCGCGCTGAGGCTCGCCTTCTCGCGCCGCAGGCAGGAGGCGATCGCCCCGACATTCGGGATGTGGGACGCGCACAGGCGCATCGCGTCCGAGGTGCAGGCGGCCCGTTGCGCCGGCGTGCCCTGCGCGAGGGCGGGTGTTACGACCAGGAGCAGCGAGGCCGCTGCGGCGAGTGAAGACAGTCTCATCGTCGGAATCTCCTCCACGCGGGAGAGGGGGCGCTTCCGTGGGGAAGCCGTCCCTTCTGTGCACCGGCGGCCGAACGGCCGCGGTGTGGCGACGCACGCTGTACCGATCTCACATCTCTTCTCGTCTTGCGGAGATTGGTGCACCGCCCCGCCCGACTGGACAAGACTGGTCTTTTCCGGCCGCGATGTCGAGCCGTGCGGCGGTTGTCATCCCCGGCGGCGGAGGATGGGGCTCGCGCTCTTCCCGAGCGCTCCGCGACGGACCGGGCGGGGGCCCGCGTCAGGCCCGCCGCGCCACCAGGAACAGCCGCGGGAAGGGCAGCAGCACCCGCCCGTCACCTTGCGCCGGGTAGGCCTCGCGCAGGGCCGCCTCGTAGCGGGCGAGATAGGCGGCCTGCTGCTCTGGGCTCAAGGGCGCCAGGAACGGCCGCAAGCCCGTGGCGCGCACCCACTCGACGATGCCGTGATGGTCGGGAAGCGGGTGGACGTAGGTGGTGCGCCACAGATCGACCGTGCAGCCCGCCCGCGACAGCCAGGTATCGTAGTCCTGGAACGTGCCGAGCGTGGTGCGCGCGCCGGCGGCCCCGGCCAGCGCCGCGCGGAACGGTGCCTCCGCCGCCACCTCGCGCATCAGCCGGTGGGACGGCTCGTCGAGATTGTCCGGCATCTGCACGGCGAGGCATCCGCCCGGCGCCAGGACGCCCGCGAGGCGCGGCAGCAGGACGGCGTGGTCCGGCAGCCATTGCAGCACCGCGTTGGCGAAGATCAGGTCGGGCGCGGCGTCCGGTTCCCACGCGGCGAGGTCGGCCTCGACGAAGGTGAGGCCCGGCAGGGTGCGGCGCGCCTCCTCCAGCATCGCGGGCGAGGAATCGAGGGCGGTGATCGCCGCGTCCGGGAAGCGCGCGGCGAGAAGCGCGGTGCTGTTGCCGGGCCCGCAGCCGAGATCGACCACCCGGGCGGGCGAGACCAGCGGGACCCGCCCCAGCAGGTCCGAGGCCGGCCTCGTGCGCTCGTCGGCGAATTTCAGGTACTGGCCCGCATCCCAATCCGCCATCGACCGACTCCCCATCGCGCGGCCGCGCCCCAGCTTGGCTGTGTGACGCCGCGTTACGCGAGCGTCCGGCACGACGCCGCGAGGAGATCCGACATGCTCGAGGAATTCAAGAAGTTCGCCCTGCGCGGCAACGTCGTCGACCTCGCGGTCGGCGTGGTGATTGGCGCAGCCTTCGGGGCCATCGTCACCTCGCTGGTGCAGGACGTCATCATGCCGGCGGTCGGGGCGATCACCGGCGGGCTCGATTTCTCGAACTACTACCTGCCGCTGTCCTCGACGGTGCAGACCGGCCTCGCCTATGCCGAGGCCAAGAAGCAGGGGGCGGTGATCGGCTACGGCCAGTTCATCACCGTGGCGCTCAACTTCCTGATCGTCGCCTTCGTGCTGTTCATGGTGATCCGCGCCATGAACCAGCTGCAGCGGCGCGAGGAGGTGACGAAGGAGGATCCGGCCGACGTGAAGCTGCTGACGGAGATCCGGGATCTGCTGGCGGCGCGGCGGTGAGCGTCAGCTTTTCGCCGGCAGCTCGCGCAGGATATCGTTGAGCGCGTCCTCCACCGCCTCGCGTCCGGTGTCGTGAGCCTTCAGCCGGCCTTCGAGGCGGCGCAGCTGCGGGGTGAATTCCGGCGGCAGACCCGGATCGCCGAGATAATCCGGCTTCTCGGCCTCGGCATTGTAGGTCGAGCGGAGCTGCTGCCCGAGGTGCTCGCGCACCGGCTGCGGCAGTGCGGCGTCGTGGTTCTCGTACGGGTCGGAGGGCATCGGAATCCGTATCGTTGAGGTTCCGTGGCGCGGTATTCAATTCGTCCGCGCCATCGTCGAAGCAGAACGACGATCGCGTCGGTTTCGTTGCAGGATTCGACGCTGCATCGAGAGAGAATTTACGCGACTTCGAAAAAGAAAAGCCCCGGCGCGGAGCCGGGGCTTTTCGAATACGAGGGCTGCGCCGCCCGAGGGCGGCGCGCATGCGGGTCTTAGTCGATGACCTGCACGATGCGGCGGGTGCCCGGATCGACCAGCACGACGCGGTCGTTGACCACGGTGTAGCGGCGGCCGCGGATGCCGTAATCGGACGGGACCTCGTAGTAGCTCACACCTGAGGAGGGCAGCACGGTGCCGACGCGGACGTCGCCGTCCCAGTCGTACGAGCGGTGCTGGCGCACGGCGTAGGAGCGGAAGCGCGGACGGTCGTCGACGCCGAGCAGGCCGCCGACCGCACCGGTCGCGGCACCTACGGCACCGCCGACGATCGCGCCGACCGGGCCGGCCGCATCCGCACCGTCCTCTGCACCGCGCTGGGCGCCGCCGATCAGGCCCTGCGCGTGGGCAGCCATCGGCAGGGAGAGGGCGAGGGCAGCGGCAGCCAGGAAGGTCTTGGTCTTCATCGGGTCGATCTCCGTTTCGTCCAGTCCACCCCGGTCGAGCGGGGCGGCTCTTCGGGGGTGGTAACGTCGCCATGGGCGAAACGGTTCAATCGTGATGGCCGAAAAAGTCGACTTAAACCCCGCGGGGGTACAGGTTGCGAATCACGCGTCCTTCGGCATCGCCGATTGGATCAGCCGGTCGGTGCCGAGATCTTCCTCGTCGTAGCCGAGAAGTTCCGCCAGCCGGCCGCGGGCGCGGCTGACGCGGCTCTTCACCGTGCCGACCTTGCAGCCCATGATCGCCGCCGCCTCCTCATAGGAGACGCCTTCGGCGCCGACGAGCACCAGGGCCTCGCGCTGGTCCGGCGGCAGCTTGGCGAGCGCGCTCTGCAGGTCCTCGACGTCGAGCCGGTCGCCCTGGTGCGGCGCGGTGGCGAGACGCGCGGCGTAGGAGCCGTCCTGGTCCTCGACCTCGCGCACCCGCTTGCGGTGATCGGAGTAGAAGATGTTGCGCAGGATGGTGAACAGCCAGGCGTTCAGGTTGGTGCCGGCCTGGAACCGGGCCCGGTGCTGCCAGCCCTTCAGCAGCGTGTCCTGCACCAGGTCGTCGGCCCGGGCCGGATTGCTGGTGAGCGACAGCGCGAAGGCGCGCAAGGACGGAACCGCCTGCAGGAGCCCGTCGCGGAATTCCGGCAGGACGATCTCGCCCTGCGCCTTGAGGGCGGCTTCCAGGCGCGCGATCAGCTCGGCGAACCGGTTGTCCGCATCGGCGTTGCCCAGGGCCTCGTAGGTGGCCCGGAGCTGGGTGCCGAGATGCGACCGGATGCTGGCCGACAGGCCGGGGCGGTCTTCCGCCGACGGATTTGGGGCCGACGGATTCGGGGCAATGTCTCGCGTCATGGCTCTCGCGTCTGCCTGCCTTGAGGAAGATGGGCCCGGGGGCCGCGACCGGAAAGCCCAACCTTAGCGAGAAACGAGCCGGAACCGATAGGGCGCCGTGACACGGCCTCCGGGGTGTCAGCCTCCGGCTCCGGCTCCGGTCTCGTCCCCGTCCGGCACGCCGAGGCGGAAGGCCAGCACCTCGCCGGGGGCGAGGTCGGTCCAGCTCTCGTCACGGGTCAGCGGCCGGGTCGCCACCACGGTCACGATGTCGTCGGGCGTGGTCTCCTGCGCGAAATCCACCCGCCAATCCTCGTCGATCAGCGTCGCGGTGCCGAACGGTGCCCGGCGGGTCAGGGTGCACAGGCGCTTGCCACAATGGGCGTAGAGCGTGCGGCTGTCCGACAGCAGCATGTTGAACACCCCGAGCCCGTGCAGTTCGGCGCAGAGCTCCCGCACCGCCCCATCGAGGCGCGTGGGCTTCGGGAGCGTGCCCCACCGTTCCTCCAGCCGGCCCAGCATCCAGCAGAAGGCGTGCTCGCTGTCGGTGGTGCCGACGGGCTTAAAGCGGCCGAGCTTCAGCCGCTTCACGCCCTTGAGCTGGCCGTTATGCGCGAAGGTGAAGGTGCGGCCCCACAATTCGCGGCTGAAGGGATGCGTGTTCTCCAAGGCCACCCGGCCGCGATTGGCCCGGCGCACATGGGCGATCACGATCCGGCTCTTGATCGGGTACTGCCGCAGCAGCCGGGCGATTTCCGAGCGGGCGCTCGGCTCCGGGTCGTGGAAGCTGCGGCAGCCGCGGCCTTCGTAGAACGAGATGCCCCAGCCGTCCTGATGCGGCCCGGTCTCGCCCCCGCGGCGCGCCAGGCCGGCGAAGCTGAATCGGATGTCGGTCGGGACGTTGGCGCTCATGCCGAGCAATTCGCACATGGCGACGATTATAGGGCCTCAGCGGTGAGCGGGGAGTGAACGGCTGCTCCCCGATGCCGAGGAGAGCCGTGCCTCTGCGACAGGCTCAAGCCGCGTTCAAGTCGAGATGGGCCGAGATCCTGGAGACAGCGAGCGCAATCGCCCTGCCGCTCCGCTCCACGAGGCCGGCAGCGTGGAGGGCGGTTACATCGTCATGGACGCGGCGGTAGGGACGTTCGAGCGCATCGGCGAGCGCAGCGATGGATGGCGCCGGTCCATCCGCAGCGAGGCGCTTGAGCAGCGCAATTCGGGCGGGCGAGAGCGTCGCCACGAACGCTTCCCAGTTCTCGAAGGTGATGCCGAGAGCGGGAGGCAGGATCTCTCCTCGCTCGGCCTTGTGCCAGGCGTCGATGAAGCGGCGCCCCATATCTTCGGCCGAACCACCGATCTCGATCTTCAGATTGTCCGTCATAACGTTCCTCCGCGAAGAGCGCGGACTTCCGCGAGAAAATCTGCCATCAGCTGCTCGACGGAGACGAATCGATAGGGCGTCTCGACGTTCCCATGGCGGATGTGATCACCCTTCCCGGACTCATTATCGTATGCAACGATCCTTTGTCCCGGTCGACCGTAATAAAGCGAGTACTTCAGGCTATGGGCCGATCCCGGAACCTGTCTCGAGCCGGGTAGCACCCAAAGCTTAGCCTGGAGGATCGTCCCATCCTCGTAGACGCACTTCTCGGAGAAGAGCAGAGCAGCCTTCGCAATATGACATTGTATGTCATATTGCCGGCTTGGCATCAAGGGACGGCGTTCGCTTAACGGAGCGGCGACCAAGTCGACAGGGCCATGATGGGTCGCTCAGCGCGGGGATATTCAGTCCGGCATGACTCTCTACGCCCGCGACAGGTAATCCACCAGCGTCATCGTGAACAGGATCCCGACCCAGAAGAAGCCGATGCCGGCAAACAGCTTGACCAGCGGCGGCTCGTGGCGGACCTCCATCGAGAACAGCAGGATCGTCGCCACCATCACGGCCGCGACCAGCAATTCGACGACCCAGACATGCGGGAAGGGGAGGGTGGCGCCCAGGGCCACGTTGATCCCGAGCATCACCAGCAGCGCGAAGGCCGTCAGGACCGGCTCGCGCATGTGCTGCCAGAGGATGCGGCGCTCGTCGCTGGTGCCGAACAAGGCGGTCTCCTACCGGTTGAGCACGTAGAGGGTCGGGAAGGCCAGGATCCAGATCAGGTCGATGAAGTGCCAGTAGAGGCCGAAGATCTCGATCCGATTCTGGTGGCGGCTCAGGAAGCCCGGCCGGCCCGCCTGCCAGGTCATCACCAGGAGGATGGTGATGCCGGTGAGAAGGTGCAGGCCGTGGAGCGAGGTCGCGACGTAGTACAGGTTCACGAACAGCCGCGAGGGCGGCGAGTCCTTCAGCTCGTAGGGCCGGTCGGACAGGAACGGCATCATGTGTTCCTGGTAGTCGGCGTAGTACTCGTAGCCCTTGAGCAACAGGAACAGCGTGCCGAGCGCGGCGGTGGCGAGCATGAACCGCACCATGCCGCGCTGCCAGCCGAGGCGTGAGAGCTGGATCGCCCCCGACATGGTCAGGCTCGAGCCGATCAGCACCACGGTGTTGACCGCGCCGATCCAGAACTTGAGGTGGCGCGCGGCCTCCTGGATCGCCTCCGGATGGAGCAGGCGCAGGATGAGCGCCGTGAGGAAGAGCCCGGCGAAGAGCAGGAGCTCGGTCAGCAGCCAGGCCCACATCCCGAGCACCGCGGCGCGCTTCTGCTGCTCCACCGTGGCGAAGTGCGAGACGAGCTTGACGCCCACGGCCCCGTCGGTCGCTCCCGCGCTCACGAGTGCTGCCTCCCGGTCTCGCGGGCCTGAATCGGGTAGTCGTAGGGGATCTTCGGCGCCTGCGGCTCGGTGACGAAGTTGTGGGCCGGCGGCGGCGAGGCCACGGTCCATTCGAGTCCGCGGGCGTCCCAGGGGTTCGCCGGCGCCCGCTTCCCGAGCCAGATCGAGTAGACGAGGTAGACCATCGGGAAGATGTAGCCGACCGCCAGGATGGTCGAGCCCGCCGAGGACAGGATGTTGAGGAACTGGAATTCCGGCGGATAGACATGGTAGCGCCGCGGCATCCCGAGATAGCCGAGGATGAATTGCGGGAAGAAGGTGACGTTGAAGCCGATGAAGATCAGGAAGGCGGAGATCCGGCCCCAGGCCTCGATGTACATTCTTCCAGTGATCTTCGGCCACCAGAAATGCAGGCCGCCGAGGAAGGCCAGCACCGTGCCGCCGACCATGATGTAGTGGAAATGCGCCACGACGAAGTAGGTGGCGTGGACGTGCTGGTTGATGGCGAGCGTGGCGAGGTAGAGCCCGGTGAGGCCGCCGAGCACGAACAGCCCGATATAGCCCATGGCGTAGAGCATCGGCGTGTCGAGCTTGAGCGAGCCTTTATGGATCGTCGCGGTCCAGTTATAGACCTTGACGGCGGAGGGCACCGCCACCGCGAAGCTGAGCACCGAGAACGCCACGCTGGCGAAATCGCTCTGCCCGTTCACGAACATGTGGTGGCCCCAGACGAAGAAGGTCACCGAGGCGAGCCCGATCGCCGCGTAGGCGACGAACTTGTAGCCGAAGAGCTTCTTCTGCGCGAAGGCCGGGACGATCTCGGAGATCACTCCCATGCCCGGCAGGACCATGATGTAGACCGCCGGGTGCGAGTAGAACCAGAACAGGTGCTGGAATAGCACCGGATCGCCGCCGTAGGCCGGATCGAACACCCCGATATGGAAGGCCCGCTCGGCGATGAGCAGGATCAGCGCCACGGTGATGACCGGGGTGGCGAGGAGGAAGATCAGGCTGGTGGCGTAGTGGGTCCAGACGAAGATCGGCAGCCGGAACCAGGTCATGCCCGGCGCCCGCATCGTGTGGATCGTCACCACGAAGTTGAGGCCGGTCAGGATCGACGAGAAGCCGACGATCGTCACGCCGATCAGCGCCGGCACCACCCAGGTATTCGAGAAGGCGGTGGAGAGGGGCGTATAGAAGGTCCAGCCGGTATCGACGCCGCCCAGGACCACGCTCGCCAGCGTGAAGAGCGCCCCGGTCATGAACACGTACCAGGAGGCCAGGTTCAGCTTCGGAAAGGCGAGGTCCCGCGCGCCGATCATCAGCGGGATCAGGAAGTTGCCGAAGGTGGCGGGAATGCTCGGGATCAGGAAGAACCAAACCATCACGACCCCGTGGATCGTGAACAGCTTGTTGTAGGTGTCGTTGGTGAAGACCTGCCCGTCCGGCACCACCAGCGCCAGCCGCACCAGCCCCGCCGTCACCGCCCCGATGACGAAGAAGGCCGTGATGCTGGCCAGATACAGAAGCGCGATGCGCTTGTGGTCGGTGGTGAAGAACCACGAGCGCAGGGTGTGCTCGGCGTGCAGGTAATCGGCCCCGTGGCCGAGGCGGGAATCCGGGGTGTGGGGGTCGCGCAGGACCGGCCCGTCGGTGATGGTGCCGCTCGTCATGGGGAGGCTTCCTGCTGCGCCGTCGCGCGTCCGCTCTTCAGGTAGGCGACGAGACGGTCGAGGTCGTCGGTCGGGATCACGTTGCGGAAGGCCGGCATGACCTGCTTGTAGTCGGCGGCGAGCTTCTGCCGGTTCGGGTTGAGGATCTTGTCGCGCAGGTAGGTCTCGTCGGCCGTGACCGTGCGTCCGTCGGCGAGCTTGACCTCGCGCCCGTAGAGGCCGGCGAGCGAGGGCGCCCGCACCGTGGCGCCGGGATCGTGGCAGGTGCCGCAGCCGTAGGATTCGTAGACCGCGCGTCCCGCCCCGGCCTGGCCGCCCTGCTGCGCGCCGGCCTTCTCCAGCCAGGCGGCGTAATCGGCCTGGGTCATCAGGGTCAGGGTTCCGTCCATCTTCGAGTGGTCGGTGCCGCAATATTCCGAGCAGTAGAGCCGATAGCTGCCGGTGCGGTCGGCCTTGAACCACATCTCGGTGTAGCGGTCCGGCAGCGTCGCCATCTGCATTCGCAGGGCCGGCAGGTAGAGGTTGTGGATCACGTCCTGGCTGATCATCCGGATCTTGATCGGCTGGCCGATCGGCAGGTGCAGGTCGTTGATCTCGGATTGGCCGGTGGGATGCTGGAACTTCCACATCCATTGCCGGCCGATCGCCTCGACCACCATGGCGTCGCCGGGCACCTGCTTCGAGATGAAGAACAGCCGGGCGCCCCAGACGAAGAAGATCAGGGTGAGCAGAAACGGAATCAGCATCCAGCTGATCTCGATGAGCACGCTGCGGGTGTTGCCGTGGCTGCGGTCGGCCTCCTCGCCCTGGCGATAGCGGATCGCGAACCACGTGATGGCGACGAAGACCGGCACCGTCAGCAGCAGGGTCAGGACCGTGAAGGCGAGGATCAGCCAGTCGGTCTCGACCGCGGTGCTGGAGGCGGCCGGCGGCCAGAGCTGGAGCGCGAGGTCGGTGGGGTTCATCGCACGGGGGCTCCGCCGGGGGGCGGGACAGGATCGAGGGAGTGGCCGGCGATCAGGCGCATCGCGCGCTCGACCGGGATGCGGGCGCGGCCGTCGGGCAGGGGAGCGTAGGTGGTGAGCGCGGCCCGGTCGCGCGCCTCCTGGCGGGCGAGGTCCTCGTAAGGAGCCCCCTGGAGGTTGGGCGGCGGCGGCTGCACCGTCGCCGTCTGCTGCGGCGTCAGCGGCGGGGTATCGCCCACGTGCCAGGCGCCGAACAGGTGCATCATCAGCCCCACCGCCGTGATCGCGGCGGCGACGGAGGCGGCCAGCCCCGCCACCACGAAGGCGGTGCGGCGGACATCGACGTCCTCCTCCTCGAAGCCCTCCGGGTTGTGCGGGCCGTGATCGGGCTCGGCGGGGACGGCGGGTGTGAGCCCGGAGAGGCGCAGGAGACCCGCCGCCGCGATGGCGGAGAGCAGGGCGAGGGGGCCGGGCCTGGTGATGCCGTCGCTCACGACGCGCCCCCTCGCAGGCGGCGATCGACCGGGCCGTAGAGGCCGCCGGCGACGCCCACGACCCCGATCAGCGCGAGGGCGTCGGCCCAGGTGAAGCGGAAGGCGCCGCGGAAGCCCGGCGTGACCAGCCAGAACATCTCGGCCCCGTGGAGCAGCAGGATCAGCAGGGCGATGCCGGCCAGCAGCGCCGGCCGGCCGGCATTGCGGCGCGGCACCAGGACGAGGGTCGCGAGCACCATCACGCCGATCCCGGCCCAGAGACCGAGGCGGCCGAGCGCCCCGTCGCGGGCGAGATACCAGCGCGCCTCCTCGGGGAGGTTCGCCGACCACACGGTGAGGTACTGCGCCGCGTGGACGAAGCCCCAGATCGCCAGCAGCACCAGGATCGGGTCGGCGAAGGCGGCGGCGGTGCGCTGGTCACGGCCCGGCCGGCCGGAGGAATCGCGCGCCGCGATCAGGGCCGCCGCCGAGAGGGCGAGGCCGGCCTGGATCGTCATCATCAGGAGGCCGAAGGCCGTGGAGGCGAGGCCGGGATCGGCCGATTGGACCCAATCCTCCGCCGCCAGCGTCCCGGTGATCGCGTAGAGGATCAGGCCGAGGACGGCTCGGCTCCGCCTCTGCGTCGCCGCCGGGCTGCCGGGCTCGGCGGCCGGGCGCCGGAAGGTGCTGGCGAACCAGAGCCAGATTGCGAGATAGGCGAGGCTGCGCAGGATGAAGAAGACCGGGGTGAACCACACGGCCGCGAACGGCGTGCGCGGGGGAGCGCCGCGGTCCCAGGGATAGAGGCCGCCGAGGCTGAGCAGCACCGGCAGCAGCAGGAGGCCGGCGATCGGCAGCAGGCCGAGCAGGCGGCGCAAGGAAGCGGCCATGGGTCCCGCGGCGAATCCGGCCAGTTCGAGCCCCATCAGCAGCGGCAGGGCGCCGACCGGCAGCGCCACCAGGACCAGCCAGGCGGCGAGGTAGGACGGCATCACCGGACTGCCGGAGGCGCCGGCCAGCGCGCAGACCGCGAGCGCCGCCACGCCGAGGGCGAGGGAGATCGGGCGGCGGCTCATCGCGTGTCCCCCGGGGTGGGCCGGCGTGAAACGGCCGCGACGGCGTCCCGATCCTCCGCCGGCAGGCTCGCCAGCGTCGCGCCCTGGCTCAACTGGAGTGCGCGGATGTAAGCGACGATGGCCCAGCGGTCGGCCGGCGGCACCTGCGCGGCGTAAGGCAGCATGTTGCCTTTGCCGTTGCTGATGACGTCGTAGAGGTGTTGCGCGGGTGCGGCGCGCAGGCGGGCCTCGTCGAAGGCGGGCGGACGCGGGTAGCCGCGCTGCACGATCAGCCCGTCGCCGTGGCCGGCGCCGCCGTGGCAGGGTGTGCAGAACACGTCGTAGCGCTCCTGCCCCCGCGCCAGCAGGGCGTGGCTCGCGGAGGCCGGCTGCGGCACCGGCCGATCGGGGCTCTTGCGCGCCACGGTGCCGGGGGCCGGCAGGCGCATCGTCTGTCCCTGCGGGAAGAACGGGTTGCTGTCCCAGGTCTTGGATTTGGGCTGGCTCACCATGTTGGCCTGGTCGCAGGCGGCGAGGGCCAAGGGAAGCACGAGCGCCAAGGGAATCCGGAGAGCGAGGCGCCTCACAGCGGTACCCTCCGGACCATCAGGGGCCGGCCGTCGGGCAGCCGCGCCAGGGCCTGCTCGATCCGGGCCGGGTCGAAGCGGGGCCCCGCCGCCTCCAGGGCGAGGAAGAAGCGGTCCTCGCTGGCTTTGGTGAAGCCCGGAATCGCGAAGGCCGGGTGGTTGAGCCGCGGCAGGCGGTTCTGGAAAAGCAGCGCCAGCACCGTCGTCAGCCCGCCGCAGAGCGTGCCGAACGACATGCTCGGCACCAGGAAGGCCTGCCAGGAGAAAAGCGGCCGCCCGCCGACATCGAACACGTAGTCGAAGCCGGTGGCGTAGAGGCACATCGCCATGAAGGCGGTGCCGCCGGCAAGGGCCGCCCCGAGGGCGAGGAACTGCAGGATCCCGGCCGGGCGCCCGAGGATATCGGCGGCCCGGCGCATCGGCACCGGGCCGTAGGTCTCGATCCGGGCGCCGAGATCGCGCTCCTTCATGGCCTTCACCGCGGCGGCCAGGGCGCCGGCATCGTCGAACTCGGCGCTGATGCCCCAGAGCCGCGCCTCCGCGGTCTCGGCGAGGGTCGGCGCCCGCTCGCCGCTCGGCCGCCCGTCCGGGTGTCTCTCGGCGAAGCGCCGGGTCTCGGTGATCGAGACCATCGGCAGGGTGCGAAGCCCCAGGAGCAGCAGGGCGAGGAAGAGGCCGATGCTGCCTGCGAGCGTCGCGAGGCCCCAGGCGCCCATGCTGTAGGGATGCGCCGAGGAGGGCAGGAAATCGTGGCTCAAGGTCACGATCAACAGCATGAAATGGTCGCCGAAGCTGCCGATGGCCGCCGCCACGCCGACCAGAGCCACGACGAGGCCGGAGCGGCGGAAGGGGGCGAACCAGAAGAGCTGCACCGGCAGCAGGGCGAAGACCACGATGATCCAGAACGCCCAGGCATGCGACCCGGAGAGGCGGCGCACCAGCACCGCCCGGTCGTAGGCATCGCCGTGCAGGAGGCTGGAAAAGATCTCGGTGGCGTAGCAATAGGCCGAGGCGAGACCCAAGGCCAGCATCAGGCGGGCCATCAGGGCGATGTGCCGCTCGGTGATCAGCGCCTCGAGGCCGAGCGCCCGGCGCACCAGGACCGTGAGCGCCGCGGTGACCCCGACGCCCGAGAGCAGCGACGCGGCGAGGAAGGTCACCGGCAGGAGCGTGTCGTGCCAGCCCGGCAGGACGGTGCCGGCGAGCATCACCGAGGCCCCGGTCTGGAGCGAGACGACGAGGACGAGGGCGAGCGCCGAGAGGGTGCGGGTGGCGAGCAGCCAGCGCTCCCAGTGGGTCGACGCCCCGCGCCAGCCGAGCGCCAGGATGCCGTAGACCTGCGCCTTCAGGAGCGTCAGCCGCCGGCTGCGGCCGCGCTCCTCCGCTTCCGTCAGGACCGCCTCGAAGGCGCGGTCGCGCAACGAGGCGAGATCGGGCAGCAGCCCGACATACCACAGGCCGAGGCAGACCCCGAGGAAGCTGATGATGTCGACCGCGTCCCAGACCAGCGGCGAGCGGAATTGCGGCCACAGCGCCAGGGTGTTGGGGTAGGGCAGGGTCCAGTAGAACACCCAGGGGCGCCCGAGATGGATGATCGGGTAGAGGGCGGCCGCCGCCGCGGCCAGGATCGCGGTGGTCTCGGCGATGCGGTCGATGCCGGAGCGCCAGGCGGCGCCAGTGAGACGTAAGGAGGCGGAGGTGAGGAGCGCTCCGCAGGCGATGCCGATCCACCAGTCGTAGGCGACGATGTCGAGCGCCCAGACGACCGGGTTGTTGTTGTGCCAGATGCCGACGCCGTTGAGGAGCAGCCAGGCCAGGGTGACGGCGAAGACGCCGAGGAGCCCGCACGCCGCCGCGAAGGCGATCCACCACGCCCGCGAGCGGGTATGGGCCGAGGCGCCGGTAACGGCGCGGCCGATCGAGGCGAAGTCCTCGCGGGCGCCCAGAAGGCCGGCCCGTGCCGGCAGGGGCGTGACGGTGCCGCTCACGGGGCGCTCCCAGGCTTCACGGAGGAATCCTTGACGGCGGCGTCCTCGACCAGCCGGGCGAGGTAGGTGGTGCGGGGCCTGGTGTTCAGCTCGGCGAGCAGCCCGTAATTGCGCGGATCGGCGGTGGCCGCCGCGACCCGGCTGCCGGAGTCGCGCAGATCCCCGAAGGTGATGGCCCGGGTCGGGCAGGCGCCCTGGCAGGCGGTTTCGACCGCGCCGTCGGGGATCGGGGCGTGGTCGCCCTTCGTCGAATCGATCCGCCCTGCTGCGATGCGCTGGACGCAGTAGGTGCATTTCTCCATCACGCCGCGGGCCCGGACCGTGACCTCCGGGTTGCGCTGCTGCTGCTGCACCGGCGCCATGTCGCCGGAATAGTCGAGGTAGTTGAAGCGCCGGACCTTGTACGGGCAGTAGCTGGAGCAGGCCCTCGTGCCGACGCAGCGGTTGTAGACCATGAGGTTCAGGCCCTCGCGGTCGTGGACGGTCGCCTCCACCGGGCAGCCGACCTCGCAGGGTGCCTGCTCGCAATGCATGCAGGGCACCGGCATGAAGTGGGTCTTCGGGTCGTCGAGTTCGCCCTCGTAGTAGCGGTCGATCCGGAGCCAGTGCAGCCAGCGCCCGAGCGCCACCTCCTCCTTGCCGACGACCGGGATGTTGTTCTCGGATTGGCAGGCGGTGACGCAGGCGTTGCAGCCGATGCAGGCATCGAGGTCGATCACCATGCCCCAGGCACGCTCATCGGCGTAGCGCCCGCCGGGCGAGGTCGGGGCCGGGGGATAGAGCGAGGGCAGCGCCTCGCGGGAGGCGACCGGCGCGGTGCTTCCCACCGCCTGCACCCGCACGAGATCGTGCCCCTCCATGGTGCCGTGATTCTGGGTCGTGACGGGCGGCGCCCGGCGGCCGGTCTTCGCCAGCATCGCCTCGGCGAGGCGCCAGGGCGTGGCGCTGGCGCGCAAGGGAGAGGCGTCGTAGCCGAGCCCGTCAGCGAGTTGCTCGGGAATCCGGCGGCCGTAGCCGAGGGAGACCGTGACGGCATCGTCGGCCTGGCCCGGCTGGATCCAGACCGGCCCCTCGATCCGCCGCCCCTCGGCTTCGAGGGTGACGACGTCGCCCTGGCGCAGCTCCTCGCGCTCGGCGAGGGCCGGGCTCACCGCGATCACGTTGCCCCACACCACCTTGGTCAGCGGCTTCGGGAGCTCCTGAAGCCAGGCGAGGTTCGCCAGGCTCCCGCCCCAGACCGTCGCGTCGGGCCGGAACAGCACCTCGACCCGCCGGGCCGGGCCGGCCGGCGAGGGCGCGGGGCGGGCCGGGGCCGCGGCGGCCGGCAGGGTCGAGCCGACGGTCTCCGGCGGGAGGGCGGTGTCCGCGAGGAAGCCCGCCTGCAGGAACGCCTCGCGCCGGGTCGTCCACGCGGCGTCGTCCTCGCCGGGCCGGCGCCAATGGGCGTCGAGGAGGGCGGCGCCGTCCTTCGCCTCCGAATCGGTGATGACCGACAGGATCTCCGGCACCGAGCGGCCGTCATAGAGCGGGCGGATCGTCGGCTGGATCAGCGTCACCGTCCCGTCGAGGGAGCGGGCGTCGCCCCAGGCCTCCAGTGGGTGGGCCAGCGGCAGGTTCCAGTCGCAGTGGAAGGCGGTCTCGTCCTGGTAGAGCCCGGCATGGATCTTGAGCGGCACGCGGGCGAGGGCGTCGAGGAAGCCGAGGTCGCCGGGCGCGTCGTAGACCGGGTTGACGTCGAGCATCACCAGGACCTGCGCCTCGCCCCGGCGCATCGCCTCCGTGAGGGCCGACAGGGGCTCAGGCTCGAGGACCGGCACCGGCGCGGTGTGGAACACCGTGCGGCCGGTATTGCCGAGGGCCGCGTTGAGGCGGTGGACCTGCGCCTGCAGCTCCGGCCCGGCCTGGGCGCCCGCGAGGACGAGGCCGCTGCCGCGTGCCGCGTTCAGCGCCGCGAAGGCCTTTTGGCGCCACGCGGCGGCCGGGCCGCTGCGATCCTCCGCCGTGCCGCCCCCGGCCTCGGCGAGGAGATCCCGCACGAGCCTGTCCAGGCCGTCCGAGCCGATGGCGAGGGGAGCGTCGGCCTTGGCCGAGGTGAGGTTCGGGCTCGGGCCGGCATGGTGCAGGGCGAGGAGGCGCCCCTCCGCCGCGGCCCTGCGGCGGGCCTCGATCCAGTCCCGCGCCTGGCCGATCTGGCCGGGCCCGGGATCGAGCGCGTCGCCGTCGAGCGAGACGACGACCCGCGCCTGATCGAAGCGCCAGCGGGTCTCGAGCGCACGGCCATGGGCGAGGCGGGTGCCCTCGTAGAGCGCGTCGCGCCCGACCGGCGCCGAGACGTGCCAGCGCAGGCCTGGGAAGTCCCGGCGCATCGCGGCGATCTGGGCTGCGAGCGAGGGCGAGGTCACCGGACCGGTGAGGAGGTGAAGGCCGCGCCCGCCGTCGCTCGCCCTCAGCGCCGCGAAGCGCCCGGTCATCGCGGCGCGAAACGCCTGCCAGGAACTCGGCCGGCCGAGATGCTGCGGCGTCTGGAGCCGGAACGGATCGTAGAGACCGAGCACCGATCCTTGCGCGAAAACGTCGGTGCCGCCGCGGCTCCAGGGATGCTCGGCATTGCCCTCGATCTTGAGCGGCCGGCCGTTGCGGGTGGTGACGGTGATGCCGTTGGCGAACCCGTCGATCAACGCCGCCGAGGCGTAGGCGAGCGGCGCCCCCGGCACGATCCGCTCGGGCTGGCGGACGTAAGGCACCTCCTGCGTTCGCCCGTCCGGCTGGCCGCAGGCGGCGAGCCCGCTCATCGCGAAGGAGGCGGCCATCAGCTTGAGGAAGCCGCGCCGGTCCGGCGACGCGGCGAGGCGGGCGGCGGCCGGATACTCCGTGTCGAGGAAGGCCCGGAACTCGGGCGAATCCGCCACCGCGTCGAGGCTGCGCCAGAAGGCCGGGCCGTCGCCGCCGGCGAGGCGGGCGCGAAGGTGAGCGATGTCCCCGCTCATCGGTGGCAGATCCCGCATTCGGTCAGCCGCTCGCCGCCGCGGATGTGGTACTGGCGCACCAGTTCCGGCCCGAGCGTGGCCTGGTTCGCCGGCGGGCTCCAGGACATGTTGAGGATCTGGTCCTTCGGCCGCACGTATTTCTCGGGGTTGCGGTGGCAGTCGAGGCAGAAGCTCATCTCGAAGGCGTTGGCCCGGTAGGTGAGCTGCATGTCGGTGACGCTGCCGTGGCAGGTCGAGCAGCCGATGCCGTTGGTCACGTGGACCGCATGGTTGTAGTAGACGTAGCCCGGCAGCTTGTTCAGGCGGGTCCAGACCAGGGGCTGGTCCTTGGCGTAGCTCGCCCGCACCGGTTCCAGCATCTCGGAGCCGGACCAGATCTGGCTGTGGCAGGTCATGCAGGTATGGGTCGGCGGGATGCCGGCGGTGGCCTGGGTCTCGACCGTGGTGTGGCAGTAGCGGCAGTCGATCTTCAGCTCGCCCGCATGGTGCTTGTGGCTGAACGGCACCGGCTGGGCCGGCGCCACCCCGACGCCCGTGACGTAGGAGGAGCGCACCAGGCCCGCCCCCACCACCGGCAGCGCCGCGAGGCAGGCCGCACCGGCGAGGAGGGCGAGGCGCAGGAGAGCGTCGGCGCCCGGCGCGAAGAGCTGGCGCACGGGCTCAGGCCCCGTCCCGGAGGTGCATCGGGCACCCGGGATCGGGGCACCCATGATTCAAGGCGGAGGTCACGCTCTGCACGCCGTCCTCATCATGCCGCAGCCGAGTTCGGAACAATGCCAGGCTAGGTGGCGCAGCGTCCGGTCTCGGCCAGAGGCCGCCGGTGCGAGAACGGCCGAATGTCACAGTCGAGTCCGCAAGGACGGGCGGCGTCGCGCCCGCCCGCCTCACGCAGAGGCAGCCACCTCCCGCATCATCAGGGTCGCGCCGGCGCCGTAGCCGGAAGGCGGCGCCTCGAGGATCGGCCGGAAGCCGTGGCGGTGCCAGAAGCCGGCGGCATTGCCGACCGCGACCAGCACCATCGCGGGCAGGCCGCGCCGCCGGGCCTCGTCCCGCATGAGGCCGACGAGCTCGGCCGCGCCGCCGCGCCCGCGCGCCTCGGGGAGCAGGGCGACGTCGTGAATGCACCAGGCGCCCGCCGGCTCCGGCAGGAAGCCCAGGAGAGTGTCGAGTTCTGGCACCGACCTTGCGAACCACGGATGGCCGACGGCGTAGCCCAGCAGGTCTCCGTCGGCCGTCAGCGCGAAGCAGCCCTCCGGGCACAGGCGCAGGCGCTCGGCCATCACCGCGTCGTCCTCCGGGTAACCCGGGTGGATGCGGGCGGCGATGGCCGAGGCGCCAGCCAAGTCCGACGCCCGCAGCGGGCGCCAGCGGAGGCTCGCAGCGCTCAGCGGGCGACCTCGTACTTGAAGGCCGGTGCGGCCTGGAGCTGCGCCTTGGTTAGCCGCACCTCGGCCTCCCTCACCGTGCCGCCGGGCCCCGTCGCCAGCACCGTGGCGCGGCCGCGGGGCTCGGGCGCCGCGACCGAGCCGGTGGCGTCGTCGACGGTGCCGCTGCGCCTGGCCGGCACGGCGGCGAGCGCCTGGTCGGTCACCTTGGCGCCCGGCATGGTCTCCGGGCCGGCGGTGCTCGCGGCGGCGTCGCTGGGCGCGCGCTCGGGCGTGGTGTGGGACGGCGGGGCCTCGGCGGCGGCGGCGCCGGTGTTCCAGGCCAGCTTGTCGAAGGGGACCGCCACGGATTTCTGGCCGATGCCGAGGAAGCCGCCGACGCCGATCACCACCGCCCGCACCCGTCCGTCCTCGGTCAGCAGCACGTCCTCGATCTCGCCGACCCGGACGTGGTCCATGCCGATCACCGTCACGCCGACGAGCTTCGAGGCCCGCATGAAGCCTGGCTCAGGCCGGGTCAGGAAGCCCGCCGCCGGATCGGGAGCGGCCGGCTGCTGGGCGAGGGCGGGCGCGGCCGAGAGCAGGGCGGCGAGCGGCAGGGCGCCGAGGAGGGCGCGCCAGGGAGCGGTCAAGGGAGCGGTCATGTCGGGTCTCCGGACGGTGCGGGCTTCAAGGGCCTCAACGGGGCCGGAGCGCCACGGTTCACCAGCGCAGGCGGTCCATGAGCCCGCCGGCCGCCGCCCGCGCCGAGCCCGCCGCGCCGAGCGCCCAGTCCCTCGCCCGGGCGACGACGCCGCGCGTGGCGCGGGCCCGCGCCTCGGCCTCCTGCGCGGCCAGCATGGCGTGGACGTAGGCGTCCTCCTGCGGCTTGCAGGCGGCGAGCGCCGCCCGCTGCGCCGCCCGCCGCTCCATCCCGAGGGGCTGTCCGGTGAAGGCCTGCCGCACGCAAGCGTGCCAGCGGGTCTCGAGGGCCGCGAGGTCGGCCTCCTCGGCCACGGCCGATCCACAGGCGAAGGCCAGGAGGAGGGGCGTGACGCCGGAGATGCGGCGAGGCGCGATCATCGCGGCGGCGTGGGACCGCTCACCCCCGTCGCAGGAGGAACACCCCCTGCGTGCCGACGAGGTTCCACACCCACCAGGGCAGGGCGAAGCGCATCGGGTGGCCCGACGCATCGAGGGCCGAGGCGCGCTCGATCCGGGCGCCGACGAGGCGGCAGAGGCCGACGAAGTCGCGGATGGTGCAGTGGTGGATGTTGGGGGTCTCGTACCAGGGATCGGGCAGGGTGTCGGTCACCGGCATCCGCCCGCGCAGCAGCAGCTCGCTGCGCACCCGCCAATGGCCGAAATTCGGGAACGACACGATCGCCCGCCGGCCGATCCGCAGCAGGTGCTCCAGCACCACCTTGGGCTGGCGCGTCGCCTGGATCGTCTGCGACAGGATCACGTAATCGAAGGCGTCGTCCGGATAGGCGGCGAGATCGGTGTCGGCGTCGCCCTGGATCACCGGCAGGCCGTGGGCGAGGCAGGCATTGACACCCTCGCGCGACAATTCGATGCCGCGGCCGTCGACGCCGCGCCGGTCGCGCAGGAGCGCGAGCAGCGAGCCGTCGCCGCAGCCGACGTCGAGCACCCGCGATCCGGGCTCGACGAGGTTGAGCATCACCAGGTGGTCGATGCGGGTGGAGCCGGTGGCGTCCTGGGGCAGGCCCGCCGGGGCGAGGGAGGCGGTCGCGCTCACAGGCCGCGCTCCCGGGCCGCGGCTGCGATGAAGCCCTTGGCCGCCGAGACCATCGCGGGCTCGTCGAGCAGGAAGGCGTCGTGGCCCTTGTCGCTCTCCACCTCGACGAAGGCGACCGGAGCCGCCGCGGCGTTGAGCGCGTGGACGATCGCCCGCGAATCGGCGGTCGGAAACAGCCAGTCGGAGGTGAAGGACATGATGCAGAACCGCGTCCGCGTGCCCCGGAAGGCGTTGGCGAGCACGCCGCCATGGTCGGCGGCGAGGTCGAAATAGTCCATCGCCCGGGTGAGGTAGAGATAGGCGTTGGCGTCGAAGCGCTCGACGAAGGTGATGCCCTGGTGGCGCAGGTAGCTCTCGATCTGGAAGTCGGCGTCGAACGAGAAGGTCGGGGCGTCCCGGTCCTGCAGGCGGCGGCCGAACTTGCGGTGGAGCGCCGGCTCCGACAGGTAGGTGATGTGCGCGCCCATCCGGGCGACGCCGAGGCCCTTGGCGGGCCGCGTGCCGACATCGAGGTAGCGCCCGCCGTGCCAGTTCGGGTCGGCGAGGATCGCCTGCCTTCCGACCTCGTGGAAGGCGATGTTCTGGGCCGAGTGGCGCGCGCCCGTGGCGATCGGCATCGCGGCGAAGACCCGCTCGGGGTAGCTCGCCGCCCATTGCAGCACCTGCATCCCGCCCATCGAGCCGCCGATACAGAGGAACAGGTCCTTGATGCCGAGCCGGTCGAGCAGCATCGCCTGGCCCCGCACCATGTCGCGGATGGTGACGAGCGGGAAGTCGAGGCCGTAGGCGCGGCCTGTCGCCGGGTTGAGCGAGGCAGGTCCCGTCGTGCCCATGCAGGAGCCGACCACGTTGGCGCAGATCACGAAGTAGCGGTCGGTGTCGACCGGCTTGCCGGGCCCGACCAGGCGGTCCCACCAGCCGGACTTGCCGGTCACCGGATGGGTGTTGGCGAAATGCTGGTCGCCGGTGAGCGCGTGGCAGACCAGCACCGCGTTGCTGCGCGCCGCGTTGAGCGTGCCCGCCGTCTGGTAGGCGATCTGCCAGGGCGCCAGATCCACGCCCGCATCCATCGCCAGGGCTGCGTCCGCCTCGAACCGAGCGACGGGGCTCGTCGGCTCGACCGCCTGGGAGGCAGTCTCGGGGCCGGGCTTCAGGAGTGGTGTGGCCATGCTTCTCACGGGGCTGTCGCCGGATGGCGGGCTTGACGAGGCGTTGGCTGGGAAAAAACCGGAGACGATTCGTTCTCCAAACCGGACCGGTCGTTAAAGCGTCCAAAAATTCCGCTTCGACGGACGAGAGAGGTAGGGCTTCGCTGTCGCGTCGTCAATCGACAGAAGGGCATTCTCTCGGAGGCTCGCGCGACGGCGGCCCTGGCCCGCGGGCGCAGCCGGTCGTAAGACGGACTTTTCCGCCGCTGCCTCACGGGACGCCATGACGTCGACCCCGCCCGCCGACCTCGCCGCCCTCCGGGCCGACATCGACCGCATCGATTCCGCCATGCACGACCTCCTGATGGAGCGCGGCCGGATCATCGACCGGCTGATCGCCGTCAAGAAGACCTCGGCCTCCGGCTCCGCCTTTCGGCCCGGCCGCGAGGCCTCGATGATGCGGGCGATCGCCGAGCGCCATACCGGTCTCCTGCCCCTCGACACGGTGGAGGGGATCTGGCGGGTCATCATCGCCACCTTCACCTACGTGCAGGCGCCGTTCGCCGTCCATGCCGACGTCTCGGGCGGCGATGCGCCGATGCGCGATTCGGCCCGGTTCCATTTCGGCTTCACGGTGCCGTACCGGCCGCATCCGAGCGCCGCCGCCGTGATCGCCGCGGTGGCCGCCTCGCGCGGCGATCTCGGGGTCTTCCGCCTCGACCAGGGGGTGACGGCCGGGGCGTGGTGGCGCCTGCTCGCGGGTCCGGGCCGCCCGAAGGTGATCGCCCGGCTGCCCTTTATCGAGCGGCCCGGCCACCCGGCCGGCACCCCGGTCTTCTGCATCGCCAAGCCCCTCGACGATCCGAGCGCGGCCCAGCGCGACTGGGTGCTCTACGCCGCCCGGTTCGAGCGCTGGCGCGACGAGGCGGCGGAGGCGGTGGCCGAGCTGGGTGGCGAGGTGGTGGCGAGCGCCGGTCTCGGCGGAGGATTGAGCCAGCTCCTGGCGCTGCCTGGGAGCGTGAGCCCCGAGGAGGCGCGGGCAGCCCTCACCGAGGCGAGTGCGGCGCCGGGGGCCTTCGAGGAGATCGGCAGCCACGCGGCGCGGTTCCGCGTGGGGGCGGAGTAGGCGAGGCTCCGGATCACCGATCGGGCGGTCCAGCCGCGATGCGCGGACGGGATGCGCCCGTCCTGTCGCCGGATGCCCGGTCGAACGATGCTCTGGCTCCCGACCGCCGCCTGTGCGTCGGGGACCATCGGCGTGCTTGCGAGGAAATGGCAGTTGACGGCGTGATCCGGTCCGTCGTCAACTCTCCGAAAGCATGGCGTGTACTTGATTGGGGGCGAAGAGCGAGATGCGCGTCCCGATGATCGCAGCGGCAGGCATCGTGCTGAGCATGGGATCGGCCCGTGCCGTCGAAGGCATTCATTCGTGGGCCGAAATCCGCGCCGCCTTCGTCAAGTGCTGGACGGTGCCGCGCGGCACGGAGGGATCCGTCGTCGCCTTCCAGTTTCTCTTCGCGCCCGATGGTGGACTGCGAGGTCCGCCCCGCGTGCTCGCCAGGGTCCTGAAGGGCGACGAGCCGGCGAAGCGCGCGTACGAGGCGGCTGCCTACGCCGCGCTCGATCGATGCCTGCCCTTCAAGATCACGCCCGCCTTCAAGATGGTCATGGGCGAGACGCTGGTCCTGCTGCGCTTCGTCAACACGCCGCGCGAGCCGGCGCTGAACCTCGGATCGAGCATGACGATCTTCGCCGCCGAGGCGAAGCCGGAATGAGGAGCACCGCCCGATCGGTCGGATCGGGCGGTGCTCCTGTCTCTCCGCTCGTGCCGCGCGCTTCGCGACGAACCGGCATCCCGGTCCGTTGCGGGACGCGCTTCAGGCCGACACCCCGAGCCGCCGGTTGAGCCCGAGCGCGCCGAGCGTGCAGACCGCGCCGGACAGCAGGTACACGCCGACCCACGGCAGGCCGAGATGGCTCGAGGCGTAGAGCGCGACCAGCGGGGCGAAGCCGGCGCCGACGAGCCAGGCGAGGTCGGAGGTCAGCGCCGAGCCGGTATAGCGGTACTTGGTGCCGAAATTCTCCGCGATGGCGCCCGAGCTCTGGCCGTAGGCGAGGCCGAGCAGCGCGAAGCCGACCACCACGAAGATCGTCTGCCCGGCCATGCTGTCGCCGAAGAGCAGCGGGGCAACGATGCTGCCGAGGGCGAACAGGCCGATCAGGGCGGCGGCGAGCGCGATGGTGGAGCGCCGCCCGATCTGGTCGGCGATCAGGCCCGACATGATGATCGTCATCGTGGCGATGGTGGCGCCGGCGAACTGCACCATCAGGAACTCGCCGACCGAGCGGCCGGTGAACAGGTTGATCCAGCTGACCGGGAACACCGTGACGAGGTGGAACAGCGCGTAGCAGGCCAGCGGCACGAAGGCGCCGACCAGGATGTTGCGGCCGCTCGCCCGCACCGTCTCGAGGACCGGCTCCGGCTCGAGCTCGTCGGCCTCGAGCAGGCGGCGGAACTCCTCCGTCGCCACGAGGCGCAGGCGCGCGAACAGCGCCACCACGTTGATGGTGAACGCGACGAAGAACGGGTAGCGCCAGCCGAAGCCCATGAAGTCGGCATCCGACAGCTGGAGCTGGAAGAACGCGAACAGCCCGCTCGCCAGCATGAAGCCGACCGGCGCGCCGAGCTGCGGCAGCATCGCGTACCAGCCGCGGCGGTTCTCCGGCGCGTTGAGGGCGAGAAGCGAGGCGAGCCCGTCCCAGGCGCCGCCGAGCGCCAGGCCCTGGCCGATCCGGCACAGGCCGAGCAGCACCGCCGACCAGTGCCCGATCGTCTCGTAGCCCGGCAGGAAGGCGATGAGGCAGGTCGAGAGGCCGAGCAGGAAGAGCGCGATGGTGAGCTTCGTCGCCCGGCCGTAGCGCCGGTCGATCGACATGAACAGCACCGAGCCGACCGGCCGCGCCACGAAGGCGAGGGCGAAGAGCCCGAACGAGTACAGCGTGCCGGTCACCGGCTCGGCCCACGGGAACACCAGGCGCGGGAAGACCAGCACGCAGGCGAGGCCGAACACGAAGAAGTCGAAGAACTCGGAGGTGCGGCCGATGATGACCCCGAGGGCGATCTCGCCGGGGGCGACGTGGCCGGGCTCCGACGAGACCAGGCGGGCATCCCGTTCCGGCTTGGAGGAGTTGGCGGCGGCGGGGTCCGCCGTGATCGTGGCCATATCGGAATCCTGCTTCGTCACTCTACGAAGACCCCTTCCTTAGAGGAGAACCGGCCCTTTGGGGGCCTGGACAAAACGTCCAATCCCGCGAGTGCCCCGGCGGGCGTACAGGACAGGAGCCGAAAGCTGATCGTCCGGGCTGCCCGTGAAACACTTGCGCCTCCTCCTCGTACTTCCGTTCATCCTCCTCACCGGAGGATGCAATATGGTGCTCCTGTCGCCCGCGGGCGACGTGGCGCTGCAGCAGCGTAACCTGCTGATCGCCTCCACGGTGCTGATGCTCCTCATCATCGTGCCGGTGATGGCGCTGACCGTCGCCTTCGCCTGGCACTATCGCGAGGGCAACAAGAAGGCGGTCTACGACCCGAGCTTCCATCACTCGATTGGTCTCGAGGTGGTGATCTGGTCGGCGCCACTGCTGATCATCGTGGCGCTCGGAGCGCTCACCTGGCTCGGCACCCACCTGCTCGATCCCTATCGGTCGGTCAGCCGCATCAGCGCCTCGAAGCCGATCGTGTCGAGTGTCGGCGACCCGATGGTCTCCGGCAAGCCCCTGGTGGTCCAGGTCGTCGCCCTCGACTGGAAGTGGCTCTTTCTCTACCCCGAGCAGGGCATCGCCTCGCTCAACGAGGTCGCTGCCCCCGTCGACCGGCCGATCGAGTTCCGCATCACCTCCTCCTCGGTGATGAACTCGCTGTTCATCCCGGCGCTGGCCGGCCAGATCTACGCCATGCCGGGCATGCAGACGCGGCTCAACGCCGTGATCAACAAGGCCGGCGACTACGAGGGTTTCTCGGCCAATTACAGCGGAGCCGGGTTCTCCCACATGCGCTTCACCTTCAAGGGCGTCGACGAGGGCGGGTTCAGCGCCTGGGTCGACAAGGTCAAGCAGGAGGGCGGCGGCCTCACCCGGGCCGACTACCTGAAGCTCGAGCGCCCGAGCGAGAAGGAGCCGGTGCGCTACTACAAGACCGTCGACGCCGACCTCTACGACGCGATCCTCAACATGTGCGTCGACCGCGCCAAGATGTGCATGCACGACATGGCGGCGATCGACGCCCGCGGCGGCGGCGGCCGCGAGGGCCTGCACAGCGTCATGAGCCTCACCTACGACAAGGCCGTCCGCCGCGGCACCGGCGCGACCCAGCAGGCGACCTTCGTCACCGCGCTCTGCACCCCCGCCGACGCCTACGGCCTCGGCAACGCCTCGAAGACGTCCGCCGCGTCCCCTGCGACGCCGCGCCTGAACTGAGAGCCCGGACCCCGACAGAACGACCCGCATTCCAGGCTGAGCCATGAATTCCGAGCACAATCCGATCGAAGCCTACCCGCATTGGTGGCGGCTGCTGTTCGGCCGCTTCACCATCGAATCCCTGCCGCTCCACGAGCCGATCGTGGTGGTGACCTTCGTCGTGGTGGCGTTGGGCGGCCTTGCCATCCTCGGCGCGCTGACCCGCTACAAGCTCTGGGGGCCGCTCTGGCGCGACTGGCTGACCAGCGTCGACCACAAGAAGATCGGGATCATGTACATGGTCCTCGGCCTCGTCATGCTGCTGCGCGGCTTCGCCGACGCGGCGCTGATGCGGTCGCAGCAGGCGATCGCCCATGGCGGCGCCGAGGGCTTCCTGCCGCCGCACCACTACGACCAGATCTTCACCGCCCACGGCGTGATCATGATCTTCTTCGTGGCGATGCCGCTGGTCACCGGGCTGATGAACTTCGTGGTGCCGCTGCAGATCGGCGCCCGCGACGTCGCCTTCCCGTTCCTCAACAACTTCAGCTTCTGGATGACCGCCGGCGGCGTCGTGCTGACGATGATGTCGCTGTTCGTCGGCGAGTTCGCGGCCACCGGCTGGCTCGCCTATCCGCCGCTGTCGAACATCGCCTACTCGCCGAGCACCGGCGTCGACTACTACATCTGGGCGCTGCAGATCGCCGGCGTCGGCACGACCTTGTCGGGCGTCAACCTGATCGCCACCATCGTCAAGATGCGGGCGCCGGGCATGTCGATGATGAAGATGCCGGTCTTCACCTGGACCTCGCTCTGCACCAACATCCTGATCGTCGCCTCGTTCCCGGTGCTCGGGGCTGTGCTGGCGCTGCTCACGCTCGACCGCTACGTCGGCACCAACTTCTTCACGAACGATCTCGGCGGCAACCCGATGATGTACGTGAACCTGATCTGGATCTGGGGCCACCCCGAGGTCTACATCCTGGTGCTGCCGGCCTTCGGCATCTTCTCCGAGGTGGTCTCGACCTTCTGCGGCAAGCGCCTGTTCGGCTACGCCTCGATGGTCTACGCCACGGTGGTCATCACCATCCTGTCCTACCTGGTCTGGCTGCACCACTTCTTCACCATGGGGTCGGGGGCGAGCGTCAACTCGTTCTTCGGCATCACCACGATGATCATCTCGATCCCGACCGGCGCGAAGATCTTCAACTGGCTGTTCACCATGTATCGCGGCCGGATCCGCTTCGATCTGCCGATGATGTGGACCGTCGCCTTCATGCTGACCTTCGTCATCGGCGGCATGACCGGCGTGCTGCTCGCCGTGCCCCCGGCCGACTTCGTGCTGCACAACTCGCTGTTCCTGGTCGCGCACTTCCACAACGTGATCATCGGCGGCGTGCTGTTCGGCCTGTTCGCCGGCATCTACTACTGGTGGCCGAAGGCCTTCGGCTTCCGCCTCGACCCGTTCTGGGGCAAGGTGTCGTTCTGGTGCTGGGTGGTCGGCTTCTGGGTCGCCTTCATGCCGCTCTACATCCTCGGCCTGATGGGCGTGACCCGGCGCATGAGCTCCTTCGCCGACCACTCGCTGCAGCCGCTCTTCGTGATCGCGGCCTTCGGCGCCCTCCTGGTCGCCTGCGGCATCGCCGCGATGATCGTCCAGTTCGCCGTCAGCATCCTGCGGCGCGAGCAGCTCGCCGACCTCACCGGCGATCCCTGGGGCGGCCGCACCCTCGAATGGGCGACGTCCTCGCCGCCGCCGGCCTACAACTTCGCCTTCACCCCGCTGGTGCATGACGGCGATGCCTGGTGGGACATGAAGAGCCGCGGCTACAAGCGTCCGCTGGAGGGCTACAAGCCGATCCACATGCCGAAGAACACCGGCGCGGGCATCATCATCTCGGCCATCGCCACCGTCTTCGGCGTCGCCATGGTGTGGTACGTCTGGTGGTTGGCGGCGATCGCCTTCGTGGGCGTGATCGCGGCGACCATCATCCACACCTTCAACTACGACCGCGACTACTACATCCCCGCCGACGAGGTCGCGCGGACCGAGGACGAGCGCACCCGCGCACTCGCCCTCGCCCCGGCCCCCACCCCCGTCGGCGCCTGAGGACCCCGCCATGGCACAGTCACAGACCGTCACGGCGAGCGACGCCGAGCTGCACTTCTATGTCTCGGACGACGAGCACGGTCACGCCGAGGGCGGGACCATGCTCGGGTTCTGGCTCTACCTGATGAGCGACTGCCTGATCTTCGCGATCCTGTTCGCGACGTACGGCGTGCTGGGACGGAACTACGCGGCGGGCCCGTCCGGCGCGGACCTGTTCGATCTCAAGCTCGTGGCGGTGAACACCGCCATGCTGCTGTTCTCCTCCATCACCTACGGCTTCGCCATGCTGGAGATGGAGAAGGGCGACCAGCGCATGACCCAGCGCTGGCTGGCGATCACCGGGGCCTTCGGCCTCTGCTTCATCGGCCTCGAGCTCTACGAGTTCGCCCACCTGATCCACGAGGGCGCCACGCCCCAGCGCAGCGCCTTCCTGTCCTCGTTCTTCACCCTGGTCGGGACGCACGGCCTGCACGTCACCTTCGGGCTGATCTGGCTCGTGACCCTGATGGTGCAGGTGCACCAGCGCGGCCTGATCGAAGCCAACCGCCGCCGGCTGATGTGCCTGAGCATGTTCTGGCACTTCCTCGACGTGATCTGGATCGGCGTCTTCACCTTCGTCTACCTGATGGGGTCCCTGACATGAGCGCCCGCGCGCCCGCTTCCGACGACGTGCACGTCGAAGTCGTCCACGACCACCACGAGGCCGGCCACGGCAGCCGGAAGGGCTACATCACCGGCTTCGTCCTGTCGGCGATCCTGACGGCGATCCCGTTCTGGCTGGTGATGGCCGAGGTCTTCACCGATCCACGCGTCACCTCGCTCGTCATCATGGCCTTCGCGGTCGTGCAGATCGTGGTTCACATGATCTACTTCCTGCACATGAACGCGCGCTCGGAAGGCGGCTGGACCATGATGGCGCTGATCTTCACCATCGTGCTGGTGGTGATCGCTCTGTCGGGCTCGCTCTGGGTGATGTACCACCTCAACACCAACATGATGCCGATGTCGCCGGGCGACATGCGCAACATGCCGTGACGATCGCGAGCGACGATCGACAGACACCGGCCGGGGCGGCTCCGCCCCGGTCCGCCCCGGGGGCCAAGCGCCTCGTCCTGGTGGCGCTCTCGCTCCTGGCGACCGCCCTGTTCGTCGGTCTCGGGATCTGGCAGGTCGAGCGCCGGGCCTGGAAGCTCGACCTCATCGCCCGAGTCGAGGCGCGGCTCGCGAGCCCCCCCGTCCCGGCGCCCGGCCGGGCCGAGTGGCCAAAGATCTCCCGCGATGCCGACGAGTATCGCCGCGTCACGGTGCAAGGCCGCTTCCTCTCCGACCGTGCCGTCCGCACCCTGGCGGTGACCGAGAAGGGCGCCGGCTCCTGGCTCCTCGTCCCCCTCGTGACCGAGGCCGGCGACACGATCCTGATCAATCGCGGCTTCGTGCCGGCCGATTGGCAGGCCGTATCCGGAGGCGGGGAGAGGACGGTGACGGGCCTGTTGCGCCTGCCCGAGCCCGGCGGCGGCTTCCTGCGCAGCAACGATCCGGCCCACGACCGCTGGTATTCCCGCGACGTCGCGGCGATCGCGGCGGCCAAGGGCCTCGGTCCGGTGGCGCCCTACTTCATCGACGCGGATGCATCGGCCAATCGCCCCGGTGGGCCGGTCGGCGGGCTCACCGTCGTGGCGTTCCGCAACCATCACCTGATCTACGCACTAACTTGGTTCGGGCTGGCGGCGTTGTCGGGCTATGCGGCCTATCGGGCGCTGCGCGAGCGGTGAGGCGGGTTCTTCAGGGTGATGAGTTCGAGACAGGACGAACGCGCGAGAACCCTCCCCCCTCTGCGGGGGAGGGTGGCCTGCGGAGCAGGCCGGAAGAGGGGCAGCGCGACGCTAGTCCAGGTGGCGCCCTCCAGAACGACTCAGTCTTTTCCGGAAGCGTGGTTCCCCCCTCCCTCCCCCCTCCGCGGGGCACCCTCCCCCGCAGAGGGGGGAGGGTTCGGGCGCGCGCTGGTCGCACTCCCGTGATCGACGGATCTGATCTGCGAGCCATCCTCGTCACCGCCGCGCGCCACCTCGGCATCGGCTCCCTGGCGGGCCTCGGCGAGTCCGGCACGCCCGAGGATCATGATGGCGGCCGCCAGAACCTTCTGCTCCTGGTGCAGTTGCGCTGGATCGCGGTGGCGGGCCAGGTCGTCACCATCGCGGTGGCGCAAGCGGGCCTCGGCATCGCGCTGCCGCTCGGGCCCATGGCGGTGGTACTGGCCGGGCTCGTCCTCCTCAATCTCGTCAGCCTGGGCTGGATCGCCCGCGGCGGTGGCGTCACCGAGGGCGTGCTGTTCGTCGCACTCCTCCTCGACGTCGTGGCGCTCACGCTGCAGCTCTCCCTGAGCGGCGGCGCCACCAACCCGTTCACCTCGCTGTTCCTGCTCCAGCTCACCCTGGCGGCGGTGCTGCTGAGCAGCCGGGCGACGATCGGCCTCGTCGCCATCACCACCGCGGCGCTCGGCGTGCTGATGCTGGCCTACCGCCCGCTGGTGCTGCCGCCGGGCGACAGCGACGAGCTGTTCCGGCTCTACCTCGTCGGCATGCTGGTGAGTTTCGTGATCGACGCGGCGCTCATCGCGGTGTTCGTCACCCGGATCTCGCGCAACCTGCGCCGGCAGGATGCCCGCCTCGCCGACCTGCGCCAGCGCGCGGCGGAGGAGGACCACATCGTCCGGATGGGGCTGCTGGCCTCAGGCGCGGCGCACGAGCTCGGCACGCCGCTCTCCTCGCTCTCGGTGATCCTCGGCGACTGGCGCCGGATGCCGGAACTGACGTCCTCCCCCGACATCGCCCGCGAGATCGAGGAGATGCAGGAGGCGGTGGGGCGCTGCAAGGCGATCGTCACCGGCATCCTGCTCGCCGCTGGCGCCGCCCGTGGGGAGGCGCCCCACCTCACCACCGTGCGCAGTTTCGTGACCGAGCTCGTCGGCGACTGGCGGCGGATGCGCTCCTGCTTCTGCCTCCAGGTCCGCGACGAGTTCGGCGAGGACGAGGAGATCGTCTCCGACACCGCCCTCAAGCAGGTGCTGTTCAACGTCCTCGACAACGCGCTGGACCTATCGCCGAACTACGTCGAGCTGGTGCTCTTGCGCGACGGCGACACCCTGCGGCTCTCCGTCACCGATCGCGGCCCGGGTTTCGCGCCAGAGATGCTGGCGCGGCTCGGCCAGCCCTATACATCGAGCAAGGGCCGCCTCGGCGGCGGGCTCGGGCTGTTCCTGGTCGTCAACGTCGTGCGCAAGCTCGGCGGCACGGTGGAGGCCCGCAACCGCAGCTATGGAGGCGCCGTCGTGACCATCAGCCTGCCGCTCTCGAGCCTGACGGTGTGAGATGCCCGACGAGGACCGCCTGCTCGTCATCGTCGAGGATGACGACCGCTTCGCCGCCACCCTGACGCGCTCGTTCGAGCGGCGCGGCTACACGGTGGTGAGCCTGGCCGGGCTCGCACCACTCGAGGCCCTGCTCGCCGAGCGCACCCCGACCTACGCCGTGGTCGACCTGAAGCTCAACGGGGAGTCGGGCCTCGCTTGCGTCAAGGCCCTGCACGACCACGATCCCGGCATCCTCACGGTGGTGCTGACGGGCTATGCCAGCATCGCCACGGCGGTCGAGGCGATCAAGCTCGGCGCCTGCCACTACCTCGCCAAGCCCGCCAATACCGATGACATCGAGGCGGCCTTCTCCAAGGCGGAAGGCGACGTCGACGTCACCCTCGACGGCCGGCCGACCTCGATCAAGACGCTCGAATGGGAGCGCATCCACCAGACCCTGGTCGAGACCGACTTCAACATCTCGGAGACCGCCCGGCGGCTCGGGATGCATCGCCGGACGCTGGCCCGCAAGCTCGACAAGCAGCAGGTCAAGTAATCCTGTCCCGTGCCGCGGCCCCCGGGCCGCCTGCATGGCTGGAGCGTGCGGAATGCGGTTTCGCATCCTGGCGAACTCGGCGCACCCGGGGTAACGTCCCGCCCGAAATGCAAGGAGGAGACGAGATGAACGCCCCGTCCGCCGCGGTCGCGACCCAGACCAACCTCAGCCCGGTGAAGCCCCATGAGGGGACCCGCGGCGCGTTCCGGTGGGACGACCCGTTCCTGCTCGACGACCAGCTCACCGACGATGAGCGCCTGATCCGCGACTCCGCCCGCAGCTTCGCCCAGGAGCGCCTGCTGCCCGGCATCGTCGAGGCCTATGCCGAGGAGAAGACCGACCGCTCGCTCTTCAACGCCATGGGCGAACTGGGCCTCCTCGGTGTCACCCTGCCGGAGGAGTATGGCTGCGCCGGCGCGAGCTACGTCGCCTACGGCCTCGTCGCCCGCGAGGTCGAGCGGGTCGATTCGGGCTACCGCTCGATGATGAGCGTGCAATCCTCGCTCGTGATGTACCCGATCTACGCCTATGGCGACGAGAACCAGCGCAAAAAGTACCTGCCGAAGCTCGCCTCGGGCGAGTTCGTCGGCTGCTTCGGCCTGACCGAGCCGGATGCCGGCTCCGATCCGGCCGGCATGAAGACCCGGGCCGACAAGATCGACGGCGGCTACCGGCTGTCCGGCGCCAAGACCTGGATCTCGAACGCCCCGATCGCCGACGTGTTCGTGGTGTGGGCCAAGTCCCCGGCCCACGACAACCAGATCCGCGGCTTCGTCCTGGAGAAGGGGATGAAGGGGCTCTCGGCGCCGAAGATCAAGGGCAAGCTGTCCCTGCGCGCCTCGGTCACCGGTGAGATCGTGATGGACGGCGTCGAGGTGCCGGAGAGCGCGCTGCTGCCCAACGTCTCGGGGCTGAAGGGGCCGTTCGGGTGCCTGAACCGGGCGCGCTACGGCATCTCCTGGGGGGCGCTGGGCGCGGCCGAGGATTGCTGGCACCGGGCGCGGCAATACACGCTCGACCGCAAGCAGTTCAACCGGCCGCTCGCCCAGACGCAGCTGGTGCAGAAGAAGCTCGCCGACATGCAGACCGAGATCGCGCTGGGTCTCCAGGGCTCGTTGCGGGTCGGCCGGCTGTTCGACGAGGGCCGGATGGCGCCCGAGATGATCTCGCTGGTCAAGCGCAACAATTGCGGCAAGGCGCTGGCGATCGCCCGCGAGGCGCGCGACATGCACGGCGGCAACGGCATCATGGGCGAGTACCACGTGATGCGCCACGCCCAGAACCTCGAGACGGTGAACACCTACGAGGGCACCCACGACGTGCACGCCCTGATCCTCGGCCGGGCGCAGACCGGACTGCAGGCCTTCTTCTAGGTACCTGCGGCCGCGCGATCCACATCTGATCTGCGGCCGACGATGACCGGACGCCCCTGCGCGGCGCCCATCGACGCATCGTCGGGATCGCCCGAGCGGCGGTCCTGTCGGGCTGCTTGCGTTACCGATTCGGGGCTGCCGCTTCGTGATACTCTGATCAGGAAACGGCAGCCGGGAGCCGAGGTTGGGCCACCGCCTCCGGCATTGGCTGGACGCACGCGTAATACCGCCGCGCCTTCGAACGGACGCGTTCGACGGTGCCAGGCAAGCCCGAATGGGCGCCGGCGCTGATGCGCCGGTCGCCTTCGCGTCGATGCGAAGGCGCGAGGGTATAAGCCGATGCCGGCGCATCTCTCCATCGAGTGCCGGACCCGCCAAATCGAACAAGTCGAACAAGGCGGGTCTCCATCGGCCCACCGTCCCCACACGCGCGTCGCAGCCCTCAGGCGATGACAGCGTCCTTGAGCATCTCGACCACGCTCTTGGCGCGCTCCTGACCGGCCAGAAGGCCTTTCGCGGAGTAGAGCGCCATGCCGAAGACCTGCCCAGGCTCGATCTTGGGTGGCATCACCAGTTCGTCGCGCACCGTCACGACATCGAGGAGGGCCGGGCCGGGAGCCGCGAGCCACGCCTTGACGGTATCCTCCAGGGTGTCCGGGTGATCGACGCGCTGACCCCACCAGCCGGCCGCCTCCGCGAGCTTGGCGAAGTCCGGGTTGTGGAGATCGGTAAAGGTGTCGAGCAGGCCCTCGACCTTCTGCTCGATCTCGACGAAGCCGAGCGTGCCGTTGTTGAAGACCACGACCTTGATCGGCAGCTTCTCCTGCACGGCGGTCAGAAGGTCGCCCAGCAGCATCGTCAGGCCGCCGTCGCCGGACATGGAGATGACCTGACGGTCGGGATAGGCCGCCTGTGCCCCGAGCGCCTGCGGCATGGCATTGGCCATCGTGCCGTGCGAGAGGCTCACCACCGTGCGGTTCGCCCCGGTCGCCGGAATGTGGCGCAGGCACCAGACCATCGGCGAGCCGCCGTCGGCGGTGTAGACGGCGTCGGGCGCGGCGTGGCGGGCGATCAGCTCGGTCAGGTATTGCGGGTGGACGAGGCCCTGGTGGCCAGGCGTGGCGCGCGCGTCGAGCGCCGCCTCGGCCTTGCGGGCGTGACGTAGCGCGGCGTCGAGGAAAGCGCTGTCCTCGCGCGGCTCGACGAGCGGGATCAGCGCCTTGACCGTATCCGCGATGTTGCCGACGGCCGCGATGTCGACCGGGTGGCGCCGGCCGAGATGCGTGGCGTCGATGTCGATCTGAAGGATCGTCGCCTTGCTCGGGTAGAATTGCCGCCAGGCGAAGTCGCACCCTAGAAGGAGGAGCGTGTCGCACTCCATCAGCGTGTGATAGCCGCCGGCCGTCCCGAACACGCCCGTCATGCCGACGTCGTACGGGTTGGCGTATTCCAGGAAGTCCTTGGCGCGGCTGGTCCGTGCGACCGGCGCCTTCAGGCGCTCGGCGAGCGAGACGATCGCCTCTCGTGCGCCCTCGCATCCTGATCCGCCGTAAATGGCGATTTTCCTGCCCCGGTTGAGCGCGTCGGCGACCGCCTGAAGCTCGGCGTCGGACGGACGGATCACGGGGCGGGCGCGGTGGACCGCGAAGTCGGGCTCCTCCGGTGCCTCGGCCTTGGACACGTCGATCGGCACGATCAGGACGGCGACCCCCTTGTGCGCGAGGGCCGCCTGCGCCGCCATCGCGGTCATCCGCCTGGCCTGCGCCGGGGTCCGGATCTCCTCGCAGAAGACCGTCCCCTTGGCGTAGACCGCCTTGAAATCGACCTCCTGCGGGAAGTCGAAGCCCAGTTCGTCTCGCGTGATCTGGCTGGCAATCAAGACGACGGGCGCCCGATTGCGGTTCGACTCCCAAACGCCGTTGATGAAATGCAGGCTGCCCGGCCCGCAGGATCCCGCGCACAGAGCCAGCTCGCCGGTCAGCAGGGCATCCGCTCCGGCAGCCAAGGCGCCAGCCTCTTCGTGGCGGACATGAACCCAGCGCAGGTCGCTGCGACGGATCGCGTCGGTGACGTAGTTGAGCGTATCCCCGGGGATGCCGTAGCAACGCTTCGCGCCGGCGGCCGCGAGGGTTGCGACGATCACGTCGGCTACACGTCTGGACATCGTGACTCGACCTCTTTGGTGCACTGCACAAACGACCACCGGTTAACGGGTCCGGTGCCTCGATGTTCCCCTGCGAGAGATTCGCGACGTCGAGGGTTTCCCGATCATCCGCAGGGTGTGCAAATTCCAATCATCAGTAGGAAGATGATTAGGCAACTGTCCTCCGCCAGTAATCCAGGCTCCCCGGATTCACGGGGGAGCCTGCCCTGTCGTTGAGGCGGAGAACGGCCTCGTGGAAGGCCTCGGCCTCCTCCAATCCGACGAGGTCGCGCAGGGAGGTGAGGATGCGGGTGATCCGCAGGTGGTTGTGGTCGAAGGCCGTGAGCCACCCGTCGGTCCCGGAATAGAAGCGCAGCATCCGGTCGCGGGCGGCCAGGAGCCCGGCTCGCGCCGCCGGATCGGCCCGAATCGCTGTGGCCTCCGCCGCTCCGAGCACCGGCGCTCCCGGTACCGCCCGGCTCGGCTCCGCGAGTGGAAACAGCCACTGGATGAAGTCGTGCACGCGCTCGATGTGCGCGTCGTCGAAGGCCAGCACCTCGGCGAGGCTGCGCCCACGCCCGTCGCGACCGTCGCCGGCCAGGAAGGCGTGAATCGGTCCCGCGCTCGCCTCGGTCATGGATGCCTCCCCTGGAAATAGCCCCATCAGGATAGGGCGGGGAGGCCGCACCGTCAGGCCGCCGCCCTCCGCTCGGCCCGCGCCGCTTCCAACGTCCGCACCCGCGGGATCACCTGCTCGCCGAAATACGCCACCTCCTCCTGGAAGTGCAGGAAGCCGAGGAGCGCGAGATCCGCGCCCGCATCCTTGAGCGCCAGGATGCGCTCGGCGATCTGGTCGGGCGTGCCGATCAGGTTCGAGCGGAAGCCGTCATTATACTGCACCAGATCCTCGAAGCTGGACTTCGCCCAGTTGCCCTCGCGCTCCGGCGAGGCGGCGCCGGCATTCTTCACCTCGTGGCCGAAGGCGCGCACCGCCTCCGGGTCGGCTTGGTCGATGATGTCCTGCAGCACCGCCCGGGCCTCCTCCTCGGTGTCGCGGGCGATCACGAAGGCGTTGACGCCGATCTTCACGCTCCGCCCCTCGGCGTGAGCCTTGTGGCGGATATCGTCGACCTGGACGCGGAGATTCTCCGGGGTGTTGCCGTTGGTGAAGTACCAGTCGGAGACCCGGGCCGCCATGTCCCGCGCCGCCCGCGACGAGCCGCCCTGGAAGATCTCGGGCAGGGGCGCGGCCGGCTTCGGCTTCAGGGTGTAGCTCGTGTAGCGGTAGAAATCGCCCCGGAAGGTGAAGGCGTCCTGGGTCCAGATCCCGCGGAGACTGCGAATGAACTCCTCCGAGCGGCGGTAGCGCTCGTCATGGTCGAGCCAGGGTTCGCCGATCGCCCGGAACTCGCCCGAGAACCAGCCGCTGACGATGTTGACGGCGATGCGCCCGCCGGTGAGCTGCGAGATCGTCGCCACCTGCTTCGCCGCTAGCGTCGGGTTCCATGGACCGGGCAGGATCGCGGCGATGACCGTCAGGCGGTCGGTCGCGGCGAGCAGCGCGTGGCTGAAGGCGACCGATTCGTGCTGGTACTCGGCGCCGTAGCCGGCGGTGAAGCGGATCTGGGTCAGGGCGTAGTCGAAGCCCGCCCGCTCGGCGATCCGCGCCAGCTCCCGGTTGTAGTCGGCGTCCCAGGATGTGCGCTGCGGGATCTTGCTGATGACGAGGCCGCCGGAGACGTTCGGCACCCAGTAGGCGAAGCGGATCGGCTCAGGGGTCTGCTGTGTCATGGCGGGTCCTCGCTCGTCTTCTCGCAAGAAGAGCCGGTACCGCCCGGGCGGGCGGTGCGGTTGACCCTGAGTATCCGGAGCGTATTCCGCCTCGTCAAAAGCATCGTCGTGCTTTTTTGCTGCCCGCGCGGAAAACCCGTTCTCCCGATCGGGCTCTCCGTGCGGGTGATCTTCCTTTCGCCCGGTCAGGCCTTCGGCCGCTCGCGGTTCCCGTACTGCGCCAGCTCGAGCCGGGCGATCGAGCGGTTATGGACCTCGTCCGGCCCGTCGGCGAGGCGCAGGGTCCGGATGCGGGCGTATGCATAGGCGAGGCCGGCATCGCTGCTGACGCCGGCGCCGCCATGGGCCTGGATCGCATCGTCGATGATCTTGAGCGCCATGCGCGGGGCGGCGACCTTGATCATCGCGATCTCAAGCTTGGCGCCCTTGTTGCCGACCTTGTCCATCATGTCGGCCGCCTTGAGGCAGAGGAGCCGCGTCATCTCGATGTCGATCCGCGCCTCGCCGATGCGCTGCTCCCAGACCGAGTGGTCGGCGATGCGCTTGCCGAAAGCGACGCGGCCGAGCAGGCGCTTGGCCATCTTCTCCAGCGCTTCCTCGGCCACCCCGATGGTGCGCATGCAATGGTGGATGCGCCCCGGCCCGAGGCGCCCCTGCGCGATCTCGAAGCCGCGGCCCTCGCCGAGGAGCAGGTTCTCGGCCGGCACCCGCACGTCGTGCAGGATCACCTCGGCGTGGCCGTGCGGCGCGTCGTCGTAGCCGAAGACCGGCAGCATCCGCACCACCTCGACCCCAGGGGTGTCGAGGGGAACGAGGATCTGCGACTGCTGCTGGTGCAGGGGGGCACTGGTGTCGGTCTTGCCCATCACGATCGCGACGGCGCAACGCGGGTCGCCGACGCCCGAGGACCACCACTTGCGGCCAGTGATGACGTAATGGTCGCCGTCGCGGCGGATCCGGGTCTCGATGTTGGTGGCATCGGACGAGGCCACGTCCGGCTCGGTCATCAGGAAGGCCGAGCGGATCTCCCCCGCCATCAGGGGCGTGAGCCAGCGCTCCTTCTGGGCCCTGGTGCCGTAGCGGTGCAGCACCTCCATGTTGCCGGTATCGGGGGCCGAGCAGTTGAATACCTCGGAGGCCCACTGGATCCGGCCCATCTCCTCGGCGCAGAGCGCGTAGTCGAGGTTGGTCAGCCCCGCGCCGCGAAAATCGCCGTCGTCGTGCTGAGGCGAGGGGGGCAGGAAGAGGTTCCACAGGCCTGCCTCGCGGGCCTTGGGCTTCAGGCGCTCGATCACCGGCACCGGCTGCCAGCGCTCAGGTCCGAAGGCCTCCATCTCTGCCTTGTAGGTCGGCACCGCCGGGCGGACATGCTCGTCCATGAAGGCCCGGACCCGGTCGCGCCAGTGGCGCTGCCGCTCGGAGAGGGTGAAGTCCATCTGCGGTTCCTCCCGTCGCCGGGGTCTCGCGCCCCGGCCTTGCCGGGCCGGAGCCTAGCGCCAACCGCGCGAGAGCAAAACCGTCTTTTCGAAAGGTGTGGGAGATGTGCGCTGCGCCGGCTCCGTACCGGGTTTTCGAAGCTCTCAGTCCCGATACACCCGCTCGTAGCGCCGGCCGAGATTGGTCAGGATCTCGTAGCCGATCGTGCCGGCGTTGCGCCCCACCGCGTCGAGGTCGAGCCCGTCGCCGATGAGGGTCGCGGGCGCCCCCCGGACCAGGGCCTCGTCCGGCGCCTCGGTGACGTCGAGGATGATGAGGTCCATCGAGACGTTGCCGGCGAAGGGGCAGCGCACGCCACCGACCACAGCCTCGCCGCGGCCGGTCGAGGAACGCGGATAGCCGTCGGCGTAACCGATCGACAGGGTGGCGAGGCGCCGCCGCCCCGGCGCGGTCCAGCGCGCGTTGTAGCCGGCGGTCTCGCCGGCTGCGACCTCGCGGATCTGGAGGATGCCGGCTTCGAGCCGCACCACCGGGCGCATCGGGTTGTCGCGGCCGGGCCGTGGATTGCCGCCGTAGAGGGCGTAGCCCGGCCGCGCGAGGTCGGCGCGGCAGGAGGGCAGGAAATCGCCCGAGGAATTGGCGAGGGAGGCGCGGAGTCCCGGATAGGCGGCGCGCACCCGCGCGAACTCGGCGGCCTGATGGTCGGTCAGGGGATCGTGCGCGACCTCGGCGCTGACGAGATGGCTCATCAGCAGGTCGATGCCAGCCTCGGCCACGACCGGGTCGCCGGCGAGCGCCAGTCCCTCCGGCACCGACAGGCCGAGGCGGTTCATGCCGGTATCGACGTGGAGCGCCGCCGGGCGCGTCACGCCCTCAGCGCGGTTCGCCGCCGCCCACTCGGCGATTTCTTCGCGCGAGCCGAGCACAGGGCGTAAGCCCGCACCGCGGTAGGCCGGCGCGCGACCCGGCGGAAACCCATTGAGCACGTAGATCGCCGCTTCCGGCACGGCCTCCCGGGCGGTCAGCGCCTCCGACAGATGGGCGACGAAGAAGGTGCGGCAGCCCTCGGCCCACAGGGCCGGGGCGGCCCGGGCGATCCCGCACCCGTAGGCGTCGGCCTTGATGACCGCGGCGGTCTCGGGGCATTCCGCCGCCCGGGCGAGGATCCGCCAGTTCGCCCGCAGGGCCGCGAGGTCGATGATGAGGCGGCCGCCGTGGCCGATCGGGGTGGGCTCGGTCATGATCTCGCTCCTGGCGCCCGGTCTACCCTCTGACGAGGGGTAGCGCCAAGGCCGCAGCGAGGGGCGGCCTGACCGAAAGTCAGACGCTCCCACCCGAACCTCACGGTGTCATCCCGGGTGTGCCGGGCCCCCGGGATGACGATCGAGGGCTTCATCTCGGTTCCTGCGTCGACAGGGCGTCAGTGGGTATCCGGCAGCCGGTCGCCCTGGGCGAGGTTCGAGAACCGGGTGATCTCGGCGTCGAACTGCAGCTCGACCGTGCCGGTGGGGCCGTGGCGCTGCTTGCCCAGGATCACCTCGGCCTTGCCATAGACGCGGTTCATCTCGGCCTCCCAGGTGAAGAACTCCTCCGTGCCCTCGCGCGGCTTCTTGTTCTTGACGTAGTATTCCTCGCGGAAGACGAACATCACTACGTCGGCGTCCTGCTCGATCGAGCCCGATTCGCGCAGGTCCGAGAGCTGCGGCCGCTTGTCGTCGCGGGCCTCGACCTGGCGCGAGAGCTGCGACAGGGCGATGATCGGTACCGCCAGCTCCTTGGCCAGCGCCTTCATGCCGGTGGTGATCTCGGTCATCTCCTGCACCCGGTTGTCGCCCTTCTTCGAGGCGCCGGAGAGGAGCTGGAGGTAGTCGACGACGAGGAGATCGAGGCCGCGCTGGCGCTTGAGCCGCCGCGCCCGGGCGGCGAGCTGGGCGATCGAGATGCCGCCGGTCTGGTCGATGTAGAACGGGATCGTCTGCATGTCCCGGGCGGCGTCGGTAATCTTGTAGAACTCCTCCGGCCGGATGTCGCCGCGGCGGATCTTGTAGGAGGCGACGCCCGACTGCTCGGCGATGATGCGGGTGGCGAGCTGCTCGGCCGACATCTCGAGCGAGAAGAAGCCGACGATGCCGCCGTTCTTGGTCGCGATGGTGCCGTCGGGCTGCTTCTCGCCGACATAGGCCTTGGCGATGTTGAACGCGATGTTGGTGGCGAGCGAGGTCTTGCCCATGCCGGGCCGGCCGGCCAGGATGATCAGGTCCGAGGCCTGCAGGCCGCCCATCTTGGCGTCGAGGTCGGACAGGCCGGTGGCGATGCCCGACAGCCGCCCCTCGCGCTGGTAGGCCTTGGCCGCCATGTCGACCGCCGCCGTCAGGGCGTCGGAGAATTTCTGGAAGCCGCCGTCGTACTTGCCGGTCTCGGCGAGTTCGTAGAGCCGGCGCTCGGTCGACTCGATCTGGTCGCGCGGCGAGGTCTCGACCGGGGCCTCGTAGGCGCCGTTGACCAGGTCCTCGCCGATGGTGATGAGCCGCCGGCGCAAAGCGAGGTCGTAGATCGTGCGGCCGTAATGCTCGGAATTGATGACCGTGGTCGCCTCGGCGGCGAGCCGGGCGAGGTACTGGCCGACGGTGAGGCCGCCGAGATCCGCGTCGCCCAAATAGGTCTTGAGGGTGATCGGGCTCGCGAGCTTGCCGGCCTTGATCAGGCTGATCGACACCTCGTAGATCCGCCGGTGCACCTCCTCCATGAAGTGCTCGGGCAGCAGGAAGTCCGACACCCGGTAGAACGCGTCGTTGTTGACCAGGATCGCGCCGAGCAGCGCCTGCTCCGCGTCGATGTTGTGCGGCGCGACGCGGTATTCCTGCTGCACGGGCTCGAGATTCGCCGTCAGGGTGCTGGGAATGGCCATCCGGCGGGGCTCCGGCTTATCGAGGGGGGCGGCACGGGTCGGGACGACCGCATGTCAGATCATAAACGCTGCGGCGACCATCGCACTGTCGTCGTTGACCAAACCTTGCATCCTTGACCGAACCTTGCCCGAGGGGCCGCGGGCGGTCGTCCGAAACGAAGGCGGGGCCCGCGACTCACGCCGCGGACCCCGTCATGCTGGAACAAAATGGGAACATGTCAAGCCCGGTGCGCGGGCTTGTCCCCGCTGTCCCGGTTATCCCACCCGGAGAGCGGGAGAGCCGTGGATGATCAGCGGTCGCTGTCGGCGTCCGGGCCGGCCTCGGCCAGGGCGGCACCGACCTCGAGGCCGAGATCGTCGAGGTTGAACTCCTCGCGGGTGGTGGTCGACTCGCCGCGGGCCTGGCGCTCGGCCTCCTCGGGGCTGCGGGCAACGTTGACGGTCACCGCGACCTCGACCTCGGGGTGCAGCACCACCGGGACGGTGTGCAGGCCGAGCGTCTTGATCGGCTGCGCAATGCTGAACTGGTCGCGGTTGATGGTGAAGCCCTCCTGGGTCACCACCTCCGCGAGGTCGCGCGGGGAGACCGAACCGTAGAGCACGCCGGTCTCGCCGGCCTGGCGGATCAGCACGAAGCTCTTGCCGTTCAGGGTCTCGCCGACCTTCTCGGCCTCCGAGCGGCGCTCGAGGTTGCGGGCCTCGAGCTGGGCGCGCTGGTCCTCGAAGCGCTTCTTGTTCGCCTCGGTGGCGCGCAGGGCCTTGCCGCGGGCGAGCAGGAAGTTGCGGGCGAAGCCCGGCCGCACCTTCACGGTCTCGCCCATCTGGCCGAGCTTGGCCACGCGCTCGAGCAGGATCACTTCCATGGTCGTCGTCCTTTGCTGTGAGGCCTCGTCGGCCTCGGATGGTGATGGCGGAGCGTTCCGCCGTCGGGGATCCGGATCGCCTGGGCGGCCCGGGGATTCGAGGGCGTCAGGCCACCGGAGGCGCCTGAACCGGCCGGCGGCGCCCGGTGAGGGCGACGACCAGGCCGAACAGGGCGAGCGCGGCGAGCGCCAGCCCCTGCGTGAGGAAGACCAGCACGTAGAGGCCGATCAGCAGCGGCGTGCGGCCGGGCTTGCCCCGGCTGCGGTCGTGGAGCGCCGCCAGGCCCTGCAGCGCCAGGGCGGCCGAGAGGGCCCCGAGCAGCGCGACCCCGAACGCCCCGGCATAGCCCGGCGCGACCGAGAGCACGGCGCCGATGACCAATCCCCACAGGGCCCGGCGCGGCAGGGCGGTGGCGGGCAGGTCGGGCCAGGGCCGGGCTAAGCGGCCGGAGATCTGCACCACTCGGGCGCCGGCCCAGAGATAGAACGTCAGCAGCAGGGTGAAGGTCGTCGCCATGATGGCGGGCGCGAGGCCGGCGACCCGCTCGGCGATGCGGGCGAGGTCGTCCTCCTCCAGCCCGGCGCCGCGGGACGGAGTCTCCTGCATCTGCAGTTGCAGCATCGCCCGGGCGAGGCGGCGGACCCGCTCCTGGTAGGCGGCGTGGTCGCCGGAGGACAGCATCACCACGACGACGAGGGCGATGGCGGCGGTGACGGCGACCCAGGCCAGCAGCCGGCCGGTCGGGTACCATTCCATCTCGCCGGATGGCGTCCCACCGGAGGCTTTGGGCCGCCCCAGCAGCGCGAGGTAGCCGAGCCACCAGGCGGGAAGCGCCGTCGAGACCAGGAAGGCGAGGCCGCGCAGGGGCGAGGAGACGATCGCGAGGGCGAGCGTGCCGGAAGCGGCGGCCACGAGGCCGGTCCGGTGGCTCCAGCCCATCGCCACGATCAGGATCGGCAGCGGGGCGAGCAGGTAGAGGGCCAGCGCGAGCGGCGTCGCCTGGACGACGACCCCGATCAGGAGCGCCGAGGCGAGGCCGGCGACGACGCCGATGCCGGTGTGACGAACCATGACGAACCCGTCCGCTGTCCCGCCGCCCGTTCGGGCGGGGTTAGAGGCGGAAGACATCCGCCCCAGCGACCCGGCGGCACGCGGCCGCCGGGTTGTTGATCAGAGATTTAGCGGATCACGTAGGGCAGGAAGCCCAGGAAGCGGGCGCGCTTGATCGCCTGGGCGAGCTCGCGCTGCTTCTTGGCCGACACCGCCGTGATGCGCGAGGGCACGATCTTGCCGCGCTCGGAGACGTAGCGCGAGAGCAGCTTCACGTCCTTGTAGTCGATCTTCGGGGCGTTGGGGCCCGAGAACGGGCAGGTCTTGCGCCGACGGAAGAACGGACGACGGCCACCGCCGCCACCAGCACCGAAAGCCATGGCTTACTGCTCCTCGTTCGTGTTGCGCTCAGCGCGCTCCGGGCGCTCGGCCCGCTCAGGACGCTCGCCGCGCTCCCCACGGTCGCCGCCGCCGAAGCCGCCGCCGAAGCCGTCATCGTCGCGGCGCCGGCCGCGCTCGCGGTCCTTGCGCTCGTCACGGTCGCGCTTCTGCATCATCGCGGACGGCTCGGTCTCGAGCTCCTCGACGCGCACGGTCATGAAGCGCAGCACGTCCTCGGAGATGCGCATCTGGCGCTCCATCTCGGCGAGGGCCGCCGGGGGAGCGTCGATGTTGAGGAGGGTGAAATGCGCCTTGCGGTTCTTGCGGATGCGGTAGGCGAGGGACTTCACGCCCCACATCTCGGTCTTCTCGACCTTGCCGCCGTTCTGCTCGATGACGGACTTGTAGGTCTCGATCATCGTTTCGACCTGCTGCGAGGTCACGTCCTGGCGAGCCAGGAACACATGCTCGTAGAGAGCCATGATGGGCCTTTCTCAGGGAGACTAAGGCCCGCTGCCTGAGAGCACGGGCGTGCGTCGGGCGTCGGGCCGGTTCGTCCTCGCGTCGCACGGCGCCAAGCCCTTCGAGCCTGCAAAGGCCCGAGCGGTTGTTCGAAGGCGGAGACACGGGACGACGGGGCGAACCCCTATGTCAGGCCAAAGGCCCGACACCGTCCGTTCAGCCCCCGGCCGGAGCGAACGCGAGGCGCGGCCTATAGCAGGTTTTCACGCGAGGGCAAGAGGCGACGCTCCGGGAACCGGGGCGATCGCTTCAGCCCCGGAGCGGGTTTGGGCCGGGCGAGGTGGAGGATCGTGGTTCAGCCGGGACTCGGCGTTCCGCGCGGCCCCCATGCCGTCAGCTTTGTCGATCCTCGACCACATCTCAGCCCTGACGGATCCGCGCCAGCATTGGCAGGTGATCGACCCGCGATCAGGCAGGTCTCCTCACGCAGGATCTTTGATCCCCACCAGCCACTCCCAGAAGGGAGAAGGGATCCCGTACTGCCCTCTCGTCGCGCCCGTGCGTCCAGACAGCCGCGCGGAAGCCATGTCCGGCGTCAGCCCCGCGATTCGGATGCGGCGCGGGCGGATTGGGCCATGCGGATCAGTTCCCGCACGGTGAACTCGTGGTGCTCGGGCGGCTCAGCCTCGGCCGGTCGGGTGGCTTCGCGGGCCATCGCTGCGCGTTGCGTGCGCCGGGTGAGCCCGGCCCGCCATGCCTGCGCCAACGCTATCATGGGCGCCCCTCCCGTGATCAGTCAATAAAGGCTAACAAACCTTCGTCATGCGATAAAGTCTTGACAGGAGAATTGTCGGCTCACCGGGTTCGGCAGGGGGCGCCGTCCGGCCCGCCAAGCGCTTGCTGCTGCCGTGTTATTTGCGTGGGAGCGCGGCGCTGCAAATCGATGGAATCCTGTCCTGCGCTATGCTGATCCGTGCGCGGCGGGCGAATCGGCCGGCGAATCAGCGGGTGTCCTCGCGCAGAAGCTCGGTGTTGATGGCAAAGGCCGCCATCGCCCCCTCGGCGGCGGCCACGATGGCGAGCTGGACCCGCCGCGAGGCATCGCCCGCGACGTAGAGGCCCGGCACGTTCGTCTCCTCGTAGTCGCCGGTCGGCACCGTGCCCTTGCGCGACAGGTCGCAGCCGAGCCGCTCGACGAGAGGGGAGGGGATGCAGGGCCCGGTGGTGAAGAACAGGGCGGCGCAGGTGAGCGCCGTGTCGTCGCGCAGGCGGACCCGGGAGAATCGCCCGCCCTCTCCCTCGAGCCGGGCGACCTCGCGCTCCTCGAGCCGGATCCCGTGGCGGGCGAGCCGATTCCGCTCCGCGGCGTCGAGGTCGCAGGGACCATCGGTGCAGAGCGTCAGGTCGCGGCTCCAGGCGGTGAGTTCGAGGGCGAGACCCTTGGCCGCCTCGCCGGGGCCGTAGATCGCGAGCGGCCGGTCGCGGTTCTCGAACCCGTCGCAATAGGGGCAATGATGGACGCCGTGGCCCCAGAACTCCGAGAAGCCCTCGATGGCGGGCAGGTCGGTGCGCAGCCCGGTGGCGAGGATCATCCGGCGGCCATCGGCCCGGCGCTGGTCCTCCATCACCACCCGGAAGCCGTCCGGCGCCCGCACCGCATCGACGACGCGCCCGTCCCAGACCTCGACCGTGTCGTAGGCGGCGAGTTCCTTCCTTGCGTCGTCGCGCAGGTCGCCGGGCGCGCGGCCGTCGCGGCCGAGGAAGCCGTGCATGCGCGGCGTCACCGCGTTGCGCGGGTGGCCGGCATCGATCAGCAGTACCCGGCGCCGGCAACGCCCGAGGATGAGCGCTGCCGACAGGCCCGCCGGCCCGCCGCCCACGATGATCACGTCCCGCATGTCGCACCTGTCCGCGCCGCGCCGCACACGGGTAGACGCGCCGGCGCGTGGCCGGGTTCGCGGATGCAACGAAAAAGGGCGCTCGCGCGCCCTCCTCCGGTCTCCGATCGGGCCTGTGCTTCAGGCCGCGGCGGTGTTGGTGGCGATGCCCTTCTCGGAGAGCATCTGCTGCAGCTCGCCGGACTGGAACATCTCGCGGGTGATGTCGCAGCCGCCGACGAACTCGCCCTTGACGTAGACCTGCGGGATGGTCGGCCACTGCGAGAAGGCCTTGATCCCCTCACGGATCTCCATGTCCTCGAGCACGTTCACGCCCTTGAACGGCACACCGAGGTAGTTGAGGATCTGGGCCACCTGGCCCGAGAAGCCGCACATCGGGAATTGCGGCGTGCCCTTCATGAACACCACCACGTCCTGGGACTTGATCTCGGTCTCGATGCGGCTGTTGACGTCGGTCATGGCTCTATCCCTGTGTGGATCCTAGCTAGTGATGGTCGCTCGGGTTTTGCAAGGCCGAAGCGAGGCGCAGGAGCGCCCAATCGAGGGTGAAGTCCTCGGCCACCAGCTCCGCGGGCGTGAACGGGCTCCGGTCCGGCAGCCCGGTCGCCAGCTCGTCGCCCCAGACCGCCAGTTCGGCCGCGGCCACCGCCTTCGCGTCGCGCCAGAGGCCGTTCCAGTCGATCCGCTGCCGCATCGATCGCGTGTAGCGGCGCCTCGCCGTCGCGTGGAACGCGATGATCTCGGCCCGCCACGAACGCACCGATTGGGCCCTCGGGGCCGACAGGTACTTCAGGACGTGGACCAGCATCGCCTGCAGGGTGCCCTCGAGGGTCCTGATCTGCGACCGCCCCACGTCCTCAACCTCCTCGATGATGTTGTCCCAGTCGAGGACGTTCGAGAGGTCCGGGCGCGCCCCGAGGGCGCGGAGGGCCGCCGCCTGCTGCTCCGCCCAGGCGACGACGTCTTCGTCGTAGAGGCTCGGCTGATCCGTGCGGATCTCGTCCATGCGGCGGCCCTCCAAGGGCGTCGATCCTAGGGCGTCAATCCTGCGGCACGCCCGTGGTCAGGGCAAGGGCGTGCAGCACGCCGCCCATGCGCCCCTGGAGCGCGCCGTAGACCATCTGGTGCTGCTGCACCCGCGACTTGCCCTTGAACGCCGCCGACACGACGGTGGCGGCGTAGTGGTCGCCGTCGCCGGCGAGGTCGCGGATCTCGATCGTGGCGTCGGGCAGGGCTTCCCGGATCATCGCCTCGATCTCGCGGGCATCCATCGGCATCGGGTCGTCTCCTGTTCAGGCCGCGTCGGCCGAGGGACCGGCCATATAGGTCGGCAGCCAGCCCTCGTGCGCCGTGCGCAGGTCGTCGAGGGCGATGATCTCGTCGCCCGGCAGGGTCAGCGAATCGGCGCCGGTGACGCCGATCACCGCCGCGTCGATGCCCTGCGCGCTGGCGCTGTAGAGGAGGTCGGCGACCGCGTCGGGCTCCACCGCCAGGAGGTAGCGGCCCTGGTCCTCGCCGAACAGGTAGGCGTGGCAGGGCACCGGCAGCGGGCATTCCGGCAGCACGGCGCCGATATTGCCGGCGAGCGCCATCTCGGCCACCGCCACCGCGAGGCCGCCGTCGGACAGGTCGTGGACGGTGTCGACGAGGCCCGAGGTGATGAGCCCGCGCACGAAGTCGCCGTTGCGCTTCTCGGCGGCGAGGTCGACCGGGGGCGGCGCTCCCTCCTCGCGGCCGCAGATCGTGGCGAGATACGCCGACTGGCCGAGCCAGCCCTTCGTGGTGCCGATCAGCACCAGGGCGTCGCCGTCGCGCTTGAAGGCGACGGTGGCGATCTTGTTGACGTCGTCGATCACCCCGACGCCGCCGATCGACGGGGTCGGCAGGATGCCGACGCCCTCGGTCTCGTTGTAGAGCGAGACGTTGCCGGACACGACCGGGAAGTCGAGGGCGCGGCAGGCCTCGCCGATGCCCTGGATGCAGCCGACGAACTGGCCCATCACTTCCGGCTTCTCCGGGTTGCCGAAGTTGAGGTTGTCGGTGATCGCCAGCGGGCGGCCGCCGACCGCCGTGATGTTGCGCCAGGCTTCCGCGACCGCCTGCTTGCCGCCCTCGACCGGATCGGCCTCGCAGTAGCGCGGCGTCACGTCGGTGGTGAGCGCCAGGCCCTTCGGCCCGTCCTCGACCCGCACCACCGCGGCGTCGCCGCCGGGCTTCTGCACGGTGTTGCCGAGGATGAAGTGGTCGTACTGTTCGTAGACCCAGCGCTTCGAGCACAGGTCCGGCGAACCGACGAGCTGCTTCAAGGCATCGACGTTGCGCATCGGCGCCACGACGTCCTCCGCCTTCAGCTCGGGCTGATAGGCGTTCTGACGGTGCGGCCGGTCGTAGAGCGGCGCCTCGTCGCCGAGTTCCTTGATCGGCAGATCGGCGACGGTCTCGCCGCCATGCTTGATGACGAAGCGGAGCGTGTCGGTGGTGTGGCCGATGATCGCGAAATCGAGGCCCCACTTCACGAAGATGGCCTCCGCCTCCCGCTCCATGCCGGGCTTGAGCACCATGAGCATCCGCTCCTGGCTCTCCGACAGCATCATCTCGTAGGCGGTCATGCCGGGCTCGCGGGTCGGCACCGCGTCGAGGTTCAGCTCGACCCCGAGATTGCCCTTGGCGCCCATCTCGACCGCCGAGCAGGTCAGCCCCGCCGCGCCCATGTCCTGGATCGCGATCACGGCGCCCGACGCCATCAGCTCCAGGCAGGCCTCGAGCAGCAGCTTCTCGGCGAAGGGGTCGCCGACCTGCACCGTCGGGCGCTTCTCCTCGGACGAGGCGTCGAAGGCGGCCGACGCCATGGTGGCGCCGTGGATGCCGTCGCGGCCGGTCTTCGAGCCGAGATAGACGATCGGGTTACCGACGCCCGTGGCGGCGGCGTAGAAGATCGCGTCGGCACGCGCGAGGCCGACCGCCATGGCGTTGACCAGGATGTTGCCGTCGTAGCGGGTGTGGAAGCCCACGGCGCCACCGACCGTCGGCACGCCGAAGGAATTGCCGTAGCCGCCGATGCCCGCGACGACGCCCGAGACGAGGTGGGGCGTGCGCGGATGGTCCGGCGAGCCGAAGCGGAGCGCGTTGAGCGCCGCGATCGGCCGCGCGCCCATGGTGAACACGTCGCGCAGGATGCCGCCGACCCCGGTCGCCGCGCCCTGGTAGGGCTCGATGAAGCTCGGGTGGTTGTGGCTCTCCATCTTGAACACGCAGGCGAGGCCGTCGCCGATGTCGATGACGCCGGCATTCTCGCCCGGGCCCTGGATCACCCACGGCGCCTTGGTCGGCAGCGTCTTCAGGTGGAGGCGCGAGGACTTGTACGAGCAGTGCTCGTTCCACATCGCCGAGACGATGCCGAGCTCGGTGATGGTCGGCTCGCGCCCGATCAGCCCGACGAAGCGCTGGTACTCGTCCTCGGTCAGGCCGTGCTGGCGCACGAGCTCGGGCGTGATGGAGACGTCGTTGCGGATCATGCGGCATCCTCTCGCCGGTCGGGCGGCCCTGCTGCCCGTGCGCTTAATGCCTGATGGGACCCGAAGGCAACTCGCGACGGCGCGTCAGGCCGTCTGGGCCGTCGCGGCCGCGTGGCGGCGCCGGCTGCGGCGCCGGCCGAGATAGAGGAGGAGCCCCGTCACGCCGAAGAGCGGCATGGCGAGAGCCGCCAGCATGAAGGCGATCCAGCCGACGGGCCCGAAGAAGCGGCCCCCGTGCAGGGCCAGCATGCTGCCGGTGAGCCGGGCGCCCAGCGGCCGCTCGGCGTAGAGGTCGCGGGAGTCGAGGGCGCCGTCGGGACGGAAGCGCCACTCGTCGCGGGCCTGGACGTGGTCGGCGTCGGGCGCGACCGAGCGGATGCGGATCGTCTCGCCGTCCCGGGCGGGGGCGAGCGAGGCGGTGGCGTAGCGGCCGTTCGTGGCCGCCGTGAAGGCCGCGAAGGCGGGATCGAGGGGGGCGGGCGCGCCCTCGCGCTTGCCCATATCCCTGTTTTCCTTGCCCCGGGCGGGCGCGGCAGCGGGCGGGCGGCCCGTGAGCAGTGCCGTCACCCCGTCGCGGTACCAGCCATAGGACCACCACAGGCCGGTCAGCGCCATCATCAGATAGAGCACCAGCACCCAGGTGCCGACGACCGCGTGCAGCGACCAGTACAGTGCCCGGCCGCGGCGACTGACTGCCGGCTTCAGCCAGATCCGCCAGTCGCGCCGGCCCTTCGGCCAGCGCAGGTACAGGCCCGACAGTGCGAGATAGACGAGCGCCAGGGTCGAGGCGCCGGTGATGGTGCGGCCCCAGCCGTCGCCGTTGCCGGGGAGCAGCAGCCAGCGGTGCAGCCGCCGGACGGCGGCGAAGAAGTCCTCGCCCCACGCCCGCCCGAGGACCCGCCCGTCATAAGGGTCGACATAGGTCTCGGTGCCCCGTCCGGGCCCGTCGGCGAGGCGGACCTGCGCGGCCCGGTCGGCGGCGCCGCTCAGGACCATCAGCATGACGCGGCGCCCCGGCGCTTCCTCCTTCAGGCGGGCGATCAGCGCGTCCGGCGTCAGGCGCGGCGTCTCCCGAGCCGGGATCGTGACGATGCCGGGGCTCACAAGGCCCGTGATCTCGTCCTCGACGCTAAGGATTCCCCCCGTCACCCCGACCAGCATCAGGACGAGGCCGGCGGTGAGGCCGAGGAACCAGTGGACCTGGAACAGGACGTTCCTCACCGACGAATTCCCGCGCGGGCCGGGGCGGCGGTGGCCGCGGGCGCGGAGCCTGCGTCGGGCTGAGTCATGGTCCGTATTCCCGCGTCGCGCGCCGGGCCGCAGATCGCTGTCGCAAGATCGCCGGCCGATATCCCTCGTCACCCCGACGCTTATGCCCCGGGCGAAGAGTGTGTCAACGAAATCGGTTCGGATCGCGGACGATATATCATTATAACGATTCCAGGCTGGGCGCGGTCACTGGGTCATGAGCGCCTTTCTACTTCGATCGTGCGCGCATCTCACGTGTGAGGCGCGAATAGCGGCGAGTGCGCGCAGTTTCGGCTTGACGAGCCTCTCCCCCGCGCCGGACTCTCCCCTCCGGCAATGCGATGCCGGCCCTGACGGGCCAGAGACGATCGCGGCCCAGAGGAGAGGAAGCATGACGTCCATCCGCGAGGCGCTGCGTGGCGCCGCCGTCGCCGTGTCCCTGTGGGGCCCATCCGCCATCCTGGCGCTCGGGGGAGCCGCCGCGACCCTGGCCCTCTCCGTCCCGGCCCTCGCGCAGCAGGAGACCGTGAAGATCGCCTTCATCGATCCGCTCTCGGGCGGGGGCGCGCCGACCGGCGAGGCGGGCCTGCGGCACTTCCAGTACATGGCCGAGGTGCTGAACGCCCGACAGAAGCAGTTCCGCTTCGAGGTGCTGGCCTACGACAACAAGGTCAACCCGCAGGAGACCCTGATCGCCGCGCAGAAGGGCATCGATGCCGGCGCCCGGGTGCTGGTGCAGGGCAACGGCTCCTCGGCTGCCGCGGCGCTCACCGACTTTGTCGCCAAGCACAACGAGCGCAACCCGAACCGCCAGGTCATCTACATCAACTATTCCGCCGTCGATCCGTCGCTGACCAACGAGAAGTGCAATTACTGGCACTTCCGCTTTGATGCCAATTCGGACATCAAGATGGAGGCGCTGACGAACTTCATGAAGGCGCGGCCGGAGATCAGACGAGTCTACCTGATCAACCAGGATTACTCTTTCGGTCAGTCGGTGCGGTCGCAGGCCCGCGCGATGCTGAAGGCCAAGCGGCCCGACATCGAGATCGTCGGCGACGAGGTGACGCCACTGCAGAAGGTCAATGATTTCGCGCCCTACGTCGCCAAGATCAAGGCCTCGGGGGCGGATTCCGTCATCACCGGCAACTGGGCGCAGGACTTCAACCTGCTGCTCAAGGCCGCCGCCGAGGCCGGGCTGCAGGCGAGCTTCTACACCTACTATGCCGGCGGCACCGGCGGGCCCACGGTGGTGCGCCAGACCGGGCTCGCCCACCGGGTGTTCCAAGTCACGCAGGGCGCGGCCAATGTCGGCGACGCCGCCTCGCAGGACTTCGAGACCGCGTTCCGGGCCCGCACCGGCATCGGCTCGACCTATCCCCGCGCGTTCAACGCGATGAACGCGCTCCTGACCGCGATGCAGGAGGCCGGCTCCTCCGAGGCGCGCAAGGTGGCGCCGAAGCTCGAACAGGCCCGCCTCAAGCCGTATTCCGGCGGCGAGGGCTACATGCGGCCCGACGACCACCAATATTTCCAGACGATGTTCGTCTCGTCCTTCGGCCCGATGGAGCCCGGCATGCGCTTCGACGAGGAGGGCACCGGCTGGGGCTGGAAGATGGCCGGGCGGGTCGAGACTAAGGACACGCTGGTGCCGACCACCTGCCGGATGGACCGGCCGAGCTGAGCCGGGGAGGAGCGTCCTGGGGCGGGCTCCTCAAGGAGCCCGGTCCGCCTCCGCGAGCGCATCCAGGAACGCGTCGAGCATGGCGGCCGCGAAGGCCTCCATGTTGGCGACGCGATCGTTGTTGCCGGTCTCGAGGGTGAGGCGGCGGGTCACGGGACCAGCGACGGCCAGACAGGTATGGCCCGCCGCATCGCCGTAACGGTTGCCGCCCGGGCCCGCGGCGCCGGTCTCGCACAGGCCCCAGACCGCACCGTGGCTCTCGCGCACCAAAGCGGCCACGCGCTCGGCGTAAGGCTCGCTGGCGCTGCGCAGGCCGGCCATCCCGGCCTCGTCGAGCCCGATCAGGGCGCGGCGCGCCTGAGCGGTGTAGATCACGGCCCCGCCGAGGAAGTAGGCGGAGGCTCCCGGGACTGCCAGCAGGGCTGCCGCCACCAGGCCGCCCGCCGAGGATTCGGCCACCGCGACGGTCTCCCGCCGAGCCGTCAGCCGGGCGGTGATGCGGCCGGCCCTCTCCATCAACTCGCGCAAGCGGGGTCCTCCTGGCTCGGGCGGAAGACTATCCGGTCGGGTCTAGTCCGCCAGCGCGCCCTCGTCGTCGGCGCCGGTCGGCGCCAGCCGCACCCAGGCGTCGAGGGCCCGGCCGATCCCGAGGCCGACGAGGCCCACGAAGCTCAGCGACAGGGCGATATGGAGGAAAAGGGACGCATCAGACATGGGACTCACCCGACAAGAGGGACTCGAGCAGAACCGCGGAGGCTACGCACCCCCTGGTCCGGGTTCATGAGCTCCCTGTGGCTTGGTGCGAGGCCGGAGGCTTCCGACCTTCGAGGGCCGGCATCGCCGGCTTGGAGGGATGCGGGCATCCCGGTGAGGAGGGGTGTCGCACCGCCTTTGGGCGGAACGATGGTCCTGATGTGGCACCACGTTAACTCCGACCGCGCCCGGCTTGCGGTGCGTTCCCGCACCTTGACGGTCATGCCGCGAGCACCCGCTCGGCGAGGGCGAGGCCGCTCAGATAGGCGAACTCCACCCGCGGCCCGAGGCAGCCGTCGCCGGCGAAACCGAGGCCCGCCTCCGGTGCGAACAGGCATGGCTCGCCCACGGCCTGCTCGACCGCGGCGTAGCGCCAACGATGGGCGGCGCGGTGGCGGATCTCGCCGAGTGGTCCGACGCTATCCTGCAAGGCCGCGACCAGCCGCTCGGCGACGTCCTGTGCCGCGCATTCAAGGTTGGCGCGCGACCAGGACGGGGACGCGTGCGCCACGATCGTGCCGCCCTCGCGCCCGGGCTTGCTCCCGTTCTCGGCGATCCAGGCGATCGTCGCCTCCGGATCCCGGTCCTCCCGCACCGGCCCGCCGCGGAACGGCGGGCCGTCATGGGCGAGCATCAGGGTCCAGCACGGCGCGTAGCGCATCTCGGCCACACCCGGCAGATCCTGGCCCGCCGCCTCGAGAAGGGCGAGGCTCTGGGGCGACGGGCAGGTGAGGAGCACCGTCGAGAAGGCGGCGTCCCCGGCCAGGGCCGCGCCGTCGGCTTCCGCCAGCCGCCAGTCCCGCCCCTCCCGAACGAGGCGGCCGACGGCGCGGCCGCATCGCACGTCGATGTCGGCGAGGAGGTCGCGCACCGGCGCGGTCATGGCCGGAACGCCGACATGCCGGCCCGCTCCGCCCCAGGACACCGCGATGCCCCGCGCCGTCCAGTCCTCGACCAGAGCGGCGAAACGCGGGTCGCGGGCGGTGAAATACTGGGCACCGTGGTCGAAGCGCAGGGAGTCCGGGCCGCGCCGCGTCGCCATCCGGCCGCCGGGGCTGCGGCCCTTGTCGATCACGACGACGCGCCGGCCCGCCCCGCTCAACCGGCGCGCCGCCGCCGCGCCGGCGATGCCCGCCCCGATGATCGCGATGGTCCCGTTCCGGTCCAATCCTGCCGCTCCCGCGCTGCGGCTGCCTTCCGTCCAGCCGCGGCGTCAACGCACGGCAATCCGCTGCGGTGCCAATCAATCGCGCGAAATCTCGTGTGGCGGAGGTGGGAGCCTGCGGCGTCGCGCTTGAGGCCTCGAACTTGCAGCGATAAGGCCGCGCTTCTCCTCCAGTCCGGGATCCCCGATTCGTGCCGAACCTCGAAACCGTCGTGAGCGAGATCGTCGACGAGATGCGCCAGCGTCCCGATCGCGGCGAGGTGGCGCGCTACATCCCGGAGCTCGCCCGGGTCGATCCCGGCCATTTCGGCCTCGCGGTGATCGGCGCCGACGGCGCGGTCGCGGCGGCGGGCGATTGCGACGTGCCGTTCTCGATCCAGAGCATCTCGAAGGTGTTCACCCTGACGCTCGCGCTCGGCATGGTCGGGGACAAGCTGTGGAAGCGGGTCGGGCGCGAGCCCTCCGGCAGCCCGTTCAACTCGGTCGTCCAGCTCGAATACGAGCGCGGCATCCCCCGCAACCCGTTCATCAACGCCGGAGCGATCGCCGTCACCGACCTGATCCTGTCGCGCCACCAGCCGCGCGAGGCCTTGGGCGAGATCCTGCGCTTCATGCAGTTCCTCGCGCAGGACGCGAGCATCACCATCGACGAGGCGGTGGCGGCCTCCGAGCAGCGCACGGGCTTTCGCAACGTGGCGCTCGCCAACTACATGAAGTCGTTCGGGGTGATCGACAACCCGGTCGAGTACACGCTCGGGGTCTATTTCCACCACTGCGCCATCAGCATGACCTGCCGGCAGCTCGCGGTGGCGGGGCGGTTCCTCGCCCATTCCGGGCGCGATCCCAGCACCGGCCTGTCGGTGGTGCAGCCCGAGCGGGCCAAGCGCATCAACGCCGTGATGCTGACCTGCGGCCACTATGACGGCTCCGGCGAGTTCGCCTACCGGGTCGGCCTGCCGGGCAAGAGCGGCGTCGGCGGCGGCATCCTGGCGGTGGCGCCGGGTAAGGCCTCCATCGCGGTCTGGGCCCCGGGGCTTGATGCCGCCGGCAATTCCCATCTCGGGCGCATCGCCCTGGAGCGGCTGACGAAGCGCCTCGGCTGGTCGATCTTCGGCGAGTAGGCGCGGCCCGCCCGGGGGCTTCGCCTCAATGCAGGCGCTCGTCCGTCCTCCTACGGCTTGCGCGAGCGCTCCTCGCGGATCGCCTCGTCGTGGTAGCCGCCGCTCGCCGGCACGATCACGGGCGCCCGCTCCCGGGCCACGGGACCGGGCACCGACCAGTCGTTGCGGCCGCCGCGGCTGCGGCCGCCGGCCGGAAAGGCGTAGATCTTGGCGGAGACGTGCGGGTTGGTGGTGCTCATGGGCTGGCCTCCCGTGAGGGCCGCGCATGCCTGCCACGGCCTCTGAGTTCGTAACGAAGTGTGCCTGGAAACTGCGCGGCTTGACTACGAAAAAAACAATGATTGGCTACAATTCGTGCATGCCTGCGCTTGCGCCGCCGCTCGAATTGGCGGGTGTGGCGCGGAGTTGGGCTCCTTGGCGTCCTGGCGCGCAACCGGGCATTCGTCCGGTCTCGTCGGTCGCAGCGTCCGCGCGCGTTGCGGGCCACGCCGAGCGAGACGGAATGCAGGGACGCTCCCGATACCCCGCAAGGTCTCCAGAACGTCTCGCCCCCGCGATCGTTCCGCCGGTTCGGTCGGGCCCGACCGAGTTTGGCACGGGACATGCAAGCCGGGGGATGCCGCTGGCGGGTGATGGGCGCCGACGAGGAATCACGGGCTCCATCGGAACCTGAAGAGAGACGCGAGATGACCAAATACAAGCTCGAGTATATTTGGCTTGACGGCTATACGCCGACCCCGAACCTTCGCGGCAAGACCCAGATCAAAGCCTTCGACAGCTTCCCGACCCTCGAGCAGCTCCCGCTCTGGGGCTTCGACGGCAGCTCGACCAAGCAGGCCGAGGGCAGCTCCTCGGATTGCGTGCTGAAGCCCGTCCGCCACTTCCCCGATCCGGCCCGCACCAACGGCGTCCTGGTCCTGTGCGAAGTCATGATGCCGGACGGCAAGACCCCGCACCCGTCGAACAAGCGCGCCACCATCCTGGATGACGAAGGCGCCTGGTTCGGCTTCGAGCAGGAATACTTCTTCTACAAGAACGGCCGCCCGCTCGGCTTCCCCGAGACCGGCTTCCCGGCGCCGCAGGGCCCGTACTACACCGGCGTCGGCTACTCCAACGTCGGCTCGGTCGCCCGCCAGATCGTCGAGGAGCACCTCGATCTCTGCCTCGCCGCCGGCATCAACCACGAGGGCATCAACGCCGAGGTGGCGAAGGGGCAGTGGGAGTTCCAGATCTTCGGCAAGGGCTCCAAGCGGGCCGCCGACGAGATGTGGATGGCGCGCTACCTGATGCAGCGCCTCTGCGAGAAGTACGAGATCGATATCGAGTACCACTGCAAGCCGCTCGGCGACACCGACTGGAACGGCTCGGGCATGCACGCCAACTTCTCGACCTCGTATATGCGCGAAGTCGGCGGCAAGGAGTACTTCGAGAAGCTGATGGCGGCCTTCGGGGATGCCCGTGAGGACCACATCGCCGTCTACGGCCCGGACAACCACATGCGGCTGACCGGCAAGCACGAGACCGCCTCGATCCACACTTTCAGCTGGGGCGTAGCCGACCGCGGCGCCTCGATCCGCGTGCCCCACAGCTTCGTCAACAACGGATACAAGGGCTATCTCGAGGATCGCCGCCCGAACTCGATGGGCGACCCCTACCAGATCGCCTCGCAGATCCTGAAGACCATCTCGACCGTCCCGACCGAGGTCTCGGCCGCGGCCTGAGCCTCTTCAAGAGCGGTGCAAGAGCAGTGAGAGCATGAGCGGCGCGGGCCGAAGGGCCCGCGCCGTTTTCCATATCGGGCTGCATGCTTCGGCCCATGCCGCACGCGACGTCATCCCGAGGTCGCGTGTGGGATGGAATCGTGGCGCGTCGGCTGCCTCACGGACTGAAGATCAGCGTCAGGTAGGTCAGGAACACCACCAGGTGCACCGCGCCCTCCAGCACCGTGGTCCCCTGGCGCGAGAAGGTGATGACGCTGAGCAGCAGCGTCATGGCGAGCACCGCCATCTCGGCCGGAGCCAGGCCCAGCACCACCCGCTGGCCCGAGATGAGGCCGATGGCGAGCACCGCCGGCACGGTGAGGCCGACCGTCGAGGTCACGGCGCCGAGGCAGAGGTTGATCGCGCGCTGGAGCTGGTCGCGCCGGATCGCCTTGATGGCGCTGATGCCCTCCGGGGTGAACACGATGGCGGCGATGATGACGCCGCCGAGGGCCGAGGGCGCCCCGAGGGCCTTGATGCCGTGGTCGAGGATCGCCGCCAGGCTCTTCGACAGGAGCACGATCGGCAGGAGGCTGACGAGGAGCAGGCCGGCATGGCGCAGGATCGCGCCGCGGCCCGCATCCGGGTGGGCAATCGCCGCCTCCGGTGCGACGGCGCCCGGCTTGACGAAGTCGGTGAAGAAGTCGCTGTGCCGGCCAGTCTGGAGCAGCAGGAAGATGCCGTAGAGTACCACCGTCAGTACCGAGAAGGCGACCGCCTGGAACGCGGTCAGCGAGCCGTCCGGGGTCGAGGTGGTGAAGTTCGGGATGATGAGGGCGATGGTGGTGAGCGGGATGATCGCCGCCAGGTAGGCGCCGGCGCCATCGAGGTTGTAGTTCTGGCGGTGGTGGCGCAGGCCGCCGAGGATCAGCCCGACCCCGACGAGGCCGTTCATCACGATCATGATGACGGCGAACATCGTGTCGCGCCCGAGCGTCGGGGCGGCCTTGGCCCCGAGCATCACGGCGGCGACCAGCGCCACCTCGATCACGACGATCGACAGAGTCAGGATCAGGGTGCCGTAGGGTTCGCCAAGGCGGTCGGCGAGCTCTTCCGCCTCGTGCACCACCCCGAAGGCCGACCACAGGATCACGGAGAAGAGCCAGACGAACAGCCCTGCCGCCACCAGCGGCGCATCGAGCCCCCCGAGCCAGCCGCCGCCGAACACCGCGAAGGCCGCCACTGTCGCCCACGCCACCGCCAACCGCACGACCATCACTGCCCGACATCCCCCGCACCGCCACGCTGCCACAAGGGTAGCGCGGGAAGCGGAGCCGTAAAGGCGGATCAGCCACGATGCGCGAAGGTCCAGTACAGCTCGCGGGCTTTCCGGAACAGCGGCCCGGGTCCGAAGGACCGGCCGTCGAGGGCCGTCACCGGCACGACCTTGGCGAAGTTGCCGACGGAGAAGACCTCGTCGGCGCCCATCAGGTCGTCGACCGTGAGCGTCTTCTCGACCACGGTGATCCCGGCCTCGCGCAGGAGCGCGATCACCCTCCCGCGGGTGATGCCGGCCAGGAACGTGCCATTCGGGACCGGCGTGTAGACCACGCCGCCCCGGGCCATCAGCACGTTGGCGGTGGCGAATTCCGCGACGTTGCCGAGCGCGTCGCGCATCAGGGCGTTGCCGAAGCCGCGGGAGGCGGCCTCGGCGATCGCCCGGGCGCTGTTCGGGTAGAGGCAGCCGGCCTTGGCGTCGAGGGGGGCGGTGTCCGGCGTCGGGCGCCGGAACGGCGACAGGGTGGCGGTGAAGCCGGTCGGCGGCGGCATCGGCGCCTCGTAGAGGCACAGGCACCAGTTGGTCGAGGCCGGATCGAACCGCACCGCGCCGCCCAGGCCCGCCTCCGCCCAGTACATCGGCCGGATGTAGAGCGCGGCGTCGGGCGCGAAGCGCCTGAGCCCGTCCCGCACCAGCTCGGCCCAGGTGCCCTCCGCCACCACCGGCTCGAGGCCGAAGGCGGCGGCCGAGCGGTTGATCCGGGCGAGGTGGAGGTCGAGATCCGGGGTCACGCCCTCGAAGGCCCGGGCCCCGTCGAACACCGTCGAGGCGAGCCAGGCGGCGTGGGTGCGCGGCCCCATCATCCGCACGTTGCCCGGATGCCAGGCGCCCTCGAAATACGTCCACGTTTCCTCGGTAACGGCGTTCCCGGCTCCCGTCGGCTCGGCCATCATGTCCTCCCAACCCTCTCTTCCGCATGATGGCGCGGCCCGGTGGCGACTGTCCACGCGGGAAGCCTTCGGGGAGAGAGGGAGGGGGTTGAACCTGCTGCGCGTCAGGCGACGTCGAAATCGCCGGAGCGAAGAGCCAGCAATTCGAGGGTGCGGAGCACCGCGATGCCGACGCGGTCGGCGTCGAACATGCCGTCCTTCGTCGCCGGCTCGACGCCGACCGGGCCGACCTGGCCGCCGGGCATGTCGATCACGACCTGGTAGACGTCGCCCCCAAGACCCGACCGGGTGCGCACCAGCGAGACGGCGTGCGAGCCGACCTCGCCGTAGGTCTTGACGTACTGCACGGGACTGCTGGCGCCGGGTTTTCTCGTCTCGCCGGCTCGGGCCTTGGCCGCACGCTGGAAATCCGGACGGATGATGTTGTCCATCTGCCTCTCCCGCTGGTTGCCGCTCAGTCTGTCATGGCTGCTCTTCGGTTGGGTCGGTCGCGCCGCTCGGCCTCGTCGAGGGTCCGATCGGTCGCGAGGGCCCGCCGCGGCGCGTTTCCTCGCGGTGTCCCGGCCAGTTGTCGATTTCTGCCGAGCTTCACCGCGCCGTCCGGTATCGCATGGCCGGATTGCGTGCGGATTGCGCGGAATGTTGCGAGCGCCCCACGCGGCAGCGCCGCCCGCGGCGTGAGCCGGGGCGGCGAGGAGCGGCAGGAGGGGGGAAAGGGCTTGCGGAGGGAGGGGATCGAGGAGGAGGCTCGGGACGTCCGCTCGGCGGTTACGCGGGCATCGGATCGGGCGTCGCGGGGTCAGTCGTCGCGATGGTGCCGGTGCATGCCCGGATGGTGGCGCGGTCCCATCGGCCGGCTCAGCATCGCGGCGCGCTGCTTCTGCGCTTGGTCGAGGGTGGCGTAGAGCGGCTGCGAAGCGTCGGCGAGCTTGCGCAGCGCGTCCGAGCGCGCCGCCAGGGCGTCGGCCCGGGCCCGGATCGCATCCGGCGCCGTCTCCGCCACGGGATCGCGGTCGCGCCCGCGCCGGGCCTCGCGCTGGTCGCGCCGGACCTTGGCGAGGTTGCGCATCGCCCCCTCGACCGGCGGCCACAGCTTCTCCTGGTCGGGAGTGAGCTTCAGGCCGGCATGCAGGGCCGCCACGCGCGCGTCGGTGAGGGCCTGGACGTCCTCGGCGCTGAGACGGTGCCGGCCGCCCGGCTCGCCCGGCCTGTCGCCCGCATGGGCGACCTGCATCGGCCGCGACGCGTCCGGCGCCTGCGCCAGAGCCGTGGCGAGCATCCCCGCACTCAAGATCCCCGCCAAGGCTCCGGCGGTGAGAGTGCGTCGCATGGCACAGATCCACATGGCACAGATCCTCGGCCCAGATCCTCGCGCGGCCGGTTGTCGAGCCGCCGAGGTGGCAGAGTGCGCGCGGCCTGATGGCCCGGACCTCACCGGGAGATTACGGTTTCGTCACCCTGCGTCGGTCGACGATGTGGCAGACGACGATCGCCGAGCAGCAGACGAACGCCACCGGCTTGACGCCCCCCTGCCTGGCGTCCGGGGCCGCGCGGAGTGATCCGAAGAAGATCGTCGTCATCCTCAGCCTCCGTCGTCCCGCGGCCGTCCCGCCGATCCTGGCCTTGCCGATCCTGGCCTTGCCGATCATGGCCCTTGTCACCGGCAGACGACACGTTAACGACGATCGGCGTAACCTCACCGATGGGCGTAGCCGCCGGGCGCGAACGGTGCAGGGCCGTGGCCCGTAATCCCCGTGCAGCGCTCCTCGCCCTCGGCCGCGCTCCGCGGCGCGGGGGCCGACGCGATTCCCGAAAGGCGACGGTGAAACCCCCTCTCTCGCCATAACGTTAGTGCTTGCTCTCGAGAGGTCCGACGCCCGGACGCCTCTCACTGTCGAGAGTTTCCACCGCGAAGAGCAAGGTGTCCCATGCATCGTCGTCTCGCACTGACCGCCATCGCCTCGGCCGTGGCGATTCCCTCCTTCACCACGGTGGCGCTCGCGCAGCTGCAGGGCGGTCCGACCGCGGCGGCGACCGGCAATAGCGGCGCCCGGATGGGCGAGGCCGAGGCCCGATACGTCGCCGACACCCTCGCGGCCGGGTCGGCCTCCCTGGCGGCGAGCCGCGTCGCGCTCACCAAGGGCTCCGACGGCGACGTGAAGCAGTTCGCGCGCTTCGAGGTTGCCGAGCAGGAGACCATCGCCGACGTGCTCAAGGCGATGCGCGACCCCACCCAGGCCGCTTCCGGCCAGGTGAAGCCGCCGGCCGAGCCCGATGTCACCGGCCAGCTCGACCCGAAGGGCAAGGCGATGCTGGACAAGCTCGAACAGGCCAAGTCCGGCAAGGCCTTCGACCTCGAGTACATCCGAGGCCAGGTCGAGGGCCATCAGGCGCTTCTCAAGATCCAGGAGGCCTACCTCGGCTCCGGCAAGGACCGTGAGACCATCGGCGTCGCCAAGCTCGCCCGCGGCCAGATCCGCGAGCACCTAGCGCTGCTCGCCGACATCGAGAAGGACCTCAAGGACTGACAAAGAGAAATGCCCCCGGCCGACGGGCTCGGGGGCGTTCCTGTCGATCATCCATATCGCGAAATTGGGTGACGCAATTCACGCCCACCATGTCATCCCGGGCTCCGCCTTCGCGGCCTCGGACTGACGGGGCGAGGCTCGGTACGCACGCCGAACGGCATTCCGGATCCGGCCGGTTGCCCTTCGCATCATCCTGGCGTGAGCGCCGAGCCTCCGCCCGACGCTCTGGCCAGCGCCCCCTACCCCTCGCCGCCGCCGCCCATCATCCGCTGCATCTGGGAGAGCTGCGAGATGTGGAGCTGGATCAGCGGAATGGCCCCGCGGGCGACGCGCCGCAGGGCCGGATCCTCGCCGCTCTGGGCGTAGGAACCGTGGATCATCAACGCCTCCCGGTGGCCCTGGAGCGATGCGTTGACGAAGGCGGCGTCGTATTGCGGACCGCCCTGCAGGCCGGAGAGCTGCGCCTGGATCTGTGCCTTCTGCTCGTCCGAGGTCATGCCGCCGGGAGCGCCGCCGCCCCCGGGAGCACCGAGCACGCCGCCCACGGTGCCGACCGCCGCGCCGGCCACGCCACCCGCGACCGCGAGCGGCGCCGCCACTAGGCCGCCGACGAGGCCGCCGGGACCGGCTGGTCCCCCGGGCTGGCCCCCGCCGACCGGCACCGCGACGTTGCCGCCGGTCACCCCGTCGATCTTGTTGGCGAGGTTGACCTGCTCGGTCACCTCCGCCCGCGCGAACCGCTTGACCCGCGGGTTGCCGGTCTTGGCAAAGGCGTCGCGCGCGGTGTTCTCGAGGAAGAGTCCGCCCTTGGTGGCCATCGCCAGGTAGACGGGCGTCGGCATGGCGCCGGCCGGCGTCGGCTGGGCCACGGCGGTGCGGGTGACCGCGAGGGCCGCGGTGGCGGAGAGCATGCTGACCAGGACGTCGCGACGGTGCATGGATGTGGCTCCGGTGGAGGGCACGCATCCCGGCGCTCGCGGGCCCGGATGCTCGGGGGGAGTAAATTTCTCGCCCGACGGACGTTCCGTTCCGCTACCTCCCGAAGCATAACAGCGGCAATATCGCGCAGGCCCGTATCAGGCGTGCCTTGTCTCAGCCCCGCCGCGGCCAGGGTTCTGCCTGCCTCCGCCGGGTCCAGCGCCGCCACGGCCGACTCAGCAGGATGAAAGCCAGCACGACGCCGGCGGCGTACCAGGCATGCATGCTCTCGTAGCCTCCCTCCGGCGTCCAGGCGAAACCGCCCAGGAAAACGTACGTGACCGCAGCCGCGAGGGTACGGAAGGCGAGCAGCCAGGGATGCTGCAGGATCGGGTCGCCGTTGACGAGCGCGATCCCGAGCCCTGTCAGGGCGAAGAGCAGGCCGCCCAGCGGCAGGCCGAGGAACAGCGAGAGGACGGCGCGCAGGAACAGCCCGGGCCAGTCGCGGCGGGTGCGGGCGGGTGCGGGGGCGTCGGTCACGGTCGGGTGCGGCATGCGGCTTTCGGCGCTGGCGGGCCGCGCGATGGCGCGGCCGCGACGGGACAAGCGTCCAGCGTGTAGCGCAATCCGCGCCGCTCCCTCCAGGGTGTCGTGCGGTCAACCGGCCAGGTTCGGTGCGACCGAGCCCGGCGCGGCTGCCAGCGGGTGTCCCGGTGGAGATCCCCGACCTTGCAGAGGAGACCGGCCGAGGGGATCGCGCGATCGTCGTCGAGGCCGGTCGAGACCCGATGCGTCCAGCCGCCGGCATCGCGAAGATGCACCGTCACGTGAACGGACTCCTGCTCCGCGACGAGGATGGCCTGGCAGGGATCGTGCTCCCGGTACAGCCTGACCGTCACGCCGATCCAACGCGCGAAGCTGGCCGGCGTCAGGTCCTCGTCGGTGCTCGAGACTACCTCGGTCAGCAGATACGCCGTCTCGGTGAACCGCTTGCCTCCGACCGCGTCGTCGTCATCGACCGCCGCCACGTCGGGCTCCGGCCTGTAGGCGCCGTTCCTCTCCGTCTCCGCCACGACAGCGCGCGGCCAGGGGAACTCGATGCCCGGCCGCTGGACGGCGTAGCGGCTCTCGTCGTGGCCCCGCAAGGCGGCGTTGAAGAGGGGCTGGAGGTTCGTCGTGATGACACTCGTGCTCCATCAGGGGCGGCGTCATCATGACCGGAATCCCCTCGATCAGTTCCCAGCGCTCGTGGTCCGGCCGTCCCGCCTGGAAGGCGCGGAACTCCGTCCCCGACATCCGGCATGCGTGCGCGACGGCCGCGAGGGGCATGGCTCCACTCCTCCGACCGGTTCAGAATAGCACCCCGTGCCCATGGGCCACCCCGCGACGGCAGCCGGCGCTGCCCCCTCAGGTCTCGAGCTCGCTGTCCCAGTACAGGTAGTCGACCCAGGTGTGGTGGTACTGGCGGTGGTCGAATTCCGGCTGGCGGCGGTGCAGCTCGTGGCGGCTCGGCCGGCGCGGCTCGTTGAGGAGGGGCATCTCGGCCTCCTCGGGGGTGCGGTTGGCCTTGCGCAGGTTGCACGGGCTGCAGGCCGCGACCACGTTCTCCCAGCTCGACTGGCCGCCGCGGGAGCGCGGCACCACGTGGTCGAAGGTCAGGCCGCCGGAGGGCAGGCGCAGGCCGCAATACTGGCACGAGAACGTGTCGCGCAGGTAGATGTTGTAGCGCGTGAAGGCGGGGCTGCGCGCCATGGCGACGTAGCTCTTGAGCGCCACCACGCTCGGCACCTTGAGGGAGCGGCTGGGCGAGCGCGCCTCGACGTCGTAGCTCGCCACCAGGGTGACGCGGTCGAGGAACAGGGCCGTGAACGCATCCTTCCACGACCACAGGGAGAGCGGATTGTACGAGAGCGGCCGATAATCCGCGTTGAGCACGAGGGTTTGAAGGTCCAGCATCATCCTGCCCTGGCGACGGGCCGACCGCAGCGAGGGGAGCCGGCATGATGCCGGTCCTCGCGGTGCTCGCCAGGAGAGGAGATGGGAACCATCGCCTATCCTCCGAGCCGGTCGGGGAGAGTGGGGGGACACGGCGGATGCCCGCCACGGCCGCTCGGGGAGCGGACGCCGGGGGGCGCGGCCGGGATGCGATCCGGGCGCCGTCTGGGCTGCTGATGAGGGGCGATCACCGACATCCTCCCGCAGCAGAACGAAAAGGCCGAGTCCATTGGGGCTTAGTCTAATAGCACCATGACAGGGTTGTGAAGGTTTCGCGCCGGGGCGTCTCGTCACGCCCACACGAATCCGCATACCACAGGCCTCCGGCGCCGGCCTTCGGCCGGGGGAGGCGCCCCCGGCACGGATTTTCGCCCCATTGATCCGCGATGCCGCGTCCCGCCTCGTCTCCTCCGTCCGGTTTCCCCTGCCGGGCGGATGACCTAGGTAGAGGGCTCGAACCGACGACCCCATCGCGAGGATCGCCGGCCAGAGCGCCGGGCGTTTCGCCATGACCGACCAGGCCGGGCCGCCGGGAGACGAGCCCGACACGCGGGTGAGAAGGATTGCGCATGAGACAGCTCCGCCGATGGACGATCGCCCTGGCGGCCGCGCTGCTGAGCTCCGGGCTCGCGGTGGCGCAGGGACCGGTGGCGAAACCGGAGCGGACCACGGTCGCGCAGGCGCCGGCCGGCAAGGGGGACGCGAAGCCCGGCCAGCCCGCCGCCGGCCAGCCTGCCGCCGTGCCGGCCGAGGCGCCCAAGGAACCGGCCAAGCCCCCGCCGCAGACGCCGATCTCCGAGCAGATCAAGCAGATCCGCGCGCAGCTCGACGCCGAGAAGGCCGACCTCGACCAGCGCGAGCAGGCCCTGACCCATCGCGAGCTGAACAAGGACGACCTCGCCCTCCTGCGCGAGGGCATCCCGCCGGTGGCCGAACGGCTGCGCCAGGTCGTCGACCATCTCGGACCCCGGCTCGATGCGGCCAAGGAGCGGCTGAACCAGCTCGGGCCGAAGCCGAAGGAGCCCGAGGGCGCCGACGTGGCCCAGGAGCGGGCCCAGCGCGAGGCCGGCGTCGCCGAGATCGACGACACCCTGCGCCTCGCCCGCTCGCTCCTGGTCCAGAGCGAGCAGATCACCGATCAGATCAGCAACCGGCGCCGCGCCGCCTTCACCCGTGCCCTGTTCGAGCGCACCGACGGCCTGGTGAGCCCGAGCCTGTGGATGCGCGCCACCAGCGACTACACCCGCGACCTGCGGGCGCTGAAATCCTCCCTCGACGATTCGGTCACCCAGGTCCAGCGCCGGGGCACGGTGTTCAACCTGTTCCTGCTCGCCCTGGCGATCGGCGTGTCGGTGGCGCTCTATGTCGGGCGCCGGCACATCGCCCCGCGGGTCGGCCACCGCTCGTCCAAGGACGCGCAGCCGAGCCGCTACGCGCGGGTGATGGCGGCCTGGCGGGTCTTCCTCGTCGGCGCGGTGCCGGCGGTGCTCGGCAGCTTCCTCGTCGGCTACACCCTCGACGTCACCGAGCTCCTGCCGGTGCGCCTCCTGCCGGCGGCCCACCGGATCGTCGCCTCGCTGGCCTTCGTGGCGGTGGTCGAGGCGATGGCCGACGCCCTGCTCTCGCCCGACCGCCCGGCCTGGCGCCTCGTCGCGATGACCGACGCCACCGCCGAGCGGCTGAACCGCCTGGTGCTCGCCATCGCCTCCGTGATCGCGGTCGGCCGCACCATCGAGGGTCTGAACGAGGGCATCTCGCTCAGCCTGCCGATCACCATCGTCACCAAGGGGGTGTTCGCCGCGGTGGTCGCCGTGGTGCTCGCCGAGGGCCTGCGCCGGTTCGCGGCTCGCGCCGAGACCGACGAGGCCTGCCTCGGCCCCTACATCGCGGCCGACGCGAATACCGGCATCGGCGGCCCCTTGCGCATCCTCGGCTGGATCGTGGTGGCGGCGATCGGGATCTCGGCGCTCGTCGGCTACATCGCCCTGTCGTCGTTCCTGATCGACCAGCTGATGTGGACCGCGATCGCCGCGGCGATCCTCTACCTGGCGATCTCGAGCGTCGACGCGGTGGTCTCTTCCGCCCTCCAGGACGATTCCCGCATCGCCACGGCGCTCCAGGCCAATACCGGCCTGCGCAAGCGCTCGCTCAACCAGATCGCCGTCCTGATCTCGGGCTTCGTCCGGGTGGTGCTGCTCACCGCCGCCGGCGTGCTGCTGCTCGCCTCCTGGGGCGTCGATTCGACCGACATCTTCGCCTGGGCGCAGGCCGCGTTCTTCGGCTTCACCGTCGGCGGGGTGACGATCTCGCTCTCGACCATCGCCATCGCGATCGGCCTGTTCACCCTCGGCCTCGTCATCACCAAGGCGGTGCAGCGCTGGCTCGAGAACACCTACCTGCCGGCCACCGACCTCGACCCGGGCCTGCGCAACTCGATCTCGACGGTGAGCGGCTATGTCGGCTTCCTGCTCACCATCGCGCTCGCCTTCTCCTATCTGGGTCTGAGCCTCGAGAAGCTCACCATCGTGGCCGGTGCCCTGTCGGTCGGTATCGGTTTCGGCCTGCAATCGATCGTCAACAACTTCGTCTCGGGCCTGCTGCTGCTCTGGGAGCGGCCGATCCGGGTCGGCGACCTCGTGGTGATCGGCGACAACGAGGGCTATGTCCGCCGCATCAGCGTGCGCTCGACCGAGATCCAGACCTTCGACCGCTCGGCCGTGATCGTGCCGAACTCGAACCTGATCTCCGGCGTGGTGAAGAACCGGGTCCGCGGCGACCGCACCGGGCGCGTCTCGATCACCGTGAGCGTCCTGCGCAACCAGGACCCGGTCCACGCCGCCGAGCTGATCGTCGTGTGCGCCAAGGCCCATCCGGACGTGCTCAAGGAGCCGCCCCCGCGGGTGGTGTTCCGCAAGATCGGCGATCCGTTCCTCGAATTCGAGCTGATCGCGATGATCACGGACGTCGGCTCGCAGCTGAAGGTGCAGAGCGACCTCAACTTCGCGGTGTTCAAGACCTTGTCCGAGGGCGGTCTCATCCCCAATCTCGGACCTGGATCGAGCGTCGTCACGGTTCAGGGGCTGGATGCGATGCAGGATGCCATGGGGCAGATCGCCCGCATGGCGACCCCTGCCGCCTTCCGTCCCGAGGCCCGCAACGAGCCCGAGGCCGAGCGTCGCCGAACCCCCGAGACCGTGCCGTGAAACTCCGTCCCGCCGCGCTCAAGCGCCTCGCCTGTCTCGGCCTGCCGCTCGCCCTCGCCGCCTGCTCGGCGACCGAGGCGACGCGGGTGTCGACCGGGGCGGCGGGACCGAGCCTGTACTGGCCGATGTCCGCGGCCGGGGCGCAGATCGACGCGGGCGCCGCCCGCGACATGATCGCCGCCTACCGCCGCAACAAGGGCCTTCCGCCGCTCGCCCTCGATCCCGGCCTCCAGCGCCTCGCCGAGACCGAGACCGCCGCGATGGCCGCCGCTGGCCGGCCGAGCCAGGCCGACATCGTCAAGACGGTGGCGGCCCGGATGGGCTACCCGGAGCCGGCCGCCAACCTCTCCGCCGGCTATCACACCCTGGCCGAGGCCTTCTCGGGCTGGCGCGACAGCCCGTCCCACAACGCCGTGATGCTCGATCCCTCCGCCACCCGGATGGGGATCGCGACGGCCTACGCGCCGGGGTCGAAGTACAAGGTGTATTGGGCTTTGCTGGTGGCGAAGTAGCGCCGCGTCAGCTCCAGCGAACCGGCCGGGTGAAGTCGCAGGTCCGCCGTGCCAGCCCGGTGAGGACGTGGACGAGGTTCGCGGCCTCGCCGTTCCGGAACATCATCACGTAGCTCATGGCCGGCAGGGCCGGGTTGCTCTCGACGAGGCGCAGGTCGCCCCGCTCGACCAGTCCCTTGAGGCAGTGGCGCGGCTGATAGCTGATTCCGACCGCCGCAATGGTCAGCCCGACGAGGGCGATCATGCTGTTGCTCCGGATCATGCGGGCTGGGGTGACGCCGTGCTGCTTCAGCCACTTGTCGAAGAACAGGCCCGAGCCCGAGCGGTCGCCCTGGATCAGCATCGGCAGCCGCATCAGGTCGTCGAGGGGCATGACCTTCCGTTCGTGCAGGAGAAGCGGACTGCACATCCAGGCATTCTCGACCCGGGCCAGCGGCACCGCGAGGTAGCCCGCCTGCCAGAACACGTCCGGAACGACGATGAAGTCGAGTTCGCCGGACGCGAGCAGCGCTAGCAGGTTGACGCTCTGCTCCACCTCCGGCTCCAGGGTGATCCGGGGGTAGGAGGCGCGTAGCTCCGCCACGAAGGCCGACAACCAGGTCAGCGCGGTCAGCTCGGTCACGCCGAAGCGCAGGCGGCGCAGCGACGGTGTCTCGCCCTCGCCGAGGGCGATCAGCCGATCGCGCAGCGACAGCATCTCCTCGCCCATGGCCAGCACGGTTTCACCCCGCGGCGTGAGGCGCGCCCCGCGCTGGCGCCGGTCGAAGAGTTCGGCGCCGAGGGCGGCCTCCAAGTCGCGGATCCGCTTCGAGACCGCCGATTGCGTGGTGTTCAGCCGCTCCGCCGCACGCTCGAAGCTGCCGAGAGCCACGGCCCAGCGCAGGGCATCGAGTTGCTTGAGCGTCGGCACGAGGCCTCACCGAGGGTCGGGGCGGTCCGGATCATGCCGTTCTGGCATGTAATGCGGGGAGTTTTAATCGCTTTTTTCGCCGAAGGCCTTGTTCCACTCTGCCGCCCGCGGTGCCCCCGCCTCGACCGGATCGGCTGTGAGGCGGACGCCGCCGCTTCGCCTCAGCGCTCCCATTATTCCTCACCGGAGTCCGTCCATGCGCGCGCATGCCCTGTTGTCCGCCTTGCCCCTGGTCGCGGCCCTGCTCGCCCCGGCGGCGGCGGACGGACTGACCGGCACCCTGCGCAAGATCAAGGACAGCAACCGCATCGTCCTCGGCGTGCGGGACAGCGCGACGCCGTTCAGCTATATCGACGACCAGGCGCGGATCGTCGGCTACACCGTCGACATCTGCCAGCACATCGTCGGCGCCGTGAAGGCGCGTCTCGGGCGGCCCGACCTCAAGGTCGAGATGCAGACCGTGATCTCCTCGACCCGCATCCCCTTGATGGCGAACGGATCGATCGACCTGGAATGCGGCACCACCACCAACAACGCCGAGCGCCAGAAGCAGGTCACCTTCACCAACACGCACTTCCTGGCCTCGACGCGCTTCGCCGCGAGGAAGAGCCTCGGCCTCTCGCGCCTCGACGACCTGCGGGGCAAGACGGTGGCCACGGTGGCGGGCTCGACCAACGTCATCCAGCTCAACAAGCTCAACACCGAGCGCCAGCTCGGCATGACCATCCAGGCCGCCAAGGATCCGGCAGAAGGCTTCCTGCTGCTTGAGAGCGGGCGGGTCGCCGCCTTCGTCACCGACGACGTGCAGCTCAGCATCCTGATCGCGCAGTCCAAGGAGCCGGAGGCCTACCGGCTCAGCGATGAGGCCCTGTCGGCACCCGAGCCCTACGGCATCATGCTGCGCAAGGACGACGCCCCGTTCAAGGCGTTGGCGGATGCGGCGACCGCCGATCTCTACCGCAGCCCCGAGATCATGACGATCTACCGGCGCTGGTTCCAATCGCCGGTGCCGCCCCGGGGCCTGAACTTCGCCGTGCCGCTCTCGCCCGAGCTGGAGCGCGCCTTCGCGCATCCGACCAGTTCGCCCGATCCGTCCGCCTATGCGGTGAAGTCGTGAGCGATCCGGCCCCCCTGGTCGATGCCGATTGGCTCGCCGCCTTCCGCGGCGTGCCGACCGCGGCGCTCAGCGACAACCTCGACCGCCTCGCCGGCCCGGTCGGCCTGCGGCCGTTCCACCGCGGCGGGCCGTTGGTCGGCCGGGCCCTGACGGTCCGGGTCCGCGGCGGCGACAACCTCGCCATCCATCAGGCCCTCGAACGGGTCCGGCCCGGCGAGGTGGTGGTGGTCGAGGGCGGCGGGGGCGGCGACCGGGCCCTCGTCGGCGGGATCATGAAGGCGATCGCGGAGAGCCGCGGCGCGGCGGGCTTCGTGATCGACGGCGCGATCCGGGACGCGGCGGAGTTCGCGGCGTCCGACTTCCCCTGCTATGCCCGCTCGGTCACCCATCGCGGGCCGTACAAGACCGGGCCGGGCGAGATCGGCGTGCCGGTCTCCATCGGCGGCTGGGTCGTGCAGCCCGGCGACGTCGTGGTGGGCGATGCCGATGGCGTGGTCACCTTTCCGCCCGGCCGGGCCCGGGAATTGTTGGCGGCGGCCAGGGCCCAGGAGGCGCGCGAGGCCGAGGCTCTTCGCCTGATCGCGGAAGGACGCTACGACGACCGCTACGCGAAGGCCTCGTGAGGCCCGGGGGAGGCCGCGCCGAGCGCGGGCTCCCCGTCTTGCGAGATCGCCTCGTGCTGCCGGCCCGTACGGACGGCCGACCGGGACACCGCAGCACGGTCGATCCCAGCATGCGCTTCCCCGCCGGGTGCGCCGGCGCTCTCCACCCGGTTCCGGGCCGCTGCCTCGGCGGCGTACAGGCCCGCACGAGCGGCGCGTCCAGTTGCCAAGCCCCTACGGAAACCCCATCCCCCGCGGCGTCGGCGGCGCCTCGTTCAAGAGCGTCACCGTCACCCGGCGGTTGGCCGGCAGGTACGGGTTGTCGGGAAACAGCGGCTCGGTGTCGGCCTTGCCGGAGACGGCGGCGAAGCGGTCGGCGGGGAGGCCGCTGCCGGCCAGGATCTCGCGCACGCTGACCGCGCGGCCGGCGGAGAGCTCCCAGGGCGGTGCCGCGGCGCGGCGGCCGGGGCGGTCGGCGGCGGTGTAGCCCGTCACCGCGATGCGGTTGGGCAGCCGGCGCAGGGTCGGGACGATCCGCTCCAGCACTTGGCGGGTGCGGTCGTTCGGCCGGGTCGAGCCCTCCGGGAACATCGAGCGGTTGTCCTGGTCGACGAGGGAGATGTCGAGGCCCCGTGCCGTCACCTCGATCACGATGCTCTTCGACAGTTCGGCGATCTCCGGCAGGTCCTGCAGCGCCTGGCGCAGGGACGTCACCGCCAGGCCGAACCCGTCCTTGTAGGAATTGCGCTGGGTGCCGTCCGGCATCACCTCCTCGGGGTTGGGCGGCTCGGGCCGGTCCGTCGCTCTCTCGGGCGCGATGTCGCGGGTGTCGCGGGGCCGGGTGGCGGCCGGCAGGCCGGCCTTCTCGATGACGCCGTTGAAGCGCGACTCGCGGTTGTTGCCGAAGGCGTCGCGCATCGAGCCGGCCACTGCCTGGAGCTTCTTCTGGTCCTGGGTCGAGTAGGCGGCGATCATGACGAAGAAGCTCATCAGCAGCGCCATCAGGTCCGCGAAGGTCACGAACCAGCCGTGGCCGCCATGGGCGCCGCGCTTCTTTCTAGCCACCGCTCAGGTCTCCTCGAAGGGCGCTCGATCGGGCCGCCTTGGCGGCCGTGTCCTCGCGGTGCCTCAGGCCGTCTCGGCGGCCAGCTCGTCACGATGGTTGTGCGGCAGGTAGGCGATCAGCATCTCGCGCACCAGCGAGGCGCTCTTGGCGTCGCGGATCAGCAGCACCCCGTCGATGATGAGCGTGCGGGAGACGTCCTCCTCCTCGAGCTTGACGTGCAGCTTATCGGCGATCGGAAGGGCGACCATGTTGGCGATGAGCGCGCCGTAGAGGGTGGCCAGCAGCGCGGTCGCCATGGCGGGGCCGAGCTTCGAGGGGTCGGACATGTTCGCGAACATCGTCACCATGCCGAGAATCGTGCCGATCATGCCCCAGGCCGGGGCGCAGTCGCCGAAGGCGCGATACACCTTCGAGCCCTCGTCGAGATGCATCAGGAAGTTGTCGCGGTCGCGCTCCATCGTGTCGCGGATGAACTCGCGGTCGTAGCCGTCGGCGATGTAGCGCACCCCCTGCGCCAGGAAGGGGTCCGAGATCTCGAGGTTCTCGATCGCCATCGGCCCCTGGCGCTTCACCACGTCGGCGATCTTGGTGATCTCGTCGATGAGCTCGCGCGGCCGGATCGCCCGCATGTTGAAGACGTAGCGCAGGCCCATCGGCACGCCGTGGACGATGACCGAGAACGGGAAGCGCAGCATGGTGGCGGCGGTGGCGCCGCCGAAGATCACGATCACCGCGTGCTTGTCGAAATAGGCGGCGAAGTTGCCGCCGTCGATCATGATGAGCACGAACACGACCGCGATGCCGCCGACGAGGCCGGCGCCGGTTGCGATATCCATCTGAGCTCGGCCCCTTCATGCGCCGTCGCGCGGCCCCGCGCCTGCGGGGCACATCACCGGGCGGCGCGTGTCCTTGCGCCGGAGATTACGGCGAACAGGCTCAACGAACGGTAAAAATGCCGCTCCCGGACCCCGGCGCCGTCATGCGCCGTTCAGCGAGAGACCGTCATATGAAGAACCATGCGATCGAACGGCCGCCACAACAGGCCGCGCGCGGGGCAGGCGGCGGGCGAGCGCCCGGGCCGCGTCAAAGGGCATCTCGTTAGGATTCACCGTCCATGCGGTTGATCAGGCTCTATGTTCGGGTCATGGGCCAGCTCGGGCCCGATCTGCGCCTCGGCGCGCTGCTCGCGGCCGCGAACGTCGCCCTGGCGGTGGCGGCCTTCGCCGAGCCGGTGCTGTTCGGCCGCATCATCGACCGGCTGACTCACCTCCCGGCCGGGGGCGCCGGCACGTCGAGCCTGCTCCTCCTCGTCGCCGCCTGGGTCGGGTTCGGGCTGTTCTCGATCGCCGCCGGCGTGCTGATCGCGCTGCACGCCGACCGGCTCGCCCATCGCAGCCGCCTCTCGGCGATGGCGAACTACTTCGAGCACGTCCTCGACCTGCCGCTCGCCTTCCACTCGGCCAACCATTCGGGCCGGGTGCTGAAGGCGATGCTGGAGGGCACGAGCGGCATGGCGGCGACCTGGCTCGGCTTCTTCCGCGACCATTGCGCGGCGCTCGTCTCCCTCGTCGTGCTGCTGCCGCTGACGCTGTTCCTCAACTGGCAGCTCGGCTCGATCCTGGTCGCCCTGATGGTGGTGTTCACCGCGCTCACGACCTTCGTCCTGCGCCGCACCGAGACCCTGCAGGGCAAGGTCGAGGAATACCATTCGGGCCTCGCGGCCCACGCTTCCGACGCGCTCGGCAACGTCGCGGTGATCCAGTCCTTCACCCGCGCCAAGGCCGAGAAGGAGGCGATGCACGGCATCATCCGCGACCTTCTGGCCGCCCAGATCCCGGTCCTGTCCTGGTGGGCCCTCGCCTCGGTCGCCACCCGCGCCTCGGCGACGCTGACCATGACGGCGATCTTCGTCACCGGCATCGTGCTGCACGGCCATGGCCTCGCCACCGTCGGCGACGTGGTCTCGTTCATGAGCCTCGCCACCATGCTGGTTGCCCGGCTCGACCAGGTGGTCGCCTTCGTCAACGGCGTCTTCCTCCAGGCGCCGAAGATGCAGGAATTCTTCGAGATCCTCGACACCGTCCCGGCGGTCCACGACCGGCCCGGCGCCAAGGCGGTGGCGCGGCTGTCCGGCGACGTCTCCTTCGAGGACGTGCGCTTCTCCTACGACGGCCGCCGCCCGGCCCTCGACGGCGTGTCGTTCACGGCGCGGGCCGGCGAGACCGTGGCGCTCGTCGGCACCACGGGGTCGGGGAAGTCGACGACGCTCGGTCTTCTGCACCGTGCCTTCGACCCTGATGCCGGCGCGATCCGCATCGACGGCGAGGATCTGCGGGACGTCGGCCTCTCGTCCTTGCGCCACAACATCGGCGTGGTGTTCCAGGAGCCGATGCTGTTCGCCCGCTCGATCCGCGAGAACCTCCAGGTCGGCCGGCCCGACGCGACCGATGCCGAGATGCTCGACGCGCTGGAGCGGGCCCAGGCCTCGGAGTTCATGGCGCGCCAGCCCGACGGGCTCGACACGGTCATCGGCGAGCGCGGCCGCTCGCTGTCGGGGGGCGAGCGCCAGCGGCTCTCGATCGCCCGCGCGCTCCTGAAGAACCCGCCGGTCCTGATCCTCGACGAGGCGACGAGCGCCCTCGACGCCGCCACCGAGCGCAAGCTCCAGGGCGCGCTCGAGGCGGTGATGGAGGGCCGCACCACCTTCGTGATCGCCCACCGCCTGTCGACGATCCGCGACGCCGACCGCATCCTGGTCTTCCACGAGGGCCGGATCGTCGAGAGCGGCACCTTCGACGAGCTGGTGGCCGAGGGCGGCCGCTTCGCCGAGCTCGCCCGGGCCCAGTTCATGGCGGCCGAGCCGGAGCCGGACTACGCGATGGCGGCGTGAGGCATGGTCGAGACGGTCGGGCCGAGAGGGGCGGGCGATGAGCCCGCCCCGGCTTCTCACACCCTCGCGCCTTCGCATCGACACGGTCGATGCGAAGGCGACCGGCGCATCAGCGCCGGCGCCCGTTCGGGCTTGCCTGGCGCCTTCGAACGCGTCCGTTCGAAGGCGCGGCGGTATCACATCAGCTTCACCGTGTCCCGCCGGCTCTGGGCCCGGGCCTGGAGGCGCCGGCGGCGGGCGGCGATCACCGTGCCGTTGATCTCGCCGCCGAACAGGAACATCGCGGCGAGCCAGTAGACGAAGACCAGGAAGACCATCGCGGTGGCGAGACCCCCGTAGGTCGACACGTAGGCGCTCGAGAACCGGTCGAGATACATCCCGAAGCCGAGGCCGGCCAGCACCCACAGGCCGAGGGTCACGGCGATGCCGGGCAGCACCATGGCGACCGGCCGGCGCCCGGCGGCGATGAACTTGTGGGCGATCACCAGCACGCTCGCCACCAGCAGCACCGTCACCGTCACCCGGCCGACCGCGATCGTGAGGCCGAGCGGTTCCAGCCCCGGCGCCACCATGACCAGCCCGCGCCAGACCAGCGGCCCCAGCACCACCAGGAAGGTGAAGGCCAGCATCGCGAAGGCGGCGCAGATGACGTAGCCGATCGATTCGAGACGGGTCAGCCACCACGGCCGCATCTCGCGAAGCCCATAGGCCCGGTTGAGCCCGACCCGCAGGCTCTCGACCCCGCTCGACGAGAAGTAGAGCGCCAGCACCGCGCCGAGGGTCAGGAGGCCGCCGCGCTGCTCGGTCAGCACCCGGTGGACCTCCCCGGCGATCGGGCCCGCCACCTCGCTCGGCCAGATCTCGAACAAGAGGTTGCCGGCCTCATCGGCGAGCGACTTGGTGCCGAACACGCCGGCGAGCGCGGTGAGCAGGATCAGGAACGGGAACAGCGAGGTCAGGAGCGAGAGCGCGATGTGGCTGGCGATTGCCCAGCCGTCGTGAGCGACGAAGCGCTGCGCCGCGATGGCGGCGATCTCCAGGGCGGTGCGGGGACGGATCACGGCGCGCGGGCTCTCGGGCTGACCTTACCGGCGAATGCCGCTTCACGTAGAGCGCGACCGCCGGCCGTGGGAAGATGGCCTCGCAGAAAACCATCGCCCGCGCTCTTCCGGGCACGTCGGGCTCCCCGCCCGGCTTCACCACGGCCTGTCCGACCGCGGGTCGGGGTCGGGGCCGAGCGACCGCGATCGGACGAGGCCCGTGCGCGCGGACGCGGCAGGGGTCAGGTGCGCTGCGCCGACGCCGGTATGATCCGACACGACCTCGTCCGCGTGAACACGTGGCGGCACGACGCCTTTCGCGAGGGGTGGCCGTGTCCGGTCCTTCCGATCAATCGCCCATGGTCCGTCGGCATAGAAAACTCGCCTCCGCCGTCATGGGCAATACCTGGATTTCATGGAAACACGACGGGAATTTCCAAGATCAATCGTTGGAATAGTTGAGCCGCAACGGACAGGATCGTAGGTGGATGTTTTCGTGAAAATGGCGCGTCGGCTTTCGTTGATCTTGCTTTGAGAGATGATGCAATGTGATTTCTTTGATGCTCATTGCAATTCGATTTGCCGTGTCGTTGACACGGCGAGTCGTTTTCTTCATGATAGGGTCCATAAAATTCTTCCAAAGATCTGAGGGATTAATTCATGATAAGATCTTTAGCTCACGATATTGTCGAAGATCATGCCGGTATCGAGTATCATGATTTACTGACACACATGCATAGAGAGTTGCGTCCCCGGAATTACCTGGAAATTGGAACGCGCCACGGTGGCACTCTGGCACTTTCCAGTTGTAAGTCGATCGCCATAGATCCAAATTTTCAATTCGACAATCCAAAGATTTTATCATCGCGGCCTGTTTCTCTCCTTTATCAGCTTGCGTCCGATGATTTTTTTGCGAACTACGATGCGCGTGCGATTTTCGCTGAGCCGGTCCAGCTTGCCTTCTTGGACGGCATGCACCGGTGTGAATTCTTGCTGAGGGATTTCTACAATACCGAATCTGCATCGGCGCCCAATTCCGTCATCATGATTCACGACTGTCTCCCGGTGGAAATCCCGATGACCTCCCGCGAGGAGCAGGGAATCGTCCCGATCGAGGCGCACCGTGCCGGCTGGTGGACGGGCGATGTCTGGCGGACCGCGCTGCTTCTCAAGCGAGAGAGGCCGGATCTGGATATCCTGGCCCTCGATGCCTTTCCGACCGGATTGATCATCGTCACGAATCTCGATCCGAGATCGACGCGTCTCAAGGACAATTATAATTCTTACGTCAAAAAGATGCTGTCCTACGACCTGTCCGAGATGACGATCACGGGATTTTTCGAGGAGATGCAGATCAGAAGTACGTCATGCATCGATACGTCGGAAAAGCTGACCGCGCGCTACTGGCTGTAGGAAGCGGGCAGAGCGGGCCAGGGGTTTCCGCACCGGCGGTATTGCCGGCATGTGGGTCGGCCTCCGGGCGGTATCGTCGGTCCCGGGAAGGCCGGTCCATCTTGTGGCGAATTCAGTTGCAGAACAGCCGCGCTCGTGCTCGTTGCGCAGGCATCATGAGCCGCCTCCTTCCGCTGTCCGACGCGTCGTGGCCCACCCGTCTGGCGCCCGGTCTGTTCGTGCTGATCTGGGCCACGGGCTTCATCGTGGCGCGGCTGATCGCGCCGCATGCCGAGCCGCTGACCTTCCTCGCCGTCCGCTTCGGTCTCACCGCGCTCGTGCTGACGGGCATCGCCCTCGCGGTCGGCGCGACATGGCCCCGGGGCTGGCGCGGCTGGCGCGACGCGATGGTGGCGGGGATCCTGATCCACGGCCTCTACCTCGACGCGGTATTCTGGGCGGTGCATCGCGGGCTGCCGGCCGGCATCGCGGCCCTGGTGGCGAGCCTGCAGCCGCTGCTGACCGCCGCGGTGGCCGGGCCGCTCCTCGGCGAGCGGGTGTCGGGCGTGCGGTGGCTCGGCATCGCGGTCGGCCTCCTCGGCGCCGGGCTGGTGCTGGCGCCGAGGATCGGGGCGGCCGGCGGCATCCCGCCGGAGGCCTTGGGCGTGTGCTTCTGCGGCACCATCGCCATCACTCTCGGAACCCTGTGGCAGAAGCGCACGGCCGCCGCCGTCGACCTGCGCACCAACGCCGCCGCGCAATTCGTCGGTGCCGGGCTGTTGACCCTGCCGCTGGCGCTCCTCACCGAGCATGGCGAATTCGATTTCTCGGCGCCGCTGCTCCTCGGCCTCGCCTGGGCGGTGCTCGGCCTCTCGGTCGGCGGCATCCTGATCCTGCTCGGGCTGATCCGCCGCGGGGCAGTGGCGGGCGTAGCCGCCCTGTTCTACCTCGTGCCGCCGGTCTCGGCCGCGATGGCGTTCGGGCTGTTCGGCGAGACCCTGGCGCCGGTCCAGCTCCTCGGCATGGTGGTGGCTGTCGTCGGCGTGGCGATCGCCAGCCGCGGTTAAGCGCCTGGTGGGACTCAGGGTCCTAAGCTGAGGGCGCTTCGGAGAGAGCCCGCATGCTGCGCCCCGTCCTGACCGCCGGCCTGATCATCCTGGCGCTTGCCGCTCCTGCGGCGGCGGACGGTGACCCCGATGCTCGTCGCGAAGCCTCCACCGGATACGGCCGGGTTCGTGCGGGAGACGAGCCGGCGCGCCGGCCGGTCGCGCGACACGTCCGCCGGCCTGACCGGCCCGGCCTCGTGCGGGTCCGCGGCGCCGCGGTCCAGCCGGTCTCCTACGGCGAGACCGACGGCACGGTGTTCCACGCCTGGCTGCCGCGCAACACCAACCTGCCGATCTACAACATCCCGCCGCCGTTCTTTCCCGAGCCCTGACGGCGCCTTGTCCAGGCGCTAACATTCGACCTGGATCGAAGCGGGACATTGGACGTTAGACCTGTCGTGGAAAACCGTCAGGGAGCCGAGCCGTGCCCGAGCCGACCGTGCTTGATGCGATCGCACCAGCCCGCGATCACGCGCCGCCTCCGCCGCTCCTGCCCGACGCGGACCTGCGCCCGATCGACCTCGCTGCGCCGAGCTGTCCCGACCATCTCGACGAGGTCGCGCGGGACTACCTCGCCCGTGCCGGGCAGGACGCTCTCGACGCCTGCCTGCGCCGGTTCGCGCCCGAGGAGCGCGCGGCGTTCTGGCGCGCGATCTGCCGTTGCTACAACCGGCCTTACAATCCCGCAGAAGCCGCGATCGTGCCGGCCGGGACCGCAGCGGCCGCGCAGGATGCTCCCGATCTGACCTTGCCCGATCCGCACGTGATCGAGGCCGTCCGGCCGGGCCGGGAGGGCGCGAGTCCCGACGCCGTCCTGCGGTGAGCGCGCGGCCCCGGCGCGGAGCCCGGTGAGCGTGCCGCCCGCCGCCCCGCATCCCGGCATCGCTCTTCACGAGCAGATGAGCCGGGTCGCATCGGCTTATCGGATCCTCGCCTGCGAGGCCGTCCTCCTCGGTCTCGCAGTGCAGAGCGCTTGGTTCGAGGCCTGGGCGCAGCCGCTCCTCGACGCGGCGGAGGCACAGGCCGCCGGCCTCGCGCGCCGGGCTCGGCGCGACCGGCTGATGCGCCGCGGCGTGCCCGCCCACCTCGCCGGGGAGGCCCTGCGCCTGGTGCCGCGCGGCACCCGTGCCAAAGGAGCGAAGAAGAGGGCGGAGACGGCGGCGGATCAGCCGCCGTAGCTCTGCACCAGGGAGCCGGCCACCAGGGTCCAGCCGTCGACCAGCACGAAGAAGATCAGCTTGAACGGCAGCGCCACCGTGGCGGGCGGCAGCATCATCATGCCGACCGACATCAGGATCGACGCGACCACGAGGTCGATGATCAGGAACGGGATGAACAGCAGGAAGCCGATCTCGAAGGCGCGACGCAGCTCCGAGATCATGAAGGCGGGGGTCAGCACCTCGAGCCCCACCGCCTCGGGCGTCGCCGGCGTCCCGGCTCGGGCGAGATCGAGGAAGAGGCGCAGGTCCTTCTCGCGCACGCTGCGCAGCATGAAGGCCTTGAACGGCTGGCTCGCCCGCTCGAAGGCCTGGGCTTGCTGGATCTGCCCGGCGAGCAGCGGCTCGATGCCGGTGCGGTAGGCCTCCCGCGCCGTCGGCGCCATCACGAAGGCGGTGAGGAACAGCGACAGGCTGACGATCACGGCGTTCGGCGGTGCCGTCTGGGTGCCGAGCGCCGAGCGCAGGATCGACAGCACCACCACGATGCGGGTGAACGAGGTCGCCATCACCAGGACCGAGGGCGCCAGCGCCAGCACGGTGATGAGGGCGACGAGCTGCAAGGCCCGCTCGGTGACGCCGCCGCTCGGACCGAGATCGACCGTCAGGCTCTGCGCCAAGGCCGTCCCGCCCGGCAGGAACAGCAGGGCCACCCCCGCGCCGCAGAGAACCGGGGAGAAGAGAAGCGGGCGGAGGGAGCGGAGAGTCGGGGGCGCCATGGCGGCGCACCCTGGGCTGCGCCGATGCGGCCCGCAAGCGGTGCGCCCGCCTCATCCCTTCGAGGGCGGGCGGGCGCGGTTCCGGTGCAACAGCCCCGGTGGCTGACGCTCAACGCTTGTCGAGCGGACGGCCGAGGAGGCGGGCGAATTCGGCCTCGATCTCCTCGACCGAGAACGGGTTCTGGACCGAGGGCGGCTTCGAGGTCGGGGCCGGCTCCTCCGGCGGCGGAGGAGGAGCGGGAGGCGGCTCGGGCGGGGGAGGCGGGGCTGGTTCCGGCTCCGGCGGGGGAGGGGGGGCCGGCTCGGGTTCCGGCGGCGGTGGCGGCGGCTCGGGCGGCGGAGGGGGCGCGGGCTCCGGTACGGGCTCGGGCTCCGGCGGCGGGGGCGGCGGAGGAGGAGGCGCTGGCTCGGGCGGGGCAGGCGCCGGCTCCGGCGAAGGGCTTGCCACCGGGGTGGCCGGGCGGGCCGGCGCTACTGCCGAGGAAGGCCGCCGCAGGGCCTCTTCCAGCTGGCGGGCCATGTCGTTGAGGATCGCCGCGTCCACGTTGCGCGGCTCAGCCCCGCGGGTGCCGGCCGGGGCGGGCGCCGGCTCGGGCGGCAGGACCGGCTCCGGCATCGGCGGGGGAACCGGCACCACCGGCGGCACCGGGACTGTGAAGGGAGGCGCCTCGGGAGGCGTTTCCAGGGGCGGCGGCGCCTGGCGGGCGGCGCGCAGGCTCGGCGGCTCGACCCGGCGCGAGGCGTTGAAGCGCGAGGACGGCCGCGCCGGCTCGGGCTGCGGGGCCAAGTTCTCCTGAGTCAGGTTCTCCTGAGCCAGGCTCCCCTGGGCCGAGTCATCTCGCCGCGGGACCGGCGCGAAGGCGGCCGCGATCCGCTCGGGCTCCGGCGGGCGCGGCAGCTCCGGCTCGGGGAAGGGCGGCGGCAGCGGCGCCGGCTCGGTGCCCGCCGGCAGGGGGAGCGGCGCCTCGGGGCCCTCGGCCTCCGACCGGTCGGCCAGCTCCGCCGACACCCGCGCGGCGCCGGCCCGCACGATGTTGCGCTCGACCACGACGTCGTTCGGCCCGCCGACGAGCAGCAGGTGCTCGGTGTTGTCGCGCCGCAGCAGGATCAGCTGGCGCTGCCGGTCCAGCTCGTAGATGTCGACGATGCCGAGCCGCGGCTGCCGGCTGCGGCCGGTCCCACCGTTGCCCCCCAGGGTGAGGCGTCCCCGGGCGAACCGTTTCGCCCCGAGAGCGAACAGGCTGAGGAGCACGACCATGATCAGGAAGACGATCAGGTAGGAGAGCAAGGGCGAACCGTCCGTCCCGAGGATCGAGGAGAGCAAAGCGCGGTCTCTCAAATGAGGCGCACGCGGGGCACGCCGACGATGGGTAGCCTTCTAGCACGGCTGTGCCGGGCCTGCGCAGGGGACGTTTACATATCGTTAACAGCTTTGAGAGGCGTTGCGGATGAGCCGCGCGGGACCCGCGGATAGGGATCGTCTTAACCAGGTTTTAACCATGCGCTAGGCAGATTGTGCCGGTCAAAACCCGGAAGGCCCGCCCGTGTCGGTCACCGATCTCCCCCTCGTCGCGATGTTGCGCAACCGGATGCAGTGGCAGCAGACGCGCCAGAAGGTCCTGGCCGAGAACGTCGCCAATGCCGACACGCCCGGCTTCCGGGCCCGTGACCTCAAGGCGCCGCGCTTCCGCCCCGACGGCACCCTTGCGGCCGGCCTGCCGGGCGTCGGCATGGAGCGCACCAGCAGCCTGCACCTTGCCGGCACCGGAAAGGCCGCGCCGGCCGAGGAGCGGACGGGCACGCGCTTCGAGATGATGCCGAGCGGGAACGCCGTCAGCCTCGAGGACGAGATGCTGAAGGCCGCCGACAACCAGGGCGACTACCAGCTCGCCAGCCTCCTCTACCGCAAGAGCCTGCAGAGCCTGCGCACCGCGGTCGGCAGGTAGGATCCTTCAGGACGTCCCCCGTCGCGCCGACCCCGGCCACGACCGGCCGTCTCCCCGTTGCATCGTCAGCCCGACCCGAGGTGGGTTCCATGGATTTCAGAAAGGCGATCGGCATCGCGGCCTCCGGGCTCAAGGTCCAGTCGGGCCGGATGCGCGTGATCTCAGAGAACATCGCCAACGCGGATTCGGCGCCGACCAGCGCCGCCGCCGAGCCCTACCGGCGCAAGATCCCGACCTTCGCCAACCACATCGACCGCGAGCTCGACGCGTCGGTGGTGGATCTCGGCAAGGTGCGCCGCGACCAGGGCCCGTTCCGCTCCAAGCAGGACCCGGGCAACCCCGCCGCCGATGCCAACGGCACGGTGCGGATGCCCAACGTCAACGTCCTGGTCGAGACCGTCGACATGCGCGAGGCCCAGCGCTCCTACGAGGCGAACCTCAACATGGTCACGCTCACCAACCGCATGGTGGCCCGCACCATCGACATCCTGAAGGCCTGACCATGACCACCAACGCTTTCGCGGCCGGCGCCTACGCCGCCATCCAGAGCATGGGGCGCGCCCCCACGTCCGGCGTCGTCGGCGCCGGGGAGGGCGGCTTCACCCAGCTCCTGTCCTCCGCTCTCGACGGAGTCGGCGAGGCCGGCAGGCGCGCCGACGACCAGGCCATGGCGGTCGCCGCCGGGAAGGCCAACGTGGTCGACGTGGTGACGGCGGTGGCCGAGAGCGAGACCGCGCTCCAGACCCTGGTGGCGGTGCGCGACCGCGTGATCTCCGCCTACGAGGACATCATGCGGATGCAGATTTAAGGAATCGTTGGCGCCGATGACCGGTCTCGCCATCCTCGACGTCGCGCGCGACGGCATCGTCACCTTCCTGAAGGTCGCCGGCCCCCCGATGGTCGTTGCCCTGGTCGTCGGCCTGGCGGTCTCGCTGTTCCAGGCCCTCACCCAGATCCAGGAGCAGACCCTGATCTACGTGCCGAAGATCGTCGCGGTCCTCGCCGCGATGATGCTGATGCTGCCCTTCATGGGCGACGCGCTGGCCGGCTACATGACCCGCATCGCCGCCCGCATCGCCACGGGGGGTTGAGCGGGCGCGGATTCCAGCCGAGAAGTCGATACTCCCGCTCCCCGATTCGGCCCGGACGTGAACCTCCTCCTGCCCGGCCTCGCCTCGGCCTACCTCCTCACCTTCGCGCGGGTCGGCACGCTGGTGATGCTGATGCCGGGCATCGGCGAGGCGATGGTGACGCCGCGCCTGCGCCTCGCCTTCGCGCTGCTGCTCTCCCTGGTGCTGTTTCCGGTCGCCCGCCCGCTGCTCCCCGGGGGCACCGGGCCGGAACCCGGCGGCGTCGGCACGGCGCTGATCGGCGTGCTCATCGGCGAGATCGCGGTCGGTCTGGTGCTGGGCCTGAGCGTGCGGGCGGTGATCGCGGCGCTCCAGACCGCCGGCACGATCATCGCCCAGCAGCTCGGCCTCGCCTACGCGATGACGGTCGATCCCGCCCTCGGCAACCAGCAGGCGACGCTCGGCAGCTTCCTGAGCCTGCTCGGCCTCACCCTGGTGCTCGCCGCCGACCTGCATCACCTGGCGCTCGCGGGCATCCGCGACTCCTACGCCCTGATGCCGCCGGTCGGCATGCCGGCCACCGGCGACGCCGCCGCCTTCGCGGTGCGGGCGGTGGCTCGCGGCTTCACCCTGGCGGTGCAGATCTCGGCGCCGTTCATCGCCTTCGGCATCCTGTTCAACCTCGGTCTCGGCGTGCTCTCGCGCCTGATGCCGCAGATGCAGGTGTTCTTCGTCGCCACCCCGGCCGCGATCCTGGTCGGCATGCTGGTCTTCCTGGCTACCATCGGGGTGATCATGGGGGTGTTCGTCGACGATCTCGGCCGCTTCCTGGCCGATCTCGGGAGGGCGTGAGCGGATGTCGGAGCAGGCCGACCAGGAAGACCGCACCGAAGACCCGACCCAGCGACGCCTCGACGACGCGATCAAGCGGGGCGACGTCGCCACCAGCCAGGAGGTCAACACCTTCCTGATGCTCGGCGCCTTCACGCTGGTGCTGATGGTCGGCGCGGCGCCCCTCGCCCGCGGCCTGCTGACCGACCTGCGCGGCCTGCTCGCCCATCTGCACGAGGTGCCCTCGGACCCGGCCGGCTACCTCGCCTTCGGTCGCCGGGCCCTGATCGCCGGAGCGCTCGCCCTCGCGGTGCCGATGGGGGCGGTGGCGATGGCGGGCCTCGTCGGCGGCCTCGTCCAGCATCCGCTGGTCTGGACCACCGAGACCCTGGCGGCGAAGTGGAGCCGCGTCTCGCCGATGGCCGGCCTCAAGCGGCTGTTCGGCCCGGAGGCGTGGTTCCAGTTCGGCAAGGGCGTGATCAAGATCCTGCTCGTCGGCGTCGCCGCCGGCCTCGTCCTGTGGGGCGACCGCGACCGGCTCGAGGCTTTCGCCCGGCTCGAGCCGCAGGGCCTGCTCCAGGCCACCCTCGCGCTCTGCCTGCGGCTGATGGGCGCGGTTCTGGCAGCCTCCATCGTCGTCACCCTCGGCGACGCGCTCTACCAGCGCTTCCGCTGGCGGGCGCGCCTGCGGATGTCGAAGCAGGAGCTCAAGGAGGAGCTCAAGGAGCAGGACGGCAACCCGGAGGTGAAGGGGCGACTGCGCCAGATCCGCATGCAGCGGGTCAAGAAGCGCATGATGGCGGCGGTGCCGGGCGCGAGCGTGATCGTCACCAACCCGACCCACTACGCGGTGGCGCTCCGCTACGAGGCCGGGATGGCCGCGCCGGTCTGCGTCGCCAAGGGCGTCGACGCGCTGGCGTTCCGCATCCGCGAGGTGGCGCGCGAGCACGGCGTGCCGGTGGTCGAGAACCCGCCGCTGGCGCGCGCGCTCCACGCCACCGTCGAGATCGACGCCGCGGTGCCGCCCGAGCATTACCGTGCCGTGGCCGAGGTGATCGGCTACGTGATGCGCCTGCGCCGGCGTCACTGAGGGGGCCTCGCGACGCTCCCGACACGCCCTCCGCGCCCGCCGCACCGGCGCCGGTGCGGCGGGCGTGTCGTGAGGTGCACTGATTCGGCGGATCCGGCCCCGGAACGAACCGGGTTCATTCCACGGAAACGCCGCGCCTGCTAGGGAACGGACGAGACCGGCCCATGGGCCGTAAGGATCGGGGCCCGGACGCGTGAGGCCGGCCCCTGGGGAGTGTCGAGGCGACATGCCGGAGTTGAGCTCATCCGCGGCGGAGGCCGCCCTCGACCGCTCCGAGCGGCCCGGCCGGGTCAGCCTGCTCCTGCTGCTGGCCGGCCTCCTGGTCGGCGCAGCGGTGGGCCTGAGCTTCGTCGCCAACGAGCAGGCGCAGCCGATCATCCTCGGCCTGCTGGCGCTGCTCGCCATGGCGGGCGTGTTCTGCCTGTTCGCCTTCGCCATCGGGGCGATCCAGCTCACCGGCCAGGGCACCCGCAACGACGTCACCAAGGCGGTGGTCGATGCCGCGCCCGACGGCATGATCGCCATGGAGGAGGGCGGCCGGCCGATCTACGCCAATGCCGCCTACCTGAAGCTCGCCGGCAGCGACACCTTCACCAACCTGCGTCCCGTGGAGCGGGTCTTCGTCGGCTCGCCGGAGGTGTCGGAAGCGGTCTACCGCCTCGCGCAAGCCGCGCGCGAGGGCCGCTCCCTGTCGGAGGAGATCCGCATGGCGCCCCCGCCCGGCGGCGCAGCGGAGCGCGACTTCGCCTGGTTCCGCATCGGCGTGCGGCCCCTGCCCCTGCCGCGCCGGCCGGTCGCCCTGTGGAGCGTCGCCGACATCACCCACGAGCGCGAGCGCCAGGAGAACGTCTTCCAGGAGCTCCAGCACGCGATCGACTACCTCGACCACGCGCCGGCCGGCTTCATGGCGGTCGATCCGAAGGGCTCGGTCGTCTACATGAACGCCACGCTGGCGGCGTGGCTCGGCCATGACCTGGCGCAGGTCGGCTCGGGCGGATTGCGCCTGTCCGAGATCCTGCCCGACGATCTCGGGCCCGTCCTGGTCGGCGGCAAGGGCGAGCCCGGCGAGGTCCGCACCGACCGGTTCGACCTCGATCTGCGCCGGCGCAACGGCCACCCGCTCTCGGCCCGGCTCTATCACCGCGTCGCCTACGGCCAGGACGGGCGGCCGGGCGATTCGCGCACGCTGGTGCTCAACCGCTCCGCCGGCGGGGAGAGCGACGATCCCCAGCAGGCGGCCGAGCTGCGCTTCGACCGCTTCTTCAACACCAGCCCGGTCGCGGTGGCGACGCTCGCCGCCGACGGACGGCTGGTCCGTGCCAATGCCTCCTTCGCGCGGCTGTTCGGCACCCTGCCGCGCACCGGCGACGGCAGCGAGGTGGGCCCCCCCGTGCGCGACTTCATCGTCGAGCGCGACCGCTCCATCGTCGATGCGGCGGCGCGCGCCGCGGCGGAGGGGCGCGGCGACGTGCCGCCGGTCGAGATCGGGGTCTCGGCCCCGGTCAACCGCTCTGCCCGGATCTGGCTCAGCCCCGCGGGCAGCGCCGGCGGCGCGGAGGGCGCGGTGATCCTCTACGCCCTCGACACCACGGCCCAGCACCAGCTCCAGCAGCAGGTCAACCAGGCCCAGAAGATGGAGATGGTCGGCCAGCTCGCCGGCGGCATCGCGCACGACTTCAACAACGTGCTGCAGGCGATCATTGGCTACTCGGACCTGCTGCTGGCGAGCCACCGGCCGACCGACCCGGCCTTCCAGGACATCATGCAGATCAAGCAGAACGCCAACCGGGCCGCCAGCCTGGTGCGGCAGCTGCTGGCCTTCTCGCGCCGGCAGACCCTGCGGCCGGAGGTGATCCATCTCGGCGAGGCGCTCTCGGACCTCACCCTGCTGCTCAAGCGGCTGCTCGGCGAGCGGGTCGAGCTCGACCTGAAGCACGGCCGCGACCTCTGGCCGGTCAAGGCCGACGTCAACCAGTTCGAGCAGGTGATCGTGAATCTCGCGGTCAATGCGCGCGACGCGATGCCGGAGGGCGGGCGCCTCCTGATCCGCACCGCCAACATGACCGCGGAAGCCGTGGGGGCGTTGCGCCTCAACGGCCTGCCGGGGGCCGATCACGTGCTGATTGAGGTCAGCGATACCGGCACCGGCATGACGCCCGAAGTGATGGAGAAGATCTTCGAGCCGTTCTTCACGACGAAGGAGGTCAACAAGGGCACGGGTCTCGGCCTCTCGACCGTGTTCGGCATCGTCAAGCAGTCCGGCGGCTACATCGACGTGCGCTCGACCATCGGCCAGGGCACGGTCTTCGCCATCTACCTGCCACGCCACGTGCCGGTGCCGGAGACCGAAGCCCAGGAGACGCTGCCCGAGATCGCCCCACCCGCCGGCGGTTCCGCACCGGCTGCGGCCGCGTCCCCGGCGGAGCCCGCGAAGGCGCCCGCCCGCGACCTCACCGGCCGCGGCACGATCCTGCTCGTCGAGGACGAGGATCCGGTCCGCGCCGTCAACGGCCGGGCGCTCACCGCGCGGGGCTACACCGTGCTCGAGGCGGCCTCCGGCCTCGAGGCCCTGCAGATCATGCAGGAGCGCGACGTGCCGGTGGACCTCGTCGTCTCCGACGTGGTGATGCCCGAGATGGATGGTCCGACCCTCTTGCGCGAGTTGCGCAAGGCCCATCCGGCCCTGAAGGTGATCTTCGTCTCCGGCTACGCCGAGGACGCCTTCCGCAAGAACCTGCCCGACGGCGAGGAATTCAACTTCCTGCCCAAGCCCTTCAGCCTCAAGCAGCTCGTCGAGACGGTGAAGACCACGATGGCGGGGTGAGGGCGGCCCGGATCGCATCCCTGTGGCTGGTGCCCGCCGGGCTTACATACATGTATGTAGCGAGGAGGCGGCCATGAGGAGCGCGATCAGCATGCGCGAGCTCCAGAGGATGTCGGCCGGCGCGATCCAGATCCTGCCGCACGCGATGCCGATCAAGAACGGCACCGCGACGGTCGGCATCCTGCTGCCGATCCGCATTGTGTCTCCGGAATACATGCGCAAGGTGCTGGCCGACAGTGATGCAGCTGCCGCGCGGCGGACACCGGAGGAGAATGCCGCGATCGACCGGCTGCTGGCGGAGCGCGGCATCGAATGACGATCTGATCGATTGTCTCTGTGGAACGCCGCGTCCTCCCTCGCCGGTGATCGTCGTCGATACCAACATCATCCTGGGCGTCATCCTCGGAAAACAGTCCCGCGCTACCTTCGAGATCATCCAGGTGAGCCGAGGACTCGTCACGTCGGCTCGCACCGCCGCCGAGGTTCTCGGCATGCTGCGCGGCCTGCCAAGCGTGCGGGAGGAGACGACCGCGCAAGTGGAAGGGCTTCTGAGTAGTCTCACGGTGATCGAGGCCGATGCCTACACCGGGCAACTGCCCGAGGCAGCCCGCGTCCTCTCCCACGCCGTCGCATCTCGCAACGGCTCGACGTCCGACGCGCACGTCCTCGCCCGGGCCTGGCTCCTCGATGCCGACATCTGGAGCCACGACCCCGATTTGGCCGGCACCGGCTGGCCGTCTCGGTCGAACGCCAACCTGCTCCGCTTCCTCGATGGTGGCTGACTGACTCGGCCGTCCCCCGACGAATTCCGTTCCCACTCTTGCCGAACGAGAACAAAACGAGTACATGAAACCCAGCCGCGCGATTGAGACTTGCCGCCCCTCCTGCCATAAGGACCCGCCGAGATGGCTCAGCCCCAGATGCGACTGGTGGAAAACCCGACCATGGACAAAGACAAGTCGAAGGCGATCGACGCCGCCCTCGCCCAGATCGAGCGCGCCTTCGGCAAGGGCTCGATCATGCGGCTCGGCAAGGGCGACAAGGTGCAGGAGGTCGAGGTCGTCTCGACCGGGTCGCTCGGCCTCGACATCGCGCTCGGCGTCGGCGGCCTGCCGCGCGGGCGCGTGATCGAGATCTACGGGCCGGAATCCTCCGGCAAGACCACGCTCGCCCTCCACACCATCGCCGAAGCTCAGAAGAAGGGCGGCGTCTGCGCCTTCGTGGATGCCGAGCACGCCCTCGATCCGGTCTATGCCCGCAAGCTCGGCGTCAACCTCGACGACCTGCTGATCTCCCAGCCCGATACCGGCGAGCAGGCCCTGGAGATCACCGACACCCTGGTGCGCTCCGGCGCCATCGACGTGCTGGTGGTCGATTCGGTGGCCGCCCTCACCCCGCGGGCCGAGATCGAGGGTGAGATGGGCGACCAGCAGCCGGGCCTCCAGGCCCGCCTGATGAGCCAGGCCCTGCGCAAGCTCACCGGTTCGATCTCGCGCTCGAACTGCATGGTCATCTTCATCAACCAGATCCGGATGAAGATCGGCGTGATGTACGGCAGCCCCGAGACCACCACCGGCGGCAACGCGCTGAAGTTCTACGCCTCGGTGCGCCTCGACATCCGCCGCATCTCGACCCTCAAGGACCGCGACCAGCCGATCGGCAACAGCGTTCGGGTCAAGGTGGTCAAGAACAAGGTGGCGCCGCCGTTCAAGCAGGTCGAGTTCGACATCATGTTCGGCGAGGGCGTGTCGAAGGTCGGCGAGCTGATCGACCTCGGCGTCAAGGCCGGCATCGTCGAGAAGTCGGGCGCCTGGTTCTCCTACGACAGCCAGCGTCTCGGCCAGGGCCGCGAGAATTCGAAGGGCTTCCTGCGCGACAACCCCGACATCGCCAACAAGATCGAGGCCTCGATCCGGCAGAATTCGGGTCTCGTCGCCGACCGCATCCTCGAGAACGCCACGCCCACCGCCGATGACCTCGACGAGGGCTCGGCCTGATCCGACGGAACGGTACTGAAAGACCAGGAGGGCCGCCGCGCGACGAGCGCGGCGGCCCGTTTTCGTTACATCCCCGGTCCGGCCCAGCCGAACAGCCCGGCGAACACGAAGCCGATGCCGACGATGGCCACGCCCCAGACGAGCGTGCGGATCCACGGGATGCCGAAGCCGTAGATCGGCAGGTAGAGGAGCCGGGCCCAGAAATAGAGCTGGGCGCCCCAGGCCACCGCGCCGCCCTGCCGGCCCGACACCGCGGCGGCCAGCACCAGAGCGGCGAAGAGCGGGAAGGTCTCGAAGAAGTTCTTCGAGGCGCGCTGCAGCCGGGCGGCGGCGCCGGTGACCTCGCCCTCGCCCTCGCGGTTGCCGGCCGCCCAGGCGAGCCCGCCGCGCTGGCCGAGCCCGGCGGCGGAGGCCGCCACGATGTGGACGAAGCCGAGGGCGACCGAGAAGGCGAGGAGGCGGATTTCGTCGGTCATCGAGGCTCGGTTCCTGCCGGGCGGGCCGGCGGCCGCGCTTGCCCCTGGTCACATAGCGGCGCCGGTTCGCCTCGACATGGGGGGAGCGCGTGACTAAAGACACGCGGATGCATCCGCGTGCCGCCCGCCGGTGCGCCCCTTTTCAAGCCCGCCCGCCCGGCCCGCCTTCCGCAGAGACGATTCTTCCCATGAGTGGCGTCAACGAGATCCGGTCCACCTTCCTGGACTACTTCGCCAAGCACGGCCATGAAGCGGTGCCGTCCTCGCCGCTGGTGCCGCGCAACGACCCGACGTTGATGTTCACCAACGCCGGCATGGTGCAGTTCAAGAACGTCTTCACCGGCATCGAGAAGCGGCCCTACCAGCGCGCCGTCACGGCCCAGAAATGCGTGCGCGCCGGCGGCAAGCACAACGACCTCGACAATGTCGGGTACACGGCGCGCCACCACACCTTCTTCGAGATGCTGGGCAATTTCTCGTTCGGCGACTACTTCAAGCCGCTGGCGATCGAGCTGGCCTGGAATCTCGTCACCAAGGAATTCGGACTCTCGCCGGAGAAGCTGCTGGTCACGGTCTACGCCGACGACGACGATGCCGCCACCCTGTGGCGCAAGATCGCCGGCTTCTCCGACGACCGCATCATCCGCATCGGCACCTCCGACAATTTCTGGCAGATGGGCGATACCGGCCCGTGTGGGCCGTGCTCGGAGATCTTCATCGACCAGGGCCCCGAGCTGTGGGGCGGCCCGCCCGGCAGCCCGGAGGAGGATGGCGACCGCTTCCTCGAGTTCTGGAACCTCGTGTTCATGCAGTACGAGCAGATCGAGCCGGGCAACCGGGTCGGCCTGCCGCGGCCCTCGATCGATACCGGCATGGGCCTCGAGCGCATGGCGGCGATCCTCCAGGGCGTGAAGAGCAACTACGACACGGACCTCTTCCGCAGCCTGATCGACGCGGTGGCGCATCAGGTCGGCCGGGCGCCGGAAGGCAAGCAGACGGCGTCCTACCGGGTGATCGCCGACCACCTGCGCGCCTCGTCCTTCCTCGTCGCCGACGGGGTGCTGCCGAGCAACGAGGGGCGCGGCTACGTCCTGCGCCGGATCATGCGCCGCGCCATGCGCCACGCCCAGCTGCTCGGCGCCCGCGACCCGATGATGTACCGCCTCGTGCCGACCCTGGTACGGGAGATGGGCCAGGCCTATCCCGAGCTGGTTCGGGCCGAGAGCCTGATCGCCGAGACCCTGCGGCTGGAGGAGACCCGCTTCCGCCGCACCCTCGAGCGCGGCCTGTCGATCCTCGACGCCGAGACCCGCGACCTCTCGGAAGGCCAGAGCCTGTCGGGCGAGACCGCCTTCACCCTCTACGACACCTACGGCTTCCCCCTCGACCTGACCCAGGACGCGCTGAAGTCCCGCGGCATCACGGTCGACACGGACGGCTTCACCGCCGCGATGGAGCGCCAGCGCGCCGCTGCCCGCGCCGCCTGGTCGGGTTCCGGCGAGGCCGCCACCGAGACCCTGTGGTACGCCCTTCGCGAGCGCACCGGCGCGACCGAGTTCCTCGGCTACGACACGGAGGAGGCCGAGGCCGTCGTCACCGCGCTCGTGCGCGGCGGCGCCGAGGTCGAGGCGATCGCGGCCGGCGAGGAAGGCCTGCTCGTCGTCACCCAGACGCCGTTCTACGGCGAGTCCGGCGGCCAGGTCGGCGATACCGGCACGGTGACCGGCCAGGGACTCAAGGTCCGGGTGACCGCGACCGAGAAGAAGCTCGGCGACCTGTTCGTCCACCACGTCGCGGTGGAGGAGGGGGCCCTGAGCCTCGGTCAGGCGGTCGAGCTGAAGGTCGATCACGGGCGCCGCGCGGCGATCCGTGCCAACCACTCCGCCACCCACCTGCTGCACGAGGCTCTGCGCCAGGTGCTCGGCGACCACGTCGCCCAGAAGGGCTCGCTCGTCGCACCCGAGCGCCTGCGCTTCGACATCAGCCATCCGAAGCCGATCGAGGCCGACGAGCTCGCCCAGGTCGAGGAGATCGCCAACCGGGTGCTGCTCCAGAACGAGCCGGTGGTGACGAAGCTGATGGCGGTCGATGACGCCATCGCGTCGGGCGCCCGCGCGCTGTTCGGCGAGAAGTACGGCGAGGAGGTGCGGGTGGTCTCGATGGGCCGCGACAGCGCCCCCGACGGACGGCCCAGGACCTTCTCGGTCGAGCTGTGCGGCGGCACCCATGTCGGCCGCACCGGGGATATCGGCGTGGTGACGATCCTCGCCGAGAGCGCGGTCGGCGCCGGCGTGCGCCGGATCGAGGCGATGACGGGCGACGCCGCCCGCCGCCACCTCGCCGGCGAGAGCCGCCAGCTCGCCGCTTTGGCGGGCCTGCTCAAGGTGCCGGTCGCCGAGGCGCCCGAGCGCCTGGCGAGCCTCCTCGACGAGCGCCGCCGGATGGAGCGCGAGCTGGCCGAGGCGCGCCGCAAGCTCGCCATGGGCGGGGGCGGCGGCAACGCGGCCGACGATGCCGGACGCGAGATCGCCGGCACGAAGCTGATGGCACGCGTCGTGCAAGGGGTCGAGATGCGCGACCTCAAGAGCCTGGCCGACGAGGGCAAGAAGCGGCTCGGCTCCGGGATCGTGGCGATCGTCGGCGTCGCGCCGGACGGCAAGGCCGGCCTCGTCGTCGGCGTGACCGAGGACCTGACCGGTCGGTTCGACGCCGTCGCCCTGGTCCGGGCGGGGTCGGAGCGGCTCGGCGGCAAGGGTGGCGGCGGGCGCCGCGACATGGCCCAGGCCGGCGGTCCCGACGGTGCGGCGGCCGAGGCCGCCCTGGAGGCGATCGCGGCGGCTCTCGCGGCCGCCTGAGAAGACGCATGCCGTGCGGGCGGCCGGTGGCTGACATCGAAGCGTCACGCATGATGCTTTAGAGCCACAGGCCGGGCCCGCGCGCGGCACAGACGACGGAGACGTGGCTGGGTGCAATAGCTCGGCCGCGACCTCCTTCGTCTGGTCGCTGGACTCTCTTCTCACGTCGCCTCAAATATTGTCTTGCCGAGACTGCAATCGCGCCCGGCTGAAGAGCAAGCGCTGCCCTCATCAAGCCACCTCGGGCGCGTGGTCGCCTCTTGCGATTGGTCTCGGCCGATCGCGCCCGATCTCCCGCAGACCTTGCTCATCTCGCATCGGCAAAGTAGAGCCTGCCGGACTACGCTTCCTGACAGGGCCGGCCGACGCGGTTGTGCCATGATTGCGGGGCATGAGCCCGGGGATTAGTCAGGCCGCGCGATTTCGGAAGGTGGGCAGGAATGCAGGTCATCGATCAGGCGATCCCGGCGGTGAAGCTCGTGATCCCGAAGCGGCACGGCGATGCGCGCGGCTGGTTCTCGGAAACCTACCGGGCCGACATCCTGGCCGCCCACGGCGTCGAGGATCACTTCATCCAGGACAACCAGTCCTTCTCGGCGCAGCAGGGCACCGTCCGCGGCCTGCACTTCCAGCGCCGTCCCTTCGCCCAGGCCAAGCTGATCCGGGTCCTCTCGGGCGCGATCCTCGACGTCGCGGTGGACCTGCGCCGGGATTCGCCCACCTACGGCCGGCACGTCGCCGCCCGCCTCGACGCCGAGAACGGCCACCAGCTCTACGTGCCGATCGGCTTCGGCCACGGCTTCTGCACCCTCGAGCCGGACACGATGGTGGCCTACAAGGTCGCCGGCGGCGTCTACAGCCCGGAGCATGACGGCAACCTGCTCTGGAACGATCCCGCCCTCGGGATCGACTGGCCGGTGAGCGAGGCCGAAGCCCAGCTCTCGGCCAAGGACAAGGTCGCGCCCCGCTTCGCCGATCTGCCGCCGCTGTTCTGAGGGCCGCTACCGCTCCGGCGGCGATCGATCATGCAATCAGAAGGCGAGTCGACTCGCCTCCTCCCCTCGCTCGGCCGACCGGCACTGTTTTTCAGGAGATCACCCACCCCATGCGCATCCTCGTCACGGGCGGCTGCGGCTTCATCGGCTCGGCCCTGGTCCTGCACCTCGTCCAAGACCTCGGTCACGAGGTCCTCACCCTCGACGCGCTGACCTACGCGGCGAACCCGATCTCGCTGATGCCGCTCAAGGGCAACAACCGGCACCGCTTCGCCGAGGCCGATATCTGCGACCACGAGAAGGTCGGCGCGCTCTTCTCCGAGTTCCGCCCCGAGGCGGTGATGCATCTGGCCGCCGAGAGCCACGTCGACCGCTCGATCACCGGACCGGGCGCCTTCATCCGCACCAACGTGGTCGGTACTCAGGTGATGCTGGAGGCCGCCCGCGCCTACTACAACACGCTGTCCGGCGCGGAGCGCGACGCCTTCCGCTTTCTCCACGTCTCGACCGACGAGGTCTACGGCTCGCTGCCCCCGGGCGGCTTCTTCACCGAGGAGAGCCGCTACGACCCGCGCTCGCCCTACTCGGCCTCCAAGGCGGCGTCCGACCACCTGGCCCGCGCCTGGCACGAGACCTACGGCCTGCCGGTGCTGGTGACCAACTGCTCGAACAATTACGGGCCGCGGCACTTCCCCGAGAAGCTGATCCCGCTGATGATCCTCAACGCGCTGGACGGCAAGAACCTGCCGGTCTACGGCGACGGCCAGAACGAGCGCGACTGGATCCACGTCGAGGACCATGCCCGCGGCCTCGTCGCGGTGCTGGAGAAGGGCCGGGTCGGCGAGACCTACCTGCTCGGCGGCCGCTCGGTGCGCAACAACCTCGACGTGGTGAAGACGCTCTGCGCGATCTTCGACCGGCTGCGGCCCGAGGCCGGCCCGCACGAGCGCCTGATCCAGTTCGTCACCGACCGTCCGGGCCACGACCGGCGCTACGCCATCGACCCGGGCAAGGCGGAGGCCGAAGTGGGCTACAAGCCCACCCGCACCTTCGAGCAGGCCCTCGAGGACACCGTGCGCTGGTACCTCGACAACGAGTCCTGGTGGCGCCCGATCCGTGAGGGCCGCTATTCCGGCGAGCGCCTCGGCCTGACGGCGGAGTGAGACCATGACGCGGGAGATCCTCGTCCTCGGCGGTGGCGGCCAGGTCGGCACCGAATTGCAGCGGCAATCCTGGGGTGACGGCGTGGCGATCCACGCCCCGACCCGGGATGCGCTCGACATCACCGACGAGGCCGCGGTCGCCCGCGCCGTCGCCGAGCGTCCGTTCGCGGCGGTGATCAACACCGCCGCCTACACGGCGGTCGACAAGGCCGAGAGCGACGTGGCCGCCGCCTGGCGGCTCAACGCGCTGGCTCCCGCCTATCTGGCGGCGGAGACCGCGAAGGCCGGCATCCCGCTGATCCACGTCTCGACCGACTACGTCTTCGACGGCTCGGGCACCGGCGCCTACGCCACCGACGCGCCGGTGCGGCCGGTGAGCGTCTACGGCGCCAGCAAGGCCGCCGGCGAGATGGCGGTCCGCACCGGCAACCCGCGCCACGCCGTGGTGCGCACGGCCTGGGTGGTGAGCCCGCACCGGGCCAACTTCGTCAAGACGATGCTGCGGCTTGCGGGCGAGCGCGACAAGCTGACGGTGGTCGACGACCAGCGCGGTTGCCCGACCTCCGCCGGCGACCTCGCCGCCGCCCTGGTGGCCATCGCGCTTCGCTTCGCCGAGGATCCGGCCGCCCCTGCCGGCACCTATCACTGCGTCAATGCCGGGGCGACGACCTGGTACGACTTCGCGGGTGCCATCATGGCGGGCGCGGCGTCCCGCGGCGCCCGCTCGGTGCCGGTCGAGCCGATCCCGAGCACGGCGTTCAAGACCCCGGTCACCCGGCCCGCCAATTCCGAGCTCTCGACCGAGACGCTGACCGCCGCCTTCGGCCTCACGCCCCGCCCGTGGCAGGTGGCCCTCGACGACATCCTGGACCAGCTGATCGGTCCGCGTGCGAAACAAGCCTGAGGAGTATCAGATCATGAAGGGCATCGTGCTCGCCGGCGGATCCGGCACGCGGCTGCACCCGGCGACGCTGGCGATCAACAAGCAGCTGCTGCCGGTCTACGACAAGCCGATGATCTACTACCCGGTCTCGGTGCTGATGCTGGCCGGCATCCGCGACATCCTGCTGATCTCGTCGCCGGAGCATATCGACAACTACAAGCGCCTGTTCGGCACCGGCGAGCAGTTCGGCATCACCATCTCGTACGCGCTGCAGCCGAAGCCGGAGGGCCTCGCCCAGGCCTTCATCATCGGTCGCGAATTCGTCGGCGACGACCCGGTCGCGCTGGTGCTCGGCGACAACCTGTTCTTCGGCGCCGGCATGCGCCAGCTTCTGGCCAAGGCGCGTGACCGCAAGACCGGCGCTACGGTGTTCGCCTATCACGTCGACCAGCCGGAGGCCTACGGCGTCGTCACCCTCGACAAGCAGGGCCGCGCCACCAAGCTGGTCGAGAAGCCCAAGAACCCGGAATCGCCTTGGGCGGTGACCGGTCTCTACTTCTACGACAACCAGGTGCTCGACATCGCGGCGGCGGTGAAGCCCTCGCCCCGCGGCGAGCTGGAGATCACCGACGTCAACCAGGCCTATCTCGACCGCGGCCAGCTCCATGTCGAGTGCATGTCCCGCGGCTATGCCTGGCTCGATACCGGGACCCACGACAACCTGCTCGAGGCCGGCGAGTTCGTCCGCGTGATCCAGCACCGCCAGGGCATGCAGGTCGCCTGCCTGGAGGAGATCGCCTACACGCAAGGCTTCATCACCCGCGAGCAGGTGGTGGCCCGCGGCCAGCTCTTCGCCAAGACCAATTACGGCCAGAGCCTGCTGCGCCTCGCCCGCGAGGAGGAGCCGGGTCAAGCCCTGCTCTGATCGGCCTCTGCTCCGGTCCATTGACCCCTGAATCGAGGGCCGCGCCACCCCCGCGAGGGGAGGGCGCGGCCCTTCGCGTTTCGGCCGCTGTCGGCCTCCATGCCCGCCCGAAAAGACCGAGTTTTCGCCGCGCCCCGGCGCGTGCTAAGGCCGCTTCACGGCCAAGGCAGCATGGCCAATTCTGACGCGGGGCAAGTCCCGGGTCGGAAGCCTCCCGGCGGGCGCGCGACTCTTCTCCAGGAATGGGCGACAGCATGAAGGACATCCTCGAACGGCTCGACCAGCGGCGCGCGCAGGCCCGGGTCGGTGGCGGCGAGAGCCGGGTGGCGGCGCAGCACAAGCGCGGCAAGCTCACCGCGCGCGAGCGCATCGAGCTCCTCCTCGACTCCGGGTCGTTCGAGGAATTCGACATGTTCGTGCAGCACCGCTCGATCGATTTCGGGATGGAGAAGCAGAAGATCCCGGGTGACGGCGTCATCACCGGCTGGGGCACCATCAACGGCCGCACTGTCTTCGTGTTCTCCAAGGACTTCACGGTCTTCGGCGGCTCGCTCTCCGAGGCGCATGCCCAGAAGATCATCAAGGTCCAGGACATGGCGCTGAAGATGCGCGCCCCGATCATCGGCCTGTTCGATGCCGGCGGCGCCCGCATCCAGGAGGGCGTCGCGGCGCTCGGCGGCTACGGCGAGGTGTTCAAGCGCAACGTCACGGCGTCCGGCGTGATCCCGCAGATCTCGGTCATCATGGGCCCCTGCGCCGGCGGCGACGTCTACTCGCCGGCGATGACCGACTTCATCTTCATGGTGCGCGACACGAGCTACATGTTCGTGACCGGGCCCGACGTGGTGAAGACCGTGACCAACGAGGTGGTCACCGCCGAGGAATTGGGCGGCGCCAAGGTCCACACCTCGAAGTCGTCGATCGCCGACGGCTCCTACGAGAACGACGTCGAGGCGCTCCTGCAGATCCGGCGCCTGATGGACTTCCTGCCGGCCAACAACCAGGCCGGCGTGCCGGAGATCGAGAGCTTCGACGATCCCGCCCGCCTCGACCGCAGCCTCGACACCCTGATCCCCGACAACCCGAACAAGCCCTACGACATGGGCGAGCTGATCCGGCGGGTCGTCGACGAGGGCGACTTCTTCGAGATCCAGGCGGCGTATGCCCGCAACATCATCACGGGCTTCGGGCGCATCGAGGGCCGCACCGTCGGCTTCGTCGCCAACCAGCCGATGGTGCTGGCGGGCGTGCTCGACTCGGACGCCTCGCGCAAGGCCGCCCGCTTCGTGCGCTTCTGCGACGCGTTCTCGATCCCGATCTGTACCTTCGTCGACGTGCCGGGCTTCCTGCCGGGCACCGCGCAGGAATATGGCGGGCTGATCAAGCACGGCGCCAAGCTGCTCTTCGCCTACAGCCAGGCGACGGTGCCGCTCGTCACCGTCATCACCCGCAAGGCCTTCGGCGGCGCCTACGACGTGATGGCCTCCAAGCATGTCGGCGGCGACGTGAACTACGCCTGGCCGACCGCCCAGATCGCCGTGATGGGCGCCAAGGGCGCGGTCGAGATCATCTTCCGCCAGGATCTCGGCGACCCGGACAAGATCGCGGCGCGCACGGCCGAGTACGAGGAGCGCTTCATGTCGCCGTTCGTCGCCGCCGAGCGCGGCTACATCGACGAGGTGATCATGCCGCACTCGACGCGGCGGCGCATCGCCCGGGCGCTCGCCATGCTGCGCACCAAGGAGAGCGAGCAGCCCTGGAAGAAGCACGACAACATCCCGCTGTAACGCGGAAGGGCGGCGGAGCCCGGCTCCGCCGCCCTGTTCCATCGTCTTCGCCTGCTCGGCGTCACCCCGCCTTCAGGAACTTCTCCACGCTGCCGGTCAGGCCGCTCGAATGACCGGCGAGGCTCTCCGACACCGTCCGGACCGTCTCGGCGATCCGGCCCGTGGCGTTCGCAGCATCCGACACCGCCACGATGTTCGACGACACCTCATGCGTCGAGGCGGCCTGCTGCTCGACCGCGCTGGCGATGGCCAGCGTCAGCCGCGACAGTTCCGCCACCGCAGCCGTGATGGTCGCGATCGCCGCCACCGCATCGCCGGTCGCACCCTGGATGTCCCCGATGCGCTGGGTGATCTCGCCCGTCGCCTTGGCGGTCTGGCCGGCCAGCTCCTTGACCTCGGCGGCCACCACCGCGAAGCCTCGTCCCGCCGCCCCCGCCCGGGCCGCCTCGATCGTGGCGTTGAGCGCCAGCAGATTGGTCTGGTCGGCGATGGTGGAGATCATGCCGACGACCGAATCGACCTCGCGGGCCTTGGCCGAGAGGCTGCGCACCGTGGCGTCGGTCGCCTCGGCCTGGGCGGCGATCTGCTGGGCGCGCTCGGAGACGCGCCCGACCTGGCCGGCGATCTCCTGGATCGCGGCGGTCATCTCCTCCGAGCCAGCCGCCACCGTGGCGGCGCGCTCGCGCGCCTCATCGGCCGATTGGCCGAGACCGTTGGCGGAGCGCTGCATCTCCTCGACCGCGGAGCTCATGGCGTTCACCACCTGCGACACGTCGGAGGCCATGGTCGCCTGCGCGGTCACCACGGCCCAGGTCAGCATCGGCCCGATATAGGTGCCGTCCGGCCCCATAATCGCCGAGACCTGCAGATCGAGCACCTCCGGCCCGAGCTTGATCCGGGTCCGGTGCGGCAGCCGGCTCGCATCGGCCAGCATCCGGCGCTGGTGCGACGGGTTCTTGTGGAAGACGTCGATCGAGGTGCCGACCATCAGATCGGCCGCGACCGGCAGGTACTGCGCCAGCGGGCCGAGGGTGCGGCGCGAGGCGCCGTTCATGTAGTCGATGCGGAAGTCGTTGTGCGGGTCGGCGGTCATCACCGCGACCGGCATGCCCTCGATCATCGTCAGGAGACGGCTGATCTCGTTCTTCTTCGTGGTGATGTCGGCGGCGAGCTTGACCACCTTGACGGGCTTGCCGGTGGCGTCGAAGACCGGGTTGTAGGTCGCCTCGAGCCAGATGCGCTTGCCGTTCTTGCCGAAGCGCAGGAACTCGTCGGCGAAGAACTCGCCCGCCCGCAGCTTATCCCAGAACATCGCGTAGTCGGGCGAAGCCGCAGCCTCCTTGTCGAGAAACATTCGGTGATGCTGCCCGACGATCTCGTCCAGCCGGTAGTCGAGCAAGTTGAGAAAATTGGTGTTCGCCTGGATCACCGTGCCGTCAAGGTTGAACTCGATGATGGCGAGGGACTTGCTGAGAGCGCTCATTGTAGCGTCCGACAAGTTCTCCCGATGCTTCCAAAACATGCCGCCGGCTCCATTGGGCGAATTTGCTCAAAAAATGGGTCGGCAGACTTAAAAAAATCTTAAGAACTGACAAGTTTTCGGTTACATTACAGGCTGGGCAAGGTCCAGCGAACCAACAGGCATGAGAGGCAAATGCCGGCCGACTCTGGGAATTTTCCAGAATTCTCCTGTCATGGCAGATGGTTGGCGCGAGTGACCGAGGAGGCCGGCCCGTCGGGTGCTCCGGCCGCGCCTAACGGTAAGGTCTGACCGACGGCCGCCGTATCGTCCTTGGTTCGCAAGCGAGACAGAGGGATATTACGTGTGGTAACTTGTATCGCCTCGGAGCCTGGCGCTTCGATACTCGGCCGATGCTGGTCTAGACTGCTTGGCCGAGGCCGCCAGGTGGCGGCCTCTCTCGTCGCGCTTCGGGCGATGTCAGACCGCCGTCAGGCCCTGCTCGCGAATCCAGGCGTGGGTGCGGTCCAGCGCGGTGCCGAGGCGGTCGAACAAGGTGTCGATCTCGTCCGGACGGATCACCAGGGGCGGGCAGACCGCGACGCGGTCGCCGGTGAGGAAGCGGACGATCAGGCCTTCCTCCTGCGCGAAGGCGACGCAGCGGGCGGCGACGCCGGCCTTGGGGTCGTACTGGCGCTTCGTCGCCTTGTCGGCGACGATCTCGAGGCCGCCGATCAGGCCGAGGCCCTTCGCTTCGCCGACGAGCGGGTGCTCCTCCAGGGCCGAGAGCCGGCGCTGGAAGTGCGGCGCCTTCTCGGCCGCCCCCTCGATGATGCGGTCGCGCCGGTAGATCTCGATGGTCTTGAGCGCCACCGCGCTCGCCACCGGGTGGCCCGAATAGGTGGTGCCGTGCCCGAAAGTGCCGATCTTGCGGCTCTGGTCCTGCATCGCCTGGTACAGCGTCTCGTCGACGGTGACGCCGCCGAGCGGCATGTAGGCCGAGGTCAGCGCCTTGGCGAAGGACAGGCTGTGGGGCTTCATGCCGAGCGTCTCGGAGCCGAACCAGGTGCCGAGCCGGCCGAAGCCGCAGATCACCTCGTCGGCGATCAGGCGCACGTCGTAGCGGGCGAGGACCGGCTCGATCGCCGCGAAGTACCCTTTCGGCGGCACGATGGCGCCGCCGGCGCCCATCACCGGCTCGGCGATGAAGGCCGCGACGGTCTCCGGCCCCTCACGCAGGATCATCTCCTCCAGCTCGGCCGCGAGGCGCGCCGAATAGGCCTCCTCGCTCTCGCCGGGTTCGGCGCCGCGGTAATGGTGCGGGCAGGCGGCGTGCAGGAAGCCCGGCAGCGGCAGGTCCCAGTCGGCATGGTTGGCGGTGAGCCCGGTGAGCGAGGCCGACGCGACGGTGACGCCGTGATAGCCCTTGTGCCGGCCGATGATCTTCTTCTTCTGCGGCCGGCCGAGGGCGTTGTTGAGGTACCAGGTCAGCTTGACCTGGGTGTCGTTGGCCTCCGAGCCCGAGGAGGTGAAGAACACCTTCGAGACCGGGATCGGGGCCAGCTCCTTCAGGGTCTCGGCGAGCTCGATCGCCGGGTCGTGGCTGCGACCGGAGAACAGGTGGGTGAAGGGCAGGCGCGCCATCTGCTCGCGGGCGGCCTCGACCAGCTCCTCGTTGGAATAACCGAGCGCCGTGCACCACAGGCCCGCCATGCCCTCGAGATAGGGCCGGCCGTCGGTGTCGTAGACCCAGACGCCGTGGCCCCGCTCCAGCACCAGCGGCCCGGTCTGCCGGAAGGCCGCCAGGTTGGTGTAGGGATGGATCAGGGTTTCGACGTCGCGGGTGGCGAGGTTCGAGAGCATTGCCTCTGTCGCTTTCCTTCACGGGGGAGCCGGAAGAGGCCCCCAACTGGCCGAGCAGAATTCGCTTGCGCCGTCACACTAGCGGCGCGATGCCGAGGCACAACCCGGGCCGCCCTCGCGGCAGCTCCGCACAATCCTGGTCAGACCGACGCGCATGCTCGACCCCGCCCAAATCGTCTCGACGCCCGCGCCCGGCCGGGCCTGCGGCGCCTGTACCCTGTGCTGCAAGGTCTACGACGTGCCGGCGGTCGAGAGCGTGGCCGGGGAATGGTGCCGCCATGCCAAGCCGGGCCGCGGCTGCGGCATCCACGAGACGCGGCCCGGCCATTGCCGCGCGTTCTTCTGCCTCTGGATGACGGAAGCCTGGCTCGGCCCGGAATGGAAGCCCGACAAGGCCAAGATGGTGCTGAGCCTCGACCCGACGACGCGCTTCCTGCACGTCCAGGTCGATCCGAGCCAGCCCTCCGTCTGGCGGAGGGAGCCGTATTACGGCCAGCTCAAGCGCTGGGCGGTTGCCTCGCTGGCGCAGCGCCGTCACGTGCTGGTCTTCGTCAATTACAGCGCCACCGTGGTGCTGCCGGACCGGGACGAGCCGCTCGGGGTGTTCCTGCCCGGCGACCGGCTCTTTTCCCGCGAGCGGATGACGCCGAACGGCGTCGTCATCGAGGTGGAGAAGCGGGCGGTGACGTGAGGCCGAATGGCGCGGGACGACTGGGATGGCTCGGGACGATCGTGACGAGCGCGCGCGCGATGCCGTCGTGCTCCCGCTCGCCTCGGCCTCGCACCGGCTCCATGGCGCCGTGGCGCGCGACCTCGGGATCGCGATCCTGGCCGGGCGCTACCCGCCGGGTGCGGTGCTGCCCGGGGAGATCGCCGCCTCCGAGAGCTTTTCCGTGTCCCGCACCGCCTACCGGGAGGCGATCCGGACCTTGAGCGCCAAGGGCCTGGTCGAGAGCCGGCCCAAGGCCGGCACCCGGGTGAGCGAGCGCGGCCGCTGGAACCTGCTCGATCCCGACATCCTGGCCTGGGCCTTCGAGACCGAGCCGGGCGAGGCCTTCATCCGCGACCTGTTCGAGCTGCGCCAGATCGTCGAGCCGGCGGCGGCCGAGCTCGCGGCCCAGCGGCGGACCGACGCCGACCTCGCCCGGATGGCCCGCGCCCTCGACGGCATGGCCCGCCACGGCCTCGCGGTGCCGGCCGGCCGCGCCGCCGACCAGTCCTTCCACCACGCCATCCTGGAGGCCACCGGCAACGCCCCGCTGATCGCCCTGTCGAGCTCGGTCGCCGCCGCGGTCACCTGGACCACGATCTACAAGCAGCGCCGCCGCGCCCTGCCGCGCGATCCCCTGCCGGAGCACCGCGCGCTGTTGGAGGCGATCGCCGCGGGGGAGGGGGCTCCGGCGCGGGCGCGGATGGCGGAGCTGATCCGCTTGGCGCTGGCGGATACGGAATGGTCGATGGTGGAGTGAAGCAGCGGTTTCCCCGCAACGCCCACCGACGACCTCGGGAGGAGGTCGTGGTGAAGCCATGTCTGCTGGATTGCGCGGGAGCTACTTCGTGGCTCCTGATCTTCCCGCCGAGAACCGATACGTGATCACGTTCCGGTACGTCGCCCCCGGATCGAGCCGGGCGGTGCCGAAGGACGGCCGGTTCGGGGTATCGGGAAAGACCTGCGGCTCCAGTGCCAGCGCATCCGATTGCCGGTAGGACAGGCCGGATTTTCCCACCGCCGTCGCGTCGAGGAAGTTGCCGGCATAGAACTGCACGCCGGGCTGGTTGCTCGCGACCTCCATCACCCGGCCCGAGGCCGGATCCTCGACGCGGGCCACGAGGTGCGCGTCGGCGGTCGGGGCGTTCGTCACCACGAAATTGTGGTCGTAGCCGCGCCCGCGCAGGATCTGCGGGTCCCGGCCCTCGCGGATGCGGGCGCCGATTGGCGTCGCTTTCCGGAAGTCGAACGGCGTGCCGGCGACGGGGGCGATCTCGCCGGTCGGAATCAGGGTCTCGTCGACCGGGGTGTAGCGCTCGGCCGGGATCGTCAGGACGTGGTCGAGGATCATCCGGCCGGAATCCTCGCCCGCGAGGTTGAAGAAGCTGTGATTCGTCAGGTTGACGATGGTCGGCTTGTCCGTGGTCGCCCGGTACTCGACCGTGAGGGTGCCGTCGGAATCGAGCGCGTAGGTGACGCTCGCCGTCAGGGTGCCGGGATAGCCCTCCTCGCCGTCGTCGCTGACGTAGCGCAGCGTCACCGAGGGCGCGGCGCCGTCCTTGACCTCGGTGACCGTCCACAGCCGCTTGTCGAAGCCCTCGCGGCCGCCATGCAGCGCGTTCGGGCCGTCGTTGCGGGCGAGCGTGTACTCCTTGCCGTCGAGGCTGAAGCGGCCGGCGCGGATGCGGTTGGCGTAGCGCCCGACGCTGACCCCGAAATAGTTCGGAGCCTTCATGTAGCCGGCGAGATCCTTGTAGCCGAGGACGACGTCCGTCGCCTTGCCGGCCCGGTCCGGCACGTCGAGGCTGCGCAGCAGCGCGCCCCAGGTAAGGATCCGTGCGGTGAGGCCGCCACGGCTGAGCGTCACCTCCTCGACCACGCGCCCGTCGGGCAGGGTTCCGAATGGGGCCCTCTTGGCCTCCCCGGCTGCCGCCGGCAGGGCGCAGGCGCAAGTGAGTGCCATGATCCAAGCGAGCGCCATGATCCATGCACGCATCCGCGATCCCTCCCTGCGCCGCCTCTGGCGAGCGGCCGAACCGGCGCCTTTGCGCCATGGGATATACTCATACAAATAGGAGGCGCGGTGGCAATGCCCGGGCGGAAATCAGCCGCTGTCGGCCCGGGCGGCGTCGCGCCAGGCCAGCACCACCCGCTCCAGCTCGGCCACATCGCCCGGGGGCAGCCGGCCGAGGGTGCGGGTGACGTAGGCTCTCTGGGCCGCGATGCCGGTGCGGGCGAGCGCCAGCCCCGCCTCAGTCAGGTGCAGGGCGTGGGAGCGCCGGTCGCCGGGAATCGGGCGGCGCTCGACCAGTCCGGCCTCGACCAGCCGGTCGATCAGCCCCGAGACGTTGCCCTTGGTGACGTAGAGCCGCTCGGCGAGATCCTGCTGGGTCAGGCCCTCGCGCTCTGACAGGGTCGAGAGCACGTCGAATTGCGGGATCGACAGTCCGACGGCCCGCAGCTCCGCCGCCACCGCGGCCGAGACGCGCCGGTGCAGGCGGATGAAGCGAAACCAGACCCGCAGCGGGTCGGCCTCGGCCGGGGCGTCTGCCCCAGCCGTAGGTTGGGGGCGCGAGGATGCCGTCATCGAAATAGTTTACATCAGAACCATTCCGGCGCCAGAACCATCCGGCATCCTGCCCGGCTGCGCGCCGGTACCGCTCTAGCCGCCCCGGCACCGCTGCCATAAGCTGACAGCGTGAGACCGCGGGCAAAAAGGCCCCGGCGACCGAGGGCCGTGCCGGTGAGCGCGGCCCCCCAGAGGAAGCCCAAGGGAAGGACGACACGCCATGCTCGGCCTGATGCAGGACTGGCCCCTGCTGATCCACCGCATCCTCGACTACGCCGCGCTTCAGCACGGCGCCCGCCCGGTGATCTCGCGCTCGGTCGAGGGGCCGATGCACCGGACCACCTACGCCGAGGTCCGCCAGCGATCCTTGCGCCTGTCGAAGCGCCTCGCCGCCGACGGCATCCGCCTCGGCGACCGGGTGGCGACGCTCGCCTGGAACACCTGGCGCCACCTCGAAGCCTGGTACGGCATCACTGGCATCGGGGCGATCTACCACACGGTCAATCCGCGCCTGTTCGAGGACCAGATCGCCTACATCATCAACCACGCCGAGGACCGGATCCTCCTCCTCGACCTGACCTTCCTGCCGCTGGTCGAGCGTCTGGCGGACAAGCTGCCGACGATCGAGCGCTACGTCGTGCTCACCGACGGCGCCCACATGCCGCAGACGAGCTTGCGCAATGCCGTCGCCTACGAGGACTGGCTGGCGGAGGCCGACGACGACTTCGCCTGGGCGACCTTCGAGGAGAACACCGCGGCGGGCCTCTGCTACACCTCCGGCACCACCGGCCTGCCGAAGGGCGTGCTCTACTCGCACCGCTCGAACGTGCTGCTGGCGCTGATGGTCAACAATCCGGCCTTCATCGCCCTCAAGCCCACCGACATGGCGATGCCGGTGGTGCCGCTGTTCCACGCCAATGCCTGGGGCTTCAGCTTCGCGGCGCCGATGTCCGGGGCCGGGCTCGTCATGCCGGGCCCGAAGCTCGACGGCGCCTCGGTGCACGAGATCCTGGAGACCACCGGCGTCACCGTGACGGCGGCGGTGCCCACCGTCTGGCTCGGCCTGCTGCAATATCTCGACACGACGGGGAAGCGCCTGAGCCATCTCAAGCGGGTGGTGATCGGCGGCTCGGCCTGCCCGCGGGCGATGACCGAGCGCTTCGAGCGCGATTACGGCGTCACCGTCGATCATGCCTGGGGCATGACCGAGATGAGCCCGATCGGCTCCTACTGCTCGCTCAAGCCGGAAGTGGCCCATCTGGAAGGCGAGGCCCGTCTCGACCTCAAGATGAAGCAGGGCTACGCCCCCTTCGGCGTCGAGTTCCGCCTGACCGACGACGACGACCGCGACCTGCCCTGGGACGGCACCACCTTCGGCCGCCTCAAGGTCGCGGGCTTCGCGGTGGCGAAAGCGTATTTCCGCAGCGACGAGCCGATCCTCGACGATCGCGGCTTCTTCGATACCGGCGACGTCGCCACCATCGATCCGCACGGCTACATGGCGATCACCGACCGCTCGAAGGACGTGATCAAGTCCGGGGGCGAGTGGATCTCCTCGATCGACTTGGAAAACCTGGCAGTCGGCCACCCCGACGTGGCGGAGGCCGCGGTGATCGGCGTGCAGCACCCGAAATGGGACGAGCGCCCGCTGCTCATCGTGGTGCCGAAGGAGGGCCGCACTCCCGACAAGGCCGACATCCTGGCCTTCATGGCGCCGCGCATCGCCAAGTGGTGGATGCCCGACGACGTGGTGGTGGTGCAGGCGATCCCCCACACCGCCACCGGCAAGATCCAGAAGACGGCCCTGCGCGACCAGTTCCGCGATTACCGGCTGCCCGGAGCGGCGTGACCCTCGCCGGGAGGCGGGCGCTCGGCTGCGTCCGCCTCCCGGTTCGGCGGTCCTGCCCTGTGCTTCCCCTCGGGAGCCGAGCCGATAAACCGGCGGCGCGACCTTATCGCGCGTCCGCCCCACCCTGACGGAGGCCGCCGCGCGCCCATCTCGCAAGGGACGAGCGTTGCGGTGAGGGAGCAGGATGCGGGAGGATCTGACCGTCTACTACGATGGGGCCTGCCCGCTCTGCCGCAGCGAGATCGGGCATTACCGGCGCTGTGCCGGGGCGGAGCGCGTGAGCTTCGTCGATCTTGCGACGATCGAGGACGACGCGACCCTGGGGCCGGGCCTCGACCGGGCCGCCGCGCAGGGCCGGTTCCACGTGCGCGAGGCGGATGGGCGTCTCGTCTCCGGCGCGGCCGCCTTCGCGCGACTCTGGCAACGTCTGCCGGCCTGGCGCTGGCTCGGCAGGCTCGTCGAGGTCCGGGTGCTCGGCCTTCGTCCCATCCTGTCCCTGGCCGAGACGGCCTATCGCCTGTTCCTCCCGCTGCGGCCGCGCCTCGCGCGGCTGCTGCACCGCCGCGGCATCGTTTAGATGTCCGGCGCGAGGCACGGATCCGGGCGCCGCGCCGGCGGGACGCGGCACGGGATGTCCACGCCTATGCAATGGGGTGTCGCATGAGCAGCGCGGTCGTTGTCGGGGCCTCGGGCGGGATCGGTCGCGCCCTCGTCGCGGCGCTCGCCGCGGGCGGGGCGCACGGGACGGTCTTCGCCCTGTCGCGCTCGCCCGCGCCGCAGGCCGGACCCGTGCGGTCCGTGCCCGCCGACATCACCGACGAGGTCTCCGTCGCGGCGGCGGCGCAGCGCGTCGGGGAGGCTGGGCCGGTGGATCTCGTCATCGTCGCGAGCGGCATCCTGCACGGGCCGGGCGTCGCCCCCGAGAAGGCGCTCCGGACGCTCGATCCGGCCGCGATGGCGGCGGTGATGGCCGTGAACGCGATCGGCCCGGCCCTGGTGGCCAAGCACCTCCTGCCGCTGATGCCGCGCAAGGGGCGCCGCGTGTTCGCCGCCCTCTCGGCGCGGGTCGGCTCGATCGGCGACAACCGGCTGGGGGGATGGTACGCCTACCGGGCCTCGAAGGCGGCGCTGAACCAGGTCCTGCGCACCCTCGCGGTCGAGACGGCGCGCACCCATCCGGAGCTGATCGTGGCGGGCCTGCATCCCGGAACCGTGCAGACGGCCCTGTCCCGGCCGTTCCGCCCGGATCCGGGGCCGGGCCTGTTCGCGCCGGAGGAGAGCGCCGCCCATCTCATGCGGATCCTCGACGGGCTGCAGATCCGGGATTCCGGCCGAGTTTTCGCGTGGGACGGGCAGCCGATCCCGCCATGAGGCACGGAGACGCGTGCTGCACGGTGCAACCAATGACGGGAGGTCGCGCTTGTCAGGCATGAAGTCCGGGTCGAGAAGGAGTGCATGATGCCGGTGTGGAAGACCGTGGCCGAACTGGCGGCCGAGCGAAACATCGACCTCAAGGCCGCGCAGACCCTGGTGGATGCCTCCAACTGCCCGAAGGTGTTCGGGCTGCACGGCACCGTCTACCTGATCTGATCGTTGCGGCTGGTCCTGGCGCCGCCATGTCCTGGCGCCGCCATGTCCCGGTCGCCGCCGATCCCATCAAGGCGGCCGGTTCGTCATCGGTTCCGGCGTCGCCTGCGGTGAACGGCACAGGTCCCCGCCGTTCGCCGCACCGCCCGGACACGCGGTGGCGACCGGAGTCGCTCGCTCGAGGCGTGCTGCATGCGTGGCCGGTGCCCACGCGAAATTTGCGAATGTTTAATCAGGGACGGCTACCGTGGGCGGCGTGGTAATCACGTATAGTGTCCCGGGATCATGACCAGCGGTACGGCGAAATTCGGGTCTCTTGAAGACAGCACTGCCCTCCTGCAGAGTCACATCGTGGCGATCTCCGAGGCAATCGCGCGGACGCGGCAGGAAATCGCCGAAATCCGGGAGGAGCAGGATGCCGGCCGCACCCGCGACGAGCTCAACGCCGTCGTCCGCGGCACCGAGCAGGCCACCGACACGATCCTGACGGCCTCGGAGGCGGTCGACGCGCTCGCCGGCGGGATCGCCAGGCGGGCCGGGGACGACGCGACCCGGGACGATGCTCTCGCCATCCAGGCCCAGATGCAGACCATCTTCGAGGCCTGCAACTTCCAGGACCTGACCGGTCAGCGGATCGCGAAGGTCGTGCGGACCATCGTCCTTGTCGAGGAGCGGGTCGCCGAGATGATGCGTCTCTGGTCCGGCTCGGCCTCCCCGTCGAAGCCGGCGCCGGAGCGCCGCAAGGACGAGGACGCTCTCCTCAACGGCCCGGCCCTTCCCGGCGACGCCGCCGTCTCGCAGGACGCCGTCGACGCGATGTTCCCGTAAGGATCCTCGCTCGAGGGGCGCTGACGAGCCGCGCTCGACCGATCCCGGACGCCGCCGTCCTCTCCCCTCCCTGCGATGCGTGACCATGGGACCGTCGACTCGCCTGTCTCGGTGCATCCGTTCGGCCCGGCTCTGGGTCGTGCTCGGGATCCTGGCGCCGCTCGGCATGGTGGCCGTCTGCACCGCGATGCTGCTCGAGCTGCGCCAGGACGCCTGGGACAAGGCCCGGCAGACCTCGCGGAACCTGCTGCAGGTGATCGAGCGCGATATCGAGCGCAACGTCGAGATCATCGACCTGACGCTGCAGGGCGTCGTCGACAACCTCAAGATGCCCGGACTGGCGGATCTCGCTCCCGACTTCCGCCAGCGCGTCTTGTTCGACCGCGCCGTCAACGCCAAGGATCTCGGCGTGGTGCTGGTGCTCGACGAGAACGGCGACACCGTCTTCGATGCCGGCGGCTGGCCGGCGCGGCGGCTCAACAACGCCGGGCGCGCCTACTTCAAGGCCCACAGGGATGATCCCGGCATCGGGCTGCACATCAGCCAGCCGCTGATCTCGCATCTCACCGGCAAGCCCGTCATCGTTCTCAGCCGGCGGATCGACAAGGCCGACGGTTCCTTCGGCGGGCTCGTCCTCGGCAGCCTGTCGATGTCCTACTTCAGCCGCCTGTTCGACCGGATCGAGCTGGGGCGGGCGGGCGCGATCAACCTATTCCTCCAGGACGGTACACGCCTCCTGCGCTATCCGGAGCCGGACGCGGTGCTCGCTCCGAGCTTCGCGCGCGCGCCGAACTTCCTGCGTTTCCTGCGCGAGGGCAGCGGCAGCTTCGTCGGCGCCACCCAGAGCGACGGGCTCGAGCGCCTCTACGCGTTCACGCGGGTCGGCCACCTGCCGCTCATCCTCAACGTCGCGCTCTCCACGCGGGAGATCGAGGCCGAATGGCGGGCGAAGGCGCTGGTGATCGGCGGCATCGTGCTCGCCCTGTGCGGCCTGACGGTCGGGCTATCGCTGCTGGCCGGGTGGGAACTCAGGCGGCGCACCGCGGCGGAGGCCGAACTGGCCCTCCTCTCGCGCACCGACGCCCTCACGAGCCTCCCCAACCGCCGCCACTTCACGGAGACCTTCGAGCGGACTTTCGCCGAGGTGCGCCGCTGCGGCGGCTCCCTCGCCCTGCTCGTCGTCGATGCCGATCACTTCAAGCGCTACAACGACCGTTATGGTCACGCGGTCGGCGACCGGGTGTTGCGCGAGCTGGCCCGGGCCTTGGAGCCGAGCGCGCGCCGGCCGGCCGATCTCGTCGCCCGCGTCGGCGGCGAGGAATTCGCCATCCTGTTGCCGGACGCCGATGCCGACGGCGCCGCCCGCGTCGCGCAGGCGGTGCACGAGGCGGTCGCCGGTCTCCGCGTCGAGGCGGAGGGAGTCGGCATCGGCCCCATCACGGTGAGCATCGGCCTGGCCAGCGGGCGGCCGCGGGACGGCGGATCGACGGCTGAGCTCTTCCGTCTCGCAGACGCCGCCCTCTACGCGGCGAAGGCGGAGGGCCGCAACCGGACCTGCTCGGCACGGGCCTGCCCCAGCGGGGCCTGGGCCCCGGAGCCGGGCGCCGCGACGCTCCAGGTCGTTGGCGCGGCGGCGAGTGTCGTTTGACGAGGGCACGAGCGGGATGATGCGGCGCCCCCGTGAGGCACGGTCCGGCGATGTGGCAAGGCCTCATGGAGAATCGGCCATGGTTTTCCCGGACGGTTGCAACTCGACGCGGCGCATCTGACCGTGAGTTGTCGGAAGGGCGGGAACGCGCCACGCCTGTAGCCGCCAATCAGGCGGGGTCCATCGTGCTGTACAGGGTGGTGCTCCCACGAAGGATGGTCGGGATGAAGCGCCGCGTCTCCACACCGGGACTAGCGTGAGCGCACGCCGAGGCGAACATTCGTGATTCGAGCTATGCAATGCCGGGTTGAATTGATCCTGGCTGCAGCTCGATCTCCCTTGATCGTCTTGAATATTCATTTTGGCATGATCGGATGATAAAGCCGTATGATGGCTTTAGTTCAAGAATAATTTTCATAAAACTTGGCATTTTCAATTCGTCTTTCCACAATATGTCGCATTGAAGACAAATTTTAACCGTCAAGAGTTGAACCGAATTCCCTCTCGATCGTTAGTTGTCGCGATAGGAGAAAGAATGGGGCTTCGGGAATGCTATGGAACAGCCGAGCGATGCGTATCCTCATCGGTGCGCTGCTGCTTGGAGCGGCCGTCCTGGCGGTTCTGCCGGTCTTGACTGGATACACGAGTCTCGACGGGACAGTGAATGCCCGCTTCACCGTGATTGCCGCGCCGATCGAGGGCGTGGTGTCCGCCACGCCCCCGAAGGTCGGCACGGCCGTCCCCGAGGGCTTCCAGCTCTTCCAGATCAGGAACGAGCGCATCGCCCGCACGGCAGAGGCGCAGCTGGAGGCCGATCTCGGTGCGACGCGCGAGCGCTTACGCGCCCTCGAGGGGCAGGCTGGCTCGCTCTCGGCCATCAAGAACGATCTCGCCGCCAGGTTGAAGGAGTATCAGCAGGCCAGCATCACCGGCATCCAGCAGGAAATCGTCATCCGCCAGCAGCGCATCACGGCGGCGCAGGCGCAGCAGGTCTCCGCGCAGGCGGACCTGGTCCGCAAGACGACGCTCGGTGCGACCGGCGTCGTGGCCGGGAGCTCCGTCGAGCAGGCGCGCGCCGCCTCGGTGGCGGCCACGAGCGAGCAGGCGATCGCCAAGGCCGACCTGGAGCGCCTGTCGCGGCAATTGGAGGCGCTCCGGAAGGGGACTTTCGTCGGCGAGGGGCGCAACGACGTGCCCTACTCGCAGCAGCGCCAGGACGAGGTGGCGATCCAGCTCGCCAACGTGCAGATGCAGGCCCGGGCCGAGCGCGCGCGCATCCAGCAGCTGGAGCGCCAGATCGAGCTCGAGCGCGATCGCAACGACCGGCTCTCGACCGCGATCGTCCGCGTCCCCTTCGACGGCGTGATCTGGCGCAACAACGTGGTGGCCGGGTCCAACGTCGTCGTCGGCAATGAGCTGACGCGGCTGCTCGATTGCCGCGACCTCTTCGTCGACATCCTGGTCAACGAGATCGACTACGACGACATCCGTCCCGGCGCCGCCGCGGAGGTGCGCCTGCTGGGCAGCAGTCAGATCATCCCCGGCACCGTCCTCTCGGTGCGCGGGTCGAGCGCGGCGGTCGAGGAAATGGTGCTGGCGGCGGTCCCGCCGGAGAGCCGCGGCAAGAGCGCCCGCATCCGCGTCGCCCTCGAACCGAACCCGATGCAGCGCGACTTCGCGAATTTCTGCCAGGTCGGCCGCTCGGTGCAGGTCCGGATCGCGCGCGCCACCAAGCGGTACCAGTTCCTGAACGGGGTGAAGAGCCTGTGGTTCAGCATCTCCTAGATCTCGCCCCGACCCTCTTCGTCGTCGCGTTCTTCTTCCTGTTCAGCCTGAACTGGCCGCGCAAGGCGACGTGGTCGCGGGCGATCACCTGCCTCGTCGTGCTCGCGGTGGCCCTGCGCTACCTCGCGTGGCGCTTCTTCTCGACGGTGCTGCCCCATCCCGTCGACGGGAGCTTCGGCTTCTTCTGGGCGTGGTTCGTCTTCCTGGTCGAGCTCGGCGCCTTCGCGGACATCCTGCTGTTCCTCGTGGCGATGAGCCGATACGTCGACCGCAGTGCCGAGGCGGACCGGCGCGAGCGGGAGTTCTTCGCCCGCGACGCCGCCGATCTGCCCACGGTCGACGTGTTCATCCCGACCTACAACGAACCGATCGACGTCCTGGAGCGCACCATCGTCGGCGCGCTCGCCCTCGATTACCCGCGTGACAAGCTCAAGGTCTACGTCCTCGACGACAAGCGACGCGACTGGCTGCGGGACTATTGCGAGAGCAAGGGCGCCATCCACGTCACGCGCCCCGACAACTCCCACGCCAAGGCCGGCAACATGAACAACGGCCTGACGGTCTCGTCGGGCGAGTTCATCGCCATCTTCGATGCCGATTTCGTGCCCTACCGCAACTTCCTGCGCCGCACGGTGCCGTTCTTCGAGGACCCGACGATCGGCATCGTCCAGACCCCGCAGCACTTCTTCAACAAGGATCCGGTCCAGTCCAACCTCAGCCTCGAGAAGGTCTGGCCGGACGAGCAGCGCCTGTTCTTCGACGAGATGGCGGCGAGCCGCGACGCTTGGGACGTCAGCTTCTGCTGCGGCTCGTGCTCGATCGCGCGGCGCTCGGCACTCGACGAGATCGGCGGGTTCCCGCACGACTCGATCACCGAGGACCTCCTCACCACCTTGGCGCTCCTCAACCGGGGCTACAAGACGCGCTATCTCAACGAGCGCCTGTCAATGGGCCTCGCCGCCGAGAACCTGAAGGGCTACTTCGTCCAGCGCGGCCGCTGGTGCCGCGGCGGCATCCAGACGATCTACCTGCATAACGGCCCGTTGCGCGGCCCGGGCCTCACCCTGTTTCAGCGCTTCATGTTCCTGCCGCTGTCCTGGCTCGTCCAGTACACCGTCCGCTTCGTGATCCTGGTCGTGCCCGCGGTCTATCTCTGGACCGGCGCCGCGCCTCTGTACTTCACGGGAACGCAGGACATCGTCTGGTACCAGCTGCCGGTGCTGGCGGCCTATTTCCTGCTGATGGGCTGGCTGACGCCGACGCGCTACCTGCCGCTGATCTCCTCGGCGGTGGGCGCCTTCGCCACCTTCCGCATGCTGCCGGTCGTCATCTCCAGCCTGGTCAAGCCGTTCGGCGTGCCGTTCCGCGTGACGCCGAAGGGGTCGGGCAACGAGGAATCGGAGTTCGACGCCTACACCTTCTTCTCGATCGCGTTCTGGATCGCCGTCACGGCGCTCGGCCTCGTCGTCAACGTCGTGCCCGAATGGTCCCGGATCGGAGAGGGGGAGTTCTCCGTCGTCTCGGCCTGGTGGGCGGTCATCAACATCGCGGTGCTGATGGTGGCGGCCCTCATCTGCTTCGAGAAACCGAGGCCGCTCCTCGACAGCTTCGCCACCGACGAGGCGGCCCGGATCGAGCACGAAGACGCGGTGCTCACCGGCCGGATCACCAGCCTCTCGCTCGAGGGCGGCATCATTGAGCTGGACTCCGCGCCGGCGGCGAGGGCGGGGGACGCGGTGACCGTCGAGATGGAGCGGTTTCCGCACCTGCGCGGCACGATCGAGGCGGTGTCCCGCCTGGCGAAGGGCGGATTCGCCTTGAAGTTCAGCTACAGGCTGGAAGGCGAGTGCCGCGACCGGATGATCGTGAAGCTCTATACCGGGCAGTACTCGCAGGACATTCACGAGCTCGACAAGTCGGCGATCGCCAGCGGCCTCTGGTCCCGCATGTTCGGCCGGACCGTGCGGGCGACGGCCTGACCCGCCGGGACGAGGCCGGCTCTCGAGCACCGCGAGGCTCATCGACGTTGCTCCTCGGTGACAGATGCAGTCGGCCGTGCCGGTGCAGACCACGGATGCAGGGCTCGGGCCGACCCTCCGGCGCCCGGAGCGCTTGACGCTGGGCCGCCGATTCCGGAGCATGCGTTGCACAATCTAGAATCCCCGCCCACATCTCCCCGATGCCCCTCATCGCCCGCCTTCGTGCCTATGCCGCCGGGATGTTCGGCGCGCCCGCCTCGCCGCCCGATCCGGAGGCGGAGCAGCACCTCGCTGCCGTGGCCCTGCTCGTCCACGTGGCGCGGGTCGACGGCACGCTCGCGGCGGTGGAGCGCGACCGGCTCGCGCGCCTCCTGACCCATCGCTTCGCGCCCGACGAGGCGCGGGCCAAGGCGCTGATCGAGCGGGCCATCAGCTTCGACGACGAGACCCGCGACGTGGCCGAGCTCGTCGAGATGATCGGCCGCGACGTGCCGGAGGAGGAGCGGCGCGGGCTCCTCGGCCTCGCCTGGGCGGTGGCCGCGGCCGACGGACGGGTGCACGAGTTCGAGGACGACCTCGTCTGGCGCGTCGGCCAACTCCTGGGCTTCGACGATGCCGCCATCACCGCCACCCGGGCGGTCGCCCTGGCGGGGCTGCCGACCCCGCAGGCGCCGGCCCGGTGAGCGATCGATGGTGAGTTCCTTCGTGATGCCCGAGCCTGGGCGCAAGCCCGTGCTGCTGATCCTGCACCAGGAGCAATCCACGCCCGGCCGCCTCGGCCGGCTGTTCCAGGAGCGCGGCTACCCCCTCGACATCCGCCGCCCCCGCTTCGGCGATCCGCTCCCCGAGACGATGCAGGACCATGCCGGCGCAGTGATCTTCGGCGGTCCGATGAGCGCCAATGACGGCGACGACTTCGTGCGGCAGGAGATCGACTGGATCCAGGTGCCGCTCCGCGAGGAACGTCCCTTCCTCGGCCTGTGCCTCGGCGCGCAGATGCTGGCGAAATGCCTCGGCGCCACGGTCTGCGCCCATCCGGAGGGGCGGGCCGAGATCGGCTACTATCCCCTGCTGCCGACCGCGGCGGGGCGCGATTTCGCGGGCGAGATCGGCCAGCCCTGGCCGTCCCACGTCTATCACTGGCACCGGGAGGGCTTCACCTGCCCGGCGGGGGCCGACACGCTCGCCACCGGCGACGACTTCCCAACCCAGGCGATCCGGGTCGGGCCGGCGGCTTTCGGCTTCCAGTTCCACCCCGAGGTCACCCACGCGATGATCTGCCGCTGGACCGTGCGGGCTGCCGAGCGCCTGCTCCTGCCCGGCGCACAGAACCGTGCGCGGCAGATCGAGGGCCGGCTGATGCATGACGGCCACGTGGTGCGCTGGCTCGACGCCTTCCTCGACCACTGGCTCGCGGGACCCGGGCTCCAGGCTGCGCAATGATGGCCGCGTCATGATCCTCAGCCTGACCCTGCTGCTGCTCTGCCAGCTCGTCGGCGAGATCCTCGCCCGCGCCTTCGCGCTGCCGGTCCCGGGCCCGGTCGTCGGCATGGCTCTGCTCCTCGCGGTGCTGGCCCTGCGCGACCGGCGCCCCGGCGGGCTGCCGGCGCCGCTCGTCGACGGCACGCTGGAGCGCACCGGCAAGGGCTTGCTCGCCCACCTCTCGCTGCTGTTCGTGCCGGCGGGTGCCGGGGTGATCGGCCGGCTCGACGTGCTGGCGGCCCACGGCCTCGCCCTCGCCGCGGCTTTGGTGGTCTCGACGGCGCTCGCCCTCGTCGCCACGGTCTACACCTTCGCGTACGTCGCGCGGCGAACCGGGCGATGACGGGGGATTTCGCCCTCTGGGTCTTCCTGTCGCGCACGCCGCTCCTGTGGCTCACGGTGACGCTGACCGCCTACGTCATCGCCGACCGGGTCTCCGCCGCCACTGGCCGCCACCCCTTGGCGAACCCGGTGCTGCACGCGATCTGGATGGTCGGCCTGGTGCTGGTCGTCACCCGCACGCCCTACGCAGTCTATTTCGAGGGCGCGCAGTTCGTGCACTTCCTGCTCGGCCCCGCCACGGTGGCCCTGGCGATCCCGCTCTACGAGCACCGCAAGACCGTGACCCGGGTGCTGGTGCCGATGCTGGCCGCCCTCCTGGTCGGCTCCACGGTCGCCCTCGTCACCGGCATCGGAACCGCGAAGCTCCTCGGCGTGCCGGACCCGATCCTGATCGCGCTGGCGCCGAAATCCGTGACCGCCAGCGTCGCCATGGGCATCACCTCGGCGCTCGGCGGCGACCCGACGCTGACAGCCGTGCTGGTGATCCTCACCGGCATCCTCGGCGCCATCATGGTGACGCCGCTCCTCGACCGCCTCGGGATTAGGGATTACCGCGCCCGCGGCTTCGCGGCGGGCTTGGCCGCCCACGGCATCGGCACCGCCCGCGCCTTCCAGGTCAGCGAGGTCGCCGGCACCTTCGCGGGCATCGCCATGGGCCTCAACGCCTTCCTGACCGCCGTGCTGGTACCGCTGGCGCTGGCGTTCCTGCGCTAAGCAGGCTTCGCAGAAGTGGCCGTCGGGTCTGCGATGAAAACCTGCGACGGAACAAGGATCTGAGCGGACGAAACGGTGGTCCGCCAACGCGTCGTCCGCTCAGGCCTCCGTCGCCGCCCGCAGAGCGCCGACGAGGTGGAGCGAGCCCGTCACTAGGAGCCAGCCGCCCCGCCTCGCCGCGAGGTCTGCCGCGCGGGTGAGGCCTGCATCCGGAGCCGCCACCGCCTCGGCCTCCATCCCCTCGGCGGCGGCGAGCGCCCGGAGCGCGGCGGCGGCGTGCCCGCGCCGCTCCGGCATCTCGGTCGCGACGACGCTCGCCCCGTAGCCGGCCAGGACCGAGAGGAAACCTGCCGCGTCCTTGTCGCCCGCCAGCGCCACCAGGGCGATGCAGGGACCGGAGAGGTCGGGGGCGCGGGCAAGGTCGCGCAGGACCGCTGCGAGGTTGAACGGCACATGCGCCCCGTCGAGCACCACCGGCACCGCACGGGCCGCGGTCCTGACCCGCCGGCGCTCGAGCCGCCCCGGCAGGCGGGCGCTCGCGCGGGCCGCGGCGTCGAGGAGGTTGGCCCGCAAGGGGGCGCCGTCGCGGCCGAGCGCGCCGCTTCTGCCGAGATGGTCGAGGACGAGGCCGGCGAGGGCGGCGTTCTCCTCCTCGATCGCGGCGCCGTCCGAGATCGCCGGCCGCAGCACCGGACAGCCGAGGGCGGCGGCGCGGGCGGCCACGACCGCCCCGGCCTCATCGTCGGCCGGGAGGGTGGTGACGAGGACCGCGCCGGGCTTGAGGATGCCGACCTTCTCGGCCGCGATGGCCGCGCGGGTGGTCCCCAGGATCTCGGTGTGTTCGAGGGCGACGTTGGTGACGACCGCGACCTCGCTGCCGACCGCGTTGGTCGAATCGAGGCGCCCGCCGAGCCCGACCTCGATCACCGCCCAGTCGAGCCCGGCCTCGCCGAAGATCGTGAGGGCGGCGGCGGTCAGCACGTCGAACCAGGTCGCGTCCTGGCCCGCCGTGCCGTCGCGGCGCGCCGCCTCGTGGGCGTCGAGCGCGCGGGCAAGCGCTTGTGCGAGGCGCGCGTCCTCCACCGGCCGGCCCTGGAGGCAGACCCGCTCGGCGACGGATTCGACATGGGGCGAGGCGTAGCGCCCGACCCGCAGGCCGGCCCGGATCAGCCCGGCCTCGATCAGCGCGCAGACCGAGCCCTTGCCCTTGGTGCCGCCGACATGGATCACCCGCAAGCGCTCGTGCGGTTCGCCGAGTCGGTGGAGCAGGTCGCGCATCGGGTCGAGCCCGACCCGCATCCCGCCCCGCGGCCGCTTCTCCCAGTCGGTCAGGCGGTCGAGGCGGTCCAGGACGGCGGGCAGGGGAACGTCGGAGGGCGAGGACAGGAGCGAGGGAATGCGCGGCGTCGGCGTCATGGGTCACCCGTCGGTCGGTGCGGGGAGGGTGCCCAGGCGAGCGGCGGCGACATCCCGCGCTCCCCGGTGGTTGGACCACCTTGAACCTCGCCAGTCACGCGGGACAGCCCCCCATAAGAGACGAGCCGGCGGCGGGCAACCGGCGTCGTCAGCCGTCGCGTCACCTTGTGCCGGCCCCGGCGGGCGGGTACTCACCGGGGCTCCCGTTCCGCTTGCCAGGATCGCCCGCCGCCTTGCCCGCCCGCCTCGACGCCATCGACTGGGCGATCCTCCGGGAGCTGCAGGCCGACGGCTCCATCACCAACGTGGAGCTGGCTCGGCGCGTCGGCCTGTCGGCGCCGCCCTGCCTGCGCCGGGTCCGCGCGCTGGAGGAGGCCGGCATCATCCGCGGCTACCGCGCCCTGCTGGAGCCGAAGGCGCTCGGTTACGAGGTGGTGTGCTTCGCCATGGTGCAGCTCGCCGCGCAAGGCCAGGCGGAACTCGCCGCCTTCGCGGCCGAGATGCGCGACTGGCCGATGGTGCGGGAATGCTGGACGCTCTCGGGCGAGACCGACTTCCTGCTCAAATGCGTCGCGCCGAACCTCGCCGCCTTCCAGCAGCTCGTCGGCCATCTCACCGGCCTGCCCAACGTGCGTACGGTGCGCACCGCGCTCGCCCTCGACCAGATCAAGGACGAGCCGATCGCGCCCCTCGACGGGCCCGCATCCGAGGTATGATCCTAGTGTCATCCACCGGGCCTCGGCATACTTTACTGTGAAAACCTGACTTTCGTGTCAGTATGTCCTAGATTGCGGGCTCGACGGATGGCGGGCTGCGACCATCGTCGCATCTTTGGGGAGAGTTCATCGGGCGTGTAGCGACGCAAATAAAACTCTGAGTTGATACTATACCGCCAGGATGGCGATCTCAGGATGTATGCCCACCGACACTATTCGGGATCATTGCCGGAGGCGCGCGACGGCAGGATGACAGAGGCCGCAGGATGACGATGTCGGATCGCCACGAGCCCTTCCCACCGAAACCGATCCCGGCTCGGTCCCGGAGCGACGCCGCGAAGCCGCGCCCGATCGCCGGACGGTCGGGAGCCGAACCGGATCCGGTGAGCCTGTTCGCCGTTCCGATCGCCGGCACGACGAGCCGGCCCGATGATCCCGTGCCGGTCACGCAGACCCTCTACCGCACGCCGGAGCACCGCTACGTGATCCGGACCTGCTTGCATCTCGGAGCCGATTCGGCGCTGGATGTCTGCGACGTGATGATCTACGCCGACGAGGCTGCCTTGCGCGAGGCATTGTCGGCCGGCGGCGACGGCCTCGACCAGGCGCTGCTCGCCGCCGCGGGGCTCGATCCGGACCGGGAGTGATCGGGCGATGCGAGGTCTGGCCGCGATCCGGTCCAGCCTTTCGCGTCGCGACGGCGATCACGTGGTGGCTGACTGAACCAGCCGGTCGGGAGCCGCACGAATTCCAAAGCCGAGAGAGAAGGCGGCGACGTCGAACGGTCGCCGCCGTCACCCGTCAATGATGCTGGTGCCCGCCCCCGGCCTCCGGCGCCGACGCGCCGATGGCGCCGACGGCGAAGCGCACCGGCACCGTCCCGGCGCGGGCGAAGGTGAGGGTGCCCTCGAGGGTGCTGCCGGCCTTCACCGGGCCGGTCAGGTCCATGAACATCAGGTGGTAGCCGCCGGGCTTGAGCACCACAGTTTCTCCTGGCTTGATGACGAGTCCGGATTCCACCGGCGCCATCTTCGCCACGCCCTTGTCCATCGCCATCTGGTGCACCTCGCCCCGGGCCGCGAGGGGGATCGAGGCCGAGACCAGCCGGTCGGGCTCCTTGCCGGTATTGGTGACCTGCAGGTAGCCGCCCGCGACCTTGGCGCCGCCGGGGGTGGCGCGGATCCACGGCGCCTCGATGGTGAGATCGCCGGCCTTGATCGACGCCGGCGCTGACGCGGCCGGGGCGGCCGCCGCGGCCGCCACGATGCGCACGCCCGGGGCGGGAGATGTCAGGTCGCGGGCGGATTGACCGGCGGCCGGCACCTCGCGCCAGTCGACGACGGCGCCGTCGCAATCCTGGCGCACGGGGAAGTAGACCGTGCCGCCCGGCGCGACCGCATCGGTGAGGCGGGCCTGGAACACGAACTCGTCGTATTGGTCGTCGGGCAGGGAACCGCCCTTCCAGGTGATCGTCTTCACGCCCTCCGAGACCGAGCCGTGATAGGACGGGTAGGCGCGGCCATAGGCGCCCTTCACGGTGCTGAGCTCCCAGCCGGCCTTCGGCATGGGCTTCGCCGCGATCACCCCGTCGGGGATCGTCACGGTGATGCCGGTGGTCGCCTTTCCGTCGCAGCCATGGCCGATCTGGACCACGCCGCGATAGGTCTGGTTCGGGCTCGCCTGCGTCACGGCGAGCACCGCGTGGGCGAGGGCGGGAGCGGCGGCAAGGGAGAGGGCGGCGGCGAGGCCGGCGCGAAGCGGGAAGGTCATGACGTTGGGTCCGGGAGAAGCGTGACGGAGGTCGAGGAGCGGCGCCGAGCCGCCAATCATGTCACGCAGCGGGCGGACCACGGGCGGAAGCGGGCCGGGCGGGCGCAGCGCGGGCCGGGGCGGCCGCCTCGATGGACCACGACAGGACGACGGCCGCCCGGGGCGGCCAGGCCTCCGCCGTCGCCGGGGCCGGCGGGGCGAGGGGGGCCTGACAGGCGACCGTGCAGCAGGCATGCGCGTGCACGAGCGGCTCGCCGCCCGCCGGGGCCTGATGCGACTGGCAGACGAGGCCGGGGCCGGCCGCGACCGGAACCGGGCCGAGGCCGGTGAGGAAGGCCTGCAGCACCAGCCCGTAGAGCGACAGAACGGCGGCGACCGCGCGCCAGCGCGCCATCCTCCTGCCCCGTGCCTGCCCAACGTCGCTCATCGGCCAGACATAGCCCAGGCGGCTCGGCTCCGCCACGCCCGCGACGACGAGCCCGCGCACCGGCTCCCGCCGCGCGTTGCACAATTACCGCAGTCCACAGCCCAGCTCGCAGCTCCACAGCGGCGCCCGCCCGGCGCCACAATCTGGCCTGCTCCTCATAGTGTCTTAACCGCATCCCGGCACCGTCACGGGCCATAGAATGGGGCGCAACACGGCAGCGATCAGGTTTGCCGCCGTCACACGTCCCGCGTCACAGGTTCGAGAGCAGATTTCCCATGCTGACACGCGTTTCCCTCACCGGTTCGCTCGGCCTGGCTCTCCTGGCCGCCGCCGCTATCCCGGCCCTGGCGCAGGACCGGGGCGGCGGGCTGGCCCAGGCCGAGTGGGCGCAGAACTACGATTCCGCCGCGACGATGCGGGTGCAGCGCTCCAACACGCCGATCCTCTCGCCCCAGACACTGGCGGCGACCGAGCAGATGGTCGAGCGCTACCGCGACATCGTGGCCCGCGGCGGCTGGCAGTCGGTCTCCGGTGCCGAGCGCCTGCGCGTCGGCTCGAAGAGCCCGGCGGTGACGGGCCTGCGCCAGCGCCTGATCGCCTCTGGCGACCTCGACCCGGCCGCCGGCTCCTCGCCGGTCTACGATTCCTACGTCGAGGCCGGCGTGCGCCGTTTCCAGGCCCGCCACGGCCTGAACCAGACCGGCGCGATGAACATCACCACCGTGCAGGCGATGAACGTGCCGGCGGATGTGCGCCTGCGTCAGCTCGAGCTGAACGCGGTGCGCCTGCGCTCCTACTCGGGCAGCCTCGGCGAACGCTACGTCATCGTCAACATCCCGGCGGCGCTCGTCGAGACGGTCGAGGGCGATCACGTCGCGACACGCCACGCCGCCGGCGTCGGCAAGATCGACCGCCAGTCGCCGATCATGAACGCGAAGATCCAGGAGGTGAACTTCAACCCCTACTGGACCGTGCCGGCCTCGATCATCAAGAAGGACCTGATCCCGAAGATGCAGAAGGATCCGTCTTACCTGACGGACAACAAGATCCGCATCTTCAACGGCGACCGCGAGATCCCCCCGTCGCAGGTCAACTGGCACTCCGACGAGGCGACCCGCTACCGCTTCCGCCAGGATCCGGGCGTCGACCTGAACTCGATGGGCTTCGTGCGGATCAACATCCCGAACCCGCACGGCGTGTACATGCACGACACGCCGGCCAAGGGCATCTTCGGCGACGACTTCCGCTTCGTCTCGTCGGGCTGCGTGCGCGTGCAGAACGTGCGTGACTACGTGTCCTGGATCCTGCAGGGCACCCCGAACGCCAACCCGGACACGATCGAGTCGATCATCCAGAGCGGCCAGCGCGTCGATGCCCGGCCGACCGCGCCGATCCCGGTCTACTGGACCTACATCACCGCCTGGTCGACCCCGGACGGCCTCGTGCAGTTCCGCGACGACATCTACAAGCGTGACGGCGCCGGCGCCCCGACCGCCTCGATGGCGGCCGCCGCCGCCGGCCCGCGCAACTTCAACCCTGACGCCGACGACGACCAGACCAACTGATCGCCGCGCAACCAACCGAACCGACGACGGCCCGGGCGCGAGCCCGGGCCGTTTTCGCGCGAGTGGACGCCAGATGACCCCCGATCCGGAAGACCGCCTCGACGCGCTGGAAGCGCGCATTGCCCATCAGGACGCGACGATCGAGGACCTGAACCGCATCGTCACCGAGCAGTGGAGCGCGATCGACGCCCTGACGCGGCACGTCGCTGCCCTGCGCGAGCGTGTGCGCGAGATGGCCGAGCGCCCGACCGGGACCGGGGACGAGCCACCGCCGCCCCACTACTGAGAAAAGAGACCGCCCCGGGCCGCAGGGCCCGGGGCGGATCGCACGGTGCCGTTTCCGCCGCTCCCGGCACCGGCCGTCTGCGACCGGCGGAACGAGGGTTAGAACGTGCCGAACTTGAAGTTGAGGCCGGCGCGGACGAGGCTGCCCTCGGTGCGGAACCGGGTGAAGTAGCCGACGCCCGGGCTGAGCGGAGCGCCGGTCGAGGCGACCAGCAGGTTGCGGCTGCCGAGGTCGTAGCGGAGGTACTCCGCCTTCAGCGTCACCGCGTTCGACTTGAAGACGTTCAGGAACGAATCGGTGGGCAGGGCGTACTCGATGCCGCCGCCATAGGCGTAGCCGGTCTCGATGCGCGAGCGGCTGCCGAAATAGGTGACCGGCGCGTTGGTCTGGAAGGCGACGGTCTGGGTCACGTCGCCGTAGGCGAAGCCGCCGGTGCCGTACACGAGGACGCGGTCGAAGGCGTAGCCGATCCGGCCGCGCACGGTGCCCAGGAAACTGAGATCCGCCCGGTAGGTGTTGGTCAGCTGGTTCGGGTTGATCGCCGGCAGGAAGATGGACTCGGTGCGGCGGCGGTTCAGGTCGGTATAGGCTGCGTCCGCCTCGAGACCGACGACGAAGCCGGAGCCCGGCGTGAACTGGTAATTGTATCCGATCTGGCCGCCGGCGGTGAAGCCGTCCTGCGCCAGCGGGACGCTCGCGCGGCGCAAGCCATTGTTGACGTTGGCCTGGAGCGCCCCGATGCCGACGGTGCTCAGCCGGTCGGCCTCCGTATAGGTGTAGCCGGCATTGATGCCGAAATAGGCTCCCGTCCAGGTGAAGACCGGCACCGGCGTGAAGACCGGCGGCGGAGCGGCGCGCCGCGGCAGGTCGGCGGCGGACGCGGCGCCGACGGACAGGACGGCGGCAGTGCCGGCGGTGAGCAATGACTTCAGCATGGACCCGGGTTTTCCTCTTGCGCGATTGAGACGCCGTCAATGTGTGAGGCAGCGTCGCACCGCGTCCAATGACCGGCGAGCCACGGCACCGGAGAAACCGCAGACCAACAGCCGTCATCGGGATTTACCAGCGCGTAGTGTCGAATGGAGCACAGTTCTTCTTTGGAAATGGTCAGTCATAAAATTTTTGTGAGCGGGGATTAAATTCTCGGTAACGGGGAAATTGCTGGGACTCGATATGCGGGGTCACTCGCCAGCGCGACGTGAGCGAGCCTGCGATGTGCCTTGGCCAGACCGATCGGACGATCGTGGCCGCCGGCGCCGCCGTGAGGAGGAGGCCACGCCCCACGAATTTTCCCCAAAGGCGGTTTCAATTTTTTTGAGTTTATTTCTGGTCGATCCAAATCCAATCTGCGTGCAGATCGGGTCCGGCGGGCCGAGCGCGGGCATCGATCCGCCCTCACCTAGGCCGAAGCCCGGAGGCGCACGCGGCGGAAGGTCCAGCCTTCGCGGCCTTGGACTCTTGCGTCGTCCGCGTGTAGAAGCCGGCCGATCCCAGTAGCTTATTTCCGCACCGGCGCTCCGTCCGGGCGGCTCCCGACGAACCTCGAGGCCATCATGAGCGTGGGCACCGCCGCCACTTCCCGGTCCAACTCGTTCTTCTCCGCGTCGCTGGCCGACGCCGACCCGGAGCTCGCCGGCGCCGTCGCGAAGGAGCTCGGCCGCCAGCAGCACGAGATCGAGCTGATCGCCTCGGAGAACATCGTCTCGCGCGCCGTGCTGGAGGCACAGGGCTCGGTGCTGACCAACAAGTACGCCGAGGGCTATCCGGGCCGGCGCTACTACGGCGGCTGCGAGTTCGTCGACATCGCCGAGAACCTCGCCATCGAGCGCGCCAAGCGCCTGTTTGCTTGCGAGTTCGCCAACGTGCAGCCGAATTCCGGCTCCCAGGCGAACCAGGCCGTGTTCATGGCCACGATGCAGCCCGGCGACACCTTCCTCGGCCTCGATCTCGCGGCGGGCGGCCATCTCACCCACGGCGCGCCCCCGAACGTCTCGGGCAAGTGGTTCAAGCCGGTCTCCTACACCGTGCGCCGCGACGACCAGCGCATCGACATGGAGCAGGTCGAGCGCCTGGCCCAGGAGCACAAGCCGAAGGTCATCATCGCCGGCGGCTCCGGTTATCCGCGCCACTGGGACTTCGCCAAGTTCCGCGAGATCGCCGACAGCGTCGGCGCGGTGTTCTTCGTCGACATGGCCCACTTCGCCGGCCTGGTGGCTGGCGGCGCGCATCCGTCGCCGTTCCCGCACGCCCACGTCGTCACCACCACCACGCACAAGACCCTGCGCGGCCCACGCGGCGGCATGATCCTGACCAACGACGAGGCCTTGGCCAAGAAGCTCAACTCGGCGATCTTCCCCGGCCTCCAGGGCGGGCCGCTGATGCACGTCATCGCCGGGAAGGCGGTGGCCTTCGGCGAGGCTTTGCGCCCCGAGTTCAAGGTCTATGCCCGTCAGGTGGTGGAGAATGCCCGGGCGCTCGCCGACACCATCATCTCGGGCGGCTACGACATCACCTCGGGCGGCACCGACAACCACCTGATGCTGGTGGATCTTCGCGCCAAGGAGCTGACCGGCAAGGCGGCGGAAGCCGCGCTCTCCCGCGCCGGCATCACCTGCAACAAGAACGGCGTGCCGTTCGATCCCCAGAAGCCGACCATCACCTCCGGCATCCGGCTCGGCACCCCGGCCGCGACCTCCCGCGGCTTCGGCGTTGCCGAGTTCAAGAAGGTCGGCGAGCTGATCGTGCACGTACTCGACGGCCTGCACCGCGCCGGCGAGGCGGGCGATGCGGGCGCCGAGGAGGCGGCCAAGCGCGAGGTCCACGCGCTCACCGACCGTTTCCCGATCTATGGCTGAGTTGTGAGCGCCTGATCTCCCGGCTTCCCCTTCCGCCGGGAGCGCTCTAGAACACGCCCCTCCGGGGCCGGTCCCACGCGGGACCGGCCCTTTTTCGTACACAGAGGAACGGGCGGCCGATGCGGTGCCCCTATTGCGGCGGCCTCGACACACAGGTGAAGGATTCCCGACCGAGCGACGACAGCTCGGCGATCCGGCGCCGGCGGATCTGCCCGGATTGCGGCGGCCGCTTCACCACCTTCGAGCGGGTGCAACTGCGCGAGCTGATCGTGGTCAAGCGCTCGGGCCGCAAGGTGCCGTTCGACCGCGACAAGCTCCAGCGCTCGGTCGAGACGGCGCTCCGCAAGCGCCCGGTCGAGCCGGAGCGGGTCGAGCGCCTGGTGAGCGGCATCACCCGCCGGCTCGAGAGCACCGGCGAGGCCGAGGTGACCAGCGAGGCGATCGGCGAGGCGGTGATGGAGGGGCTGAAGGGCCTCGACGACGTCGCCTATGTGCGCTTCGCCTCGGTCTACAAGAATTTTCGCGAGGCCCGCGACTTCGAGGAGCTTCTGGGCCACCTCGCCGCCGGTGCGGCCCAGGCGGCCGCCGACGAGCCTGTCCCCGCCGACGCGTCGCCCCCGATCGATCCGGCGCCGCCGGCCCGGCGGCCGCGGAGCCGCGCGTCGTGAGCGCTCCGGATCCCGTCCAGTCGGACCGGCGCTACATGCGCCTCGCCCTCGCCCTCGGCCGGCGCCATCTGGGCCAGGCCTGGCCCAACCCCTCGGTCGGCGCGGTGCTGGTCGGCGGTCCGCCGGGCGCCGAGCGCATCCTGGCCCAGGGCGTGACGCAACCCGGCGGCCGGCCTCATGCCGAGCGGGTGGCGCTGGCGGCGGCGGGGGAGGCTGCCCGCGGTGCCACCCTCTACGTGACGCTCGAACCCTGCTCCCATCACGGCCGCACCTCGCCGTGCGCCGACGCCACCATCGCGGCCGGCGTGGCCCGGGTGGTGAGCGCGATGGACGATCCCGATCCCCGGGTCGCCGGCCGCGGCCATGCCCGGCTGGCGCAGGCCGGCATCGCGGTCTCGGTTGGGCTCCTGGGTGCGGAGGCCGCGCGCGACCAGCGCGGGCACGTGACCCGGATCCTTCAGGGCCGTCCTGCCGTCTTCCTCAAGCTCGCCCGCACCGCGGACGGCTTCGCGGCGGGCGGGGAGGGACGGCTGATGATCAGCGGACCGCGGGCCAATGCCGAGATCCATCTGCAGCGGGCGCATTGCGACGCGATCATGGTCGGTGTCGGCACCGTGCTGGCCGACGACCCCGCGCTCACCGTGCGCCTGCCCGGGATGGCGGCGCGCTCGCCGCTGCGGATCGTCCTCGATCCCTGCCTGCGCACGCCGCCGACCGCCGGCCTGGTGCGCACCAGCGCCACCGTCCCGACCCTGATCCTCGCCGGCCCTCAGGGCTCCATGGAGGCGGCGGACGCCCTGAGCGCCGCCGGCGCCGAGGTGCAGCGGGTGCCGGTCACGGCGGAGGGCCGCATCGACCTGCCCGCCGCCCTGCGCTTCCTCGGCGCCCGCGGCTTGACCCGGGTCTGCTCCGAGGGCGGGCCGACGCTCGCCGACGCGCTGGCGCGCGAGAACCTCGTCGACGAGTGCCTGCTCGTCACCGGCGATTGCGTCCTCGGCCAGCCCGGCCTGCCGGCGGTCGGCCCGAACCTCGCCGCCCGCCTCGCCTCCGCGGATTTCGCGGTCGCGGAGGAGTATCGGGTCGGCACCGATCTCTTCACCTGCCACGTACGGAGCCCGTAGATGTTCACCGGCCTCGTCTCGGATGTCGGCCGCGTCGCCGCGGTGTCCGGCGATTCCAAGCTGAAGCGCATCGCCATCGACTGCGCCTACGACCCCGCCGGCATCCTGATCGGCGCCTCGATCGCCTGCTCGGGGCCCTGCCTCACCGCCGTGACGGTGACGCCGCGCGCGGGCGGCTGCACCTTCGAGGTCGATGCCGCCGCCGAGACCCTGGCCCGCACGACCGTCGGGGCGTGGGGCCCGGGCACGCGGGTGAACCTGGAGCGCTCGCTGAAGATCGGGGACGAGCTCGGCGGCCACCTCGTCACCGGCCACGTCGACGGCCTCGCCGAGATCGTCGCCCGCGAACCGGTGACCGGGCAGGCCGGCGACGCGGGGGATAGCTGGGCCCCCAGCGAGCGCTTCGTGCTCCGGGCGCCCGCCGCGCTGTCGCGCTTCATCGCCGAGAAGGGCTCGGTCTGCCTCGACGGCACCTCGCTCACCGTCAACGGTGTGGAGGGCGACACCTTCACGGTGCTGCTGATCCCCCACACGCTGGCCGTCACTACCTGGGGCGAGCGCCGGGTCGGGGACACGCTCAATCTCGAGGTCGATCTGATCGCCCGCTACGCGGCGCGGTTGACGGAGGCGCGGGCGGCGGTCGCCGGCTGACCGCAAGACCCGTCAATCGCGTCGCGAAAAACTCGGCCAAGGCCTCGACCTTCGCCGGCCGCGCCTGCGCGCTCGGCGTGACGAAGGACAGTGCGCCGCCCGGCAGGTGCCAGCCCGGCAGAAGCGCCTCCAAGCGCCCGTCGGCGAGGTATTCGGCCACGATGAAGTCCGGCAGCTCGGCCACGCCGAGCCCGTCGAGCAGCACCGGCAGCAAGGCGTCGGCATTCGTCACCCGCAACGGCCCGGCGGGGGCGACACTGACCTCCGTGCCATCCGGCCCTGTGAAGCGCCAGACGCCCTGCCGGGCCCGATAGGCGTAGCCGAGACAGTGGTCCAGCCTCAAGCCGTCCGGATGCTCCGGCCGGCCGTGGCGCGCCAGGTAGGCCGGCGCCGCCACGACGAGGGCCGTGACGGGCAGGAGCCGCCGCGCGACGAGCGTCGAATCCGGCAGGGCCGCGATCCGCAAGGCCGCGTCGAACCCCTCGCCGACGAGATCGACCCTCGCGTCCGAGAGGTGCAGGTCGACGGCGAGTTCCGGGTAGAGGCGAAACAGCTCCGGCAGCAGCGGCGCGACCCAGCGCAACCCGAAAGACATCGGCACCGCGAGCCGCACCGTGCCGCGCGGCCGGCGCGACAGGTCGCGCGCCGCATCCTCCGCCTCTTGCGCCTCGCGGCAGGCCCGGGCGGCGCCCGCGACCACCTGCTCGCCGAACGCGGTCAGGGCGAGCCGGCGCGAGCTGCGGTTGACGAGCCGCCCGCCCAGACGCGCCTCCAGCCGGCTCACCGCCCGTGACACGGTGGCGACCGACACGCCTGCCACCCGCGCGGCACCCGCGTAGGAGCGCTCCTCCGCGACCTTGGCGAACAGGGCGAGCCCCTCGAAATCCGGCAGCTTCGACATCGACAGATCTGCAACGATGGTTTGCGGACGTTGCTGTATCGCAAGCACTAACGTCGGTCCGTGATCCGCTCACGCACCCGGACGGGAGAGACACGGATCATGACAGGCAAGCTCACTCACAAGGTCGCGGTGGTGACCGGCGGCACCAGCGGCATCGGTCTGGCCACCGCCAGGCTCTTCGCGCGGGAAGGCGCCCGGGTCTTCGTCACCGGCCGGCGCCGGGCCGAGCTCGACCGGGCCGTGGCCGCCATCGGTCCGGCCGCGACCGGCGTGCAGGCCGACGCCTCGACGCTCGCCGACCTCGACCGGCTCTATGCGCAGGTGCAGGCGGAGGCCGGCCGCATCGACGTGCTGTTCGCCAATGCCGGCGGGGGGTCGATGCTGCCGCTCGGCGAGATCACCGAGGAGCAGTATGAGGACACGTTCGGCCGCAACGTGAAGGGCGTGCTGTTCACGGTGCAGAAGGCGCTGCCGCTGCTGGCGCCCGGCGCCTCGGTGATTCTGACCGGTTCGACGGCGGGCACGGAAGGCACGCAGGCCTTCAGCGTCTACGCCGCCTCGAAGGCGGCGGTGCGGGCGCTCGCCCGCAACTGGATCCTCGACCTGAAGGGGCGCGGCATCCGGGTGAACACGCTGAGCCCCGGCGCGACCCGCACCCCGGGCCTCGTCGATCTCGCCGGCCCGGACGCGGCCCAGCAGCAGGGCCTGCTCGACTATCTCGCCTCCCGGATCCCGATGGGCCGGGTCGGCGAGGCGGACGAGATCGCCAGGGCAGCCCTGTTCCTGGCCTCGGACGATGCGAGCTTCGTCAACGGCATCGAGTTGTTCGTGGATGGCGGACAGGCGCAGGTCTGACTGGGCACATCCGATCTGGTACGCGCGTATCATTGCGCCGGCGAGCGGCCTCGGTCGGACCGTGCTCCCCTGAAACACTCGGGAGATCCCGCATGAGCAGCACCCACGAGACGGCTTTTCGTGCCGCCCTCCTCGGCCTCACCCTCGTCCTCGGGGGCGGCCCTAGCCGGGTGACGGCCGGGGCCATCCGCCGAAGCCGGAACGGCTTTGTGGGACGACGGCGTTCCTCGATGAGACGTCGCGCGGGCTAAAAAATCTCAATGGAGCTGGAACCGGAGCGCGGGATCCGCGTTACATGCGCGCGAGGCCCGAATGGGCTCGCAGGTTGGGCGCCGGACCGGGTGTCCGGCGGCCCTCGTCATCACGTTGCTCTCAAGGAGGATGTGGTCATGAGGACCTACGATTTCGCGCCGCTCTACCGTTCCACCGTCGGATTCGACCGCCTTTTCTCGATGCTCGACCAAGCCGCTCGGGTCGAGCCGTCGACCCAGTGGCCACCTTACGACATCGAGAAGGTCGCTGACGACGCCTACCGCATCACCATGGCGGTCGCCGGCTTCTCACAAGACGAGATCGAGCTGACCCAACACGACACCGCGCTGCTCGTCGCCGGCCAGAAGAAGGACAAGGACGGAGAGCGCGATTACCTGCACCGCGGCATCGCCGCGCGCGCCTTCCGCCAGACCTTCAGCCTGGCCGACCACGTGAAGGTGACGGGCGCCAGCCTGGAGAACGGCCTGCTGGCGGTCGATCTCAAGCGTGAGGTGCCGGAGGCGCTCAAGCCCCGCCGCATCGCGATCGGCAGCAGGCAGGACACCCTCGGGCAGGACAACGCCCCGGCCCAGAGCGCCCCGCTCCAGGTCGAGGACCGCGCCGGGGATCGCGTCAAGGCCGCCTGATCCCTCCAGAAATACCCTCGCGCCTTCGCATCGACGTGTCGATGCGAAGGCGACCGGCGCATCAGCGCCGGCGCCCGTTCGGGCTTGCCTGGCGCCTTCGAACGCGTCCGTTCGAAGGCGCGGCGGTATAATCCACTGACGAGCGGCAACCCCGGAGGCCTGCGCCCCCGGGGCCTGATTCCTTGTCGTGCACCGTCACGCACCATCAGGGAGGATGACCCGTGTCAATGATGGAGACGCATCTCACCCATTCCGGCCCGATGAACCCGCCGTCCACCCAGCCCGCCTCGTTCGAGGGGTGGCAGGCGCTGGTCGCGCCCGGCGACGTGTTTCGTCACCCGCGGGAGCTCTTGGCGCACCCGCGCCTCTCGCGGGCGGAGAAGCGCGCGATCCTGGCCTCCTGGGCCTCGGATGCCTGCGCCCTGGAGAACGCGCCGGGCCTGCGCTGCCTGGTCGGCTGCCGGGCCGAGCCGGTCCCGGTCGATGCCGTGCTCGGTGCCCTCGCCGAACTCGACCGCGGTTCCTCGCGACGGGAAGCCGTCACGCCCGCGACGAGACGGCGGCCGTCTCAGAGGCGTTCGGGCGCGCCGTGGAACCTGCGCTCCTCCACCCGTCCCGGCCGCCGGGATGACGACGATGACCCCCCGCCGTGCCCGGCCGCGCTGATGCCGGCGCCGCGTCCCCGGACACCTCCGAACGCCGCGGCGCGGGCGCTCGGCTTGCCGGCCTAGGCGCGCCCGGCCCGGGGCAGGAAGTCGGCGACTTTGCCGATCCACTGATGGCGCGGGCGGATCGCGGGGGGTGACTGGTCGCCCTGCCGACGGCGAGCAGTGGCATTTGAAAAAAGGCGGCCGTCCGGGCTCCGGACGGCCGCTTCGCTGTTAGGGAGATGCGGGTCATGGCGATCCGATGCGGATCGCCGGTCCGCCCGCCGCTCAGCTATGCGCCAGGATCGCCAGCAGCAGCAGGGCGATGATGTTGGTGATCTTGATCGCCGGGTTCACCGCCGGGCCGGCGGTGTCCTTGTAGGGATCGCCGACGGTGTCGCCGGTGACCGCGGCCTTGTGGGCGTCGGAGCCCTTGCCGCCGTGGTGGCCGTCCTCGATGAACTTCTTGGCGTTGTCCCAGGCACCGCCGCCGGAGGTCATCGAGACCGCGACGTAGAGGCCGGTGAGGATCACGCCGAGCAGCATCGCGCCCACCGCCGCGAAGGCCTGGCCCTTGCCGGCGATGGCCTGGATCACGAAGAACAGCACCACCGGCGAGAGCACCGGCAGCAGCGAGGGCACCACCATCTCCTTGATCGCCGCCTTAGTCAGCATGTCGACGGCGCGGCCGTAGTCGGGCCGCTCGGTCCCCTGCATGATGCCGGGCTTCTCGCGGAACTGGCGGCGGACCTCCTCCACCACCGCGCCGGCGGCGCGGCCCACCGCCGTCATGGCGATGCCGCCGAACAGGTACGGGATCAGGCCGCCGAGGAGCAGGCCGACGACCACGTAGGGGTTCGACAGCGAGAAGTCGACGGTGATGCCCTGGAAGAACCGGTACTGGGTCGGCGAGGCATTCTTGATGAAGTAGTTGAGGTCCGACGTGTAGGCGGCGAACAGCACCAGGGCACCGAGGCCCGCCGAGCCGATGGCGTAGCCCTTGGTGACCGCCTTGGTGGTGTTGCCGACGGCGTCGAGCGCGTCGGTGGACTTGCGCACCTCCTTCGGGAGTCCCGCCATCTCGGCGATGCCGCCGGCATTGTCGGTGACCGGGCCGAAGGCGTCGAGGGCGACGACGACGCCGGCGAGCGCCAGCATGGCGGTGACCGCGATGGCGATGCCGAACAGGCCCGCGAGCCCGTAGGTGACGATGATGCCGGCGACGATCACGATCGCCGGGAGCGCGGTCGATTCGAGGGAGATCGCCAGGCCCTGGATTACGTTGGTGCCGTGGCCGGTGACCGAGGAATGGGCGATCGACTTGACCGGGCGGTAGCGGGTGCCGGTGTAGTACTCGGTGATGACGACGATCAGCGCCGTGATGACGAGGCCGGCCACCGCACAGAGGAACAGGCTGAGCGAGGTGAAAGTGTCGCCGCCGGTGGTGGTGAAGCTCGTCGAGAAGCCGCCGAACATCACCATGTTCAGGCCCGCAATGGCGACGATCGAGAGCGCGCCGGCGCCGATCAGCCCCTTGTAGAGCGCCCCCATGATCGACTGGTTCGAGCCGAGCCGCACGAAGAACGTGCCGATGATCGAGGTGATGATGCAGGCAGCCCCGATCGCCATCGGGTAGATCAGCATCGTCTCGAGCACGTTGCGGCCGCCGACATCGGTCTGGCCGGAGAAGAAGATCGCCGCCAGCACCATCGTGGCGACGAGGGTGACGGCATAAGTCTCGAACAGGTCGGCGGCCATGCCGGCGCAGTCGCCGACATTGTCGCCGACATTGTCCGCGATGGTGGCGGGATTGCGCGGATCGTCCTCCGGAATGCCCGCCTCGACCTTGCCGACGAGGTCGCCGCCGACATCGGCGCCCTTGGTGAAGATGCCGCCGCCCAGCCGTGCGAAGATCGAGATCAGGGAGGCGCCGAAGCCAAGCGCCACGAGCGCGTCGATCACCTCGCGGCTCGACGGGTTCAGGCCGGCGAAGCGGGTGAGATAGGTGTAGTAGAGGGCCACACCGAGGAGCGCGAGGCCGGCCACCAGCATGCCGGTGACGGCACCCGACTTGAACGCCACCGAGAGGCCGGCGCCGAGCGATTGCGCCGCGGCCTGGGCGGTGCGCACGTTGGCCCGCACCGAGACGTTCATGCCGATGAAGCCGGCGACGCCCGACAGGACGGCGCCGATCAGGAAGCCGATCGCGACCTTGAGGCCGAGGAACCAGGCGAGGAGCACGAACAGCACCACGCCGACGGCCCCGATCGTGAGGTATTGGCGGCGCAGATAGGCCTGGGCGCCCTCGGCGATCGCACCGGCGATCTCCTGCATGCGCTGCGTACCGGCGTCGCGCCGCATGACGTCGTTGATGGTGACGATGCCGTAGGCAACGGCGCAGAGGCCGCCCAGGATGATGAGCAGGAGTGCGGTCATTCTACCGTCCTTGATTGTCGGGCATTCCCGCGACGTCGGACGGCCGAGATGGCGAGCGGCCGTGAACGCGCGAAGCGGGCCTCCCTCCCTGTTGAGCGGGCCCGCGCGCCAGCACGGATCCGCGCCCCTAGTCGTGCCAAACTTCCCACCGGAGCGCAAATGCTCCCAAGCTTCATCCGCCTGAGACTTTCGGCGCCGGCCTTGCGTCTTTGGACCGCGTCTAGAAGTGGCTGAACGAGCCGGAGCGGAAGCGGCGCACGCTGCCGTCCGCCGCACGGAAGACCGGCGGGGCGCTGCCTTCCGTCACCGTGCCGATCTCGGCGAGCGGCACGCCGGCCCGCCCAGCGGCCTCCTGCAGGGCCGGCACCTCCGCGGGATCGGCGGCACAGAGGATCTCGTAATCGTCGCCACCGGTAAGCGCGGTGTCGAGGAGCGCCGGTTTTACGGCCAGCGCCGCCCGAGCCGCGTCCGAGAGCGGAATCGCCTCGATCTCGACCTCGGCGCTCAGGTCCGCGGCCCGCATCATCTTGGCGAGATCGCCGACGAGCCCGTCCGACACGTCCATCGCCGCGCGGGCATGGGCCCGCAGGGCCGGCGCGAGGGCGAGGCGGGCCTGCGGATGCAGGTAGCGGTCGACCAGGGCGGTGCGGACCGGGAAGGATAGGGCCTCCCCCCAGGGCGCCGCGGGCTTCTGCCGGAGCTTGAGGCCGAAAGCCGCGTCGCCGATGCTGCCCGAGACGAGGAGCCTGTCCCCGACCCGCGCCGTGCCCCGCCGCACCATCGTGCCGGACGGGACCTCGCCGAGGGCGGTGATGCCGACGAGGGTGGGGCCGGCCGCCCGCACGGTGTCGCCGCCGAGGAGCGGGCAGCTCGCCAGCGCCGCGGCCTCGCTCAACCCGGTGCAGAACTCGGCGAGCCAGGCCTCGTCCCAATCGTCGCTGAGCGCGAGGGTGAGGAGGAAGCCCCGCGGCTCGGCCCCCTTCGCGGCGAGGTCGGACAGGTTCACGCCGAGCGCCTTGCAGGCGATCGAGGACGGCGGGTCGTCGGGATAGTAATGCACGCCGGCCACCACCGCGTCGGTGGTCAGCACCAGGTCGTGACCCGGGCTCGGCGTCAGCACGGCCGCGTCGTCGCGCAAGGACAGCCCGCCGGCACCGGCGAGAGGCGCGAAGTAGCGGGCGATCAACTCATCTTCGGTGGGGCGGGGCAGATCGGTGCGGGCCATCGCGTGGTGGTCTCGCGGTGGAAGGCAGGCAAGGGGCGAAACCGCGATCCGCCCCCCCTCGGCAGACAGCTAGAGCGCAGGTCGGCGGCCGCGGCAATGCCCTAACGCAACAAAAGGAAAATCGTCCCACATTTCCGGATCGTTTCGCCGAGACCGCGGGAAGCGACCCGTGCCGCCTCAACCGGCGCGCGAACCCTTGGCTGAATCCTTCGCGAAATCGTCCGGACGCACGACGCGGCCGACCTTGTCGAGCACCGCGTTGACGAGGCCCGGCTCTTCGCCCTCGTAGAAGCTGTGGGCGACGTCGACGTATTCGGAGATCGCGACCTTCACCGGCACGTCGCGGCGGAACATCACCTCGTAGGCACCGGCCCGCAGGATCGCCCGCACCACCGCCTCGAGGCGGCGCAGGGGCCAGCCGGCGGAGAGCGCAGCGTCGAGGCGCTGGTCGATCGCCCGCTGCTCCTCGACGACGCCGCGCAGGAGGTCGCGGAAGAAGGCCGTCTCGGCCGGCGGGTGCTCGACCTCGTCGATGACCTGGCCGATCCAGAAGGCCTCGAACTCGGCCAGCGCGTCGATCACGCCCTTGCCGGAGATCTCCATCTCGTAGAGAGCCTGGACCACCGCCAGGCGGGCGCCGCTGCGCTCGGCGGGCTTCATCTCAATCGGACTCCGGATTGCGGCGGGGGGTGAAGCCGATGGTGCGGTCCTGGCGCCCGGCTTCCTCGGCCCGGCGCAGGGCGAGCACCGCCAGCGCGGCTTCCGCGGCGCCGCCGCCCTTGTTCATCTCGGCGACGCGGGCGCGGGCTTGGGCCTGGGCCTCGGTCTCGACCGTCAGGATGCCGTTGCCGAGCGGCAGGCGGAGCATCACCGAGAGGTCCATCAGGGCCCGGGCGCTCTCGCCCGCGACGATGTCGTAATGGCCGGTCTCGCCGCGGATCACGCAGCCGAGCGCCACCACCGCGTCATAGGGCTTGTGGGCGCGGGCCGCCGCCTCGAGCAGGATCGCGACGGCCTGGGGGATCTCCAGCGCGCCCGGCACCGTGACGACCACGGCCTCGGCCCCCGCCGCCGCGATCGCAGCCTGCGCACCGGCGAGGAGCTCGTCGGAAATGTCCTCGTAGTAGCGGGCCTCGACGACGAGCACCCGGGCTCCGGTGAGCTGGGGGCGGTCGGCTCCGCTGTCGCGGCGTGGCGTGTGCATGGCGCGGGTCTTCGAGCCTCGAACGGGCACCGGCTCGCGCGCGGCCGTGACGCGGCCTCGCTGCGGTGCATCACCGGCGGGGAGGGGAGCACTAGACCAGAAGAGGAGCCTCCCACAAGTGCGCGGACCCTCGCAGATCGTCGCTGCCTGCCGAGGGATCCTTGCCAACCGGGAACAATCCGGTCATCCCGGGCGCCAGAGCCGGGCCATCGCACCCGGCCGCACCGGATTATGGCCCAACAACAATCGGCCGGGAGGACAGCGCCGTGACGACCGACATCGAAGCCCGCACCATCAGGCGCGTCAGCTGGCGCCTGATCCCGTTCCTGATCGTCTGCTACTTCGTGGCCTATCTCGACCGCGTCAATGTCGGGTTCGCCTCGCTGACGATGAACCGGGACCTCGGCATCTCGGCCACCGCCTACGGCCTCGGCGCCGGACTGTTCTTCATCACCTACTTCATCTTCGAGGTGCCCTCGAACCTGGCGCTCGAGAAATTCGGGGCGCGGCGCTGGATCGCCCGCATCATGCTGAGCTGGGGCTTGATCTCCGGCGGCATGGCCTTCATCGGTGGCGAAGTCAGCTTCTACATCATGCGCCTGTTGCTCGGCGCGGCGGAGGCCGGCTTCTTCCCGGGCATCATCTTCTATCTCACGCTCTGGTACCCGGCCGCCTACCGGGCCCGCATCGTCTCGCTGTTCATGGTGGCGATCCCGCTCTCGAGCGTCATCGGCTCGCCGATCTCCGGCCTGCTGCTCGAGCTCGACGGCGTGCTCGGCTTCAAGGGCTGGCAGTGGCTCTACGTGATCGAGGCGCTTCCGGCGGTGATCCTGTCGGTGATGACCTACTTCTACCTCACCGACCGGCCGGCGGACGCGCAGTGGCTCGCCCCCGACGAGCGGGCCTGGCTCGAGCAGACGCTCGCCGCTGAAGCCGCCCGCAACCCGCGCCAGGGCCACGTGCCGCTGACGCAGGAGATCCTCAACCCGCGGGTGCTCGCCATCGCGGTCGTGTATTTCGGCGCGGTCGCGCTGCTCTACGCCTTCGGCTTCTTCCTGCCGCAGATCTTCAAGGCGTTCGGGCTCACCAACGCCCAGACCGGCTTCGTGATGATCATCCCCTACGCCGTCGGCACCGTCGGCATGCTGTGGTGGGGCCGGCGCTCGGACGCCAAGCGCGAGCGGCGCTACCACCTCGCCGCGGCGCTCGCCTGCGCGTCGCTCTGCACCATCGGGGCAGCCCTCGTCAGCGACCCGATCGTGAAGGTGGTGCTGTTCTCGGGCGCGGCTCTGGGCATCTTCGGGGCGCTGCCGATCACCTGGACGCTTCCGACCGAGACCCTCTCGGGCGCCGCCGCCGCCGGCGCGATCGCGGTGGTGAACTCGATCGGCAACCTGTCGGGCTTCGTCGCCCCCTACGCGGTCGGCGCGATCAAGGACTGGACCGGCAGCTTCACCGGCGGCCTCCTGCTGATCGCCTGCGCGGGCCTCGTCGGCATGATCACGGTGCTGCGCCTGAGCCATGGCGGCGCAGCCGCGGCACCGGGCCGCGTCGGTGCTCCCGCCGAGTAGCCCGCAGCCGATCGGGACGGCCCTCGCGGGCCGTCCCACGGCAGAGAACACACTCAGCGGAAATCTGGAATTCCTCCGGATCGGGGCGCCTTTTCGCCCTTTATTCCGGGGCTTGGCCGTGCAACAGAGCTACCCGCGCGGCGACGCCCGGTCGCATTGCCGCCACGAGTGGGGAGGTGCTTCGGTCCGGCAGGATCGGGGAACGACAACCCCGCCGACCCTTCCAGCGGGCCACGACGCCTTGCGCCGCGCAAGCGGCGGCCCGCCGCCGTCAACGATTTTCGGGAGAGCCGGAACTTGGCCACCACCGTCGCCCCATCCGACGCCGCGCATCCCCACGGGACGACCCGCCGGGACTTCCTGTTCCTCGCCACCGGCGCGGGCGCCGTGGTCGGGGCTGCCGCTCTGGCCTGGCCGTTCGTCGCCTCGATGGCCCCGGATGCCGAGACGATCGCCGCCGGCGCTCCCATCGACGTCGACCTCACGCCGATCGCCGATGGCCAGATCGTCAACGTTTTCTGGCGCGGCAAGCTGATCTTCGTGCGCCACCTCACCGAGAAGGAGGTCGCCGACATGAAGGCGGTCGCCCCGGCGAGCCTGATCGACCCGGCGCCGTTCCTGGGCCGCGTCAAGGAGGGCCACGAGCGCTGGCTCGTCGCCTACGGCAACTGCACCCATCTCGGCTGCGTGCCGATCGCCAACGCCAACGGGCTCGAGGGCTGGGCCTGCCCCTGCCACGGCTCGCAGTTCGATGCGGTGGGCCGCGTGACCCGTGGCCCTGCGCCGATCAACCTGCCGATCCCGCCCTACGCCTTCCAGGGCGACACCAAGGTCCGCATCGGCGAAGGCGCCACCGCCTGATCCGCCGATCGTGAAGCAACGCCAGACGCGGGCTGCCCCATGAGCGCACACGCCACAACCTACGTTCCCAAGAGCCGCTTCGCGAAGTGGTTCGAGGCCCGGCTGCCGATCGCAGGCCTGGTCCATTCCTCGTTCATCGCCTTCCCGGTTCCGCGCAACCTGAACTACTTCTGGACGTTCGGCGCCATCCTGATGGCGATGCTGGGCTCGCAGATCATCACCGGCGTCTGGCTGGCGATGCACTACCAGCCCTCGGCCACCGAGGCGTTCAACTCCGTCGAGCACATCATGCGCGACGTGAACTACGGCTGGCTCCTGCGCTACATGCACGCCAACGGCGCCTCGATGTTCTTCATCGCGGTCTACGTGCACATGTTCCGCAACCTCTATTACGGGTCGTACAAGGCCCCGCGCGAGGTGCTCTACATCCTCGGCGTGATCATCTACCTCCTGATGATGGCGACCGCGTTCCTCGGCTACACCCTGCCGTGGGGCCAGATGTCGTTCTGGGGCGCCACCGTCATCACCAACATCCTGGCGGCGATCCCGATCGTCGGCGACACGATCCAGAGCCTGCTCTGGGGCGGCTACTCGGTCGGCAACCCGACCATCAACCGCTTCTTCTCGCTGCACTACCTCCTGCCGTTCATGATCGCCGGCGTCGTCGTCCTGCACGTCTGGGCGCTGCACGTCACCGGCCAGAACAACCCGACCGGCATCCCGATCAAGACCGGCAAGGACGCCGTGCCCTTCACCCCCTACGCGACCATCAAGGACGTGTTCGCGGTGGTGGTGTTCTTCGTCTTCTTCGCCTACTGGATCTTCCTCCAGCCGAACTACCTCGGCCACGCCGACAACTACATCCCGGCGAACCCCGCCGTGACGCCTGCGCACATCGTGCCCGAGTGGTACTTCCTGCCCTTCTACGCCATCCTGCGCGCGGTGCCGGACAAGCTCGGCGGCGTGATCCTGATGTTCGGCGCGGTGATCATCCTGGCGCTGGCGCCGTGGCTCGACACCTCGCGGGTCCGCTCGGCCAACTACCGGCCGATCTACCGCCAGTTCTTCTGGGTCTTCATCTTCTGCTGCTTCCTGCTCGGCTGGCTCGGCTCGAAGCCCCCGGAGGGCGGCTATGTCCTCGCCTCGCGCATCGCCACCTTCTACTACTTCGCCCACTTCCTGATCGTGATGCCGCTGGTCGGCCTCTTCGAGACCCCGAAGCCCCTGCCGGGCTCGATCCTCGAGAGCGTCACCGGCCCGGGCAAGCAGGTCGGCTCCTCCGGCATGCCGGCCGGCGCGGCCGCCGCGCCCCCGACCAAGGGCTGACACAGGCCTCGGGTGGGCGGATGCTCCACGCATCCGCCCGTCCCACGATCGCGATGAAGCACTAACGACGCCGCAAGGGGCATCGAGGGGAATGATCAGAACACGCGCTCTCCGGACACGCGCTCTCGTGGCGGCCGCTTTCGCCGCGTTCCTGTCGGCCGGCGCCGCCTCGGCGGCGGAGGGTGGGCCGCTGCCGCACCGCGAGAAGTGGACCTTCTCGGGGATGTTCGGCACTTTCGACCAGGCGCAGCTGCAGCGCGGCTTCCAGGTCTACCGCGAGGTCTGCTCGAACTGCCACAGCCTGAGCTACATCCGCTTCCGCAACCTGGAGGAGGAGGGCGGGCCTGACTTCTCCGCCGCCCAGGTCAAGGCGCTGGCGGCCGAGTACAAGGTCAAGGATGGCCCGAACGATTCCGGCGACATGTTCGAGCGGCCCGGCCGCCCGGCCGACAAGATCCCGGCGCCGTTCCCGAACGACCAGGCCGCGGCCGCCGCCAACGGCGGCAAGGCGCCGCCGGACCTGTCGCTGATGGCCAAGGCCCGCACCTTCGCCCGCGGCGGCCTGTGGTTCATCATCGATTGGCTGCCCTTCATCGGCTACACCGAGCAGGGCCCGGATTACATCCACGCCCTCCTCAACGGCTACAAGGATGAGCCGCCGAAGGACGTGCAGGTGCCGGCGGGTGGCCACTACAACGAGTATTATCCGGGCCACGTCATCGCGATGCCCAAGCCTCTGAGCGACGGTCAGGTGACCTACGCCAAGGGCGCGAACGGCCAACCGGTCGTGCCGGAGACCGTCGACCAGTACTCGCGCGACGTCACCGCCTTCCTGATGTGGACGGCGGAGCCGCACCTCCTGGCGCGCAAGTCGCTGGGCCTGCGGGCGATGCTGTTCCTGCTCGTGCTGGCCGGCCTGCTCTACTACGTGAAGAAGAAGATCTGGTCCGACGTCGGCGGCGAGACGCACGGGCTGCAGCCCGAGCTGCACAAGACCAGCTGACGCCAGAGCATTTTCAGACGAAGTGGACGCCGGTTCGTCGAAGAAAATGCGGAAAGATCAACGACCGAGAGCATCATCCGATCGCAGCGCGATCGGATGATGCTCTCGGATCCATCCCTTCCAGAGGCCCCGAAAGGGGCCTCTTTCGTTACAGGAGAACCCCCATGGTCAAGGCGGTGCTCGGAGTCATCGGCGGGTCGGGCGTCTATGACCTGCCCGGTCTGGAGGACGTGCGCGAGGAAGCAATGACCTCGCCCTGGGGCGAACCCTCGGACGCGCTCCGCGTCGGCCGGATCGGCGAGACGCCGGTGGTGTTCCTCGCCCGGCACGGGCGCGGCCACCGGCTGTCGCCGTCGGGCATCGATTACCGGGCCAATATCGACGTGCTCAAGCGCGCCGGCGTCACCGACATCGTCGCCCTCTCGGCCTGCGGCTCGTTTCGGCAGGAGCTCTATCCGGGTCTGTTCGTGCTCGTCGACCAGTTCGTCGACCGCACGGTCGGCCGCACCTCGTCGTTCTTCGGCAATGGCTGCGTCGCCCACGTCTCGATGGCCCATCCGGTCGGTCCGGCCCTCCAGGCCCGCATCCAGGCCGCGGCCGACGCCGAGGAGATCGCGGTCAGGAAGGGCGGCACCTATGTCTGCATGGAGGGGCCGCAATTCTCGTCCTATGCCGAGTCGCTCACCTACAAGGCGCAGGGCTACGACGTGATCGGCATGACCAACATGCCGGAGGCCAAGCTCGCCCGCGAGGCCGAGATCACCTACGCGACGATCGCCATGGTGACGGATTTCGATTGCTGGCACCCGGAACACGGCGCCGTCGACGTCGCCTCCGTGGTGGCGGTGGCCCGCGCCAACGCCTCGAAGGCCGCGCGCCTGGTGAGCCGTCTCGCCCGCGACTTCCCGGCCGAGCGCGAACCCTGCCCGGCGGGCTCCGACCGGGCGCTCGAGGGTGCGATCATGACCGCGCCGACCCATCGCGACCCGGCGCTGATGGCGAAGCTGGATGCGGTTTGCGCGCGAGTGCTGGCGGACATCTGATCCCGCCGCTCCCTCGGGCCCCGGGGGCGCGACGGCATAAAGGCCGGATCGCCCCTGGCATTTCCGCGGGCTGCCTTTTAACAAGGCAGCCCGTTTCCGTTGGCAACAGTCTCCTGCGATGACCGACACTCCCCTACGCGCCGGCCGCGTCGACCGGCGCACCGCCGAGACCGACGTCAGCGTCGCGCTCACCCTCGACGGCACCGGCCGGGCCAGCATCGCGACGGGGGTCGGCTTCCTCGACCACATGCTGGAGCTGCTCGCCCGCCACGCCCTGTTCGACCTCGAGGTCAAGGTGACGGGCGACCTCCACGTCGACCAGCACCATACCACCGAGGATTGCGGCATCGCCCTCGGCCAGGCCTTCGCTCAGGCGCTCGGCGACAAGCGCGGCATTCGCCGCTATGCCGACCTGCATCTGCCCATGGACGAGGCACTGACGCGGGTCGCCGTCGACATCTCCGGCCGGCCGTTCCTGGTCTTCCGCACCGCGTTCGCCCGCGAGAAGATCGGCGTCTTCGATACCGAGCTGGTGCGCGAGTGGTTCCAGGCCTTCGCGATGAATGCCGGGATCACGCTGCACGTCGAAACGCTGTACGGCGACAACCAGCACCACATTGCCGAGAGCTGCTACAAGGGGCTGGCACGTGCCTTGCGGCACGCGGTCGAGGTCGATCCCCGCGAGGGCGGCCGGGTGCCATCGACCAAAGGCTCGCTCTAGAGCTGTCATGCCGCAACGACGGATCCCGGGGGGAACCGGATGACCACCTACACCCTGCACGTGCCCGACGAGGTCGATCCCGGCGAGCCGGAGGCGCTCGACCGCGCCAAGCTGGTGCCGGACGCCTTCGTCTGGCCGGCCTTCTGGTTCTCGGCCCTGTGGTTCTTCTGGCACCGGCTCTGGCTCGCGGGCCTCGTCGTGCTCGCGGCCGAGATCGTGGTCTGGGCCGCCGGCCTCGCCCTGGGGTTGAATCCGGTGGCGGGCTTCGTGATCGCGCTGCTCCTGTCCTGGCTCATCGGGCTCGAGGCCTCGTCGCTGCGGCGCTGGACCTATGCCCGCACCGGCCGCCCGATCCGCGACGCGGTGACGGCTTCGGACACCAAGGAGGCCGAGGTGAAGTTCGTCGCCCGCTGGCTGCGGGAGGAGGGCGCCCGCCTCGGAACGACCGCCGCGCCCCGGCCGGTGACGCCGGCGAGCGCCCGCGCCGAGAGCCCGGCTCTGGGCCTCTTCCCGGAGGCGCAAGGACCCCGGTGAGCGCCGCAACCACCCGATCGAGCCCCCCGTTGACCCAGACCACCGCGACCCGGGAGGATCTCCGTTGAGCGCGGACACCGTCGCCATCATCGATTACGGCTCCGGCAACCTGCACTCGGCCGCCAAGGCATTCGAGCGCGCCGCCCGCGAGACCGGGACCGACGCCCGCATCCTCGTCACCTCCGATCCCGCGACGGTCGCCGCCGCCGACCGGGTCGTGCTGCCGGGCGTCGGCGCCTATGCCGATTGCCGGCGCGGCCTCGACGCCGTCTCCGGCATGGTCGAGGCGATGACGGAGGCGGCGCATGCCCGCGGCCGGCCGTTCCTCGGCATCTGCGTCGGCATGCAGCTGCTGGCGAGCCGCGGCCTCGAATACGAGGTCACCCCCGGCCTCGGCTGGATCCCGGGCGACGTCGCGCCGATCAGGCCGGCGGATCCGGGCCTGAAGGTGCCGCATATGGGCTGGAACACGCTGCAGGAGCGCCGGCCGCATCCGCTGCTCGACGGCATCCCCACGGGCGGAGACGGGCTGCACGCCTATTTCGTGCACAGCTACGCGCTCGCGCCGGCAGAGCCCGGCGACGTCGTCGCCACCGCCGATTACGGCGGCGCGGTCACCGCCATGGTCGCCCGCGGCACCATCGCCGGCACGCAGTTCCACCCTGAGAAGAGCCAGACCCTCGGGCTTCGGCTCATCGGCAACTTCCTGCGCTGGCGCCCCTGACGGCGCGCCGCGCTCCCACACCCTCAAGCCTTGCGGTGACGACGCGTGATCCTGTTTCCGGCCATCGATCTCAAGGAAGGGCGCTGCGTCCGCCTCGTGCAGGGCGACATGGCGCAGGCCATCGTCTTCAGCGACGATCCGGCGGCGCAAGCCGGGACGTTCCAGGAGCAGGGCTTCTCCTGGCTCCACGTGGTCGACCTCGACGGCGCCTTCGCGGGCGCGCCGATGAACGCCGCGGCGGTCGACGCCATCCTCGCTGCGGTCAAGATCCCGGTCCAGCTCGGCGGCGGCATCCGTGAGATGCGCACCGTCGAGGGCTGGCTCGCCAAGGGCGTCAGCCGGGTCATCATCGGCACCGCCGCCGTGAAGGACCCGACCTTCGTGCGCGAGGCGGCCCGCCGATTCCCGGGCAAGATCGCCGTCGGCATCGACGCCAAGGACGGGCGCGTCGCGGTCGAGGGCTGGGCCAAGACCTCGACGGTCACGGCGGAGGAACTCGGCCGCCGCTTCGAGGATGCCGGTGTCGCCGCGATCATCTACACCGACATCGCCCGGGACGGCATCCTCAAGGGGCTCAACATCCCGATGACCTTGGGCCTGGCCCAGGCGGTGAAGATCCCGGTGATCGCCTCCGGGGGCCTGGCCTCGATCGAGGACGTGCACCGCATCCTCGAGCCGGATTGCGCGGGGCTCGCCGGCGCCATCACGGGGCGGGCCCTGTATGACGGCCGGATCGATCCGAAGGAGGCGCTGGCCGCCATCGCGCGGGCGCGCGGCAAGGCTGCTTCGTGATAGGCTAAGGCCGTACGAAGGACGAGCCAGCGCGTGACCGCCGCAACCACCCAGCCCAGCCCCGACGGCGTCCAGCCCCGCATAGCCTACGCGGACGACCTCTACGGCTGGGCTATGGAGCAGGCGGTGGCCCTGCGCGCCGGCGATGTCTCGGCACTCGACCGCGAGAACCTGGCCGAGGAGATCGAGAGCCTGGGCCGGTCCGAGTTCTACGCCCTGGTCGAGGCTTGGCGGGGCATCCTGCTCCATATGCTGACAACGGACTACCAGTCCGAGCGGCGCGTGCGAGAATGGGCTCTGACGATCGAGGGCGAGCGCGGCCGGGCGGCCTATCTGCTGGCTGACAGCCCGAGCCTGACATCCCGACTCGAAGAGGCGATGATCCGCGCGTATTGCGGCGCCAGGCTCGATGCCGCCCGCGATACGGGTCTGCCGGTCGAGACGTTTCCCGAGGCCTGCCCCTACACCCGCGACGACCTGCTCACCCGCGACTTCCCCGTAGACCCGACAACCTGAACGGCGCCTGTGCTCAAGACCCGCATCATCCCCTGCCTTGACGTCAAGGACGGCCGCGTCGTCAAGGGCGTGCAGTTCCTCGAGCTGCGCGACGCCGGCGACCCGGTCGAGGCCGCCAAGGCCTATGACCGCGCCGGAGCCGACGAGCTCTGCTTCCTCGACATCACGGCAAGCCACGAGGACCGGGGCATTCTGCTCGACGCGGTGAGCCGCACGGCGGAAGCCTGCTTCATGCCTCTTACCGTCGGCGGTGGGGTGCGCAAGGTCGAGGACATCCGCACCCTGCTGCTGGCCGGGGCCGACAAGGTCTCCATCAACACCGCGGCGGTCGCCGACCCGGATCTGGTGGCGCGGGCGGCGGAGAAGTTCGGCGCCCAGTGCATCGTCGTGGCGATCGACGCCAAGCGCGTCTCAGGCGAGGGCGAGCCGGGACGCTGGGAGATCTTCACCCATGGCGGCCGCAAACCCACCGGGATCGACGCGATCGACTTTGCCCGCACGGTGGCCGGCAAGGGCGCCGGCGAGCTGCTCGTCACCTCGATGGACCGGGACGGCATGCGCTCGGGCTACGACATCGGCCTGACCCGGGCGATCAGCGACGCGGTGAATGTGCCGGTCATCGCCTCGGGCGGCGTCGGGGGGCTCGACGACCTCGTCGCCGGCGTGCGCGACGGCGGCGCCAGCGCGGTGCTGGCGGCCTCGATCTTCCATTTCGGCCAGCACACCGTGGCGGAGGCCAAGGCCCACATGGCGGCGGCGGGCCTGGCGATGCGGCTCGATCCGACGCCCTGACCTCTCGGCAATCATCGCGGGACATGGTGGGGCAAGCCGCTTGACCACCCGGCACGGCCGGCCCCAGGGTTCACCCGCAACACCATTTGGCAGCCGCATGACCGCCTTCACCCTCGCCGACCTCGACCGCATCGTCCGCGAGCGCGCCGCGGCCTCGCCGGAGGAATCCTACACCGCCAAGCTCGTCGCCGGCGGGCCGGCCCGGCCGGCGAAGAAGCTTGGCGAGGAGGCAGTCGAGGCCGCGATCGCGGCAGTGCAGGGCGACCGCGACGGGCTGACGGCGGAGGCCGCTGACGTGCTCTACCACCTGCTCGTGGTGCTGCAGGCCGCCGAGGTGCCGCTGGAGGCCGTGATGGCGGAGCTGGAGCGGCGCACGGCCCAGAGCGGCATCGCCGAGAAGGCGTCGAGGAGGCCGGCATGACCGAGCCCGGCATCGACGGCGCTAGCATGGCCCCGACCCTCGGCGCGGCGCAGCTGGCGGCGAGCCTCGACGAGGCGACCGACCACCTCTCGCCCTACCGGGTCTTCTCCCGCGAGGAATGGGCGCATCTGCGCGCCGACACGCCGCTCACCCTCACCGCCGAGGACGTGATGCGGCTGCAGTCGCTCAACGACCCGATCTCGCTGGAAGAGGTCATCGCGATCTACCTGCCGCTGTCGCGGCTGCTCTCGCTCTACGTCGCGGCGACGCAGGGGCTGTTCAAGGCGACCCAGCGCTTCCTCCTCGCCGAGCGCGAGGTGAAGGTGCCCTACATCATCGGGGTCGCCGGCTCGGTCGCGGTCGGCAAGTCGACCACCGCCCGGGTGCTGAAGGCGCTGCTCGCCCGCTGGCCCAACACCCCGAAGGTCGACCTCGTCACCACCGACGGGTTCCTGTTCCCCAATGCCGAGCTGAACCGCCTCGGCCTGATGGAGCGCAAGGGCTTTCCGGAGAGCTACGACACCCCGACGCTGCTGCGTTTCCTCGCCGACATCAAGGCCGGCAAGCGCCAGGTCGCCGCACCGCTCTACTCCCACCTCGTCTACGACGTGGTGCCGGGGGAGACCACGGTGGTCGATCGGCCCGACATCCTGATAGTCGAGGGGCTGAACGTGCTCCAGCCTGCCCGCCTGCCCCGGGACGGCACCGCGATCCCCTTCGTCTCGGACTTCTTCGACTTCTCGGTCTATCTCGACGCGCACGAGGACGACCTGCACCGCTGGTACGTCAACCGCTTCCTGCGCCTGCGCAACACCGCCTTCCGTGACCCGCTCTCCTACTTCCGCAAATACGCCGAGATCAGCGAGGAGGAGGCGCTCGGCATCGCCGACGGGTTGTGGAACCGCATCAACCTCCTCAACCTGCGCGACAACATCGTGCCGACGCGCCAGCGCGCCAGCCTGATCCTCGCCAAGGGCGCGAGCCATCGCATCGAGAGCGTGGCGTTGCGCCGGCTGTAGGGTCCAGCGCGGGTTGACCGTCCTCCCATCCCCCGCCAGCATGCAAAAAAAACCGGGAGGACATACCATGAGACGAGCCCTCTGGGGCGCCGGCCTGGCGCTGGCCGCGGCCTTGTGCGCGGGCGCGGCGCAGGCGCAGATCTCCGACGACGTGGTCAAGATCGGCGTCCTGTCGGACATGAGCGCGGCCCAGGCCGACAGCACCGGCCCGGGCTCGGTCACCGCCGCCCGGATGGCGGTGGAGGATTTCGGCGGCACGGTGCTGGGCAAGCGCATCGAGGTCGTCTCGGCCGACCACCAGAACAAGCCCGATATCGGCTCGAACATCGTCCGCCAGTGGCTGGAGTTGCAGCAGGTCGACGTCGTCGCCGACGTGCCGACCTCGTCGGTGGCGCTCGCCGTGCAGAATCTGACCCGCGAGCGCGACCGCCTGTTCCTCAACTCCTCGGCGGGCTCGTCCGACCTGTCAGGCCCGGCCTGCTCGCCGAACGCGATCCACTGGACCTACGACACCTACTCGCTCGCCAACGGAACCGCCGGTCCGCTGGTCTCGCAAGGTGCCAGTTCCTGGTACTTCGTCACCGCCGATTACGCCTTCGGCCACGCCCTGGAGCGCGACACCGGCCAGGCGGTGAACCGCGCCGGCGGCAAGGTGATCGGCTCGGTGCGCCACCCGATGGGAATGGCGGATTTCTCCTCGGCCCTGCTCCAGGCGCAAGCCTCGGGCGCCAAGGTGATCGCGCTCGCCGATCCGGTCGGCGACACCGCGACGGCGGCGAAGCAAGCGGGTGAATTCGGAATCCAGCAGCAGGGACAGAAGCTCGTCGGGCTCCTGATCGATGTGGTCGACCTGCGGGCGATCGGCCTTGAGACCGCGCAGGGAATGCTGCTGACCACGAGCTTCTACTGGGACCGCGACAACGAGACCCGGGCCTTCGCCCAACGCTTCCTCAAGCGCCACGGCCGCATGCCGACCCAGTTCCAGGCCGGGGTCTATTCCAGCATCGCGAACTACCTGAAGGCGGTGCAGGCGACCGGGACCGATGCCGCCAGGGCGGTCGTCGCTACGATGCGCGAGACTCCGGTCAACGACTTCTTCGCCAAGAACGGCCGGGTCCGCGAGGACGGCCGCATGGTCCACGAGATGTACCTGATGCAGGTGAAGGCCCCGGCCGAATCGAAGGGCGAGTGGGACCTGCTCAAGCCGATCGCGACGATCCCCGGCGACCGGGCGTTCCGGCCGATCGAGGCGGGCAACTGCCCGTATGTCGGCAAGGCGGGGTGAGACGAGACCTGCTCGCTGGACAAGAACACGCCCACGCCAAGTTCGAAGGTGGAGGTGACCGGCGTGGGCGCGTGCCCGTCAAGGGGCAGTACCCCGATACTATCCCAGTTTGATTATACCACCATCCTCCGTTTGGGTGGCTTGCCAACGGGGAAGTGGCCTCCGTCCGAAGAGGCCGGCCTCAGGCCTCGTCCTCCGCCAGCGGATAGGCCGCCTCCACCACGTAGGGACCGCCGCCGACCGATTCGCGCGCCGAGTACAGGGCCACCCGCTCGGCCGTGAACGAGATCCGCGAGAAGACCGGCTGCACCGCCAGGTACTGCGCCACCCCGTCCGGGCCGGCGCCGCGCCTGAGCCGGGCCAGGGTGACGTGGGGCGTGAAGCGCCGCGTGTCGGGGGCGACGCCGAGCTGACGCAGGATGCGCTCGTGCTCCGCCTGCAGTTCGGCGAGGTCGGGATCGGGCACGACGCGCGCGTAGAGGGCGTGCGGCTTCTCGCCGCCGAAGACTGCCAGGTCGTCGAGGACGAGGGTCAGGGGAGGGCGGGCCCGCACCTCTGCGAGCGCCTCGGTGATCTCCTCGGCGAGCCCGCCCTCGACGTCGCCGATGAAGCGCAGGGTGACGTGGTAGTCGGCGGGCTCGACCCAGCGGGCGCCCGGCAGGCCGCCCCGGAAGGCGCTGAGCGCCAGCCCGGTCTCGGGCGGGACCTCGATCCCGGTGAACAGGCGCGGCATGGCGGATCAGGACCCCTGGCGCAGGCGCTTCAGAAAATCCTCGACGCTCGGCAGGATGCCGGCGACCACCCGCGCGACGCCGGCCTTGGTCGGGTGCAGGCCGTCGGCGAGGTTGAGGCTCCGGTCTCCGGCGATGCCGTCGAGGAAGAACGGGTAGAGGATCAGGTCGTAGCGCGAGGCCAAACGCGGATAGATCGCGTCGAAGCGCTTGCCGTAATCGGGCCCGAGATTCGGCGCCGCCCGCATGCCGGCGAGCAGGACCGGGATGCCGCGGGCCTTCAGCGTCGCGATGATCGCGTCGAGGGCCCTCTCGGTCACCGCCGGATCGGTCCCGCGCAGCATGTCGTTGGCGCCGAGTTCCAGGATCACGCCGTCGGTCCCGTCCGGCACCGACCACTCGACCCGGTCGAGCCCGCCGGTCGCGGTGTCGCCGGAGACGCCCGCATTGGCGACCGTCACGGCGTGGCCCTTCGCCTTCAGGGCTGCTTCGAGCTGCACCGGGAAGGCGGCATCGGCGGGCAGGCCGTAGCCCGCCGTGAGGCTGTCGCCGAGGGCGACGAGGGACAAGGGGCGATCTTTGGCGCGGAGCGGCGTCACGAGCGTCATCAGCAGCGAAACGATCAGAAATGCGAGTGCCGCGCGGCGGCCATCATGGCGGAGCATCGATGCGTGGCCCATATCGGGCCGGCGGGCCGCCTGTCCTGCGTAGGTCCGTCCCAACACGTCACCTCCGGTGGCGACCGCCTCGGTCGCCCCGCACAAGATCGGCTTCCCACCCATGACCGACAAGGCCACCGGACCGGCGATCGCGCTCGACGGCGTCGATCTCAGCCTCGGCCGCGGCGCTGCCCGGGTCCACATCCTCAAGGGCATCTCCCTCGCCGTTGCTTCGGGTGAAGCGGTCGGCCTCGTCGGTCCCTCGGGCTCGGGCAAGTCGACCTTGCTGATGACCATGGCCGGGCTGGAACGGCCGGATTCCGGCCGGGTCGTGGTCGAGGGCACCGATCTCGCCGGTCTCGACGAGGATGCGCTGGCGCGGTTCCGCGGCCGGCGCATCGGCATCGTGTTCCAGTCCTTCCACCTCGTGCCGACCATGACGGCGCTCGAGAACGTCGCGTTGCCGCTCGAACTCGCCGACGCGCCGGATGCCCATGCGAGGGCGGCGCGGGAGCTGGAGGCGGTCGGCCTCGGGCATCGCCTGCACCATTATCCGGCCCAGCTCTCCGGCGGCGAGCAGCAGCGCGTCGCCATCGCACGGGCGGTGGCGCCGGAGCCGGCGATCCTCGTCGCCGACGAGCCGACCGGCAACCTCGACGAGGCGACCGGCGCGCAGATCGTCGAGCTGCTCTTCGCCCTCAAGCGCGACCGCGGCGCCACGCTGGTGCTGGTCACCCACGATCCCGGCCTCGCCCGCCTGTGCGACCGCACGGTGCGGTTGCGCTCGGGACTGATCGACACCGCGGTGAGCGCGTAGGATCCATGCACGGCAGCCTTCCCAAGCTCCCCGGCCACTCTCCCGGCACTGGGCCCGGCCGTCCCTCGCGCCTGCCGCTGACCCTGCGCCTCGCGCTCCGCGAGCTGCGCGGAGGCCTGCGCGGCTTCACGGTGCTGCTGGCCTGCATCGCCATCGGCGTCGCCACCATCGCGGGCGTCGCGTCGCTGTCGCGCTCGCTTTCCGACGGGCTCGCCCGCGAGGGACGGCGCATCCTCGGCGGCGACGTCACCTTCGGGCTGATCCACCGCGAGGCGAGCCCGCAGGAAAAGGCCTTCCTGGAGGCGCGGGGCCGCGTCTCGGCGGTGGGCTTCACCCGTGCGATGGCCTCGGCGGGCGAGAAGGGCGCGGCCCTCGTCGAGCTGAAGGCGGTCGGGCCCGATTACCCCGCCGTGGGCGAGCTGACGACCGAGCCGCAGATGCCGCCCTCGGAGATCTTCGCCGCCCGCGACGGCGTCTACGGCGCCGCCGCCGACCCGGCCCTGCTCGCCCGCCTCGACCTCAAGCTCGGCGACCGCCTGACCATCGGCGGGGCCGAGATCGTGCTGCGCACGGTGCTGGTGAGCGAGCCGGACAAGATCGCCGGGGGCATCGGCTTCGGCCCGCGCCTGATGGTGTCGCTCGACGGCTTGCGCGCCTCGGGCCTCGTCCAGCCCGGCAGCCTCAACCGCTTCGTCTACCGTGTTATGCTGCCGCGGGGCGACGACGCGGCGGTCGAGACGACGATGGCCGAGGCCCGCACCGCCTTGCCGGAGGCGGGATGGGAGATCCGCTCGCGGCTCAACGCCGATCCGCGCTTCGCCCGCAGCATCGAGCGCTTCACCCAGTTCCTCACGCTCGTCGGCCTCACGGCGCTCCTCGTCGGCGGCGTCGGCGTCGCCAACGCGGTGCGGGCCTTCGTCGAGCGCAAGCGCGCCTCGATCGCGACCCTCAAGAGCCTCGGCGCTCCGGGCAGCCAGGTAGTCGGCCTCTACCTGACCCAGGTGATGCTGATCGCCGGCATCGGCATCGTCGCCGGCCTCGCGGTCGGCGCCGTGCTGCCCTTCGCCCTCGACGCTGCGTTCGGCTCGCTCCTGCCGCTGCCGCTCAACCCGACGCTCGCGCCGGGCGAACTCGTGGTGGCGGCGTTCTACGGCGTGCTGACGGCGCTCGCCTTCGCGATCGGGCCGCTCGGCCGCGCCCACGACGTCGCGGTGTCTGGCCTGTTTCGCGATACGGTCGATCCCGACCGGCGCTGGCCGCGGCCGCGCTACTTCGGCATCCTGGGCCTGGCGCTGGCGGGCCTCGTGGCCCTGGCGCTGACCACCGCCTACGACCGCTGGGTCGCGCTGATCTTCATCGTCGCGGCGGGCATCGCCTTCGGCCTCCTGCGCCTCGTCGCCTTCGGGCTGATGGCCCTGGCGCGCCGCCTGCCGCGCCCGGCCCGGGCGGCGCCGCGGCTGGCGCTCGCCAACCTCCACCGGCCCGGCGCGCTCACGCCCTCGATCGTGCTGTCGCTCGGCCTCGGCATCACGCTCCTCGTCACCTTGAGCCTGATCGACGCCAACATCACCCGCACGCTGACCCGCTCGCTGCCGGCCAAGGCGCCGAGCCTGTTCTTCCTCGACATCCCGAGCCGCGAATCGGGCGCCTTCGACCAGTTCCTCGGGCGGGCCGCGCCGCGGGCCAAGATCGAGCGGGTGCCGATGATGCGCGGGCGAATCACGGCGCTGAACGGCGTGCCGGCGGCGCAGATCAAGGCCGGCGAGGACGCCGCCTGGGTGCTCGACGGCGACCGCGGCATCACCTACGCCGAGGACCTCCCGGACGGCTCGCGGATCACCGCCGGGCAGTGGTGGAAGGGCGAGGAGGTTGGTAAGCCGCTCGTTTCCTTCGACGATCAGCTCGCCCGCAGCCTGAACCTCAAGGTCGGCGACACGGTCACCGTCAACGTGCTCGGGCGCAGCCTCACCGTCACGATCGCCAACCTGCGCCACGTCGAGTGGCGCAATCTCGGCATCAACTTCGTGATGGTGTTCTCGCCGGGCACCTTCCGGGGCGCGCCGCACAGCGACCTCGCGACCCTGACCCTGCCGGAAGGGCCGGACGCCGCCCTCGAGGCCCGGATCCTGCGCGACGCGGCCAAGGAGTTCCCCTCGGTGAGCAGCGTGCGGGTGAAGGACGCCCTCGACGCGGTCAACGACCTCGTCGGCAAACTCGTCTTCGCGATCCGCGGCGCCAGCGCGGTGGCGGTGGCCACCAGCCTGTTCGTGCTCGCCGGGGCGCTCGCGGCCGGCCACCGGGCCCGGCTCTACGACGCCGTGGTGCTCAAGACGCTCGGCGCCACCCGGGCGCGGCTCCTCGCGGCCTACACGATGGAGTACGGCGCGCTCGGCCTTGCCACCGCCGTCTTCGGCCTCGTCGCCGGTACGCTGGCGGGCTGGATGATCCTCACCAAGGTCATGCATCTCGACTTCGCCCTCGACCTCTCGGGAGCGTTGCTCGCGGCCCTGCTGGCGGTCGTCGTGGCGGTGGGCCTCGGGCTCGCCGGCACCTGGCGCATCCTCAGCCAGAAGCCGGCGCAGTACCTACGAAATCTGTAGGGATGTTAATCCTTCGCATTCCCTGCGGCGGATTGACCTTGCGTTTTGTCGGGATCCGATGAGCGGCGGATCCGCTTACGCCCTTGTGCGCGCTCGCCGCACCCCACATATTCCGGTCAAGGCGGACGGGCCCGCGAGGGCTCGAATGCCGATCCGACGCGTCAAGCGTCCGAGGGTCGCGTGAGAGCCTCGCATCAGGAACATCCACGCTAGAGAGCTTCCGAAGGAATCTCCCATGGCATTCGAGAACAGCCCGTTCCGGCAGGGCAACGCGAGCGGCTACGGGGGGCCCACGGGCTACGCCCAGAGCCAGGTCCAGGTCGACCAGGGCCTGCGCGCGTTCATGCTCGGCGTCTACAACAACATGATCATCGGCCTCGGCATCTCCGGGCTGGTGGCCATCGGCATCAACAAGCTCGCGGTGGCGACCTCGTCGGCGGACGCGGTGGCGCGGATCGGCTCGATCCCGCTGACCAGCTTCGGCCGCACGCTCTACGCCACGCCGCTGATGTGGGTGATCGCGCTCGCGCCGCTCGCCTTCATCTTCCTCTTCTCGTTCCGGATGGACCGGATGTCGGCCGCCACGGCCCGCACCACCTTCTTCGCCTTCGCGGCGGTGATGGGTGCGTCGCTGTCGACGCTGCTGCTCCGCTACACCGGCGCGAGCGTGGTCCAGGTGTTCTTCATCACGGCGGCGGCCTTCGGTGGCTTGAGCCTCTATGGCTACACCACGACCCGGAGCCTGTCGGGCATCGGCTCGTTCCTGGTGATGGGTCTGATCGGCCTCGTGATCGCCAGCCTGGTGAACATCTTCCTGGCCTCGAGCGCGCTGCAATTCGCGATCTCGGTCATCGGCGTGCTGATCTTCGCCGGCCTGACCGCGTACGACACGCAGAAGCTCAAGGAGATGTACGTCTACGGCAACTTCGACGGGGAGACCGCAGCCAAGGTGTCGGTGTTCGGCGCTCTGACGCTCTACCTGGACTTCATCAACATGTTCCAGTTCCTGCTCTCGCTGATGGGCAACCGGAACAACTAAAAACACCGGAGCGGCGTGCCGCTCCTTGTGTAAATGAGAAGCCCCGGCCCCTGTGGCCGGGGCTTTTTCGCGTCTGGCTGCGCCGTTGACGGCATAAAATATCTGACTTAAGTCAGGTATATGTCGACCGACGCTATCCGCCGAATCCGCCGCTTCAACCGGGCCGTGACCGCCGAGGTCGGAGCCCTCGACACCTCGTTTCTCGGCCGCGGCCGGCCGCTGGGCGCGGCCCGGGTGCTCAACGCCATCGGTCACGGGCGCGGGGAGGTGGGCAGCCTGCGCGACTATCTCGGGCTCGATTCCGGCCTGATGAGCCGGCTCCTGCGCAGCCTGGAGGAGGAGGGGCTGATCGTCACGCTGCCCCATCCGGACGATGCCCGCCGCCGGGTCGCCGCCCTGACCGAGGCCGGCCGGCAGGAATTTGCAGCCTACGAGGCCCTGTCGAACGACCGGGCGGCGGAGCTGCTGGCCCGCTTTCCCAAGGGCGACGATCTCCTGCGCGCCATGGACCTCGTCGCCACGGCGCTCGGCCGCGAGCGGATCGCGATCGAGGAATCCGACCCGCGGTCCGAGCAGGCCCTGCATTGCCTGACCGCGTACTACGCCGAGCTGGGGCGGCGGCTCGCCACCGGCTTCGACGTGTCCCTCTCCCGCGACCCGGAGGCGGCCGACATGATGCGCCCGCGCGGCACCTTCCTGATCGCGCGGTCGGACGGCCTGCCGATCGGCTGCGTCGGCCTCAAGGGCAAGGGCGGGGAGACGGCCGAGATCAAGCGGCTCTGGGTCTGCCCCTCCGCCCGCGGCCTCGGCCTCGCCCGCCGCCTGATGGAGGCCGCCGAGGCAGCCGCCCGCGACCTCGGCATCGCGATCCTGCGCCTCGATTCGAACAGTGCCCTCACCGAGGCGCTTCAGCTCTACCGCCGCACCGGATGGGTCGAGATCGACCGGTTCAATGACGATCCGTATCCGGATCATTTCTTCGAGAAGCGGTTGTGAGGCGGTTCGTCCGGCGCCGTCCGTCAACACCCGCTGCATCTCCTCCCTGAGGCCTGTGCTCCACGATCCGGAAAAGAGCCAGGTTCTTTGGACTGGCGTCGAGTCGAGGCACCGTCTGGCCGCGTCGTGACGGGTAGGGTAGGGGTGGGCTCGACCTCCCGCCCGCCCGCCGCCGCATGCCGCTCAGCCCCCTCGTCGCCGTTCCCCTCGCTGCTCTCCTCTCGTCAGGGCTGATCGTCGCCTTGCGGCCGCTGCTCCAGCGCTACGCGCTCGCGCGGCCGAATGCTCGGTCGAGCCACCGGATCCCGACGCCGCAGGGCGGAGGCATCGCGGTGGTGGCGGCCGCCTTCGCGGCGGTCTTCGCGCTGGTCGGCGCGCCCGGGGGTGAGATCGTGGCGCTCGCGGCCGGCGCGATCGCCCTGGGCATCGTCGGCGCCGTCGACGACATCCGGCCGCTCCCGGTGAGGGCGCGCCTGCCGCTCCAGGCGGCCTCCGTGGTGCTGGTGCTCACTGCGGCCGGCGGGCAGCTGGTGCCCGACCTGCCGCTCTGGCTCGAGCGCGGCCTCGCGATCCTGGCCGGGCTGTGGTTCGTCAACCTCACGAATTTCATGGACGGGCTCGACTGGATGACGGTGGCCGAGATGGTGCCGGTGCTCGGCGCCCTCCTGGCCTTCGGCCTCGCCGGCCGCCTGCCGGGAGACGCGACCCTGATGGCGGCGGCGCTCCTCGGCGGGCTCCTCGGCTTCGCGCCGTTCAACCGGCCGGTGGCGAAGCTCTTCCTCGGCGATGTCGGTTCGCTGCCGATCGGGCTCATCGTCGCCTGGCTGCTGTACCGGCTCGCCGGGCAGGGGGACTCGGGGGAGGGGGGGCTCGTCGCGGCGATCCTGCTGCCGCTCTACTACCTCGCCGACGCGACCCTGACCCTCGGCCGCCGGGCCCTCGCCGGCGAGCCGGTCTGGCAGGCGCATCGCAGCCACTTCTACCAGCGCGCCACGACCAACGGGCGCTCCGTGCCCTTCGTGGTCGGGGCGGTCTTCGTCCTCAACCTCGCCCTGGCGCTCATCGCCGCTGCGACCCTGGCGGTGCCGGGCTGGACGACCTCCCTCGTCGCCCTCGCCCTCGGCGCCGCGCTCGTCGCCGGCCTGCTCCGGCTCTTCGCCCTGCCCGCCATCCGGAACGCCGCCGCATGACCGCTCCCCTCGTCGCCCTCACCGGCTCGACCGGCTTCATCGGTCGACACCTCCTGACGGCACTGACCGCCCGGGGCTACCGGGTGCGGGTCCTGCTGCGCCGGCCGCTGGAGCTGCCGCCGGGCATCAGCGGCGCGGTGGTGGGCGATCTCGCCCGGTCTCAGAACATGGCGGCGGCGCTCAGCGGCGCCGATGCGGTCGTGCACTCGGCCGGCCTCGCCCACGCGATGTCGGGGGCGCCGGAGGACGATTACCGCACCTTCAACACCGAGGCGACGCGCGGCCTTGCCCAGGCGGCCGCCCGCGCCCGGGTGCGCCGCTTCGTGTTCCTGTCCTCGATCCGGGCTCAAGTTGGCCCCTCCGCCGCCGGCATCCTCACCGAGGCCGACGCCCCGGCCCCGACCGATCCGTACGGCCGCTCGAAGCTCGCCGCCGAGGAGGCGCTGGCGGGCATCGACATCGATTACGTCTCCCTGCGGCCGGTGCTGGTCTACGGGCCCGGCCAGAAGGGCAACATGGCGGCGCTGATGCGACTCGCCGCCGCGCCGTACCCGCTCCCCCTCGGGGGCCTCGCCGGGCGGCGCTCCCTGGTCTCGGTCGAATCCCTGAGCGATGCCGTCGACGCGGTTTTGCGGGCGCCCGGCCCCTTGCGCCGGCCGCTGATCGTCGCCGAGGCCGAAGCGCTGCGGGTGCCGGAGATGATCGCGTCCCTGCGCGCCGGCCTCAGCCGTCGGCCGGGCCTCGTGCCGATGCCCCAGGTGCTCCTCGACGCCGCCCTGGCGCTGACCGGACGGAGCGAGCTGCGCGAGCGCTTAGGCAGCTCCCTCGTCGCCCGCACGGCGGGCCTGGAGGCGCTGGGATGGACGGCGCCGGTCGAGACCCGGAGCGGCTTGGAGGCGCTGGCCCGGGCTGGCGGCTGACACGGAGACGACGATCCGAGAGGCGCTCCGCGTCATCCCGGAACGCCGCGACGATCAGCGCGACGGGGCCCCAGATCCCGCGCGCGATCCAGACGACCATTTCGATCAGATCCGGACGGTCCCACCAGGAGACACCGTCGCGATCCTCGGTCTCCCGTCCACCAGGGTCTGCCTCCCCGATCAGGCTCTCGTTGCGAACGTGGCCCAGCGCCCGATCGGGCGCTGGACCGGGAGCTGCGGCGTGGTCCGCGCCGGGAACGGGATCAATCCTCGGCGTCGTCCTCGTCGGTCTGGCGGATGCCGTAGCGGTTCTCGAGGTTGACGGTGGCACGCGGCGCCCGCTCGCCCGGATCCCGGGGGGGCGTGTCACGCGGCCCGTCCGGCCCGGCGGAGCGGGGCTGGCGGGCCGGGCGGTCGCCCTGGTCGCGGCCGATGCGCGGGATCAGCTGCACGATGTCGACGAAGTCGTCGGCCTGGCGGCGCAGCTCGTCGGCGACCATCGGCGGCTGGGTCTGCACCGTCGAGACCACGGTCACCCGCACGCCGCGGCGTTGCATCGCCGCCACCAGCGGCCGGAAGTCGCCATCGCCGGAGAACAGCACCATGTGGTCGATATAGGGGCTCAGCTCCATGGCATCGATCGTGAGCTCGATGTCCATGTTGCCCTTGATCTTGCGGCGGCCCGTCGAGTCGGTGAATTCCTTCACCGGCTTGGTGACGACGCGGTAGCCGTTATAGTCGAGCCAGTCGATCAGCGGCCGGATCGAGGAATATTCCTGGTCCTCGACCAGGGCCGTATAGTAGAACGCGCGGACGAGATTCTCGCGCGCCCGGAAATCGGCCAGGAGCTTGCGGTAATCGATGTCGAATCCAAGGGCCTTGGTAGTAGCGTAGATATTGGCGCCGTCGATGAACAGGGCGCTGCGTGAAGGATTGGGCATCATTTATCCTTGGAGGTGCAGTACGGCCGCACGAAAAGAATCACTTGCGAGAAAAGCCGCCATCAGCAATGCAACTGCCCCCGAGTATCCGGGTGGGGGCAATCAGCGCGGGTGCCGCACACCGCATAGCGGCCGCAATTCGGTCAGCTAAGGACGCGCTGCCGCACCTGTCAAGCGATGAGGCGGCGGTGCGACGGGGACAAGCCGTGGCGCGGGCGTGGAGAGCGGCCCGCGGGGGCGTCAGGCGTCCGGGAGGGCGCGGCTGCCGGGCTTCACGGCGGGAATCGCGGCGAGGTCCGGCGGCAGCTGGTCGGCCGGGTAGTTCGGAATGTCGAGGGTGACGAGGGCGACCAGCGGCAGGCCGAGATCGGCCTTGCCGCCCGAGCGGTCGATCAGGCAGGCCGCGCCCACCACCTCGCCGGGCTCGGAGGTCAGGGCCGCCAGGCACTCGCGGGAGGACAGGCCGGTGGTGACGATGTCCTCGACCATCACCGCGCGGGCGCCCTTCGGGATCTGGAAGCCGCGGCGCAGGGCGAACGGCTTGCCCGGGTCGCGCTCGACGAAGATCGCCTTGGCCCCGAGCGCCCGGGCGGTCTCGTAGCCCGGTACGATGCCGCCGATTGCGGGCGAGACGACGTAATCGACCCGGCCGTAGCGGTCGGCGATCCGCTCGGCGAGCGCGCCGCAGACCCGCGCGGTGCGCACCGGATCGGTGAAGATCGCCATCTTCTGCAGGAACACCGCGCTGTGCAGCCCGGAGGAGAGCACGAAATGGCCCTCGAGCAGGGCGCCGGCGGAGCGGAATTCAGCGAGGACGTCGTCGGAGGTCATGGCACCCTTCAGTGGTCGTTGGAGCGGCACTGAGTCGGGGCTTGTGGCAGCGCGCGCCGACCGGCGCAATCGGCCGGTCGGCACGTCTCTCTCCCGCCGCCTCAGCGCCGGATCGTCAGCGGCCGCGGCGCGCCTTCCGTCGCGCCGTCCGACAGCACGAGCACGCGCTGGCTGTTGGCCGTCTGATCGAGGAACAGCAGCGCCTCGGGCTTCACCCTCTCGCCGTCTTCGACGCGGGGCGGCACCTCGCCGAGAAACTCCGCCGCCTCGCCCGTGACCCGGTAGATCGAGTAGGGGCCGTCGACGTCCGCCGTCGGTCCGGCGAGGACGAGGAGCCCCGACGGCGAGGCCGCGAGGTCCCGGACGCCCTGCCCCGGCCCGAGCGGCACGAGGTGCAGCCTGGCCTTCGGTGTGCGGTTCTCGAGGATGTCCCTGACGGGCATCGAGAGGATCGCCGCCCGGTTGCCCCCGAGCGACGGGCCGCGCAGGCCGACGAAGAGCGTGTCATCCAAGGCCGCAATGCCCTCGATCGTGACGCCGTTCTGGTCCAGGCGCTGGTTCAGGAAGGGCTTGAGCAGCGGTTCCGCGGCCAGGATGTCCGGTAGGCCGGTGAAGAGCTTGGCCTTCGGCACGGCCACCTTGTCCTTCAGGTTGCCGTCCTGGTCGATCTGGTGGGCCGTGAGACGAACCAGAGCGATCCGGCTGTTGGCGGTCATGCTCGCCTTGATCTTGTCCCTGTCCTTATCCTTGGTCGGATCGAGCTTGTTATTCTTGTCGCGCGGGTGGCCGTGAGAGCCGATGATCAGGAAGGTGCCGTCGGCATAGGCGACACCCTCGCCGTCGAACTCGATCGGCTTGCCCTTGCGTGTGTCGTCGATCAGCGGGATCGCCTGGCCGGCACGCAACCGCCCGTCCTCCACAATCACGATCTGGGCCGCTTGCAACTCATCGTCGATCACCAGGCAGCGACGCGGGAAACCTTGGCTCTCGGTGCAGGCGATGCCGCTGACATCCGTCGACGTGTCATCGTCCTTGCCGATCAGAGTCTTCTCGACCTTCCAGGGCTCCGGGTTCGCGCTATCGGCCGTTGCCGGCTCCGCCGCGGCCAAGCCGAGGAAGCACATCGTCGAGAGACACAAAATTGGAAGGCGGATACGTCTTGCGTTCATCATATCCTACCTCCCATGGCGTGATTTCCGTGCGCGATAGACGCCTGGACCGCGCTCACATTCATTGTTTCTACTTGCTAAAATAATATAATATATCAGTCTATATCTTCGCCTGGACGTCCCATCGCACAATCGGACGATTTGTTTCTGTAGAAAAGATGCGCTCGACGGTACAACCCGTCAAGCCGAATTTGCGGAGCCGAAGATATCGAGGGCGGACTTACGTGATGTTGGATCACTGGGATACGGGAGGGTGGCGTCAAGCGACGATCGCGACCCCGCGAAGCCGTGGCGTGGTTCCCGAAGCGGGACTCCGGCCCTGCTGCGTGCGGAGGGCCGGAGCGCCGAGCGCTAGAGCATTTTCCGACGAAGCGGATACCGGTTCGTCGTAGAAAATGGGGCAAAAGCAAAGACCTAGAGAGCTTCGCGATTGCAACGCGATCGTCAAGTGCTCTAGCCGTTCACCCGGTCCACCCGGCTCACCACGCGCTTCGCCCGCAGCTCCGACACGATGGCGTTGAGGTGCTTCAGGTCCCAGACCGCGAGGTCGATGGTGACGTCGGTGAAGTCCTGAGTCCGGCGCTTCATCGAGATGTTGTCGATGTTGCCGTCGTGGTCGGCGATCACCTGGGCGATCTGGGCGAAGCTGCCGGGCTCGTTGATCGATTGCAGGGCGAGGCGGGCGGGGAAGCGCTGGTTCGAGGCGCCGTCCACGTCCCAGCGCACGTCGAGCCAGCGGTCGGGCTCGTTGTCGAAGGCGGCGAGCGCCGGCGACTGGATCGGGTAGATCGTCACGCCCTCGCCGGGGGTGAGGATGCCGACGATCCGGTCGCCCGGCACCGCGCCGCCATCGGGGGCGAAGCGCACCAGCAGGTCGCGGTCGAGGCCGCGGATCGGGATCGCACCCTCTTCCGGCCCGCCCTTGGCGGCGCCGTCCTTGCCGGGACCTTTGCCCGGCCAGGTTAGGCGCACCGTCTGGTCCTTGTCGAGGGACAGGCGTCCGGCGCCGTTGACGTGCGGGCGGGGCTGGCCCGGGCCGGCCTGGCTCGCGGCGGCGCCGCGGCGCTCGTCCTTGTAATCGGGATAGACCGCTTTCACGACGTCGCCGGAGAACATCTCGCCCCGGCCGACCGCCGCGAAGACGTCCTCGGTCGATTGGCGGGCGAGCCGGGGCAGGGCGCCGCGCAGCTTCTCGTCGGAAAAATTCTTGCCAGCCCGCTCGAAGGCGCGGTCGAGGATCTGGCGCCCGAGGCCCGCATATTGCCGGCGCACCGCCGAGCGGGTGGCCCGCCGGATCGCGGCGCGGGCCTTGCCGGTGACGACGAGGGATTCCCAGGCCGCCGGCGGGATCTGACCGTCGGCCCGGGCGATCTCGACCTCGTCGCCGTTCTGCAACTCGGTGAGGAGCGGCGCGATGCGGCCGTTGATCTTGGCGCCGACCGCGGTGTTGCCGACGTCGGTATGGACCGCGTAGGCGAAATCGATCGGCGTCGCGCCCCGCGGCAGGGCGATCAGCCGGCCCTTCGGGGTGAAGCAGAAGACCTGGTCCTGGAACAGCTCGAGCTTGGTGTGCTCCAGGAACTCCTCCGGGCTGTCGCCCTCGGCCAGAAGCTCGATGGTGCGGCGCAGCCACTGATAGGCACCGCTCTCGGTAGCGAGGTGCGGCGCGCCGTCCTTGTAGAGCGCGTGCGCGGCGATGCCGTACTCGCCGATCTCGTCCATCTCGGTGGTGCGGATCTGCAGCTCGACGCGCTGGCTCTTCGGCCCGATCACCGTGGTGTGGATCGAGCGGTAGTCGTTCTGCTTCGGGGTCGAGATGTAGTCCTTGTAGCGCCCCGGCACCATCGGCCAGGTGGTGTGGACGACGCCGAGCGCCCGGTAGCAGGTATCGACCTTGTCGACGATGACCCGGAAGCCGAAGATGTCGGAGAGCTGCTCGAACGCGACCGACTTGCGCTCCATCTTGCTCCAGATCGAGTAGGGGCGCTTCTGCCGTCCCTTGACGGTGGCGGTGATGCCGGCATTCGCCAGCTTCGCCATCAGGTCGCGCTCGATGCTCTCGACCAGCCGCTCGGACTTGGCCGAGAGGTCGGCGAGCCGCTTGGCGATCGTGGCGTAGACGTCGGGCTTCAGGTTGACGAAGGAGAGGTCCTCCAGCTCCTCGCGCAGCTCCTGCATGCCCATGCGGCTCGCGAGCGGCGCGTAGATGTCGAGGGTCTCCTGGGCGATGCGGGCGCGCTTTTCCGCCGGCATGTGCTGCAGCGTGCGCATGTTGTGCAGCCGGTCGGCGAGCTTGACGAGCAGCACCCGCACGTCGGCGGCGATCGCCAGCAGCAGCTTGCGGAAGTTCTCGCCCTGCGCGGCGCGCTTCGAGACCAGGTCGAGGCGCTTGATCTTGGTGAGCCCGTCGACGAGCTTGCCGATCTCGGGCGTGAAGACCCTGTTGATCTCGTCGAGGGTGGCGGCCGTGTCCTCGACGGTATCGTGCAGCACCGCCGCCACGATGGTGGCGTCGTCGAGCCGCAGGTCGGTGAGGATGGCCGCCACTTCGAGCGGATGGGCGAAGAAGGGATCCCCCGAGGCGCGCTTCTGCGTGCCGTGCGCCCGCATCGCGTAGACGTAGGCCCGGTTCAGCAGCGCCTCGTCGGCGCCAGGATTGTAGGCCTTGACCCGCTCGACGAGCTCGTACTGGCGCATCATCCGCCGTTGGTCTCCTTGGCGCGCGACGGGGCGCCGGCACGGGGCCGACGCGGAGGCGTCGCGGCGTGCCGGGACGAACCGGGTGCGCTGAACGCCGACGACGCTTGTGGAGGTCCGAGGGCCAATATCGAGCCGAACGGGCGGTCGCGCCAGCCCCTAAACGCCGCGGCAGCCCCGCTTCCGCGCCGTGTCACGAAAAAACCCGGCCTCCCGGCCGGGTTCTGCCGGCCTCCCGGCCGGGTTCGGGGCGCGTCGGGCCGAGGCCCGGAGGCCAGAGGCCCGGTCGCCGTCCCGGGAGGACTCAGTCGCCCTCCTCCTCCGTCTCGGTCGGAGGCGCGAGGTTCTCGAGGCCGCGCAGCAGGTCCTCCTCGCTCATCCGGTCGAACTGGATGTCGCCATCGTCGCTGGACGACTGGGGCGCCACCGCCGCCGCGGCGGGCGAGCTCGACAGGAGCGGCACGGTCTCGGCCTCCGGCTCGTCGACCTCGACGTATTTCTGCAGCGAGTGGATCAGCTGCTCCTTGAGGTCGTCCGGCGTGATGGTCTCGTCGGCGATCTCGCGCAGGGCCACGACCGGGTTCTTGTCGCGGTCGCGGTCGATGGTGAGCGGGGCGCCGGAGGAGAGCAGGCGGGCGCGGTGGCCGGCCAGCAGCACCAGCTCGAAGCGGTTCTCGACCTTGTCGATGCAGTCCTCAACGGTGACGCGAGCCATGCGCGACCCCTTCCTTGGTCAAACGAAACATCTCGGGATTCCGCCTCCCTACACGAGATGCCGTTTTGCAACAAGCATCGCCGCCGCATCGGGGACCTGGCGGGCTGCACCGCCGCCGGGCCTAATGTTTCTGGACGATTGCGCCGCCGGCGCTCCGCCCCACAATCCTGCCGTGCGGCCCGGCATCCCCGGGCCGGCCGCGTGCAAAGCGCGGAGGCTGGAGGAGACGACCCGATGATGAACCGACTGAGCCGACGCCATCTCCTCGGCTGCGGCTGCTCCCTCGGGGCGGCCATCGCCGCGACGGCCTTGGCACCGCCCGGCCTCGCCCTCGCGGCCGCCCCGTCGACGAACCGCACCACGATGACGCCTGACCAGGCGCTCGAGGCTCTTAAGAAGGGCAACCGGCAGTTCAAGACCGACAGCCCGGTGCGCTCGGTCCAGGGGCGCGAGCGGCGGATCGAGATCGCCCTGGGCCAGACGCCGTTCTGCGTACTGGTGAGCTGCTCGGATTCCCGCGTCTCGCCGGAGATCCTGTTCGGCCGTGGCCTGGGCGAGCTGTTCATCGTGCGCAATGCCGGCAACACCGTCGACACGGTGGCGCTCGGCTCGATCGAGTACGCCGTGGCCAAGCTCGGCGTGCCGCTGATCCTGGTGATGGGGCACAGCCGGTGCGGCGCCGTCGAGGCGGCGGTCGACGTCGTCAGGAACAACACCCTGTATCCCGGCGCCATCGGGCAGATGATCGAGCCGATCGTCCCGGCGGTGCTCGGCGTGCGCGACAAGGGGGGCGACCTCGTCGAGAACGCCGTGCGGGCCAATGTGAGCCGGGTGGTGCAGCGCCTGCGCACCGCCTCGGAGCCCGAGCTGCTCACGCCGCTCGCCGACAAGAAGCTCAGGATCGTCGGCGCCGCCTACAGCCTCGATACCGGCGAGGTCGATTTCTTCAACGAGGCCTGATTCCGGGGCGCCCCCGAGATGGGGGCGCCTGATTTTGCGCTCCGGCCACGCTTGACTACGGCCGGCCGCTCTGCGACTGGCGCCGCCCAATCGCTGCGTCTCGCAGCCGCATCGCTGCGTGTCGCGGCCCATTGCTGCGTCCGGCAGCCTAACGCTGCCTATGGCAGCCTCAAGGGCAGGAAGCATTCGACGTGTCGCGCGCCTTCATCTTTCCGGGCCAGGGCAGCCAGGCCGTCGGCATGGGCTCCGGCCTGGCCCAGGACCACGCCGCGGCCCGGGCGGTCTTCGCCGAGGTCGACGAGGCCTTGGGGCAGAACCTCTCCCGCCTGATGTTCGAGGGCCCGGCCGAGGAGCTGACGCTCACCGCCAACGCTCAGCCGGCCCTGATGGCGTCGAGCATCGCGGTGCTGCGGGTGCTCGAGGCCGAGCGCGGCCTGGACCTGTCCCGCGATGCCGCCTTCGTCGCCGGCCACTCGCTCGGCGAGTACAGCGCGCTCGCCGCCGCCGGCAGCCTGTCGCTGGCGGACGCGGCGCGCCTCCTGCGCCTGCGCGGCGAGGCGATGCAGAAGGCGGTGCCTCTGGGCTCCGGCGCCATGGCGGCCCTCCTCGGCCTCGACGTCGGGGCGGCGGCCGAGGTCGCGGCGGAGGCCCGCCAGGGGGACGTCTGCGACGTCGCCAACGACAACGGCGCCGGCCAGGTGGTGGTGTCGGGCCACCGCGCGGCGGTCGAGCGGGCGGTCGCCCTGGCGCAAGGCCGCGGCGCCAAGCGCGCGGTGATGCTGAACGTTTCCGCGCCCTTCCATTGCAGCCTGATGGCGCCCGCCGCCGAGGCGATGCGCGCGGCGCTGGACGCGGTGGATCTGCGCCCCGCCACGGTCCCGGTGATGGCGAACGTGCTCGCCGCTCCGGTGAGCGAGCCGGCGGCGATCCGCGACGCGCTGGTTGAGCAGGTCACCGGCACCGTGCGCTGGCGCGAATGCGTGGCGGCGATGGCGGCGTCCGGCGTCGACGCCTTCTACGAGATCGGCACCGGCAAGGTGCTGTCCGGCCTCGTCAAGCGCATCGCGGCGGGGACGAGCGCCACGCCGGTCGGCACCTCGGCCGAGGTCGCGGCCTTCACCATCTGAGAGAATCAAGCATGTTCGACCTCAGCGGCCGCAAGGCCCTCGTCACCGGCGCCACCGGCGGCCTCGGCGGCGCCATCGCCCGAGCCCTGCACCGGCAGGGCGCCCATGTGGCGGTTTCCGGCACCCGGCGCGAGGCCCTGGAGGCGCTCGCGGGCGAGCTCGGCGAGCGCGTCCACATCCTTGAGGCCAACCTGTCCGACCCCGTTGCGGTCGAGGCCCTGGTGCCGGCGGCGGAAGCCGCGCTCGGCGGGCTCGACGTGCTGGTCAACAATGCCGGCATCACCCGCGACAACCTCTTCCTGCGCATGAAGGACGAGGAGTGGGACAGCGTGATCGCCGTGAACCTGACGGCGGCCTTCCGGCTGTCGCGGGCGGCGGTGAAGGGCATGATGAAGCGCCGCTACGGCCGCATCATCAATGTCGGCTCGGTGGTGGGCGCCACCGGCAATGCCGGCCAAGGCAACTACGCCGCCGCCAAGGCCGGCCTCGTCGGCCTCACCAAGGCGCTTGCCGCCGAGGTGGCGAGCCGCAAGATCACCGTGAACTGCATCGCGCCGGGCTTCATCACTTCGCCGATGACCGACGTGCTGAACGACAAGCAGCGCGAGGGCATCCTCGCCACGGTGCCGATGGGGCGCCTCGGCGAGGGCGCCGAGATCGCCGCGGCGGCGGTGTATCTCGCCTCCGACGAGGCGGCCTACGTCACCGGGCATACCTTGCACGTCAACGGCGGCATGGCGATGTTCTAGGCGGCATCACGGGGATGGCCGGACACATTCCCCAGGCGAGGAGCACGGTTTCTTAACCGGAGCTGAAGCGGGCCTCGCCAGGGCGGAATCCCTGTGTTAAGCACCCGCCGGCCGTGCAAGGGGATTGACGGACCGGCCGTCCGCGGCTTTTCCACGACATGCGCGACCGGCACGCCCGGCCGCATCACGAACTTCCCCCGGGGCTCCGCCCGCACGCGGCGGCTCCGAACAGTTCCACGAGCAGTAACTTAAGGACCTACACGATGAGCGATATCGCGGACCGGGTGAAGAAGATCGTCGTCGATCACCTGGGCGTCGAGCCCGAGAAGGTGACTCCGAACGCGAACTTCATCGACGATCTGGGCGCCGACAGCCTCGACACCGTCGAGCTGGTGATGGCGTTCGAGGAAGAGTTCAACGTCGAGATCCCGGACGACGCCGCCGAGACGATCCAGACGGTCGGCGACGCGATCAAGTTCCTCGAGAAGAACGCCGGCTGATCGCCGCATTCTTCCGCTAGTCAGGTAGAACGCTTCCGTCATGGGATCGGGTCGGGATAACGCGATGCGTCGAGTCGTCGTCACGGGCCTCGGAATGGTGTCGCCGCTGGGCAGCAGCGTCGACGTCACGTGGAGCCGCCTCATCGAGGGGCAAAGCGGTGCCGCCCGCGTCGAGGCCTTCGACGTGTCGGATCTGGCGTGCAAGATCGCCTGCTCGATCCCCCTCGGCGACGGCAGTGACGGCACCTTCAATCCCGACCGGTGGATGGAAGCCAAGGAGCAGCGCAAGGTCGACCCCTTCATCGTCTACGCGATGGCGGCGGCCGGCCAGGCTCTCGACGACGCCGACTGGCACCCGTCCTCGCACGAGGACCAGTGCGCCACCGGCGTCCTCATCGGCTCCGGCATCGGCGGCATCGGCGGCATCTACGATGCCTCGGTGACGCTGTTCGAGAAGGGGCCGCGGCGGATCTCGCCGTTCTTCATCCCGGGCCGGATCATCAACCTGGCCTCCGGCCAGGTCTCGATCGCCCACGGCCTCAAGGGCCCGAACCACGCCGTGGTGACGGCCTGCTCCACCGGCGCCCACGCGATCGGTGACGCCGCGCGCCTGATCGCGCTCGGCGACGCCGACGTGATGCTGGCCGGCGGCGCCGAATCGCCGATCAACCGGCTCTCGCTCGCGGGCTTCGCCGCCTGCCGGGCGCTCTCCACCGGCTTCAACGACGAGCCGCAGCGCGCCTCCCGCCCCTATGACCGCGACCGCGACGGGTTCGTGATGGGCGAGGGCGCCGGCGTGGTGGTGCTCGAGGAGTACGAGCACGCCAAGGCCCGCGGCGCCAAGATCTACGCCGAGGTGATCGGCTATGGCCTCTCGGGCGACGCCTACCACATCACCTCGCCCTCGCCGGACGGAGACGGTGCCTATCGCTGCATGAGCGCGGCGGTGAAGCGCGCCGGCATCGACCCGTCCGAGATCGACTACATCAACGCCCACGGCACCTCGACGCCGCTCGGCGACGAGCTGGAGCTGAAGGCGGTCGAGCGCCTGCTCGGCAACGCCACCGACGTGGCGATGTCCTCGACCAAGTCGGCCACCGGCCACCTGCTGGGCGCCGCCGGCGCCATCGAGGCGATCTTCTCGGTGCTCGCCATCCGCGACCAGGTCGTGCCTCCGACCCTCAACCTCGACAACCCCTCCGTCGAGACCGCGATCGACCTCGTGCCGCACACGGCGCAGAAGCGGAAGGTCGACGTCGCCCTGTCGAACTCCTTCGGCTTCGGCGGCACCAACGCCTCTCTCATCCTGCGCCGGGCCGACTGATCGCCCGGCCGGACGGACCCCGGCCGCCTCGAAAAGCCCCTCTCGCCCGCGTGGAGGGGCTTTCTCGCATGTGGCCTCCGGCGCGCGCCGGCTCCATTTCGCCATAAAACTTGCTAGGGTCTCGGTCGCTTTCCGCCCCATCGGGCCGGCACGCGCGTCCACCGGCCGGTTCCCCGGACGCGCCACGACAGGACCGCCATGTTTCGCAGATCGAAGACGCAGGACCCGGCGCCGAGCGCGCCGGAGCCGGTCAGCCCGCCGAGCCGGCTCGCCCCGCGCAGCCCGAGCGAGGCCATCAAGCCGACCGCTCCCCCGCCGCCACCCGAGAAGCCCGTGCGCGAGCGCGGCGGCCTGCTCTCCGCAGTGAGCGGCTTCCTGACGCTGTTCGTCATTCTCGGCCTCGGTGCCATCCTGGGCCTCGTGGTGCTCGAGCGCCAGACCAACGAGGCGGGGCCGCTTGCCGCCGACAAGGTCGTGGTGGTGCCCCGCTCCAGCGTCGGCGAGATGGCCGACCTGCTCAAGCGCGAGGGCGTGATCGCCCATCCGATGCTGTTCGAGCTCACCGCCCGCTTCGGCCGAAAAGCAGCGCTCAAGGCCGGCGAGTACAACTTCAAGGCCCATGCCAGCATCGACGACGTGCTCGACGTGCTGGTCCAGGGCCGGCCGGTGCAGCACGCCATCACCTTCCCGGAGGGCCTGACGAGCGAGCAGATCGTCGCCCGCCTCAACGACAACGACATCCTCACCGGCGACATCAACGAGACCCCCCCGGAAGGCTCGCTGCTCCCCGACACCTACAAGTTCGAGCGCGGCGATTCCCGCCAGAAGATCCTCAACCTGATGCGCACCAAGCAGCGCGAGGTGCTGAACCAGATCTGGGCCCGCCGCTCGCCCGACGTGCCGGTGCGCACGCCCCAGGAGATGGTCACCCTGGCCTCCATCGTCGAGAAGGAGACCGGCCGGGCCGACGAGCGGCCCCGGGTCGCCGGCGTGTTCGTCAATCGCCTGCAGAAGCGGATGAAGCTGCAGTCCGACCCGACCATCGTGTACGGTCTGGTCGGCGGGCGCGGCACCCTCGGGCGCGGCATCCTGCGCTCCGAGATCGACCGGGTGACGCCCTACAACACCTACGCGATCGAGGGCCTGCCGCCGGGCCCGATCGCCAATCCGGGACGCGCCGCCCTGGAGGCGGTGGCGAACCCGTCGCGCACCAAGGAGCTGTTCTTCGTCGCCGACGGCACCGGCGGACACGTTTTCGCAGAGACGCTGGAGGCGCATAACCGCAACGTCGCCCGTTGGCGCCAGGTCGAGAAGGCGAAGGCTGCCGCCGATCCGGGCTCGGCGGTCGGCGTCGACAAGGTCGAGCCGCCGCCCCAGACCGACCCTTCGGCTCTGCCCTCGCGCACGAGCCTGCCCGGCGCGCCCCTCGCCTATGACGGCGGCGACGCGAATCCGGGCACCCGCTCGCGCGCCTTCGACGCCTCCGAGGGGACTGCCCGCGATCCGCTGCGCAACAAGACCTACGACCTGAACTCGCCGAAGACCGTTCCGGTCCTGCGCAACCCTTAGAGCGTACGATGTCCATCGCCAGCATGACCGGCTTCGCCCGCGAAGCCGGAACCACCGGACCCGCGCACTGGGCGTGGGAACTCAAGAGCGTCAACGGCCGCGGGCTCGAGGTCCGGGTCCGGGTCCCGACCGGCCTCGACTCCGTCGGCGAGGAGGCCCGGGCCCTGGTGCAGAAGCGCCTCGGCCGCGGCACCTGCCATCTCACCCTCACCCTGTCGCGTTCGGAAGCCGCCCCGCGGGTGCGCATCAACGAGGCGCTCCTCGCCTCGCTGGCCGAGGCGGTGACCCGGGTGCCGATGCCGCTCGGCATCACGCTCCCCTCCGTCGATGGGCTCCTGGGCGTCCGCGGCGTGGTCGAGGTCGAGGAGGAGACGGCCGACGACGAGGCGCTGCGGCATGACCTCTCGGCCGCCGCCCTCCGGCTGGTCGAAGCCCTGGCCGAGGGGCGCCGCGCGGAAGGGCGGGCGCTCGCCGAGATCATCGGCGGCCAGCTCGCCGCCATGGCGGACCTCGTCGAGGCCGCGGAAGCCTGCCCGGCCCGCGGGCCGGAGGCGGTGAAGGCCCGTCTCGCGGCGCAGGTCGCGAGCCTGATGGAGGCCGGCAGCTTCGATCCGGCCCGCCTGCACCAGGAGGCGGTGCTTCTCGCCGCGCGGGCCGACGTGCGGGAGGAGATCGACCGCCTGCGCGCGCATCTCGCGGCTGCCCGCGACCTGCTCGCCGCCGGCGGCGCCGTCGGGCGCCGGCTCGATTTCCTGGCCCAGGAGCTCGGCCGCGAGGCCAACACGCTCTGTGCCAAGGCCAACGACGTGTCGCTCTCCCGCATCGGCCTCGACCTCAAGGCGGTGGTCGAGCAGTTCCGCGAGCAGGTCCAGAACGTCGAATAAGGGAAATCTGTCCCCGCCCCGTCGCCATCTCTCCGGTTGCGCCCCCGCCGGGCGGGCGGCATTGGAAGGGCCTGAACGGAAAGCCGGCGGCGCGGCGGACGGCCCGCGCCCGTCCATGCCGGCGAAAGGGTGATGCAACGCGATGGTGGCGACCATGGGCTCCGAACTCCTGAACACACCTGTGGCGCGCCGGGGCCTGGTGCTGATCCTCTCCTCGCCTTCGGGGGCGGGCAAGACCACCCTGACCCGGGCGCTGGCCCAGCGGCCCGAATGGGGCCTCGACCTCTCTGTCTCGGTCACCACAAGGGCGCGCCGCCCGTCCGAGATCGACGGCCAGCATTACCGCTTCATCGATCGGGACGCCTTCGAGCACCTGCGCGAGCGCGACGACCTGCTCGAATGGGCCGAGGTGCACGGCAACTATTACGGCACCCCCCGGGGCCCGGTGGAGAAGGCGCTCGCGGCCGGCCGCGACATGATCTTCGACATCGACTACCAGGGCACCCGGCAGGTGCGCGCCAAGCTGCGCGACGACGTCGTCACCATCTTCATCCTGCCGCCCAGCTTGGGTGAGCTGCGCCGCCGCCTCGAGCGCCGGGCCGAGGATTCCGCCGAGACGATCGAGCGCCGCCTGCTCAACGCCCGCACCGAGATCGAGCGCTGGTCGGAATACGACTACGTGCTGGTCAACGACGACCTCGACCGCTCGTTCAAGACCCTGGAAGCCATCCTCGCTGCCGAGCACCTGCGCCGTGAGCGCCAGGTCGGCCTCGCCGGCTTCGTCAGCGGCCTGCTCGCCGAGGGCCGGAATCCTTCAGCTCAAGCGCCCGCGGACCCGGCGCCGAAAGCCTGACGCGCGGGAACGAATCGCCCGCGATGCAAGTTGCTTCACCGTCGAATCCGCTGCGTCGCCGCTCGCGCCGCGCCGAGCAGGCCGAGGGGAACAGCGATGCGTGAACTGGCCTGCGACGTGGCGATCATCGGCGCCGGTACCGCCGGGATCGCGGCCCACGCCGCCGCCGCCAAGGCTGGCGCCCGCGCGGTGCTGATCGAGCGCGGCCCCGGCGGTACCACCTGCGCCCGGGTCGGCTGCATGCCCTCGAAGCTCCTGATCGAGGCCGGCCGCGCCGTGCACGACGCGCGCGGCACCGGCCCGCTCGGCGTGACCACCGGCGAGGTGCGGGTCGATGGCGCGGCCGTGATGCGGCGGGTGCGTCGCTTGCGCGACGACTTCGTCGCCTCGGTCTTCGAGGGTCTCGACCGCATCCCGCAGGACTTGCGTGTCGCCGGCACCGCCCGCTTTGCCGACTCCACCACGCTCCTCGTCGATGATCACACCCGGATCAGCGCCGGCGCCATGGTGATCGCCACCGGCTCGACCCCGAGCCTGCCGCCGCCCCTGCGGCCGGTCGCCGACCGCGTCCTCACCACCGACACGGTGTTCGAGATCGAGACCCTGCCCGAATCCCTCGCGGTCCTGGGCGCTGGCCCTGTCGGGCTAGAACTGGCGCAGGCGATGGCCCGCCTCGGTGTTCAGGTGACGCTCCTGGATCCCGCCGGCGCCGTCGGCGGTGCCCGCGACCCCAAGATTGCCGCCTGCGCCGCCGATCTGATCGGCGCCGAGTTCGATCTCCGTCTCGGCGCCACGGTCGAGACCGCCGAGGCCGCCGATGACGGGGTGCGGCTGACCTGGCGCCTCGCATCCGGCGACCAGGACAGCGGCACCTTCGACCGCGTGCTCGCCGCCGCCGGGCGTCCGCCCAACCTCTCCGACCTCGACCTCGGCGCCGCCGGGATCGCCCTCGACGAGGACGGCTTGCCGGACTTCAACCCGCGCACGCTCCAGTGCGGCACGGCGCCGATCTTCATCGCGGGCGACGCCAACCAGGAGCATCCGGTGCTGCACGAGGCCCAGCGCCAGGGCTGGATCGCCGGCGGCAACGCCGCGCGCTTCCCCCAGGTCGAGGCGCCGCCGCCCTGGCCGGCCTTCGCGCTGGTCTTCACCGACCCGCAGATCGCCGCTATCGGCCGGGCCTTCGACGCCGAAGCGGCCCGCGACTGGATCATCGGCGAGACCGCCTTCGCCGACCAGGGCCGTGCCCGGGCGATGGACCGGGCCGCCGGCCTGATCCGGGTCTATGCCGAGCCCGAGGGCCGGTTGACCGGCGCCGCGATGGTCGGGCCCGGGATCGAGCATCTCGCACACCTGATGGCCATCGCCGTCCAGGAGGGCTGGAATGCCGCGACCTTCCTCGACCGCCCGTTCTATCACCCGACTCTGGAGGAAGGGCTGCAGAGCGCCGTCAAGGCGGTGGCCGAGCGGACGGGCGGAACACGGTGACGCAGCGTCTGCGAGCCATCGGGCCATCACCCGTTGCGGTTTCGTTCGGAGGCGATAATCGTTAAGGTGTGGGACCTGTCGCTGGAGGCGCCGCCCTCCCGGGCCATCGATTCGTTGGATACACCGTGACCCTGCCCGACCAGACGACGGCCCCGACGATCGACCTCGACGCCCTCGCGCCGCACGACCTCGACCGCCTCCGCCAGGGTGTGATCCAGATCGACGGACGCGGCGTCATCCATCTCTACAACCGTGCCGAGAGCGCGTTCTCCGGCCGCCAGCCCGAGCAGGTGATCGGCCGCAGCTTCTTCACCGACGTCGCTCCCTGCACCCACCTGCCGCATTTCTATGGACGCTTCCGCGAAGGCGTGCGCCGGGGCCGGCTCGATCACACGTTCTCGTTCGTCTACGGCTTCGATCCGCGGCCGATGCAGGTCAGGATTACCTTGCGTCAGGCCATGGTGCCCGACCGCTACTGGATCGTCACCGAGCCGGTGGAGACGCTGGAACACGGGCACAGCCGCGAGGCGGTCCAGACGGCGGTGAACCGGCGGGTGCGGGCCGAGCCGGTCGACCCACGCCTGTGCGAGCAGGAGCCGATCCATATTCCCGGGGCGATCCAGCCCCATGCCGTCCTGGTCGCGGCCGACCTCGACACCCTGACAGTGGTCGCCTGCAGCCGCAACGTCGGCGACGTGCTCGACCGGGACCCGCTCGGCCTCGACCTCGCCGCTCTGCTCGGAACGGGGCTGGCCGACCGGGTCCGCGAAAGCCTGCAGGGTGATGGCATCGATCCCGGCCGCGTCATGCGCCAACGCGTCATGCTGCCCTCCGCCGACGGGTTGCCGGTCGAGGTGGTGGCCCACCGCAACGGCGACCGGATCATCGTCGAGCTCGAACTGGCGCCGGCCCACCCGGAGGATTTCCGCTCGGCGAGCCAGCTCGATACCGAGCTCGCCATCAGCCGCCTGCGCGGCGCCGACACGCTGGAGGGCGCCGCCGCGGTGGCAGCCCGCGAGACCAGGGCGCTGACCGGCTTCGACTGCATCCTGGTCTACCGCTTCGATCCGGACTGGAACGGCGCCGCCATCGCCGAGGACAAGGACCCTGCCTGGACCCGCAGCCTGCTCGGCCTGCACTTTCCGGCCTCCGACATCCCGGCCCAGGCCCGCGCCCTCTACACCCGCTCGAAGAGCCGCTTCGTCATCGACCGCGACTACGTCCCGGTGCCCCTGGTGGCGACGCCCACGCCTACCAACGCTCCGGTCGACCTGACCTTTGCCCAGGCGCGCAGCCTGTCGCCGATCCACCTCGAGTACCAGCGCAATCTCGGCGTGAACGGGTCGATGTCGATCTCGATCCTGGTCGAGGGGCGGCTCTGGGGCCTGATGATCGGCCACCACCGCCGGCCGCATTACGTCGCGCCCGAGACCCGCGCCGCTGCCACCGTGCTCGCCGACGCCTTCGCCATGCGGGTCTACGAGCTGGAGAGCCGGCGACTGTGGCAGGAGCAGCAGGCCCATCTGGCGCTGGAGAGCGAGCTGGTACGCGAGCTCGCCCGCTCCGACGATTTCGTCAGCGCGCTGACCGAGAACACCCACACCCTCCTCGACCTGTTCGACGCCCGCGGCGCCGCGACCGTCTCGGACGATGCCGTGCGCAGCCTCGGCCAGACGCCGCCGCCGGACGCGGTCCTGGCCATCGCCGCCTGGCTGCGCACGACCCTGCCGGCGGATCGCACCAGCTACGCCACGGCGGAATTCGCCGCCGCCCACCCGCCGAGCGCACCCTATGCCGAGTCCGCCAGCGGCCTGCTCGCGGTTTTCGTCGATCCGGAGCGGCGCCACCTGCTCCTGTGGTTCCGGCCCGAAGTGCCGAGCACCGTCACCTGGGGCGGCGATCCGCGGAAGCCGGTGCTCGCGGGCAGCGGGCCGGTGGCGGTGCTGCCCCGCCGCTCGTTCGAGCGCTGGGTCGAGGAGCGCCGCGGGGTGTCCGAGCCGTTCGCGCCCTGGCAGGCCGGCATCGCCGAGGCCCTGGCGCAGGCGGTGGAGGGCGTGGTCCTGCGCCAGCAGCGCAAGATCACCGAGCTGACCGGGCTGCTCGCCGACAAGGAGCGCCTGCTCGCCCAGAAGGACCTGCTCACCCGCGAGATCGACCATCGGGTCAAGAACTCGCTCCAGATCGTCTCGGCCTTCCTGCAGATGCAGCGCCGCCAGGTGACGGACCCCGCATCGCAGGCGGCCTTCGCCGAGACCGCGGCTCGGGTGATGAGCGTGGCGCGGGTCCATGACAGCCTTTACCAGGCCGAGAGCGTCGAGGAGGTCGATCTCGGCCAGACGATCGAGAATCTCTGCGCCGATCTCGCCAGCATGGCGGGGGACGGGCATTCCGTCGATCTCGACGCTGAGCCGGGGCTGATGGTCCCCTACCGCAAGGCGGTGGCACTCTCCTTGATCGCGACGGAACTCATCACCAACGCCTTCAAGTATGCCTTCGCGGAGGCAGGTGGCCGCGTCGCGGTGAGCGTCTCCGGCGAGACCGAGGGGCGGATCCGGCTCTCGGTCTGCGACGACGGAAAAGGCCTGCCGACCGACTGGCCCGACGCTCCGGCCGGGGGCACCGGCCTCGGCATGAAGCTGATCCGGGCGATGCTCGACCAGATCAACGCCCGCCTTGAGGTCGAGAACCGCCCCGGCGCCTGCTTCACGGTCACCGCGTGAGCGACATCCTGGAGCGCCTGCGCACCGAGACCCGGGCGGCGCATGACGCTATCGAGCGCGACCTCGCCTGGGAGACCCGCGTCGCGAATCGCGATGATTACCGCGCGCTGCTCGGCCGGTTCTGGGGGCTCCATGCCGTGCTGGAGCCGGCCCTCGCCGCTTCCCTCGGCGACGCCGCCTTCTTCGATCCGCGCCGGCGCCTCGCGCATCTCGTCGCCGACCTGCGCTTCCTCGGCTTCGACGACGCGGCGATCGGGGCGCTGCCGCGGCCGCAACTCGCTCTTCCACGCCACCGGGCCGAGGCCTTCGGCGCCCTCTACGTCCTTGAAGGCTCGACTCTCGGCGGGCAGGTGATCGCCAAGCACATCGGGCGCCAGCTCGGGCTCACCGCGGAAGGCGGTTGCCGCTACTACGCGGCGCACGGTCGTGAGACCGGAGCGATGTGGAAGGCCTTCCGCCTGTCCCTCGCCGAGGAGGCGTCGCATGGCAAGGCCGATGTCATCGTCGCCTCGGCGACCGCGACCTTCGACGCCATGCGGCTCTGGCTCTGCGGCGAGCCAAGCCGGTCCTCGTGACGGCCTTGAACGGGAAGGGGAGGGACCCCGTCGCGAAAGTTTCGCAAAGGGGTTGACGGGCCCGGGAGCGGCCCGTATATCCCCGCTCATCGGCGACGGCCGCTCCTGCGGACCGGGCGCTGAAACGTCTTCTGCACAGTCTGGGCCAGCGGGCCTGACCTTGGTCAGGCACTGGTCCTGTTGTCGCCGATGATCGCCGGTTCGGGCCGGCCCGCTCTTTGACAAGTTCATCTGAGAAAGAGAAGCGTGGACGGCGTCGTCCCTGCGGGCTGGTTCTTCGTGAACCAGCCGTGAGTAGGATGATGCTGGTCTGACGTTTCGGTGCTCACACGATCGGCGGAAACGCTGGTCGGTTGTGTGCTTCCGTTTATGTTGTGATCAGCTATGATCAGCTCTTCAACTTGAGAGTTTGATCCTGGCTCAGAGCGAACGCTGGCGGCAGGCTTAACACATGCAAGTCGAGCGGGCCCTTCGGGGTCAGCGGCAGACGGGTGAGTAACGCGTGGGAACGTGCCCTTCGGTTCGGAATAACTCAGGGAAACTTGAGCTAATACCGGATACGCCCTTTTGGGGAAAGGCTTGCTGCCGAAGGATCGGCCCGCGTCTGATTAGCTGGTTGGTGAGGTTACGGCTCACC
>NZ_BPQJ01000001.1:326958-374537 GCF_022179185.1 Methylobacterium frigidaeris | reverse complement strand
GCAAGGGCTCACTCACCTGCCCATCCACCAAAACCGCGTTCTCACACAGCCTGGACCCTGAACCGGCCTTCACCAACGGGCCGCGATCTAGGCTCGTGACTGTGCGAGGGAACACATCCGTCCGAGCCCACCAGCGTCAAACCGAAGCCACAAGGTTTTGGCCGGTACGATCCGACAGCCGGGCTCCTGCGAGACATCCATGGCCATCTTCGACGCCACTCCATTCCAGCCGCTCACCTCCACCGGGGCAGCCTCGCGTGGCCTCGACCGCCGCCGCTTCGGCGCCATGGTGCTGGCGGCCGGTGCCGGAAGCCTGCTCCCATGCCGGTCGGCCCTGGCGCTGCCAGCGTCCGATGAGGCCCGGTTCATCGACTTCGAATGGGTCGACACCGCCCGCGACCGTGTCGTGCCGGCCCGGCTCTATTGGCCGGCCGCCTCGACTCGGAGTGGTCTGGTCCCGTTGATCGTCTTCTCCCACGGGCTCGGCGGCTCCCGGAAGGGCTACAGCTATCTCGGCGAGGGATGGTCGGCACGCGGTACCGCCAGCCTGCACATCCAGCACGTCGGCAGCGACGAGTCGCTATGGCAGGGCAATCCGATTATGCTCCTCGACCGCCTCGGCGGCGCGGCGGACGAGCGCGAGGCCATCGAACGGACGCGGGACGTGAGCTTTGGCCTCGACCGCCTGCTGCAGCGTGACAGCCCCTTCCATGCCGCCGTCGACCGCAAGCGCATCGTCGCGGCTGGGCACTCCTTCGGGGCGAACACGACCCTGATCCTCACTGGCGCCCAGGTGATCCGCGACGGGAAGCTATTAGGTTTCCGGGACCCGCGTTTCACGGCGAGCATCGTGATCTCGGCGCCGCCCTTCTACGGCGAGACCGACCTCGCGGCGGTCCTCGCGTCGGTCGACGTCCCCTCGCTCCATGTCACCACGACGGAGGACACGATCCGCATCCCGGGCCGCTATTCGCCCGTCCAGGACCGCATTGACGTCTACGCGGCTATTCCAACCCCCCAGAAGGCCTTGGTCGTATTCCATGGCGGCTCGCACAGCGTCTTCACCGACCGCTCCCTCCGTAACGGCGGGCCGCTAAACCCTTTGGTGAAGCGGGCCACCGCCGAGGTAGGGCTCGCCTTCCTCGACCTTGTCTACAAGTCCGATCCCGCCCCCCTCGAAGACTGGAGCGCGACCTGGAGGCCGATCCTGGCTGCGGCGCCGATGCCGTTCCAGGTCGAGACGCTGCGATCGGTCAGGAAGCGGCGCGCCTGAGGCTCGGCGGCGTCGTTGAGACGGGAGTGCACGCGGCCTCTAACTGGTGGCTCTCAGCCCATCGCTGGAAACTGACACCCGGGATCGTCCACCTATCCCCATACGAACGGTCAAGTCGAGCGGATGAACCGCACCATCAAAGACGCCACGGTTAAGCGCTACTATTACGCCAGCCACGACGAGCTGCGCCAGCACCTGCAGCTGTTCGTCGATGCCTACAACTATGGCCGCCGGCTCAAGACCCTGCGCGGCCTCACGCCTTACGAGTTCATCTGCCAGAGATGGACGAAAGAGCCCGAACGCTTCAGGCTCGATCTGTCACACCACATGCCGGGACCGAACAGCTAGTCGATCGTCGAGGCGAAGGCATAGCCATAGGTCGCTATTGGGGTGTGTCGTCCGTCCTAGAAAATTCTAGGCGTTCCCAGGGTCTCGTGCCAGAGTGCATTAAACAGCCTTATTGAGACGGATGTTCCCGTCTCAACGATCCGCTTCGGTAGCGTAGTCCCAAGTGGGGCAGCTGCGCTGGTATTATCCAAGGAGCCTATATCGCGGCTCGGCCGCGTCGTCCCCCATAACTAGGGAGGGATTCGCCGATGTTTGCTCCTAAGGTCGGCAAGCCACAAACGAAGGCGGCCGAAAGTTCGATCTGCAAACAGCCACCGCAGCATTCGACATTTGCAGCGCGACCGCTTGCCTGTGCTGCGGTAGAACACGTGCGGATGCTCCAAAGGACGACCGGAAACCAGGCCACGTTGCGCTACGTGACACAGTGGCTTTCCAACCTCTCTGCACAGGATCCTATGGAGCGGCACGAGCAAAAAGCCTCCCCGGAGAACATGACAGCCCGAGGGGCAGCGCGTGTCCCCCCATGGGACTTAGGTCAGATCTCGGTATTTCCGCCTGACCGACCAAACCAAGCTCATGCGCGATCCTCCCTCAGAGCACCGCCTCTGCCTGATGTCTTACAAGCGAAACTGACTGCCGGAGGCGTCAACGATCCTTTCGAACAAGAGGCAGACCGCATCGCCGGCCATGTAATGCGGATGCAGGATCCCGCACCGTCCGTCACGACTGCGCCCCATGAAATTAGCCGCAAATGCGCCGCTTGCGGGCACGAAGCGCAATGGCTGCAGACCAAAATAGCTAGTTCGTCAGAAGCTCGTGTGTGCGAAGAGGCCGGCGTCGTGCGAGATGTACTCCGCACGTCTGGTCAGCCACTCGATTTGGAGAGCCGGGCCTACTTCGAGCCCCGCTTTGGCACCGACTTCAGCCAGGTGCGGATACACGCAGATGCGCGCGCCGCCGAATCGGCGCGCTCCGTGCACGCTCGCGCCTACACCGTTGGCCAGCATGTGGTGTTCGGGCGCAGCCAGTATGCACCCCACACCGCCGATGGCCGTCATCTCCTGGCCCATGAGTTGACCCACACGCTGCAGCAGAAGGGCGGCGTGGCGGGCCTGCAGCGGGCGCCGGATCCCCCCGGATCGTCGCCGCCCACGCGCCCTGGTCTGGAAGCCCGCTTGAAGGTCATCGAGGAGATCGGACCCGCCGCTCAGGTGCGCCTGGATCAGATCATCCGTACCGGCGGGCCGCTACCGACAACGGGAAAAGCAAAAGTTATCGGAGCCGCAATTATCGACGTAGAGGGATACCAGGGTCCCAAGGAAATGCGAGCCATCAGCGGCGCGGACACCGACTCGTTGAGACAGGGAGCGTCGGTATATCACGCCAGCAGCCCGACCGACCGTACCCTATCGGCTACGCGCAGCATCGCCGGCTCGGGTCCTCGGCGCGAATTCCCTTTCGCACATATCAATGATGCGGAGATGAAGCTCTTCGAGGACATCATCGGCCGATTGCCGAAAGATGCCAAGGGTACCATCCATTTCACTACGGTGCGCGTCCGCGAAGTCAAGGGACAGACAGTGTTAGAGCCGTACCCGGCCTGTTCGGGCTGCATCCGCGCCAGCTTTGAGACTGCCGGCACGCTTCCGAAAGTCGACCTGGTCAGCCATGCCCCGGTGCACCCAACCGGCACTGCGGAACTCCCCGAGCCCCGGCGCCCCGCGGGACCAAAGCCTGGTTCTGCTGCTCGCGAAGCGGGGGGACCCAAGCTAGCGGTCCCGGCGCCCGCTACCGAGGCCCCCAGGTCGGGCGTTCCAAAGCTCTCGGGGGCGGAAACAGCGAGCGGGGACATGCGGGCCGCGGCTCGCTCTGCCGCGTCCTCAATCGCCAATGATTATAAAATCCTGAGGGTCGCGCGTGCCCTGACGACCGCTGTCAACGTCATTCAGGTTGTTTTGAATTTGCAGATGTTAGAAGAATTCATTGGGATGGCTCAAAGCGGAATGAAATGGGAAGGATTTATTCTCACGAATTACATCAAGCAGGCAGAGATTGTCCAGAATAGCGCTAGCGAAATCGAAGCGGCCTATCCGGGTTTCTCCGACTCCGTGCAGGGCACGGGGGTTGCATTGTACAAGAGCGGCGCGGATGCCGAAAGCGCTGCGAAGGCCTTGGCGAACGTTTCAGAGCTCCGGTCGCAAATAGATCCGATCCGGCGAGATCTGGACGACCGGATCAAGAAGATCGATAAGGCTCTGGTGGAAGTTCGCGCCAAGGAAAAGGCCGCCCTTGCCATTCTGGAGGACCCGAAGGCATCGGCCGCACTCGCGGCGGCCACGTTCGGCACCGCGGAATTGGCGAAGCTGTTCGCCGCGTCGCAAGATCTGAGCAGAATCGAAGGCGCATTGAACAGCGCATCTCAGTCCTTCCATAAGGTCGAGACCATGATGGGATCCGACATACAGTTCTTGGACAGCTGGAGCGCCTTGTTGCTCTCTTCCGTGAGAAGGTTGGGATCTGTTGCCGCCGGAAAGTGACGCTTCCGTTCGAGGCTGTGTAAAAACTCAGAGCCCGTAGAAGGATTTCCCCCGCGCGCATCCTAGGCCGCGCCGTTTAGGGCATCCTGCACCATCTCGGCGGCCTTCCAGGATGCTCAAATGGCGGCAGCGCGGAAGAATGTTCTGCACCCTTGGGGCGCGCCCGAGTTTTCACACAGCCTGTGCCCATAGCAGCGGTTAGGGTGCAGGCGGTCTCATTGAGCAGCCGCGCTTACCATCGGCACTTCGCTCAACCGCGTCGTGAACCGCGGCGACCGCATCTCGAATTTGGTGCTCCAACTGCGCTTCTCTACTAGTCCCGCCCGCGCCGGCACCACGGCGCCGCGCCCGAACCGGCTGTTGCAAGCGTCCATCGCCGCCATCAGCGCACCGGACTTCTCGCGGTCGAGCGCATCGAAGAGGGGTCGGGGCGCCTCCTCGAGCGGCACGAGGTCGGTGGTGACCAGGCCCGCCTTGCTGTAGCGCCAAGGCGCCGGTCCCTGCTCGCGCCAGGTCTTCGCGACGCCGCGGATCGCAGCGTCGATCAGGCGCCGGGTGTCGTTCGTTGCCTCCGGCATGTGCACCACCGTCGAGACCGAGCGCATCGGGTCGCCGCGGTCATGCTCGCTCGTGTGATAGAAGACCGTCACGGCCGAGACCGCGAGCCCGTCGCGCCGCAGCTTCTCCCCGAGCTGTGCGACCGGCAGTTCGTGATCGGCGAGCGCTACATCCTCGTCGAGCACGAGGCCCGCAGCGCCGCCTCTCACGCTCACTATTTCGCCTGTGTCCGGGACGGATGGTCGAACCTCCCGGAGGATCTGGCGGGCCGATTTCCGACACCCGACCACCTGCGCAAGTGGGCGCTCATCCGGGCTGGCTATCGGGACGAGGTGACCTTCGTCGCCTCCTCGAAGGCCGAGGCAATCCGAATCGCCGCGTTCCTCCGTCCGGTTGAGGATACGGCCGTGGTTCGGGTGAAGGATTCCGTCGTCGTGCGCTGGACGGCCAAGAGCCAAAGCATGCGCGCGATGGGCCGAGATGGTTTCCAGCGGTCGAAAGACGCGGTGCTCTCGGTCATCGACGAGCTGATCGGCACCGCACCCGGCACGCTGTCCCGTGAGGCGGGGAGGGCCGCCTGAGATGGCCCGGACGAATTTCTCCAAGAAAGTGCAGCGCGAGGCCATCAAGCGCGCCGCCGGCCAGTGCGAGGGCCTGTTGTCGACAGGTGAGCGCTGCTCTTGCCGCCTGCAGGTCGGCCGGTTCGAGGTCGACCACGTGGTTCCGGATGCCCTCGGCGGCCCCGCGGTCCTCTCGAACGCTCAGGTCCTCTGCACCGACTGCCACGACCGCAAGACGGCGAACGACCGCAGGCGGATCGACAAGGCCCGGCGCCAGTCCGACGCCCACCACGGCGTCAGGGATCCGCACGCCCGCCCAATCGCCGGCGGCCAGCCGCTGCCGCCAGGCCGGCCGGCCCGCCGCGCGACCGCGCCGCTGACCAAGTCCCTCCCGCCCCGTCGATCCCTCTACAGCCAGAGGAGCCCGTCATGAGCAGCAGCACGCGCGACCGCGCCGTCAGCGAGCGCATCGTCCAGATCCGCAAACGGCGGCGTATGACCCAGGTCGAGCTGGCGGACCGGGCAAGGCTGGCCCGCGGCGCCGTCTCCGGTTACGAGCGCGGCGGTGCAATACCGCACGACAAGCTGGCGCGGATTGCCGCCGCGCTCGAGGTCGATGTCGGCGACCTGGCTTGGGACGCCCAAGCTCTCAGCCTCTCTCGTGACGAGGCCGACACGGTCCGGACGCTGCGCACCCTTCCGGCTGAGGGTCGGGCCTACATCGGGCGCCTGATGGCCGACCTCGCTCGCAGGGAGGTCGCGCGATGACCCTCGCCGACGCCCTGCGCGATCACGACCTGGGCGCCCTCGGGCGCGACCTCCAAACCGCGGCCCTGCACCAGGACCGCTGCCGGCGGCATGCCGAGCGATTGGAGGGCCTGCACGACCTGCCGGTCACCCATCAGGCGCGAGCCAATATCGACGTGACGGTCTCGGCGCTCGCGGGAGCCGATCGGCTCGTAATGGCCGTCAGCCGATTCCTTGCCGATGAACGGACCGGTCAGCCGCCATCGGACGATGCGCCGCCCCTTTTCGTCCAGATCGGCGGCAGGCGCCTCGACCTGCGGCGCGTCGCCAACCTCATGGAGCGCCATCCCTGCCTCGTCGAGGCGGTCGAAGCTGTCGAGGCAGGCGGGCGCGTCACGGTCGAGCAGCCGGTGCGGCCACGCGGGGCGCCGGAGGTGCGGCTGAGCCGGGCACGGGCCCTGACGGCGGCAGTGCACCGGGCGATCGGGCCGGCAGCGACGGCGGGGAGGACGGCATGATTGTCGAATGGTCCAAACGCCGCCGCGAGGAGAGGGCGCGCCGGGAGGCAATGGAGGCTCGGCGCCGCGAGTACCAGTGGCGAGCCAACGGGGCGCCGAGCGCGAGCGCCTCGCTGCCCGGCAATTCCCTCGACACGCTCAGCCCGCTGCACCCGCTGTCGCCGCTCTACGGCGGCCACGCGGCACCCGACACGTCGGTGAGCCACAGCCACGACGACGGGTCCTGCGCGTCGGATGGCGGCTCGTCCTCGTCCAGTGATGGCGGATCGTCGGGAGGCGGATGTGACTGACCGTGCCCAGAAGCCCCTCCCACCGCCGACCATGCAGGAGCGTGCCGCCGCGGCCCGCGCCGCCCGGACCCTCCACGCCGTCATCGCCGACCACACCCGGCTCGGGGAACGCAACGTGATGCACATCGACATGACCCGCCCGCGCCGCGGGGTGTGGATCGAGCGGTGGTCCGGCGTCCCGGGCTTGTGCCGGGTCAACGGCCAGTACCAGCACGACCTATTGCCGGGCTGGTCCTACGCCCGGGCCGAGATCAAGGCGGAGATGATCCCGGACCTCGAGGCGCTGGCCGAGCGCGGCGAGCTGCCGATGGTGGCGACGAGCGTGAGCGGGCGCTGATGGTCGACCGCAGCCTTGATCGCGAGCCGCTATCCCTCCGCCTTATCGCGCTGTCCCTGCTTCGCTCCGCCGTTCGGATCGGTCGCATCCTCACCGGCGGCTTCCGGGTTCTCGCGCCCCTGCGGAGTCAGGCGGGGAGCAGCAATGTCGTCCTCGGTCGCTTGAGAGGCGGGCTTGCCCTTGCCGGCATCGTAGGTGGACTCGGCCATCTTCCCGTTGTCCGTGTTCATGGTGTGCCTCCTCCTGAAGGCACGTCAACGCTCTCGGCCTGTTCCAGTTCAGGCCGGGCTCAGGCTGATTCGCTCACCCCACCAACATCGACAGCACGCCGGAGCAGCCGTGATGCCGCGCGACATGATCATCCATAGCTTCGCGGGCGGCGGCGGCGCGTTCGAGGAAACGTCAGTACGCTGCCAATCCAAACTCGACCTTCTCGCGCCTGGAGAGAAAGACCACGGCGATCTCGTTTCGCCCGCGCCATACGACTCGACAGAGAAGGAAATCTCTGGCGTTGCGCAACCGAAGAACAATCCTGTCGTGAGGGCAAACACCTGGGTCAACGACAACGAGAGCACCAGAGCTTCTGACATCGCGCACATCGCACAAAATCGCTTTGCCTTTGCCCTCCACCCAGAGGGTACAGCGCCTCATCAGCGTATTCGACTTTGCGCGCGCCAACTTTCTTGCTCCCAAATCGATCCAACATCCAGTGATCGCTTGAAATTTCGGAGATTTGTGCCGGATCACTGGAAATTTTTAGAGCGACTTGTTGAACGATTACAATCCCCGCGCTGCGGCTTGATCGACCGAAGGGGCAGCCGACACTGCGCACCTGACCTACCGCTCTTCGAAGCGGCAGTAAGCGCCATGCCCGCCTCGTTCGCAGATGTCATAGAATCATGAGGAATGTATATCTCAATTCGGCTCAGGCCGAACTATTTTGTAAGTCTCGTCGAGCGCTTCAATGAGTTGCCTAATGTATTCATCAAAAAATATGCACCCTTTTTCGTCTATACCTAAGGTTTCCATTTCGAAAATATGCGGATCTCCATGACCATCTTCGAATATGAATTTAAAATTTACCATCCTGTCTCCGATAGGACGCCGACGAACATGTTCTATGACTATGTCCTCGATTTCCGATCACGTTTTGTATTCTCGTTCCATCGGCGGGCCTCCGCAACAATAAACACAGATCAACATCAAATGACATTCAGAAATGAAATCATTAAAAAAAGTCAACGAGTAAACGATACATCTGGAGATGTGTTCGAGGCTCAGGTTAAATGGGGTTACATTCATCGCTCACAAGGATAAGGCGAATAAATTGACAACAATTTTTTCAAGATCAACTCGATGCTTTATCGCGCCAGCTTAGCTCACCCCAAAATGAGGCACAGCAATGCCCACCATCACCGTCCCCTGCGCCACGTGCTCCGGCACCGGCTCGGCCACCTACGAGGACCGGCATACCGAGACGCGGCAGGACCAGTGCCGGACCTGCGGCGGGACCGGCCAGGTGCCATCCCGCTCCGGCGAGAGCCGCGAGACCTCGTGGCCGTTCGCGGTGCCAGGAGCGCAGCTGCCTGGGCCCGAGATCGTCCGACACATCCGCTCTGGCCGTCTCTACGAGGTGCTGTTCCGCGGCGCCCGGGTACAGACCAACGAGCCGCTGACCGATTATGACCTTGTCCTGGTCTATCGGTGCAGCAGGACCGGCCAGGTCACGCTCTCATCACACAAAACGGCGCCTGATGGTTACAGGCTTCTCTACACGGCCGCGATTCAGGCCGGTGCGCCGCTCTCCGACGGCGCCGAGGTCGTCGTCTACCGCTCCCTGAATGGCAACCTCGCCTGGGCCCGCTCGACTGCTGAGATGGACGACGGGCGGTTCGAGGCAGTGCCGGGCGCGCGGCAGGCCGGTACGGTGTCCATCCTAGAGGAGCGAGTGAAGGCCAGTATCCGGTACTTCCGGGATGGCGCCGCCGTTCGGGCTGGCGTCTCGGCCGACCAAGCGGAGCACACTGCTGTCGCGCTGCAGGATCTGCTGTCGGGACCCGTGACAGCTCGCGCGACCGAAGCCCCCGGCGACGCGATCGCGCAGGCCCGCCGCCTCGCCGCCGATGAGGCCGAGGAGCGGCACATGAGCGACCTCGCGGCGCTCTTCGTGAGCGGCCGTGGCGATGATCATCCGTGGGTTCGGTCCGCTCTCCGGGGGCTCCAGGTCGGCTGCGGCGGCAGCTACCAGGACCGCGTCTATCGGCATTTCCAGTACGTCGCGGGGGATGACCCAACCGACATGCCCGAGCGCCGGGACCGCGCCGGCGAAGAGCATGCCGAGCTGCAGCAGGCTCTCGGCCAGACGCTCGAGGGGTATATCGCGATCGGCCGCTACGTATGGGGCCGCCCGGCCGGCACGCCGGCACTGGAGATGGGCGGCACGCTGAACACCCTGGCCGCGCTCGCGGCGTGGGCCGGCCTCGACATGATGGCGTGCGCTGAGGCTGAGCTTGCCCGCACGATGAAGCCCGAGATCGTCGCGAAGATCCGGCACAAGCGAGCCAACCGGCACGGGCGCGGAGTCTTGCCGGGTGATGATGCTGATTTGGTGACGGCCACCCCGTCTGCCGGGGAGAGCGCGCATGCGAACTGACCCCCTCCGCGGCTCGGCCGAGCTCTCCTCCTGCGGCCTGCACCGCTACCGACTGGACCGCTGGTGGTCCAATGAGCCGCGCGCGCTGGTCTGCATGCGCAACCCGAGCACGGCCGGCGCGGATCGAAACGACCCGACCATCTGTCGGCTGCGGGCGCTCCTGCAGGACCGGCCCGGCATCGGCGGGTTCACGGTCGTCAACGCTGATGACCGGATCGCCACCGATCCGCGGGAGCTTGAGGCGTTGCTGGCTGGCCAGGACGTGGCCGCGCTCAAGGCCGCGCGCCACGCGAACCTCGCCCGCATCCGAACGCTCTCCGCCGCGGCGTCCGTGCGCATCGTCGCTTGGGGCAACCTGCTGGCGCCCGGGCTTCACGCTGACCGGGTGATCGCGGCGCTGTCGCTCGACGGCACCCACCCATTGGACGCCTTCGCGCTCACCGCCGACGGCGCGCCGATCCATCCGCTGGCGCGCGGCCACAGCCGCGTGCCGCTCGGGATGCCGCTCGTTGGGTGGCGGGCCGACCGCCCCGCACCGGTCCCCACAGATGGAGAGGAGGTCTAAGACATGGCGAGCGCCGTGCCGCGGCCCCTAACACCCGAGCAGGTTGCCGAGCGCTGGGGCTGCTCGGCGAACCACGTCCGCAACCTCATCAAGCGGCGCGAATTGCGGGCTTTCCGCGTCGGCTCGCGGCTGCTTAGGATACCGCCCGACGCGGTGGTGGAATTCGAGCAATGTCAGGCGACTATCGGATCGGACGACTCAATGGCCGCTACGTCGTCTCCTGGTGGGCCGACGGCAAGCGACGGCGTTATCGTCTTGACGCACTCACGGCCAAGGACGCGGAGCGCGAAGCCCTCGACGTGATCCGGCGCGAGGTCGCCGCTCCCAAGGGCGCGACTATCGCCGATCTCTGGGAGGGGTACCGGCGGGAGAAGGATGGTCGACGCGTCGCGGTCGCGATGATGCACGAATGGAAGGCGATGGGGCCGCACTTCGGGCATCTTCGGCCCGACCAGATCAACAACGACATGTGCAAGGACTACACGGCGAAGCGCCGCGCCGCCGGCAAGCACGACGGCACGATCTGGACCGAGCTCGGGCATCTGCGCACGGTGCTGCTCTGGGCCCTCGGGCCGGACAAGGCGCCGAAGATCGAACGTCCGGCGAAGCCCGCGCCGAAAGAGCGGTACCTGACCCGTCCCGAGATCGCAAAGCTCCTTGACGCGCCGGCCGCGCCGCACATCCAGAACGCGATCCACCTCATGCTCGCCACAGGCGCCCGCGTCGGCGCCGTGCTCGAGCTGACATGGGACCGGGTCGATTTCGAACGCGGGCAGATCAACCTGCGCACCTCCGACACCGGCCCGCGCAAAGGGCGGGCGATCGTCCCGATGAATGCAGGGCTCCGGGCAGCCCTCAGCAAGGCGCAGCGCGAGGCTCTATCCGACTACGTGATCGAATGGGCCGGGGGCCCAGTCGCCAGCATCAAGACAGGGTTCAACGCCGCGGTGAAGGCGGCCGGCCTGGAGAAGGTCTCGCCCCACGTCCTGCGCCACACGGCAGCGGTTCACATGGTCGAGGCCGGCGTGCCGATGGCCGAAGTAGCGCAGATGCTGGGCCACTCGAACACGGCGATCACCGAGCGGGTCTACGGTCGTTTCAGCCCGACCCACCTCCGGAAGGCCGCCGACGTGCTGGACTTCACGAGCGTGCGCAAGGCTGCCTCTTAGGTTCGTTGAACCGAAGATCACTCCGTAGTGCGGATGGCGCTTTGCAGTATTTTCAAGGGGTTAGAGTGGTGGGCCCGGCAGGACTCGAACCTGCAACCAGACCGTTATGAGCGGTCGGCTCTAACCATTGAGCTACAGGCCCTCGGGTTTGGTCTTCACTCTCCGAGCGCCTAGTGTGCGATTGGACGACAGCCTCGGCGACAGACACCCTGCCCGTAGGTACCTGGGACCGGCGGTTCCGGCAAGCCCCTTGCGAGGATCCGGGCCCGGAGGAAGGCATTCGGTGGAACGCACCCCGCACACCGTGCTGGGATCAGTGGCCCTGGGCCGGCGCGGATCCTCGCCCCGGTCACGGATCACCGCGCGGCTTGCTCCGTGCTCGACGACGGTGCGAAACCCATCGTGTCCTTCTCCGCGTCTCCCATCGGCGCGCCCACGCGCACCGGCGAGCGGCTGCCACCGGCGGGCGCCGTGGCCAGGGCGGCCTCGGGCTGCGCGCAGAACAGCCCGACTGTGTCCTTCTCCGGGTTCCCGGTGGCCGGACCGACGCGCATCGGCAGGTAGAGCGGGCAGCGCGCCGACGCAGGCACCACGCAGCCGACCATCAACAACGCCGCGAGCGGCGCAGCGAGCAGACGCATTCATCCCTCCCAAGATCTCAGTTATCGTATGCGTGCCGGTTGATCACCCGTTTCGGTTATCGATTTGATGTCATCTATGCGCTGATCTGATTTAATCGGCATCATCAGATTGAATGACAACTGGAATTTGCCCAGGGACGAAGTTTTGCACGATCGGCACGGAGCACGGAGCATGGGGTTCGAGGGCGCGAAAAACGGCCGTCCTCCATCGTCGGACGAGAGAGCGGCAGGATACGCTGCTGACCTTCCTCCGGCCTGCCTGCCTGGAACGCGATGGGCAGGCTCACTGTTGCATGTCTGCCATGGATAAATCTGATCTTCTTGCAAGAATTAGCCTAAAAATTTGTTTTTAAGTGTTGGGGCTCGGCATGTTCAGCATCAAATTTGGAGTCAATTTCAAGGACGTGGGCGGCGGTGCCATATTCGCGCGAGGTGCGCTCGATTTGCATGATCAAACCGGGAGCATCGATAGTGTACTATCAACCGTCGATGGTTCTGCGGTACAGGGTTTTCCAACGTATAACGATTCAAGCAATACATTGCAGAGAGAAATTACCCTGCCGATCGGCGGTAGTTCCTATGCGTGTCATTGCAGTACAGACGGAAAAGGTCTGCCGTTCGCGGAAAGTTCTTTGCAGTACAGCGCGCCATCCACGGTGCCGCACTGCCTCACGATCAGCAGCCGGTCCGAGTCCGCGCCGGCGCCTTCGGGCCGGGCCTTGCCGCGCGCTGCCGGCCGGTGGCTTTCGACGGGCCGATGGTCGAGGCCGGGCGGGCGCGTCTCTCCGGCGTCTTCGCCGCATCGCTCGGCGAGGCCGGCGCCTGGGATGAGGCCGGGCGCTTCGCCTGGATCCCCGCGTAGCGGATCGGTCAGCTCGCCGGGCGAGTGTACATCGAATGACATCCAAAGGCGGAGCCGTCCCGGCTCAGCGTCCGGAGGCGGCGCGGCTCGGCGGGGCTTCGTCGACCGCGAGGGTGCCGAGATAGGTCTCGACCACCCGTGCATCGCCCTGCAGCGTGCGGCTGTCGCCCTGGAGTACGACGCTACCGCCGTCGAGGACGTAGCCGTGATCGGCGATCTGGAGCGCCGCGCGGGCATTCTGTTCGACGAGGAGGATCGCCACCCCCTCGTCGCGCAGGCGCGCCACCGTGCGCATCACCTCGGCGACGATGAGCGGCGCGAGGCCGAGGCTCGGCTCATCGAGCATCAGGAGGCGCGGGCGGCCCATGAGGGCGCGCGCCATGGCGAGCATCTGGCGCTCGCCCCCTGAGAGGGTGCCGGCGTGCTGGCGCCGGCGCTCGGCGAGGCGGGGGAAGAGGCGGTACATCTCCTCGAGATCGCCGCCCTTGCTGCCCGTGTTGCGGAACCGGAAGGCGCCGAGCTTCAGGTTGTCCTCGACGCTCATGGTCGAGAACAGCTCGCGGCGCTCGGGGATCAGACTCAGGCCCTGTGCGACGCGCGCCTCGACCGGAAGTCGCGCAACGTCGCGTCCCTCGAAGCGGATGCGGCCGCGGGCCGGCAGCACCCCCATCAGCGCGTTGAGGAGCGTCGTCTTGCCAGCGCCGTTGGCGCCCAGCACCGTGACGAGCCGCCCGGGCTCGACCCGCAGCGACACGCCTCGCACCGCCTCGACCTTGCCGTAGGCGACGGAGAGGTTCTCCGCTTCGAGCATCGGGACGGTCATGCGGCGCTCCCCAGATAGGCCTCGACCACCGCGGGATCGCGGCGCACGGCCGCCGGCGCGCCCTCGCACAGCTTGGCGCCGAAATTCATCACCACCAGCCGGTCGGCGAGCCCCATCACGAAATCCATGTCGTGCTCGACGAGCAGGATGCCCAGGCCCTCTTGCCGCAGGCGGCGCAGGAGGTCGCCGAGCGCCTGCTTCTCCTGATGGCGCAGCCCCGCGGCCGGCTCGTCGAGGAGGAGGAGCTGGGGGCCGAGGCACAAGGCGCGGGCGATCTCGACGATGCGCTGCTGGCCGAGCGCCAGGCTGCCGGCCGGCAGGTCGCGGCAGGCGGACAGGCCGACCCGGGCGAGCTGCCTGTCGGCTTCGGCGAAGAGCGCCGCCTCCTCGGCGGCGTCGAGGCCGAGCGCCCCGCGGACCGGGCCGGCGGAGCCGCGCAAGTGGGCGCCGAGCGCCACGTTCTCGATCACCGACATGCCGGCGACGAGCTTGACGTGCTGGAAGGTGCGGGCGCAGCCGAGCCGGGCGATGCGCCGGGCCGGCAGGCCGGCGACGTCGCGCCCGGTCAGGCGCACTGCCCCGGCGGTGAGGCGAGCCACGCCGGTGACGAGGTTGAAGGTGGTGCTCTTGCCAGCCCCATTCGGTCCGATCAGCGCCACCACCTCGCCGGCCGCGACCGTGAAGCCGATATCGTTGACGGCGACGAGGCCCCCGAAGGTCTTTCGCAGGTTCGCGGCCTCCAGCAGCACCGTGCCGGGCGCGGCAGCCGGGCGCGGCGCCAGGGGCTGGCCCGCCGGCCCGCGGTCGGGCGGGGCGGCGACGGAGCGGCGGACGATCAGCGGCCACAACCCGTCCGGCGCGCGCTGGAGCATCAGCACCAGCAGGATCCCGAACACGATCGCCTCGAAATTTCCTTGCGCGCCGAAGATGAGCGGCAGCACGTTCTGGAGCTGGTCCTTCAGCACCGTCACCAGTACGGCCCCGAAGACGCCGCCGCCGATCGAGCCGGCGCCGCCGATCACCGCCATCAGCAGGTACTCGATACCGGCATTGATGCCGAACGGCGTCGGGTTGATGGCGCGCTGGATATGGGCGTAGAGCCAGCCGGACAGGGCCGCCAGCATCGCCGCGTAGACGAAGGCGACGATCTTCACCCGCGCGGTGTCGACCCCGAACGATTCGGCCGCCACGACCCCGCCCTTGAGCGCCCGGATCGCACGGCCGGTGCGCGAGCGCAGCAGGCGGTGGGTCAGCCACAGGCTCAGGGCCAGGAACCCCCAGGTGAGGAGCAGCGCCTCGGCCCCGCCGAGGATCGGGTGGCCGAGCACGCTGATCGGCGGCAGGCCGGTGAGGCCGTCGTAGCGGCCGAGCGCGTCGGTGTTGCCCAGCACGTAGAAGAACGAGATGTTCCAGGCGATGGTGCCCAGCGGCAGGTAATGGCCCGAGAGCCGGAGCGTGATCGCGCCGATGACCCAGGCCGCCGCCGCCGACAGCAGCAGGGCCACCGGCAGGGACAGCCACGGCGACAGGCCGCCCTGCGTGGTGAGGAGCGCCGTGGCGTAGGCGCTGATGCCGACGAACATCGCTTGTCCGAACGACGTGATGCCCGCGACCCCGGTGAGCACCACGAGCCCCGTGACCACGATGGCCGAGAGGCCCGCATAGGTGAGGAGCGTGAGCCAGAACGGCGGCACGCCGGGCAGGAAGGGCAGGGCGACGATCAGCAGCGCCGTGAGGCCGGCGAGGACGCGGGTCGGCATGGTTACTCCTCGTCCTCGATCGGGGCCGAGCGCAGGGAGCGCCAGAGCAGGACCGGGATGATCGCCATGAACACGATCACCTCCTTGAAGGCGCTGGCCTCGAACGAGGCGACGGATTCGATGATGCCGACCAGGATCGCGGCGGCCGCCGCCGCCGGGTAGCTCGCGAGCCCACCGATGATCGCGGCGACGAATCCCTTGAGGCCGATGAGGAAGCCCGTGTCGTAGTAGACGGTGGTGAGCGGCGCGATCAGCACGCCCGAGAGAGCCCCGATGAAGGCCGCGACCGAGAAGCTCAGCCTCCCGGCGAGCGAGGGCGCGATGCCCATCAGCCGGGCGCCGAGCCGGTTCACGGCGGTGGCGATCAAGGCCTTGCCGAGCAGCGTGCGCGAGAAGAACAGCCAGAGCGCGACGATGATCGCGAGGGTGAGGCCGATCATCCACAGGGACTGCCCGCTGACCAGCAGGGGACCGGCGGGGAACGAGGCCTCTGAGAGCGGCGGGGTGCGCGAGCCTTCCGCGCCGAAGAAGACGAGGCCGAGGCCCGTCAGCGCCAGGTGCACGCCGACCGAGGCGATCAGCAGCACGAGCACCGAGGCGTGGGCGAGCGGCCGGAACGCCACCGCGTGCAGGAAGCCGCCCATCGGCGTCACGATGGCGAGCGTCAGCAGGATCTCGACCACGAGGCCGGGCTTCATCGGTGCGAGGAACCAGGCGATGGCCGCCACCACGATCGGCAGGGCGAGGTCGCGAAGGGCGAGGCGCAGCAGCACCCGGCCGCTCATGGTCGGGCGCGTCTCGGCGCAATCGGCCAGGAAGGCGAGGGCCCCGAGGCCGAGGAGCAGCGGCACGGTGCCGGGCAGGGTGCCGGCCTCCAGGCTCGCCAGGGTCAGTGCCCCGTAGGCGACGAACTCGCCCTGCGGGATCAGGATCACCCGCGTGACGGTGAAGACCAGGACCAGCGACAGGGCGATCAGCGCGTAGATCGCGCCGTTCACGACGCCATCCTGGAGGAGGAGAAGGAGGATCGTGGCGTCCACGGCGGAGAACTCGGGGCCTGTCGGGTTGGTTTGTCTAAGCTCATCCTCCCTGCGACCTCATCCTGAGGTGCTGCCGCGAGCGGCAGCCTCGAAGGAGGGCCCCAGGGATCTCACTCGGCTTCCGCTTGATACGCGCCGAAAATCCGACGCATGGTCCCCTCTCCCACACGGGGGAGGGGATCCCGATCGTTGACGGATTGTCTCACTGAGCAGGCGGCAGCCCCGCCTCAGTTCGTCGCGGACAAGAGCTTCCAGCGGCCGTTCTCGATCGTCACCATCACGCGGGCGCGGTCGTCCTGGCCGACATGGTCGGTCGGGGTCATGGTGACGACGCCGTTGGTGTAGACGACCTCCTTCAGGCCCTCGATCGCGTCTCGGAGCGCGGCGCGGAACTCGGGCGTGCCGGGCTTGGCGGTCTTCAGCGCGACGGGGATCGCGTTCGCCAGCAGCACCTCGGCGTCGTAGGCATGGCCGCCGAAGGTCGCGAGCGAGCCCGCGCCGAACTTCGCCTCGTAGGCCTTGGTGTAGTCGAGAGCGACCTTGCGCACCGGGTTCGATTCGGGCAGCTGCTCGGCCACCAGCAGGGGCCCGGCCGGCAGCACCGTACCGTCCACGTCCTTGCCGCCGACGCGCAGGAAGTCGGCGTTGGCAACGCCGTGGGTCTGGTAGTACTTGCCGGCGTAGCCGCGCTCCTTGAGCGTCTTCTGCGGCAGGGCGGCGGGGGTGCCGGAGCCGGCGATCAGCACCGCGTCGGGCTTCGCCGCCATCACCTTCAGCACCTGGCCGGTCACGCTGGTATCGGTCCGGGCGTAGCGCTCGGTGGCGGCGAGCTTGATGCCCTTGGCCTCGAGCCGGGGCGCGATCTCGGAGAGCCAGCCGTCGCCGTAGGCGTCGTTGAAGCCGATGAAGCCGACGGACTTCACCCCGGCCTTCGCCATGTGGGTGGCGATCGCCTCGGCCATCAGGGCGTCGTTCTGCGGCGCCTTGAACACCCAGCGGCGCTTGTCGTCCATCGGGGCGACGATCTTGGAGGAGGCGGCGAGGCTGATCAGCGGCACCTTGGCCTCGGCCGCCACCTCGATCAGCGCCAGGGAGACCGGCGTCACCGACGAGCCGACGATCGCGTCGACCTTGTCGTCGCTGGCGAGCTTGCGCGCGTTGGCGACGCCCTTGGTGGTGTCGGTCGCGTCGTCGAGGACGATCCACTCGACCTTCTGGCCGCCGATCTCGGTCGGCAGCAGCGTCACGGTGTTGGACTGCGGGATGCCCAGCGAGGCCGCCGGGCCGGTCTTGGCGATCGTGACGCCGATCTTGATCGGCTGCGCCAGCACGGGACCGGCCAGCACGGTGCCGGCAAGGGCGAGCGCCCAGACGATGCGCCTCATGGTGGTGTCCTCCCGTTTACGGGCCACGCCGGTTGGAGCCCGGTCGCTGGCGTCACGGGCCTCTGAGAGCCCGCCCGTGCGTGCTTTGCAATCCTGCGCGGCGTCCGTCCACCCTGGCGTTCGGCTAACGGCGCGCACGTTTGACTTCGCCCGCACAGCTTTATAATTTACCGTCCGGTTGGTCAATAGATCGCGCCGGCGGGGACATCCGACACGGCGGGACGGGGAGGGCGCACCATGAGCGAGGCAACCGGCGAGACTCTCGTGCTGACGGAGCGCCACGCGGGCTACCGCGTTCTGGTGCTCAACCGGCCCGACCGGCTCAACGCCTTCAACGAGCCGCTGCACCTCGCCCTGCGCGAGGCGTTGAGCGACGCTGCCGCCGATCCGGAATGCCGGGCGCTGATCCTCACCGGGGCCGGCCGCGGCTTCTGCGCCGGCCAGGACCTCGCCGCTCGCAACTTCGCGCCGGACGTCGAGCCCGACCTCTCGCGCACCCTCGAGGCGTTCTACAACCCGCTGGTCAAGCAGATCCGCGACCTGCCGATGCCGTTGATCTGCGCCGTCAACGGCGTGGCGGCGGGCGCGGGCGCCAGCCTCGCCTTCCACGGCGACCTCGTGCTCGCGGCGCGCTCGGCGAAGTTCCTCCAGGCCTTCGCCAAGCTCGGGCTGATCCCGGATGCCGGCGGCACCTGGCTCCTGCCGCGCCTCGCCGGCCGGGCCCGGGCCCGCGGCATGGCCCTGCTCGCCGAGCCGATCACCGCCGAGCAGGCGGAATCCTGGGGCATGATCTGGCGGGTGGTCGACGATGCCGAGCTGATGGCGGAGGCCCATCGCCTCGCCGCGCACCTGGCGCAGGCGCCGACCTACGGCCTGGCGCTCATCCGCCGCGCCCTCGACGCCTCGGAGACGAGCGACCTCGCCGCGCAGCTCGACGTCGAGCGCGACCTTCAGGGCGAGGCCGGGCGCTCGCCGGATTACCGCGAGGGCGTGGCGGCCTTTCTCGAGAAGCGCCCGGCCCGCTTCACCGGACGCTCCCGGTGACACCGGAGGAGCGGGCCCGCGCCTGCGCCGCCGCGATGTGGGAGGAGGATCGGGCGAGCCAGGGGCTCGGCATGAGCCTCGACCATGCCGGGCCCGGGGAGGCGGTTGTGTCGATGCGGGTGCGCGACGACATGGTGAACGGCCATGGCTCCTGCCACGGCGGCTTCATCTTCGCCCTCGCCGATTCTGCCTTCGCCTTCGCGTGCAACGCCTACGATCAGCGGGCGGTGGCGCAGCATTGTGCGGTCACCTTCCTGCGCCCGGGCCGGCGCGGCGAGGTGCTGACGGCGCGGGCCGTCGAGCGGGTGCGCGAGGGGCGCTCGGGCATCTACGACGTGACGGTCACCGACGCGGAAGGGCGGGTGGTGGCGGAGTTCCGCGGGCATTCGCGGACCGTGCCGGGGACGGTATTGGCGGGGGAGGGCTGAGCGGCGACTGCTCGATCTGCTCGACCGACTTGCAGCCCACCGGGTCGTTCCGGGGGTGCGTAGCCGAGCCCGAAAGCCGGAAGCGCAGGATCTTCGAAGTCTAGCGGAACGCGTTGCGCGTTCTGCGCCACCTGCGGTTCTCGATCCCGGGCTCTCGCCTGCGGCGAGCCCCGGGATGATGCCGAGGGTGTCAGACCGGCCAATGACGTCGATCGGATAATCATAAGAAGTATCTCAGGGACACTCTTCCAGGGAGAAACGCCATGCTCCAGATCGCCCCCCGCAAGCTCGCCCGCATGGTGCCGGACGCTTCCGAGCTCGACCGGTTCGAGACCGCCTCGCGGGACGAGCTCGCCGCCTGGCAACGCGAGAAGCTGCGCGAGACCCTGCACCACGCCTACGCCAACGTCCCGCATTATCGCGCCGCCTTCGATGCCGCCGGTGTGCACCCGCGCGACTTCTCGGACCTGCCTGACCTCGCCCGCTTCCCCTTCACCGCCAAGGCCGACCTGCGGGCGAACTATCCCTTCGGGATGTTCGCGGTGTCGCGCGAGGAGGTGGCGCGCATCCACGCCTCGTCGGGCACCACCGGCAAGCCGACGGTGGTGGGCTACACCAAGGCCGACATCGATGTCTGGGCCGACGTGGTGGCGCGCTCGATCCGGGCGGCGGGCGGGCGGCCCGGGATGCTGATCCACGTCGCCTACGGCTACGGGCTGTTCACGGGGGGCTTGGGGGCGCATTACGGCGCCGAGCGCCTCGGCTGCACGGTGATCCCGATGTCGGGCGGGATGACCGAGCGCCAGGTCCAGCTGATCCAGGACTTCAAGCCCGACATCATCATGGTGACGCCGTCCTACATGCTGGCAATCCTCGACGAGTTCCGGCGCCAGGGGCTCGACCCGCGCGCCTCCTCGCTCAAGGTGGGCATCTTCGGGGCCGAGCCCTGGACCAACGCGATGCGCGCCGAGATCGAGGAGGCGTTCGACCTCCACGCCGTCGACATCTACGGGTTGTCCGAGGTGATGGGGCCGGGGGTCGCGAGCGAGTGCGTCGAGACCAAGGATGGGCTGCACATCTGGGAGGACCACTTCTTCCCGGAGATCGTCGATCCGCGCACCGGCGAGGTCCTGCCGGACGGGGAGGAGGGGGAGCTGGTCTTCACCTCGCTCACCAAGCAGGCGATGCCGGTGATCCGCTACCGCACCCGCGACCTGACCCGGCTGCTCCCCGGCACCGCCCGGGCGATGCGCCGGATGGAGAAGATCACCGGGCGTTCCGACGACATGATGATCGTGCGCGGGGTCAACGTCTTCCCGAGCCAGATCGAGGAGAAGATCCTCACCATCCCGGCCCTCTCGGCCCATTACCAGGTGGTGCTCTCCCGCGAGGGCCGGCTCGATACCATGACGATCCGCGTCGAGGCGCGGCCGGAGGCCGACATCGCCGACCTGCGGGAGGCCGCCGCCGACCGGCTCTGCCACGCGGTCAAGGACACGATCGGCGTCACCGCGACGGTGGAGGTGCTGCCCCCGGGAGGCATCGAGCGCTCCCTCGGCAAGGCCCGCCGCGTCATCGACCAGCGCCCCCGAGAATAGTGTGAGTAGCGACGAGACCCCATGGCCCGCACCCGCGCCAGCGACTACGACGACAAGCGCCGGGCGATCCTCGATCGCTCGGCCGAGCTGTTCGCCGCCCACGGCTACGACCGCGCCTCGATGAGCCGGATCGCCGAGGCCTGTGGCGTCTCGAAGGCGAACCTCTACCACTACTATCGTGACAAGGACGAGATCCTCTTCGACGTGATCCGGCTGCACCTCGAGGAGCTGCTGGAGGCGGTCGAGGCCGCCGACCGTCCGGGCCTTGCGCCCGAGCCGCGCCTGCGCAGCCTCGCCGGCGCCCTGCTCGAGGCCTACCGGGATGCCGACGCCCAGCACAAGGTGCAGATCAACCATCTCGGCCTGCTCTCGCCCGAGCGGCAGGCAGAGCTGAAGGAGAGCGAGCGCGAACTGGTCCGCCTGTTCTCCGAGGCGATTGCCGGCGTCGCGCCGCATCTCGCCGGCACGGCGCTCTTGAAGCCCGTGACCATGTCGTTCTTCGGCATGGTCAACTGGCACTATCTCTGGTTCCGGCCCGGCGCGGGGCTGACGCGGGCGGATTACGCGGACCTCGTCACGCGGCTGATCGCCGAGGGAGCACGGGGGATCGTGGAGGAGGGTGTGCCGGAGGTGCGGGTGGTCGGGGGGTAAACGACCGCCTGGCAACCTCAGCACTTGAGCAATCAGGCACTGCGCCCTGTCCCGGACGACTGAGACGACGTGGAAGGAGATCCGGGGTCCAGCGCAAAAAGTCGCGAAGCGTCCGTCTGCAACGGTGCAGCGTACAGGGCCGCTTCGCGACGATCGTCAGGGAAAGGGGCGGGTCTGGAACCCGCCCGCCTCGTTACGCCGCGACGCGGAACTCCTCCGCTGGAACCGTCATCGGCACCACCCGCCCGGTCGCCCGCACCATGCCGTCGGCGCCGTCGAGGGCCCCCGGCACGAGGTCGAGGGCCAGGAACCGCTCCGGCGCGTAGGGGCCGGGCAGGCCCAAGGTGCCGACCCGCTCGTGGCTGAAGCCGAAGCGGGCGTAGTAGGGCGCATCCCCGACCAGGATCACCGCCCGGTGGCCGAACGACGCCGCGCGGGACAGAGCCTCCCGCATCAGCTTGTTGCCGATGCCGAGTCCGTGGAGCGCGGGGTCGACCGCGATCGGGCCGAGCATCAGGGCGGGGATGCCGCCGGCCTCGACGTTCCACAGTCTCACGGTTGCGACCAGGCGGCCGTCCATCTCGACCACCAGGGCGAGGCCTTCCGCCGGAAGTCGCCCTTCGCGCAGGCGCTCGCAGGTCTTGGCGAAGCGGGCTTCGCCGAAGCACAAGTCGAGCAGGTGCTCGCGCGCGGCGCTATCGGCGGCGCGCTCGTCGCGGATCTGGAACACGGCCGTACCCTCCCGATACTGACAGAAGACGGGCAAAGGACAGCCCTCGCACCCGCCGCATGCGGCGGGCCGTCCGGGACTTGTTCGGTGGCTGCAAGAGACGCGGAAAGCGCCGGGGCCCGCGAAAACGGTCGAGCCGGCGCATCGTTCCGAAGAAGCGGCGCCGTTCGGCGCCGATTCCTCAGATCACGTAGGACTGAAGCGGCGGGAAGCCGTTGAACGCCACCGCCGCGTAGGTGGTGGTGTAGGCACCGGCGCCTTCGATCAGCACCTTGTCGCCGATCGCGAGCGAGATCGGCAGCGGGTACGGGGTCTTCTCGTAGAGCACGTCGGCCGAGTCGCAGGTCGGGCCGGCGAGCACGCAGGGGACCGTACGGTCCTCGTCGTGCTCGGTGACGATGCGGTAGCGGATCGACTCGTCCATCGTCTCGGCGAGGCCGCCGAACTTGCCGATGTCGAGATAGACCCACCGCACCTCGTCGGCGGCGTCGGACTTCTGCGAGACCAGGACGACCTCGGCCTCGATCATGCCGGCATTGCCGACCATGCCGCGGCCCGGCTCGATGATCGTCTCCGGCAGCTGGTTGCCGAAATGCTTGGTCAGCGCCCGGAAGATCGCGTCGCCGTAGGATTCCACGCCCGGCACCGCCTTGAGGTACCTGGTCGGGAAGCCGCCGCCGAGATTGACCATCGAGAGATGGATGCCGCGGGTGGCGCATTCGCGGAAGATCATCGAGGCGGAGGCGAGCGCCCCGTCCCAGGCTTCCGTGTTGCCCTGCTGCGAGCCGACGTGGAACGACACGCCGTAGGCGTTGAGGCCCCCCCGGTAGGCGTGCTCCAGCACGTCCACCGCCATCTCGGGCACGCAGCCGAACTTGCGCGACAGCGGCCACTCGGCGCCGGCGCCGTCGCACAGGATGCGGCAGAACACCTGCACGTCCTCGCGGGCGACCTTGACCGCGTCGGCAGCGCGGGCGATCTTGTCGACCTCGGCCTGGCAGTCGACGGCGAAGAGCCGCACGCCGAGCTGGAGCGCGCGGGCGATGCAGCGCTCCTTCTTGATGGTGTTGCCGAACGACACGCGGTCGGCGGTGGCGCCGGCGGCCAGCGCCATCTGGATCTCGACGACCGAGGCGGTGTCGAAGCAGGAACCCATCTCGGCGAGCGCGCGCAGCACCTCGGGAGCCGGGTTCGCCTTCACGGCGTAGAAGACCCGGGTATCCGGCAGGGCGCGGGCGAAGGCGGTGTAGTTGTCGCGCACGACGTCGAGGTCGAGGACCATCACGGGACCCTCGTCCCGGCCGAGCTCTCGGCGCACGCGCAGGAAATCGCGGATGCGATCGGTCATGATCAGCCCCACCAAAGGTTCGAGAGGGCTCCCGCGGGAACCCGAAGTCGAGATCGAGACGGCGCGCGTCGGCCGTCCGGCGTCAGGGGGCGATGCGGCGCGGCGCGGACGTGCTGTGGAGACACGCCGTGCGACGCGGGCACAGAGCACCCGGAAGCTGCCTTTGCTTGGAACGGGGAAACCCGATCCGCACTCGGGGCAAGGAGAAACAAGCCTCTTCGGTGTCGGCCTTTGGAGGGCCGACGAGACCAAAAAAGCCCGTTCGTCGTTGCTTTAAGCTGCGTCCCCCGTGGAGAGCGGGGTTCGCCGGTTTTGCCTCCGGCTGCCGGTTGTTGTCGGGGTCCGGTGTCGCCACCTGGATGCCGGCCGGAGGGATCCACCCCTATCCGACCATCGATCCTTTAAGACCCCTGGCGGCTGTCCGGCCTCTTGTCCGGATGCCCACCAACCGGCACGCGGCCACAGGCACGTGCGAAATTGGGCAAGGCGGTAGATACGGACCATGGCCCCCCGCCGCAAGCCCCGTCTTGCGGATTTTCGCCGGATTTCCCCAACGTGGCACGATGGATACAGCCCGCGGCACGGCCGGGGCCCCCGCATGAAGACAACGTCACGTGGCGGGGCCTTCTCAAGCGGCGCCGGACGGGCCATTCAGCGCGGCGACGCGCACGCGCGTTCACGACGCGCGCCTTATATCCGGACCGCCATGACCATCGCACCCTCGCGCCGCGCGCTCCTCGCCGGCCTGCTCTCCTCCGCCGCCCTGACCGGGGCGGCCTCCGCCCAGGTCGGGCCGACCCAGCCCGGCCCGAGCGCCCTGCCGCCGCCGGCGCCGAGCCCGGCCCCGTCCGGCCCAGCCCGCTTCCGCTTCGACGAGGTGGTGCGCCGGGCGAAGGCCCTGGCGGGCGTGCCGTTCGAGGCCAACGTGGCGCCGCTGCCGGCGCCGCTCGCCTCGCTCGATTACGACGCCTGGCGCGACATCCGCTTCCGGCCCGACAAGGCGCTGCTCGGAGACCAGGACGGGCCGTTCCGGCTCCAGCTGTTCCATCTCGGCTTCCTCTATACCCGTCCGGTGACGGTGAACGTCGTGCGCGACGGGGTGCCGACGCCGGTGCCCTACCAGCCCGGCCTGTTCGATTACGGCCGCACCACCATCGACAAGCCGCTGCCGGTCAATCTCGGCTTCGCCGGCTTCCGGCTGCACTACCCGCTCAACAAGCCCGGCGTGCTCGACGAGCTGATCGCGTTCCTGGGCGCCAGCTACTACCGCTTCCTCGGCCGCGACCAGCTCTACGGGCTGTCGGCGAGGGGGCTCGCCGTCAACGTCGAGGGCGTCGGCGGGCCGGAGGAATTCCCGGTCTTCCGCGAATTCTGGATCGAGATGCCGCCGAAGGGCGCCGACCGGGCGGTGATCTACGCCCTCCTCGACGGGCCGTCCTGCACCGGCGCGTTCCAGTTCCTGGTCTATCCGGGCGACGAGACCGTCGTCGACGTGCGCTGCTCGCTGCATCCGCGCCGCGAACTGACCACGGTCGGGATCGCGCCGCTGACCTCGATGTTCTTCATCGGCGAGAACGACCGCCACCACTCGGACGATTACCGCCCCGAGCTGCACGATTCCGACGGGCTGCTGATGCAGTCCGGCGGCGGCGAGTGGATCTGGCGGCCCCTGCGCAACCCGAAGGAGCGCTGGATCTCGGCCTTCGAGGACCGCAACCCGAAGGGCTTCGGGCTGATGCAGCGTGACCGGGTGTTCGAGGATTACCAGGACCTCGAGGCGTTCTATCACCGCCGCCCGGGCTACTGGGTCGAGCCGCAGGGCGAGTGGGGCGAGGGCACGGTGCGCCTCGTCGAGCTGCCGACCGAGAACGAGACCCACGACAACATCGTGGCCTCCTGGCAGCCCAAGCAGCCCTACAAGCCCGGCGAGGCGGTGGAGCTGTCCTACAAGATCCGGGCGCTCGCCGAGACCGACGACCTGCATCCCGGCGGCCGGGTGGTGAACACCTACGTCGCCCGCACTACGGCGAGCGGCGGCTCGGCCGATGCCAGCGAGCCGCGCACCCGGCGCTTCCTCGTCGACTTCTCGGGCGGCGATCTCTCCTACTGGCTCACCGATCCGAAGGCGGTCGAGATCGTGCCCTCGACGACGCAGGGCAAGGTCCTGGCGGTCTCTCTGGTGCCCAACCTGCACGTGAAGGGCTTTCGCGCCGCGATCGACGTGCGGCTCGACCAGCCCGGGCAATCGACCGAGCTGCGCGCCTTCCTGCGCGCCCGTGGCCAGACCCTGACCGAGACCTGGACCTATCCGTGGACGGCCGCGTGAGCGGTCACCCCGCGCGCGCGTCGGCCGTCACGATCCGGCCGGCGATCCGAGAGGATCTCGACGCCCTGATGGCGCTCGAGGTCGCGGCCTTCGCCACCGACCGGGCGGAGCGCCGGGCGATCCGCCACGCCATCGCGTCGCCGTCGATCTCGCTCCTCGTCGCTCTCGACGACGCGGTGCTGATCGGCGCCGCCACGATCGAGCGCCGCCGCGGCAGCCGGCGCGCCCGCCTGTCCTCGATCGCGGTGGCGCCGAGCCGGTCCGGGACCGGGCTCGGCCGGGTGCTGCTCGCCGCCGCCGAGGCCGAGGCCCTGGCCCGGGGCTGCGACACCTTGCGCCTGGAGGTGCGCGAGGATAACGGCGCCGGCATCCGCCTCTACGAGCGCAGCGGCTATCACCGCTTCGAGACCGTGCCGGACTATTACGAGGACGGCACCACCGCCTGGCGCTACGAGAAGCGCCTCGCCGAAGGAGAGGGGCGCTGAGCCGTCCCGCCTGCCCCGTCCTGATACAACCACGCTACGAGCAGGACGGATTGAAATACCACTGAGCCCGCTTTCCCTAGCGACATGTTCCGTGGCGGCATGGTTTCCAGTCGGTTTCCGTTGGCACGCCAGACGCAGAGATCCCGGAGACCGAGGCACAGGGTGCCTCACTCTGAGACCTTTGGGAATGAGGTGGCAGCCATGGCCCTGACCAACGCCGATTTCCGCAGGATGATCGCCGAGCACCGCGACCACGCGGTCCGGCCGCTCCCGCCCCTGACCTTGCCCGACCGGATACCGCATCGCTTCGAGGCTGGCTCTCGGCGCCCTGCCCACCGCGAATCCCGCGACGTGCGAACCATCGAGATCGTCTGGACACCGGCCCCCGCGCCGTCCGGCAGCCGCCTCCTCGGCGGCCTCGCGGCCGTCGCCAAGGTGCTGGCTCTGCCGGTGCTGCTCGCCGGCAGCCTCTGCGCCCAGCCGGTCTACGAGTGCCACAAGCAGAAGAGCCGCGGGATGCTGTATTACGGCACCACCGTGCAGATGTGCGTGAACGAGCGCATGGCCGAGCACGTCGGAAGCGTGCAGGCCTTCGTGGATCGGCACATGCAGGGGATGTGAGGAGCCTGCTTGTTGACAGCAGCCGCATCATGGACCTCTTTTCTGTTGTCTTTCTGATCCATCCACGATCTCATCCTGAGGTGCGACCAGAGGGAGCCTCGAAGGAGGGCTCCCGCTGCCGCAGAGATTTCTGGAGGCCTCCTTCGAGGCCTCCGCTACGCTCCGGCACCTCGGGATGAGGTCGTGGGTGGAATGACCTGAGAAAGCGGTCGAACAGACTCTCCGACACGGCACGTCCTCGGCGGATGGTGGTCAGGGCGGGCGAGGCTCTGTCCTGCTTCCGGCGCCTGTCGGCGCGCGAGGCGTCGCGTGCCATCACCCTCCGCGCCTTGCCGCGCGCGATGCCGCACCCGCGCCCTTCCCGGGACCCCGCTGCCCGCCCGAACGTTTGGTGAGCGATCGCGTCGCGGCCCAACGGCCGAGCCGGCGCCGGCGCTCGCGCGCCGTCACCTCGTTTCCGGGCCGGGAGGCACCATGGACAAGTCCGATTCCGCGCCGCGGCCGACGCGCCGGAGCGTTCTGGAGAGCGGCGTCGCCGCCGCGGCGGTGCTCGGCTTCGCCGGGCCGCTCCGGGCCGCGCCGCCGCCGGCGCAAGGGGCCGCGCCGCAGGCCCTCGCCGCCGAGCCGGCCACGCCCCGCATGCCCGTGACCCTTCAGGTCAACGGCCAGGCCCGCCCCCTCGAGGTCGATCCGCGCACCACGCTCCTCGATGCCCTGCGCGAGCGCATCGGCCTCACCGGCTCGAAGAAGGGCTGCGACCACGGCCAGTGCGGCGCCTGCACGGTGCTGGTGAACGGGCGGCGGATCAATTCCTGCCTGACGCTCGCGGTGATGCACGAGGGCGACGAGATTCAGACCATCGAGGGGTTGGCCGAGGGCGACCACCTGCACCCGCTCCAGGCCGCCTTCGTCAAGCATGACGGCTTCCAGTGCGGCTACTGCACGCCGGGCCAGATCTGCTCGGCCGCCGGGATGCTGACCGAGGCCAAGGCCGGATGGCCCAGCACCGTGACGCAGGATCTGACCGCGGCGGTCGCTTTGACCGATGCGGAGATCCGCGAGCGGATGAGCGGCAACATCTGCCGCTGCTCCGCCTACCCGAACATCGTCGCGGCGATCCGCGACGCCGGCGGCGCGGCGACGCGGCTCTGAGGGGGCGATCATGAAGGCTTTCACCTACGAGCGCCCCGCCACCGTGGCGGACGCCGCCAAGGCGGTCGTCGCGCAACCGAACGCCCGCTTCATCGCCGGCGGCACCAACCTCCTCGACCTGATGAAGCTGCAGATCGAGACGCCGACCCACCTCGTCGACGTCAATCGGCTGCCGCTCGACAGGATCGAGCCGACGCCGGAGGGCGGGTTGCGCATCGGCGCGATGGTGCGCAACGCCGATCTCGCCGCCGACGAGCGGGTGCGGCGCGATTACGGTGTGCTGTCGCGGGCGCTGCTCGCTGGCGCCTCGGGCCAGCTGCGCAACAAGGCGACCACCGCCGGCAACCTGCTGCAGCGCACCCGCTGCCCGTACTTCTACGACACGGCGATGCCGTGCAACAAACGTCGGCCCGGCTCCGGCTGCTCGGCGATCGAAGGGTTCAACCGCATCCTGGCGGTGGTCGGCACCTCCGAGCACTGCATCGCCACCCACCCGTCCGACATGGCAGTCGCGATGCGGGCCCTCGATGCCACGGTCGAGACCGTGACGCCGGAGGGGGCGGAGCGCACGATGTCGATCGCCGACCTGCACCGCCTGCCCGGCGACACGCCCCAGGTCGAGACCACTCTCAAGCCCGGCGAAATCATCACGGCCGTGACCCTGCCGGCGCCAGTGAAGGGCCGCCACGTATACCGCAAGGTGCGCGACCGCGCGTCCTATGCCTTCGCCCTCGTCTCGGTGGCGGCGGTGATCGAAGCGGATGGCGACAAGGTGCGCTCCGCCCGCCTGGCCTTCGGCGGTCTCGCTCACAAACCGTGGCGGGTGGCGGAGGCCGAGGAGGCTCTGGTGCGCGAGGGCGTCGGCGCCGCCGGCGAGGCGGCCTTGAGGGGCGCCCGCGGCTACGGCGCCAACGACTTCAAGATCCCGCTCGCCAAGCGCACCCTCGCCGCCGCCGTGGCGGAAGCGCGACGCGCCTGATCGCCGGACTCGGAGAACAGCCATGGATATGAGCCAGCCGATCGGCGTCACGCCCCTCGACACGCAAGCCAACGGCCCGGTGGGCCAGCCGATCGACCGCGTCGACGGACCGCTGAAGGTCACCGGCCACGCGACGTATGCCTACGAGAGCCGGGAGATGACGAATCCCGGCTACGGCTTCGTCGTCACGGCGACCATCGCCAAGGGCCGCATCCGCGACATCGACACCGCGACCGCCGAGCGGATGCCCGGCGTCGTCCACGTGCTGACCCACCGCAACGCACCGCCGCAAGGGGAGAAGAAGGAACAGGTCGCTCCTCTCCTCACCGGCACCGAGATCAAGCATTGGGGCCAGCCGGTCGCGCTCGTCGTGGCCGAGAGCTTCGAGGAGGCCCGCGCCGCGGCGGCGGCGATCCGCGTCGCTTACGATCAGGAGACGGGATCTTACGTCCTCGCCGATGCGCTCGGGGAGGCGAAGAAGCCCGAGAAGGCGCGGACGCCGCCGGATTCGACCCTCGGGGATTTCGAGGCCGGCTTCGCGGCGGCGCCGGTCAAGATCGATGCGCGCTACACCACTCCGGTGCAGAGTCACGCGATGATGGAGCCGCACGCCACGATCGCGTCCTGGGACGGCGATCACGTCACCCTCATCACCGCCAACCAGATGCCGAATCGCGGCCAGGACGCCCTCGCCTCGGTCTTCAAGTTGCCGAAGGACAATGTGCGCCTGATCAGCCGCTTCATCGGCGGCGGCTTCGGCGGCAAGCTCCAGCCGCAGGCCGACGCGATCCTGGCGGCGCTCGCCTCGAGGAACCTCGACGGCCGGCCGGTGAAGATCGCGCTCACCCGCCAGCAGGTCTTCACCACCACGACCCGCCGTTCGGACACGGTGCAACGGGTGCGCCTCGGCGCCGACCGGGACGGCAAGCTCACGGCGATCGCGCACGAATCCTGGTCCGACACCACGCCCGGCGACAGCTTCTTCGAGACCTCGGCCAACGTCACCCGCTCGCTCTACGCCGCCCCCAACCGCCTGACGGCGCATCGGTTGGCGTCGCTCAACCTGCCGATGGCCTCCTCGATGCGCGCGCCTGGCGAGGCCGTCGGCATGCTGGCCTTCGAATGCGCCATGGACGAGTTGGCGGAGGCGCTGGCCCTCGATCCGATCGAGCTGCGGATCCGCAACGAGCCGGCCCAGGACCCCGAGAAGCACGTCCCGTTCTCGACCCGCCAGCTCGTGCCCTGCCTGCGCGAGGGGGCGCGGCTCTTCGGCTGGGACAGGCGCAATCCGAAGCCCGGCGCGACCCGGGACGGGCAGTGGCTGGTCGGCACCGGCGTCTCGGCGGCGGCCCGGCTCAACCCGCTCCAGCCCGCCAAGGCGCGGGTGCGCCTCGACCCCGACGGAACGCTCACCGCCCGGATGGCGATGACCGATATCGGCACCGGCACCTACACGATCCTGAGCCAGATCGCGGCCGAGATGCTGGGCGTGAAGGTCGCGCAGGTGCGGATGATCCTCGGCGACACCGCAGATCCGGCCTCCTCCGGCTCCGGCGGCTCCTTCGGCGCGGCGTCGTCCGGCTCAGCGCTCTACGTGGCCTGCGAGGCCCTGCGGCAGCAGCTCCTGGCGAAGACCGACCTGGCGCGTGAGAACGCCGTCTTCGCGGACGGCCGGATCATCTCGGGCAACCGCTCGGAGGCCCTGCGCGACCTGATCGGCTCCGGGATGGAGGCCGAGGGCGAGATCAAGCCGGGCGAGAACGAGAAGAAGTTCTCGCAATACTCTTACGGCGCGCACTTCGCCGAGGTCGGCGTCGATGCCGACACCGGCGAGATCCGCCTGCGGCGAATGCTCGGCGTGTTCACCGGCGGTCGCATCCTCAACCCGAAGACCGCGCGCTCGCAGGCGATCGGTGGCATGGTGTTCGGCGTCGGCGCGGCGCTGATGGAGGCGGTCGAGGTCGATCCCCGCTACGGCACCTTCGTCAACCACGACCTCGCCGAGTACCACGTCCCGGTCCATGCCGATCTGCCGGAGATCGACGCGGTGTTCCTGCCCGAACTCGACGACAAGGCGAACCCGCTGAAGAGCAAGGGATTGGGCGAGCTCGGCATCTGTGGAGCCGGTGCGGCCGTGGCGAACGCGGTCTACAACGCGACCGGCATCCGGATCCGGGATTATCCGCTGACCCTGGACAAGGTCCTGGACGGGTTCATGGCGCGCGAGACCGGGCAGCGGCGGGCGTGAGCGCCCTGAGAGACGGCTTGCCTCTCGACACCGGGCAACACCCTCTTGGTCATTCCGGGGCTGCGCGGCGGAGCCCGGAATCGTGTGCCGGTTCGGTCGTGCGGTGATGCCATCCCGCCTTGGCGGGATGCCCGATCCGGATGACGATCGTGCGTGCCGATCGGGTCGAGCGGATCAAACAGGCTCTGATACCGCCGCGCCTTCGAACTGACTCGTTCGGAGGCGTAAGGCAAGCCCGAACGGGCGCCGGCGCTGATGCGCCGGACGCCCTGCCATCGACGTGCCGATGGCAGGGCGCGAGGGTATGAGACGATCTCCGGACGATTCCTTCCGGAACTCGTCTCAGCAACCCGCGCGGCGCCTGAGCGAAGCCGATTTCCGCATTGCGACGCAATCAATCGGACATCGTATGACAGGGTCTCACCGTCCGAGCGCTGCGGCCGCCCGCTCGGCCACCAGGATCACCGTCGCGTTGAGGTTGGCCGAGATCATCCGCGGAAACACCGAGGCGTCGGCGACGAACAGTCCGTCGAGCCCGTGGACAGCGAAGCTCCGCGGATCGACGACGGCGCCGGGATCGGTGCCCATCCGGCAGGTGCTCGACGGGTGGTAGAGCGAGGCGAGATGGCCGCGCACGTGCCGGGCGATGCCCGCCTCGTCCAGGCATTCCGCCGAGGGGCTGAGCTCGTGGGCGATCGCTTCCGCGAGCGGGCCCGCCGCTGCGATGGCCCGGTTGATCCTCACGCCCTCGACCAGGGTGGCGAGGTCGCGACCGCCCTCATCGCCGAGGTAACGCGGGTCGATCGCCGGTGCCGCGAGCGGGTCGGCCGAACGCAGGCGGATCTCGCCGCGGCTCTCCGGCCGCTGCAGCACCGCGAACAGGGTGAAGCCGGAGCCCGGATAGAGGAATCGGCCGTAATCGCGGTGCGGCGCGGCGATGCCGTAGAGCTGGAGGTCGGGCTCGATGTCCGGCCGCGTCGCGACATGGCCGCCGGCCGACGCCCAGTTCGAGGTTCGTGGCCCGGTGCGGTGCGCCTGCCACTCGGCGACAGCCCGCCGATGGGCCGCCTCGTCCATGGCGCCGAGGCCGATCGGGCGCTTCGCCGCGAAGGCGAGAGTGATGGCCGGATGGTCCTGCAGGTCCTGGCCGACCCCGGGGAGGTCGTGCACCGAGGCGACCCCGACGCGCGTCAGCGCGTCCGCCGGGCCGATGCCGGAGAGCATGAGGAGATGGGGCGAGGCGATGGCGCCGGCCGCGAGCACGATCTGCCCGGCCGATGCCCGCTCGGGCCGTCCGTTGCGCAGGTACTCGACGCCGACGGCGCGGCCGTTCTCGACCACGAGGCGGGTGACGAGCACGCCGGTCTCGATCGTGAGGTTTCGTCGCTCCCGCGCCGGATCGAGATAGGCCCGCTTGGTGCCGAAGCGCTCGCCGCCCTTCGTCGTCAGCTGGAAGTAGCCGACGCCCTCCTGGCTGCCGCCGTTGAAATCCGGATTGGCCCTGTAGCCGGCCGCCACGGCGGAATCGTGCCAGAGCGTCTCGCCCTGGTCGCGGAACGGGCAATCCTCGACCGGCAGCGGGCCGCCGGTGCCGTGCAGCGGATGGTTGCCGAAACGACGGTTGTCCTCGGAGGCGAGGAAGTCCGGCAGCACGTCGCGCCAGCCCCAGCCGGGGCAGCCCATCGCCTCCCAGGCATCGTAATCCGACGGCAGCCCGCGCAGGTAGATCATGGCGTTGAGCGAGCCGGAGCCGCCGAGCATCCGGCCGCGGGGCCAGAAGATCCGCCGATGGCGGCAGCCGGGTTGAGGCTCGGTGTGGAAGCCCCAGTCGACGCCGGTGTTGAACAGGCTCGGCCAGTCCGACGGGACGACGGCGCCGAGCGGCGGCTCGCCCCCCGCCTCGAGCAGCAGCACCCGGCGCGCCGGATCGGCGCTGAGCCGCCCGGCGAGCACGCAGCCGGCGCTGCCGGCGCCGACGATCACGGTGTCGTAGGTGGTCATCAGCAAGACATTATCGGCAAGAGATCTCGTCGGCCGTCACCAGGATCACCTCCCCGTCGAGGATCGGCTGCGCGATCCGGAAGAACCGCGCCACCGCCTCCGAGCCGTTGTGCCGGTCCATCGCCGACTCGTCGGTGAACCGCTCGTAGGTGGTGAAGCGGGTCGGATCCGCCGCATCCTGCGAGACGAAGAAGCCGACCGTGTCCGGCTCGTTTGCGGCGACGTGGGCCGCGACGTCAAGGAGGGCGGCCCGCAGGGTGTCCTCCGCGCCCGGCCGGGCGCGGAGGATGGCGCTGATGGTCTTCACCGCCGGCCTCAGAAGGTCTTCCAGTCGCCGGCCGCCTCGAAGGCGGCGGCGGCCTGGTAGATCGCGCTCTCGTTCCAGTCCTTCGCCGTCAGCATCAGGCCGACCGGCAGGCCGTCGACGAGGCCGCAGGGGATCGACATCGAGGGATTGCCGGTCACGTCCATCGGCGAGGTCGAGGCGACCATCTCGAAGGCGCGGGCGACGACCTCCTCCAGCGGCGCGCCCTTCTCCGGCAGCTTGGTGGCGGTGCAGGGCAGGGTCGGGCACAGCAGCAGGTCGTACGTCTTGAAGCAGGTCGCGAAATCCTCCCGCACCTTGCGGGCGATGTTCTGCGCCTTGGCGTAGTAGCGCCCGCGGTAATGGGTCAGGCCCCACTGGCCGATGAGCATCGAGATCTTCAGCGTCTCGGACAGGTCGTCGGCCTTGTCGCGCCAGGCCGAGTGGGCGTCGAACAGGCCGACGTCGTAGGCGCCCTTCCAGTTGAAGCCCATGCCGTTGCCGAGCATCATCTGCTGCGTCAGCCCTTCGAGGCCGATCGGCTGCCAGACCGCCGCCGCCGTCGTGTAGGCCGGCAGCGAGACCTCCTCGATCGTGGCGCCGAGGGCCTCGAACCGGGCAGCCGCAGCACGGACCTTGTCGGCCACCGCCTCCTGCATGCCGGGGGCGGCGAAACCCTCCAGGAGGAGGCCGATCTTCAGGCCCTTCGCGCCCTTCTTCAGCGCTTCCGTGTAGGCCGCGACCTGCGGTGCATACTGGCGCGGGTCGAGCCCGTCGGGCCCGGCCAGAACCTCGAGCAGCAGGGCGTTGTCGGCGACGCTCGCGGTCATCGGGCCGGTATGGTCGATCGTGGTCTCGATCGGCATCACGCCGGTATAGGGCACGAGGCCGTGGGTCGGCTTCATGCCGTAGATGCCGCAATACGAGGCGGGGATGCGGATCGACCCGCCCTGGTCGCCGCCGATCGCCATGTCGACCTCGCCGGCGGCGACGAGCGCGCCGCTGCCCGAGGACGAGCCGCCGGCCGAGTAGCCCTTGCGGTGCGGGTTGTGGACCGGACCCGGATCCGAGGTGTGGCTGCCACCCGAGAGGCAGAAATGCTCGCACACCGCCTTGCCGAGGATGGTCGCGCCCGCATCCAGCATCCGGGTCACGATGGTGGCGTCCGCGGCCGGCACGAAGCCTTCGAGGGTCGAGGCGCCGTTCATCATCGGCACGCCGGCGAGCGCCACGTTGTCCTTGAGCGCCACCGTCTTGCCCTTGAGCTTGCCGGTGTCGGCCCCCGTCACGGTGCTCTTCCAGTACCAGGCGCCGAGCGGGTTCTCCTCAGGGCTCGGCCGGGTGCCGGGGGTGCGGGGATACGTCACCGCGGGGATGTGGTCCGGCAGGGCGTCGACCACGTCGTAGGCGTCGAACGAGGCGTCCATCAGCGCCCGGTAGGCGGCGGCCTCCTCGTGCGACATCGACATGTAGAGGCTGGCGGCGAGCTCGCGGACCTGGGCTGCGCTCGGACGGGTGATGGCCATGGGGCGTCTCCTGGTTGATGAAGAGGAAAGGAATCGTTCATTCAGGCTCCCCCCTTTCCCGGACGACTGAAACGGAGTGGAAGGAGATCCGGGATCCAGCGGGGGGACTCGCCGCGAAGCGGCTCTATCTTTGCAGCGGTGCAGACATACGGTCGCTTCACGATGATTGTGCTGGGTCCCCGGGCGCATTCGGCTGTCGCTGCATGTGCCCCGGAAAGGGGCGTGGCGTGAGGACGCTACGCCGCCGCCATCCCGAACCGCCCGGCCAGCAGGTCCTCGCGCGAGACCTCGCCGGTGATGCGGCCCTTCTGGATGCCGAGCACCCGGTCGGACAGCGAGGTGATGAAGTCGAGGTTCTGCTCGACGATGATCATCGACAGGTCCCAGCGCTTCTTCAAGGCGAGCAGCGTCTCGATGATCTCCTCGATGATCGAGGGCTGGATGCCCTCCGTCGGCTCGTCGAGGAGGACGAGCTTCGGCCGGGTGCACAGGCAGCGGGCGAGCGCGAGCAATTGCTGCTCGCCGCCCGAGAGGGCGCCGCCGCGCCGGTCGAGCAGGCGCACGAGGCGGGGGAAGTCGGCGAGCACGTCGTCGATGATCCGGGGGTCTTCCTTCGGGGCGCTGGCGAGCCCCATGCGCAGGTTCTCGCGCACGCTGAGGGTCGCGAAGATCTCGCGGCCCTGGGGCACCAACCCCATGCCGAGCCGGGCGCGCTGGTGGATGGGGAGCCGCGTCACGTCGGTGCCGGCGAAGCGCACCGTACCGGCCGTGGCCGGCAGATGGCCCATCAGGGTCCGCATCAGCGTGGTCTTTCCCATGCCGTTATGGCCGAGGATGCCGAGGTATTCCCCGGGCGCCAGGGCGAAGTCGACGCCCATCAGGATCGGCACCCGGCCGTAGCTCGCCCGCAGGTTCTCGACGTCCAGCAACGCGCTCATGCCGCCACCTTCTTGCCGAGATAGACGTCGCGCACCCGCCTGTCGGCGAGCACGGCGTCGATCCCGTCCTCCATCATGATCCGGCCCTGGTGGAACACCGTGACCGTGCGGGCGATCATCTTGATAAACGCCATGTCGTGCTCGACCACGACGATCGCCCGGGTCTTGTTGATCTCGCGGATGATCTCGGCGGTGCGGTGGGTCTCCTCGTCGGTCATGCCGGCGGCGGGCTCGTCGAGGAGGATCAGCTCCGGATCACCGGCCAGCACCGTGCCGATCTCGACCCATTGCCGCTGGCCGTGCGAGAGCTGGCCGACGGTCGCCCCGGCGAGGTGCGTCAGCCGGATTTTCTCCAGGATCTCGTCCACCAGAGGTCCGGTGAATTTCGGCGTCGTCTTGCGGCGGGCCGAGAGCCAGATGTTCTCGCGCACCGACAGCCCGTTGAACACGTTCGGCACCTGCGTCTTGATGCCGATGCCGAGCCGGGCGATCTGGTGGCTCTGCAGCCCCGTCACCGGCTTGCCGCGGAACGCGATGGTGCCGGAGGTCGGAATGAGCTGCCCAGTGAGCATCTTGAAGAAGGTGCTCTTGCCGGCGCCGTTCGGGCCGATGAGGCAGCGCAACTCCATCTCGCCGAGGGTGAAGCTGACGTCGTCGTTGGCGACGACGCCGCCGAAGCGCATCGTCAGGTGCTCGGTCTTCAGGAGGGGGACGAGGGGATCCATCTTATTCGTCTCCCATGTCATTCGGCTCCCGCGATCTGGGTCCGGGCGGCGGCGGCGGCGGCCGGGCGTCGCTTGGCCTTGCGGCCGAGCCCGAGGAGCGCGGTCTTCAGAGTCGGCACGACGCCCTTCGGCAAGAGCAGCACGAAGCCGACCAGGATCACTCCGAGGACGAGGTTGGCGTTGAAGGCCTGCTGCGAGCCGATCTTGGCGTTGAGGAACTGGATCAGGACGCAGCCGACCACAGGCCCGATCAAGGTGCCGAGGCCGCCGACGGTGATCCAGATGATGATCTCGGCCGAGAGCGACAGGGAGAAGATCGTCGGGCCGACGAAGGCGCCCCAGTTGACGTAGAGCGCGCCGGCGAGACCGGCGACGGCGCCGCCGACCATGAACACCCCGAGCTTGACCAAGCGCGGATCGTAGCCCAGCAGCGCCGCGCGGGTCTCGTTCTCGCGCACCGCCACCGCGATGCGGCCGAAGGGGCTGGCGAGCAGGAGCCGCATCAGCAGGTAGACGGCGATGAGCGCGCCGCCGGTGACCCACCACCCGGCCTCGGGGCTCAGCACGGCGTCCGGGGTGTAGGGCGCGTTGAAGGTCGGCACCGACGGGATGCCGTTGAAGCCCCCGAGCCGCGCCTGGCCGATCGTGTAGGCGTCGCCCGCCGTCGAGTTGACGACGTTGAACAGGATCAGCGTCACGGTGAGGGTGATGACCCCGAGATAGACCTCGCTGATCCGGCCGTAGAACACGAAGTAGCCGAGCGCCGCGGCGAAGAGGGCCGGAAACAGGATCGCCAGCAGGATCGCGTTGGTGGAGTCGCCGAAATTGATCGCCGCGATCGCGTAGGTGTAGCCGCCGAGCCCGAAGAAGGCGGTCTGGCCGAAGGACAGGATGCCGCCGAAGCCCCAGATGAAGCCGAGGCTGAGCGCCAGCACCCCCATGGCGGCGAACAGCGTCAGCTGCATCAGGGTGAAGAGCTCGAGATGGCTGGGCAGGACCACGACCAGGGCGATGGCACCCAAGACGGCGAGGGCCTGGAGGGCGCGCGACAGGGCGGCGGGCATTCAGAGCGTCCCCTTGAAGAAGCGGCCGGAGATGCCCTGCGGCAGCAGGCGGATCAGCAGGATCGCGGAGAGGAACAGGATCACCTCGCCGTAGACCGGGGTGGTGAAGAAGGCGCCGAGCTGGTTGACGAAGCCGAACAGCCCGGCGGCCGACAGCGTGCCCGAGATGATCGCCGCGCCGCCGCCGACGACGGTGATGAAGCACTTGGCGACGAAGGCGGTGCCCATCACCGGGGTGATGCCGGAGACCGGCGCCAGGAGCCCGCCGGCGAGGCCGGTGATGGCGGCGCCGATGCCGAAGGTCGCCATGTAGATCTTGGCCGGGTTGACCCCGAGCGTCGCGGCCATGCCGGGGTTCAGCATCACCGCCCGGGCGACGAGGCCGAACCGGGTGAAGCGGAGCACGCCGTAGACCAGCGCCATCATCAGGACGGCCATGGCGAGGAGAAAGATCGTGTACCAGCTCGACCGGTAGGCCCCGACCTGGAACCCGCCGAGCGGCGTCGGCACGCCGTTGATGGTGTTGCCGAAGATGGTCGTCACCAAGCCGATCAGGCAGAGGCTGAGGCCCCAGGTCGCCAGCATCGAGTCGACCAGGCGCCCGTACAGGAAGCGGATCAGGCAGCGCTCGATCACGAGACCGACGACGCCGACGAAGAGCGGCGCCACCACCAGCATCGCGATCCAGATGTTGAGCCCGGCATTGGCCGAGATCACCGTGGCGTAGGCGCCCAGCATCACGAACTCGCCGTGGGCGAGGTTGATGATCTTCATCATCCCGAAGATGATCGCCAGGCCGAGGCAGAGCAGGAACAGGGAGGCGGCCCCGTTCACGACGTCGAGCGCGATGATGAGCGACAGATCCATGAAGCCATCCGGGCGGGGGGAGGGGGTGCCGTGTGTCTTTCAGTCGAACGGGCCTTCGGCTCTGTCGCCGTCCGCGTCATCCCAGAACCGCTGACGATCCAGGAAAGAGCGAACGGCGTGCCGCTCTATTCTTCTCCAGCTGAGTTTCTGGATTCTGCGCTTCGCCGCGCGGCCCCGGAATGACTTGGCGGGTGGGCGAACTGTCAGCGCGCCTCGATCCTCAGATCGAGATCTCGTACTGCTTGTTGTCGCGCGGGTTCTTGATCAGGTTGCACACCGCCGCGGTGTCCTGCGGCTTGGCATCGGGGAAGGTCTCGCGCACCACCCATTTCCGGTCCTTGACCGCCGCGAGATAGGCGTTGCGGGTGACGTGGTGGGTGGCGTGATCCACCGTGACCTTGCCGGTCGGACCGTCGAAGGAGAGCCCGGTCTCCAGCGCCTCGGTCACCGCCATCCGGTCGATGGACTTCGCCTTCTTCACCCCCTCGGCCCAGAGATAGAACCCCTCGTAGGTCGCCGCCGCCAGCTCGCTGATGTAGGGGATGCTCGGCGACTGCTTCTTCAGCTTGGCGACGTAGGCCGTGCTCGCCGGCGTCGTCAGCTCCTCGAAATAGCCGTAGGCGCCGAGAATGCCGTCGCTCTCGGCGGCGTTGAGGGTGGTGGGCTCGTTGACGAGACCGAAGGTGGTCGAGGCGATCGGAATCTGGTCCTTCATGCCGGCCGAGGTCCATTGCCGGTAGAACGCCGTATGGTTGCCGCCGACCAGCGCCGAGAGCAGCAGGTCCGGCTTCGCCGCCTGGATCTTCGAGATCGTCGGGCCGAAATTCGTCACGTCGAGGGGGAAGAAATCGACCGAGACTGTCTCGCCACCCTGGTCCTTGACGTATTTCTGCATCCACTTGGCGGTGATCTGGCCGTAATTGTAGTCGGCGGCGATGATGTAGACCTTCTTCTTGTCCTTCCCCATGGCGTACGGCACCAGCTTCTCCACCGTCTGGGCCGGGGTGGTGCCGGTGCAGAAGGTGTTGCGGTCGCAGACCCCGCCCTCGTACAGCACGTTGTAGAAGTACAGCACCCGGAAGCGGTTGAAGGTCGGGCGGATCGCCTCGCGCGAGGCGGAGGTGATGCCGCCATGGACCACCGCCACCTTGTCGCGCACGGCGAGCTGCTGGGCGTATTGCGAGTACATCTGGATGTTGGACTGCGTGTCGTAATGCACGAGCTGCAGCGGCCGGCCGAGAAGGCCGCCGGCGGCGTTCACCTCCTCGATCCCGAGCTTCAGGCTCTCGACCATCGGCGTGCCGGAGGCGGCGATCGGCCCGGACTGGTCGTGCAGCGAGCCGACGAGAATCGGCGTCTCCCCGCGGGCGGACCGGAGCACGGCCGGCATCGCCAGGGTAGAGAGCGGAACGGCAGCCGCGGTGCGGAGGAGGTCACGACGCGAGAGGGCCATCCTGGTCCGGGCTCCTTTGCAACACGAGGCGCGATGCCGACGACCCAAGGTTAGAAGAGGCGGGACCGCCGGCGCTTGCCTGTGCTGACCAAAAAATTGGACTGGCCGTGCCAGGGGGCGGAGGCGCGGCGACCCGGGGCGGGTCGGACGTTCTTCTCCTCCATCGACGTCATATAGCAGAAAATTCCAGTATTGAATTGATATATGGGAGATTTTTCTTATATCGGCGCCATTCTTGCGCTGCCGCAGGAGGATGCCCTAAGCGGACGTGTCTCTTCCCCCACAGACGGCCGGCCATGACCATCACGCGACGCAGCATCCTCGGGGCAGCCCCGGTCCTGGCGGCCGGTGCCGCGCTGGGAGCCGGGATGCCGGCCTTGACGACTTCGGCCCTGGCGCAGGGCCGCGCCGCGCCGCTGCGGGTCGGCGTGATCCCGATCCTCGCCGCCGCGCCGATCTTCGTCGCCGAGAAGGAGGGCTGGCTGAAGGAGGCGGGGCTGTCGCTCGCCGTCACGACCTTCGAGTCGGGCCCGAACATGATCCAGGCCCTGGCATCGGGCACCCTCGACGTCTACGTCGCCGGCGTGGCGCCGCTCGGCGTCGCCCGCTCGAAGGGGATCGACGTGAAGGTCGTGGCCGCCACCTCGGTCGAGGAGAACGTCTTCGTCGCCGGCCCGAAGCTCGCCCGCTTCGCCGAGAAGGGCGTCGCCCCGGCCGAGGTCTTCCGGCGCTACCGGGAATCCGCCGGCACGCCGGCGCGGCTCGCGACCCAGCCCCTCGGCTCCGTGCCCAACACCACCTTGCAGTACTGGCTGTGGGAGGTGGCGAAGGCCGACCCGAAGGACGTGACGATCGTCTCGATGGGGATCGACGCGACCCAGCAGGCGGTGCTCGCCGGCGCGGTCGAGGGCGGCACCCTGCGCGAGCCCGCGGTCTCCATCGTCACCGGCCGCAACCCGGCGATCCGCCTGATGGCGCTCGGCGGCGAGATGTTCCCGAACCAGCCCGGCACCGTCGTCGCCGTGACGCGCGCCCTGCTCGACAAGGAGCCGGAGGCCGTACAGGCGATCGTGACGGGCGTCGTGCGGGCGGTCGACCTGATCGGCCGCGAGCCGGAGCGCGTCGCGCCGATCATCGAGGCGTCGCTGGGCAAGGGCCTCGTCGACACTGCCACCATCCGGCGGGCGCTGGCCTCCCCGGCGACGCGCTTCGCCGCCGATCCGCGTGCCATCGTCGAGGCGACGGCGGCGATGCAGCGCTTCCAGGTGAAGATCGGGGCGCTGGACCGCGAGGTCTCCCTCGACGGGTTGTTCGAGCCGCGCTTCTACGAGCGTGCGGTCGCGGGCAAGTAAGCGCCGCTGATGAGATCCCGCCCCGCGGCGGCGCTGCTCCCGCTCCTGGGGCTCGCCGCCTTCTTCGCCCTGTGGGAGGCCGTGCCGCGGCTCGGTCTCGTCAACCCGGCCTTCCTGCCGCCGCCCTCGGTCCTGCCGGAGGCCTTTTTGCGCGAATTGCGCTCCGGCCAGTGGCTCACTGCCATCGGTGGCAGCCTCGGGCATTACCTGGGCGGCCTCGCCCTCGGCGTCGGCCTCGGCATCGCCGTCGGCACGCTGACGGGCATGTCCCGCACGGCCGAAGGCCTGACCGCCTGGATCGTGCGGGTCCTGCGTCCGGTGCCGGGCCTCGCCTGGGTGCCCTTCGCCATCATCTGGTTCGGGGTCAGCCCGGAGGCGGCCCTGTTCATCGTCGCCATCGGGGTGTTCTGGATCGTCTACTTCGCGAGCCACGGGGCGATCCGCGGCGTCGACCGGGATCTGATCGAGCTCGCCGCCGCCTTCGGCTTCCGCTCCGCCCTCGAGCGCCTGGTCACGGTGGTGTGGCCGGCGGCCATGCCCGGCATCCTGGTCGGCGTGCGCACGGCCATCGGGCAGGCCTGGATGGCGGTGGTGGCGGCCGAGATCTTCGGCGTCGCGGGGCTCGGGCAACGGATGATGCAGGCCTCGACGCTCCTCGCGACCGACATCGTGGTCGTCTACATGCTCACCATGGCGCTGCTCTACGGCGTGTTCGACGCCGCCTTCACCGCCCTCCAAGGCTGGATGCTCCGATGGCGGGCCTGATCGCGATCCAGGGCCTCGCCCTCACCTTCACCCGCGACGGCGCCCGCACGACGGTGCTCTCCGGCCTCGATCTCGACATCGAGCCGGGCGAGTTCCTGGCGATCGTCGGCGCCTCGGGCGTCGGCAAGTCGACGCTGCTGCGGGTGATCGCCGACCTCGTGAAGCCCAGTGCCGGCACCGTCAGGTTGAGCGAGCCCGAGCCCGGCCGCCGGGCAGTCGCCCTGGTCTTCCAGGATTCGCGCCTGCTGCCCTGGCGCCGGGTCCTCGACAACGTCGCCTTCGGGCTCGAGAAGCTGCGCCTGCCCCGGGCCGAGCGGCGCCGGCGGGCGCAAGCCGCCCTCGACCGGGTGGGCTTGGGCGCGCTCGCCGGGCGCTGGCCGTTCCAGCTCTCAGGCGGCCAGCGCCAGCGGGTGTCGCTCGCGCGCGCCCTGGCGGTCGAGCCGCACGTGCTGCTGATGGACGAGCCGTTCTCGGCCCTCGACGCGCTGACCCGCGAGACCCTGCAGGACGAGCTCGCCCGGCTCTGCCGCGCCTCGGGCCAGACCGTTCTGTTCGTCACCCACGACATCGAGGAGGCGGTCTACCTCGCCGACCGGGTCGTGGTTCTGGCCGGCAGCCCGGGCCGCATCGTCGCCGCCCACCGGATCGAGGCAAGCCAGCCGCGGGACCGGGCGGCGCCGGAGCTGAAGGCGCTCGCGCAGGGCATTCGGGAGGATCTGGCGGGGGTCGCGGGCGAGAGGCGTCCGGATCTGCAGGAGGCGCGGTGACGACGGCGCGTCGTCCACGCGCTCACCCCACCCCCGGCAGGCACCCCTCCGTCACCCGCCAGCCGCGCGTCTCGACCGCCGTGCCGGCCGGACCCGCGAGCATCAGGCCGATCGTCGCCTCGCTCTGGCGCTTGCGCATCCGGGTGGCGCCATAGACGGTCTGCCAGGTGCCGCGGCGGGCGAGGTCCGCCTCCCGGCGGGCATGGGGTGCGGCGTCGACGAAGGTGACGGCGGCCCGCGTCCCGGAAAAATCCTCCGGCAGCCGGATCTCCGCGGCGACGACATGGAGGCGGTTCGGCCGCAGGCCGTCGACCGGGTGGGAGATTGCGAGCATTCCGGGATCGGGCGACGCGGCGTCGAGCGCGTGGCGGTCGGTCCCCGGTGCCTCGAAGAGCGGCGGGCCGTCCGGTGCCAGGGCAGGGGGCTCGACCAGGCTGTGGCGCAGGGCGTAGGCCCGGCCGCAGACCGCGAGCCAGCCCGCGAGATCGGCATCGGTCGCCGCGGCATAGGGGGCGAAATGGGGCAGCGCGCCCTGCATCAGGCCCTCGCCGCGCCAGACGACCCGCCCCGGCGGGACCTCGCCCGCCTCGCATACCCGCAGCAAGGTCACTGGACCGATTGCCCGCAGGGCCGCGAAGAGGCGGCGCACCGCACCCTCCGTCTCTCCAGGCGGTCCCTTGCGGACGAGGATCCTGTCCCCTGCCGCGAGGTCGGCGAGCAGCCGTTCCTTGAGGTAGCCGACCCGGCGGATCTCCCGCGCGAGGATATCGGCGGGCTTCACCCGGGGCGCCATGTCGCCGGTATGGTAGGCGAAGCCGTAACGGCGGCTGTGGCAGAACAGGTAGCCGCCGGCACCGACCCGGACCTCGATGTCGTCCGCCCCGCCGTAATGGGCCAACTGCGTCTCGACCGCGTGGGTGAGGTCGGCGATCGGCGCTGAGGAGAGGCGGAACAGCCCGAGGGGATCGGTGCCGGCATAGCGCTGGGCGATGCCGAACTCGCAATTGTCGCCGAGGCTCTCGAAGGCGCCGAGCAGGGACGCCGCGGTGAGGCCCACGGGCGCCGCAGACGCCTGGCGAAACAGCGAGATCATGCCGCCGTGACTTTGCCTGGGAGAGTTCGGGCCGGGAACGCCTCCGGCGCGCCTTCCGCGGCCAGGACCTTGCCGGGATTGAGGATGCCCAGCGGGTCGAGGGCGCCCTTGAGGCGGCGCATCAGGTCGAGGGCGACGGGGTCCTTGTAGCGGGGCAGCTCGTCGCGCTTGATCAGCCCGACGCCGTGCTCGGCGGCGATCGAGCCGTTCATGCCGTGCACGATGTCGTGGACGATGCGGTTGAAGCGCGGCCACTCGGCGAGGAAGGCGGCCTTCTCGGCCCCGACCGGCTGGGTCAGGTTGAAGTGGATGTTGCCGTCGCCGAAATGTCCGAAGGCGCAGACCCGCACCCCCGGCAGGGCCGCCTCGCAGGCGGCGCTCGCCCGCTCCAGGAACTCCGCCACCCGGGAGACCGGCACCGAGACGTCGTGCTTGATCGAGCCGCCCTCGTAGCCCTGCATCTCCGACAGGCTCTCGCGCAGGCGCCACAGGGCGGCGCCCTGCGCCTCGCTCTGGGCCAGCACCGCGTCCTCGACCAGCCCGGCCTCGATCAGGTCGCCGAGCCGCGCCTCCAGCTCCCCGGGCGCGTCGGGCGCCGGCGAGGAGACCTCGACGAGGGCATAAGCAGCGTGGTCGCCTTCGAGCGGGCGCACCGCGCCGGGCAGGTGGCGCAGCACCACCTCCAGGGGGAAGCGCGGCACGTACTCGAAGGCGGTGAGCCGGGGCCCGAGTCGGTCGCGCAGGCGCCCGAAGGCCTCGAGCGCCGCGCGGGCCGAAGCGAGGCCGAGGAACGCGGTCGCCTTCGAGACGGGCCTGGGGTGCAGCCGCAGCACGGCGGCGGTGATGATGCCGAGCGTGCCCTCCGAGCCGACGAACAGGTTCTTCAGGTCGTAGCCGGAATTGTCCTTGCGGAGGGCATGCAGGCCGTTCCAGACCTGCCCGTCCGCCAGCACCACTTCGAGGCCGAGCGTCAACTCGCGGGCATTGCCATAGGCCAGGACCGCGGTGCCGCCGGCATTGGTGGCGAGGTTGCCGCCGATGCGGCAGGAGCCCTCGGAGGCGAGCGAGAGCGGGAACAGCATGCCGGCGGCGTCCGCCGCCTGCTGGACGTTGGCGAGCACGCAGCCGGCCTCGACCGTGATGGTGGCGTCGAGCGGATCGACCGCCCGCACCCGGTCGAGGCGGGCGAGCGAGATCACCACGCCGCCGAACGGCACGCCCCCGCCGACGAGCCCGGTATTGCCGCCATGGGCCACCACCGGCACCCGCGCCGCGGCGCAAGTCCCGACCACGAAGGCGACCTCCTGGGTGTCGCGCGGCCGCACGACGGCGAGCGCCTCCCCGTGGTAGAGGCCGCGGGTCTCGCCGAGGTGGGGGGCGATGTCGGCCGCGTCGGTGAGGACGTGCGCGGGCCCGAGGCGGGCCGCGAGAGTGTCGAGCAGGTTGTGGGTCACGGGGGGACGCATCATGAGGGAGGGGGTTGCGGCGGGGCGGGATGGCGTACCGCGGAACCGCCCTCTAGATAGCGGTCGGCCGGCCCTTTTTCCAAGATGCGCGGCCCTTCGCGAAACTCGTCCGAGACCGCAGCCTCATGCTCTCCGTGATCCCGAACCCGCCGCGCACCGCGCTCCCGATCCAAGGCACCGACGACCTGTTTCCGGTGCGCCGGGTCTACTGCGTCGGGCGCAACTTCGCCGCCCATGCCCGGGAGATGGGGGCCGACCCGACCCGTGAGCCGCCCTTCTTCTTCATGAAACCCGCCGACGCCCTGCAGATGGTGCCGGACGGCGAGACGGTGGAGCACCCCTATCCGCCGAAGACCGCGAACTACCACCACGAGGTCGAGCTGGTGGTGGCCCTCGCCAAGGGCGGGCGCGACATCCCGGTGGACCAGGCCCTCGACCACGTCTACGGCTACGCGGTCGGCCTCGACATGACCCGCCGCGACGTCCAGGACGAGGCCAAGGCGCTGCGCCGCCCGTGGGAGCTCGGCAAGGCCGCCGACCTGTCGGGCCCGGTCGGTACCCTCAAGCCCGCTTCCGTCATCGGCCACCCGGCCAAGGGCGCGATCACCCTGTCGGTCGACGGCGCCGTGCGCCAGAAGGGCGACCTCTCCGACATGATCTGGTCGGTGGCCGAGCAGATCGCCTACCTGTCGACCTACTTCGTCCTGGAGCCCGGCGACGTGATCTTCGCCGGCACGCCGGAGGGCGTCGGCGCGGTCACCCGCGGCCAGACCATGGTCGGGACGATCGAGGGCGTCGGCGAGATCCGCCTGACCGTCGTCTGACACCGCAGCGTCTTCGGACCTGTTCGAAGACATCGGCTCAGCCCACACGGGCGCCGGCACTGATGCGCCGAACGTCGCGCCATCGACAAGTCGATGGCACGACGCAATCGGATGAGAAGAGGAGATCGCGGGATGACGCGCCGACAGGCTCTGCTGATGCGGGGCGCCCACCTCGTCTGGCGCTTCACCCGCGGAATGACCCTGGGGGTGCGCGGGGCGGCGATCGATCCGGAGAACCGGGTCTGCCTCGTGCGCCACACCTACATGGATGGCTGGCACCTGCCGGGCGGCGGCGTCGAGCCGGGCGAGACGGCGCTCGAGGCGATGGCCCGGGAGTTCCGCGAGGAGACCGGGATCGTCCTCGACGCGAGCGCGACGCCGGCCCTGCACGGCTTCTACTTCAACGACCGCGCCTCGAAGCGTGACCACGTCGCGCTCTACGTCGCCCGGGCCTTCACGGTGCCGGTGCCGAAGAGGCCCGACCGCGAGATCGCCGCCGCCGCCTTCTTCCCCCTCGACGCCCTGCCGCCGGAGACCACCCCGGCGACCCGGGCGCGGCTCGCCGAGATCCGGGACGGCTCACCCCCCGCCGCCACCTGGTAGGGAGGGCCGGAAGCCGGCTCCGCAACCCCTTGCGCTCCCCGGCGGAATGGTGTTTATGCCGCTCATCGGCGCCGCCACGGTGTCGCCGGCGGAAAACAGCGAGCGGGTGTAGCTCAGGGGTAGAGCACAACCTTGCCAAGGTTGGGGTCGAGGGT
>NZ_BPQJ01000001.1:0-326859 GCF_022179185.1 Methylobacterium frigidaeris | reverse complement strand
CCTTGCCAAGGTTGGGGTCGAGGGTTCGAATCCCTTCGCCCGCTCCAGTTTTTCCATCATGATCAAGCCGAGCCAATCTACAGTCAGCGTGAGAGCGTCACGCCGACCCTGACGCCGTCGCCGGCTGAGCACCCAAGCGGGCGAACGGCGACATCCTGGCTGTGCCCCCGAACCCTGCGTCAACGCGCCCGGCTCGATCGGGTGACGGGCTGTTGGGGGTTGGTCAGGGCACCCGAGGGATGAGGCGCTTGCGCATCACCCAGAAGTCGCGCCGCTCTCCGTCCACGTCACCCCGGACGGCTTCCGCCACGGTCTCGCTCACGTGCCAGCCGACGCGTTCGTAGAACCGCCGCGCGCGCATGTTGCCGACGAGGCAGCGCAGCTCGGCCTCCAGCACATCCTGGTTCCGTAGCCCTCGTTCGGCTGCCTCCATCAGGCGTTGCGCGAAACCGGAACCACGGACGGAGGCATCGAGGAAGATTTGACCGAGTCGGGTGCCTGTCCACGCGGCAAACCCGACGACCGCATGCTCATCCTCGCAGAGGATGACGTTCGGCATCAGGTTCGTCATGGGATCGAGGAAGAAGATCTCGTCTCGCGCGTCTCGCTCGGCCTGCGGCATGTGCGGACCGTGGGTCTCATGCCAGACGCGGTGGTAGACACTGGCGACCGATACGAGGTCCCGCTCGTCCGCTGGACGAATCGCCGGACATCGTCTCACGCCAGATCCTCCGGCAGCACGAGGTTCATCTCCTGCGCCAGCCAGTGGGCGAAGACCCGCAGCGGGGCCCGCCGCCGCGTGGTCGCCGGATAGACGAGGTGGTGGCCGACGTAGGTGACGTCCTGCGCCAGGCCGCGCAAAGGCGCGACGAGGCGGCCGCTGGCGATCTCGCGCTCGGCCAGCAGGGTCGATTCGAGCGCGACCCCGAGCCCGTCGGCGGCCGCCGCGATGGCCAGGAAGCTGCGGTCGAACCGCACCCCGAGGGGGCGGGGGGCCGGCAGGCCGTTGCGGGCGAACCAGAGCGGCCAGCGCACCTGCTTGTTGTCGCTCTGGATCAGCACCTGGTCGAGAAGGTCTTGAGGTGAGCGGATGCGGGCGGCGCGCTCGGGGTCGCAGAGCGGCATCACCGTTTCGGTGCAGAGCGGCACCGCCACCAGGCCCTCGCCCCGCGGCGGGCCGTAGACGAGGTCGGCGTCGAACTCGTCGCTGACGAAGCGGGCATAGTCCATGCCGGCGGCGAGCCGCACCTCGAAGCCCGGATGGGCGGCGAGGAACCGGGCGAGGCGCGGCGTGAGCCACTGCGCCGCGAGGCTCGGCGCGCAATGCAGGCGCAGCAGCTGCGGTCCGCGGGCCGCCACGAGATCGAGGCCGCGATGCAATTCGTCGAAGGCGCGGCCCACATGCTCCAGCAGCGCCTCGCCGGCGGCGGTCGGCACCACGCCCTGGCCCTGGCGCTCGAACAGGGTGACGCCGAGCGAGGCCTCCATCTTGCGGATGGCGTGGCTGACGGCGCTCGCGGTGAGGTTCAGCTCCGCCGCCGCGTCCTTGAAGGAGCGGCGGCGCGCCGCCGCCTCGAAGGAGCGCACGGCGGAGAGGGGGACGCGCAGGGACATGACCCTACGATGCGGCGGCGGGCGTGACGTTGGCAACCGCCCGGTTCAGCCGGTGCGGTCCGGCAGGGTGATGCGGAAGCGCGCGCCGCTGCGGGTCTCGTCGAGGCTCAGGGATCCCCCGTTGAGCCGCACCAGCTCGGCCGCGATGGCGAGGCCGAGACCCGTGCCACCGGAGCGGCCCGCTCCCTGGAACGCCTCGAACAGGTGGGCCCGGGCCCGCTCCGGCAGGCCGGGGCCGTTGTCGGTGACGAGGATCGTGACGGTGGCGCCGGTGCGCTCCGCCTCGATCGCCACCAGCGGCGCGCCCTCGCCGGCGCCGGCAAGCCCGATCGCCTGCACGGCGTTGCGCACCAGGTTGACCAGCACCCGTGACAGCTGGTCGGGATCGGCGTCGACGCTCAGGCCCTCGGGCGTCCGGTCCTCGATGGTGACGGCGGCGCCCGGCACCAGACCGGCGAGGTCGAGGGCGTCGCGCAGGATCGGCCGCAGCGGGGTCACCCGACGCTCGGGCGCCCGCTCGGCGGCGCGGCCATAGGCGAGCGTGCCCTCGCAGTAGCGGATCGCCCGGCCGAGCGTCGCGACGAGGCGGGGTGCGACCCGCTGCACCCCCGGATCGGCGACGTGTTCGAGCCGGTCGACGAGAAGCTGGGCGGTAGTGAGAAGGTTTCTCAACTCGTGGTTGATCTTGCTCACCGAGAGGCCGAGATCGGCCAGGCGCCGTTTCTGGCGCAGCTCATCCGAGAGAATGGTCTCCATGCGGGCGAGCGCCGTCTCGGCTGCGCCGATCTCGTCGCTGCGCCAGGACGGGCTGATCCGCCGCGACAGGTCCTCCGGATCCTCCGCGAAGGTCGCGATGTTGCGCGCCAGCCGCCGCACCGGCCGCACGATCGAGAGCTGCAGCACCAGGAAGACGAGACCGGCGGTGATGCCGGAGATCGCCAGCGAGGCGAGCAGGATCCTCCCGGAGAAGGCGATCATCGCCCGCCGCAACGGGGCGGGATCGAGGACGAGCTCGACGAAGTCGACCCCGTCCATGCCGTGGCCGACCACCCGCAGCGGCAGGGGATTCGCCTGCGTGAGCGTGCGCCAGGCGCCGCCGATGCTGTCGATCCAGCCAGCCTCGCGCAGGTCGATCGTCTCCCCGACCTCGGGCGGCATCGGCGTGAGGTTGAGGAGGCGTCGCGCGCCCCCGGCCTTGAGGGCGATGGCACGGGCGCCCACCCCCATCAGCAGGCGCCGGGCGAGGTCGTCCGAGACCCGCTGCTGGGGCGCGGCGTCGAGCACCAGGGCGGCGACCTGCGCGGCGGCGACCCGGTCGGAGAGCCACGAGCGCCGGTAGCTCGCAACGCTCGGCACGTAGATCAGCACCTCGGCGATGAGGACGAACACCACCGTGAGCAGCAGCAGGCGACCGGACAGGCCGATCCGGCCGGCGAGACGCCGGATGCCACCCTGGCTCGCCGCGTCATCGGCCCAATGCACGGTCTCGACGTCCTCGCTCGCCCGATGCCCGCACCCATGGCCGGGCCGGCCGGACACTAACACGCCCGCCCGCCCCTGACTCCCCTGCGTGCCGGGAGCGTTGGCAGGCTACTCCCAGATTGCCGAAAATCCAGTCGCCAGCCAAGGAATTGTGCGTGGTTTCGTCGGATCCCCCAGGGATTCAGCCGGGATTGCCGCGCCAGCGCCGCCAGGCGACCGGCAGCAGCGCCAGGACGCCGAGGCCGAGCAGCGTGGCGATGAGCTGCGGCGTGACGATGGTCCGCAGCGACAGGGCGGCGTCGCAGGCGATGCCGCCGGCGACGAGGCAGGCTTCCTTCGCCGCCTGATGGGCCGCCACCACGTTCTCCACCCCGGCGCCCGCCGAGGCGTAGATGAAGGCGCCGGGGCTGATGCCGATCAACGTGGCCAGCGCGAAGGTGCGCAGGCGCACGCCGAAGATCGCTGGTGCCAGGTTGGTCATCCAGAACGGGAAGACCGGCAGGAGCCGCAGCACCATCACGTAGGAGAAGGCGTCGCGACGGAACCCTTCGGCGAGGCGGCCGAGCCGCGAGCCGGCGCGCCGCAGCAGCACCTCGCCCGCTGCCGTGCGCCCGATCGAGAACACCACGACGGCGCCGGTCGTGGCGGCGGAGATCGACACCAGCGCGCCGGCGACCGGTCCGAACAGGAAGCCGCACAGGGTCGTCATCACGACCGAGACCGGCAGCGACACGATCACCGTGCCGACATAGGCCAGGTAGGCGCAGGCATAGGCGCGCCAGAATCCCTCCGCCACCCAGGCCTTGGCATAGGCCCGCGAGGCGAGGAGCTGATCGAGGCTGAACCAGCGGGTGATGCCGCCGACGAGCAGCCCGATGGACAGGGCCACCAGGGCGACGAGCGGCAGCACCCGCAGCCAGCCGCGCCAGGCCGGGGCCGCCACGGCCTCCGGGCCCGCCTCCGGCGGGGAGCCGTTCTCGTCCGGCGCAGGCTCTCCAGGCCGGGTCAGCGCGCTCACCCGGGCTTCTGCATGCGCAGGATCTTGAAGAACCCGCCCGGGAAGGTCGGGCGCACGCCGATGAAGGTCACGCCACGGCTCTTCGCCCAGGCCTCGATCCGGGCGGCCTTGAAGGCCGAACTCCAGCCGATCTTCTCGCAGAGCGGCGCCACGATCTCCTCGACCCGCGCCACGGTGCCGGCATCCTGGCCGAAGTGATTGGCGAGCACGATCATGCCGCCGGGCCTCACCACCCGCAGGAACTCGTCGAGGGCGCCTTCCGGGTCGGGCACCAGGGTGATGAGGAACTGCGCCACCACCGCGTCGAAGCTCGCGTCAGCATAGCCGAGGCGGCAGACATCCATGACCTGGAGGCCCTTGACGTGGGTGAGCCCGCGCCGCGCGACCTTGCGGTTGGCCCGCCGCAGCATGTCCTCGGACAGGTCGACGCCGTAGACCTCGGCATCCTTCGGGTAGTAGCCCAGGGACAGGCCGGTGCCGACGCCGGCCTCCAGGATCCGCCGCCCGCTAACGAGCGCCGCCTCGACCGCGTCCCGCGCCGCCGGCTCGGTGAGCTTGTCGTACACGACGTCGTAGACCGGCGCCCAGCGCGCGTAGGCCTTGCGCATCAAGGCGGTGGTGGGCCCCGCCTCTCGCGGCTCGCTCAGCATGTCCGTATCGTCTCCGAGGTAAGTCGTCTCGCGGGCAGCAACGCGCGGGCTTGTGATACGATTTCCGGGAGAAATCTTTCGGAAATCGTATCAGGCCGCCACCCGGCGCTCGGCCTCGACCCGCCGGATGGTGCCGCCGCCCAGAACCCGCGCGCGGGGCCCGTCATCGGCATAGATGACGCAGGCCTGGCCCGGCGACACCCCGTCCTCCGGCGTCGCGAGCGTGATCTCGGCCGACGCCATGTCCGGGTTCCAGGACAGAAGGGCGGGGCGGGGCTCGCGGGTCGAGCGCACCCGCACGGCGACGGGCAGGTCGCGGGCCGCCGCGAGGGGCGCGTCGCCGAGCCAGTTCGGGTCGGCGAGGCGGATGACGGAGGTCGCGAGCGCCTCGCGCGGGCCGACCACCACCCTTGCCTCGCCGGGCTCGAGGCGCACGACGTAGAGCGGCTCGCCCGCCGCCACGTTGAGGCCGCGCCGCTGGCCGACCGTGAAGCCGATGATGCCGTCGTGCCGGCCGAGCCGACGCCCGTCGAGGTGGACGATCTCGCCCGGGCGCACCGCGTCGGGCCGCAGGCGCGCGATCACGTCCTGGTAGCGCCCTTGCGGCACGAAGCAGATGTCCTGGCTGTCGGGCTTGTCGGCGACCGACAGGCCGAAGGCCTTGGCGAGCGCCCGCGTCTCGTCCTTCGGCCGCTCGCCGAGCGGGAAGCGCAGGAGGTCGAGCTGTTCGCTCGTCGTGGCGTAGAGGAAGTAGCTCTGGTCCCGGGCGGGATCGAGGGCGCGGTGGAGCGCCCGGCCGCCGCCGGGCAGCGCCCGGCTCGCGACGTAGTGGCCGGTCGCCAGCACGTCGGCGCCGAGATCCTGGGCGGTCGTGAGCAGGTCGCGGAACTTGATCGAGCGGTTGCACTCGACGCACGGAATCGGCGTCTCGCCCTGGAGGTAGCTGTCGGCGAAGCGGTCGATCACCGCCTCGCGGAACCGGTCCTCGTAGTCGAGCACGTAATGCGGGATGCCGATCGTCTCCGCGGCCCGCCGGGCGTCGTGGATGTCCTGGCCGGCGCAGCAGGCGCCGCGGCGGTGGGTGGCCGCGCCGTGGTCGTAGAGCTGCAGCGTGATCCCGACCACGTCGTAGCCCTCGCGCTTCAGGAGCGCGGCGACGACGGAGGAATCGACGCCCCCGGACATCGCCACCACGACGCGGGTGTCCTCCGGGGCCTTGTGCAGATCGAGCGAGTTCATGACCGTGCGAGGGGTGTCTCGGGGCGGCTCCCGGAGGCCGACCCCCGGCGCCGCTCGCCGAGTCTATAGCGATCCAGCCGGCATTCTGCCAGGGCGGGGGGACGCGCGGCCCGCAGGGAAGTTCTTGCCGGGGCCCCGGCAGATTCCGACCGGGCGGCAGCCGCGGACCGGCGGTCCCTTGGAAATCATCTCGTTGAATCATTGACTTGCATGGCCAGTTGGACTGGCAGGCGGCTTGCTCTGCGGGGACCCAGGAGGTCGCCGATGCAGATCAGCGGAGCGGGTGAGGGGGGACGGATGGCGGGGCGCGAGCCGGCCCGGCCGGCGAAGGCCGTCGCGCACGAGCCGTTCCGCCCGGATTACCGGGAGGCCGCGCGGACCATCCGCACGCCCTACCGGGAGGCCGGCGTATCGGTGCGGACCGGCTCCGAGACGAAGCTGGCCGACACGAGGAACGAGGCGACGCACGCCGAGGCGAGGCGGGCCGACGATGCCTCGGAGACCCGATTGCGCCAGGACCGGGCCGACGACGCGGCCGAGACCGCCGCGCGCCGCAAGGACGTGATTGCCAAGGACAGAGCCGCCAGGGACAAGGCCACGAGGGATGCGGCGGCGGATGATGGGGTGAGGAAGGACGTCGCCGCGAAGTCGGTCGCCGCGACCGGCGCGACGACCAAAGCGGCGGACCCCGATGCGGCGCAGGCTGCAGCGGTCCAGGCCGCGGCCGGCGACACCGCGGAAGCCGATGCCGGAGATGAACCGGAGGCGGAAGGCGGCGCGGCCGACGCCCCTGTCGGTACCCCGGCGCTGATCCCGGCTGCGCTGGCCGCCCCAGTCCCGACCGCGCCGGCTCCTGCGACCGGCCCAGCCTTCGCGCCCGGCGCGGCGCCCGCCGATCCGGGCGCTGCCGACGGGGCCGCGATCCAGCCTGCGGCGACACCCGCCGATCCGCGGATCGCCGCGCTGCCGGCCGAGGCCTCGCAGCAGGCAGGCGGCCGCAAGGACCAGACGCCGGAGGGCGGCGCGACGACGGCGCCCGATACCCTGGCGGCGCCCGACCCCTCGGCGCCCGCGCCGCAGGTGAAGAGCGCCGACGCCGCGACCGCGGCGCCGGCCGAGACCCGCCCGGCTCTCTCGGTGCAGGCCCCCTTGAGCGCGGTGCCGATCACGATCGGGATGCGGGCGCTCGCCGGCTCGAACCGCTTCGAGATCCGGCTCGACCCCTACGAGCTCGGCCGCATCGACGTCAGCCTCGACATCGACCGCCAGCACGGCGCCGTGAAGGCGCACCTCGTGGTGGAGAGGCCCGAGACCCTGGCGCTGCTCCAGCGCGACGCCGGCAGCCTGCAGCAGGCGCTAGTTCAGGCGGGGCTCGATCCCGGCGACGCCGGCCTCAGCTTCTCCTTGCGCGACGGCGGCGGCCAGAACCCGCAGCGCGACCAGGCCGGCCCGCCGCACGGGGCCGACCGTGCGGCCGCCCCGGCCGAGGCCGAGGCGCAAGGCCCCCTGCCGCCCCTGCGCACCCTCGGGCAGCGCCTCGGCCTCGACCTTCGAATCTAGCGACGATCCCCGATGACCCCCGAACCCGCGAGGCCCCGATGACCGCCGGCATCAGCAGCCTGACCAACCTCTCCAGCGCGAGCACCGGGGCTAAGACCGGGAGCGACGCCAGCACGATCGCCGGGAACTTCAACCAGTTCCTCACCCTGCTGACGACGCAGCTGCAGAACCAGAACCCGCTCGACCCCCTCGACACCAACCAGTTCACCCAGCAGCTGGTGCAGTTCGCCTCGGTCGAGCAGCAGCTCAAGACCAACGACCAGCTCGGCAGCCTGATCACCGCCAGCAAGGCCTCCGCCGCGGCGACGGCCTCCGGGCTGATCGGCAAGACCGTGACGGCGGACGGTGCCACGACCTCGCTCGCCGACGGCACCGCGACCTGGACGCTCAACCCGGCCCGGGCCGCCGCCAAGGCGGTGATGACCATCACGGACGCCAAGGGCAACGTGGTCGCCACCCAGACCAAGGCGCTGCCCGCCGGCAGCCAGAGCTTCACCTGGGACGGGCGCAGCTCGACCGGGCAGCTCGCCGCCGACGGGAAGTACACCCTGAAGGTCCAGGCCCTCGACGCCACCGGATCGAGCGTGACCGTCGACACCAAGATCTCCGGAGCGATCACCAGCGTCGACGTCACCGGCGCCGAACCGGTCCTGACCATCGGCGACCGCACCGTGGCCCTCAGCAGCGTCGAGGCGATCGGTGGCACCGGCGGCAACTGATTCGGTGGATTGCTGTGGATTACGAATCACATGCGAGGGAAATGATTCAACCAATCTTAAGCGCGGGTGCCTAGCGTCGGTCTCGACAGGTCAGTCGAGTGTAGAGCGTATCATGACCGAACCGCATCGCCCGAGGGTGAAGTACGTCATCGGGCCAGACGGAAGTCCGCTGACCATCGCGGACCTCCCGCCGACCGATACACGCCGATGGGTGATCCGGCGCAAGGCCGAGGTGGTGGCCGCGGTGCGCGGCGGGCTCCTGAGCCTAGAGGAAGCGTGTCAGCGCTACACGCTGACCACCGAGGAATTCCTGAGCTGGCAGTACTCGATCGAGCAGCACGGCCTCGCCGGTCTGCGCACGACCCGGATCCAGCACTACCGGCAGTAAGGATGCTGCCTGCGACCTGATCCGGGTGTGTGAAGAACTGTCCGGGTCGAAAGGAAAGGCGCGGACATTCTCCTTTCCCCGACAGATCCCGGGCTTTCCCGGGATCTGCAAGCGACGGACGAAGTCGGGCAAGCCCGACTTCTCGCGGGGAGGGGGCTGTGCTCCCGTTCAGGGAGCGCGGCGAGCCGGAAGGGCGAGGGTGAGGGGGAGTTCTCGCCCGCGGGGGGAGGGGATGCCCGCGCCAGTCTTGTCGCCGGGTCTATTTACGGACAGCGTTTCGTCGCCACCTCACGGACCACCCCGCTTCGCCCCGAGGCCGCGGGTGTCCCGGGCCTGCGCGCGTCCTGTCTCGCCTTGTTAACCAAGTCATAACCACGACTCGGCAAATTTTGCCCTGGGGCCGCCGTGGCCCCGGTTGGCGGGTGCATGACGTCGTGAAGCCGGTCCTCGATCTGGTGGCGAAGCTCGGGCCCGCGCGGCTCGCCGCGATGGGTGCGGTGACCCTCGCGCTCATCGGTTTCTTCGCCTTCGTCATCCTGCGGGTCTCGCGGCCCGAGATGGGCGTGCTCTACACCGACCTCTCGGTGCAGGATGCCGGCGCGGTCGTGCGCGACCTTGAGGCCAAGGGCATCCGCTACGAGACCAAGGGCGATGCCGGCCAGACCGTGCTGGCGCCCCGGGCCGAGCTCGCCCGCCTGCGCATGGACCTCGCCGCCAAGGGCGTGCCGAGCGCCGGCGGCGTCGGCTACGAGATCTTCGACAAGGGCGACGCCTTCTCGTCGACCAGCTTCGTCCAGAACGTCAACCACCTGCGGGCGCTCGAGGGCGAGCTCGCCCGCTCGATCCGGGCCATCGGCCGGGTACAGGCGGCGCGCGTCCATCTCGTCCTGCCCGAGCGCCGGCTGTTCTCCCGCGACCGTGAGGCGCCGAGCGCCGCGATCGTGGTGCGGCTGTCCGGGGACCTCGATCCGGGCCAGGTCCGGGCGGTGCGCCACCTCGTTGCCTCGGCGGTCGAGGGCCTGAAGCCCGAGCGCATCTCGATCGTCGACGAGCGCGGGCGGCTCCTCGCCGACGGCGCCCGCGGGGCGGAAGACCAGGCCGGCATCGGCCTCGACGAGCGCCAGACCGGCCTCGAGCGACGCCTGCGGGCGCAGGTCGAGGAGATCGTCGCCGGCATCGTCGGCGCGGGGCGGGCCCGGGTCCAGGTCGCGGCCGAGCTCGATTCCAACCGGATCGAGAGCCGCTCGGAGACCTTCGATCCCGAGAGCCGGGTGGTGCGCTCGACCCAGACCCGCAGCGAGAACCAGCAGTCTCAGAGCAACGAGAACGGCGTCACTGTCGGCAACGAGCTGCCCGGCGCCAACCAGGGCCAGCAGAACCAGGGTCCGCGCGAGGCCTCGAACAAGAACGAGGAGACCACGAACTACGAGATCTCCCGGGTCACCCGCACCGAGGTCAACGAGGGCGGCCGGGTCAAGCGCCTCTCGGTGGCGGTGCTGATCGACGGCACCTACGCGGCGGGCCCGGACGGCAAGCCGGTCTACGCGCCGCGGCCGGCGCCGGAACTGGAGCGCATCACCGCCCTGGTGCGCACCGCGATCGGCTACGACCGGGCCCGGGGCGACCAGGTCGAGGTGGTGAACCTGCGCTTCGCCGACGCCCCGGCGGTGCCGGAACTGCAGGAGCAGGGCCTCCTCGCCTCGCTGCTGCAGCCGACCAAGGAGGACGTGCTGCGGGTGGCCGAGATGTCGGTGCTCTTCCTCCTCGGCCTCGTGGTGCTGATGACGGTGGTGCGCCCGCTGGTGCAGAAGGTCGTCGCCGCGGAGGTCCCGGCGCTCGCCGCGGTCTCGATCCTCGATGCCGAGCCCGGCCTGGTGATGGCGGTGGAGGGTGGAACGGCAGGGGCGGCCCCAGCCGAGCTCGCGCTGCCGGACAACCAGGCCCGCCGCCTCGTCGAGTTCGCCAAGATCAACGGCAAGCTCCAGGCCGAGACGATCGAGCGCGTCGTCGACATCGTGAAGGCGAACCCGACCGAGACGGTCGAGGTGCTGCGCACCTGGATCAACGACCGCTGAAGTGGGCAGTCTGCCGAGAACACCAAGACTTTCGTTTCGCCCGAGAAAGCTGACGCCATGGCCGTGACCCCGATGCCGGTCTCCCGCTCCGCGGTAGCGGGCCTGAGCTTCGCCGAGATGCCCGGGACCCAGCGTGCCGCCGCCCTCCTGCTGCTCCTCGGCGAGGAGGACGGCGCCCCGATCTGGCGGATGCTGGAGGAGGACGAGGTCAAGAAGGTCTCGCACGCCATGGTCCAGCTCGGCTCGCTCGAGGCGGAGGCGGTCGAGCACCTGATCGTCGACTTCGTGTCGCGGCTCTCGGCCAGCGGCGGCATCACCTCGAGCTTCGAGCGCACCGAGGCGCTGCTCCTGAAGATCTTCCCGCCCGAGCAGGTCTCGGTGATCATGGCGGAGGTGAAGGGCGCCTCGACCCGCCGGGTCTGGGCCAGCCTGACCCAGATCGACCCCGAGATCCTGGCCTCGTTCCTGCGCAACGAGTACCCGCAGACCGTCGCGGTGATCCTGTCGCGGGTGCGCTCGGACTACGCCGCCAAGGTCCTGACCATCCTGCCGGAGGACTTCGCCATCGACGTCCTCAACCGGATGTTGCGGATGGAGACGGTGCAGAAGGAGGCCCTGCGCCACATCGAGGAGATCCTGCGGGTCGAGTTCGTCTCGACCATCGCCCAGACCACCCGGCGCGACGCCCACGAGCTGCTCGCCGACGTGTTCAACGCCTTCGACCGGCAGACCGAGATCCGGTTCCTGACCGCTCTCGACCAGGCGAACCGGGGCTCCGCGAAGAAGATCCGCCAGCTGATGTTCACCTTCGACGACCTGATGAAGCTCGACGCCGGCAGCGTCCAGACCCTGATGCGCAGCGTCGACCGCGACGTGCTGGCCCGAGCGCTCAAGGGCGCGTCGGATCCGGTCCGGGCGTTCTTCTTCGCCAACATGTCGAGCCGCTCGGCCAAGAACATGCAGAACGACATGGACTCGCTCGGGCCGATCCGCCTCAAGGAGGTCGACGAGGCCCAGTCGAAGATGACCGACCTCGCCAAGGAACTGGCCGAGAAGGGCGAGATCATGATCGCCAAGAACAGCGCCGAGGAAGAGCTGGTCTACTGATGCGCGACTGCGACACGTTCGAGCCCGACGCGAAGGAAAAAGCCTGATGGCGCAGATCCGGCGCTTCCTGTTCGACACCGACTTCCGCCATCCCGTCGGCAAGCCGCCGGAGGAGGAGGCTCCCGCCCCCGAGGCGGAGGCGCTCCGCCAGGCCGAGGCCGCCGCGGAGGCCGCCGCCCGGGCCGAGGCCGAGGCGGCGGCCTATGCCCGCGGCCTGCAGGAGGGCCGCGCCCAGGCCGAGGCGCAGGTGCAGGCGCGCCTCGCCGACGCCTTCAACCGGGTCGCCGCCGCGGCCGCCGGCATGATCGCTGGCGCGGATGCCCGCGACGCCGAGCGCGAGGCCCAGGCCTTCGACTTCGCCGTGGCGCTCGGGCGCAAGATCGCGGGCGCCGCCCTCGACAGCCAGCCGGTGGCGGCGATCGCGGAGGCGGCAGGGCGGGCGCTCCAGCACCTGCGCGGCGTGCCGCACCTGGCGATCCGGGTGCACGACGCGCTGGTCGAGGAGACCGAGCGACAGGTCGCGCGGCTCGCCCGGGAGCGCGGCTACGAGGGCCGCCTGATCGTGCTGGGCGATCCCGGCATGGCGCCGGGCGACGCCCGCATCGAGTGGGCCGATGGCGGCGTGGTGCGCGACCGCGCGGCGATCGAGGCCGCCCTGCTCGCCGCCCTGCCCGCCGCCTGACGCTCCGTTCCGAACAACGTTCTTCCCTCACGAGGTACCCCGATGTCCTCCGACAACGATCTCGGCCTGCCGCAGCTCAGCGAGGCGGATCTCGCCTTCGACACGACGGCGACCGCCGCGATGCGCGACGCGCCGGTGGCGGCGAAGTCGGCCTCCGATCTCGAGCAGGTCTTCGACGTGCCGGTGATGGTCTCGGCGGTGCTCGGCTCGTCGCGGATGCCGATCGGCGACCTCCTGCGCCTCGGCCCCGGCACGGTGCTGGAGCTCGACCGCAAGGTCGGCGAGGCGATCGACATCTTCGTCAACAACCGCCTCGTCGCCCGCGGCGAGGTGGTGCTGGTGGAGGAGCGCCTTGGCGTGACGATGACCGAGATCGTCAAGGTCGACGGCTGATCTCCGTTCCCGCCGCCCGAAAACCGCCCAACGGAGTGCCCGCCATGCGGCTCTTGATCATCGGACGCCTCAACGGCGAACTCGTCACCGCCTCCCGCATCGCGATGAGCCGCGGCGCCGCCGTGACCCAGGCCGACGGGATCGAGCAGGGCCTCAACGCGCTGCGGGCCAAGGGCGCCGACCTCGTGATGGTCGAGGTGTCGCTGTCGATCCGCACGCTGGTCACGGCGCTCGCCGACGAGCGCATCCGCACGCCCGTGGTGGCCTGCGGCACCGGCACCGACGCGAAGGCCGCGGTAGCGGCGATTCAGGCGGGGGCCAAGGAGTACATCCCGCTACCGCCCGACCCCGAGCTGATCGCGGCGGTGCTGGAGGCAGTGACGGCGGATGCCCGCTCCTTCGTGTGGCGCGACGCCTCGATGGAGCGGGTGGTCAAGCTCGCCGAGCAGGTGGCGCGCTCTGACGCCTCGGTGCTGATCACCGGCGAGAGCGGCACCGGCAAGGAGGTGCTGGCCCGCTACGTCCACACCCGGTCGAACCGGGCGCAAAAACCCTTCGTCAGCGTGAACTGCGCGGCGATCCCCGACGCGCTGCTCGAATCCGAGCTGTTCGGCCACGAGAAGGGGGCCTTCACCGGCGCGGTGGCCCGGCGCATCGGCCGGTTCGAGGAGGCCAATGGCGGCACGCTGCTCCTCGACGAGATCTCCGAGATGGACGTGCGGCTGCAGGCCAAGCTGCTGCGGGCCCTGCAGGAGCGGGTGATCGACCGGGTCGGCGGCACCCAGCCGGTGAAGGTCGACATCCGTGTGCTCGCCACCTCGAACCGCAACCTCGCCGAGGAGGCGCGCAAGGGCACGTTCCGCGAGGACCTGCTCTACCGCCTCAACGTGGTGAACCTGCGCCTGCCGCCCTTGCGCGACCGCCCCTCGGACATCCTCGAACTCGCCGGCCATTTCGCGCGCAAATACGCCGAGGCGAACGGGATCGCGCCCCGGCCGCTCTCGGCCGAGGCCCGGCGTCTCGTCGCCCAGAACCCCTGGCCCGGCAACGTGCGCGAGCTGGAGAACACCCTGCACCGGGCGGTGCTGCTGGCGAGCGGCCCCGAGATCGACGCCGACGCGATCCGCTCGCCGGAGGGCGAGGCGCTCGCGTCCGGCAGCCCCGCCGCCCGCGCGGTGCAGGCCGCCGAGGCCGTGACCCGGAGCTTCGTCGGTCGATCCCTCGCCGATGTCGAGCGCGACCTGATCCTCGACACCCTCGACCACTGCCTCGGCAACCGCACCCACGCCGCCAAGATCCTGGGGATCTCCATCCGCACCCTGCGCAACAAGCTCAACGAATATACGGGTGCCGGCATCCCGGTGGCCGAGCCCGGCCACACGAGGGGGCTGGCGGCCTATGGGTGAGGAACGGCGGCGGCCGGTCCGCGATGAGGATACGCCCGGCAAGATCAACCGCCGGATCGATCGCCGAACCCGTCGCGAACCGACGGGGAATCGGCCCGCCGACGCCAGTCCGATCCCGAATTAGGAACGGCCTTCCCTTCCGTCGCCGCCCCGTCCCACGGCCGGACGGCCATGGTCTCTTCTATCGACATCGTCGGGGAAAGGGCGCTCGTTTTAAGCATGCCTTAGCGGACGCCGTCCAACGTCGATGGGACGATATGCCGGAACGAGGCAGCGGGACGATGCGGACGTGGTTCAAGAATGGGCGCCTGTCGCGTCTCTCGATCAAGGCGCGGATCTTCGCGGGCTTCGGCGTGGTGCTGGCGACGACCGTGGGCGTGGCGCTCTCGGGCGCCATGCTGGTGACGCAGATCAACGGGAGCTTCGCCGAGTACCGGAACAACAGGGCCAAGACCGAGCATGTCCGCGCCGTCGACATGGCGATGATGCAGACGCGCTTCGAGCTGAGCCGCTGGCTCCAGCGCTTCGACCCGGCGGCCCTCAAGGTGGCGCGCGACTATCTCGACAAGTCCCTGCGCCTGATCGAGGAGCGCGGAAACGCCGTCGGGTTCGAGCCCGACGAGAAGGCGCTCAGCGATACCATCGCCGCCGCCCTGAAGAGCTACGGCGCCGAATACGTCGCCCTCGCGCGGATCAAGGACGAGGATCAGGCCCTCCAGACCCGGGAGATCGGCCAGGCCGGCGGCCAGATCGCGCAGGCCCTGTCGCAGCGGCGCACCCGCGCCTTCGAGGACGGCGACCTCGACCAGGCCCGGATGCTGAACGGCGCCTCCGAGGCGTTCCTGGCCGCCCGCGAGCAGGCCGCGTCGTTCAAGGCGACGGGCGAGGCCAAGGCCGCCGCGGCGGCGGATCAATCCGCGGCGGCCGCCCTGGCCAAGCTCCAGGCGAATGCCGACCTGGCGGCGAAGATCACCGCCTGGCGCGGGGCGCTGGAGCGCGCCACCGTCCTCGCGGCCGAGTGGGGCAAGCACCTCACGATCTCCCGCGCCGCCCGGGACCAGTCGATGAAGGCGTCCGAGACGCTGCTGGCGGCCGTGACCCGCGACGCGCTCGCCCACGAGGAAGAGTTCGCCCGCAGCGTCGAGCAGGGCACCACGGCGTTCCTCGCCAAGGCCGCCGGCATCGTGCTGCTCGGGATCATGATCTCGCTGCGGCTCGCCGGGTCGATCACCAGGCCGCTGCAGCGTCTGTCGGGCGCCATGGCGGCGCTCGGCAGCGGCGCCCGGGCGATCGAGGTTCCGGATACCGGGCGCGCCGACGAGATCGGCGCGATGGCCCGCACCGTGGCCCTGTTCCGCGACGGGCTGATCGAATCCGAGCAGCGCGACGCGATCCAGCGGCAGGATACCGACGCGAAAGTGGAGCGGGCGCGCCACCTTGAGGCCCTGACCCAGGGCTTCGAGGGCAAGGTCTCGGCGCTGATCGCCACCCTGACCGCAGCGGCCGGCCAGATGGAGGGGGCGGCACGCAACCTGTCGACCTCGGCCGCCGAGTCCTCGCGCCTGTCGGCGAGCGTCGCGGACGCGGCGAGCCAGACCTCCGCCAATGTCGGCGGCGTGGCGAACGCGACGGACGAACTCTCCGCCAGCATCGAGGAGATCGTGCGGCAGGTCGCCCATTCCTCGGTCATCGCCGGCCGTGCCGACGCGGAGGCCGCCTGCACCGAGACGACGATCCGGGCTTTGGCCGCCGGCGCGCAGCAGATCGGCGACGTGGTCCAGCTCATCACCAGCATCGCCGGGCAGACCAACCTGCTGGCGCTCAACGCCACGATCGAGGCGGCCCGCGCCGGGGAGGCGGGCCGGGGCTTCGCAGTGGTCGCCGCCGAGGTCAAGGATCTCGCCACCCGCACGGCGCGGGCGACCGACGAGATCGCCGGCCAGATCGGCAGTATTCAGGCTCAGACTGCCCGGGCGGTGCAGGCCATCGAGGCGATCGGCGGCACGATCCGCGACATGAACGCCATTGCCACCAGCGTCGCGACCGCGATGGAGCGGCAGAGCGCCGCCACGGGCGAGATCGCCCGCAACGTCCAGCACGCCGCCCACAGCACGCAGGTCGTCTCCAGCCACATCGATGCGGTGCAGCAGGGCGCCGGCCACACCGGCGGCACCGCCGATCAGGTGCTGCGCGCCGCCCAGGATCTGGCGCACCAGGCCGCGACGCTGGAGCGCGAGATCGGCGGGTTCGTGACGCAGATCAAGGCGGCGTAGGACAATCCGCCGCCATCGTCACGATCCTGAACGTTATCCCGGGACGAGCCGTCGAGAACCCGGGATGATGCAGAGGGCGGGATGCCGGTGGAGCGTGGTTGATCTCACGGCCGTGCTCTCTGCGAGAGAAACAGACTTCGCAAGAACGGCTGCCGGTTCTGCATCGAAAATCTGCGACAGAACGAGAATCCACGCTGACGAAGCGTTGGCCTTCCAGCGTCCGTCTGCTCAGTTCGCCTGCAGCCGTGGAATCGCATCGGCGAACCGCGCGATCGGCAGGAAGAGGCTGAAGCGGCGCTCCTTGTCCTCGACGTGGATGATCGCCTCCTTCCACTCGGGCTCGCGGCAGGCGCGCCGCTTCAGCAGCACCGCGATATGGGCCGAGCAGGTGATGATCTCGTGCGGCTCCTTGAGCTCGACGCCGCGCGTATCCCGGATGAGACGGCTGCCGACCTGGAAGTGGAAGTAGTAGCAGGACATTCCGCTCTCTCCTGGGATGGCTGTCCTGCACGATTACGGCCGGTCGTCTCCGTCCGCCTTAACCCGAGTCAAGGGTTTCGGGTTTCTCGGGCTTCTCGTCTCCGGCCGCGCTTCGCCTCGCCATGGAATATCGGCCCTAGAGGTATCCGGTGCCGGCCTCTGCCGCGAAGCGGTCGGGCGGGCCCTCCCAGACGATGCGGGCATGCTCCAGCACGTAGACCCGGTCGGCATGGGGCAGCGCGAAGGTGACGTTCTGCTCGCCCAGCAGCACCGTGATCGGCGTCGTCTGGCGCAGGCGCTCCAGCGCCTTCGAGAGCTGCTCGAGGATCACCGGGGCGAGGCCGAGGGTCGGCTCGTCGAGGATCAGGAGCCGCGGCTTCATCATCAGGGCGCGGGCGATGGTGAGCATCTGCTGCTCGCCGCCCGACAGGGTGCGGGCCATCTGGCCGCCGCGGCTCTTCAGGATCGGGAAGAGCTCGAACAGCCACTCGAGCTGGCGCGCGCTCTCGGCCTTGGGCAGGTGCTGCCCGCCGAGATCGAGGTTCTCGCGCACGCTCATCTCGCCGAACAACTCGCGGGTCTCCGGCACCTGGACGATGCCGCCCTTGGCGATGCTCGCCGGGCTGCGCTTCGCCAGGGGCTCCCCGGCGAAGCTGATCGTGCCGGAATGGGGCACGAGCCCGGAGATCGCGTTGAACAACGTCGTCTTGCCGGCGCCGTTGAGGCCGACCACCGAGACGAACTCGCCCTCGTGCACGTGGAGGCTGACCCGGCGCAGGGCCTGCGCCTTGCCGTAGAGCACGTCGAGCCCGTCCACCTGCAGCAGCGGCGCGCCGGAGAAGCTCGCCTCGGGCCGCGACGCGGTCTCGATGCTGCCCCCGAGATAGACCCGGCGCACGGTCTCGTTGCGCATCACCTCGGCGGCCGAGCCCTCGGCGACGCGCTCGCCGAGATACATCGCGAAGACCCGGTCGACGAGGGCGGCGACGCTCTTCACGTTGTGGTCGACGAGGAGCACCGCCTTGCCCTCGTCGCGAAACCCCCGGATCAGGGCGGAGAAATCCGCGACCTCGCCGGAGGTGAGGCCCGCGAAGGGCTCGTCCACCAGCACCACCTTGGGGTCGCGGGCGATGGCCTTGGCGAGCTCCATCCGGCGCAGGTCGGCGAAGGGCAGTGTGCCGGGGCGGCGGTCCATCACGGCGCCGAGGCCCACCCGCTCGGCGATGGCCCGGGCCCGCTTCTCCACGCCGGGATCGGCGAAGAGCCGGATCAGGCTGTCGGGCAGGAGCGCGAGCTTGATGTTCTCCAGCACCGTCTGCCGGTGCAGCGGCCGCGAGTGCTGGAAGACGAGGCCGATGCCGGCCCGCGCCACCCGGTGCGACGGCCAGCCGGCGATCTCGGTGCCGTCGAGCCGGACGCTGCCGGCATTCGGGCGCTCGAGGCCCATGATGAGCTTCATCACCGTGGACTTGCCCGAGCCGTTCGGCCCGATCAGCCCGACGATCTCGCCGGCCCGCACCGAGAAGCTGATCGACTTCGCGGCGACCAGGCCGCCATAGCGCTTGGTCAGCCCCTCGACCGCCAGCAGTGGTGGCGCGGCGTCGGTCGCGGAGCGCATGGCGGAGGGCAGGGGGACGGTGGAGGGGGCGAGGCCGGCCGCACTCATGAACGCACACCTTGTCGGACAGCAGGGGAGGGGCGGGGCATCAGGCGCGCTGTCCCTCGCGGTGACCTTGGCGGGTGAGGATCCCGAGGAGGCCCGACGGGACGAACAGGATGACGGCGAGGGCTGCGGCCGAGACCACGAAGGTCGACAGAGCCCCGAGCGGCCGCAGCAACTCGCCGGCGGCGATGAGGAACACCGCGCCGAGCACGCCCCCCACGATGGTGCGACGCCCGCCGAGCACCGCCCCGATGATCACCTGGACGCCGACCGAGACGTCGATCAGAGTGCCGACCGAGGCGGTGCCCATGTAGAAGACGAACAAGCCTCCGCCGAGACCGGAGAAGACCGCGCTGACGCAGAACGCCGCGAGCTTGTGCTTGGCGACGTTGAACCCGAGCGCGCCGGCCTCGACCGGGTCCTGCCCGCTCGCCTGCAGGATCAGCCCGACCGGCGAGACCGCAATGGCGTAGAGGATGAGCCCGCTCACCCCCATGAAGCCGAGCGCGATCCAGTAATTGGTGGCGGCGTCGATGCTGATGACGTCGGGCACGGTGAGTCCGATCTCGCCGCCGGTGGTGTCGGCGAAGACGACGATCAGGTTCTGGAGGATCAGCACCGCCACGACGGTGGTGAGGCCGAAATACGGGCCCCGCACCCGGAGCGCCGGCAGCGCCAGGACGAGGCCGCCGATCACCGCCGCGACCGTGCCGGCAAGGAGGCAGAGCGGGATGCCGATTCCGTGGCCGTTGAGGATGCCGGCGGTGTAGGCGCCCAAGCCGATCAGGAAGGTCGGGCCGAAATTGACCTCGCCGGCGAAGCCGAACAGCAGGTCCCACGCCATCGAGAACACGCCGAAGAAGTACGCGACAGTGAGGAGCCCGAGGATGTAGCCCGAGACCCAGAGCGGCAGCACGCTGGCGAGCGCGAGGCCGATCAGGCAGAGCCAGAACAGCGGATTGCGAAAGGTTTTTGCGAGCATGGGGCCTCTTGGCAGATCGAGGTGAAGCCGGGCGTCAGCGGCGCCCGAGCAGGCCCTGCGGGCGGACATACATCACCGCCACGAGCAGCAGCAGCGCGGGAATCGTCCGGTAGGCCGGGGAGACGAGGTAGGCGGTCAGCGTCTCGAGGTAGCCGACGACGTAGGCGGCGATCAGCGAGCCCGAGACGCTCCCCAAGCCCCCCAGCACCACGATCGAGAAGGCGCTCGCGGTGAGCGGGCCGACGCTGTAGCTCGACACGCCGAGGAACTGGCCGAGCAGCACCCCGGCGATGCCCGCGAGCACGCCGTAGATGAGCCAGATCGCGACGTAGATCTTCGACAGTTCGAAGCCGAGCAACGTCACGCCGCGTGGGTTCATCGAGGCGGCGAGCAGCACCTTGCCGGTGCGGGTGCGGTTCACGAGGAGCCAGAGCAGCCCGATCGTGGCCCAGCAGACCACGGCGGTGAAGACCTGGTTCCACGGGGTGCGCACGCCCGCGATGGTGACGACGCCCTCGACGATCGGCATCACGGTCTTGGCGTTGCTGGTGAACAGGTAGGCGATGAATTCCTGGATCATGATGCCCCACAGGAGCGTGCCGGTGAGGATGAAGATCTCCTTCTCCTCCGGCGGGATCGCCCGGGAGCGGTCGATCGGACGCACCACCACGCCGTAGGTGGCGAGCGTCAGCCCGGTGCAGACCGCGACGCCCGCGGCGGCACCGGCATAGGAGCCGAGGCCGAGTTCGCTCGACGCGGCCCAGGCCACCACCGCGGCGGTGACCATGAGGGCCCCGTGCGAGAGGTTGAGCACGCCCGAGACGCCGAAGATGAGGGTGAAGCCGGTGGCGCCGAGCGCGTAGAGCGCCGAGATGGCGAAGCCGTCGATGAGGATCTGGATCGCGGTCATGTCGCGGGTCTTGGGGCTCTCGGGGAAGAGGAGGGGCGAGGCGCGCGCGAGAACTCCCCTCTCCCACATGGGAGAAGGGATCCCGCGCTGGCCCGATCGGGGTCGGTTCGACGTTCGCCGTCAGTTCGCCGCCGTCCCGGCCTTGACGAAACTCGGGAAGGTGATCTTCCCGTTGGCGACGTTTGGCGGCCAGATCGCCAGCTGCTTGCCGTCCTGCCACTGCATCATCATGCCGGAGACGAGGCCCGGGCCGTACTTGATGGAGTGGGTGAACTCGTCGTCCTTGCCGTAGAACTGGATGCGCCCGAGGGTGCCCTCCCAGTCGGTCTTCTCCAGCGCCTCGACCAGCTTGTCGGGATCGGTCGAGCCCGCCCGCTTCACCGCATCGGCGATGTAATAGACCTCGTCATAGGCGGTGTAGCCGGCATAGCCCGGATAGCTGCCGTACTTCGCCTTGAAGGCCTCGGCGAAGGGCGCGGTCTTCGGCGTCACGTTGGTGCCGGGCGCGGCGAACATCTCGAACAGCACGCCCTCCGTGGCACCGTTCGTCTCCTTCCAGAAGGTGGCGTTGGTCGCCTGCGAGGCGATGCCGATCATCGGGATCGGCACCTGCTGGCTGCGCCACTGCACCGTCGGCTGCACCCCGACATGCGAGATGCCGGTGACGATCACGTCGGGCTTGGCGCCCTCGATGCGGCTGAAGATCGGGTTGAAGTCGGTGGTGCTCGGCGAGAAGCGGATGTGGTCGAGCACCTTCAGCCCGACCTTCGGCAGGCATTCCTTGTAGCCCTCGTCGAGGGGCTTGGTCCACGCCGCGTCCTCGCTCATGATGACGGCGGTCTTCATCTGCCGCCCCTCGACGAGGATCGCCTTGGCGGCGTCGCAGACGGCTTGCGACTGCGCCTTCGAGGTCAGGTAGCCGTGGAAGGAGTACTTGTTGCGGGCATAGTCCTTGTGGACGTTGAGCGGGATCTCGTTGGAGGCTGCGCCCGGGGTGATGAAGGGCAGCTTCAGCCGGGCCGACCAGGGCTGGAGCGCCAGCACCACCTCGCTGATGTAGCTGGCGATGACCGCGTGAGCCTTGTCCTCGCTCGCGGCGCGCTGGAAGGCGCGGACCGAGTCGGCGGCCGAGCTCTTGTTGTCGTAGGTGATGATCTCGATCTTGCGGCCGTCCATCCCGCCCTTGGCGTTGATCTCGTCGGCGGCGAGCTGCGCCGCCTGCGGGATCGCGGCCCCGGCGATCGCCTGCGCCTCCGCGATCACCGCGATGCGGATCGGGTCCGCGGCCTGAACGGTCGAGAGCGAGGCGTTGGCGGCCAACAGGATGGTCGAACCAAGCAACGCGCGGACGAGCCGCCGCCTGGCGACGGATGCGCACTCCAGCATGACGTTCCCTCTTCCGGCCGCTTGTTTGATTGGTGGCGTCGCGGCTCGGGCGGAGAGTGTAGCGAGAGCTTGTTAGACCACAAGGTGCGTATCGGCCGAGGGATGGCGATGTCGGGGATTAAACGGCGAGCCATCGCGTGAGTGCATGGCTGCGGGAGAGGGAGCTTTGCCGACCCGCGGGCAGGTTCCTCAAGGACGCATCGCCTGGGCAGCAGCGGCAGGGCCGCGGGATGCCTCGGCGCGCCTGGATTATCCCGACATATCCGGGACTTCTTCCGATCGGGCGAGGAACCCTGACACCCTCCCGGTCATTCCCGGGCCGCGTAGCGGAGCCCGAAATCCGGATGCGCGGATGCAGGCGAATGAGGCGGACCGCTTCTTCCCGAAGCGCCGGGGGTTCCCGATCCCGGGCTCCGCTTCTCGGCTCCGGGATGATCCTGCGCGGCGGACGTCGTGCGCGGATGTCGCACGTTGCCTGGGAGGCCGCGCGCTCAAGCGCCCCCCGGCACCCGCCACGGCTCCTCCGCCGCCACCCGGGCTTCGAAGGCCGCGATCGCCGCGGCGTGCTCGAGCGTCAGCGCCACGTCGTCGAGCCCCTCGACGAGGCAGCGCTTCTTGAACGGGTCGATCTCGAAAGGGATCGCCGCGCCGTCCGGGTCGGTCACGGTCTGTGCCGGCAGATCGACCGTCACCGTCGCGCCGGGCGCGGCGGCGAGGCGGGCACGAAGGAATGCCACCACGTCCTCCGGCAGGGTCACCGTCAGGAGCCCGTTCTTCGCCGCGTTCGACGCGAAGATGTCGCCGAAGCTCGGGGCGATCACGCAGCGGATCCCGCCATCGACGAGGGCGTAGACCGCGCCCTCGCGCGACGAGCCGCAGCCGAAATTGCGATCGGTCACCAGGATGCCAGCCCCCGCGTAAGCCGGCACGTCGAGGGGATAAGCCTCGCTGCGGCGGCGCTCGTCGTGGAACAGGAAGTTGCCGTAGCCGGCGCTGCGCGGCTTCTTGAGGAAGCGGGCCGGCAGGATCTGGTCGGTGTCGATGTTAGCGACAGCGAGCGGCACCGCGACGGCCTGGAGCGTGGTGAAAGGCTGCATGGTCAGCGGCTCCCGAGCCGGCGGATGTCGGTGAGGCGGCCGGTGACGGCCGCCGCCGCGGCCATGGCCGGGCTCATCAGGTGGGTGCGGGCGTTGGGTCCCTGGCGGCCGGGGAAGTTGCGGTTGGTGGTCGAGGCGCAGCGCTCGCCCGCCGGCACGAGGTCGCCGTTGATGCCGACGCACATCGAGCAGCCCGGCTCGCCCCATTCGAGGCCGGCTGCGCGGAACACCTGATCCAGTCCTTCCGCCTCGGCCTGGCGCCGCACCGGGCCTGAGCCCGGCACGACGAGGCCCGGCACAGCGGCCTTCTGCCCGCGCAGCACGCCGGCCGCGGCGCGCAGGTCCTCGATGCGCGAATTGGTGCAGGAGCCGATGAACACCCGGTCGATCGCGACCGATTCGAGCGGCATGCCGGGGGTGAGGCCCATATAGTCGAGCATCGCCCGCATCTGCCCGGCCTTGGTAGCGTCGGCCTCCGCGCCAGGATCCGGCACCGCGGCGGTGACGGGGAGCGCCGTCTCGGGACTGGTGCCCCAGGTCACGGTCGGGGCGATGGCGGCGGCATCCAGCGTCACCTCGCGGTCGAACCGGGCGCCCTCGTCGCTCGGCAGGAGCCGCCAGGCCGCGACCGCCCGCTCGAACAGCGCACCCTTCGGGGCATAGGGCCGTCCTTCCAGGAACCCGAAGGTGGTGTCGTCCGGCGCGATCATCCCGGCCCGGGCCCCGGCCTCGATCGACATGTTGCAGATGGTGAGCCGGCCCTCCATCGACAGGCCGCGGATGGCGCTGCCGGCATATTCGAGCACGTGCCCGACCGCGCCGCCGGCCCCTACACCTGCGATGATCGCCAGGATCACGTCCTTGGCGGTGACGTGGGCGCCGAGCACGCCGTCGATGCCGACCCGGAGAGTCTTGGGCCGGCGCTGCCACAGGGCTTGGGTCGCGAGCACGTGCGCGACCTCGGTCGCGCCGATGCCGAAGCCGAGTGCCCCGAAGGCGCCGTGGGTCGAGGTGTGGGAATCGCCGCAGACGATGGTGAGGCCCGGCAGCGTCAGACCCTGCTCCGGCGCCAGGACGTGGACGATGCCCTGCGCGCGATCATCGAGGCCGAAATGCCGGATGCCGTGCCGGCCGGCATTGTCGGCGAGCGTCGAGACCATGTTGGCGATCTCGGGATCCGGGATCGGCCCGCCGCGGTCGCGGGACGGGACGTAGTGGTCGGCCACCGCGAAGGTCAGCTCCGGCCGGCGGATTTGCCGCCCGGCATGGTCAAGCATGCCGAAGGCGTGGAACGAGCCCTCGTGCAGGAGGTGGCGGTCGATGGCGAGCAAAGCCTGCCCGTCGGGCCGGGTCGCCATGACGTGGGCGTCCCAGACCTTGTCGAAGAGGGTGCGGGGTTGCGGGGTCATCAGGCGTCCTCCGCCGTGTTCGTTGATGCCGAAACTTTCGAAACCCTCACCCCTTTCCCGGACGACTGGAGCGTCAGCGGAAGGAGATCCGGGATCCAGCCGTAAGACTCGCCGCGAAGCGGCTCTGTATGCTGCGCCGTTGCAGCCAGGCGGACGCTTCGCGAATTCTTGTGCTGGATCCCGGATCTCCTTCCGCTTCGCTTCAGTCGTGCGGGAACGGGGAGGGTATCATGAATGGTGATTGAGAGATGGTGAGGCGCTGGGAACTAACAAACCCCCATCACTCCCGCCGCCTGGCCGGCGATGCGCCCGAGCGCCACCGCCGCCAGCAGCCCGTTGCCCGACAGGTACCCGCCCGGCCCGGTCCCCGACACGCCGCAGGCGGCGCCCCCCGCCGCGAACAGATTCGGGATCGGCGCGTCGCCCGCCGTCAGCACCCGCGCCTCGTCGTCGACCACGAGGCCGCCCTGCGTGTGGAACAGAGCGCCCGTCACCCGCACCGCCCGGTAGGGCGCGGTCAGCGCCGGCACGCCCGCGAAGGAGCGCCCGAACCCGTCCCGGCCGCCGGCGCGTTTCAGCGCCTCGACCTCCTCCAGGGCGGCGGCGAGAGCCGCTCCCGGCAGATGCAGCCGCGCCGCGAGCTCGGCGATCGTGTCCGCCGCCACGATCGCCCCGGCGCTCTCGGCCCTGCGAAAATCCTCGAACTGGCGGGCAATGCCGGCGATGCGCTCGTCGAACACCGTGACGGCGGTTCCGCCGGGCTGGCGCAGGACCTCCGCCGCCTGCTCGGAATAGCCGCGGCTCTCGTCGGAGAAGCGGCGGCCTTCGGCGTTCACCTGGAACCCGCCCTCGGTGACGGTCGCCCAGGTGATCAGGATGCCGTGCGGATGCGCCACCGAGCCGTGGCCCTGGTGGCCCGAGAGGTGGCGGGTAGCGGCACCGAGCGCCTCGCCCCAGAGCAGCGCGTCGCCCTGGTTGCCCTCGTGGCCGAAATAGAGCGCGCCGGACAGCTCCGGCACGTGCTGCGCCACCAGGGCCTTGTTGCCGCCATAGCCGTTGCAGGCGAGCACCAGGGCCCGGCAGGCGACGCGCTCGCGCGAGCCGTCGGGCCGCACGAGGCCGAAGCCCCGGATCGCGGCGGCCTCGGTGTAGAGCGTGTCGACCCTGGCCTCGCACAGGATCGGGATGCCGGCCGCCTCGACCGCCCGCGCCAGCCGATCGACCAACTCCTCGCCGGACCGGCTCGGCAGACCGTGCATCCGGTTGGCGGAGTGGCCCGGATAACGGAAGTCGGTGATGACCGAGAAGGGCAGGCCGTGCCGGTCGGCGAGCCATTCGAGGGCCGGGCCGACGGACCCCGCGAGGCGCGCGACGAGGACCGGGTCGGGCTCGTTCTTCGCCTTCGCCATGATGTCGGCGGAAAACAGCTCCGGGCTGTCGGCGAGCCCGGCCTCGCGCTGCCAGCGGGTGCCGGGGGCCGGCACCAGCCCGGCCGAGAGGGCGGTGGAGCCGCGGGGCACGGGATCGCGCTCAATCACCAGCACCTCGGCCCCGGCCTCGTGGGCGGCGAGTGCCGCGACCAGCCCGGCCGCCCCGGCGCCGATCACCGCGACCGGAACCTCGATGTCGAAGTTGACGGAATCGGCGGGCGCGATGGTCATGCCGACAGCTCCGCGATGATGTCCGCCACTCCCGCCACCCGGCAGACCGGCTTCAGGGCCTCGATCGCGGTCTGGTGAACCGCCGGCGAGAAGGCCGCGCAGGCGTCGGACAGGACGGTGACCGAGAAGTCGCGCACATGCGCGTCGCGGACCGTCGAGGCGACGCCGCCATTGGTGACGATGCCCGACACGATCAGCCGCTCGATCCCCGCCTTGCGCAACACCCATTCGAGCCGGGTCATGTAGAAGGCCGAGTAGGCGACCTTCTCGACCGAGAGGTCGGCGGGCTGCAGCTCGTCCACCAGCGCGTGGCCCCAGGCGCCGGGCAGGAAGTCGCCCTTCCTGAGGAACGGCCGCAGCTCGCGCAGATGGGGCGAGATCAGGGGCTCGCCGCCCTTGCCCGGCACCAGCGTGAAGTGGGTCGAGACGATGAACCCGCCTCGTGCCCGGATCAGCTCGGCCAGCGGACGGACCCGGGCCGGCACGGCGGCGATCTCGGGCGCGGCCTGGCCCGCCCGGCCGTAGGCGCCGTCCGGGTGCAGGAAGTCGTTCTGCAGGTCGCAGATCAGGAGCGCCGTGCGCTCAATCGGGATCGCGGAATGGCTCATGCGGGCGCTCCCGTGCGGGTGACCACGACGTTGCCGAGCCGGTCGACCCGCGCCGTCAGGTCAGGATCGACCACGGTCGTGGCGTCCGGCTGCTCCAGGATCGCCGGCCCCGAGATCTCGGCCCCGACCGGCAGGGCGAGGCGGGCAAAGACCGCGGCCTCGTGCCAGGCACCCGCGAACCAGACGGGCCGGCTGCCGAGGCGGGCGGCCTCCAGCGAGGCGTCCGGTCCCGGCGCCAGGGCGGCGAGGTCGAAGTGGGGCCGACGGCCGATCGCGGCGGTGCGCAGGTTGACGATCCGGGTGCCGAGGCCCGGGAGCAGGCGGCTGAACGAGGTGCGGTAGGCGGTCTCGAACGCTTCCTGGATCACGCCTGGGGTGATGCCGGTGGTGCCGTTCGCGACCGTCACCGGCAGCGCCACCGCGACGGTATGGGTCTGCCCGACATAGTGCATGTCGAGCTCGAACACCGTGTCGATGCGTGAGACGGTGAGGCCGGCGGCCTCGACGACCTCGCGGGCAGCCTTGGCTTCCGCCACCATCCGCCGGTCGAGGGCGGCAGCGTCGAGATTGGCCAGCGACAGGTTGAGGGTCTGGACCTGGTCGTGGCGGATATCGGCGATGACGCAGCCGAGCGCCGAGGTGACGCCCGGATAGCGCGGCACCAGGGCGCCGCGAAGCCCCACATCCTTGATCAGCGCGCCGACATGCAGCGCCCCACCGCCGCCGAACGGCACCGCGGCGAATTTCTGGGGGTCGTGGCCGCGCTCGATCGAGACGAGGCGGATCGCGCCGGCCATCTTGCCGTCGGCGACCCGCACGATCGCTTCCGCCGCCGCCATCACGTCGAGGCCGAGCGGTTCAGCGACGTGCTCGGCGATCGCGGCCTTCGCCGCCTCGACGTCGAGGCGCTTCAAGGCGCCGCCGATCGGCCGCTCGGCGTTGATGCGGCCCAAGACCACGTTGGCGTCGGTCAGCGTCGGGCGGGTGTTGCCCTGGCCGTAGCAGACCGGGCCCGGCCGCGACCCGGCGCTCTCCGGCCCGACCTGGAGCAGGCCGCCGGCATCGACATGGGCGATCGAGCCGCCGCCGGCCCCGATCGTGCTGATCTCGATCATCGGCGTGCGGATGACGAGGCCGAAATCGATCGTCGTCTGGGCGGCGAGCGCCGTCTCGCCCTCGACCACCAGCGACACGTCGAAGGAGGTGCCGCCGAGGTCACCCGTGATCACGTTCGGGAAACCGGCCTCCTTGGCGATGGCGGCGGCCGCGATGACGCCGGCGGCCGGTCCCGAGAGCGCGGTGCGCACCGGCAGGCGCCGGGCAGTGGCGGTCGACATCACGCCGCCATTGGACTGCACGATGTGGAAGCGGCCGGTGAAGCTCTCCGATTCCAGCGCCCGGTCGAGCTTGCCGAGGTAGTTGCCGACCACCGGCTGGAGATACGCGTTGAGCACCGTGGTCGAGGTGCGCTCGAACTCGCGGATCTCCGGCAGGATGCCCGACGAGCGCTCCACGTTGGCGTTCGGCCACACGGCACTGGCCGCTTCGAGGGCGATCCGCTCGTTCTCCGGGTTGGCGTAGGCGTTGACGAAGCAGATCGCCAGGGCCTCGGCGCCGTTGGCGAGCAGCGCGCGGGCGGCCTCCGCCACCTGGTCCGGATCGACGCCTTGGCGAATCGTGCCGTCGGCGAGCGTGCGCTCGTCGACCTCAAGCCGGAGGTCGCGGTCGACGACGGGGACGAAGTCGCCCCACAGGCCCCAGGTATGCCGCCGGTCGCGCCGACGCATCTCCAGCACGTCGCGAAAGCCCCGCGTGGTGATGAGGCCGATGCGGGCGCCTTTCCGCTCCAGCAGCGCGTTGGTGCCGACCGTCGTGCCGTGGACGATCGAGGCGAGCCCCACGACCGGGCCGAACCCTTTGAGGCCGGCGAGGAAGCCCACCGCCTCGTCGCCGCGGTTCGACGGGACCTTGCCGGTCTGGAAGCGGCCGGCGGCCTCGTCGTAGTAGAACAGGTCGGTGAAGGTGCCGCCGACATCGACGCCGACGATGGCGCGGGGGGTCATTGCTCGTCTCCGGGCGTCAGGGCGTAGTCGCGGGCAGCGGCGGCCGAGGTCACGTAGCCGAGGCGCAGGTCGCGCCGCAGGGCGTCACGGTTCCGTTCGGCCGGGTGGCCGAAGCCGCCGCCGCCGGGGGTTTCGAGCCGCACCCGCTCGCCGGCCTTGATCCGCACGTCGGTGACCTTCGACACCATCGGCGGGCTCGCCCAGCCCTCCGGCGTTTGCCAGGCGAAGCGGTTGAGGGCGGCAGCGTGCCCGCCCTTGACGCCGAACGGTGCCACCTTGCCGCGCTCGCCGAGCAGGAACACGTCGGCGTCGGTCAGGGTCTCGATCTCGTAGACGGCTCCCAAGCCCCCGCGATGGGCGCCGGCCCCGGCACTGTCGGGACGCAGGGCCCATTGGGTGAAGACCACCGGATAGGCAGCCTCCAGGATCTCCACGGGCGGAATCGTCGCGGTCGAGATCGGGTTGTTGGCGTGGCTCAGGCCGTCGGTCTCCGGGTTGCCGCCGAGGCCGCCGCCGAAGAACGAGAACATCACCCAGCGCGAGCCGTCCGGCCGATGGCCGGCGAGGGAGAGCGCGTTGATGGTGCCGAAGGGCGCGGCGGTCGCCCGCTCCGGATCGGCCTCGGCGAGGGCGCCCAGCACCACGCCGATCAGCCGCAGGATCGTCTCGGTGTAGCCCGCCATGGGCTTCGGGGCGCCAGCGCCGAGCAGGGTCGTCTCCGGCACCGTGAAGGTGATCGGCCGCAGGCAGCCGGCATTGGCCGGCACCTCGGTGAAGACGTGCTTCAAGGCCACGTAGCAGGCCGCGACGGTGGTGGCGTGCGAGATGTTGATCGGCCCCTGGGGCGGCGCCGACGAGCGCGAGAAGTCGAGCGCCATGCCGTCGCCCGCGATCGTCAGGTCGAGGGCGATGGTCAGCGGCTCGTCGGTGATGCCGTCGTTGTCGAGCACGTCCGCGAAGCTGTAGCGGCCGTCCGGCAGGGCGCGGATCGCGGCGCGCATCAAGGCCTCGGCCCGGTCGGAGAAGGCCGCGAAGGCAGCGTCCACCGTGGCGTCGCCGTACTCGTCGAGGAGAGCTTTGAACCGGCGCTCGCCGAGGTCGAGGGCGTTGAGCTGGCCGTTGAGGTCGCCCCAGTTCGAGGTCGGCACCCGGGTATTGGCGGCCAGGATGTCGACGATGTCCTGGTTCAGGCGCCCGGCCGAGAACAGCTTCACCGGCGGGAAGCGCACGCCCTCCTGGAAGCTCTCCGTCGCCTTCGGGTTGTAGCCCCCCGGCACGTTGCCGCCGATGTCGAGCCAGTGGCCGACCGAGGCGAGCCAGCAGAAGAGTTTTCCGTCGCGGAAGACCGGTCGCACCAGCCGGAAGTCGTTGAGGTGGGTGCCGCCGCTATAGGGATCGTTGAACAGGAAGGTGTCGCCGGGTTCCAGGCCGCCCTCGCGCTCGACCTTGGCGATCACCGCCTTCACCGCGAAGGCCATGGCGCCGACGAAGATCGGCAGGCCCTTGGTGCCCTGGACCAGGGTGTCGCCGGTGGCGGCGTGGTAGAGGCCGTGGCAGGCGTCGCGGGCTTCGGCGATGATCGGGTTGAAGGCCGAGCGGTAGAGCGTCGCGTCCATCTCGTCGGCGATCTGCTCCAGGCGGCCCTTCAGCACCGCCAGGGTGACGGGATCGATGGGCGTCATTGGGCGCTTCCTTCGTAAGCGCGGCCGCGGGCCAGCATCTCGGGCGTGCCGATCAGCGCGTTCAGTTCGCCGAAATCGAACATCCGGTCGGCGAACGGCGTGTTGGTGCCGGCCTTGGCGAGCGAGCCGTAATAGGCCTGGGCGGTGCGGGCGAGCGCGCGGACGATGCCGCCGGGGAAGATCACCAGGCGGAAGCCGAGCGCCCCGAGATCGTCGGCCGAGGCGAGTGGCGTGTCGCCGCCCTCGACCATGTTGGCGAGCAGCGGGCGGGTGGTGCCGAGCGCCTTCGTGACCGCGGCGAGCTGGTTGGCCGAGCGCGGCGCCTCGACGAACAGCACGTCGGCGCCAGCCTCGGCATAGGCCTGGGCCCGCTCGATGGCGCGCTCGAAGCCCTCCACCGCCACGGCGTCGGTGCGGGCGACGATCAGGGTCTCGGCGCTGCGACGGGCATCGAGCGCCGCCCGGATCTTGCCGACCATCTCCGCCTGGCCGATCAGCGTCTTGTCCTGGAGGTGACCGCAGCGCTTCGGGTAGCTCTGGTCCTCGAGCTGGATCGCGCTGGCGCCGGCCCGCTCGAACAGCCGCACGGTGCGCTCGACGTTGAGCGCGTTGCCGTAGCCGTTATCGGCATCGACCACGAGCGGCGTCGCCACCCGGTCGCGCACCAGGGTCACCGTCTCGGCGACCTCGCTCATCGAGACGAGGCCGATATCGGGCCGGCCGAGCCGGGTATAGGCGATGGCGGCGCCCGAGAGGTAGAGGGCCTCGAAGCCCGCATCCGTGGCGAGCGAGGCCGTGAGGGCGTCGTAGACGCCCGGAGCGACGAGGACGCGGTCCTCGGCGAGACGGGACTTCAGGGACATGACGCGGGGTGTTCCTCGTTCGGTTTCATCGCATTCGGTCGTGCGCATCCTCCTCTCCCCGCGGGCGGGGAGAGGGTTTCGCCCCCCTCGTCGGGGGCGAAACGAGGCGGCAGCCGAGGGTAAGGGGGTGTTTCCGGACGAGGCTCTTCCGGCACCTCCCCCTCACCCTCTCTCCGCCCGCGGGGAGAGGGGAAATCCTGTGCTTTTCTGTTGTTCGCCTGAGCTTGATCTTCGTGTCGCTCAACGCTGTTCGAGGTGTCTCATCTCATACGATTGGCGACCATTGAGCCGTGTCCGCAAAGCAGCGCTCACGCCACCAGCGCCAGCAACTCCTCGATCCCCACGGCCCGGTCGAGCCCCGCCACCGCACGGATGACATTGTCGCTCCGCTCCGCCCCCCAGACCGGCCCGGCGAGCGCCCGGAACTTCTCCCGCACGTCGTCGGCCGAGTACGGGTCCTCGGTGTCGCCGCGGTTGGTCAGGGCCTTGGCCGTGAGCTTGCGGCCGTCGGCCAGCGTCAGGGTGACCTTGGCCGGACGCAAGGACGGGAGCTGCGCCGTCATGGTCGGGTCCTCCTGCACCATCACCCGGCGGGCGAGGGACAGGATTCGGCGGTCGGACCTCGCCTCGTCGCGGAAGGCGTCGGTATCGGCGGCGCCCCGCACCAGGGCCGTCGCAAGGGCGAAGGGCAGGGAGAATTTCGCCGCCAGCATCGTCTCGGGCGCCGGATGGTCGAGCTGCGCCGCCCAGACATAGGTGGCGACCTCGACCGAGCGCACCGAGTCCGGGTCGAGCGGGCCGGCATCGAGGCGGATCTGCGCCAGGGCGTCGAGGGCACCGTGGGTGTAGCGGCAGGCGGCGTGGCGCTTGAAGTAGTTGCGGGCGATCTCCCAGCGGGTGCCGAGATCCTCCACCATCGCCTCGGGCGAGAAATCCTCGGCGAGGATGCCGCCATAGACCGTACCGATCCCGTCGCGCTCCGGCAGGAAGCCGCTCTCGGCGAGGTCCCAGGCGGTGAGGCCGAGCTGGTTGGAGAAGCCGGCATAGGTGTTGCGCACCGTCGCCCCCTCCAGCATCGTGCGCCGGCTGGTGCTCAAGCCCAGGGACGAGGCGAGGCCGATCGTCCGGCCGATCATCGCGGCGTCGGCGCCGTGGAGCTTCGCCACCGCGAGCGCGGCACCGACCGTGCCCCAGGTGCCGTGCGGGTGCATCGTCACCCGCAACTTCGAGGCGATGCCGATGCGCGCGCCGATCTCGTAGCCGAGGACGAGGGCGGCGATCAGGTCGGCACCCGAGGCGCCAACCTCCTGCGCGGCGGCGAGCGCGGCCGGGACGACGTGGATCGCCGGGTGGCCGCGGGCATATTGGTTGCCCTCGTCGAGCTCCAGGGTCGTGCCGGCGGCGCCGTTGACGAGGGCGGCGTCGCGGGGGTCGAGGGACAGGCCGCTGCCGATCGCCGGGGCCTCGCCCTTGCGGCGGGCGGCGAGGCGCTCAGCGAGCGCCCGGCATTCCGGCTCGCGCATCCCGGCGGCGATGACGCCGAGGGAGTCGAGCAGGACGAGGCGGGCGCGCTCGACCGCCGCCTCGGGCAGGTCGGCGGGTGAGAGATCCGCCGCGAAGGCGGTCCAGCGGCCGAGCCAGGTGGGGCTCAGCTCGGCGAGGAGCGTGGTGGCCGGGACGATGCCGGGGGTGACGATGCCCATCGCTACAGCCCCAGATAGGCCCGGCGCAGGGCCGGGTCGGCGGCGAGGGTCGCGGCGTCGCCTTCCAGCGCGACGGTGCCATTCTCCAGGATGTAGGCGCGGGTCGCGAGATCGAGCGACTGCACCACGTTCTGCTCCACCAGCATGATCGGCAGTCCTTGCCTGTTGAGGGTACGGACGAGCGTGAACATCTCCTCGACGAGGAGCGGCGAGAGCCCGAGCGAGGGCTCGTCGAGGATGAGCAGGCGCGGCTCGGCCATCAGGCCGCGGCCGATGGCGAGCATCTGCTGCTCGCCGCCCGAGAGGGTGCCGGCGGCCTGCGTCGCCCGCTCGCGCAGGCGCGGGAAGGTGGAGAAGACCCGCTCGATGTTCTCAGGCCTCCGCGCCCGGCCGCGGCGGTAGCTGCCGAGCACCAGGTTCTCGCGCACGCTGAGGTTCGGGAAGATCTTGCGTCCCTCCGGCACGTGGATCAGCCCGGCCTCGACGATCGCGGACGCCGAGGCCGTGGTGATCGGCGTGCCGTCGAAGCGGATCTCGCCGGCGCGCGCCGAGACGATGCCGGACAGAACCTTGTTGAGCGTCGTCTTGCCGACGCCGTTGGCGCCGAGCACCGCGACGATCTCACCGGCACGCACGCTCAGATCGAGGCCGCGCAGGACCTCGGTGGCGCCGTAGCCGGCGCGAAGGCCGGAGACCTCAAGCATGTGCGATCTCCTCGGCTTTCATGCGGGCGGCCGCGCCCTTGCCGAGATAGGCCTCGATGACGTGCGGATCGGCGCAGACCTGCCGCGGCGGACCCGACGCGATCATCTTGCCTTGCGCGAGGACGAAGACTTCCTCGCACAGGGTCATCACCGCCTGCATGATGTGCTCGATCATCAGGATGGTGACGCCGCCGTCGCGGATCGCGCGCACCACCGGCAGGATGTCGCGGATCTCGGACGGGTTCAGGCCCGCCAGCACCTCGTCGAGGAGGAGCAGGCGCGGCTCGGTGGCGAGCGCCCGAGCCACCTCCAGACGCTTGCGCCCGGCGACGGTGAGGTCGGAGGCGGGCTTGTCGAGCTGGTCGCCCAAGCCCACCCGAAGCCCGACCTCCCGGGCCTTCGCCACCGCGTCCGCGCGGCGCGGATGGCGGAGATACGCGCCGACCGCGATGTTCTCGGCCACCGTCAGCCCGGCGAAGGGCTGCACGATCTGGAAGGTGCGGGCGATGCCGCGGCGCGCCCGCAGGTGCGGCGCCTCCGCGGTGACGTCCTCGCCCTCGAACAGCACCCGGCCCTCGCTCGGGGGAAGGAAGCCCGAGATCATCCCGAACAGGGTGGTCTTGCCGGCGCCGTTCGGGCCGATGAGCCCGGTGATCGAGCCCGCCGGCACGCCGAGGGAGGCGCGGTCGACCGCGACGAGGCCCTGGAAGCGCTTGGTGAGGGAATCGACGGCGAGCATCGGGTCAGGCCCCCACCGGAACGGTGCGCCTGCGGCGGCGTAGGCCCAGGAGCCCCTGCGGCGCGAAGGCGATGACGGCGATCAGGCAGGCGCCGAACACCACGAGATCGACCCCCGGGATGCCGCCGGCGAGGTGCTTGGTGACCTCGCCGAGGCCCTGGAGGGCCAGCGCCCCGACGAGCGGCCCGAAGGCGGTGCCGATGCCGCCGACGATCGGCGCCAGCAGCGCCTCGACGGAGATCCAGGTGCCGTAGGCCACCCCCGCGTCGAGGTAGAGGAAGTACTGCACGTAGAGCCCGCCGGCCGCCGCGGTGATCGCGGCCGAGAGCGCGATGGCGCGCAGCTTCACCGAGAGGGCATCGACCCCGAGCGCCCGGGCCGCCTCCTCGTTCTCGCGCACGGCGATCAGGTGGGCGCCGAAGCGCGAACGTTCGAGCCAGCGCGAGGCGAGGAGCGCCACGCCGACGAAGGCGAGGACGAGGAGATAGAAGAGCCGCCGGTCGGCGAATTGCAGCGAGGCGACGCCCGGGCGCAGGGGCAGGAGCAGGCCGGCCGCGCCGCCGGTGATGTCGGCGGTGTTCGCCAGGATGCGGAAGACTTCCGCGAAGGCGAGCGTCACGAGGGCGAAGTAGGAGCCGCGCAGGCCCGCCCGGAAGCTCAAATAGCCGATGGCGAGGCCGACGAGCGCCCCGAGTCCGATTCCGGCGCCGAGCGCGCCCCAGGCGTTCCAGCCGAATTTCATCTGGAGCACCGCGGTGGCGTAGGCGCCGGTGCCGAAGAAGGCGGCGTGGCCGAAGGAGTACTGGCCGCCGAAGCCGCCGAGCACGTTCCAGCCGAGGCCGGCGAGCGCGATGATCAGCGTGGTGACGAGGAAGTTGAGGGCGCTGCCCGACAGCCCGAGGAAGGGCAGGGCGGCGAGGACCGCCAGAACGAGGATGAGGGGCAGGAGGTCGCGGGCGCTCATGCGCGGGCTCCGAACAGGCCGGTCGGCCGCACCAGCAGCACCAGGATGAAGATCAGGAAGATGCCGATCTGCCCGAGGCTGTCGCCGAGCAGCAGGCCGGAGAAGCTCTCGACCACGCCGATGACGAGCCCGCCGACCAGCGCCCCGGCGATCGACCCCATGCCGCCCAGCACCACGATGGTGAAGGCGACGAGCACGAAGGCGGCCCCGGAGCGCGGGTTGACGTAGTAGGTCGGCATCAGCAGGCAGGCGGCGACGGCGAGGCACGCGCAGCCGAGCCCGAAGGTGACGGCGTAGACGTGATCGACCTCGATGCCGACGAGGCGGGCCCCCAGCTTCTCCCGCGCCACCGCACGGATCGCCCGGCCGGTATCGGTGCGCTCGAGGAGGAGCCAGAGCAGGCCGGTGACGGCGAGCGCCGCCACGAAGCCGATCAGCCGCGGCGTCGAGAGGAGAAGGGGACCGAGCTCGACCACCTGGAGCGCGGCGTCGGAGTCGAGCGCCCTCGTGTCGGAGCGGAACAGCGCGAGCAGCGCGTTCTCCAGCACGATCGACAGGCCGAGCGTCACGAGCAGCACGTTGTTGTCGCTGCCGTGGCTCGCCGGGCCGATGACGAAGCGCTGGAGCCCGTAGCCGAGGCCGAACATCAGCGGCACGATCCCGAGCATCGCGAGATACGGATCGACGTGGAACAGCGCGAAGGCGCCCCAGACCGCGAACATCGCGACGGTGAGCAGCGCTCCGTGCGCGAAGTTGATGATGTGCAGCACCCCGTAGACCAGGGTCAGCCCGAGGGCGATGAGGGCATAGACTGCCCCCGTCATCAGGCCGTTGAGGGCCGCCTCGATCAGGATCTGGGGCGCGTACATCGTCACGCCTTGAGCGGGAAGTTCGCCTTGGCCTCGGCGAAGGCCTCCGGCGCGATCACCTTGACGTCGCCGCCCTGGACCTGGGTGTTGAGCGGGAGCGCGCTGGTGTTCTGGCCGCCCGCGAACTTCGACTGGCCGTAGGGCATCACGCCGCTGGCGAAGCTCTGGGTCGACAGGGCCTCGATGATCTTGAGCCGGTCGGGTGCGCCGGCCTTCTCGATCGCCTCGGCCATCAGCCGCACGGCGGAGTAGTTCATCGGCACGTTGTAGGCGAAGGCGCGGCCCGCGGCCTCGGTCCGCTTGCGCAGCTCTGCCGTCAGCGGGTTCTTCGGGTCGGGCCAGTGGTTGCAATCCATCACGCCCTCCGCCGCCTGCGGGAACTCCTTCACGAAACGCAAGGAGGAGGCGCCGCCGCCGAGGATCGCGTAGATGCCCTTCGGGCGGACGCGCTGCTGCTGCATCGTGCGGGCGAGCAGCACGAACTCGCCATAATAGTTCGACGGAATGACGAGGTCGGGCTGGAGCGAGCGGATGCGCAGCACGACGTTCGCCATGTCGCGGGCCGGGCTCGGATGCGACACGGTCTCGAGGATCTCGAAGCCGAGCTTCGGCAACTCCGCCTGGAGCAGCTTGGCGAGACCGGAGCCGAACAGCCCGTCCTCGTGCACGATCACCACCGTGCGGGCCGGCTTGCCGGCGGCGTCGTTGAGCGCGACGAGGCGCTCCAGGGCGCTCTTCGTCACCATGCCGAAGCTCGGCGAGAACCGGAAGGTGTTCTTGAGCCCGCGCTGGGTCAGCTGGTCGGCGACGCCGACATCGATCAGGTAGGGCAGGTCGTAGCGCGAGGCCGCCTGGCTCGCCGTGGCGCAGAGCCCGCTGCCGAAGCCGCCGACGACCGCCGCCACGCCCTCGCCGTTCAGGCGCTCGGTCTCCTGCGCCGCCGTCTCGGGATTCGAGCGGCTGTCGGCGAAAACGATCTCGAGCTTGGCGCCGCCGAGGCTTTTCAGGCCGCCGGCGGCGTTGATGTCCTGCACTGCCAGCTCGGCGCCGAGCTTGCCGAGGTCGCCGTCATTGGCGAGCGCCCCGGTCACCGGCTGGATGATGCCGAGCTTCACGGCCGCGCCTTGGGCCCGCAGGATCGCCGGCATCGCCACCAGGGAGGAGGCGGCGAGGCCGGTGCGCAGGACGGCGCGGCGGGACGGAGCGAGGATCGAGGTCACGGGGCGGGCCTCCTGTGGGCGGAGCGGGAACGGGTCTCGGGCTTGACCGGGCGGGGGATGGCGGGCGTCCAGCGTCGCTCGCCGGCGTCACCCGTGCGCAGGAGGTCCATCTGGAAGGCGTAGCGGTCCGGCCGGTAGAGCGCGTGCAGGTGCTCGACGCCGCGGCCGGACGGGTCGAACACCACCCGGGTCAGGTCGATGAGCGCCGATCCGACCTCGAGGTCGAGGGCCTGCGCCACCTCGGGGCCGGCGAGCGTCGCGCCGATCGCCTGCGTCGCCCGGTCGGCGGTGACGCCGGAGCGCTCCATCAATTCGAGGAGCGGCGTCGCCGCGAGATCCGCCTCCGAGTAGGAGAGGCCGACCCGCTCGGGCACGTGGGTGGTGAGGTAGGAGAAGGGCTGGCCGTCGATCAGGCGGACGCGCACCGAGCGCTGCACCCGCTCGCCGGGCTCCAGCAGCAGCGCCTCGGCGATCGCCGCCGGGGCCGCGACGTACTCGAAGGACAGGAGCCGCACGCCGGTCGCCCGGCCCATGGCGATCAACCCTAAGAGCAGGTTCGGCAGGTCGCCGACCACCGGCCGGGGACCGGCCGACCCCTGCACGAAGGTGCCGGACCCGGCCCGCCGCCGCACCAGCCCCTCGCCGGCCAGGAGATCGAGGGCGCGCCGCACGGTCACCCGCGCCAAGCCATGCTCGGCGGCGAGCGCCGGCTCGCCGGGCAGCCGCGCCCCGGGAGGCAGCCGGCCGCTGGTGATCTGGTCGCGCAGCAGCAGGTAGAGCCGGCGCGCCTTGTGCGGTTCGATCACGGAGGTCACGGGGCCATCCCTGGCTCGCGGCTTGCTTCGTGGGCGGCGCGGCGCGATCCCCACGGGATCTGACCGCGCCTACCTGTCCGATTATGAAGACAGGTTGCTGTCTGTCAATTAGGACAGGTGGGGAGTCGGCACAGGAATTTTCGGATGCCGGGCGAGAGCGGGCTCCGGGTCATGCCGGGTCTCGCGGGCGACCATGGCCGAGTGAGGCCATAGCCTGGTGCGGCACCGCAGGACGTTGCGCGGGAGCGCTCCCCGCCGCTAAGCGGACCCCCATGAGCAGCACCTCCTCGATCAGCCTCGCCCCGCAAGCGGCGCCCGCCGCCGCAGCGCCCCGGTCCCGCCGCGCCGTACGGACCTGGCTCTTCGTCATGGCCGCCCTGGTGGTGGCGATGGTGGCGGTTGGGGGCGCGACCCGGCTGACCGGCTCCGGCCTGTCGATCACCGAGTGGAAGCCGGTGACCGGCGCGATCCCGCCGCTCTCGGCCGAGGCCTGGGCGCAGGAATTCGCCAAGTACCAGGCGACGCCCCAGTACAAGCTGCTCAACCAGGGCATGAGCCTGTCCGAGTTCCAGTTCATCTACGGCTGGGAATGGGGCCACCGGCTGCTCGGCCGCCTGATCGGCCTCGCCTTCTTCCTGCCGCTCCTGGTCTTCTGGTGGCGCGGGCAGATCGACCGGCGCTTAGGGTTCGGCCTGCTCGGCCTCGGCGTGCTCGGCGGCCTGCAGGGGGCGGTGGGCTGGATCATGGTCGCCTCCGGCCTCCAGCCCGGCATGATTGCGGTGGCGCCGGTCAAGCTCGCCCTGCACCTGACCCTCGCGAGCGCGATCTACGCAGGCCTCGTCTGGATCGCCTCCGGTCTCGACCGGCGTCGCGACGAGGTGGTGCCGGCGCGGCTCTCGCGGACCGCCCTCGCCCTGATGGTTCTGGTGCTGGTGCAGATCGCGCTCGGTGGTCTCGTGGCCGGCTCGAAGGCGGGACTGACGTACAACACCTGGCCGCTGATGGATGGCGGCCTCGTTCCCGGCGGTCTCTTCGCTGGCACGCCCTGGATCGAGAACTTCGTGGACAACGTCGCCTTGGTGCAATTCAACCACCGGCTGACCGCCTACGCGCTGCTGATCCTCGCCGTGCTCCACGCCGTCGATGCGCGGCGCACCCTGCCGGGCACCGGCGCGAAGCGGCGGGCGACGGCGCTCGCCGGCCTCGTCGCCGCGCAGGCGGCGCTCGGCATCGTGACGCTGCTCCTGGTGGTGCCGCTCTGGGCGGCCCTCGCCCACCAGGTCGCCGCCATGCTGGTGCTCGGCATGGTGAGCGCCCATGCCCGGCTCTGCCGTGTGCCCGGCGAGGCCCGGCTGTCCCGGTCGCCGGCGGCCACCGCGCGGGCGGCGTGAGGACGCGGGAACGTTCGTCCCACGTTCATGCTTCCGCTTTAACTTCGATCAACCGGGAGGCCGTCTCCCGGACCCGAGCCGCGGAGGCCCGATGTCTGTGCAGGAGTCTTACCCAGACGTGTCCTCAGCTCCCGTCCCGCGCTTCGCCCCGGACGGCCGTCCCTTGAGCCTCGCCTGGACCTACACGCCCCGTGAATTGCTGGCGGACGGCGTCGTGCACGTGGTCGGGGTGAGCCTGGGCGTGATCGGCGCCCTGGCGCTGACGATCAGCGCCGCCCTCTCGACCCTCGCGCCGTCGGAGAAGATCGCAGTCGCGATCTATGCCGCCGGCCTCGTGGCGATGCTCGGCACCTCGGCGGCCTACAACATGTGTCCGGTCGGCCGGCTCAAATGGCGCCTGCGCCGGGCCGACCATGCCACCATCTTCCTGATGATCGCCGGCACCTACACGCCGCTCGTGGCTCTCGTCGGCACCGACGGCTTCGCCTTCGGGCTGCTCGCCGGGATCTGGCTCGTGGCGGTGGCGGGCGCCGCCGTCAAGCTGACCCTGCCCGGCCGCTTCGACCGCTTGGCGATCGCGCTCTATCTGGCCCTGGGCTGGAGCGGGTTGATGGCCTACGAATCGGTCATCGCCGCCTTGTCGCCCGGCGCCCTGTGGCTGCTGGCCGCCGGCGGCCTGCTCTACTCCCTCGGGGTGATCTTCCACGTCTGGCGGCAATTGCCGTTCCAGAACGCGATCTGGCACGGCTTCGTGCTGGCGGCGGCGGCCTGCCATTACGGCGCGGTGTTCCGCAGCGTGCTCGACGCTGGGGCTTGAGCCGTCACGCCCTCGGCGCGACCGGGATGTCGAAGTGATGCACGTCCTCGCGCTCGCCGAGCTTGGTGTAGAGCGCGATGGCGGCCTCGTCGCCCGGATCGGCCTGGACGAAGATCACCGTGGCGCCGCAGGTAGCCCGCAGGTGCTCGATGAGGGCCGTGGCAACGCCCCGGCGCCGATGCGGCGCGTCGACCGCCAGGTCGTAGACGTAGACCTCGCGCCGGGCCTGCTCGATCTTGTCGAGGGCGTAGGCCACTAGGCCGCCCGCCACGTCCCCCTCCATGAGGGCGACCAGCACGAAGACGTGCTCCTTCGCCAGCAGGTCCGCCAGATACGCGTCGCTGGGTGGCGCAGAGCCGTAGCCGATAGAATCCTCGAAGGCTTGGCCGAACAGCCGGTTGAGGTCACGCAGCAGAGGAATGTCGGTGGGGGAGAGGCGGCGGACCGAGACGGACATGCGCGGCTGGCCGCTCAGAACGGCGTGAAATCCCCGCCATCCGTGATCGTATCGAGGGCGCGCTCGATCGACGTCACGGCGTCCAGCACCATCTGCACCGTGCGCTCGGCCTCCGTGCGCGGTCGGCCGAGGGCGGCGGCGCGGGCGCCGATGTCGTGCAGCTGCTCGGCGATCGTCACCAGGTCGGAGACGACCGCTGCGGTGGCGCGGGCGGCGGCATCGGGCGCCGGGCGCGGGCGCAGCAGGGGAACGACGTTGCTCATCGGCCCGGACTCTCGCGCAAAGCTCGGGACTCCGCCAGCCGGAGAATCGCAGCCCTCCACACATTCCGCGCACCGCGGCGCGGGGGGCACAGGGAGAGAGGTTTACCGCCGGCAGGGCCGCCGATGCCTTGACGGGGGAGCGGCAGCCGGGCACCCCGGCCGGATTGTCAGAGCCAAGACGCCTTCGATTCGAAGCCCGCGGTTCGAGAAACCGGAAAGTCAGGATCTTCCATGCGTCTCCTTCGTATCGCTGCGGCGCTCACCCTCGCGAGTCTCGCCGCCGCCTGCACCAGCACCAACGACTCGCGCGGCACCGGCCTCGCCGAGACCTTCGACACCAAGAACTACGTGCGCTCGAACGACACCAACGGGACGCAGCGTCGGCCCGACGTGAACCGCGTCTTCACGCAGCCGTCGATCCCGAGCATCTCGAACCGCGGCTTCTGACGCGGGCATCCCGGCGGCGCGCCGCCGGATGTCTTCAGCGCCCGCGGAAGAGCGGGTGCTCGACCCTGTCGCCCGGGTGCAGGCCGAGGCGCGCGGCGGTGCCGGCATTGAGCTCGAGCACGCCGAGCACCGGCTCGCCGGACGGGATGGTGCGGGTCGAGAGCGGCTCGGTATCCGTGGCGATGCGCGCCACCGTGCCGTCGGCGCGGATGAACAGCATGTCGAGCGGCAGGTAGGTGTTCTTCATCCACATCGCCACCGGGGCGGTGCGCTCGAAGTCGAACAGCATGCCGCGGTCCGGCGCCATGGTGCGGCGGAACATCAGCCCTTGAGCCCGCCCGGCATCGTCGCGCATCACCTCGACCTGGAAGGTGTGGCGTCCGGAGCGGGACGCGATGGTCAACGGCTCGAACGGGCCGTCGGCGAGGGCACCGGAGGGCGCCAGTGCCGGCAGGAGCAGGAGGACGAGCGCGGCGAGGAGCCGACGCGGCGAGGCGGCGAGAGGCCGTGCGAAGCGGAGCGACATAGGCGTGAGCTAGCGCATTCTGGTGCGAAGGGGATGGGGCTTCGCCGCCGGAAACACAGGCGAATCGAAAATGCCTCGTGGCGCCCGCGGCTCAGTGGGACGAGGGCGGTCCCCCTCCCGCTCCCGCTTCGGTCAGCAGGCGCACCTCGGCGGCCATCAGGCCCTTAGAGCCGTCGCCGTAGCGCACCATGACGTGCTCGCCGGGCTTCAGCTCGGCGATGCCGTAGCGCCGCAGGGTCTCCATGTGGACGAAGATGTCCGGCGTGCCGTCGCCGCGGCTCAGGAAGCCGAAGCCGCGCAGGCGGTTGAACCACTTCACCACCGCGGTCTCGAGCCCGCTCGTCGGCACCACGGTGACGTGGGTGCGCGGCATCGGCAATTCCGCCGGGTGGGTCGCCGTCGACTGGTCGAGGGAGACCACCCGGAAGGCCTGCCAGCCGCGCGGGCGCTGCACCGCCTCGACCACGATCCGGGCGCCCTCGCTGGCGCTCTGATGACCGTCGCGGCGCAGGCAGGTGACGTGGAGCAGCACGTCGGGCGCGCCGCTATCCGGCACGATGAAGCCGAACCCCTTCGCCACGTCGAACCACTTGATGCGGCCGCTGACCTCGACGAGTTCGGTCGGGCGTTCCACCGCCGCGTCGAGCCCGGGCCGGGTGTCGCGCGCGCCTTCTCCGAACGCGCCCACCGGCCGTTCCCAGGCAGGGCCTGAACCGAACTCGTCCGACATCGTAAGCAACCCACTCGAATCGCGTCGCGCGCTTCACCGGCAGATTAACAAAGTCATGACTTCGGGGAAGCCCAAATCGGCCGAGTTGAGACGCCGGATGGGCGATGTCCTCGCCGGATTCGCCTCGGCCGTGTCCATTCTGCAATCCCGGGAGGCAGACATTCGCGGAAGCGCGTGGGGATTGCAGCACGAGAGGCGCTTCCGCATCCAACGCTGCGCGTTTTGGCCGCAGGGGCGGGCAGGAGCGCCTGGCTCGGCTATGACGGCACCCGTCCGCCGTCCCGGAGATCATCCCGATTCAGACTCCGCCCCCTTCCGCTGCGCCGGCCCGGCGCCTCGCCGTCATCGATCTCGCCCGCGGCGTCGCGCTCCTGGCGATGGCGCTCTACCACCTGATCTGGGACCTCGGCTTCCTGCGGCTGACGCCCGGGAACGCCGCCCTGTCGCCGGCCGGGCGGGCGGCGGCGCACGGCATCGCCGGCAGCTTCCTGGTACTGGTCGGGGTGAGCCTCGTCCTGGCGCGGGGCCGGCGCTCCGGGTGGTGGCGCCCCTACCTGGCGCGCCTCGGGCGCATCGCCCTGGCGGCGGGGCTGATCTCCCTCGCCACCCGCTGGCTGTTTCCCGATTCGTGGATCTTCTTCGGCATCCTGCACTGCATCGCCCTGTCGAGCGTGCTGGCGCTGCCGGCGCTCGCGGCGCCGCTGCCCGTGGTCGCGCTCGTCGCCGCGCTCGTCTTCGCCGGGCCGACGCTCGCCGCCCTCGCGGGCGCGCCGGCCCTCCTCGACGCGCCGGGGCTGCTCGTCCTCGGGCTCGGCGCCACCGTGCCGACGACGAACGACTACGTGCCGCTGTTTCCATGGTTCGGCTTCGTGCTGGCGGGCGTCGGGCTCGGCCGGCTCGGTCTGCCGCGTCTGGCGGCCTCGAGCCTCGGGGCCTGGGTGCCGCGCGACCGGGTCGGGCGGCTCGCCACGCTCGCCGGGCGGCACAGCCTCGCGGTCTATCTCGTGCACCAGCCCCTGCTGCTCGGGCTGCTCTACGGGGTCGCGGCGCTGACCGGGCCGCATCCGCGGGCGGGGGAGGCGCAGTTCCTGCGCGAGTACCGGGCGAACTGCGCCGAGGCCGGGGGCGGCGAGGGGGCCTGCCGGGTGGCGGCGCGCTGCGTGCTGGTGCGCCTGCGCGGCGAGGGCCTGTGGCGGGCCGGCGGCGATTACAAGGTCGAGGAGCAGGCCCGGGCGATCGCGGTGTCGCGGACCTGCTTCAGGGATGCGGGCGGGGGCTAGCCCCTGCCCGTCATCATCAATCCTTGGCGCGCTCGACGTAGGAGCCGTCGGCCGTCATGACGACGATGCGGGTGCCGGTGCCGATATGCGGCGGCACCAGGGTGCGCACGCCGTTCGAGAGCGTGGCGGGCTTGTAGGACGAGGAGGCGGTCTGGCCCTTGGTGACCGGCTCGGTGTCCGTCACCTCGAGGGTCACCCGCTGGGGCAGCTCGATCGCCAGCGGCACGCCGTTATGGGTCGAGAGCATCACCGCCATGCCCTCCTGCAGGTAGGCGGCCTGGTCGCCGATCACGTCCTCCGGCACGGCGAGCTGCTCGTAGGATTCCGGGTTCATGAAGTGGAACCCCTCGCCGTCGCTGTACAGGAAGGTGTGCTCCCGGTCCTCGACATAGGCGCGCTCGACCTGCTCGGTGGTGCGGTAGCGCTCCGAGACCTTCACCCCGTCGGTGATCCGGCGCATGTCGAGCTGGGTGACCGGGGTGCCCTTGCCGGGATGGATGTTCTCGGCGGAGAGGATCACATAGAGCCGGCCGTCCTTGTCGACGACGTTGCCTTTGCGGAGAGAGCTGGCGATGACCTTCGGCACGGGGCGAATCCTGGACTGGAAGCGTTGACAGAAAGCGGCGGCGTCCGCCAAGCCGCGGGCTTCGCGCGCCGCGCCGGCAGAGGATGCCTTCGGCCCGCCCTATCGCATCTCAGGCGCGACCGCCAGTCGCCCGCTGTCCCATGACCTCGCCGATGATACCCGCCGCATGACCTCCGCCTCGCCCTGGTGGGCCCCCCACGTCCATGCCGACCGCCGGCCGCGGCTGATCGCTCGCAACCGCATCGCCGCCTCCCTGCGGGCGTGGTTTTCAGCCCGCGACTTCGTCGAGGTCGAGGCCGCCATCCTCCAGGTCTCGCCCGGCAACGAGGCGCATCTCTCGGCCTTCGCCACCACGGCGATCGGGCCGGACGGGGCTTTGCTGCCGCTCTATCTCCACACGTCGCCGGAATTCGCCTGCAAGAAGCTGCTGGCGGCGGGCGAGACCCGACTGTTCAGCCTCGGGCCCGTCTACCGCAACCGCGAGCGCGGGGCTTTGCACCATCCGGAATTCACCATGCTCGAATGGTACCGGGCGGGGGAGACCTACGACAGCCTGATGCGGGACTGCGCCGCCCTGCTGGCCCTCGCCGCCGAGACCACGGGCGCAAGACGCGTCAACTGGCGCGGGACCGAGGCCGATCCGTTCGCCGAGCCGGAGCGCCTGACGGTGGCGGAGGGCTTCCGGCGCTACGCCGGCATCGACCTCCTGGCAACGGTGGCGCCCGACGGCAGCACCGACCGGGCCGGGCTCGCCGCCGCGCTCCAGGCCGCCGGGATCCGCACCGCGCCCGACGACACCTGGGCCGACCTGTTCAGCCGGGTGATGGTCGAGCGGGTCGAGCCGGCGCTGGGTCGCGGCCGGGCGACGATCCTGTGCGAGTACCCGATCCCCGAAGCCGCCCTCGCCCGGCCGAGCCCGGCCGATCCGCGGGTGGCGGAGCGCTTCGAACTGTATTGCTGCGGCGTCGAGCTCGCCAACGCCTTCGGCGAGCTGACCGACGCCGACGAGCAGCGCCGGCGCTTTTCCGCCGAGATGGACGAGAAGGAGCGGGTCTACGGCGAGCGCTATCCCCTCGACGAGGACTTCTTGGCCGCCCTCGGGCAGATGCCGGAGGCGAGCGGCATCGCGCTCGGTTTCGACCGGCTCGTCATGCTGGCGACCGGCGCCCGCCGGATCGAGGACGTGATCTGGACCCCCGTGGCAGAGGCTCCCCGGTGAGCGGATCGATCCGCAGCGCGGGCGACCTCGCTGGCCGCGGCCTGGTGCCGGCGGAGCGGCTGCCGGCGCTCGAACGGGTGGCGGCGCGCTACGCCGTCTCGATCACCCCGGAGGTGGCCGAGCTGATCGCCGACGCGGATGACGGCCTCGGCCGGCAATTCGTGCCGCGAGCCGAGGAACTGGTCACCGCCCCCGAGGAGCGGGCCGACCCGATCGGCGACGAGGCCCATGCGCCGCTGCCCGGCATCGTCCATCGCTATCCCGACCGGGTGCTCCTGAAGCCCCTTCACGTCTGCCCGGTCTATTGCCGCTTCTGCTTTCGCCGCGAGGTGGTGGGGCCGGAGGGGCAGGGCAGCCTCACCGAGGCGGAGCTTGACGCGGCCCTCGCCTACATCGCCGCCCATCCGGAGATCTGGGAGGTGGTGGTCACAGGGGGCGATCCCCTGGTGCTCTCGCCCCGGCGCCTCGGCCGCATCGCATCCGCCCTGAAGGACATCCCGCACGTGCGGGTGCTGCGCCTGCACAGCCGCGTGCCGGTGGTCGATCCCGCCCGGGTCGACGCTGCGCTGATCGGGGCACTGAAGGGCTTCGAGGGCGCGGTGTTCGTGGCGCTCCACGCCAACCACCCGCGGGAATTCTCCGATGCCGCCCGGGCGGCCATCGCGCGGCTGATCGATGCCGGGATCCCGATGGTGAGCCAGTCGGTGCTGCTGGCCGGAGTCAACGACGATCCCGACACGCTGGCGGCCCTGATGCGGGCCTTCGTCGAGAACCGGATCAAGCCCTATTACCTGCATCACGGCGACCTCGCCCCGGGCACAGGCCACCTGCGCACCACCCTTGATCACGGCCAGGACCTGATGCGCTCGTTGCGCGGCCGGGTGTCGGGGCTGGCACAGCCGACCTACGTCCTCGACATCCCCGGCGGATACGGCAAGGTGCCCGTCGGGCCGGGCTACCTGACGGGAGGTCCCGCGGGCTGGACCGTCACCGACCCGAAGGGCGGATCACACGCCTACCCACCGAAGGAGGAGGAGACGCCATGCGCAGGCTCTGGGGGCGGCTGAGCTCCGTCAACGTGCAGAAGGCGGTGTGGGGACTGGAAGAGCTGGGGCTGCCTTACGAGCGCGTCGAGGCCGGCGGCGCCTTCGGGCGGGTGCGGGATCCGGATTACGTCGCGCTCAACCCCAACGGCCTCGTGCCGGTGCTGGAGGAGGACGGCTTCGTCCTGTGGGAATCGAACGCGATCCTGCGCTACCTCGCCCGCGGCCACGATCGCGGCGGCCTGTGGCCGGAGCAGCCGCAGGCGGCGGCGCTCGTCGACCAGTGGCTCGACTGGCAGGCGACCCGCTTCACGCCCTCGACTCGGGACGCCTTCTGGCAGACCGTGCGCACCCCACCCGAGCAGCGCGACCAGGCCGTGATCGACCGGTCGGTCGCGGCCTCGGAGGACTGCGCGGCGATCCTCGACGCGCACCTGACGGGGCGGCCCTACGCCGTCGGCGACCGCTTCACCGCAGCCGACATCGCGCTCGGCGCCGCCACCCATCGCTGGCTCCATCTCGACGTGCCGCGCATCGAGCGGCCGGCCCTGCGGGCCTGGTACGAGCGCATCCGCACGCGGCCCGCCGCCGCGGCGGCACTGCCGCCCCTGAGCTGAGCTGTTGTGGGGCCATGCGCTGACGGCGTGGCCGCCTCGCCCCGGATCGGCTAGGTCTCGATTCGTCCGATACCCCACGCCCCCGAAGGCCCGATGCCGCTCGACAAGACGCTCCTCGACGCCCTGCAGGCCGTCACCACCGCCACCCTCACCACCGTGCTGCTGAAGAAGGGCATCCGCCGCTGCTGGATGCGCGGGCCGATGCCGCGCTTCGCCGCCGGGCAGCGGGTGGTCGGCCCGGCCTTCACCCTGCGCTTCGTGCCGGCCCGCGAGGATCTGGCGACGCCCGAATCCTGGTCGAGCCCGACCTCGACCCGCGCGGCGATCGAGGCGATGCCCGAGGGCTGCATCGCGGTGGTCGACGCGATGGGGGTGCAGGATGCCGGCATCTTCGGCGACATCCTGTGCGCCCGGATGAAGAAGCGCGGCGTTGCGGCGCTCGTCACCGACGGCGTCGTGCGCGACGGCGAGGGCGTCGACGGCACCGGCCTGCCGGTCTGGTGCTCGGGCGTCGCCGCCCCGGCCTCGGTGGCGGGGCTGACCTTCGTCGGCTGGGGCGAGCCGGTCGGCTGCGGCGGCGTCGCGGTCTATCCCGACGACATCGTGGTGGCGGATGGCGACGGCGCGGTGCTGATCCCGGCGGCCCTCGCCGAGGAGGTGGCGCTCGCCGCCGTCGAGCAGGAACGCCTCGAGCTCTGGATCATGCGCGAGGTCGACAAGGGGCTGCCCCTGCCGGGCCTCTACCCGCCGAACGCCGAGACCCGCGCCCGCTACGAGGCGGAGACCGGCAAGGCCTGACCTGCCCCTGAACCGGGACCTTCCCGGTGTTCTTCGTGCTCTCGAAGGTGCTGTGGTTCCTCACGGCGCCTTCGAACCTGCTCCTGCTCCTGGTGCTCGCCGGGGCAGGGCTCGGCGTGCGCTGGCGGCGCCTCGGCCTCGCCCTCTCGGCCGCCGCCGGCCTCATCCTCCTCGTCGGCGGTGTCTCGCCGCTGGCCTCCCTCGTCTTTGGGCCGCTCGAGAACCGGTTCCCGGAGTTCCGCGACGATGGCGCGCCCGTCGCCGGGATCGTGGTGCTCGGCGGCGCGGTCGAGACCGGGCTGTCGGCCTCCCGCGACCAGATGGTGCTCAACGATGCCGGCGAGCGCATGATCGCGCTCGGCGATCTCGCCCGGCGCCACCCCGCGGCGACGGTGGTCTTCGCCGGCGGGTCCGGCCGGCTCACCGGGGACGGTGCGGTGTCGGAATCCGCGATCGTCCGCCGTCACGCGGCGTCGCTCGGCATCTCGCCGGAGCGGATCACCTACGACGACCGCTCCCGCAACACGCACGAGAACGCCGCCTTCAGCGCCGAGCTGGTGAAGCCCAAGCCGGGCGAGCGCTGGCTCCTCGTCACCTCGGCCTGGCACATGCCGCGGGCGATGGGCTGCTTCCGGCGCGCCGGCTTCGCGGTGACGGCCTACCCGGTCGATTACCGTACCGGCCCCGGCGCCGTCGCGATCCATTCGACCGCGGGGGACGGGCTGTTCGAGCTCGACATCGCGGTCCGCGAATGGCTCGGCCTCGTGGCGTACCGCGCCTCGGGCTACACCGAGGTGGTGTTTCCGGGGCCGTGACCCCGCTACCGTGGCAACGACAGCCGATAGACCCCGCGAAAGTCGTCCGGATCCGCCACGACCTTGCCCTTGCGCAGGATGGCGATGCGGCCCTGCTTCATCAGCCGCACCGCCTGACGGCGGACCGGCTGCATCAGGGGGCCCCAGCCGTCCGGGTGGGGTCCGCCGAGGGCGCGAGCGACCTCGGAGGGGCAGACGGTCTTGTCGGCGCCGCGATCGGTGACGAGGCGCACCAGGGTGAGTTCGATCTCGTAATCGTCAGGGATCATCGTAATCCTGCAGGGCCCGGCGGGCGTCGGAGGCGAACTGGCGCTGCCACATCACGGTGAGCACCATCGCGGTGGTGACGAACAGCACGTAGGCGCTGACGAACCACCCGAGATAGGCCAGCGCAAAGAAGAACGCACGCTGCCCGCGGTTGAAGTGGCCGCCCGCCACCACGTTCATGGCGGCGGCCCGCCGCGCCGCGCGCTCGATCCTGGCCGGGTCGCCGCCGCGCGGCGGCACCGCGCCGATCAGGATCGCGCCGTAATTGAACAGCCGGTAGGCCCAGGCGAACTTGAAGAAGGCGTAGACGAAGATCAGGGCGAGGCCCGCCACCTTGATCTCCCATACCGCCCGGGTCATGGGCGCGCCGAAGGGGAGGGTGGAGAACAGGGTCAGGGCGTCGTCGGCGGAGCGCGACAGGGTGAGCGCGCTCCCCAAGGCGATCAGCGCCGTCGAGGCGAAGAAGGCGGTGCCGTTCTGCAGCGAGGCGTTGATGGTGGTGTCGACCACCCGGTTCTCGCGCACGATCTGCTGGTCGGCCCAGGCGTGGCGGTAGCGGTTCATCATGCCGTTGAGGCTGCGCTTGCCGCCCGACAGGTGCTCGACCGCGTAGGAATAGCCGAACCACGCCGCCAGGAACCAGATCAGGGCGGCGAGGTCGACGAACGAGAAGCTGCTCAAGCCCAGATCCGGGTGCATGCCGGGCCCCGTCAGGCGGTCGGCAGGATTTGCACGCCGCGCGGGGCGGCGGCCCGCGACGGCGCATCAGCCGAGAGATCCTGAACCGAGAGATCCTGAATCGAGAGGTCCTGGACCCTTGCCCCGGGCGGGCCCTGGCGGCAGGCCTCGATCATCTGGGCGATGGCCTCCGCCGGCCCGGCGAGGCGGACCTCGACGCTGCCGTCGTGCCGGTTGCGTACGGTGCCGGAGAGGCCGCGCGCCTCCGCCACGCCTTTGGTCCAGGCTCGGTAGCCGACCCCCTGGACCCGGCCCCGGACGATGATCTCCACACTGCGGTGCTCGCTCACGACCGCCCACTCCCCGCACGATGCCGTCGGGGCGGGCTCTAGAGCATTTCCCCACGCTGGGGGAGAGTGTTCGAGCGGAGAGCGCTCAGGCGCTCGCCGCCACCAGCGGGTGGAACGCGGCACTCGCACGCGGGGCAGGCGCGCGGGGCCGCACGAGGTCGGCGAGCGGCACGAAGGCGTCCGGCGCGGCGCCGCCGACCCGGGTGCCGAAGCCCAGCGCGAAGGAGAGGGTGAGCTTGCGGTCGGGCGCGATGCCGAAGGCGTCGAGGGCGGCGGAGAACGCCTCGCGAAAGCTGCGCACGCCGCACCAGCTCTTCTCCGAGAGATGGAGCGGCCATTCCCAATGGCCGTCCGGCCGCCGGGCGTTGAGCGTGTCGCGGTCGATGAAGTAACCGGTCTCCCGGTGCTCCAGGCCGTCCGCGTGGAGGCGCCAGTCCCGGTTCTCGAACAGCGGGGCAGCCTCGGCCGCGGCGTCGTCCGGGCGGGTGGTCTCCATGCGGGTCTCCCAAGGTACCGCCGCGACGCCGCGCCGCCTCGCGGACCGGCTCGTCGTGTGGAACATTTCCGGAACACTGGGCTGATTTGCACAGGTCGTCAACAGGGATCGACGAACATTTCTCGAGCCTGCGCAGCGTTGCCAAAGCGCGGGCGGAATGCCACCTCACGCCCATGACGACGAGGAGCCAGATGGAGCGCAGCCGCAAGGGACAGGAGCCGGGGTCGCGGGACCCGAGCCCGGACGTCGAGGCCCTGCGCCGCCTCGAGGCGCTGCAGCCGGCCTATGAGCGCCTTCGCGCCGACCGGATCCGGGCCGAGAGCGACGTCGAGCGACTGACCGCCGAGCTGGCCGCCGCCCGGGCCCAGGCCCGCGAGGAGCTGGGCACCGACGACGAGGCCGAGATCCGCCGGATGATCGAGGAGGCGAGGGCCGAGAATGCCCGCCGGGTCGAGGCTTTCGCGCAGTCCCTGCGATCCGTCCAGGACCGCCTCGATGCCCTTGATGCGGGCCGCTGAGACGCCTCCGCCGTGACCCCTGCCGACATCCAGGACGCGCTGACCCGTGCCGGCCGCCTGCTCGCCCGCCTGGAGGCGACCCGCGACGGGGACCGGAAGGCCCTCGCGGAGCGGACGAAGGCGGTGGCCACCGCCAAGGGCCGACTCGCGCAGCGCGACGCCGTCGACACCTACCTGCGCGAATTGCAGCAGGACGCCAACCGGCGCAGCGTCGCGACCTTCGAGACCCTTCTCACCGCCCTCGTCCAGGAGGTGCTGCCCGGCGAGAAGCCGGTGCGTCTCGACCTGACCACCGAGCGCGGCCTGCCGGCCCTCGATATCGGGGTCGAGCGCCCGGATGGTGGGCGCGAGGACGTGCTGGAGGACAATGGCGGCGCGATGACCAACGTGGTCGGCATGGCGCTCCGCCTGATCGCGGTGGTCAAGGCGGGCGTCGGCCGCTTCCTCGCCCTCGACGAGGCCGACTGCTGGATCGCGCCCGAGCGGGTGCCGGCCTTCTACCGGGTGCTCGACGACGGCGCCGCCCGGCTCGGGGTGCAGTGCCTGGCCATCTCGCACCACGACGTCGCGGGGTTCGACGCCGGCCTGACCGTCAGCCGCATCGCCGGGCGGCCCGAGACGGGGGTCGCGATCGAGGGGCCGGCGGCGGCATGCGCGGCGCAGTGGACGCCCGCGATGCCGGGCTTCCGCTTCGTGCGCCTGATCGACGTCCAGGGCTTCTGCGATGCGACCCTGCCGCTCTCGCCCGGCGTCAACGCCCTCGTCGGGCCCAACAACTACGGTAAGTCGACGGTGATCCGGGCCCTGCGGGCGGTATTCTACGGCGAGGTCCGCGACAGCCTGGTGCGGGCCGGCGCGAGCGCGGCGCGGGTCGAGATCGGCGTCGCCGGCGGGCGGACCTTGCGCTACGTGCGCCAGCCGAAGCGCACGCCGGTCAACCTGTGGTCGCTGCACGAGGCGGACGGATCGCTGGTGCAGGAGAACGGCACGACGTTCGAGACCGGCGGCCGCGACGTGCCTTCCTGGGTGGAGCGGCTCTACGGCATCACCCGGGTCGAGGAGCTCGACGTGCACGTCGCGCACCAGAAGTTCCCGGTCTTCTTGCTGGGCGAGAAGCCGGCCCGGCGCTCGGCCGTGCTGTCGATCGGCCGCGAGGCCGGGCTGATCCGCGACATGCAGGCACTCCAGCGCGAGCGCGTCACGGAGGACCAGCGCACGATCCGCGAAGGCGAGCGCGAGATCACCCGCCTGCGCGAGGCGCTCGCCGTCCTCGACGGGCTCGACGCCCTGGCGGAGACCCTGCACGGGCTGCACGATCAGGCCGCCGGCCTCGCCGAAGCGGCGGCGCGGCTGCGCGATCGCGCGGCCCTGGCCGATCGGCTGGCCCGTGCCGCCCGCCTCGCGGCCGGCGCCGCCGCCCGGGCACGGGCGCTCACGGATCTGCCGGGGCCGGAGGTCGGGGCCGAGCTGGGACGCGCCCTCGCCGAGGCGCGCAACCGCGAAGGCGTGGGCCGCCGCGTGCTCGCCGCCGCCGCCGACCTCGCCGCCGCGCGGGGGAGGGGGGCGGCCCTGGCCGACCTGCCGTCGGACGCGCCGCTGCCGCGCGACACCGCGCAGGCCGCCGCCCACGCCGCCCGGCTGCGACGCCTGGCGCGCGGCCTCGCCGATGCGGAAGGGCGGGCCGTGGCCCTGCGCGACCTGCCGGCGCCGCTCCAGCCGGTGCTCCGGCCCGACGCCGCGGCGACGGCGCGCCGCCTCGCCGAGATCGGCCGCCACCTCGCCGAGGCGCGGGCCCGGGAAACCGCCGCCCGGGACGGCCTCGCGGCGGCGGAGGCCGAGATGGCGCAGGTGCTGGCCTCGACCGGAGGGCGCTGCCCGGCCTGCGGCACGCCGGCCGCCCCCACCTCCCTCCTCACCGGCCACCGCCACGCCCAGTCGGGGGAGGCGGCATGATTCTCGGACGCGAGCGGCTCGACGCCGCGCCGGTTCCGTGCACCGGTCTCCTCGTCATCGGCGATCCGCACGTCTCGTCGCGCCGGCCCGGCCGGCGCAAGGACCCGGACTGGCCGGCGCCGGTTCTGGCCAAGCTCGAGCATTGCGTGGCGCTCGCCAACGCGCGGGACCTCGCGCCGCTGCTCCTTGGCGACCTTTTCGAGCGGCCGGTGGAGCCGGACGAGAGCCTGAAGTCGCGCCTGATCCGGGTCCTCAAGGGCTTTCGCCACCGCCCGCTCGCCAATGTCGGCAACCACGACATCCGCCACACCCGCCTGTCGGACGGCGACAGCCTGGCGATGCTGGCGGTGAGCGACGTCCTCGACGCGGTGCCGGAATCCGGCCCGGCGGCGCTGTACCGGGTGGATGGGCGCCTGATCGGCCTCGGCGCCACGCCCTTCGGGCAGGCGATCCCGTCGGATGCCCGCGGGTTCTTCCCGGGCGCCGACCACACGATCTGGCTCACCCATCACGACCTCGCATTCGGAGCCGGCTACCCCGGCGCCGTGCCGCCGGCGGCGATCCAGGGCTGTGCGCTCGCCCTCAACGGCCACGTCCACAAGCGCCACGCGCCGGTGCGGATCGGCGACACGCTGTGGTTCAATCCGGGCAACATCACCCGCGGCTCGATCGACCTGATCGCCCACGTTCCGGCTGCCTTCGTGCTGTCGGGCGACCTCTCGCTCAGCGAGGAGCGCCTGCCCCACGCCACGGACGTGTTCGACCTCACCGGCCGTCAGGTCGCCGCCGACGCGTCGCCGGAGGCGATCGGCCGGGTCGAGAGCGCCTTCGTCTCCCTCCTGCAGGCCGAGACCACGACCGACCTCGCGCGGACCGACGACGGTGCCCTGATCCGCGAGGAGATCGAGGCGAAGTTCGTCCGCGACGAGACGCCGGAACCGGTGCGGGCGGCGATCCGGTCTCTGGCCGATGCGGCGGTGGCGAAGAGAGGCGCCTGACGACGCCAGGGGCGACGCCCGATCGCTTCGACGCGACCGGGCTATGCCTCGGCCATTTTCCCCCAGGAAACCGGCGACGCCGCGGCGGGGGAACGCGTTCAGCCCGAAGTCGCCATCCCCTCCGCCGTCTGCGCGAAATCGAGGTTGATCGGCACAGGCCGGATGCGGGCGAGCACCGTGGCCGCGTCCTCGGGGGACGCTTCACGCAGCGCGAAGCCGCCCGCCCAGGCCCGGCCGCTACCCCTGAGATAGAAGCCGAAATGCAGGGTCTCGGCCTCGGCCGGCACGTCGAGCACGATGCGCCGGCCGGTCCAGCCCTGCGTGCCGGTGAGCGGCCCGTCGACCGCCCGCTCCTCCATGTTGTCGAAGGCGACGCTCCGGCCGATCGCGGCATCGGCCCGCAGCCACAGGGTTGCGGCGCCGACCACGTCCTGCACCCGCAGATCGGCGCTGAGGCAGACCCGGCGCCCGCAGAAAGGGGCGGCCGCGATGCTCTGCATCAGCGTGGCGAACCCCTTCTCCATCGCCGCATAGGCGGGATCGTCCTCGGCGTAGCGGCAGCGGATCAGCGCCGCCCGGCCACCCCCATAGGCCGTGTCGGGATCGATGCCCATGTCGTAGAGGTGCGGCTTCGATCCGGAGACGATCCATCCGGCGGGCCGCACCAGCGCCACGCTCCGCACCGGCTCCGGCGGAGGGGGGAGGCGGGCGGACAGGATGTTCCAATTGTCGAGGCCGAACTGGCGCGCGACGATCTCCAGGCACTCGCCGTGGGACAGGGCCGTGCCCCGCCGGCCCAGTTCCTCGCGAAGGGTCTTCGCCATCGCCTTGGCGTCGCGATAGGTGCGCATGATCCCATCCCCTGCTCGCGGGCGAACCAGTGGGATCAGTGCCTGCCTTGCTGACCGGTTCGCCCGACGGACGGGAGAAGGACGGATGCGCCTCGCAACGATGCATTCACCGAACCCCGGATTGGGCGCAGGCGGCGGGCTGCATCGGCCCAGCCACGATGAAACCGCGAATCGGGCCGCGAGGTCAAGCCGCTTAGAACCCGAACGGATCCGGATACGGCAAGGCCCGCCGCCGCACCGGCGTCTCCGGCAGGATCGGGCGGCTGATATCCACCGCCACCAGCCCCTCGACGGCGAGGGCCAGCACCGCTGCGACGCCGTCCTGGGCGTTGATCGCCATGGCGGCGCACTCGACCAGGCGGCCGGTGCCGCACTCGTCGAGGTGGTGCAGGATCCGCACCCGGTCGCCGGCCGAGACGTAGGTGCGGCGGCAGGCCATGATCAGGCGCACGGTTGAGATCCGCGGCTCGGCCCGCAGGGTCGCGGCGCTCTCGATGACGAAGCGGCGGCCATCCTCGGCCACGACCGGCTCGCCCGCCACGTAGGCGGTGCGGAAGGGATGGTGCCCGAGATCGCCTTCGGCCACCACGTCGACGAGCAGGCCCGGCTCGTCGGCGCGCACCTGCTCGAAATCGGCGGCGTGCTCCACCACCGTATCGCCGAGCGTCAGGCGGATCGCCGCGGGAGCAGCGCGCAGGCGCTCCACCGCCGGGTCGAGGGCCGCGATGGCGAGGAAATCCGCCACCAGGGCCGGGCGCGGCACCGCCGGCGCGAGGACGGCGCCGCGCCGGGGCGTGGCGCTTCGCACGGCGCTGCGGCGCTGGCCGGGCCGTTCGAGCAGGGTCGATGGATCGAGGAGGGCGGGGGTGCTCATGTGGGGCTCCGGGGCCAGGGCCGGCGCCGATCCGCCGACAGGGCAAAGTTGTATGGGCGTGACTCTTTAGGAACATTTAGCGAACATGTCCGCCCCGAGCAACGCCGTCCCAATCGTCGCCGTGACGGCACGGCCATTACGGAGGCGCGATCGTCTCCGCAGGGCGGCCGGATGGCGCGAGGGCGCGACAAAACATCATCGATCGGCGGCGTTTCTTCTGGTGCCGATGTCGCGAAAACGCTCGCGCATCCCCATATGGCATGGTAGAGAACAAACGTGGAACCGGCCGATTCCCCCGCCCGTCCGGAGCCCGCTGTCAGCAGGTGAGATCGATCGAGATGAGCGCAACCACGGACAAGCAGATCGCGGACATCCTCGCCACCTACGGCGAGCCCCTGGCCGGCAATGTCTGGCGCGTGCAGGGCACCGCCGTGATCTACCACAAGGCCCTGGAGCGGATCGCCGTGCAGGCCCGCATCCGCTTCGACGCCCCGGTGATCGTGCGGGCCGAGCGGGACGAGGCGGTGATCCTGGTGACCGGCCACATGCCGGGCCCGAACGGCGACCGTACCGAGTGGTCGATCGGCGAGGCGCTGATCGGCGTGAACTACCGCGTCTCGGGCAAGCAGGCGGCCTACGTCTTCGCCATGGCGGAGAAGCGGGCCAAGGACCGGGTGATCCTCAAGCTCGCCGGCCTGCACGGCCTGCTCTATTCCGAGGACGAGGCCGACGAGTTCAAGGCGAGCCGGCCCGACCTGGTCGCGGCGAACTCGGCGGCGAACCCGTCGCGCAAGCCCGAGCCGGTGCGGCAGGAGGAGGCCGAGGCCGCGAACGACGCCGATGCCCCGCGGGCCGGCGAGGGTGAGGATGCTCCGCGCGCCGATGCCGCCTCGTCGGAAGCGGATCTGACCGCCCGCATCGACCAGGCCCAGTCGATCAACGCGGTGACCGACCTGATGCTCGCACCCGAAACGCAGGCGGCACTTGCCGCGATGCCGCCGGGCCTGCGCGACGAGGTGCGTGAGCACGCCAAGGCCCGGCTCGTCGCCCTCGGCTGGCCGGCCCGCAGCAACGCCAAGTCCCGCAAGGCCGCGGTGGCGTGAGCGCCGGATTCGCGTCGCTCCAGAAGGGCCGTCCGCTCGCGCGGGCGGCCCTTTCTCTTGGCCTCATGCCTCGCGTGTTCTTGGCCTCACGACTCGCGCCTGACCGGATCGTGACCATGGACGGCACGTGTTCGCGCTTGCCCCCGCGCCCTCCGCACGCATGATCGCGCGCCGGCGCGACAGAGCGCCTGGGACGGGAGGAGACGGGATGGCGACGAGCGACGACGCGCGGGCGGGCGGATCCAAGGATCTCGAACAGCTCGACGGCTTGGTGATCCCGCCTTTCTCGCGGCGCGGCTTCGTGATGACGAGCCTGATGACCGGCCTGACGCTCGCCACCACCCGGGTCGAGGCGCAGGCGATCCGCACGGACGAGACCGGCATCGTCGCCGGCGAGGTGCGGATCCCGGTCGGCGACGGGCCGATGCCGGCCTACCGGGCGATGCCGCAGGGACCCGGTCCGTTCCCGATCGTCCTCGTGGTCGAGGAGATCTTCGGAGTCCACGACTACATCAAGGACATCTGCCGGCGGCTCGCCAAGGCCGGCTACACTGCGGTGGCGCCGGAGCTCTTCGCCCGCCAGGGCGACGTCTCGAAGATGACCGACGTGCAGGAGATCGTCCGCGAGGTGGTGTCGAAGACGCCGGACGCGCAGGTGATGGGCGACCTCGACGCCACCGCCGCCTGGGCCGCCGCCGAGGCCAAGGGGGATGCGGGCAAGCTCGGCATCACCGGCTGGTGCCGCGGCGGCCGCACCGTGTGGCTCTACGCCGCCCACAGCGCCAACCTGAAGGCCGGCGTCGCCTGGTACGGCAATTTCGGCGGCAACCGCACCGGCATCCAGCCGAAGACCGCCGCCGACGTCATCCCGGAGATCCGCGCGCCGATCCTGGGCCTCTACGGCGCCGCCGACACCGGCATCCCGGTCGCCGACGTCGAGAAGGCCCGTGAGGCCGCCAAGGCCGCGGGCAAGACCGTCGACATCGTCATCTTCCCGGACGCGCCGCACGGCTTCCACGCCGATTACCGCCCGAGCTACCGCAAGGGGCCGGCGGAGGAGGGCTGGGGACGGATGCTGGCGTGGTTCCGCGACCACGGCGTCGCCTGAATTTCCACCGGTGTTGCGGCAAGCCTTGCATTGCCGCAACACCTCGGAAAGGATGAACAGAGGGTCCCGGGAGCTATGCAACCTGTGGGCCGCAAGCTCGTTCCCTGCTCATGACCGAGTCCAGCGCCGCCGCGAAGACCCAGCCCGTGATCCTGGTCGTCGAGGACGAACCGGAGGAGCGTTTCCTCGCGGCCACGCTGCTGGAGGAAACCGGCTTCCGCGTCATCGAGGCCGAGACGGCCGAGAAGGCCCTCGCCATCCTGCGCGAGCGGGGCGACGAGGTGAACGTCGTCTTCTCGGACGTGCGGACACCGGGCCAGATCGGCGGATTCGAGCTCGCGCGGATCATCGGCGTCACCTGGCCGCGGGTCCACGTGCTGCTCACCTCCGGCGATGCCGGCGATCAGCCGAGCGACCTGCGCATGTCGGCCACCTTCATTCCCAAGCCCTGGCGCGCCCTCGACATCCTCACCCTGGTCGAGCAGGCGGCCGGCTACCATACCGGCCGCGACGCCCGCTAACCCTCATCTCACCTCGAAGATCCCGTCGACCTCCACGCTGGCATTGGCTGGCAGGCTGGCGACGCCGATTGCCGTGCGGGCGTGGCGCCCGGTCTCGCCGAACAGTTCCGCCATCAGGTCAGAGGCGCCGTTGACCGCCTTCGGCACGTCCGGCCAACCCTGGTTCACCTGCACGAAGCCGCCGAGGCGGTGGCAGCGCACCACCCGGTCGAGGTCGCCGTCGAGGGCGAGGCTCAACGAGGCCAGCAGGTTCAGCGCGCAGATCCGCGCCGCCTCCCGCCCCGTCGCGATGTCGGTCACCGGCCCGGTGAAGCGCACCTCGCCCTCCCACTCGCAGATCTGCCCGGCGAGCCACAGGGTCGAGCCGATGCGCGAGAACGGCAGGAAGGCCCCGCGGGGCTCGGGCACGCGCGGCAGCGCGAGACCGAGGGCGGCGAGGCGGTGGGCGGGCTCGCCGTGGGGGATGGGGGCCTGGCTCATCGTGGCCTCTTGGGAGATGCGGGGATTTTCGGTCTTTCGCCCTGTCGCTTCCCTCGGGCGGACCGCGACGCTCCAGCCGAATAGAAGACCGGCGCCTCGTTTTGTCCCAATCGACCCGGTGGGCCGATGCGGGCGGGGTGACGCCCGTCGGCGATGTCCCGCCGGGCGTCCCTGGTCGTCGTCCTCAGCCCTTCTTCTTCGCCAGCTGGGCGCGCGCGGCCTCCAGCACCTTTTCCGGCGTGAAGCCGAACTTGGTCTGCAAGTCCTTGATCGGCGCCGAGGAGCCGAAGGTGTGCATGCCCAGGATCGTGCCGGAGCTGCCGGCGTATCGGTCCCAGCCGATCACCGAGCCCTGCTCGACCGCGACCCGCGCCGTCACCTCGGGCGGCAGCACGCTGTTGCGGTAGGACTCGTCCTGCTGCTCGAACAGGTCCCAGGACGGCATCGACACCACCCGGGCCTTCACGCCCTCGGCCTTCAGGGTCTCGTAGGCCCCGAGGCAGAGCTGCACCTCGCTGCCGGTGCCGATCAGGATCACGTCCGGTTTCGCCTCGTCGGCGCCGGCCAGCACGTAGGCGCCCTTCGCCACGCCGGAGGCCGGGGCGTACGTCTCCCGGTCGACCGTCGGCAGCGGCTGACGGCTCAGCGCCAGCACCGCCGGCTGATGCTTGAGCTGCATGATGACCCGGTAGGCTTCCGCCACCTCGTTGGCATCGGCGGGCCGGAAGGTGACGAGGCCCGGGATCGCCCGCAGGGCCAGCATGTGCTCCACCGGCTGGTGCGTCGGCCCATCCTCGCCCACGCCGATCGAGTCGTGCGTGAAGACGTGGAAAACCGGCAGCTCCATCAGGGCGGCGAGCCGGATCGGCGGACGCATGTAGTCGGAGAAGACCAGGAAGGTGGCGCCGTAGGCGCGCAGGCCGACCAGGCCGAGGCCGTTGACGATCGAGCCCATCGCGTGCTCGCGCACGCCGAAATGGATGTTGCGCCCGCCCGGGGTGAACGGCCCGAGGGTGCCAGCCTCCGGGTTCTCGAGCTTGGTCTTGTTCGACGGTGCGAGGTCGGCCGAGCCGCCGAGGACCCACGGCACCCGGTTGGCGATCGCGTTGAGCACCTTGCCGGAGGATTCGCGGGTGGCGAGGCCCTTGGCGTCGGTGGGGAAGACCGGGATGTCGGCGTCCCACCCCTCCGGCAGCTCGCCGGCGAGATAGGCGGCGAGATCCTTGGCCAGGCCTGCGTCGCCGGCCTTCACCTCCTCGACCAGCGCCAGCCACTCCTCGCGCAGGGCCTTGCCGCGGGCACCGATGCCCTGGCGGAAATTGTCGTAGACGCCGTCCGGCACCAGGAACTCGGCATCCTCCGGCCAGCCATAGGCGCGCTTGGCGCCCTTGACCTCGTCGGGGCCGAGCGCGTCCGAATGGGCCTTCGGGGTGCCTTGCTTCGTCGGCGCGCCGTAGCCGATCACCGAGTTGACGATGATGAGGGTCGGGCGATCGCCCGATTGCAGGAAGGTCTCGACGGCGTGGGAGACCGCGACCGTGTCGTTGGCGTCGGCGACGCGCAGGACCTGCCAGCCATAGGCCAGGAATCGGGCGGCGACCTCCTCGCTGAAGGCGAGGTCGGTGTGGCCCTCGATGGTGATCGTGTTGTTGTCGTAGATCCAGCACAGGTTCGACAGGCGCAGATGCCCGGCGATCGAGGCGGCCTCGGCCGAGACGCCCTCCATCAGGTCGCCGTCGCTGCACATCGCGTAGACGTTGTAGTCGAAGAGCGGCCGGTCGCCGTAGGCCAGGCGCTCGCCGAGGAAGCGGCCGCCCATCGCCATGCCGACGGAATTGGCGACGCCCTGGCCGAGGGGCCCGGTGGTCACCTCGACGCCGGTGGTGAAGTGGTATTCCGGGTGGCCCGGGGTGCGGCTGTCGAGCTGGCGGAACTTCTTGAGGTCCTCCAGTGCCACCGCCGGGGCGTTGCCCCCGTCCTTCTCCGCCACCTCTGCGAGGTGGAGCAGGCTGTAGAGCAGCATCGAGGCGTGGCCGACCGAGAGCACGAAGCGGTCGCGGTTCGGCCAGTGCGGGTTCGCCGGGTCGTAGCGGAGGTAGTGGTTCCACAGGGTGAAGGCGACCGGGGCGAGCCCGAGGGGGGCGCCGGCATGGCCCGAATTCGCCTTCTGCACCGCATCGATCGTCAGCGTGCGGATCGTGTCGATGCTGCGCTGGTCGATCTCGCTGGTGCCGGCCTTCGGCTTGGTGTCGGCTGCGCTCATCTGAAGGGCCTCGCGAAAGTATGGGGTGTCGGGGCGCCGCGCCTCACGACGCGGGCCCTTGAGCCGCCTGCGGGTGCATCACGGGCCGCTCGCCCGGATGGCCCGAGGCGTCCGGGTCTCCGCTGCGCTCCTTAGCGGGTCCGATCGCCCGACTGAAGTTCAGAAGCGTGTTGACGAGCGCGACATGGCTGAACGCCTGCGGAAAATTGCCGACCTGGCGCTTGCGGACCGGGTCGTACTCCTCGGCGAGCAGCCCGACGTCGTTGCACAGGGAGAGCAGGCGCTCGATCAGGGCGCGGGCCTCCTCGCGCCGGCCGAGCCCGATCAGGTTGTCGGCATACCAGAAGCTGCACGGCAGGAACGCACCCTCGCCGGCGGGCAGGCCGTCGGTGGTCTGGCCGTGCGTGTCGTAGCGCAGGATGAAGCCTTCATGCATCAGGTCGCGGCCGATCGCCTCGACGGTGCCGACGACGCGCGGATCGTCCTGGGGCAGGAATCCCATATGGGCGATGAGCAGCAGGCTCGCGTCGAGGTCCTTCGAGCCGTAATACTGCACGAAGCTGTTGAGCTCCTCGTCGAAGCCCTTCTCGCAGACCTCGCGGTGGATGTCGTCCCGGACGCCGCGCCAGCGCTGGACCGCCTCGGCATCGCCGGCCGTCGGCTCGTCGTCGGAGACGTGGGCCTCGTAGAACCGGATCGCCCGGTCGAAGGCGACCCAGGCCATCACCTTCGAGTGGACGAAGTGCTTGCGCCCGCCGCGTACCTCCCAGATTCCCTCGTCGGGCTCGCGCCAGACCCGCTCCAGGTGATCGAGCAGGGCGCGGCCGACCCGCACGCCGGATTCGTCGGCCAGCATGCCGCGCTGGTGGGCCTGGAAGAGGGCATCGAACAGCTCGCCGTAGACGTCGAGCTGGAATTGCTGGGCTGCGGCGTTGCCGACCCGCACCGGGCGCGAGCCCTCGTAGCCGGGCAGCCAGTCGAGCTCGATCTCGGGCAGCAGGCGCTCGCCGGCGATGCCGTAGAGGATGTGGGCCTGCTCGGGGCTGCCCGCCACCGCCCGGGTGAGCCAGTCGCGCCAGGCCCGGGCCTCCTCGAGGTAGCCTGCATCCATCAGCGCCAGCAGCGTGAAGGTGGAATCGCGCAGCCAGCAGAACCGGTAGTCCCAGTTGCGCACGCCGCCGATCTGCTCCGGCAGCGAGGTGGTGGGCGCCGCCACGATGCCGCCGGTCGGCCGGTAGATCAGCGCCTTCAGGGTCAGGAGCGACCGGGTCAGCACGTCGTCCCAGGGCGTGCCGCCGTGGCAGCGCCGGCACCAGGCGCGCCACCAGGACGTGGTGCTGGCCAGCATCCGGCGCGGCTCGATCGGCGGCGGATCCTCCTCGTGCGAGAGCCCGTAGCTCAGCACGAAGGTGACGCTCTTCCCCGCCTCGACGATGAAATCCGACACCGTGGTCTGGCCGACGCCCTTGAGGGCTGCGCGGGTGCGCAGGACAAGCTTGTTCGGTCCGGCGATGGCCCGGAGGTCGTCGTTCTCGCTGCGCGACACCCAGGGGATGGCGGAGCCGTAATCGAAGCGCACCACCAGGTCCATGCGCATCGCCACCCGGCCGCGCACGCCCTCGACCAGGCGCACCAGGTGGGTGCCGTCCTCGACCGGCATGTAGTCGATCACCCGTACCGCGCCCTCGGCGGTCTCGTGGGTGGTCTCCAGCACCAGCGTGTTCTCGCGGTAGCGCCGCGTGCTCGTCGCCTCCCCGGCCGGGGCGATGCGCCAGTGGCCGTGATCCTCGCGGGTGCCGAGCAGGGCCGCGAAGCAGGCGGAGGCATCGAAGCGCGGCCAGCACAGCCAGTCCACGCTGCCGTCGCGCCCGATCAATGCCGCGCTGCGCCCGTCGCCGACGAGCGCGTAATCCTCGATGAGCAACGCCATGATGCGTCCCGAATCAGAGCCGTGACGCCGTTAGCTAGAGCGGCCTTCCCCGAGGCCAACCCGAGGTCCGCCAACCCGAGATTCGCTCATCGGACCCTTGCCGATCTGGGCCTTGAACCCTTGCCGATCGGACCTTCGCCGACCCGTGCTCAGCGCCGGCGGTCGATGAGGTCGATCATGGCCGCGCCCGCATGGGTCACGCCGTCGCCGAGCGCCGCCACGGTCTGCGTCACCATACGGCCGGTCGGCGCGAAGGGCAGCCACGGGGCTGAGCGCTCCGGCTCCGCCCCGGTGCTCGCCGTGCGGGTCGTCGGCTCAGGCGTCTCCGCGATCGGCTTCCGGACTTTCAGGTCGTCGGGCCGGGCCGGCGGGCGCAGGTCCGCCAAGGCCGGCACTGCCAGCCCCGGCACCGCCCTGGGGCGGTGCGTGGCCGCGCGGCGCGGGGCCTTGCCCTCCGGCTTGCTCTCCCGGGGCGGCAGCACCGGCACGGCGGCCTCGGCCGGCAGGCCGGCGATCAGCGGAAATTGCTGTTCGAATTCGAGCGGGTAGGATGCCCGCACCCGCCCGTCGGCCTCCGGGACGATGCGGAAGAGGTCGCTCCCCGGCGGCAGCGGCTGCATCACCGCGACATGGCCCTCCGGGGCCCGCGGCGGCGCCTCGCGCCAGTACAGCGAGCCCGCCGCGAGGCAGACCGCCACGCAGGCGGTGGGCAGCAGCGGCAGGTAGCCCCGCGAGGCGCCGGGCAGGCTCCCAATCGCGCTCACCTCCGCCGGCTTGCGCATCCGCCCGTTCTGCCGCATCCGAACCTCCCGCCGATCGATGCCGGAATGAAGCGCCGGTTTCGGGCCGAAGCGGGGCCGTTTCTTTGCGCTTTCGTGTCGAGATGCGAATCCGGGACGTGGACGCTGCCACGCTCGTTCTCGCAGGGTAAGATCCGGGGGCGACGGCCGCCGCTCCTCGTCCCACAGCATGGGCGGCGATGCCGCTCTCAGGCCCAACACTTGCGTGATCCGACGCCGACATGCCCGACCGCGCAGCCCCTTCCTCGGCTCCTCCCACCTCGAGTCCTGTCGCCCCGTCCCCGGGCGATGCGCTCACCATCGCCGTCGTCGACCCGAGCCGCGCCCGGGCCGCGATCCTGGAGGAGGGCCTGCGTGCCGTCGAGGGCGCCCGGGTGGTGGTGATTCCCGACACCGCCGACCTCCTCGACCGGCTCTCCGCCCTCTCGCCCGACGTGGTGGTGATCCACCTCGAGAGCCCGAGCCGCGACCTCCTGGAGCAGATGTTCGGCGTCTCGCGGCTGGTCGAGCGCCCGGTGGCGATGTTCGTCGACCGATCGGACACGCCGATGATGCAGGCGGCGGTGGATGCCGGCATCTCGGCCTACATCGTCGACGGTTTGCGCGCCGAGCGGATCAAGCCGATCATCGAGATCGCGATCCTGCGCTTCAACGCCTTCGCGCGGTTGCAGCGCGAGCTCTCGGAGGCCAGGAGCGAGCTCGCCGACCGCAAGCTGATCGAGCGCGCCAAGGGCATCCTGATGAGCGCCAAGGGGCTGACCGAGGACGAGGCCTACAAGCAGCTCCGGCGCAAGGCCATGAACGAGAAGCGCAAGATCGTCGACATCGCCCGCGCCATCGTCACCGCCGCGGACCTACTCGGATGAGGCTGCAGCTCGGCTACGTCCCGCTCACCGACGCCGCGGTGCTGATCGCGGCGGTGGAGCGCGGCTTCACGGCGGCGGAGGGGCTGGAGGTCGACCTCGTCGCCGAGCCTTCCTGGGCGACGTTGCGCGATCGCCTGGCGCTCGGCCTCCTCGACGGCGCCCACATGCTGGCGCCGCTGGCGCTCGCCTGCCACCTGGGCCTCAGCGGACCGCAGGCCCGCCTGATCGCGCCGGCGGCGCTCGCCCGCAACGGCAACGCCGTGACCCTGTCGCTGCCGCTCTGGCAGGCACTCGATGCCGCTTCCGACGCCGTGCCCGATGTCGGCCGCGCGCTCGCCCGGGTGGCCGAGGCCCGCGCCGCGGAAGGGCGGCCGCTCACGCTCGCCACCGTCCACCCGTTCTCCAGCCACACCTACCAGTGGCGGCGCCTGCTCGCTCTCGGCGGCAGCTCGCTCGCGGCGGTGCGCCTCGTCGTCGTGCCGCCGCCCCGCACCGTCGAGGCCCTGGAGCGCGGCCTGATCGACGGGTTCTGCGTCGGCGCGCCGTGGAGCAGCGTCGCGGTCGAGGCCGGGGTCGGGCGCATCGCGGCATTCGGCGTCGCGATCACGCCGGGTTGCCCGGAGAAGGTGCTGGCGCTGCCTGCCGAGATGGAGGACCGGACGACGCCGCTCCTGCGCGCTCTCAAGCGTGCCGCCCGCTGGTGTGGCGACCCGGCGCATCGCGAGGACCTGGTCGCCCTGCTCGGAAGCCCGCGCCATCTCGGCCTCGACCCGGCGCTGATCCTGCGGGGCCTCGCCGGGGCGTTGCGCCTGGCGCCGGGTGGGCCGGTGGTCGAGGCCGGGGACTACCTGGTTCTCGGCGAACGCGAACTCACCCCCGACCCGGCGGCCCTCGGCTGGCTCGTCGACGAGATGGCGGCGGCGGGGCAGATCGAGGCGGGAGCGATGCCGGAGGCGGCGGGGCTGTACCGGCCGGATCTGCTGGCGGCGGCGTGAGCCGAACGATGTCTCCCAGGGCCAACCGTGGAAGATCGAGGCGCCGGTCCCTCCTCTCCCCGATAGATCCCGGGCAAGCCCGGGATCTGCAAGCGAGGTGCGAGGCCGGGCCTGCGCGACGTCGCTCCCGGGAGAGGACTTCGTCGACGTTGTCGCCGATGAAGCGAGCGCAGGCGCAGCCGGAGCGAGCGTGAGGGGGCTCGACGAACGAGACTCTTCCGGAAACACCTCACCCCCGCCCTGCGGGCTTGCGGCATCTCCTGAACGGAGACGCGGCCCTCTGCCCGCCCGCGGGGAGTGGAGATATGCGCACGGCTTGCCCGGGACATGACCGGCGCCTTTGAGGCGGCAGTGAAGTGGGCCCGCCATCGGTTCGGTGCGCTGCCTCGTTGCCGCGCAGCGTCGATGTCGCCCATTTCGTGAACACCATGCCGCTGCCCAATTGCCCGCCCGGCAGCCTATCATTTGTGCATCGCACCATGCGGCCGAGGCCGCGTTGCGCCTCCTCCGGCCAAGCTGCGAATCATGTCAATTTCAATCACTTGAATCGTTCGCGAGGCAGTTGGCACGGAACCTGCTCGTCTTCTCAGGTCCGTCAGCGCCGACGGGCATCGACCGTCAGCAGAGCCGCTGACCCGAGTTCCCCTGTGGGCCCGCATTCGCGCGGCCGGCGGAAGACCTTGGGCAGCGGTTTTTTGCGTGTCGAACCGGAATCCGCGCCACGACGGCGCAGCGGCTTGAGGGTGAAGGATCTGATGAGCAGCGTTGAGCACACCACGCGTCGCGGCATCCTCAAGGGGGCGGCCGGCGCCCTGTCGCTGGCGGCGGCCAGCCGCGTCGCCTTGCCGGGCGGCGCCTTCGCGCAGGGAGCCGGGCCGGAGGTGAAGGGCGCCAAGCTCGGCTTCATCGCGCTCACCGACGCCGCGCCGCTCTTCGTCGCCAAGGAGAAGGGCATCTTCGCGAAGCACGGCATGCCCGACGTCGAGGTGCTGAAGCAGGCCTCGTGGGGCACCACCCGCGACAACCTCGTGCTGGGCTCGGAGGGCAACGGCATCGACGGGGCTCACATCCTGACCCCGATGCCCTACCTGATCAGCGCCGGCCGGGTGACGCAGAACAACGTCCCCGTCCCGATGTACATCCTGGCCCGGCTCAACCTCGCCGGTCAGTGCATCTCGGTCGCCAAGGAGCATATGGGCGACAAGGTCGCCCTCGACGCCAAGCCCTTCAAGGCGGCGCTCGAACGCAAGAAGGCCTCCGGCAAGTCGGTGAAGGCCGCCATGACCTTCCCGGGCGGCACCCACGACCTCTGGATCCGCTACTGGCTCGCCGCCGGCGGCATCGACCCCGACAAGGACATCGAGACCATCGTCGTGCCGCCGCCCCAGATGGTGGCGAACATGAAGGTCGGCACGATGGATTGCTTCTGCGTCTGCGAGCCGTGGAACGAGCAGCTGATCACGCAGGGCATCGGCTACACCGCGCTGACCACCGGCGAATTGTGGAAGGACCACCCGGAGAAGGCGCTCGGAATGCGCGCCGCCTGGGTCGACAAGTACCCGAACGCCGCCAAGGCCCTGCTCGCCGCGATCATGGAGGCGCAAGCCTGGTGCGACAAGCCCGAGAACCGCGACGAGCTCGCCGGCATCGTCGCCAAGCGCCAGTGGATCAACGTCCCGGCGACCGATGTGATCAAGCGGATGAAGGGTGAGTTCGATTACGGCGACGGCCGCAAGGTCATGAACAGCCCGCACATTATGAAATACTGGGCCGACAACGCCTCCTACCCGTACAAGTCGCACGACCTCTGGTTCCTCACCGAGGACATCCGTTGGGGCAAGTTCGATCCCCAGACCGACACCAAGGCCCTCATCGAGAAGGTCAACCGCGAGGACATCTGGCGCGAGGTAGCGAAGGGCATGGGCGTGACCGCCCCGACCTCGACCTCCCGCGGCAAGGAGACCTTCTTCGACGGCAAGGTCTTCGATCCGGCGGACCCGTCCGCCTACCTCAACAGCCTCGGCATCAAGAAGGTAGCGTGATGGCTCTGGGACTCAGCCTCGGGCGCCTCGGCGCCGCCAAACCGGAGGGGGCTCGCCGCCCCCTCGTCACCGCCGCCACCCTCAAGGGGCTGGCGCTGCGGATCGTACCGCCCCTCGTCGTGCTGGCGGTCTTCCTGCTGCTCTGGGAAGTGCTGTGCCAGCGCCCTGGTGCCGGCCTGCCGCCGCCCTCCCGGGTCGTGAGCGAGGCGTGGGAGATCATCGCCCACCCGTTCTACGACAATGGTGGCACCGACAAGGGGCTGTTCTGGCACATCTCGGCCAGCCTCCAGCGCGTGGCGCTCGGCTTCACGCTGGCGGTCATCGTCGGGGTGCTGCTCGGCACGCTCGTCGGCCAGTCCGAATGGGCGATGCGCGGGCTCGACCCGATCTTCCAGGTGCTGCGCACCATCCCGCCGCTCGCCTGGCTGCCGCTCTCGCTCGCCGCCTTCCGGGACGGTCAGCCCTCGGCGATCTTCGTGATCTTCATCACCTCGATCTGGCCGATCATCATCAACACCGCGGTCGGCATCCGCAACATCCCGCAGGATTATCGTAACGTCGCGGCGGTCCTGCGCCTCAACGCCGTCGAGTTCTTCGCCAAGGTGATGCTGCCCTCGGCGGCGCCGTACATCTTCACCGGTCTGCGCATCGGCGTCGGCCTGTCCTGGCTCGCCATCGTGGCGGCGGAGATGCTGATCGGCGGCGTCGGCATCGGCTTCTTCATCTGGGACGCCTGGAACTCCTCGCACATCAGCGAGATCATCGTGGCCCTGGTCTATGTCGGGGTGATCGGCTTCGTGCTCGACCGCCTCGTCGCCGGCCTCGGCCACCTCGTCACCCGCGGCACCGCCACGGCCTGAGGGAGGCCCCAATGACCCATCTCAGCCTCGAGCAGATCGGCATCAGCTTCACCCGCGGCGGACGGACCACCGAGGTGCTGCGCGACGTCAACCTGAAGATCGAGAAGGGCGAGTTCGTCTCGCTGATCGGCCATTCCGGCTGCGGCAAGTCGACGGTGCTCAACATCGTGGCGGGCCTGCTCAAGGCCTCCACCGGCTGCGTCCTTCTCGACGACCGGGAGGTGAACAGCCCCGGCCCCGAGCGCGCCGTGGTGTTCCAGAACCACTCGCTGCTGCCCTGGCTCACGGTCCGCGAGAACGTGGCGCTCGCGGTCGACAAGGTGCTCAAGGCGAAGAAGAGCAAGGCCGAGCGCCGCGACTGGATCGAGCACAACCTCGCGCTCGTCAACATGACCCATGCCGCCGAGAAGCGTCCGCACGAGATCTCCGGCGGCATGAAGCAGCGCGTCGGCATCGCCCGGGCGCTCGCGATGGAGCCGAAGGTGCTGCTGATGGACGAGCCCTTCGGCGCCCTCGACGCGCTGACCCGGGCGCATCTCCAGGATCAGCTGATGGAGATCCACCTGCGGCTCAAGAACACCGTCATCATGATCACCCACGACGTCGACGAGGCGGTGCTGCTCTCCGACAGGATCGTGATGATGACGAACGGCCCGTCTGCCACGATCGGGGAAGTCTTGACGGTGCCGCTTCAGCGGCCGCGCAAGCGCCTCGAGCTGGTCGAGGACCCGACCTACACCCATGCCCGGGCCGAGGTGCTGGAATTCCTCTACGCCCGCCACGCCAAACCCGCGATCGCGGCCTGATCCCATGACCGAACGCCTCGTCGTCATCGGCAACGGCATGGCTTCGCTCCGCTTCCTGGAGCGGCTGACCGAGGCGGCTCCCGGCCGCTTCGACGTGACCTGCGTCGGCGCCGAGCCGGTGGCGGCGTACAACCGGGTGCTGCTGTCCTCGCTGCTCGGCGGCGAGGTCGACGAGGCAGCCTGCACCTTCCGCGGGCTCGACTGGTACGCCGAGCACGGCATCACCCTCGTCACCGGCGCGCCCGCCACCGCGATCGACACCGCGGAGCGCATCGTCCGGGTCGGCGAGGGGCTGGTGCTGCCCTACGACAAGCTCGTGCTCGCGGTCGGCTCGGTGCCGATCCGGCTGCCGAAGCCCGGCATGGACCTGCCCGGCGTCATCACCTTCCGCGATCTCGCCGACGTGGCGGCGATCCGCCGGGCGGCGGTGACGGGCGCCAAGGCGATCGTGATCGGAGGCGGGCTGCTCGGGCTCGAGGCGGCGGTGGGGCTCGCGCGCCTCGGCGTCGAGACCACGCTCCTCCACGTCATGGACCGGCTGATGGAGCGCCAGCTCGATCACGCCGCCGCCGCCCTGGTGCGCGAGGCGATGGAGGCCCGCGGCGTCCGGGTGATGCTGCAGGCCGACACCGCCGCGGTCGAGGGCGACGGCAAGGTCGAGCGCCTGATTCTCGCCAACGGCACGATCCTGCCGGCCGACCTCGTGGTGATGTCGGTCGGCGTGAGGCCCTCGACGGCGCTGGCCGCCAGCGCCGGGCTCGCTGTCGGCCGCGGCATCCGGGTCGACGACACGATGGCGACCTCGGTGCCGGGGATCTACGCCCTCGGTGAATGCGCCGAGCACCGCGGCCAGACCTACGGCCTCGTCGAGCCGGCCTACGAGCAGGCCGAGGTGCTGGCCCGCCATCTCTGCGGCGTCGAGGCGGCTTACGCCGGCACCTCGCTGGCGACGAGCCTCAAGGTCTCCGGCCTGCCGGTCTTCTCCGCCGGCGCCGTCGACGTGCCTGAGGGCGCCGAGGCCGTGACCTGGAGCGACCCGGCCTCGGGCCTCTACCGCAAGCTGGTGATCGACGGCGACCGCCTGATCGGTGCGGTCTTCGTCGGCGACGTCGCCGAGCAGGGCTGGTGCAAGACCCTGATCCGCACCGGCGACACTCTCGGCCCCGACGACCGGGACGACCTGATGTTCGGGCGGCCCGTCTCACCCGAAATTCCTGCCCCCCAACCCCTCGCAGCGTGAAGGAGCCCGCGATGGCCGACGACTTCGACGCCGAGCAGAAGCGCTACCTCGAAGGCTTCTCCCACGGCATCGCCGCAATCCGCATGACCGGCGGCCTTGCCGGCGGCGGGGCCGCCTCGGCCCCGCCCGCGGAGCCGACCGGGCCGGACGCGATCCACATCAAGGCGCAGGACCGCACAGTGAAGAACGGCGGCAAGCTCGCCGAGCAGGAGAAATGGAAGCGGGCCGAGAACCCGTTCGACGGCCACAACCGGCTGATCGCCGAGGCCGAGACCGGCAAGGCGCCGAAGCCCGAGGACAATTTCCGCTGGCGCTACCACGGCCTGTTCTGGGTCGCACCGGCCCAGAACTCCTACATGTGCCGCCTGCGGATCCCGAACGGCATCCTGCACCACTGGCAGTTCGCCGGCATCGCCGACCTCGCGGACGCCCATGGCGGCGGCTACAGCCACGTCACCACCCGGGCGAACCTCCAGGTGCGGGAGATCTCCCCCGAGCACGGCCAGCCCTTCCTCGACGGGCTGATCGATCTCGGCCTTACCGCCCGCGGCACCGGCGCCGACAACATCCGCAACGTCACCGGCTCGCCGACCGCCGGAATCGACGCCCAGGAACTGCTCGACACCCGGCCGCTCGCCAAGTCCTGGCACAACCACATCCTCAACGACCGCTCGCTCTACGGCCTGCCACGCAAGTTCAACGTCGCCTTCGACGGCGGCGGCGTGCTGCCGGTGCTGGAGGAGACCAACGACATCGGCTTCCAGGCGGTCGAGGTGACCGAGGGCGCCGCCGTCGAGCCCGGGATCTGGATGCGGCTCGTGCTCGGCGGCATCACCGGCCACCGCGACATCGCCCGCGACACCGGCGTGGTCCTGCGGCCGCGGGAGTGCAACGCCGTCGCCGACGCGATCCTGCGGGTCTTCATCGAGAACGGCGACCGCACCAACCGCAACAAGGCGCGGATGAAGTACGTCCTCGACGCCTGGGGCTACGACAAGTACCTCGCCGCCGTCGAGGAGAAGCTCGGCCGCAAGCTCGACCGGGTCGACCCGGCCCACGTGAAGCCTCGCGGCGGCTTCGACCGCTACGCCCATGTGGGCGTCCACAAGCAGGTTCAGCCCGGCCTGAACTGGATCGGCGTGGTGCTGCCGGTCGGCAAGATGACCACCGACCAGATGCGGGCGCTCGCCGAGATGGCCCGCGAATGCGGCGACGGCCAGATCCGCCTCACTGTGTGGCAGAACTTCCTGTTCTCGGGCGTGCCCGACGACAAGGTGGCGGAGGTCGAATCCCGCGTCGCCGGCTTAGGTCTCTCCACCAAGGCCTCGAGCATCCGCGCCGGCCTCGTCGCCTGCACCGGCAACCGCGGCTGCAAGTTCGCGGCCTCGGACACCAAGGGCCACGCGCTGCTCATCGCCGACCACGTCGAGGCGGCGGTGCCGGGGCTCGACGTGCCGGTGAACGTCCACCTCACCGGGTGCCACCATTCCTGCGCTCAGCACTACATCGGCGATATCGGCCTGATCGGCGCCAAGGTGGTGGTGAGCGAGGAGGGCGACACCGTCGAGGGCTACGACATCGTGGTCGGCGGCGGCTTCGGCGAGGCGGCGAAGATCGGCACCGAGATCTGGAAGGCCGTGAAGGCCGAGGATTGCCCCGGCCGGGTCGAGACCCTGCTCACCGATTACCTCCAGCACCGCACCGGCCCGGAGGAGACCTTCCAGGCCTACACCGCCCGCCGCGGCCCCGAGGCGCTGAAGGGGCTGGCCGGCGAGCGGATGCTGGAGGCGGCCGAGTAAGGCGCGCTTCCTCCTCTCCCCGCGGGCGGGGAAAGGGCCGAACCCTCGTTCAGAGGGTTCGGCAAGCCCGAAGGGCGAGGGTGAGGGGGTGTCTACGCGTGAGACTCCTCCGGCACCGCCCCCTCACCCTCGGCTGACGCCTCGCCGCGCCGACGACACGGTCGTCGCGGCCCTCTCCCCGCCCGCGGGGAGAGGAGAAAGCCGGTGCATCATCGGCTGAACGCCACTCTTCTCCGGTAACCGCCCGATGACCCAGCACGTCGCTCCCCCGCTCGTCCTGATCCCCGAATCCGCCCCCTTCAACCCCGACCAGCGCGCCTGGCTGTCGGGCTACTTCGCGGCCCTGCTCGGGCCGGCGGTCGAGGGCGCCACCGCCCTCGGCGCCGGCGAGGCGTCCGGCGGTCCGGCTCTCGCCGATAACGGCGACGCCCCCTGGCACGACCCGTCGATGGGCCTCGACGACCGCATGGCGATGGCCAAGGACCGCTCCGAGCCGCAGAAGCTGATGGCCGCGATGGCCCAGCAGGATTGCGGCCAGTGCGGCTACAACTGCGCCGATTACGCCAACGCCATCTTCCTCAAGAAGGAGGAGCGCCTGAACCTCTGCCAGCCCGGCGGCAAGGAGACGCTCCGGATGCTGAAGAAGCTGGAGGCGGAGTTCGGCACGGCGGCGCCGGCGGGCGCCGCCCCGGCCTCCGACGACGCCCCGAAGGCGGAGGCCCTGCTCGGCCCCTACGGCCAGTGCCGCGAGAACCCGGCCGAGGCGGTGTTCCTCTCGCGCCGCCGCCTCAACGCGCCGGGCGGCGAGAAGGAGACCTGGCACATCGAGATCGACCTGACGGGGACCGGCATCGACTACGTGGTGGGCGACTCCCTCGGCCTCTTCCCCGCCAACGCCCCGGCGCTCGCCGATGCGGTGATCGCCGAGCTCGGCGCCCGGCCCGAGCGGGTGATCGCCACGAAGCTCGGCGAGAAGACCCTTCGCGATCATCTCCTCACCAACTACTCGCTCGGCGGCGCACCGGACGGGCTGTTCCAGCTCCTCTCGCTCCTCACCTCCGGCGCGCAGCGCAAGAAGGCCCAGGCGCTCAGCGCCGGCGAGGACCCGGACGGCGACGCGGCCTATCTCGACGTGCTCGGCGCGCTGCACAAGTTCCCGGGCGCCCGCCCCGACGCCGAGGTGTTCCTCGAAGCCCTCGACGAATTGCAGCCGCGGCTCTACTCGATCTCGTCCTCGCCCAAGGCCGATCCGGGCCGGGTCTCGCTCACCGTCGACGCAGTGCGCTACAGCCACCGCTCGCGCCTGCGCCTCGGCGTCGCCTCGACCCATCTCGGCGAGCGCCTGGCCGAGACCGCCAAGGTGAAGGTCTACCTGCAGAAGGCCCACGGCTTCGGCCTGCCGGAGGCACCCGAGACCCCGGTCATCATGGTCGGCCCGGGCACCGGCATCGCGCCGTTCCGCGCCTTCCTGCGCGAGCGCGCCGCCGTGAAGGCGCCGGGCAAGAACTGGCTGTTCTTCGGCCACCAGCGCCAGGCCTCCGACTTCTTCTACCGCGACGAGCTGAACGCCATGAAGGACGAGGGCGTGCTGACCCGCCTGTCGCTCGCCTGGTCGCGGGACGGCGGCGAGAAGACCTACGTCCAGGACCGGATGCGCGAGAATGGCCGCGAGCTGTGGCGCTGGCTCGAGGAGGGCGCCCATTTCTACGTCTGCGGCGACGCCAAGCGCATGGCCAAGGACGTCGAGCGCGCGATCATCGACGTGGCCGCATCCCATGGCGGCAAGAGCCCGGAGGAGGCGGTGGCCTATCTCGCGGCGCTGAAGAAGGCCAACCGCTACCAGGCGGACGTGTACTGAGATCACTCGGGACCCCGTCCGTCACTCTCCACGTGGATGACATCCTCCACGTCATCCCGGGGCCGCGAAAGCGGAGCCCGGGATCCAGACACTCAGGTGGGAGAGAATGAAGCGGAACGGTCTCCGCCCTTTCCTGATGGATCAGCGGTTCTGGATTCCGGGCTCCGCTTCGCGGCCCCGGAATGACGCGCAGGATGTCAATTCCGTCGAGCCGGTCAATTGCGGGCTGGCGCTACGCAGCGTCACCCTGATCGATCGTTTCAGGTGACTTGCGATCCGCCGGAGACGACCGGCGGCTCGGCAATTGCATGCCCATCTCCCCGGCCCCTATCCCCCAAGCCCGGCGAAAGGCTCCTTCGATGAACCTGCACGTGCCGGCCCTCACCCAAGAGGCCGCCCCCGTCCGGACCACCTGCCCGTATTGCGGCGTCGGCTGCGGCGTGCTCGCCCGCCCGGACGGGCAGGGGGGCGCGAGCGTCGCGGGTGATCCGCAGCATCCGGCGAATTTCGGCCGGCTGTGCTCGAAGGGCTCGGCACTGGGCGAGACCCTCTCCCTCGACGACCGGGTGCTGCACCCGGAGATCGCCGGGCGGCGAGCGACCTGGGACGAGGCCCTGGATGCCGTCACTGACGGCTTCCGGCGCACCATCGCGGCGCACGGCCCTGACTCGGTGGCGTTCTACCTCTCGGGCCAGCTCCTGACCGAGGATTACTACGTCGCCAACAAGCTCGCGAAGGGCTTCATCGGCACGCCGCACGTCGACACCAATTCGCGCCTGTGCATGTCGTCGTCGGTGGCGGCGCACCGCCGCGCCTTCGGCTCCGATACGGTGCCCGGCTGCTACGAGGACCTGGACGAGGCCGACCTGCTGGTGCTGGTCGGCTCCAACACCGCCTGGTGCCATCCCATCCTGTTCCGCCGGATGCTCGATGCCCGCGCCAAGCGCGGCACCAAGATCGTGGCGATCGATCCCCGCCGCACCCAGACCGGCGAGGAGGCCGACCTCTTCCTCGGCCTCAAGCCCGGCACCGACACCACGCTGTTCTCCGGGCTGCTCGTCCACCTCGCCGATACCGGCGCGCTCGACCCGCGCTACATCGCCGCGCACACCGCCGGCTTCGAGCCGGCCCTCGAGCGCGCCCGCCAGATCGCCCCGACGATTGCCGCGACCGCCGCCGCGACCGGCCTGACCGAGGCCGAGGTGGAGACCTTCTTCACGCTGTTCCGCGCCACGCCGCGGGTCGTCACCGCCACCTCGCAGGGCGTGAACCAGTCGGCGCAGGGCACCGACAAGGCCAACGCGATCATCAACTGCCACCTCGCCACCGGACGCATCGGCAAAGCGGGCATGGGGCCGTTCTCGCTCACCGGCCAGCCCAACGCCATGGGTGGGCGCGAGGTCGGCGGGCTCGCCAACATGCTGGCGGCCCACATGCACTTCACCCCGGAGGAGGTGGACCTGGTGCGCCGGTTCTGGAACGCGCCGAACATCATCACCGGCGAGGGCATGAAGGCGGTGGCGCTGTTCGAGGCGATCGAGCGCGGCAAGATCAAGGCCCTGTGGGTGATGGGCACCAACCCGGCGGTCTCGATGCCCAGGGCCGACCGGGTGCGGGCGGCTTTGGCGAAGCTCGACACCTACGTGGTCTCCGAGGTGGTGGTGAACACCGATACGGTGCGGGCACGCAATGCAGTTCTGCTCCCGGCCCTCGCCTGGGGAGAGAAGGACGGCACGGTGACCAATTCCGAGCGCCGGATCTCGCGCCAGCGCGCCTTCCTGAAGGCGCCGGGCGAGGCGCGGGCCGACTGGTGGATCATGGCCCAGATCGGCAAGCGCCTCGGCCATGCCAAGGCCTTCGCGTGGGGCAACGCCGCGGCGGTGTTCCGCGAGCACGCCGCCCTGTCGGAATTCGAGAACCGCGGCAGCCGCGACTTCGACCTCGGCGGCCTCGCCGACATCACGGATGCCGCCTACGACGCCGCCGCGCCGGTTCAATGGCCGCTGACCCGGAAGGCCAAGGCGCCCCAGACCCGCTTCTTCGCCGATGGCGGTTTCTACACCCGCGACCGCAAGGCCCGCTTCGTCGCGGTGCAGAAGCCGGCCCTGGCGCAAGCCACCAGCGATGCGCTGCCCTTGCGCCTCAACACCGGCCGGGTGCGCGACCACTGGCACACGCTGACCCGGACGGGAAAGAGCCCGCGCCTCTCGGCGCACCGGGCGGTGCCGTTCGTCGAGATCCATCCCGACGACGCGGCGGCGGCCGGGCTCACCGACGGCGATCTCGCCCGCGTGCGTACCGCCCACGGCGCGGCGGTGCTCGAAGTCATGGTGACGCCGGGCGCGCAACCCGGCGTGCTCTTCGCCCCGATGCACTGGAGCGAGTCCAACACCTCGGACGGGCGCGTCGGCGCGCTCGCGCAGGGAGCGGTGGACCCGGTCTCGGGCCAGCCCGAACTGAAGGCGACCCCGGCCTCGATCGCCCCCGAGCCCTACCGCTCCCGCGGCTACCTCATCACCCGCGAGACGGTGGCGGCGCCCTTCGGCTGGTGGTGGGCCCGGGCGAGCCTGGAGGGCGCGACCGGCCTGATCTTCGCCGCGCAGGACGGCGCACCGGAGGCCGCCACCCTGATGCGCGACCTCTTCCCCGGCGCGACTTTCAGCGAGTACGCCGACCCGGCCCGCGGCCGCTACCGCGCCGCCGCCTTCCGGGACGGGCAGCTCCTCGGCGTGCTGGCGCTGGCTCCCGCCGCCGAGCGCCTGACCTGGGACGCCGCCAAGGCGTTCTTCCGCAACCAGGAACTGCTCGAACCCTCGGCCCGCCGGGCCCTGATCTCGGGCCGGGCCGAGAGCGCCGGCTCCGGCCCCCTGGTCTGCGCCTGCCACACGGTCGGGCTCGACACGATCCGCGCCGCGATCAAGGGCGGGGCGCACGGGGTCGAGGCGGTGGGCGCGGTGTGCCGGGCCGGCACCAATTGCGGCTCGTGCATCCCTGAGATCCGCAAGCTGCTCGCCGCCGAACTTGCGCCGGCTTCCGCATAGGCGCATCTGATGGCGCAGGACTTCCCGAGACTCGTGTCAGAAACTCACCGTCCCATGCGTAGCCCCCGTGCTCCCCGCGAGACCCGCTCCCCGGGCCTCGAGCCCCTGGCCGTGCTCCCGGTCTTCGTGACGCTCACGGGCAAGCGCGCGGTTCTGGCCGGGGCCAATGGCGGGGCGGCCTGGAAGGTGAAGCTGCTCGCCGCCGCCGGCGCCCATGTCGATGTGTTCGCGCCGGAGCCCACCGAGGAGATGCGCGGCGCGCCCGCCGAGGCCGTGGCCGGCACGGTGGTGCTGCACGAGCGCGACTGGTCTCCGGCCGACCTCGTGGGCGCGGCCTTCGCCATCGCGGCCTTCGAGGACGAGGGCGAGTGCGAGTGCTTCGTCGGGGCGGCGCGCGCGGCGGGCGCCATCGTCAACGCCATCGACCGGCCGCATCTCTGCGACGTCTCGTTCGGCGCCATCGTCAACCGCTCGCCCCTCGTCGTCGGCATCTCGACGGAGGGCGCGGCCCCGGTCTTCGGCCAGACCGTGCGAGCGCGCATCGAGGCGATGCTGCCCGCCGGCTTCAAGGCCTGGGTGGCGGCGGCTCGCGACTGGCGCGCCGAGGTCAGCACCCGCTACCACGTCTTCGGCGAGCGCCGGGCGTTCTGGGAGCGCTTCACCGACCTCGCCTTCGCCAACCCGGAGCGGGCGCCGGCCAAGGCCGATCTCGACGCGCTCATCGCCGAGAACGACGCCGCGCCGACCGGCGGCAGCGTGGTCCTGGTCGGCGCCGGCCCGGGCGACGCCGAGCTCCTGACCCTGAAGGCCCTGCGGGCCCTGCGCAGCGCCGACGTGATCCTCTACGACGACCTCGTCGCCCCGGAGATCCTCGACTACGCCCGGCGCGAGGCCCGCACGATGCTGGTCGGCAAGACCGGCCACGGCCCGTCCTGCCGCCAGGACGACATCAACGCCCTGATGGTATCCCTGGCGAAGAGCGGCAAGCGGGTGGTGCGGCTCAAGTCCGGTGATCCCCTGGTCTTCGGCCGAGCCGGTGAGGAGATCGATGCCTGCCGGGAGGCCGGCATCCCGGTCACGGTGGTGCCCGGCGTCACGGCGGCGCAAGGGGCGGCGGCCTCGCTCGGCGTCTCGCTCACCCATCGCGACGCGGCGCGGCGCCTGCAATACGTCACCGGTCACGACCGCCGCGGCGCCCTGCCGGACGACCTGAACTGGGCCGCGCTCGCGGATCCCACCGTCACGACGGTGGTCTACATGCCCAAGCGCACCCTGCGCACCCTCCTGGCCCGCGCCGTGTCCGAGGGCCTGCCGCCCGCGACCCCGGCTCTCGTAGTGTTCAACGCCACGCGGCCCGACCAGGCGGTGGTGAGCGGTGAGGCTCGCGACATCGCCGACCGGGTCGAGGCGGCGGGGCTCGAGGGACCGGCGATCGTGATGGTGGGGGACGCGCTGGGGCGGGGCGCGAAGGCTGACCAGGTTCTGGCCATCCCGACCGCGGTTCTGGAGGCGGCGGAACGGGCGAGCCTCTGAAGCATCCGTTTCTGAGATGATGTAACCGTGCCGGTTCCCCCCCAACACGCCGGGAGCGCCGCGGGTCGGGGAAGAGGAGATGCGGGTCCGGCCGGGCTGTGCACGGTGCCGCCCCGCCCCTGCATGCAGGGGCGGGGAAAGCGTTCGCATCGACCGTGAATAGTCCCGCGTGGCTCAGCGCTGCTGCTGGGCCTGCTGCTGGATCAGCGGGGTGATGCGGCGCACGGTGACCCTTCGGTTCTCACGCGCGGGACCTTGCGTGTTCACCTTCAGGTACTGCTCGCCGTAGCCCTGCGTGGTCAGGTTCTCGGGCGGCACCCGGAAGTCGCGGGTCAGCACCTCGGCCACCGACTGGGCGCGCCGGTCGGAGAGCGAGAGGTTGTCGACGTCAGCGCCGACCGCGTCGGTGTAGCCTTCGATCAGGAAGACCTCCTGCGGGTTGCGCTGGATCGCCTGGTTGATCGCCGCCGCGATGGTGGCGAGGCGGCGGGCCTGATCGGGCGTGACCTGCCACGAGCCGGTGTCGAAGGTGATGGTGTCGATGTCGACGCTGCGCATCCGGGCGCGCAGGGTCGGGCTGTAGCGCACCTGGTCGAGGGTGTAGCGCCGCTCGACGGGCGCGACCGGCGGAGCCGTCAGCGCCTCGTAGATCGCTCCCTCGTCGGCCGTGTCCGCCTCGACCACGTAGCGGTCGCGGGGGATGCGGATGTCGGGCGGCGGCAGCACGACCACGTCCTGCTCGATCGACCGCGGCGGGCCGGCGTAGGAATTGTCGATCAGCACCACCTCGCGTCCGTCCGGGCCGCGGCGATAGCGCCGCAGCAGCCGGCCGTCGTCATCCACCACCGTGAAGACCTGGGTGCCGCCGGGGCGGTCGATGATCGTCACCGTGTCGCGGCCGCGGCGCTCGATGCGGGCGTCGCGGTCGAGCAGGCGGAAGCGCTCGGTCTCGTCGTGGCGCAGGAAGTAGCGGTCGTCGTCGCGCACGATCACGCGGCCGGGCTCGCGAATGACCACGCGGCCGTTCTCGTTGAACTCGCGCCGGGCGCGGCGGACGTCGTCGTAGCTGCGCACGTCGATGTCACCGCGACGGAATCCACCCGGGACATAATCCGGCGCATCGCGACGATAGCCGCCAGGCAGGTCGCCGCGGTCGTCGAAGCTGCGGCGGTCCGGATCGCGACGATCGAAGTCCCGCCGATCGACGTCGCGGCCGTCCCGCCGGTCTCCGTCGCGGCGATCCAGATCACGCCTGTCCTGATTGCGCGGGTCGCGCCGGTCGAAACCGCGGTCGTCGCGGTCATCGGGCGGTGCCCCGGCTCCGCCCGGCACAAAGGGACGGCCCGGCACCCCGGGTTGCTGATTCGGGGGGAGCGGCGCGCCGTTCGGGCCGACGCCTTGGGCGTCCGGACGACCGGGACTGCGACCCGGTGAGCCGGGCTGCGGCTCACCGGCCGCCGGCGGCGTCGCGCGGCCCGGGGCCGGCGACTGGCCGGGAGCGGGAGCTTGCGGAACGGGGGCTTGCGGAACGGGGGCTTGGCCGGGAGCAGGCGGCTGGCCCGGGCCGCGCTGGGCCGGCGTGTCGGATCCGCGGCGCTCCTCGCGCGCCTCGGGACGTTCGTCGCGGCGATCCGGCCGTGCGTCGGGGGTTGGCCGCTCCCGCGGCTCGGGACGCGCAGCCGGGCCGCGATCCTGCGGCGGGACCGGCGGACGGCCGGGCTCCTCGCCGCGCGGGGCCTGGCGCTCCTGCCGGTCGGGCCGCTCCTGCCGGTCGGGCCGCTCCTGCCGGTCGGGCCGCTCCTGCCGGTCGGGCCGCTCCTGCCGGTCGGGTCGCTCCTGGCGGTCCGGACGTCCCTGGGGCCCGCGCTCCTGCGGCTCGGGCCGCTCACGCTGCTGAGGGTCGGGACGCTCGCGCGTTGGCGCTGGGCGCTCGCGCGGTTCCTGTCGCTCTTGCCGCTCGGGCCGTTCGCGCTGCGGCTCCGGCCGCTCCGGTCGCTCCTGCCTGGGCTCGGGTCGGGAAGCGGGGCGCTCCTGCCGAGGTTCCGGACGAGGTTCTGGCCGCTCTCGCGGCTCCGGCCGCTCGCGAGGTTCCGGCCGCTCCACCGGAGCCCGCTCGGGTCGCGGTCCGCTCCGCTCGCCGCCGGGTCCAGCGCCACCCGGGCCACGCTCCGGGGAACCGCCGCGCTCGCCGGGGCCGCCCCGCTCACCCGGTCCGCCCGGCCCGCCCTGGGCCAGCCGGATCACCTCGTCACCTCGCGCCGCCACCTGGCTCGCTAAAGTTTGGCTCGCAAGAACGGGCTGGAGCAGCAGCGCCGGCAGGATCGTGCCGGTCAGCAGCAGCGCGCGGGCAGGGCGCATCAAGGGAAACCTCTCGTCCGTCGTCGGTCCCTTCGAACACCGTGACGGCGAGTTGGTTCCCGTTGGTCAGCCGCCCCCGATTCCTTGCCCGAGCCGTCAGGGCGTGGCGACCGGGGCGGCGCCGGGGACGGTCGCGGCGGCCTGCGGGCCGTCCGCCTTCGCGGTGACCGGCACCGGAATCAGGTTGGGGGCGATGATCCGCACCGTGGGGCGCTCCTCCGGGGTGACCGGCCGGGGCGCCTCCGCGGCCTCCGTGATGCCATCCTCGACCCGCGTGGCGGCGGTGGCGGCCAGCGTCGCGGCGGCCCGGTCGGCGCGGCCGACCAGGGTCAGGCGCACCTTCGGCCGCGACATCGCCTCGGCCTGAGCCGGGGTGACGAAGATGTCGCCCTTGTGGCGCACCAGCATGCTCTCGGCCTTGACCAGGGCCTGCGCCCAGGTCTGCGAGCCCTTGCACGAGCAGTTCGGCACGAAGGTCTTCTGGAACTTGAAGGCGTTTGGCAGGGCCGAGTAGGCGCGCCGCGTCTGGATAGCGGCGGCCTGTGTCAGACCGCTGTCAGTCGGCGGCATCGAGTAGGCGGCGGCCTCCGCCCCGGGGCAGAGCGCCTGGCACATCTCGTCGGCCCCCTCCCGCCCGTCGGGCAGGTTCGGCATCGGGAAATACGCCCCGTCGCACATCCGCACGCAGATCACCTGCGAGCCGCCCCGCCCGAAGCCGTCGGCGGGTTTCGACTGGAGCGAAGCGGCGCTCGGCAGGCCGGTGCAGGCATCCTTCACGGCGGCGATCAACTGCTCGCGGCGGGCGTTCGAGACCTCGCGGGCCCCGGCGCCGTAGCCGGCATTGAGGGCGCGGATGCGCTGCTCGACCTGGGCGCATTGCGGCGGCCGCATGTCGAAGAACAGGAAGCGTCCGCCCTCGCAGCCGATCGACTGACGGTACGCGACGAGCTGCTGGATCTCCTCGATCTGGCCGCGGTTCGAGTCCCGCTGCAGGCCCGCGAGCTCGGCGCGGAAGCGCTGGCAGGCGGCCGCGTTGGGCTCGGCCAGGGCAGCCTGGCACAAGGAAAGGGTCGCAAGGACACCGGCGGTGAGCCGGAGCATGAGGCGAAGCAGCGGCATGGCGTTCGGGGACCGGCCGTGATGCGAGGACGATCCGCCCCAGGGGAGGGCGGCGGACGAGAACGAGCCGCCCCGCGGGCGGGGACGCCAAGCGTGGCGGGACGGGACCGCATCGTTCTAGCCGCCCTCGCCGCCGCGCGACAGCCTCCCTACATACGTTAAGCTTCTTTGGGAAAGGTTGATGCGATGGTGTGGCGGCGGGGTCTCACGGCGCTGTGCGGGGTGGCCTGTCTCGGGCTGGCCGCGGGCGCGGCGCTCGCGCAGGAGCCGGACCGGATCTTCGACAAGTCCACGGTCTGGCGGCCGCTGACGCCCAACGACAAGCTGGTGGTCTACGGCATCGACGATCCGGACGTGGCCGGCGTCGCCTGCCACTACACGCAGCCGGAGAAGGGCGGCATCAAGGGCACTCTCGGTCTCGCCGAGGAGGTCTCCGACATCTCGCTCTCCTGCCGCCAGGTCGGTCCGGTCAAGTTCAAGGGCAAGATGAAGCAGGGCGAGGTGGTGTTCAGCGAACGCCGCTCGCTGATCTTCAAGAGCATGCAGATCGTGCGCGGCTGCGATGCCAAGCGCAACACCCTGATCTACATGGTCTACTCGGACAAGGTAGTGCAGGGCTCGCCGAAGAATTCGACCTCGACGGTGCCGCTGATGCCCTGGGGCACCGAGCCGCCGCCGAAATGCGGCGACTTCCTGGGCTGACGCCTCGCGCTTTCGACATCTGCTGATCCGTGTCTGGGCCCGCGGCTGCGCGGGCCCTTTTTCGTCTATGCCGTGTCCGGTCCGCAGCGAGGTTCACCCGGGCCGCTGTGCCACGCCGGCACGCTTCCCGGCGAATTCCGGCCTTCATTAACGATCCGGTAACCACGCTGCGCGCTTCATGGCGTCCGGTAACAACTCGTCAACCGCCGTGACCAGCATCAGCCTCACACGCCCCTCCCTCCCGCTGCGCGGCCGCTCCTTCCGGGCGCTCGTGCTCGCGCCGGAGACTCCGCTCGGCGACTGGTTCTCGCACCTGGATGCCCTGGTGCAGCGCTCGCCGACGCTCTTCTCCGAGCGCGCCGTGATCCTGGACGTCTCGGGCCTGGCTAAGGACTCCCTCCGGGGGGATGCGGCCGGACCTGAGGCGGCCGAGCCCGCCGAGGACGACACCAATGCCGCGGCGGCGACGCCCGACATCGCCGGCCTCGTCGACGAGCTCAAGCAGCGCGGCATCCGCATCATGGGCGTCGAGAAGGCCGAGCCGGCCTGGCTCGGCCCGGCGCTGCCCCCGCTCCTCAGCGGCGGCCGCCCGGCCGAGATGGCGGAGCCGGAAGCCAAGACGCCGCCGGAGACCCAGCCGCCCGAGCCCGTCAAGCCGCCGGAGCCGCGCAAGCCGAACTCCCTCGTCCTCGAGACCCCGCTCCGCTCCGGCCAGTCGGTCTACCACCCGGAGGGCGACGTGACGGTGATGGGCTCGGTCGCCTCGGGTGCCGAGATCCTGGCCGGCGGCTCGATCCACGTCTACGGGGCCCTGCGCGGCCGTGCCATCGCGGGTGCGGGCGGCAACCCCCGGGCCCGCATCTGCTGCCGCAAGTTCGAGCCCGAACTGATCGGCATCGACGGTCTCTTCCGCACCGCCGATACCACCGACCCGAAGCTGCGCAAGAAGGCGGTCCAGGTCTGGCTGGAGGGGGAAACCCTCCGCATGGCCGCCCTCGACTAACACTGCCGCGACACGACGGCCGGACGGGCTCGAGCGGGCGATCGATCGCCCCAGCCCGCCCGGCGAGACACTCGAACCAACCCCGTGAGCGCGCGACCCGGACCCCGATCCGGACGCCGCATCATCCCGATTGCTCGGGGGAGCACTCTTCCATGGCCAAGATCATAGTGGTGACGTCCGGCAAGGGCGGGGTGGGCAAGACCACCACGACGGCGGCGCTCGGTGCCGCCCTCGCCCAGGCCGGCCAGAATGTCTGCGTGGTCGACTTCGACGTGGGCCTGCGCAACCTCGACCTCATCATGGGCGCCGAGCGCCGGGTCGTGTACGACCTCATCAACGTCGTCCAGGGCGACGCCAAGCTCCCCCAGGCGCTGATCCGCGACAAGCGCCTCGACACCCTCTCGCTGCTCCCCGCCTCGCAGACCCGCGACAAGGACGCGCTCACCGACGAGGGCGTCGCCCGCGTCATCGGCGAACTGCGCGAGAAATTCGACTGGGTGATCTGCGACAGCCCGGCCGGGATCGAGCGCGGCGCGACGCTGGCCATGCGCCACGCCGACATCGCCGTGGTGGTGACCAATCCCGAAGTCTCCTCGGTCCGCGATTCGGACCGCATCATCGGGCTCCTCGATTCCAAGACCGAGCGCGCGAAGAACGGCGAGCGGCTGGAGAAGCACCTGATCCTGACCCGCTACGACCCCGGCCGGGCCGAGCGCGGCGAGATGCTGAAGATCGACGACGTGCTGGAGATCCTGTCGATCCCGCTCCTCGCCGTGATCCCGGAGAGCGAGGAGGTGCTGAAGGCCTCGAACCTCGGCAGCCCCGTCACGCTGAACGCGCCCCAGAGCGCACCCGCCCGCGCCTATACCGATGCGGTGCGGCGCCTGAAGGGCGAGACGGTCGAGATGATCGTGCCGTCCGAGAAGCGGTCGATCCTGGGCAAGCTGTTCCCCCGGAGGGCGGCATGAACCTGCTGAACTTCCTGTCGCGGCGCGGGACGGCGCCGGTCGCGCGCGAGCGGCTCCAGATCCTGCTGGCGCATGAGCGCACCGCGTTCGGCCGCTCGGACCTGGTGGCGGTGCTCCGCGAGGAGATCCTGGCGGTGATCGCCAAGCACGTCGCCATCGACCAGGAGAAGGTGAAGATTACCATGGAGCGCGGCGACGCCGTCTCGACCTTGGAGATCGACGTCGAGCTGCCGAAAGCCGTCCACCGGGCGGCCTGATTTCCCCAAGCCCTTGCGCTCACGGCCCGCCCGGGCGATTCAGTCGCCACGGGGGCCGGACGGAGCGAGCTGTTGGCGGACGCCTTTCCACTGCACGACAAGCTGGCCCTGGTCACCGGGGCCGGCAGCGGCATCGGCGCGGCCCTCGCCCGGGGCCTCGCCCGGAAGGGCGCCCGCCTCGTCCTCGTCGACCGCGATCCCGACGGGCTCGCCCGCAGCGAGGACGCCGTGCGGGCCCTCGGGCGGGATGTCAGCGCCCACCAGCTCGACCTCACGGATTTCGACGCGATCGCGGCCCTGCCAGAGGCGGTCGCCGCCCGGCACGGGCCGCTCGACCTCCTCATCAACAATGCGGGCGTGGCGCTCGCCGGCCGGTTCGCCGATGTCGAGCTCGGCGATTTCGACTGGCTGATGGACGTCAATTTCCGCGCCGTGGTGCGGATGACCCATGCCTTCCTCCCCGTCCTGGAGAGCCGGCCGGCGGCGCAGATCGTCAACCTGTCGAGCCTCTACGGCATCGTCGCCCCGCCGGGCCAGGCGGCCTACGCGGCGAGCAAGTTCGCGGTGCGCGGCTTCTCCGAGGCCCTGCGGCACGAATATGCCGGCACCAACCTCGGGGTCAGCGTGGTGCATCCGGGCGGGGTCGCCACCGCCATCGCCCGCAACGCCCGCGTCGGCCCGCGCCTCGACCCCGCCGAGGTCGCACGCGGCAAGGCCGCCGTGGAGCGCCACCTGCGCTTGGCGCCCGAGGCGGCGGCCGAGCGCATCCTGCGCGGCATCGCCCGGCGGGAGCCCCGCATCGTCGTCGGCCGCGACGCCGCCCAGGTGACGCTGATCCAGCGCCTGATGCCGGTGCGGTACTGGTCGCTGATCGCCCGCGCCATGGAGTAATCGATGTCGAGCCTGCGCGCCCACGTCTTCGACTGGATCATCCGCTGGCAGGTGAAGCCGAAGCTCGCCCGCGCCGCCGGCGACATCGCGGCAGTCCGCCGCCTCTTCGATCAGGCGACGTTCCCCGTGCCGCCCGGCATCGTCTTCCGCGAAGGACGCGTCGGGGGCATCCCGGGCGAGTGGGTCGAGCGGCCAGGACTCGCGCCGGACGCGCCGCGCCTGTTCTACCTGCATGGCGGCGGCTTCATCGGCTGCTCGCCCCGCACCCATCGGTCGCTCACCGGCGCCTTCGCGGCCAAGGGCCTGCGGGTGTTCTGCCCCGATTACCGCCTGGCCCCCGAGCATCCGTTCCCGGCGGCGCTCGACGACGCGGCGGCCGCGTGGTCGGCCTTCGCGGCGGCAGGGCCTTCCGGCATCGCCGGCGATTCGGCCGGCGGCAACCTCTCGCTCGCGCTGATGCTCCGGGCGCGCCGGGACGGCCTGCCGCTGCCGAGCGCCGCGGTGCTGTTCTCGCCCTCGACCGACATGCTGGGCGAGGGGGCCTCGATGCGCACGAATGCCCGCCGCGACGCGATGTTCGATCCGACCAAGCTCCAGAACCTGGTCGAGGCCTATCTCGCCGGGCACGACCCCGCCGACCCGCTCGCCTCGCCGCTGCGCGGCGACCTCGCCGGGCTGCCGCCGCTGCTGTTCCATGTCGGAGCGCGGGAGGTGCTGCGCGACGATTCGGTGCGCTTTGCCGAGAAGGCGCGCGAAGCGGGCGTCTCCGCCACCGTGACGATCTGGCCGGTGGTGCCGCATGTCTGGCAGCTCGCCCAATCCTTCCTGCCCGAGGCCCGCCGCTCCCTCGCCGAGGCCGCGGCGTTCCTGATGACCCATGCCGAGCCGCCGGAGGCGGTCCGGTGACGGAGACGCCCGCGCCGCAGGTGGCCCCCTGGCCGGACAAGCCCCTCGCCGTGCTCGTGATCGGAGCCGGCTTCTCCGGCCTCGCGATGGCGATCCGCTGCCGGCAATCCGGCATCGACGACCTGCTCGTCGTCGAGAAAGCCGGCGCGGTCGGCGGCACCTGGCACGAGAACACCTATCCGGGCGCGGCCTGCGACATCCCGGCCCATCTCTACGCCCTGTCCTTCGCCCCGAAATCCGACTGGACCCGCACCTATGCGGGCCAGCCCGAGATCGCCGCCTATCTGCGCGAATTGGTCGAGCGGTTCGACCTGACGAAGCACGTTGCCCTCTCCACCGCCGTCACCGGCGCGGTCTGGGACGGGGCGCGGGCCCTGTGGCGAGTCGAGACCGATCGCGGCCCGCTGGAGGCCCGGGTGCTGGTCTCCGGCATGGGGGCGCTGCACCACCCGGCGGTCCCGGCGATTCCGGGCCTTCACACCTTCCTCGGCCCGCTCTTCCACACCTCCGCCTGGGACCATGGCGTGGCGCTTCAGGGAAAGCGCGTCGGGGTGATCGGGACGGGGGCGAGCGCGATCCAGGTCGTGCCGGCCATCGCCCCGGAGGTGGGGCGGCTGGTGCTCTTCCAGCGCACCCCGCCCTGGGTGGTCCCGCGCAACGACAGGCCGACCGGCCCGCGGATGCGGGCGCTGTTCCGCCGCCTGCCGGTCGCGCGCCGCGCCTTGCGCGGCGTCCAGTTCTGGTTGCGGGAGGCGCAGGCCGCTCTCGGCTTCACCCGGGTCTCGGGCCTCACCCGCCTCGCCGAAGCCGCGAGCCGGCGCCACCTGCGCCAGCAGGTCGCCGATCCCGCCTTGCGCGCGAAGCTGGCCCCGCCCTACCGCCTCGGTTGCAAGCGGGTGCTGATCTCCGACGATTATTACCCGGCCCTGACCCGGCCGAACGTGACCCTCGAGGCCGGCGCGATCCGTAATCTCACCCCGGACGGCGTGACGATGATGGACGGCAGCCACCACCCCCTCGACGTGCTGGTGCTGGCCACCGGTTTCGACGTCACCGCCTCGCTCGCCCGGGTGCCGGTGGTCGGCCGCGACGGGCTGATCCTGGCCCGGGCCTGGGGCGAGCGGGTGGCGGCGCATCGCGGCGTGGCGCTGGCGGGCTTCCCCAACTTCTTCATGCTGCTCGGCCCCAATACGGGCCTCGGCCACAACTCCGTGGTGCTGATGATCGAGGCGCAGGTCGAGTACGTGCTCGCCTGCCTCGCCGAGATGCGGGCCCGCAAGCTCGCGGCGATCGAGCCGACGCCCGAGGCGCAGGCGCGCTACCTCGCCGAACTCGAAGCACGGCTGTCCGGCAGCATCTGGCAGCAGGGCGGCTGCGCCAGCTGGTACCAGGACGCGGCCGGGCGCAACATCGCGCTGTGGCCCGGCACGGTCGTGGCCTACCGGCGCTCCCTGCGCGAGCCGGACTGGTCCGAATTCGTCCTCACCCCCGCGTGAGGAGAAGCCGCGATCGCAAGAGTCTCTGGATGCATCGCTGCGCTGCGGCGATAGCGCTTTGCGCCCGTCACACACGCGTGCTATCGGCCGGTGCCAACTCAATCAAGGCAGATTGCCCGGCGCGACGCCGATCTGGCGGCTTCCCCAAGGTGCCGCACGCACGAGGAGTTGGTTCATGGCCCGCATCAGCACCGATACGATCATCGAGGGCCTGACCTTCGACGATGTCCTGCTCCGTCCCGCCGCATCCGCGGTGATGCCGGCGGAGGTGAATCTCGGCACCCGGCTCACCCGCACGATCAAGCTCAACATGCCGATCATCGCCTCGGCGATGGATACGGTGACCGAGGCCCGGATGGCCATCGCGATGGCGCAGAACGGCGGCCTCGGGGTGATTCATCGCAATCTCGAGCCGCCGGAGCAGGCCGAGCAGGTGCGGCTCGTCAAGAAGTACGAGTCCGGCATGGTGCTCAACCCGATCACCATCCACCCGGACGAGACCCTGGCCGACGCCTACGGGGTGATGCGCCAGCACGGCATCTCGGGCATCCCGGTGGTCGAGCGCGGTCCGAACGGCTCCCGCGGCAAGCTCGTCGGCATCCTGACCAACCGCGACACGCGCTTTGCCACCAACCAGAGCCAGCCGGTCTCCGAGCTGATGACCCGCGACCGGCTGATCACCGTGCGCGAGGGCGTGACCCAGGACGAGGCCAAGCGCCTGCTGCACCAGTTCCGCATCGAGAAGCTGCTCGTCGTCGACGACCACTACCGCTGCATCGGCCTGATCACCGTCAAGGACATCGAGAAGCAGGTCGCCTATCCGAACGCGATCAAGGACGAGCAGGGTCGCCTGCGGGTCGCCGCCGCCACCACGACTGGCGATGGCGGGTTCGAGCGGGCCGAGCGCCTGATCGATGCCGGCTGCGACGTGATCGTGGTCGACACGGCCCACGGCCATTCGGCCAAGGTGCTGGAGAGCGTGCGCCGGGTGAAGACCCTGTCGAACGCCGTGCAGGTGATCGCCGGCAACGTCGCGACGCGCGAGGGCGCCCAGGCGCTGATCGATGCCGGCGCCGACGCGATCAAGGTCGGCATCGGCCCGGGCTCGATCTGCACCACCCGCATCGTCGCCGGCGTCGGCGTGCCCCAGCTCACCGCCATCATGGAGGCGGTCGAGGCCGGCAACGAGGCCGACGTGCCGGTGATCGCCGATGGCGGCATCAAGTATTCGGGCGACCTCGCCAAGGCGATCGCCGCCGGCGCCTCTGTGGCGATGCTGGGCTCGCTCCTCGCCGGCACCGACGAGGCCCCGGGCGAGGTGTTCCTGTACCAGGGGCGCTCGTACAAGAGCTACCGTGGCATGGGCTCGGTCGGCGCCATGGCGCGCGGCTCGGCCGACCGCTACTTCCAGGCCGAGGTCAGCGACACCCACAAGCTCGTGCCGGAGGGCATCGAGGGCCAGGTGCCCTACAAGGGCCCGGTCGCGGCGGTGCTGCACCAGCTCGCCGGGGGCCTGCGTGCCGCCATGGGCTATGTCGGCGCCCCCTCGATCCCGGAGATGCAGGAGAAGGCGCAATTCATCCGCATCACCAATGCGGGCCTGCGCGAGAGCCACGTCCACGACGTGACGATCACGCGGGAGAGCCCGAACTATCCGGGGCGGGTGTGAGGATCCGGCCGCCCCCTGGCGGGAGGCGGCCGACAACTCCGTCGGACGGTCCGGCCTGGCCGGTGGGTTCAATCGATCCCACCCGCGACCTCATCCTGAGGTGCTGCTGTTGCAGCAGCCTCGCAGGAGGCCTCTAGAAGTCTCCGCGCCAGCTGGAGCCCTCCTTCGAGGCTCGCTTCGCTCACGCCTCAGGATGAGGTCGCGAGCGAGATGACGGGTCGTGCTCGGCCGTCCTGGGCGAAGCTCCCCGTCTACCGAGAGAGATACCGAGGCGTCCGCCTCAACCCCCCTGCGCCCCTCCGGGCGCCGGCCCTAGCCGCCGCGCCAGTTTCTCGATCCGCTCCGCCGTGCGCTGCACGGTCTCGGCAAGGCGCGCCTCGGAAGCCTCGCGCTCGGCGCTGCCGGCATTCGTGGAGTCGCGCAAGGCCGCGGTCTCGCGCTCCATCGCCTCCATCCGGCGCTTGGTCTCGGCGAGTTCGTCCGCCAGGGTCAGCGCCGCCATCACGTGCAGGCGCATGTCGCCGATCTCGCCGAAGGCCTTGCGCATGTCGCCGATGCGGGCGTCGAAGCTCGCCGCCAGCCCCTCGAGGTGGCGCTCCTCGCCCTCGCCGCAGGCCATGCGGTAGGTCTTGCCGGCGATGGTGACCGTCACTTGAGGCATCGCCCCCTCCTCGAACGCGTGAAACGCCAGTCCGGCGACCTCAGCCCTCGCCCCGCTCGCCGTTGCGCCCGAGGACGCCCTCGACGGTGCCGATAGCGCGGCCGAGGCGGTGGTCGACCTCCTCGGTGACCGACTGCATCTCGGCGAGGCGCGCCGTCGCCCCGTCCAGCTCCGCCGCCAGCCGGGCCCGGTCGTCGCGCATGATCTCCAGCTCGGTCTCGAGGTCGCTGTGGCTGCGCTCCGCGTCGAGCCGGCGCGCCACCGCGGATTCGAGCAGGGCCACCGAGGCTTCGAGGCGGCGCAGCGCTTCCTCCACCGCTGCGGTCATGCTCACCTCCGAAAAACGCGCGACACATGCCGACCGAGACCCTGGATGCTCGGACGGGATACTCCGCCGAAACCCTAAAGGTCCGGGGCCCGCGTCGCAATCGCCGTGCCGGTCTGCCCGGTGCAGGGGCAGTGCCACCCTGGGGACGGCGGGGACAATCAGGCCGCCGCCACCTCCAGCCGGTTCCGCCCGCCCGCCTTGGCCCGGTAGAGGGCACGGTCGGCGGCCGAGAGCAGGGCCGGCAGGTTGTCGCCTCCCGGTTGCGCCGCGGCGAGGCCGACGCTGACGGTCGCCGGGATGCCGGGTCCATCGCGGTGCCGCGCCGCCTCGGCGAAGCCGCGGGCCACGCCCTCTCCGACGCGCCGCGCCGCGGTGAGGTCGAGCCCCGGCAGCAGGGCGGCGAATTCCTCGCCGCCGAGCCGGGCGACGAGCGCGTCCGGCCCGGCCGCCCGGCGGGCCGTGTCGGCGAAGAGCCGCAGCACCGCGTCGCCGGCGGCGTGGCCGTGGCGGTCGTTGATCGCCTTGAAGTGGTCGAGGTCGAAGGCGAGGAGCGCGGCGGGGCCGTGCGCGAGAAGCCGCGCGCCCTGCTCGAAGAAGCCGTGGCGGTTCTGGAGTCCGGTGAGGTAATCGGTGCGGGCTGCCGCGACCGCCTGCGCCTGCGCCTCCTCGCGCACCAGCGCGATCAGCCCCATCGGCATGGCGACGGAGTAGAGCACGCCCTCGTACATCGTCATCTTGCCGAAGACCGGCAGCAGGTCCGCGCCGTAGCGCGCGACGAGGACGGGCGTCAGGACCGCCCGGCCCAAATTGAACAGGCCGTGCCCGGCCGCCACCGCGACGACGACCGGGCGCGAGCGCAGGCCCCGGGCGGTACGGCCCGTCATCAGCGTCCAGGCGGTGAGGCCGCTGGCGAGCGTGATCGGCAGCGAGGCGACGTAGTTCCAGAACGCGCCGGTGAAGCGGCCTCCGGCAATCACCCAGAGCAGCGCCAGGCCCGCGAGCAAAGCGGCCGGGCCGCGCAGGCGCGCCGGACCATCGAGCCTGGCGACACCGTGCAGGATCATCAGGTAGCCCAGCACCATCAGGAGGTTGGTCAGCCCCCACCCGAAGGCGCCGGGGAAGCTCCAGCGATTCAGCGAGACCACGCATCCGGCCGCGAACGCCAGGTAAGCGCCCGCCCAGACGCCGAGCTCGCGCGCCCGCTGCGGATGGGCCTGACGCTCCCACAGGGTCATTGCGACGGCGACGAGCAGCGTCCCGATAATCAGATAGTAGAGGGTGGGTAGATCGATCTGCATCGTTGTCATCACCTGTGCCCGCCGACCTACACGACGACAAGCGCAATTTTCGTTACAGATCCCGTCGTCTCTCACGCGTCTGGCGGCGTGGTTAAGGTGCGGCCGAGCGATGATCGACGAAGTGACGAGCCGGCCGTGGGCCTCCGGCCGCAGGGCGCAAGCCCGGATCGAGCCATGGTCCACCCGGTTTTCCCCAAGGCGTCGCCCGGGTTTGACACCTCCCGGCACCATGATAGGAAGCCGGCGCCCCCGCCGGACGGCTGTCGCCGGCGGATTGACAGAATACGAGCTGCCGTGACGCCTCCCGTGCTCCCCGCCAGTGCCGTCCCCGCCGGGATGGCCGGCGTGTCCGGGACCATGAGCGGCGCAGCGGGCCTTGCCGGCGAGTACCGGTCCTTCCTCAGAGTCGACACGCGCCGCGCCGGCCCAAACTGCGCCGGTCCAAGCCGCGCGGCCCGGCCCGCTGCGGGGCCTCGCAGCCCTCAACCCCTCCGCCACGCAAACCCCACGGGAGAGAACACATGACGGTCAAGGTCGCCATCAACGGCTTCGGACGCATCGGCCGCAACGTCCTGCGCGCTATCAAGGAGGCCGGCCGCACCGACATCGAGGTCGTGGCCATCAACGATCTCGGCCCGGTCGAGACCAACGCCCACCTGCTGCGCTTTGATTCGGTCCACGGCAAGTTCCCCGGCACCGTCTCGGTCGAGGGCGACCACATCGTGGTCGACGGCCAGCGCATCCGCGTCACCGCGATCAAGAACCCGGCCGAGCTGCCCCACCGCGAGCTCGGCGTCGACGTCGCGATGGAGTGCACCGGCATCTTCACCTCGAAGGACAAGGCGAAGCTGCACCTCGACGCCGGCGCCAAGCGCGTCCTCGTCTCGGCCCCCGCCGACGGCGCCGACCTCACGGTCGTCTATGGCGTGAACCACGACAAGCTGACCGGTGACCACCTCGTGGTCTCCAACGCCTCGTGCACCACCAACTGCCTCGCCCCGGTCGCCAAGGTGCTCAACGACACCGTCGGCATCGAGCGCGGCTTCATGACCACGATCCACTCCTACACCAACGACCAGCCGTCGCTGGATCAGATGCACAAGGACCTCTACCGGGCCCGCGCCGCGGCCCTGTCGATGATCCCGACCTCGACCGGCGCCGCCAAGGCCGTCGGCCTGGTGCTGCCGGAGCTGAACGGCAAGCTCGACGGCACCGCGATCCGCGTGCCGACCCCGAACGTCTCGGTCGTCGACTTCAAGTTCAACGCCAAGCGCGCCACCTCGGTCGCCGAGATCAACGAGGCGATCAAGGCCGCGGCGAACGGCCCGCTCAAGGGCGTGCTCGGCTTCACCGAGGCCCCGAACGTCTCGATCGACTTCAACCACGACCCCCACTCCTCGACCTTCCACATCGATCAGACCAAGGTCATGGACGGCACCTTCGTGCGCGTGCTGACCTGGTACGACAACGAGTGGGGCTTCTCGAACCGTATGGCCGACACCGCCATCGCGATGGCGAAGCTGATCTGACCCGGCCGATGCGACGGGCCGGCTCGCCTTAGGAGCCGGCCCTCGTCCCGGGCGGCCTCGCGACGGGGCCGCCTCCTGTGACTTGAGGACCGCCCGAGGATCTGCCGATGACCGACGCCGCGCCCTCCGCCCGCCCCGCGAACGCCGCCGACACGGCCCTGCTCCAGGGACAGGTGCCGACTCCGGCCCCGCAGGTCGCGACTCCCGCCGTTCCGGCACAAGCGCCCCCGGCGCAAGTCCCTCCGAACCAGGCTCCCCCGAATCCCTCGGCTCCGCAGGCCGGCGCGCCCGCCCGGATCGCCGTCGCGCTGCCGACCCAGGTGGCCGACCAGCTCGCCCGCATCGAGGACAAGGCCTCGCGGATCGAGGACAAGTACGCTCGCTCCGAGGCGCTGCTGGCCCGCGTCGAGGACCGGGTCGATGCGGCCGGCGCCCGCATGAACGAGGCCGCCCGCCAAGCCGATCTCGCGGCCCTGCGCAACGAGGTCCGCGCGCTCACCGAGCGCACCCGCCGCCTGCCGGGCACCGGCGCCCTGATCCTCACTGCGATCGTCACGGCCGTGCTGACGGTGGCGCTGACCCTGGTGGCCCAGCGCCTCAACCTGCAGGGCCTGATCCCGCTGCGCTGATCCGCATCCCCATTCTCACATTCCCGACAAGGTGCCCCCGCCGATGACCCGTTTCCGTACCCTCGACGATGCCGGCGACCTGAAGGGCAAGCGCGTCCTCGTGCGCGTCGACTTCAACGTGCCGATGGACCAGGGCCGCGTCACCGACGCCACCCGCATCCTGCGCGTGCTGCCGACCCTCCGCGAACTCTCCGAGGCCGGCGCCAAGCTGATCCTGCTCGCGCATTTCGGCCGCCCGAAGGGCAAGCCGGTCGCGGCCGAGTCCCTGCGCCCGATCGCCGAGGCCACCGCCGCCGAGCTCGGCCGCCCGGTCGCCTTCGCGGAGGATTGCGTCGGCGAGACGGCCGCCGCCGCCGTCGCCGCGCTGAAGGACGGCGACGTCCTGATGCTGGAGAACACCCGCTTCCACGCCGGCGAGGAGAAGAACGACCCGGCCTTCGTCAAGGCGCTGGCAGAGAACGGTGACGTCTACGTCAACGAGGCCTTCTCGGCCGCCCACCGGGCGCATGCCTCGACGGAAGGCCTCGCCCACGTGCTGCCGGCCTATGCCGGGCGCCTGATGCAGGCCGAGCTCGACGCGCTCACCAAGGGCCTCGAGGCTCCGGCCCGGCCGGTGGTGGCGATCGTCGGCGGCTCCAAGGTCTCGACCAAGATCGACCTCCTCAAGAACCTCGTCGCCAAGGTCGACGCCCTGGTGATCGGCGGCGGCATGGCCAACACCTTCCTGCACGCCGCCGGCCTCGGCGTCGGCAAGTCGCTCTGCGAGCGCGACCTCGCCGGCACCGCGCAGGCGATCATCGAGGCGGCGCGGGAGAACAACTGCGCCATCATCCTGCCGGTCGACGGCGTGGTGGCCGAGGAGTTCAAGGCCGGCGCCCCCCACCACACCTACGGGGTCGACGCGATCCCGGACAACGGCATGATCCTCGACATCGGGAGCCTGTCGGTCGACCGGATCTCGGCGGCGATCGACGACGCCAAGACCCTGGTGTGGAACGGCCCGGTCGGGGCCTTCGAGATCGCGCCCTTCGACCAGGGCACGGTGGCGGCGGCCCGCCATGCCGCGGCCCGCACCAAGGCCGGCCAACTCGTCTCGGTGGCGGGCGGCGGCGACACGGTGGCGGCGCTCAACCACGCCGGCGTGTCGGAGGACTTCACCTACATCTCGACCGCCGGCGGCGCCTTCCTCGAATGGCTCGAGGGCAAGCCGCTCCCGGGCGTCGACGCGCTGCGTCGACAAGCTTGAGGGTTTCGTTCAGGTCGGCTGGCGTAGGACGCCGGCCGGCCCGTCCGCTATAATGCGGCAACACTGACAGTCTCGGAGGATACAGACATGGCGCGCATCACGCTCAGGCAGCTCCTCGACCACGCCGCCGAGCACGGCTACGGGGTGCCGGCCTTCAACATCAACAACATGGAGCAGGGCCTCGCCATCATGGCGGCGGCCGATGCCACCGACTCGCCGGTGATTCTGCAGGCCAGCCGCGGCGCCCGCGCCTATGCCAACGACGTGGTGCTGGCCAAGCTGATCGACGGTCTCGTCGAGATCTATCCGCATATCCCGGTCTGCATGCATCTCGACCACGGGAACAACGAGGCGACCTGCGCCACCGCGATCCAGTACGGCTTCACCTCGGTGATGATGGACGGCTCGCTCAAGGCCGACGGCAAGACCCCGGCGGACTACAACTACAACGTCGAGATCACCCGCAAGGTGACCGAGATGGCGCACTGGGCCGGCTGCTCGGTCGAGGGCGAGCTCGGCGTGCTCGGCTCGCTGGAGAGCGGCCAGGGCGAGGCCGAGGACGGTCACGGCGCGGAAGGCACCCTGTCGCACGACCAGCTCCTGACCGACCCGGCCGAGGCGGAGAAGTTCGTCGCCGCCACCAAGGTCGATGCCCTCGCGGTCGCCATGGGCACCTCGCACGGCGCCTACAAGTTCACCCGCAAGCCCGACGGCGCGGTGCTGGCGATGAACGTGATCGAGGAGATCCACCGCCGCCTGCCCAACACCCACTTGGTGATGCACGGCTCCTCGTCGGTCCCGCAGGACCTGCAGGACATCATCAACCAGTATGGCGGCGAGATGAAGCCGACCTGGGGCGTGCCGGTGGAGGAGATCCAGCGCGGCATCAAGCACGGCGTGCGCAAGATCAACATCGACACCGACAACCGGATGGCGATGACCGGCCAGATCCGCAAGATCCTGCAGGAGAACAAGGCCGAGTTCGACCCGCGCAAGTACCTGAAGCCGGCGATGGACGCGATGACGAAGCTGTGCAAGCAGCGCTTCGAGGAGTTCGGCACGGCGGGCCATGCCGGCAAGATCCGGCCGATCGCGCTCTCCGAGATGGCCAAGCGCTACGCCGCCGGCAAGCTCGACCCGTCCTTCGCCCCCTCGAAGGCCGCCGCGGAGTAACCGTCCCGCCGGGCGATGCGGCCGCTCGCGCGCCGCATCGCCGCCCCACTCGCGATGCACCAGGGCGGGCGGCCGACGGGCCGTCCGCCCCGTGCGTTTCTCGCCCTTGGCCTTGTCATCCCTGGCCTGTTCGCCCCGAAGGCTCGAAGACCCCCGATGGCCGATCCCCAGACCCGCCTGATCCTCCTCACCGCCCCCGAGGCCGGCCCGGAGCTCGGCCAGCGCCTGGCACGCGCGGTCGCGGCCGGCGACGTCGCCGCGGTGATCCTGCGCCTGCCGCCTGGCGATGAGCGCGCGCTGGTCAACGCCGTCAAGGCGGTCGCCCCGGCGGTGCAGGAGGCCGGGGCTGCCCTGGTGCTCGCCGGAGGCGGAGGCATCGACCTCGCCACGGTGGCATCCCGCAGCGGTGCCGACGGCGTCCATGTCCAGGCGAGTGACGCCGAGGCGGACGCGGCGTCCGACGAGGACGACGAGGAGGATGATGACGGCAAGGGGCCGCTGCATGCTCTGCGCGAGCGCCTGCGCGACGGCCGCATCCTGGGTGTCGGCGGCATCCGCAGCAAGCATGCCGCGATGCAGGCCGGCGAGTCCGGCGCCGACTACCTGCTGTTCGGCGACGATCCCGATCTTCCCCTCGACGACCTCGTGGCGCGGCTGACCTGGTGGGTCGAGATCTTCGAGACGCCCTGCATCGCGCTCGCCCGCGACCTCAAGGCCGTGCCGGACCTCGTCGCGACCGGGGCCGAGTTCATCGGCCTCGATCCCGCGCTCTGGGCCGGGGAGGGGGGCGAGGCTGCCGTTGCCGAGGCGCAGGCGCAGATCCGGAACCGCTCCGCGGCCGGGGAGGGGTGAGGATGCGCCGCTCTCGCCTCGCGACGCTGACGCTTCTGGGGCTCGTGAGCCTCGCGGCCGGGCCGGCCTGGGCCCGGTCCGTCCCGGCCACTGCCGAACCCGCCCCGCCGAGCGCAGCCACGCCCGGTTTCGGCAAAATCAACACCTTCGGCGCGACCAACACCTTCGGCTCGTCCAGGTCCAACCAGACCCTCCCGGGCGCGGCCACGCTGCCGCCCGCTCCGTCGAACGACCCGAACGCCGACCTCGCCTACGGCGCCTATCAGCGCGGTTTCTACGTCACGGCGTTCCGCGAGGCGACGAAGCGGCTGGAGAAGAACAAGACCGACTTTCCCGCCATGACCCTGCTGGCGGAACTCTACAGCCAGGGTCTCGGCGTGCGCCAGGACCCGACGCGGGCCGCCGAGTGGTACCGGCTGGCGGCCAATCTCGGCGATCCCCACGCCGCTGCAACCCTCGGCATGATGCAGATCGAGGGCCGCGGCGTCCCGAAGGACCAAGCCGCCGGTCGCACCCTTCTGGAGAAAGCCGCCGCCCGGGCCGACGCCACCGCGAGCTACAACCTGGCCCTGATCCTGCTCGGCACCGGCACCCCGGCCGACTTGACCCGGGCCATCGAACTGCTGCGCCAGGCCGCCCACCAGGAACTGGCACCGGCCCAGCATGCGCTGGGCGTGCTCTACCTCCAGGGCCGCGGGGTGGCGAAGGACACCACCAAGGCCGCCGGCTGGTTCCGCCGCGCCGCCGACAACGGCGACCTCGCCGGCGAGGTCGAGTTCTCGATCCTGCTGTTCAACGGCGAGGGCGTCCCGAAGGATGAGGCCCGCGCCGCCCGCTACTTCCGCCACGCCGCCTTCCGGGGCAACGCCGTGGCGCAGAACCGTGTCGCCCGCCTCTATGCCAGCGGCCGCGGCGTCCCGAAGAACCTCGTCGAGGCCGCCGCCTGGGACATGGCCGCCCGGGCGCAGGGTCTCTCGGATGCCTGGCTGACCCAGGCGGTCTCCGGCCTCACCCCGGAGGAGAAGGCGCGGGCGGAGCGGCTCGCGGCGGACCGGGCGGGGCCGTGAGCGAGGCTTGGTGAACGCCCTGTCCCTCCGGCACCGTCGGGCCGCCGCAGGTCCGCGCAAGGCTGCGTCACCCGAAAAGTGGTTTCCTCGTCTCGGGTTGATGCTCTAGAGCCAATCGTCAGCGAGGCGCCCCGTTCCGTTGCGGGTGTGCGCCTCTCATCGCGTTCATCTCCCGCGGGCGCAACCGCCCGCCCTCGAAGGACTTCTCCATGACCCCGACCCGCATTCCGGGAGCCGCCGCCCGATGATCGTCTCCCCCCTGATGACCGTGATGGTCGATGCCGTGCGCAAGGCGGCGCGCGGGCTCAAGCGCGATTTCGGCGAGATCGAGAACCTGCAGGTCTCGCGCAAAGGGCCGGGCGACTTCGTCTCCGCCGCCGACCGCAAGGCCGAGGCGACCCTGCGCGAGGCCCTGATGAAGGCGCGGCCGGGCTACGGCCTCGTGATGGAGGAGAGCGGGATCATCGAGGGCCAGGACAAGACCCATACCTGGCACGTCGATCCCCTCGACGGCACCACCAACTTCCTGCACGGCGTGCCGCATTTCTGCATCTCGGTCGGCCTGGAGCGCGAGGGCACGATCGTCGCCGCGGTGATCTACGAGCCGATCAAGGACGAGCTTTACATCGCCGAGCGCGGCAAGGGCGCTTTCCTCAACAACAAGCGCCTGCGGGTCGCCGGCCGGCAGGACCTCGCCGACAGCCTGGCGCTCTACGGCTCGCCCTATCTCGGCCGCGGCAGCCATCCGCGCCTGCTCAAGGAACTCGCCGCCGTGATGGCGGTCACCGGCGGCGTGCGCCAGACCGGCTCGGCCGCCCTCGACCTCGCCGCCGTCGCCTGCGGCCGGGCCGACCTGTACTGGGAGCGCGACATCAAGACCTGGGACATGGCCGCCGGCCTGCTCCTGGTGCGCGAAGCCGGAGGCTTCGCCACCAGCGCCGATGGCGGCGCCGACCCGATGAGCGCCGGCTCGGTCGCCTGCGGCAACGAGGTGCTGCAGCGCGAACTCGTCGCCATCCTGCGCAAGGTCGGCGGCTGAGACCCGCCCGCCCGGGCGGCCCCCTGGTCAGCCCGGGTGTTCCGGTCCAACGCCCCGCGAAACCTCAAACCCGAAGGTCTTCCCCATGGACCCGCGCACCCTGTCCGCCCTCAAGGACGCGATCCGCTCGATTCCGGACTATCCGAAGCCCGGCATCGTCTTTCGCGACATCACCACCCTGCTCGGCGACGCCCGCGCCTTCCGGCGCGCGGTGGACGAGCTGGTGCATCCCTTCGCGGGCGGCCGGATCGACCAGGTCGCCGGCATCGAGGCGCGGGGCTTCATCCTCGGCGGCGCGATCGCCCACCAGCTCTCCTCGGGCTTCGTGCCGATCCGCAAGAAGGGCAAGCTGCCCCACACCACGGTCTCGATCGCCTACGCCCTCGAATACGGCACCGACGAGATGGAGATCCATTCCGACGCGGTGAAGCCCGGCGACCGGGTGATCCTGGTCGACGACCTGATCGCCACCGGCGGCACCGCCACGGCGGCGGTCGAGCTGCTGCGCCGGATCGGCGCCGAGGTGGTGGCGGCCTGCTTCGTCATCGACCTGCCGGAACTCGGCGGCGCCGACCGCCTGCGCGCCCTCGACCTGCCGGTGCGCACCCTGATCGAGTTCGAGGGGCACTGACGAGAAAGGCGGGCCTTTCGGCCCGCCTCCTTGGATGTCGCGATGCTCGGGCGGCGTTTTCAGGCCGCCTTGGCCAGGCTCTCGAACAGCCCGCGCCCGTCGGTGCCGCCCACCAGGCCTTCGACGAAGTTCTCCGGGTGCGGCATCAGCCCGAGCACGTTGCGGGCCTCGGAATAGATGCCGGCGATGGAGTTCAGCGAGCCGTTGCGGTTGGCCTTCACCGTGAGCTGGCCGGCCTCGTCGCAGTAGCGGAACGCCACCCGGCCCTCGCCCTCGATCCGCGCGAGCGTCTCGGGATCGGCGAAGTAGTTGCCCTCGCCATGGGCGACGCAGACGTCGATCACCTGGTGTTGGGCGTAGGCGCGGGTGAAGGCGGTGTCGGTGCGCTCGACCCGCAGGGTCTGCCGGTGGCAGATGAAGCGGCGGTTGACGTTGCGCATCAGCACGCCCGGCAGCAGGCCGGACTCGCACAGGATCTGGAAGCCGTTGCAGATGCCGAGAACGAGGCCGCCCCGGGCCGCGTGGGCCCGCACCGCGTCCATGGCATGCGCCCGGCCCGCAATGGCGCCGCAGCGCAGGTAGTCGCCGTAGGAGAAACCGCCGGGCAGGACCGCGAGGTCGGTGCCGGCGGGCAGTTCGGTCTCCGTGTGCCAGACCGTGCTCACCTCGGCGCCGGCGAGGCGCAGGGCCCGGGCGACGTCGGCGTCGCGGTTCGAGCCCGGGAAGACGACGATGGCGGCCTTCATCGGGCGATCTCGACGCGATAGTTCTCGACCACGGTGTTGGCGAGCAGCCGGTCGCAGGCCGCCTTCACGGTGGCCTCGGCGCTCGCCTCGTCGGCGGCGTCGACCTCGACCTCGAAGAACTTGCCCTGACGCACGCCGGCGATGCCGGTGATCCCGAGCGAGCGCAGCGCCCCCTCGATCGCCTTGCCCTGAGGGTCGAGGACGCCGGTCTTCAGGGTGACGGTGACGCGCGCTTTCATCGGCCAGACCTTCCGGCAACGGTGGGCTTTTCGACGCTTCCGATAGTGCGGAACGGCCCCCGAGGCAACGCCGCTCCGGCGGTCGCGCGGGCCGCATTGATCTTTGCTGGTAGGATTCTAATAGTGATCCTGCTGGCAGGTATCGCGACCGGGCGGGTTCGCGTCGCGCGAGGGCGTGAGGTTCAGGGGTGGGTCATGTCGGACGCCGATGATGCGTTCATCCATCAAGCATTCGACCTGATCGACGGTTTCGACGAGATGTCGGACCCGCTCGACGTACAGCGGCGCGTGCTCGATCTCGTCAAGGATTGCGGCTTCACGTATTTCACGATCACGCGGCTGCCCCAGCCCAGCGAGCGACTAGGACCCAACGTCTTGCTCAGCATCTGGCCCAAGGGCTGGCTGTCGCATTACGACCGGGTCGGCCATTACCGCTACGACCCGGTGGTGCGACATTGCTATCGGACGATCGAGCCGTTCGCCTGGTCCGAGGTGCAATACGAGCCGGAGATCGTGCAGCGCGCCCGCCGGGTGATGGATGAGGCGACCGACCACGGCATGGCGGTCGGTTTCTGCGTGCCGATCCACGATGCGATGGGTTTCCAGGCGGTGGTGTCCCTGGCAGGGGAGCAGGTCGAGATGCCGCCGCGTGTCCGCCGCGGCGTCCACATGCTCGGACTCTACGCCTGGGGAGCGGCGGAACGCACCACGTCCCAGCGGCGAAAGCCGACGGGCCGGCTGCTCAGCGTCCGTGAGCGCGACGTGCTGTCGTGGGCGGCGCTCGGCCGTACCTCCGAAGAAGTCGCCGATATCCTCGGCATTTCCAGTCAGACCGTCAACACGCACCTCAAGAACGCCCGCCTGAAGATCGGCACCCGCAACACCACCCATACCGTGGTCGAGGCCTTGCGGCGGCGCGAGATCACTCTCTAGTTCAGATTTTGGGTGTGCCGCATTCTCCGCGATGAACCGGGACCCACCCCGTCGGCAGGTGCTCTCGGCACCCTTCGCCGGAGTGGGCGCCGAGTCATCGGCGGAGATGGTGCAAGAAGCAGGAACACGCGCAGTATCGTGCCGTGCAACCCGGCTCGGTGTCGCTCGCAAGACCCCCAATCGCGGTCATTGATCGCTGTAGAAGTGCCACCGAGCTTGCCGGGCTGCTTCGGAGGGCGCGACGTCGCCTTCGTCGCCCCGCGCCGCTGAGCGTGGCGAGAGCGACGCGTCGACATGCGGGCGTGAACGGATGCCTGCCCGCTCGCGCACGCGAACACTCCTGGTCCCCACCAGCCGGGATCGGCCGGCGGGGTGAAGTGCGCGACACCGGAGGGTCGGACCGGGCGCGTGTCGGCGGCCACTCGCGGTGCGCGTGCTCTGGCAACCGTACCGTGAGCCGCCGGGCCACGCCTGATGGTCGTCGGGCATCGTGTCCCAGCAGTTCGGAGCCAATGGTCTGCCTCCCCCGACGGCCGGTCCGTACGCACGACGCAGGTCAAGTCTCCGCCCATCAAGTCTTGCCCATCAAGTCTTTGCGGCAGCGCTGCCACCTACGATCTTGGGGTGATTGTATAGCTCGAACGGCCTAACGATCGGCACGATGTAAAAGTCGGCCCTTCCCTCACTATTTTTCGGGATACCGGGAAGCCCTCTCATCTGCGCGAATGCTGCCAGAGCGAGAGAGATACCCGCATGATCCGGCTTCACGTCATCGATCGTACGAACCGCAGTGCTTACGCCGATGCCATCGATCAGCACCATGTTCTGCGCAAGAAAATTTACATGGACGAACAAAAATGGCGTGCGCTCCGCGCGATCGACGGCCGCGAGATCGATCAGTTCGACGCTGACAGCACCGTGTATCTCCTCGCGATCGGGGTGGACGGCGAGGTTGCGGGAGGCACGCGCCTGCTGCCGTCCGTCGGGCCGACGCTGCTGAGCGAGGTGTTTCCGCAACTGGCCAGGGAGCGCGGCTTCGAGCGGGCGCCGGAGATCTGGGAGTGGACCCGCTTCTTCGTCGCGCCCCGCTTTCGTGAGGACAAGCGGCTGTCGCGGGTGGCCGGGATCGTCGCGACGGGCATGATCGAGTATTGTCTCGACCAGCGGATTCCACGCATGAACGTGGTCGCCGAGGCCTACTGGATCCCGAAGGTCTCCGCCCTCGGCTGGCGCCCGCGGCCTCTGGGTCTGCCCCTCGCCCATGAGGGGCTGTCGATCTGTGCCTTCACGATCGAGATGACCGAGGACGCCCTGCAGGCGACCCGCGCCGTCTACGGGATCGACGCGCCGTCCCTGGTCCGGCCGAAAAGCCTCTTTCCCACCTACGACCTTCCTGCACCCGACCATGCTCTGTCGGCTTGAGTCGCCTCCCTCCTGGCTCCTCCCCGACCATCGACCCTGCCGGCCCGGGCCCGGCCCTGGCGCGGCCTGACAGCGTAAGGTCGCAAGCGATGCCGCGTCACGACGACACCCACCTCTCCGCCCCGACCCTCCGCGGCGTGCGACCGCCGGCCCGGCCGCAAGCTCCGGCCGACCGCCTGGCCGAGCACCTGATCGAGGCCTACCGGCACGCCGCCGAATGCGAGGACCCGGTCGCCCTCGACCTGATCCGGCTCGCGCTCTGGCATGTCGGCCGAACCTACTCGCCCTCGGCGGCGCAGGCCGCGGAGGAGCATTGGTCATGACCCTCGGCGCATCCCATTCCACCCGGCCCCGCGCCCACCGCGGGACGGCCCATTCCAAGACTCGCTTCGCACCCGACCAGGCACGCACGATGGCGCCCGCTCTCCACTCCCCCCTGTCGTCTTCCGGCCTTTCACAGGCCGCCCGGGCCGAGATCCAGGCCCTGCGCCTCGCTGCCGGTATCCTCGACCTGCAACGCACCGCGAGCCCGGAGATCCGCGACCTGCCCTCCGTGCAGGCGATGATCCGCGCAGCGACGGCGGTCTTCGACGAACTCGGCTTCGGTGAGGATTGCGAGGCCGATCGGACGGATGTCGTCCTGACCGGCGCGGCGTCGCGTCTGCTCTTGCCCGGTTGAGGCGCCTCGACCCCTTCCCCCGCGCGGGGCGGAGGGAAGGGGCCAGGACTATCAGTACGCCACCCGCTTCTCGACGTAGCGGAACTGGATCGCGGTGAGCCCGATCACGATCGCCATCAGCACCACCGACTGGGCGGCCGAGCCGCCGAGATCGGCGCCGATGCGGCCGTCCTGGTAGACCTTGTAGACCAGGGTCTGGGTCGCCCGCCCGGGGCCGCCATGGGTGAGCACGTCGATGACGCCGAACGTCTCGCAGAAGGCGTAGACGACATTCACGACCATCAGGAAGAACGTGGTCGGCGAGAGCAGCGGGAAGACGATGGTCCAGAATCGCCGCGCCGGGCCGGCGCCGTCGATCGCCGCCGCCTCGATCACGCTGGCGGGGATCGCCTGGAGGCCGGCGAGGAAGAACAGGAAATTGTAGGAGACCTGCTTCCAGGCCGCCGCCATCACCACCAGGATCATGGCGTGGTTCCCGTCCAGCAGCGGGTTCCACGGGATGCCGATCTGGTTGAGGCCGCGGGCGATCAGCCCGAGGCCGGGCTGGAACAGGAATCCGAACAGCACGCCCGCCACGGCGGGGGCCACCGCGTAGGGCCAGATCAGAAGGGTGCGGTAGATCCCGGCACCGCGGATCTCCCGGTCTGCCATCGCGGCGAGCAGCAGCGCGAAGCCGAGCGAGAGCCCCGCCACCGCAATGGCAAAGACCAGCGTGGTGACGAGGGCCTGGTAATAGCCCGGGTCCGTGAACAGGGCCCGGTAATTCTCGAACCAGACGAACTCCGTCGAGAGCCCGAACGCGTCCTGCATCTGGAACGACTGCCAGACCGCCTGCACCGCCGGCCAGTAGAAGAACAGGCCGACGATCAGGAGCTGCGGCGCGATCAGCGCCGCCGGCAGCAGCCGGCCTCCGAAGGTGACGCGCTCAGGAGCCATGAGGTTACCGTCCGGCCTGCTTCTCGAACTGGCGCAGCATCGCGTTGCCGCGGGTCGCCGCCTCGTCGAGAGCCTGCTTGGCGGTCTTCTTGCCGGCCAGCGTCGCCTCGATCTCCTCGGCCCACAGGTCGCGCATCTGCGGCAGGTTGCCGAGGCGCAAGCCCCGGGAGTTCTCGGTCGGCGGCTTGTTGGTCAGCTCCTTGATCGGCACCTCGAGCGCCGGGTTCTTGGCGTAGAATCCGTCGGCCTTGGACTTCTCGTAGGCCGCCTTGGTGATCGGCATGTAGCCAGTGGTCTGGTGCAGCTTCGCCTGCCGGTCGGTGTCGGACAGGAAGCTGAAGAACTTCGCCACGCCCTTGTACTCGTCGGGCTTCTTGCCGCCCATCACCCACAGGGAGGCGCCACCGATGATGCTGTTCTGCGGCGCGCCCGGCACGTCGGGATAGTAGGGCATCGGCGCCGAGGCCCAGGCGAACTTCGCCGCCGACCTGACGTTGCCGTAGGAGCCGGACGAGCCGAACATGATCGGGCACTCGCCGGCGGTGAAGCGGCCGAAGCCGCTGTCGTAGCGTCCCGAGTAGTCGAAGGTCTTGTCCTTCTGCGCCTCGGCCAGGTTGCCGATGTGCTTGACCTGCAGCGGACCGTTGATCTCGAGCGTGGTGTCGAGGCCGTCCATGCCGTTGGCCTTGGTGGCGACGGGCAGGTTGTGCCAGGCCGAGAGCTGCTCGATGTTGAGCCAGGTGACCCAGGTGGTCGAGAAGCCGCAATTCGGGAAGCCGTTCTGCGTCAGCTTCTTGGCCGCCGCGAACAGGTCCGGCCACGTCTTCGGCGGCTCGGAGAGCCCGATGGACTTCAGGGCGTCGAGGTTGGCCCACATCACCATTGACGACGAGTTGAACGGAAACGAGAGCATCTCGCCCTTGGTCGTCGAGTAGTAGCCGGTGATCGCCGGCAGGTAGGCGTTCGGGTCGAAGGGCTCGCCCGCGTCCTTCATCAGCTGGTAGACTGGCTTGATCGCGCCCTTGGCCGACATCATCGTGGCGGTGCCGACCTCGAACACCTGCATGATGTGCGGCGCGGTGCCGGCGCGGAAGGCCGCGATGCCGGCATTCAGCGTCTCGCCGTAATTGCCCTTGTAGGTGGGTACCACCTTGTAGTCGCTCTGCGCGGCGTTGAACTCGTCGGCGAGGCGGTTGACGGCGTCGTTGTTGGCGCCCGTCATCGCGTGCCACCATTGCAGCTCGGTCACGGCGAGCGCCGGGGTCGCCGCGAGGGCCGTCGTCGCCAGGCCGAGGCCGGCGAGCACGATGCGGATCGTCTGGGTGGGGGCCATCGGGTTGTCGTCTCCTCGTGTGCGGCCCCTCATGCGGGGCCGGCATGACAGTCCGACGACAACGGCGCCGGCCGGCACGCGGCCCGCACCGTCTCGGGCGGCGGGGCACTTGTTAGTAGCTGGCTAAGCACAGCCGTGCCCGGCGGACAAGGGAGGTTGTGAGACTCTGTTCGACCTGAGCGACGGCGTTCAGTTCCTCGACCGTCATTCCGGGGCCGTGAAGCAGAGCCCGCGATCCAGACACTCAGGTCGTTCAGGACAAGGTCGAATGCGCTCCGCCTCGTTCCCAGCACCTGCGGTTCTGGATCCAGCTCTTCGCTTGCGCGGCCCCGGGACGACGCGGACGGCTTTCGAGTCCGTCCGCGGATTACGGCCGCTTCCGGTCGCGCAGGGCCTGGATCGTCGTCGTCGGGGTGATCGCCTCGGGGTCGATCGGACAGTGCAGGATCGCCGGCAGGCCTGAGGCGATCGCCCGTGCCAGGGCCGCCGGGAAGTCCTCAGTGCGTTCGACCCGCTCGCCGTAGCCGCCGAAGGCCGCGGCGTAGGCGGCGAAATCGGGGTTCTTCAGGGCGGTGCCGGAGACGCGGCCGGGATATTCCCGCTCCTGGTGCATCCGGATCGTGCCGTACATGCCGTTATCGACCAGGATCACGATGATCGGCAGGCCGTATTGCACGGCGGTGGCGAAGTCCTGGCCGTTCATCAGGAAGTCGCCGTCGCCCGACACGCACACCACGGTGCGCTCCGGCAGCAGGCGCTTGGCGCCGATGGCGGCGGGTACGCCGTAGCCCATCGAGCCCGAGGTCGGGGCGAGTTGGCCGTCATGGGCGCGGAACGGCCAGAAGCGATGGACCCAGGTGGCGAAGTTGCCGGCGCCGTTGCACAGGATCGCGTCCGCCGGCAGCGCCTCGCGCAAGTGGGCCATCACGCCGCCGAGCTGGAGCGTGCCGGGCGTGGTGATCCGGGTGGGATCGCTCCAGGTCAGGTAATCGGCGTGCAGCGCCTCGGTGCCGGCGGCCCAGGGCAGGTCGCGGGGCGGCTGCACCGTCTCGATCGCCGCCGCGAAGGCGGTCGGGCTGGCGTTGATCGCGAGGGCCGGGCTGTAGACCCGTCCCAGCTCCTCCGGGTCCGGATGGACGTGGACGAGTTTCTGGCGCGGCCCCGGAATGTCGAGCAGCGTGTAGCCCTGCGAGGGGATCTCCGACAGCCGCCCGCCGACGACGAGCAGCAGGTCGGAGTCCTTGATCCGGGCGAGCAGCTTCGGGTTGACGCCGAGGCCGAGATCGCCGGCGTAGCAGCGATGATCGGCCGGGAAATGGCCCTGGCGCCGGAACGAGCAGGCGACGGGGAGCGAGAACAGATCGGCGAAGCGGGAGAAGCGCCGTACCGCCTCCGCCGACCAGCGGCTGCCGCCGAGGATCGCGAAGGGTTTCTGGGCCTGCGCCAGCATGGTCTGCAGCGCGACCATCTGGGCGAGGGCCGGATGGGTCTCGACCGGCCGGTAGGCGGGCGCGTCCGCGACCGTCGCGGTCTCGGTCAGCATGTCCTCAGGGAGAGCGATCACCACCGGACCTGGCCGGCCGGCGGTGGCGACGTGGAAGGCGCGGGCGATCAGCTCGGGGATGCGGTCGGCGCTGTCGATCTCCGTCACCCACTTGGCGATGGTGCCGAACACCGCCCGGTAATCGAGCTCCTGGAACGCCTCGCGCTCGCGCGCCGCCCGCTCGATCTGGCCGACGAACAGAATCATCGGGGTCGAGTCCTGCCGGGCGATGTGCAGGCCGGGCGCCGCGTTGGTGGCGCCGGGGCCGCGGGTGACGAAGCAGATGCCCGGCTTGCCCGTGAGCTTGCCGTGCGCCTCCGCCATCATCGCCGCGCCACCCTCCTGCCGGCAGACGGTGAGGCGGATCTCGGCGTCGTGCAGCGCGTCGAGCACCGCGAGGTAGCTTTCCCCAGGAACGCAGAAGATGTCGCCGACGCCGTGGCGGGCGAGCTGATCCACCAGGATCTGCCCGCCGGTGCGGGGGCGGGGGGCGTCGGTCATGGGTATGTCCTCCAGCAATCTCTCAGGCGTAACCGGTCTGCGTCACCCGCCCCAGGCCGGATCCGCCAGCACGCTCTCGGTATGGTCCCCCACCTGCGGCGAGGCGGTGTCCGCCGCCATCGGCACGCCGTCGATGACGATCGGCGAGCGCACGCTCGGGATCGTGCCGCCCTTCGCCCGCGGCTCGGGGAGGTCGAGGCGCAGGCCGCGATGGACCACCTGCGGGTCGGAAAAAACCTCGGCGAGGTCGTTGATCGGGCCGACCGGCACGTTGACGGCGCCGAGCCGCGCCAGCAGGTCCGCCTTGCTGTGGCGGCTGGTCTCGGCACTGATGAGCGGGATCAGCACGTCGCGGCGGGTGACCCGGCCCGGATTGGTGGCGTAGTCCGGGTCGAGGTGCCAGGCGGTGCCGAGCACGCCGCAGAGCTTCTGGAACTGCCCGTCATTGCCGCAGGCGACGATGATGTGGCCGTCGGCGGTCGGGAAGACCTGGTAGGGAACGATGCTGGTATGCTCGTTGCCCATCCGCGGCGGCAGCAGCCCGGAGACGAGATAGACCAGGGCCTGGTTGCCGAGCACCGAGACCTGGGTGTCGAGGAGCGCCATGTCGATGTGGCAGCCCTTGTCCGTCGCGTGCCGGCCCTGGAGGGCGGCGAGGATCGCGACGGTGCCGTAGACCCCGGTGAACACGTCCGCGAAGGCGACCGCAGTCTTGACCGGCTCGCCCTGGGGCTCGCCGGTGAGCGACATGATCCCGCCGAGGCCCTGGATCATGAAATCGTAGCCGGCGCGCGGCGCGTAGGGGCCGTCCTGGCCGAAGCCGGTGACCGAGCAGGTGATCAGCCGCGGATTGAGCGCGCTCAAGCTCTCATGGTCGAGGCCGTACTTCTTCAGGCCGCCGACCTTGAAGTTCTCGATCACCACGTCGGCGTGGGTGGCGAGCTTGCGCACCACCGCCTGGCCTTCCGCGGTCTCGAAATCCGCCGCGACCGAGCGCTTGCCGCGGTTCGTCGAGTGGAAATACGAGGCCGACAGCGTCCCGCCGTCCGCACCCGCGACGAAGGGCGGACCCCAGGACCTCGTATCGTCCCCGACACCCGGCCGCTCGACCTTGACCACGTCGGCGCCGAGATCCGCCAGGAGCTGGCCGATCCACGGACCGGCCAGGATGCGGGCGAGTTCGAGCACCTTGATGCCGGCAAGCGGTTTGTGCACGAGAAACGAGCCTCCCGTCGTCGCGCCTCCCGTTCGCGGGATGGCGCGTCAGACCCCGCTTCCCGGGATCGTGGTCCGCTTGCATACGACGCGGCTCAGGCAGCGGGAAAGCCCGCCCGCTTCCGGTCAGCCCTGCGCCAGCCGCCGTCCGGTGGTGGGGTCGAACAGGTGCAGGGCGGAGGGCTCGATCGCGAGGCGCACCGTGTCGCCCTCCTGCGGCGCGGATCCCGCCGGAACCTGCACCGCCACGTCGGTGCCGGCGAGCGGCCCGTGCAGCAGTCGCGTCGCGCCGAGTTCCTCCACGAAGGCGATCCGGAAGGGGAGGCCGGCCTCGGCGATCCGCAGGTCCTCGGGCCGGATGCCGGCCTCGACCGCGGTGCCGGCAATCAGGCCGGCCGCCGGGATCACCGTCCCGTCGATCCGAACGCCCCCCGCCACCGCTTCGGCGGGCAGGATGTTCATCGGCGGCGAGCCCATGAAGGTCGCGACGTAGCGGGTGGCGGGGCGGCGGTAGATCTCGATCGGGGTGCCGACCTGCTCGATCTGGCCGCCATTCATCACCACCAGCCGGTCGGCCATGGTCATCGCCTCGACCTGGTCGTGGGTGACGTAGACCGTGGTGACGCCGAGCTGGCGCTGCAGGCGGCGGATCTCGACCCGCATCTGCACCCGGAGCTTGGCGTCGAGGTTCGACAGGGGCTCGTCGAACAGGAACACTTGCGGCTTGCGGACGATCGCCCGCCCCATGGCGACGCGCTGGCGCTGGCCGCCCGACAGCTGGCGCGGGTAGCGGGTCAGCATCGCCTCGAGGCCGAGGAGCCGCGCCGCCTCCTTCACCCGGGTCTCGATCTCGGGCTTCGGCGTACCGCGGTTGCGCAACCCGTAGGCGAGATTGTCGTAGACGCGCATGTGGGGATAGAGCGCGTAATTCTGGAACACCATCGCGATGTCGCGGTCGGCCGGCTCGACGTCGTTGACCGTGCGGTCGCCGATGGTGATCGCTCCCGAAGTCACGGTCTCGAGGCCGGCGATCATCCGCAGCACGGTGGACTTGCCGCAGCCCGAGGGACCGACGAGGACGCAGAAGGCGCCGTCCGGCACGTCCAGCGAGACGCCGCGCACCGCGTCGACGCCGCCGGAATAGGTCTTGCGCAGTTGATCGAGGGCGAGGCCGGCCATCAGACGCGTCCGATCGTACGGAAAGAGGTCACTTCTCGGTCTCCACCAGGCCGCGCACGAACAGCTTCTGCATCGCGAACACCACCACGACCGGCGGCAGCATCGCCAGCACGGCGGTCGCCATGACGATCTGCCACTCGGTGAGCTGGTCGGTGATCGAGGTCATCTTGCGCAGGCCGATCACCACCGTCTGCATGTCGTCGCGGGTGGTGACGAGGAGCGGCCAGAGATACTGATTCCAGCCGTACAGGAACTGGATCACGAACAGGGCCGCCATCGTGGTGCGCGAGAGCGGCAGCAGGGTGTCGAGGAAGAACCGCACCGGTCCGGCCCCGTCGATGCGGGAGGCCTCGACGAGCTCGTTCGGCACCGTGAGGAAGAACTGACGGAACAGCAGCGTCGCGGTCGCCGAGGCGATCAGCGGCAGGGCGAGGCCCGCATAGGTGTCGAGGAGCTGGAGGTCGGCCGCGACCTTGTAGGTCGGGTAGATCCGCACCTCGACCGGCAGCATCAGGGTGACGAAGATCGCCCAGAACGCGGTCTGCCGGAACGGAAACCGGAAGTAGATCAGCGCGTAGGCCGAGAGCAGCGAGATGAAGATCTTCCCCAGCGCGATGGCAAGCGCCATGATCGTGCTGTTGAGCAGCATCAGTCCGACGGGAGCGCCGGCCATGCCGGACTCGGTCAGTGCGCGCCGGTAGGTCTCGAGGCCGTGGCCGCCCGGCCAGAGCGGCATCTGGCCGTTGGCGATGGTGGCAGCGTCATGGGTCGAGCCGATCAGCGCCAGGTAGACCGGGAAGACGACGATGCCGACCCCGAGGCAGAGCACGAGATGCGGGATCAGGTTGCCGAAGCGGCGGTTCTCGACCAATGGGGGGCCGCTCCCTGGCGGATGGTTTCTTGTCTCGGTGCCGCACCGGCGTGACGGGCGTGCGACAGCTCCTAGCACCCGTCAAGCTCTGACGGAAGCGCCGCCCGCCCGGTCGGTCCTTATTCCCTCGCGCCTTCGCATCCACGTGTCGACGCGAAGGCGACCGGCGCATCAGCGCCGGCGCCCGTTCGGGCTTGCCTGGCACCGTCGAACGCGTCCGCTCGAAGGTGCGGCGGTATTACAGGCCGGCCTGGCCGGCGAGCGCCTTGAGGTCCGCCTGCGGCCGGGCGCCGATATGGGAGATCACTTCCGCTGCCGCCACCGCGCCGAGGCGGGCACAGTCGGCGTGGTCGAGGCCGCGGGCGAGGCCGGCGAGGAAGCCCGCAGCGAACAGGTCGCCGGCGCCGGTCGTGTCGACCACCTCGCGCACGGGCGAGGCCGGCACCGACTTCGTCTCGGTCCCGGACACCACCAGGGCGCCCTCCTCGGAGCGGGTGACGACGCCGAGGAGCCCCTTTTCCTGGCGCAGGGCCGCGACCGCCGTGTCGGCGTCAGAGGTCTGGTACAGGCTCTTCAGCTCGTGGATGTTGGCGAACAGGATGTCGAGGCTGCCGTCGCGGATCAGGCCTAGGAACTCGTCGCGGTAGCGATCGACGCAGAACGCATCGGACAGGGTCAGCGCCACCTTGTTGCCGGCACCATGGGCGATCTTGGCCGCCTTGCGGAACGCCTCCTTCGCGGCCGGCGGGTCCCACAGATAGCCCTCGAGATAGACGTGGCGGGCGCCCCTCACGACGTCCTCGTCCACGTCCGCCGCGGAGAGGCCCTGGCACGCGCCCAGATAGGTGTTCATGGTGCGCTCGCCGTCCGGCGTCACGAGCACGAAGCAGCGCGCCGTCGCCGGGCCCTCAGCCGCAGGGGCGACACCGAACTGCACGCCGGTGGCGTTGAGGTCGTGGGCGAAGAGCCGGCCGAGCTCGTCGTCCCGCACCTTGCCGATGAAGCCTGCCCGGGCGCCCAGCACCGCCGCACCCACCGCCGTGTTGGCGCCCGAGCCGCCCGAGATGACCGTGGCCGGGCCCATCACCCCGAACAGATGCTCGGCCCGCGCCTCGTCGATGAGCTGCATCGCGCCCTTGTGCACGCCCTCGCGCACCAGGAAGGCCTCGTCGGTGCGGGCCATCACGTCGACGATGGCGTTGCCGAGGACGAGGAGGTCGAGGGAGTCGGTCATGCAGGGGCTCGCGCGCGAGAGGTTGGGCCGCCTGTCGCATCCGCCGCACGGGGGGTCAAGCGCGGGGCCTCACGGCTCCTCGAACAGCGACGCGACGGGGAGTTCGAGGCCTGGCGGGTCGAGGACGAGGGTACCGTCCTGAACGAAGGCGGTCTCGGTCCCGTCGCCGGCGCGGCGGTGATGGACGACGGTGCGTCGGTCCGGATCGACCATGAGGTAATGATGGATGCTCGGTACCTGGAAGTAGCCGGTGAGCTTCTCGCTCGCATCGGTCCGGCGGGTGCTCGGCAACGAGACTTCGACGACGATGACCGGGTTCTTCACCTCGACTGCGTCGGGGTGGATTCGGGGGCCGCAATAGACCAGGGCGTCCGGCTCGTAGGTCGTGCGGGTGTCGACGCGGACGGTCATCCCGTCCGGCATCGCTTCGCATGCAACACCTGCGGAGCGCACCGCGCTCCGCAGAGCATCGAAGACTGCGACCCGTGTCCTGGCGTGACGCGCCCGCTCGGCCGCCACCGCGTACACCTCGCCCTGCACGAGTTCGTAGCGTCCCGGATTGTCTTCGCTCCAGGCCAGGTACTCGTCGACGCTCATGCGGGTCTGCGGGAGCGGCTTCATCGCGCTGAACCTGTCGGGAGTCATTCCTGCGGCAGGAATCGTAGCACGGTGGTCATCGTTCGCCGAAGAGGTCCGCCACCGCGAGCGCCATTCCCGGCGGATCGAGCGCCATGCTCCCCTCGGTGACGATCCGGGTCTCGATCGCCGTGCCGGTCCGGCGATGATGGATCACGCAAGGACGCCGGGGATCGATCAGGAGGTAGTGCACCACGCTCGGCAGCAGGAAATAGCCGGCGAGCTTCGCCCCGGCATCGACCGACCGGGTCCCGGGCGACAGCACCTCGACGACGATCACCGGCGGCGGCGGCTCGACTGCGTCGGGATCCATCCGGGGGCCGCAATAGACCAGGGCATCCGGTTCGTAGGCGGTGTGGGCGTCGATCCGCACGGTCATGCCGTCGGGCAACATCTCGCAAGGAGAGCTCAGCGCCCTCACGCCGCGGTCGAGGGCGGCCTGGACGGCGAATTTCACCCGCGCGTGCCGAGCCCGTTCCGGCGCCATCGCGAAAACCTCGCCGTCGACGAGTTCGTGGCGGCCCGGCACCGTGGCGGTCCAGGCGAGGAACGCGTCGACGTTCATGCGGGATCGGGGCAGGCCGGCCATGGGCGCGAGCCTACCACGCTGCCGTCACTGCATCGACTGCATCTCGCAATTGGCATACGCCACGCTGCCGTCGGCGTAGGCCTTGAGCTTGCGGGCATAGGCCTCGGCGCCCGTGCGGTAGGGGCCGAGCTGCGCGTTGTAGGCCTTGATCCCGTCGTTGTAGGTGTAGGCCTCCCAGCCCGGGCAGCCGCCCTTGGCGTCGAGGCAGGCGGGCTTCTGCGGCAGGGCGGGCTTGACCGGCTTCTCGCTCACCGGCGGCGGGGCCGGCGGGGTGGGACAGGCGGCCTGCGCCGTGGGTGTCAGCAGCAGCAGGAGGGCGGCGAGGGCTTTGCGCGGCACGGCGGATCTCCTCAGGGTGCCGTCTCTCACGCCATCGTGTGGTCGGCGGATCGGGTCAAACCTCCGCTCGCGGCTTATCTGTGGCGCATTCCGCACTGCACCCGGTTCCCGAATGCCCGCCCACCCCCGGATGTCCTATCCCCGCTTGGCCTATCCTTGGCTCGACCGCGCCGGCCGCCTGTCCCGGTTCAAGCTCGCGGTCTTCCTCCTCGCCCTCGCGCCCGGCCTGTGGTTCACCGCGGCCTATGCTCTCGACCGTCTCGGCGCCAAGCCTCTCACAGCCTACCTGCACGCCATGGGCGACTGGTCGGTGCGGTTCCTGATCCTCTCGCTCGCGGTCACGCCGATGCGGCGCATCGCCAACGCGCCCAAGCTGATCCTGGTGCGGCGGATGCTGGGGCTCACCGCGCTCGCCTACGCGTTGATCCACTTCACGCTCTACATCGTCGACCAGAAGTTCGACCTCGCCCGGGTGGCGAGCGAGATCGTGTTTCGCATCTACCTCACCATCGGGTTCGCGGGCCTGCTCGGCCTCGTGGTGCTCGGCATCACCTCGACGGACGGGATGATCCGCCGGCTCGGCAAGGCCTGGCCGCGGCTGCACCGGCTGGTCTACCTGCTCACCGCTTTGGCACTGCTGCACTTCTTCCTGCAATCGAAGATCGACGTCTCGAAGCCGGTCTACTGGAGCGGTCTGTTCCTGGCCCTGATGGGCTGGCGGCTGATGCATCATCTCAAGGTACCGACCGCTCCGCTGCCGCTCCTGGGCTTGAGCCTCGCGGCCGGCCTCGCGACGGCGGGGCTGGAGGCCCTGTGGTACGCGCTCGCCACAGGCGTGCCGGCCGACGCCGTGCTCGCCGCCAATCTCGACTTCTCCTACGATGTGCGCCCGGCCTGGTGGGTGCTCGGCACGGTGATCCTGATTGTGCCGCTCAACCTGTGGCAGAACCGGACGGCCTCCGGCGGACGGGGTCCCGTGGCGCGGCCCGCGCCCGCGCGCTGACGCGTCACGGCTGCAATGTTCCTTGCGGCCGGCCGTGCCGGGTGCGGGCGGCGTCGCCGTCCATCCGGTGCACCCGCACCGGAATCGACTTCGCCGCCGGGGTCATGCTGCCGATGGCGTCATGCCAGAGCGGCAGGAGCACGTTCGCCTCCGGCTAATGAACGCCGACGCAGCCGATGGGGATGTCGTAATCGACGATGGTGAGCCCCGGCAGCTCGCGCCGAACTCCGTCGTCCGCGACCGTCTCCACCCGCACCATCGCCCCGCCGGTGAGGCCGAGCCGGTCGATACCGAGGCAGTCCATCAGCAGCGCGTCGCGGGTGCCCTTGATGCCGCGGAAGCGGTCGTCGTAGCCGAACACCGTGGTGTCGAACTGGTCGTTGCTGCGCAGGGTCATCATCCGGAACGCGTCCAGGCCGTCCCCCGGCATGTCGTGGTCCTCGTCGAGCCCCGTCAGCGTGACGACGTTGGCCTTGCCGGTCCGGGCGTGCCACTGGCGCTTGCAGGCCGGCATCGGCCGCTGGAAGCCGCCGGGCCCCCACATCCGCCGGCCGTCATCGTGGAAGGTCTCGGGATAGGTCTTGCCGATCGACCCGCGGATCAAACGGCAATCGTCGCACCATGCGTCCCACGAGATCTTCGGGTTCGGCTCCAGCACGCGCTTGTCCGGCTCCGCCACGAGCCGGATCTCGCTGAGCAGATGCGGTGAGGCCGGCCGTCGCCTCCGGGGCGGTCCGCGTCAGGCCGGCCCGGCGCTCCGGCTCGATGAGTCAAACGCCCGTGTCAAAGTCACGACTGCGGAGCCATAGATGTTCTCTGGCGGAGAGCCCGGCTAAAGATACGACAATCCCTGTCAACTTAACATGAAGCAGTGCAGGGACGGTCGATCGGCGGCACGAAGGGTGCGGAAAGTCCGACCGACCATGCGCTGGATCGATCGGGTGCGCCGGAGGGCCGTATGCGCCGCAGCCAACCTCACGGAGATGCCGCGAAGTCTCTATCCGCATCTTCCCTTGCGGCGTTGCGATGACGGCTGCTGCGACCCTGCCACCGCGCCGGCGGACGAGAGTCCCCGCCGCGTCTCTCCGAATCGCGGCCGTCGTCATCCCCGGACTCGTCCTGTCCGGCTGCCAGATGAGCCTGCTCAACGCCAAGGGCCCGGTCGGTGCGGACGAGGCCAACATCCTGGTCGTCGCCTCGATCATCATGCTCGCCATCATCGTGCCGACGATGATCGTCACGCTGGTCTTCGCCTGGTGGTTCCGCGCCTCCAACCCACGGGCGCATTACCGGCCGGACTGGGCCTTCTCCGGCAAGATCGAGCTCGTCGTCTGGTCGGTGCCGTTCCTCACCATCGTGTTCCTCGGCGGCATCGCCTGGATCGGGGCGCACCGACTCGATCCGGCGGTGCCGCTCGAGTCCGACAAGCCACCCCTGCGGGTGCAGGTCGTGTCGCTCGATTGGAAGTGGCTCTTCATCTACCCCGAGCAGCAGGTCGCCTCAGTCAATGAACTCGTCGTACCGGTCGGCACGCCGGTGCAGTTCATCCTGACCTCGAGCAGCGTCTGGAACTCGTTCTTCGTGCCGCGGCTCGGAAGCATGATCTACACGATGCGAGGCATGACCTCGCAGCTCAACCTGATGGGCGATCAGGAGGCCACGCTGCACGGCCTCTCGACGCATTTCAGCGGCGACGGCTTCCCCCACATGCAGTTCCCGGCCCGCGTCGTGCCGGATGGCGCCTTCACCGACTGGATCCAGCGCGCCAAGGGCGGCCCACCACTCGACACGGCGGCCTATGGCGAGCTTGCCAAGCAGAGCGTCGTCGACATGCCCGTCACCTACGGCAGCGTCGAGCCCGACCTGTTTCGCCGCATCGTCGACCAGACCATCCCGAAGGGCCCCGGCCCGGGTCGGGAGGGCGACAACGGCGCCCCGCCGAACGTCAAACCCAAAGGGGGCTCGTGAGCATGCTCGGCAAGCTGACCTGGTCGGCGATCCCGTTCGACCAGCCGATCCCGCTCGTCGCCGCGGCCTTGGTCGGCCTCGTCCTTCTCGGCGTCATCGCCTGGGTCGCGATCGCCGGCTGGCTGCCGTACCTGTGGCGCGAGTGGATCACCAGCGTCGACCACAAGCGCATCGGCGTGATGTACGTCCTCCTCGGGCTCGTGATGCTGATCCGCGGCTTCTCCGACGCGATCCTGATGCGCTCGCACCAGGCGCTCGCCTACAACGCGCCGGGCTACCTGCCGCCGGAGCACTACGACCAGATCTTCTCCGCCCACGGCACGATCATGATCTTCTTCGGCGCGATGCCGTTCATGATCGGGCTGATGAATTTCGTCGTGCCGCTGCAGCTCGGCGTGCGCGACGTCGCCTTCCCGACCCTCAATTCGGTCAGCTTCTGGCTCACCGCGACGGGCGCGCTCCTCGTCAACGTCTCGCTGGTTGTGGGCGAGTTCGCCCGCACCGGCTGGTGGCCGTCGCCGCCGCTCTCGGAAACCACCTACTCGCCCGGGGTCGGCGTCGATTACTACCTCTGGGCGATCCAGATCTCCGGCATCGGCACGCTGATGTCCGGCGTCAATCTCGTCACCACCATCCTCAAGATGCGGGCGCCGGGCATGAGCTACCTGCGCATGCCGATGTTCTGCTGGACCGCGCTCGCCTCGAACCTCCTCATCATCGCGGCCTTCCCGATCCTGACCGCGACGCTCGCGATGCTGACCCTCGACCGATACCTCGGCTTCCACTTCTTCACCGACGAGGCCGGCGGCAACTCGATGCTGTTCATGAACCTGTTCTGGGCCTGGGGGCACCCGGAGGTCTACATCCTGGCGCTGCCGGCCTACGGCATCTTCTCCGAGGTGATCTCGACCTTCTCGGGCAAGCCGCTCTTCGCCTACCGCTCGATGGTCTGGGCGACGCTGGCGATCTGCCTGCTCTCTTTCACGGTCTGGCTGCACCATTTCTTCACCATGGGGCCGGGCGGCGACGTCAACGGCGTGTTCGGCATCACCTCGATGATCATCGCGGTGCCGACCGGGGTGAAGATCTTCGACTGGATGTTCACGATGTATGGCGGCCGCGTGCGGTTCACCACGCCGATGCTGTGGTCGGTGGCGTTCCTCGTCACCTTCGTGGTCGGCGGCGCCACCGGCGTGCTCCTGGCGATCCCGCCGGCCGACTTCGTGCTGCACAACTCGCTGTTCCTGGTCGCCCACTTCCACAACGTCATCGTCAGCGCGGTCGTGTTCGCGGCCTTCGCCGGCTACACCTACTGGTTCCCGAAGGCCTTCGGCTTCACCCTTGACGAGTGGTGGGGCAAGGCGGCGTTCTGGTTCTCTCTGATCGGCTACGTCTGGGTGTTCACGCCGCTCTACGTCGTCGGCCTGATGGGCATGACCCGGCGGCTGCAGCACTTCTCCGTCGCCGAATGGTATCCGTGGATCGTTGCGGCGAGCCTCGGCGTGATCGTGATGGTGGTCGGCGTGGTCTGCCAGGTGGTGCAGCTCGTCGTCAGCATCCGCCGCCGCGAGCAGTTGCGCGACGTCACCGGCGATCCGTGGGACGGGCGTTCCCTCGAATGGGCCACCGCCTCGCCGCCCCCCTCGTTCAACTTCGCGGTGATGCCGCATGTCGAGGGTGAGGAGGCCTACTGGGCGATCAAGCAGCGCGCCCGCGAGCAGGCGCGCCTGCGCGAGGAGCCGGATTACGAGCCGGTCGAGATGCCGCTCAACAGCCCGACCGGCGTCGTCTGCGCCTTCTTCGCGACCCTCGTGGGCTTCGCGATGATCTGGTACATCTGGTGGCTCGCCGCCCTCGGATTGGCCGGTGCCTTCGCCACCTTCGTGGTCTTCGCCTGGCGCGACCGGGTCGAGTACGAGATCCCGGCGGACGCCGTCGCGCGCATCAACCGCCTCAACCGGGCGAGCCGCCTCGAGGCCTTGCAGCAGGCCCGGCGCAAGGAGGCCGCATGAGCGACTCGGCGGCGATTCCGGGCGCTCTCCCGGGCGTGGTGCCGATCCGGCGCGACCCCAACCATCTTGGCCACCATGCCCGCGGGGAGGGCGAGACCCGGGCCACCGGGCGCGGCATCGGGGGGCCGTCGCCGAAGCGCATCGTCGTCGGCTACGGCTTCTGGATCTTCCTCCTCAGCGACATCGTGATGTTCGCCGCGTTCTTCGCGGCCTACGCGGTTTTGCGCGGCGGCACTGCCGGCGGGCCCGGCCCGGCGGAGCTGTTCGACTATACCAACGTGGCGATCGAGACGGTCCTGCTGCTGTTCTCGAGCTTTGCCTGCGGCATCGCCTCCCTGGCGCTCGACGCCCGCCGGGCCCTGGTCTTCCAGGCCGCGATGGCGGTGACCTTCCTCCTCGGAGCCGGCTTCCTGGCCCTGGAACTGCGCGAATTCGCGGATCTCATCGCCCGCGATGCCGGCCCGACCCGCAGCGCCTTCCTGTCGGCCTTCTTCACCGTGGTCGGCTGCCACGGCCTACACGTCACGGTCGGGCTGCTCTGGCTGCTCACCATGATGGCGCAGGTCTTCGCCAAGGGGTTTCGCGAGGACATCCTGCGCCGCGTGATGTGCTTCTCGCTGTTCTGGCACGCCCTCGACATCGTCTGGGTCGCCGTCTTCACGGTCGTCTACCTGATGGGGTCCGCCGCATGAGCTACACCGAGGACCGGGCGCACGCCGACGTCGCCCCCGGCGACGAATACGCCCACGAGGAATTCGGGACGGGCCTGCGCAGCTACCTGATCGGGCTGGGGCTGGCGCTCCTGCTCACCGCCGCCTCGTTCTGGGTCGCGCAGACCAAGATCATGTGGGCGCCGGCGATCCCCGTCGCGCTCCTCACCTTCGCCATCGCCCAGATGGGCGTGCACCTCGTCTTCTTCCTCCACCTCACCAGCGGGCCGGACAACACCAACAACATCATGGCGCTGGCGTTCGGAGTCCTGATCGTCTTCCTGCTGTTCGGTGGCACAGTGTGGATCATGCACCACATGAACTACAACATGATGGCGCCGGTCGAGGGCGGGGTGAAGATGCCGCTGCAGAAGGGCGTGCCGCTGCAGCCGGAGCCGCAGCGGGGGGGATCGATGCAGCATGGGGGTGGTGGGCATCATTGAGGACTAATCTCCGCCTCCGGGTGACACCCCCCACGATCGGCCGCATCCCATCCACGACCTCAGGATGAAGTCGCGAGGGGACAGAGCATCTCTTGCAAATCCGTCGGGCGGCAGAGCGAGTTCTGCCATTCTCCGCGCCATTCCGGGCTAGACTTCGGAATGGCGCGGAGAGTGTGACCGTCGTCGAGGATGCCCATCCGCAGTCGATCGGCGCGGTAGCGCAATCGATGTCGGATTTGCCGAGACAAGCAATCCGTTTATTCTCGTGAAAGAAATGGTGCCCGGGGACGGAGTCGAACCGCCGACACTGCGATTTTCAGTCGCATGCTCTACCAACTGAGCTACCCGGGCGCACCAGCCGCGCGAGGCAGCGGTCCAAGCACCAGAGATCGTCCCCGCTCAGGGACGGCACCACTCACGTCAGGGACGAGGAAGTGGTGCCCGGGGACGGAGTCGAACCGCCGACACTGCGATTTTCAGTCGCATGCTCTACCAACTGAGCTACCCGGGCCCGCCGGCTGCCTGGGGCAGCGGCGTTGAGCGGCGGTATAGAGACGCTCGGATCGCCTGTCCAGCCGTCTCGTGCGGGCGCGCGGGCGATTGTTTGCCGGCGCCCGCCTCACGCCCCGCCGGCGGCCCGGCGCCGCCGTGGGGCGCGGGACGGGCTCGCGGCCGTGCGCGGGCGGCGGGTCTTCTTCGCTGGGGCCTCGCGGGCGGGCGCGGCCTTGCCCGCCTTGCTGTCGCCCGCCTTGCCGTCGCCGCCCGCATGGGCGTCGAGGAAGGCGCGGCAGGCGGCGAAGTCGGTCTCGACTTCGGGCGGCAGCGCCTCGATCCGCTTCTCGCGGGCGAGGGAGGCGGCGAAGCGCAGCATCGCCGGGGTCGGCGGCCGGGTTCCGCCCTCGCCCGCCGGGGCGAGTTTCGGTCCCGCATGAGTGTTGAGGAAGACCCGGCAGGCGCCGACCTCGCGCGTCGCCTCCGGGGGGAGGGGGATGCCCTTGCGCGCGGCGAGGGACTTCGCGAACGACACCATCGCGGCGGTCGGCGCACGGCCGCCGCCGCGGGCGGGCGCCTCGGCATCCACCTCCAGGCGATCGGCGCCCGACACCGCGCCGATCAGCGCCTCGACGCGCTCGCGGGTGCGCTGGCGGAAGGCGTCCGCCCGGCGTAACGCTTCGGCCTTGGTCGCGGCCCGGCCGATCTCGGCCAGCTCCGATTCGAACACCGCCCGCCCGACCGGATCGCCATAGGCCGGGAACACCCGGCGCACCGCGGCGACGAAGGCGAGGCCGACCTCCGTCACGGTGATCGCCGGGTCCTTGCCCTTGAGCAGCGTGACGTAGTGGCTCTTGATCAGCTTCGGCAGCACCGCGTCGCGGGTGGCGGCGGTGCCGAGGCCCTTCGGCTCGGTCGGGTTGGCGGGGTTCTCCAGCGCCCGCTTCAGGGCCGGGTCCTCGACCTGGTCGATCAGCCGGCCCATCACCACCGGCAATTCGCCCCGGGTGATGCGCCGGGGCGGCTCGGTCCGGGCGGTCTCGATCGTCGGCTCGCCGCCCGTGCCCGCCTCGCCGTCGCGGACCGCCGGCAGGCGCCCGGTGGTTGGCTCGTCGTCGGCCTTGGCCTTGCCGGGGACGACCTCGTCCTCGTCGGCCTCGGTGCCGTAGAGCGCGCGCCAGCCCGGCACCTTCACCACGCTGCCGGTGATGGCGAAGCGCTTGCGACCGAGCGGCGTCGCGATGTCGGCCGTGACGGTGGTGCGGGCGTCGATCCCGTCCGCCATGTGGGCGGCGAGGAAGGTCCTGGCGATCAGGAGCCAGAGCCGCAAAGCCTCGGGCGCGGCGTCGCCCGGCCCCGGCACCTTGCGCAAGGGGACGATGGCGTGGTGCTCGCCCGGATCCTTCACGTAATGGCCCTTCGGCCCGCGGCGGATCTGCGGCGTCTCGGGGGCGTGGGCGGCGAGGTCCTTGTCCGCGGTGGCGATCGCCGCGAGCACCGCCGCGGCGTCCTTGGCTTGCGATTCCGGCAGGTGCACCGATTCGGTGCGGGGATAGCTGAGATACCCCTTGTCGTAGAGCGCCTGCGCGTGGCGCGCCGTCGCCTGCGGGTCCCAGCCGAAGCGCTTGGCGCAGGCCCGGGCGAGGGTGTCCTTTGAGAAGAGCTTGGGCGGCGCCCGACGCACGTCCTTCTGCGCCACCGCGAGCGGGCCGGCCCAGCCCTCCGCCGCGTCGCGGATCGTCTCGGCGTCCTTGATGTCGAAGATCTTCTCCTTCGGCGCGTGCCAGAGCGTCAGGCTCGCGCCGCTCTCGGTCGTCACCGGCAGGGCGATCTTGTAGAAGTCGCGCGGCACGAAGGTGCGGATGCGCTCCTCGAGATCGGCGAGGATCGCCAGCGTCGGCGTCTGCACGCCGCCGAAGCGCCACGGCTCGCGGAAGGCGGGCGGGCGCAGGCGCAGGGACACCGCCCGCGTGCCGTTGAGGCCGAGATGCCAGTCCTCGTATTGCCGGCACAAGGCCTCGAGATAGGCGGCGTAGTCGCGCTCGCCGGAATCGTCCTCCTTCGCCAGCAGCCCGAAGGCGCGGCGGATCGAGATCTCGTCGAGGGCGCCGAGGCGGAGCCGATCGACCCGGCCGCGCCAGCCGAGATGCTCCAGCACCTCCCAGGCGATCATCGAGCCCTCGCGGCCCGGATCGGTGGCGATGATCACCCGCTCGACCCCGGCGAGCGCCTGGCGGATCGCCGCGAGCTTCGGCGCGTGCGACTGGCCCGAGCGGCCGTGCCCGGGCGCGACCGGCAGTCTTTCCATGGCGATCGGCAGCGCGTCGAAGCGCCAGGGCTTCCAGTCCGGCCGGATCTCGCCGGGCTCGGCCACCTCCAGGAGGTGGCCCTCGGCGGCGACGCAGACCGTGCTCGGCGAGCGGAAGAACCGCTGCACCTGGCGCATCGCCGAGGGTTTCTCGAAGAAGAACAGCGTCTTGCCGGACGGTGCCTTGCCGGGGGAGGGGGCGTGCGCCATGGCCGCGGGACGCTCCTGGAGCGGGCGCGGGCGCCCGAACGAAGCGTGAACGTAAGCGATGCCGGCGGTCGGGTCAATCGTCGGCGCGCTCCCGCCCCCGGGATCCGCCGCCGTGTGGAGGCGCACGATCCGCGCAGCTGCACGATTGCGCCGCTCGTGGAAACTGGCATGCTGTGACTTGGGAGAACTAGGAAGAGACTACATCTCATGCGCCCATTCGTTTGTTCAAGACTGGTGTTGGTCGCGGGACTGCTGTCTTGTCTGGCGGGTGCCGCCGGGCCGGCGGCCGCGCAGGACCTGCCGTTCGGCCTCGGGGTCGTGCCGGACGCCGTGATGCCGCGCGATTCCCTGGTCTTCCACGGCAATTACTGCGGACCCGGCAGCCGCGGCGCCGGCCGGCCGCCGATCGACGCCCTCGACGCGGCGTGCATGCGCCACGACGCCTGCACGCCGCCGCGCGGCCAGGGCCTGCCGACCTGCTCCTGCCATGCCCGGCTCCAGCGCGAGGCGGAGGCGGTGGCCCGCAGCCCGCGCTACCCGGACGACCTGCGCAGCCTCGCGGGCCTCGTCTCCGCCGGTGCCACGCAGCTTCCCTGCCGCTGACCCGTCGCTTCACCCCACGACCGATCGCCCCGGCGCGCGCCCCGCGCGCCGGGGCGACGCCGTTTTCGGGCAGGCCTCGCCGAAGCGCGGCACCGCCGTCAAAACGGCGCTTGCGCCCTTGCCGTTACTCACATAAAGATATCTTTATGTTTCGCATCGGAGGCGAGGAGCCCACCGGAATGACCGCCACCGTTCCCTTCGCCGACGCTCTGGGCGTGCTGCGCGCCGCGGCGGAGGAGACGCGCCTGCGCATCCTGGTGCTGCTCGGCGAGGGCGAGTTGTCGGTCTCCGACCTCACCGACATCCTGGGCCAGTCGCAGCCGCGCATCTCCCGCCACCTCAAGCTCCTGGTCGAGGCCGGGCTGGTGGTGCGCCACCGGGAAGGCGCCTGGGCGTTCTTCCGCCTGCGCGACGGGGTGGCCGGGCTGGTGGCGCCGCTCATCGCCGCGCTCGACGCCGCGGCGCCCCCCCTGTCCGAGGACCGGGCCCGGCTGCAGGCGGTGCGGGCGCAGCGCGCCGAGGCCGCCCAGAGCTTCTTCGCCCGGCTCGCCCCGCAATGGGACCGGGTGCGCTCGCTCCACGTGCCGGAGGCCACCGTCGAGGCGGCGGTGCTCGACGCGCTCGGGTCAGGCCCGATCGGCAGCCTCGTCGATCTCGGCACCGGGACCGGGCGGATGCTCGGGCTTCTCGCGCCGCGGGCCTCCCGGGCGACCGGGCTCGATGCCAACCACGCCATGCTGTCGGTCGCCCGCGCCAACCTGGAGCGCCAGGGCCTGACCCGGATCGACCTGCGCCAGGGGGACATCCACGCGCCCCCCTTCGGCCGGGCGAGCTTCGACCTCGTGCTGATCCACCAGGTGCTGCACTATCTCGACGACCCGGCCCGGGCCCTGCGGGAGGCCGCCCGCCTCGTCGCTCCGGGCGGCCGCCTCCTCGTGGTCGATTTCGCCCCGCATGGCCTGGAATTCCTGAGGGCCGACGAGGCGCATCGCCGCCTCGGCTTCGCCCCTGAGCAGGTCGCGGGCTGGCTCTCCGAGGCCGGGCTGACCGACGTGCGGCTGCGCCACCTCGCCCCGGCCGGGGGCGCGGAGCACCAGCTCACCGTCACGCTCTGGCTCGCCCATCACCCCGAAGCGGCGTCCGGCATGCCCGACCGCGCCGTCGCCTGACGTCATCACCGTCTTTTCGCCCGAGGCCGCCGATGTACCCCACCGCCTTCCGCCCGAGCCGCGAGAGCCGCCGCCCGATCCGGGTCTCGTTCGAGTTCTTCCCGCCCAAGACCCCGGAGATGGATACGACCCTGTGGTCGTCGATCGAGCGCCTGGCGCCCCTCGGCCCCAGCTTCGTCTCGGTGACCTACGGCGCCGGCGGCTCGACCCGGGAGCGCACCCACAACACCGTGTCGCGCCTGGTGCGCGAGACCGACCTGAAGCCCGCCGCCCACCTCACCTGCGTCGCGGCGACCAAGGGTGAGGTCGACGACGTGGTGCGCGCCTACCACGAGGCCGGCGTGCGCCACATCGTGGCCCTGCGCGGCGACCCGGCGGAGGGCGTCGGCACCGCCTACACCGCGCATCCGGGCGGCTACGAGCGCTCCTGCGACCTCGTCGCCGGCATCAAGCGCATCGGCGATTTCGAGGTCTCGGTCTCGGCCTATCCGGAGCGTCATCCCGAGGCCGGCTCCCTCGACCAGGACCTCGACGCCTTGAAGGCCAAGGTCGAATGCGGCGCCGACCGCGCCATCACCCAGTTCTTCTTCGACAACGACCTGTTCTTCCGCTACCTCGACCGGGTGCAGTCGCGGGGGATCGATATTCCGATCATCCCCGGTATCCTGCCGGTGCAGAACTTCAAGCAGGCCGCGAACTTCGCCCGTCGCACCGGCGCCTCGGTGCCGGACTGGCTCGCCGCCCGCTTCGAGGGCCTGGAGGACGACGTCGCCACCCGCAAGCTGGTGGCCGCGGCGGTCGCCGCCGAGCAGGTGCTGGACCTCGTTGACCGCGGCATCACCGACTTCCACTTCTACACCATGAACCGCGCCGACCTCGTCTACGCGATCTGCCACCTGCTGGGCCTGCGCGCGGCGCCGGCGGCGGCGGAGAAGGTGGCGGCCTGACTATTCTCGCCGGAGGAGAGCCTTTCATGGCGGACCCGCAGGACATGATCGTTCCGCTCCTTCGAGAGATGCGGGCCGACGTCGCAGCCTCCCGGGACGACACCCGCGCTGGCTTCGCGACGATCAATGACCGTCTCGACAGGCTTGAGAGGCGTTTCGACAACCTCCGCGAGGCGGTCAACGGCGAATCGGTGCTCGGCCGCTACGCCGCGGCCGACGTCGAGGAGCGTCTGGACGCTCCTGAGCGGCGCATGGCCAAACTTGAGGCCCGCGGCTGAGAGCCGAAACCTCGCACGCATCAAGAAGACATCTCCCGGGCCGCATTCCTGCGGCCCGGCTCGATTCTACACACTGAACCGACCGACACGCTGGAACCCTACCCCGATGACCGACCTCCGCCCCGTTGACGGTGCCGACATCCTGACCGCGCTACGCCGGCGCGCGGCGGAGAAGATCCTCGTCCTCGACGGGGCGATGGGCACGGTGATCCAGCGCCTCGGCCTGACCGAGACCGATTTCCGCGGCGACCGTTTTCGCGAGCACGCGCACGACCAGAAGGGCAACAACGATCTCCTGATCCTGACGCAACCCGACGCGATCCGGCAGATCCACCTCGACTACTTCCTCGCCGGCGCCGACGTCGTCGAAACCAACACCTTCTCGGGCACCACGATCGCTCAAGGAGATTACGGCATGGAAGCCGTGATCCACGAGCTGAACGCGCAAGGCGCGCGGCTCGCCCGCGAGGCGGCGATCCTCGCCGAGAAGCAGGACGGGCGCCGCCGCTTCGTCGCCGGCGCCATCGGCCCGACGAACCGCACCCTGTCGATCTCGCCGGACGTCAACAATCCCGGCTATCGCGCCGTGACCTTCGACCAGGTCCGCGCGGCCTACGCCGAGCAGGTGCGCGGCCTGATCGCCGGCGGTGCCGAGCTGATCCTGATCGAGACGATCTTCGACACCCTCAATGCCAAGGCGGCGGTGGCGGCGGCCTGGCAAGTCTTCGAGGAGACCGGCACCCGCCTGCCGATCATGATCTCGGGCACCATCACCGACCTCTCCGGCCGCACCCTGTCCGGCCAGACCCCGGCCGCGTTCTGGCACTCGCTGCGCCACGCCGATCCGCTGACCTTCGGGCTCAACTGCGCCCTCGGCGCCCGCGAGATGCGTGCCCATATCGACGAGCTCTCGCGCACCTGCGACACGCTGGTCTGCGCCTATCCGAATGCCGGCCTGCCGAACGAGTTCGGCCTCTACGACGAGAGCCCGGAGGCGATGGCCAAGCTCGTCGGCGAGTTCGCCGAGAGCGGCCTCGTCAACATGGTCGGCGGCTGCTGCGGCACCACGCCGGATCATATCCGGGCGATCGCGGGTGCCGTGGCCGGCAAGGCGCCGCGCCGGGTTCCCACCGTGAAGCCGCTGATGCGGCTCTCGGGCCTCGAGCCCTTCACGCTGACGCCCGAGATCCCGTTCGTGAATGTCGGCGAGCGAACCAACGTCACCGGCTCGGCGCGCTTCCGCAAGCTCATCACCAACGGCGACTACGCCGCCGCCCTCGACGTCGCCCGCGACCAGGTCGCGGCCGGTGCCCAGGTCATCGACGTCAACATGGACGAGGGCCTGCTCGACTCGCAGAAGGCGATGGTCGAGTTCCTGAACCTCGTCGCCGCCGAGCCCGACATCGCCCGGGTGCCGGTGATGATCGACTCATCGAAGTTCCCGGTCATCGAGGCCGGCCTGAAATGCGTGCAGGGCAAGGCGATCGTGAACTCGATCTCCCTCAAGGAGGGGGAGGAGAAGTTCATCGCCGAGGCCAAGATCTGCCGCGCCTACGGCGCCGCCGTGGTGGTGATGGCCTTCGACGAGCAGGGCCAGGCCGATTCGCTCGAGCGCAAGGTCGCGATCTGCACCCGCGCCTACCAGGTGCTGACGGAGAAGGTCGGCTTCCCGCCCGAGGACATCATCTTCGATCCCAACGTCTTCGCGGTGGCGACGGGCATCGAGGAGCATAACGGCTACGGCGTCGCCTTCATCGAGGCGGCCCGGATCATCCGCGAGACCCTGCCCCACGCCCACATCTCGGGCGGCATCTCGAACCTGTCCTTCGCCTTCCGCGGCAACGAGCCGGTGCGCGAGGCGATGCACGCGGTGTTCCTGTACCATGCGATCAAGGTCGGCATGGACATGGGCATCGTGAATGCGGGCCAGCTCGCGGTCTACGATGAGCTGCCGGCGGAACTCCGCGAGTTGTGCGAGGACGTCGTCCTCAACCGCCGCCCGGACGCCACCGAGCGCCTGCTCGACGCCGCCGCCCGCTTCAAGGAGGGCGGCCAGGCGAAGGAGAAGGGCACCGACCTCGCCTGGCGCGAAGCGCCGGTCGAGAAGCGCCTGGAGCACGCCCTCGTCAACGGCATCACCGAGTACATCGAGGCCGATACCGAGGAGGCCCGCGCCAAGGCCGAGCGTCCGCTCCACGTCATCGAGGGCCCGCTGATGGCCGGCATGAACGTGGTCGGCGACCTGTTCGGGGCCGGCAAGATGTTCCTGCCGCAGGTGGTGAAGTCGGCCCGCGTGATGAAGCAGGCGGTCGCCTACCTGATGCCGTTCATGGAGGCCGAGAAGGCCGCCAACGGCGGCGTCGGCGGGCGCCAGTCGGCCGGCAAGGTGCTGATGGCGACCGTGAAGGGCGACGTCCACGACATCGGCAAGAACATCGTCGGCGTCGTGCTCGCCTGCAACAACTACGAGATCATCGACCTCGGCGTGATGGTCCCGGCGGCCAAGATCCTCGATACCGCCTGCAAGGAGAACGTCGACATCGTCGGCCTGTCGGGCCTCATCACGCCCTCCCTCGACGAGATGGTCCACGTCGCGGCCGAGATGGAGCGCGAGGGCTTCGACGTGCCCCTCCTCATCGGCGGCGCGACGACGAGCCGGGTCCACACCGCGGTGAAGATCCACCCGGCCTATGCCAAGGGTCAGGCAGTCTACGTGACCGATGCGAGCCGCGCCGTCGGCGTGGTCTCGAACCTGCTCTCGCCGGACTCGAAGGTGCAGACGATCGAGGCGGTCCGGGCCGAGTACAAGCGCGTCGCCGAGGCCCATGCCCGCTCCGAGGCCGACAAGCAGCGCCTGCCGCTCGCGAAGGCCCGCGCCAACGCCTTCAAGGCCGACTGGTCGGCGTACCGGCCGGTCAAGCCGACCTTCACTGGCACGCGGGTGTTCCGTAGCTACGACGTCGCCGAGCTCGTCCCCTACATCGACTGGACGCCGTTCCTGCAGACCTACGAGTTCAAGGGCCGCTACCCGGCGATCCTCGACGACCCCGAGCAGGGTCCGGCCGCCCGCGCCCTGTTCGAGGACGCGCAAGCGATGCTGCGCCAGATCGTCGAGGAGCGCTGGTTCAACCCGAAGGCGGTGATCGGCTTCTGGCCGGCCAACGCGGTCGGCGACGACATCCGGCTGTTCACCGGCGAGAGCCGCAACCAGACGCTCGCCACCTTCCACGGCCTGCGCCAGCAGCTCTCGAAGCGCGATGGGCGGCCGAACACCTGCCTGTCGGACTTCGTGGCACCGGCCGAGAGCGGGCTGCCCGACTACGTCGGCGGATTCGTGGTCACGGCGGGCCTGGAGGAGGTGCGCATCGCCGAGCGCTTCGAGCGCCAGAACGACGATTACCGCTCGATCCTGGTCAAGGCGCTCGCCGACCGCATCGCCGAGGCCTTCGCCGAGCGGATGCACGAGCGGGTGCGCCGGGAGTTCTGGGCCTACGCGGCGGACGAGACCTACACCCCGGCGGACCTCGTCACCGAGCCCTATGCCGGCATCCGCCCGGCCCCAGGCTACCCGGCCCAGCCCGACCACACCGAGAAGACGACGCTGTTCGACCTGCTCCAGGCGGAGCCGCGCATCGGCGTCAAGCTCACCGAGTCCTACGCGATGTGGCCGGGCTCCTCGGTCTCGGGCCTCTACCTCGCCCATCCGGACGCGCACTATTTCGGCGTTGCCAAGGTCGAGCGCGACCAGGTCGAGGATTACGCCGCCCGCAAGGGGATGGACGTGGCCGAGGTGGAGCGCTGGCTCGGGCCGATCCTGAACTACGACACGGCGCGGTACCGGGCGGCGGCGGAATAGGGGACGCTTGCCCGTCGGGTCGGTCCATCTGCGCGGTGGACTGCCTCCCGGGGGCTCGCTCCTCGATGTCTTGGATGACTCGTGAGCCTCGCCCCGCTTTCCCGGACGCTTCAGTCGCCCGGGAAAGGGGGAGGCATGTTGGGGCCGTGCGCGAACCTCGTGGAGGACGTGGACCCCGCCCCCTGACCCGGGCTTGACCGCCGCGCCCGGCCCGGCTCAAAGCTTGGGCTTGAGGGCGCCGGACGGATCGGGCGGGAAGGATCGGGGATGCGGACAGGACCAGGGAGGCTCGCCCTCGTCGCCGTGGCGGGCGCCGTCGCGGCGGCTGCGGCCGGCTGTACCGAATTCTCCTACATCTCGAAGACCTATGTCGGTCTGCCGCCCCAGGTCGTCACGATCGGCTGCAACGATCCCTACGAGGTCTACGACCAGCGCCAGCAGCGCAAGGTGCTGATCGTCTCGAACGGCCTGCGCGAGATCGCCGGCTGCGGCCTCGACGGCAAGGATCCGGCGCTGACGCGCCGGCGCCGCTTCTCGGAGGCCGCCGCGACCTATCTGCGCGAGACGGCGCGCGAGACCTGCACCATCGTCGGCGAGACCGTGTTCACCGACCTCCAGACCGAGTTCGTCTATTCCTGCGCCGAGCCGATCGAGAAACCCGGTACCAAGGTGCCGCGCCTGCCGGGCCGCTACTGAACCCTGCCCGCACTGCAGAACCCGGGTCTCCTCGCCGCGTTGGCCCCGCGGCGGTCCGGTGCCGCACCGAGGGAGGGGTTGAGCCGTGCGAAGCGTCCTGGCAGCCTGCCTGCTTCTCGGCCTGGCCCATACGGCGCGCGCCGAGGCGCCGCTCACCCTCCGCTTCGTCGCGCCGGAGCGCTACACCGATGCGCAGAGCCGCACCGGCTCGGGCCCGACCCTGCGGACGACGATCGGCGGATTGGAGCGGATCTTTCGCGATCTCGCCGGGCGGACGCTCCACCCCGGGCAGAGCCTGACCGTGGACGTGCTCGACGTCGATCTCGCCGGCACCGACTTGCCGGGCGCCGGCCCCACCGCCCCGCGTCTGGTCACCGACGTCACACCGCCGCGCCTCCGCTTGCGCTACGCCTTGAGGGAGCGCGGACGGGTGGTCCTGGCGGCGGAGGAGACGGTGACGGACATCAACTTCCTGCTCCGCGCGCGGCCGGGTGGATCATCCAGCCTCGCTTACGAGCGCGACATCCTGGCCGCCTGGTTCGGGGCGCGGATCGCGCGGCGCGAGCCGCCGCGGGGCTGACGCAGCCCGATCATAGGATTTCCGAGTGATTGCTTCGCAATGCGGAAATCGGCTTCGCTCAGGCGCCGCGCGGGCTACTGAGACGAGGTCCGGAAGGAATCGTCCGGACCTCGTCTCACTCCTCGCGGCTGGCCGGCGGGTGCGGGAAGGTACGCTCCGCCGCGTCGCCGGCCGCGGCCAGCATCGCCCGGGCGAAGCGGCGCGCCTCGGCCCGGTCGAGGGCGATCGCCGCCGTGACCGGCGCGCCGTCGAGGTCGGCGAGATCCAGTTCGAGCCGCACGCCCGCCTCGGTCGGCGTCACCCGCAGGGTCCAGTCGCGATCGCTCATCCGTCCGCATCAGCTCTTCGAGGGCGGAAGCCCCAACATCGGCCCTATAGACCAATTTCCGGACAGGTCGATGGGTTCGCCGCCGTTGACGGCGACGGCGCCGCCGTGGTCGACCCGCGCCAGGGAACGACCATGGATCGAACCGAGGAATCGCACATGAGTGAGATCGTCTTCCGGACCGGCGAGGCCACGGTGCTGGCGGCCGAGGGCCAGTACACCGACGCGATGCCGGAGGTGCTGATCGGCTCGGTGCGCGGGCCGGTCGGCCAGGCCTTCGCCTCGATGATGGGGCAGGTCCAGGGCCACACCCGGATGTTCGTGGTGCGTGACATCAACCAGCTGGTCCGCCCGGCCACGATGATGACCACCAAGGCGACGATCCACACCGCGGACTACGTCGAATTGCTCGGCGGCGTGGTCCAGGCCGCGACCGGCGACGCCATCGTCGATTGCATCATCGAGGGCATCCTGCCCCGCGACGGTCTCGACGAGCTGTGCATGATCATCATGATCTGGCTCGACCCGCGCTGCGCCGAGGATCCGAATCTCGACCGCAAGGACCTCTACCGCACCAATTACGAGGCGACGAAGCTCGCCATCGCCCGGGCACTGAAGGGCGAGCCGACGATCGACGAGCTGATCGCCAACCGCCGCACCGTGCGCCACTACGCCCTCGAAGGCGTGCTCGACGACGAGGCCTAACAGGCCTGTTTCGGCGGGTGCCTGCGCAGTTGACCGCAGCTTGACAGCGCCGCAAGGTGCGCCGCCCGCCACCTCGACTCCGCGCGGGCCGTCCATCACGCCTTGGGGCTAAACGATGCGTCCATTCCGCGCCGCGTTGATCCTGTCCGCGGTCCTGTCCGCTTGTGCCGCCCTGTCCGGCCCGGGTCTCGCGCAGCAGCCACAGACGCCCGCGGGCGGGCGCCCGGCGGCCGCCGCCCCGGCGCAGTCGGCCATGCAGTCGGCCATCACGGTCTGGGACGCCCGGATCGAGGCCGGCGACCTGCGCGTCTCCGGCAGCGTCGGCAAGGCGGGCGTGGTCGTCACCCTTGACGACGACATCCCGGTCACCTCGGACAAGCGCGGGCGCTTCACCCTGCGGGTTCCCTACGTGCCGCAGAACTGTGTCGCGACGCTCAAGGCCGGCGAGGCGTCCCGCGAGATCGCGGTGGCGAATTGCGGCGCCACCGGCGCACCAGGTCCGAAGGGCGAGCCGGGCCCGACCGGGCCGCAGGGCATGGCCGGCCTCGCCGGGCCGCCCGGCCCGAAGGGCGACGCCGGTCCCAAGGGGGAGCCGGGTCCCAAGGGGGAGCCGGGCCCCAAGGGAGATGCAGGCCCCAAGGGCGAAGCAGGCCCCAAGGGAGAGGCAGGGCCGAGGGGCGAGGCGGGTCCGAAGGGTGAGCCAGGCGCCCCGGGTCCCCGCGGTGAGGCCGGTGCGAAGGGCGAGGCAGGCCCGGCCGGACCGCGAGGGCCGACCGGATCGGCGGGGGCGGCGGCCACGGCCACCGCGTCGCTGCCGTTCCGGATGCTGCGCACCGACGGCTGCGCCAAGCCGCATTGCGAGCTCGTCTGCGACGAGGGCGAGACCTTCGTGTCGGCCTATTGCCTGCGCGGCGGCAACCCGAACTTCACCCGTCGGGAGAGCGGCGAGGCCGTGGCGCTATGCCCATCCGACAGCTCCGGCATGGTCGGGTTCTGCGCCAAGCTGTAGTTCATCATCGATCTCGTCGATGCACTTCTAACGTTTCGCGTCGTTCCGGGTCGCGCGGCGGAGCCCGGAATCGGCAGGCGCCGATGGGTCGGGATGGGGCGGACAGCGTGCCGCCTGATCCTCTTTTCCCCGCGTTCCCGGATTCCAGCTCCCTTGCCCGGCCGCGGAATGTCGCCACGGGCATTCATCACGGCCGGGCAAGTTGAACCGACCTCGAGGCCAGAAAAGCGGCCCCGGGGTCGAATGTCCGGGGGCCACTCGCTCTCAGTCGATCACTCTCCGTCGATCTTGGCGCCGATGATCGCGATGGCGCGCTGGTAGACCGAGGCGGCGTTCCAGCCCTGGATCGCCGCGAAGTTCGGCTCGCCAGGCTGGTAGCCGGCGCCGGCGCGCCAGCCATGGGCCTTGAGGAAGTTCGCGGTCGAGTTCAGCGCCACGGAGGCGTTGTCGAGGCTGCCGCCGGTGCCGTAGTTCAGGACGTTCTTCGGCAGGAACTGGGTGTGGCCGATCTCGCCGTGGGCAGCGCCGCGGGTATTGGCGGTGAGGACGCCGCGGTCGACCAGGGCCAGGGCGGCGTAGAGCTGGTCGGTGAAGAAGGCCGAGCGGCGGCAATCATAGGCCAGGGTCGCCACCGCCGAGAGCGTATTGACGTTGCCCTTCACGGCGCCGAACGCCGTCTCCATGCCCCAGATCGCCAGGAGCGGGCCAGCCGGCACGCCGTAGCGCTGCTCGATCGAATCGAACAGGGCGGCTTGCGAGCGCTTCATCGCCCGGCCGCGGGAAATGATCGCCGGGGCGCCGCGCTTGGCCATGAACTGCTCGAGGGAGAGCTTGAAACTCTTCTGGCCCCGGTCCGCCGCGATGGTGGCGGAGGAATACGAGGTGCCCATCAGGGCCGAGATGGCGGCGGGGCTGGCGCGCCCGCGGGCTTCGTCGGCGAATTCCCGCTTCCAGCTCTCGAACCCGGCCGAGCTGCTGCCGCATTGCGCGGCGTGCGCACCGCCGGCCAGCACCGCGAGGCTCGCGGCGATCAGGGCTCTCCCGTAACCGCTTCCGATCATCGAACAACACTCCCTCGGAGCCGCGCCGCAGGCCTCGGGACGTCGGGCCGCCGCGGCTCCCATTTCCGGCAATCCATGCCTGCCCGATGGGCGACGCTACATCCCTGCCGTGTGCGGAATCTTTACGGCGGAACTGCAACGTGCCTGCAATCCGGCCTTCCACTCGCAAGCTGGGCCGGACTCGTCGGTCAGCATGTAGGGCGGATGCGGTCTGAGCAGGAAAACGGACCGCCAGCGTGGCCTTTCGGCCACGCCTTTCTGCATCAGGCGGAGAGCCCGAAGATCGCCCGCGCCTCGTCCGGGCTGGCGGGGGCGCAGTCGAGATGAGCGAGCAGGCTCACCGCCTTCTCGACCAGGGCCGCGTTGCTCGGTGCGAGCTGGCCGCGGGACAGGTAGAGGTTGTCCTCGAGCCCGACCCGGACGTGGCCCCCGGCGGTGGCGGCGAGCGCCACCATCGGGAACTCGGCCCGGGAGATGCCGAAGGCCGACCACACCGCGTCCCGGGGCAGACGGTCGCGCATCTGCAGCAGGGTTTCCGGGGTTGCCGGCGCCCCCCACGGGATACCGAGGCAGATCTGGAACATCGGTGGCGAATCGAGATGCCCTTCCGCCAGGAGGTGGCGGGCGAGCTCGATCTGGCCGAGATCGAACACCTCGATCTCGGGCTTCGCCCCCGCCTCGCGGATCAGCGCCGCCATCGCCCGCAGGTGGGCGGGCGTGTTCATGAAGGCGTGCTCGCCGAAATTCATCGTCGCGACGTCGAGGGTGCAGATCTCGGGCCGCAGAGCCGTGACGTGGCGGGTCCGCGCCTCCGGGGAGGCGAGGGTGGTGCCGGGGCCGGCCACCGCCGGGTCGGGGTCGCCGGCCACGTAGCGCCCGCCGGCGCCCGTGGTCAGGTTGAGGACGACGTCGGCGTTCCTCTCGCGGATCCGCTCCACCACCTCGCGGTAGAGGGCGAGGTCCATGCTGGGCTTGCCCGTCTCCGGGTCGCGGACGTGGATGTGGACGATCGCCGCCCCGGCGCTCGCGGCCTCCAGGGCCGATTGCGCGATGGCCTGCGGGCTCACCGGCACGGCCGGGTTCTTCGAGGCGGTATCGAACGAGCCGGTGAGGGCGCAGGTGATGACGGTCTTGCGCGACATGGGTGCCTCCCGCCTCAGAGCATGCCGCCGTCGACCACCAGGGTCTGGCCGGTGACGTAGGCCGCGCCGGCGGCGAGGAACAGCATGGCTTCGGCGATGTCGTCGGCCTTCGCCATGCGCGCCAGCAGGGTGCGCGACACGGATTCGGCCTTGCGCTCCGCGGGCCAATTCTCCGTCCACGGCGTCTCGACCAGACCCGGTGCCACGGCGTTGACGCGAACATCCGGGGCGAGCGCCCGGGCGAGGCTGCGGGTGAGGTTCACCAGCCCCGCCTTGCTCGCCGAATAGGCGATGCTGGAGCCACGCTGCCCGAGCCCCGCCACCGAGGCGGTGTTGACGATGGCGCCCTTGCGCTGGCGCAGGGTCGCCGCCGCCGCGCGGGCGCAGCGATAGGGGCCGATCAGGTTGGTCGACAGGATCGTCTGCCAGAACTCCTCGGTCATCGCGTCGAGGTCGGCGAAGGCGATTGGCGTGGTCGTGGCCGGGGTGCCGGCATTGTTGATGAGCACGTCGAGGCCGCCGAGCGCGTCGATCCCGCGCGCCACCATGGCTTCCGCCTCGCCCGGCACCGAGACGTTGCCGGGGAGCGCCCGGACCTTCAGTCCCTCGGCGGAGAGACGAGCGGCGGCCTGCGGCCCGCGCTCATCCTCGGCCAGGTGGTTGAGCACCACGCTGGCGCCGCAACGGGCGAAGAGCGTGACGGCCGCGAGCCCGATGCCCGACGCACCGCCGGTGACGAGCACGCAGCGCCCGTGCAGATCCGCACTGATCATTGGAGTTTCCACCTTGCGAAATGTTGTTTCGCGGGAGAGTGGCAGGATCGGGCAGGGCTTGTCCAGCTTGCGTCGCGCATCGGAGGTGCGCTGCTGCGTGCCTCGACGGCGCTGGAGGGCGTGCCATGATCGGGGGTCGGGGAATGCGGTGGCGTCGGAATCGTCTCTTCGGTGGTTCGGTCCGCTCGACCGCTTGGAAGCCCACCGGGGCATCCTGGGGCTCGCCGTCGGCGGCCCCAGGATGATCTTGTTCAATGGAAAGTTATCAGTAAATCTAATGACAATTGCAGTCCGGAAGTCACTCAATATTCCCAGAAGATGCGCTGCAGCTCATTGGTGTCGCCGGTCTTGGTCAAGGCGACGGCAGTCAGGATCTTAGCCTTTTGCGGATTGAGGTCGTGGGCCACGACCCAGTCGTACTTGTCGTCGGGCTGCTCGGCGTTGCGCAGCACGAAGCCGTCGCCGACGCGGGAGGAGCGGATGATGAGCGTACCCTTGGCGCGCAGGTCCTTGAGGGTGTCGACGAGGTAGCCCGCCACCGAGCCGTTGCCGGTGCCGGCATGCACGATCGCCTTGGCGCCGGCCTGCACGGCGGCGGTGTAGGGTGCCGGGTTCATGTTGCCCGAGCCGTACACGATCGCGACCTCGGGCAACGTGTCGATCGTGTCGATGTCGAATTCCGACGAGGTGCCGTGCCGCTTCACGGGCGCGCGGAACCAGTAGGTCTTGCCCTCGACCACCATGCCGAGCGGACCCCATTGGCTCGAGAATGCGCTCGGCTTGATGTTGACGCGCTTCGTCACGTCGCGGCCGGACTGGATCTCGTCGTTCATCGTCACCAGCACGCCCTTGCCCTTGGAGGCGGGGCTCGCCGCGGTGGCGACGGCGTCGGCGAGGTTGAGGGCGCCGTCGGCCGAGATCGCCGTGGAGGGCCGCATCGAGCCGACGACCACGATCGGCTTGTCGCTCCGCACCACCAGGTCGAGGAACAGCGAGGTTTCCTCCAGGGTGTCGGTGCCGTGGGTGATGACCACGCCGTCGACATCGTCCTGCTTCAGCAGGGCCGAGACGCGCTTTCCGAGCTGCACCAGCTGCGCGTTGGTGAAGCTCTCGGAGGCGATCTGGAACACCTGTTCGCCGCGGACGTTGGCCAGCTCACCGAGCGACGGCACGGCGGCGATCAGCTTGTCCACCGGAACCTTGGCGGCCTGGTAGGTGGCGCTGTTGCTGGCATCCGCCCCGGCTCCCGCGATGGTGCCGCCGGTGGCAAGGATCACCACGTTGGCCTTGCGGGCGGCAGCCGGAGCGGTCGTCGCCGTACTCGGCATCTCGCGGGCGACGGCAGCGCCGGCGAGCGGCACGGTCGCGAGCATCAGGGCCGCCAGGGCGGGCAGGAGGGCGGGGCCGGGACGGCGCATGGTCGGGTCCTTGCGATGAGGAATCGAGGCACTCGAGCCGGTACCAGTCTCTCTCACATCCCGCCAGCGTTGCGGCGCACGATGCCGCAACGACGCCGATGCTGGCCCGGCAACTTTTCGCAGAATCGAGCGTTCTCCAGATACATGACGCCACGCGTCCCGCGCCAGCGGTAACTGGTACACTCGACAGCTCAGGAAACGATCATGTCCGCTTCTCAGGACGTTCTCAAGCCGCGCTTCGCTCAGCATATCGACATTCATTGCCCGGACGATCGCGCCTATTGGGCCGGGCATTTCGGCGTGAGCGGCGATGAGCTGCGCAGCGCCGTCAAGCTGGTCGGCTCGCGGGTCTCGACCGTGGCGGCCCATCTCGGCCGTCAGGCGGCGTAATCTTTCCAAGATGGAGCGAGTATCGAGTGCCGCGGTTCGTCATCGACCCGCGGCATTTTCATTGTGGCCTACGCATAACAGGGCGGTTTATCACCGCCTCCGTCACGCCACGAAGCGCTAAGCGTATTTGCGCCATAATCATAGGCCGCAACGCGTCGTTCCTGGGCCGCGCAGCGGAGCCCGAAATCCAAGGAACTCAGGTAGCGGAGGACAAGACGGCGCTCTCGACGCCTCTCTATGAATTTTCAGCGCCTCTGGTCATTTCAGGTTCCGTTGCTCGGCCCTGGAATGACCAGAGGGATGGAAAATCTTAAGGCAGCTAGCGTTAAGCGTCAGTTCCGCAACGCGGACTCGACCCCTGCCGCGATCTCCAGGAGCCGCCGGTCCTGGCCATGGCGAGCAAGCAGCATCAGGCCTACCGGCTTCGTGCATCCCGGCAACGGCAGCGAGATGCCGGTGAGGTCGAACAGGTTCCCCACCATCGTGTTGCGCAGCATCAGGAGGTTGAGCCGCGAGAACTCCGCATCGTCCTGCGCCACCGCCGCGATGCTCGGCGCCGGGATGGCCGTCGCCGGCAGGACCAGCACGTCGAGGGGCGTCAGCCGCTCGTCGCCGGCCTCGATCAGCACGGCGCGCTCGCGCATCATCCGGATATAGGCCGACGCCGTCACCGTCCGGCCGCGGGTGATGCGGGCATGGACCCGCGGATCGAAGGCGGCCGCCTCGGCGTCGAGCCAGTCGGCGTGGATCTCCGACGCCTCCACCGCGGCGATCGGGCCCGCGGCCGTCGCCTCGGCCATGCGGGCGAGGAGGTCGTCGAATTCGGTGTCGTGGATGCGAGCACCGGCTTCGCTCAAGGCGGACAGGGCGGTCTCGAAGGCCTGCGCCACCAGCGGGTCGGTCTCGGTGAACAGGAGACCGCGGGGCACGCCGATCCGCAGGTCGCGCAAGGGGGCCGCCCGGAGCGGACGGTACTCCTCTCCGGCCATCACGGCGTCGGCCGCCGCGCAGGCCTCGACCGAGCGGGCGAGCGGGCCGATCGAATCGAGCGAGGGCGACAGCGGGAAGGCGCCGGCGAGCGGCACCCGGCGGGCCGTCGGCTTGAAGCCGACGACGCCGTTGAGCGCCGCCGGGATGCGCACCGAGCCGCCGGTATCGGTGCCGATGGCGATGTCGGAGGTGCCGAGCGCCGCCGAGACCCCGGCACCGGAGGACGAGCCGCCCGGCACCAGGCTCCGATCGGCGGCGTTGCCGGGCGTACCCCAGTGCGGGTTGAGGCCGAGACCCGAGAAGGCGAACTCGGACATGTTGGTCTTGCCCACGATCACCGCGCCGGCCCGGCGCAGTCGGGCGACGACGGGGGCGTCCTGGAGCGCGGCTTGCGCCTTGCGCCGGATCGACGAGCCGGCGGTGGTCGCCTCGCCCTGCACGTCGAACAGGTCCTTGATCGATACGATCGTGCCGTCGAGCGCCCCGAGCGACAGCCCGGCCCGGCGCCGCGCGTCGGCGGCATCGGCGGCGGCGCGCGCCGCCTCCGGGTAGAGCTTCGTGAAGACGTGCCGGCTCGCCGGCGCCTCGATCAAGGCGAGGCGGCGTTCGAGATCGTCGCGGACGGTTTTCATCTCAGTCGGTCTCCAGGGAGGGGGCAAGGGAGCGTGCGGAGCGTCGGCGGCTGGCCAGCAGGATGCCGCCATTCCAGCCCAGGTTGATCAGAAGGGCGAGCGACAGGGCGGGGGCCGGCCCCAGCCGCTCGACCGTGAGGGCGAGGGCGAACAGGGCCGCCACGAAGCCGAGGAGCCCCGGCAGGCTCAGCACCAGCACCGTCGCGATCGCGGCCCCGCCGATGCGCGGATGCAGGATCACCGCCAGGCTCACCATCACCACCGGCGCGAAGGCGAGGATGCCCGCCGCACCGGGGCCGGCGAGCCGCCCGGCCAGCACCACAGCGACCACGAGGGCCATCACGATGCCGGCCCGCACCCAGACATCGCTCGCCCGTTTCGGGCGCGTCGGCAGGGGGCCGCTCTTGCGCAAGCGGCGGCAGGCGCCGACGCAGCCGAGGACGACCAGGATGGTGGCGAGGCCGGTCCCTGCCAGACCGCCGACGAGATGGCCGAGGAACAGGGCCGCGGCGAGCCAGATGGCGAGCGCTACCGCCAGCGAGAGCGCGACGCCGTGCCGGCGCGCCATGCCCGCATAGGCGGCGATGAACAGGGCGGTGGCCGCGATGGCCGGCAGGCTCGCCACCGCGCTGTCGCGAAGGAATCCCGCATCGTGGTCGATGGCGAGGAAGACGTAGGCCGGCCCGGCCGAGACCGGCAGGGTCGCGATCATCGCGCCGACGAGGGGCCCGGTCCGCTCGACCGCCATGGAGGCGAGCACCACGATCGCGGCGCTCGCCAGCATCTTGGCGAGGAGCGCCGCCCAGAAGGCGGCGCCCCCGATCTCCGCCAGGGCGCTCAGAAACCCCATCGCGGGTTCAGGCCACCACGGGCAGCACGGCGATGTCGTAGGCGTGGGTCAAGGTGCGCTTCAGCACCGGATCCTCCAGCTCCATCTCGAAGCGGGAGGCCGGGCGGATGCCGCCGATCGCCCCGAGGGTGCCGCCGAACATCACCGTGCCGGGGGCCAGGTCCGGCCCGCCCGGGCGGCGGCCTAAGAGGTCGCCAGGCGTGCGGAGCGCCGTCAGCCGGCCCTCCTGGTACAGCACCCGCTCACCGTCGATCGTCGCGTGGGACCGCAAGATCAGCTCGTCCCAGTGCGGCTCGACCTCGTCGAGACGCCACAGGCCGGTGCCGACCGGCTTGCCGCAGAGCTGCTTGGACAGCGCGATGCCGACCGTCTCGGCCTTGCGGTCGGTGTGGTCGGAGCCGAGCCCGAGCCAGAGTCCGTCGGCGAGCGAGACGATCACCGGCTCCGCCTCGCCGGAGGAGTCGGGGCCGAGCACCTCGAGGCGGGCGCCTTGCGTCAGCGTCGCGGCGGCGGCCCGGTAATAGACCGGAACCGAGGAGGGCGGCGGCACGCCGATCGCCGCCAGTTCGTCGATGTGGTGGCGGATCGCCGCCTCGTCCCGCCCGGCCCAGCCGGCGATCACCAGGGAGTCGGGCGCGAGCGCGATCACGTCCCGGCGGCCGGCGGCCTCGCGATGGAAGGTCAGCATGTGTCTTTCTCCCCGATTCACTCGGCCGGCGCCAGATCCGTCGAGGCGCCCTCGCGCCAGCGGGCAAAGCCCAGCACCAGCAGGCCCGCCAGCAATTCCAGTCCGGCGACGAAGTAGAGCCCGTTGCTCGACGTGCCGGTCAGCGTGTTCGATAGGCCGACCACGTAGGGCGCGACGAAGCCCGCGAGGTTGCCGATCGAGTTGATCGCCGCGATCGCCCCGGCCGCCGCGGTGCCGGCGAGAAAGGTCTGCGGCAGCGACCAGAAGACCGGGAAGGCGGCGAGGATGCCGATCGCCGCGACCGTGAGGGCGACGAGCGCCAGGACCGCGTGCCCGATCAGGGCGCCTGTGGCGGCGAGCCCCGCCGCGGCGATCAGGCTCGCGACGGCGCAGTGCAGCCGGCGCTCGCCCGTGCGGTCGGAATGCGCGCCGGTCCACACCATGGCGATGGTGCCGGCGATGAACGGCACCGCGGCGAGGAAGCCGATCGCGATCGCGCCCTGCACGCCGATCTCCTTGATGATCGACGGCGTCCAGAACGCGATCGTGGCGTTGCCGCTGACGATGCAGAAGTAGATCAGGGCGCAGAGCCAGACCCGTCCGTCGCGGAGCGCGACCTTGAAGCTCGCCTCCTTGCCGGCGGCGCGGCCCTCGGCCTCGACGACGGCGCTCATCGCGGCGGCGACCTTGGGCTCGAGCCAGCGCGCATCCTTCGGCCGGTCGGGCAGGAAGGCCAGCACCGCGGCGCCCGCGATCAGCGACGGGATGCCCTCGAGGATGAACAGCCACTGCCAGTTCGCCATCCCGGCGACGCCGCCCATCGTGCCCATGATCAGCCCGGCGAGGGGGCCGCCGACCACGCCCGCGATGGCGAACGAGGTCATGAACAGGCCGTTGATGCGCGAGCGCTTCGCGCTCGGGAACCAGTAGGTCAGATAGAGCACCACGCCCGGGAAGAACCCTGCCTCGAACACCCCGAGCAGGAAGCGGATGGCGTAGAAGGCCCACTCCGACTGCACGAAGGCGAGGCTCATCGAGGCGAGCCCCCACAGGATGGTGATCCGCGCCAGCGTCTTGCGGGCGCCGATCCGCTCCAGCAGCAGGTTGCTCGGCACCTCGAACAGGAAATAGCCGATGAAGAAGATGCCGGCGCCGAAGCCGTAGACCGCTTCGCTGAACTTCAGGTCCGACAGCATCTGCAGCTTGGCGAAGCCGACGTTCACCCGGTCGATCCAGGCCAGGATGAACAGGAAGACCAGGAACGGGATCAGCCTGAGCGTCGCCCGGCGATAGCCCTCGTCCAATTCATGCGCGCTCACGTCGTCCACCCTCGTCATCGCTCTTCTCCCGCGGTCCGCGAACCGGCCGCCCGGCGTGTGGTTCTGCAAGTACCATGCCTGTGATATTTCACAAGATGGTCCAAGCGGGGCATCCCCCGTGGTAAGGGGGCGGCCCGTGAGCGGAGCTTTGGTGGTGGCGAAAACGCGTGCAGGTTCGTGCCCAACCGTGTCGCAGAACGAGCGCGCCTACCGGCGGCTGAAGGACGACATCGTCTCGCTGCGGCTGAAACCCGGCGACGCACTGAACGAGGCGGGGCTGTGCGCCGAGCTGGGTCTCGGCCGCACGCCGGTGAACCAGGCCCTGCATCGGCTGATGCACGAGGGGCTCGTGCGCATCCTGCCCCGCAAGGGCGTGCTGGTGCAGCCGCTCTCGATGGACGAGTTCGCCCACCTGATCGAGGTGCGCCGCCTCACCGAACCCCCCTGCGCGGCGCTGGCCGCCGGGCGGATCGGCGAGGCGGCGCTGGCGCAAGCAGACGCCATCCTGGCGGCGGCACCGACCGACCTCGACGCGGTCCTCGAATCGGACCGGCGCTTCCACGCCGTGATCGCCGAGGCCTCGGGCAACCGGGTGCTCGCCGAGGTGCTGGCCGGGCTGCACGGGCGCTCGGTGCGGTTCTGGGCCCTGTCGCTCGCCACCGGCCACCACCTCGCCGAGGTGGCGGAGGAGCACGCCCTGATCCTCGAGTCCTTGCGGCGGCGCGACCCGGAGGCGGCGGCGGCGGCGATGACCGCCCACATCGATTCCTTCGCCCGCACCCTGGCGTCGCGGCTGGGGTGACGGACGGCGTGAGCCGGGGCATAGATGCGCCGCCATTCGGGGAGTCACGCGACCGATGACCGACATCCGCCCCCGCCGCAGCGCCCTGCTGGTGCCGGCCACCGCGACCGCCCTCGCGGCAGCGCGATCCGAGCCCGCCGACGCGCTGATCCTCGACCTCGCCGATTCGCTGCCGCCCGCCGACAAGGAGGCGGGGCGGACCCGCCTCGCCGCCTGCCTGAGGGAAGGCGGATTCGCCGCCGGCGAGCTGGTGGTGCGGCTCAACGGCCTCGACACGCCCTGGGGCGAGGCCGACCTCGCCGCGGTGGCGGAAGCCGGGCCCGACGCGGTGCTGGTGCCGCGGGTCGAGGAGCCGGAGGATCTCGCCGGCATCGGCAGCCGCCTGCGCCGGCTCCACGCTCCCGAGCGCACCCGGCTCTGGGCCAGCCTCGACACGCCGCTCGGCATCCTCGCGGCGGAAGCGGTGGCGAGCGCGGTGCGCGACGTCGATGCGCGCCTGGCCTGCCTGGTGGTCGATGCGGGCGCGCTCGCCCGCGAAGGCCGGCTGCCCCCGGGCGCTCCCGAGGCCGGGCCGCTCCTCACGTGGCTCGCCACGGCGCTCGCCGCCGCCCGTGCCCACGACCTCGACGTGCTGCTCGATCCCGCCGACCGCCTCGATATCGGCCGCGCCCGCGGGCTCGGCTTCGACGGGGCGGTGGTGACGGCGCCCACGGGTGCCCGCCGGGCCGAAGCGGCCTTCGCGCCGGACCCGGAAGCGCTCGCCGTCGCCAAGGCGCTGGTCGCCGCCTTCGACGCGCCGGAGGGGCGGGGGCAGGCGGGGATCGCCCATCTCGGCCGCACGGTGCTGCGGCGCGAGGCGGACGAGGCGCGCCGGCTCGTCGCCCTCGCCGAGGCGGTGGCGTCCCGCACGGGCCGCGGCGCATGAGCGGCCTCGACCGCGAGACGCACGGGGTGGGTGGCCTCGACGTCGCGATCCGGATCCTCGACCCGCGTTTGACCGAGTGGGGCTTTCCGCACTGGGGCTCGGCGCTCGCCGCCGGGCTCGATCTCCATGCCTGCCTCGACGACCCCGTCACGCTCGAGCCGCAGGGCCCGCCGGCCCTGATCCCGGCCGGCTTCGCCCTGGCGATCCGCGATCCCGACTGGTGCGCCCTGGTGTATCCGCGCTCGGGGCTGGGCCACCGCGAGGGGCTGGTGCTCGGCAACGGCGTCGGGGTGATCGACGCGGATTACGAGGGCCCGCTGATGATCTCGGCCTGGAACCGCAACCCCGCCGGTGCGCTCACGGTGCGGCCGGGCGAGCGCATCGCCCAACTCGTCTTCACCCGGGTGGTGCGGCCTGCCTTGAGGGTGGTCGAGGCGTTCCCGGAGGCCGAGGCGGGCGCCCGCGGCGCCGGTGGCTTCGGCTCCACCGGCCGCGGCTGACGACGCGCTTGGACGCGCTCGTCCATCCCCCTCGGCTCGCGCCGGGCGCGGCTCTGGCCCCGCCGCGCCTGGGCCTCGCGCTCGCCGCGATGGTCGACATCGCGCTCCATGCCCGGCCCCAGCCGGTGAGCGCCAAGGCGCTGGCGGCGCGCCACGCCCTGCCGCCCCGGCACCTGGAGGCGGTGCTGCAGGCCCTGGTCCATCACGGCCTGCTCAAGGGCCTGCGCGGGCCGCATGGCGGCTACGAACTCGCTCGCGAGCGCCGCCGCATCAGCGCAGGCGACATCGCCCGGGCGGTCTTGGGTGCGTCAGTCTTGGGGTCGGCAGTTTTAAGGTCGGACGCCGCCGAGCCCGTCCCCGCCGGCAACGACGTGGCCGGTCTGGTCGTCGCCCCCCTGGTGGCGGAGGCGGCCGGGGCTTACCTTGCGGTGCTCGATTCGGTGACCGTGGAGGATCTCTGCGGCCGGGCCGAGGCCGCGAAGGTCGCCGGCCCGCGGGCCGGCGGGGATTTCACCATCTAAGCAGTTTTTCGCGAGGGGCAGGTCCGGCAAGGAAATGGTGCGGGGTCAAGGTTTTGCGTCAGTTCGACCCTGAGCCGTCCGGTCGCCGCGCGGTGCGGAAGCTTAAAGGATGTTTTATCAAGTCGCGGTAGTTTGAGCCATCATCGGGCGCGGAAGGGAATCCCGGGGACCATGACCAACGCAGCCGATCCCGCCGTCGTGGTCGTCACGGCCCGGCCCGATCCCGGCGGGCTGACACGGTTGTTCGCGTCGAGCGTCCCGACCCTCGTGGTGGCCGAGCCCGGCGCTGCCCTCGCTGCTGTCGGAACGAAACCCGTCGACCTGGTGCTGATCGAGGCCTGGTCCGGCCTCGACGCCTTGGGTCTGATCCGCACCCTCCGCCTCAAGCCGCACCTCGCCCACGCCTCGATCCTGCTCATCGCCGAGGGCGACCCGGCCGAGACCCGCCGCCGGGGGCTGGAGGCCGGCGCCACCGACGTGGTGCTGCCGCCCCTCGATGCCTCGGACCTGGCGCTCCGCGGCCGCAACCTGATCGCGCTCGCCCGCGCCCAGGGGGCGGTCGAGAGCCAGGCCCTCGCCCTCTCCCGCGAGGTCGAGCGGGCGGCGGCCGAGAGCCAGGAGCGCGAGCGCGAGATCATCCGCCGCCTGATGCTCGCCGCCGAGTTCCGTGACGACCAGGCCGGCGACCACCTGACCCGGGTGGCCGGCTGCGTGCTCGCCATCGCCGACGGGCTCGGTCTCTCGGAGGAGGAGGGCAACGACATCGCCCTCGCCTCCACCATGCACGACATCGGCAAGATCGGCGTCGCCGACAGCATCCTGCGCAAGCCCGGGCCCCTCACCGAGCCCGAGCGGTTCGAGATGATGCAGCACGCGCTGCGCGGATACCGCATGCTGCACGACAGCCCGTCCCGCCTCCTGCGACTCGCAGCCGAGATCGCGCTGACCCATCACGAGCGCTGGGACGGCGCCGGCTATCCGCAGGGCCTCAAGGGCACCGAGATCCCGCTGCCGGGCCGCATCACCGCCGTCGCCGACGTGTTCGACGCCCTGATCTCCGCCCGGGTCTACAAGCCCGGCTGGCCGCTGGAGCGGGCGCGGCGCTTCCTGGAGGAGCAATCGGGGGCGCATTTCGACCCGGATTGCGTCGCGGCCTTCCTGTCGCGGTGGGAGGATGTGGTGGCGCTGGTGGAGGAACGGCCGGCGGATCGGGCGGCGTGAGGGCAGGGGGCTCACCACCCCATCGTGCCGGGCTCGCCCTTGAAGGGGCCAACGACTTTTTTGGTGATCCAGCCGCCGTAGAATCCGCCCGGCTGCGGGGTGACGCGCTCGTCGCCGACGAAGCACGCCTCCATCGCCCCGGCATAGAACGCGACGTGACCGGCGAGTGCCGCAAAGGCCGCATTCGGGTTCGGGTAGGCCCAGGCGGCCCGTTCCGCCCGCTGACGCGGCCCGACGACGTCGAAATAGAGGGCTCGTCCCTTCCACTCGCACAAGGAACCGCCCCCGGCCGGGACGAGCGCGCCCGGCACGATGTCGCCAGGCGGCAGGTAATAGCTCGGCGGGTGGGAGGTCTCCAGCACGCGCCAGCCCCGCACCGTGTCGACGATGGTGACGCCATCGAGGACGACGCGCAGGCGCTCCGGTACCGGTTCCAGCCGAGGCGGGCGGGGATAGTCCCACACGCTCTCCTGGCCGGGACCCACCGGACTGGGATTGGGATGGCCGCGCCGCATCTTGCGCTCTCCTCGCATGTTGCGTTGTCATGACAACACACTGACGCGCGAAGTGGCGCGCGGTCGCGAGACCGCAAGGTATGCCCGGAACGGGCGATTAGCGAGGTCAGTCCAGCCCCGTGGCAACCGTCAGGAAAACGGACGCCGTGAGTTATAGTGCTAAGGGGATGGTCGGTTTAATTTTTCTGGCGTCTCGGCGACGGCACGCTCGACCCACTCGATTAGTCGAAGTGATGATGAAGTTGCTCCTACCCCGCCTTCCTTCTTTATGATTTGATCGGTTTCAGCTTCGGATCGAGCGCTTGTAAAAACGAGGAACGGCATTCGCAATTCAGTACGTCTGATTGCTCGCAACAACGCAAGGCCCGCCCTAGGGTTATCGCGATTGTCTTCTTGTCGAACCATATCTGATATTATGGCAATAAATTACTTGTCTTTATCCAGCACCTCCAACGCGGATCTTGTAGATTGCACTTGAACGACTTCGATACCTATTGAATTGAGTTGGGATATTTCCATGGCAATATTTGTGGGCTTATCATCAACCCAGAGGACCCGCCGCGGCCGGTATCCCAAGGACTCGTCGGGGCACAGCTCTCTTGGTGGCAGTAGCGATCCGGCTGCAGCTTCTATTGAACGAAGCTGAATAACTTGCTGCTGGAGATCCGCTATCTGTTTTTGGATTTGCTCTGTTGCGTCTTGTACGCTCAATTCCATTCCGGCAATTTTCACTGAAAAGGAACGTGACGACGCTATAGATTTCAAAACCGGAAATGCCTTCCACGCAAGCATGGCCACAATCAACGGCCAAATCAATGCGGCTATTGATTTGATAATTTCTGCAGCACTTGCCATCCGGGTTGCTCACGTCCTGCATTTCTGCCGCTTGCATAGGCCGCTTAGATGCCTAACTCATGGAATGATCTGAGGCGGCGTGGCCAGGGCAGGTCACTCGTGCAATGTAATGGCACAGGTGTCAGGAGACAGCGAGGTTCGCGTCCATATTGTCGCGGTGTCGTGACCAGTCGTAATTGATGCGGCCCGCGCGACGCAGCCGACCGGCAGATCACGGCCGACTCGCCACCTGCAAATATGTCATCTGCATCGGGGAGGGGCTTGGGAGCCGATCCAGTTACGCCAGGCGAGCCGCACTCCACGTACTGACCGATCCGTAGAAGTCCGTCGATCACGACAAGCACGTTTGGCTGTGATCAGCAGCGGTGCTGGATACTGCGCTGCTTTGCGCAAGTCGCATCAGATAGTTCTGCAACAGCCAGACGTTGCTCAATCCAGCAGTTCCGCGCCCTATACGCGTGATCCGTCAGTCGTGTTCGGCAATGCATTCCCAGGGCTTGACGCGCAAGGCTGGGGCTCCGTCTGGGCCCCAGCCCGTCATATACCTCTCACGCGTCCGTCACCCCCGCCGCATCCTGCGCCTTCAGCACCTCCGGTCGCGGCATCGAGATGATGTTGTAGCCCGAATCGACGTAATGGACCTCGCCGGTGACGCTGCCCGACAGCGGCGAGAGCAGGTAGAGCCCCGAGCCGCCGATATCCTCCAGCGTCGCGGTGCGCCGCAGGGGCGCGTGGGCGGCCTGGTGGTTGAACATCAGGCGGGCGTCGGCGATGCCGGCGCCGGCGAGGGTGCGGACCGGGCCGGCCGAGAGGGCGTTGACCCGGATGCCCTGCGGGCCGAGATCGGCCGCGAGGTAGCGCACGGACGCTTCCAGCGCCGCCTTGGCCAGCCCCATCACGTTGTAGTTCGGCATCACCCGCGTCGAGCCGCCATAGGTGAGCGTGAGGAGCGAGCCGCCGGGGCGCATGCGCTTCGCCGCCCGCTGGGCGATCTCCGTGAAGGAGAAGCACGAGATCACCATCGTGCGGGAGAAGTTCTCCCGGCTGGTGACGTCGACGTAGCGACCCTTGAGCTGCGCCTTGTCGGAGAAGCCGATGGCGTGGACGACGAAATCGAAGCCTTCGGGCCAGGCCTCGTCGAGGGCGGCGAAGGTCGCATCGACGCTGGCCAGATCCTCGACGTCGCAGGGGAAGACCAGGGAGGAGCCAAGGGTCTGGGCAAGCGGCCCGACCCGGCGGCCGAGGGCCTCGCCCTGATAGGTGAAGGCCAGTTCGGCGCCCTGGCCTGCCAGGGCCCGGGCGATGCCCCAGGCGATGGAGTGGTCGTTCGCGACGCCCATCACGAGCCCGCGCTTGCCTGCCATCAAACCCGTCACGCCCGATCCTCCGCTGTTGTCGGTGACCGGGCGTTTACGCGGCGGGCCGGCTCCTGTCCACGCCGGGAGGCGCGTCAGGCGTCGACGTGCTTGAGCACCAAAGTGGCGTTGGTGCCGCCGAAGCCGAAGGAGTTGCTCAGCACGTGGCCGAGCTGCGCATCGTCCTTACGGTCGCGAAGGATCGGCATGTCGGCGAAGGCGGGATCCAGCTCGTCGATATGGGCGCTCTCGCAGATGAAGCCATTGTTCATCATCAGGAGCGAGTAGATCGCCTCCTGCACGCCGGTGGCGCCGAGCGAGTGGCCGGTCAGCGACTTCGTCGCGGCGATCGGCGGGCAGGAATCGCCGGTGCCGAACACTTCGCGGATCGCCTCGATCTCCTTGTCGTCGCCGACGGGGGTCGAGGTGGCGTGGGGGTTGATGTAGTCGATCCGGGCGCCCTTCAGACCCTCGATCGCCTGGCGCATGCAGCGCACCGCGCCCTCGCCCGACGGCGCCACCATGTCGTGGCCGTCCGAGGTGGCGCCGTAGCCGGCGACCTCGCCGTAGATGCGCGCGCCGCGGGCGCGGGCATGCTCCAGCTCCTCGAGCACCAGCACGCCGGCCCCGCCCGCGATGACGAAGCCGTCCCGCGCCTTGTCGTAGGCGCGCGAGGCCCGCGCCGGCGTCTCGTTGTACTTCGAGGACATCGCCCCCATCGCGTCGAACAGGACCGAGAGCGTCCAGTCCAACTCCTCGCAGCCGCCGGCGAAGATGATGTCCTGGCGCCCAGCCTGGATGATCTCGGCGGCGTTGCCGATGCAGTGGTTCGAGGTCGCGCAGGCGGACGAGATCGAGTAGTTCACGCCCCGGATCTTGAACCAGGTCGCGAGCGTCGCGGACGCCGTCGAGGACATGGCCTTGGGCACCGCGAAGGGCCCGACGCGCTTCGGCCCCTTGGCGCGGGCGATGTCAGCGGCCTCGACCAGGGCGCGGGTCGAGGGACCGCCGGAACCCATGATGATGCCGGTGCGCTCGTGCGAGACCTCGGACTGCTCCAGGCCGGCATCGCGGATCGCCTGCTCCATCGCAACGTGGTTCCAGGCGGTGCCGCCGCCGTGGAAGCGCATCGCGCGGCGGTCGACCACCTCCTCGGCGTCGAGGGTGGGCGCGCCCTGGACCTGGCTGCGGAAGCCGTGGGCCGCGAAATCCTCGGCGCGGGAGATGCCCGAGCGCGCCTCGCGTAAGGACGCCAGCACCTCCTGGGTGGAATTGCCGATGGACGAGACGATGCCCATCCCGGTGATTGCCACGCGCCTCATGATCGTCGGAACCCTCTGGAGCGGCGCCACACGCGCCCGCGGGCGGTCTCGCCACGCGGGTGTCACCTAGGCGCCCGATGCCGTAATCTCAACCGCCCATCGGGGGAAAGGGTCCCGGTGGGCCTGTGTCGGCCCGCTTTTCGGCGGGCCCGATCGCCCGCGCGGTGACGGGCAGTGACGGCTCAGCCGCCGGCAGCCGGGGTCGCGGCCTGGAACAGGCCGACGCGCAGGTCCTGCACCTCGTAGACGCGCTCGCCGTCGGCCTCGAGCCAGCCATCGGCGATGCCGAGCACCAGGCGACCCTGGCGCACCCGCTTGATGTCGACGCCGTAGACGACCTTCTTCATGGTCGGCAGCACTTGGCCGGAGAGCTTCACCTCGCCGACACCGAGCGCCCGGCCGCGGCCCGGCGCGCCGAGCCAGCCGAGATGGAAGCCCACCATCTGCCACAGGGCATCGAGGCCGAGGCAGCCCGGCATCACGGGGTCGCCCTGGAAGTGGCAGGGGAAGAACCAGAGATCGGGCCGTACGTCGAGCTCGGCCACGACGTGGCCCTTGCCATGGGCGCCGCCGTCACGGCCGATCGAGGTGATGCGGTCGAACATCAGCATCGGCGGCAGCGGCAGCTGGGCGTTGCCGGCGCCGAACATCTCGCCGCGGCCGCAGGCCAGCAGGTCCTCGTAGGAGAAGTGCGAGGGCCGGCTCGGGGCGTCGGGGGCGGAGGTCTGGTCGGCGGACATGTGCGGGGCGAAATCCTCGTGCGGGAACCGCTGACCCTTCGGCACAGGCCGGGGGCGCGGCGGGTGGCGCCTCGTTAACACAGCGCCCGGGACTGTTCAAAGCCGGTCCAGGGCCCTAGTCTGTAACGCTTCTGATCTGCATCGCAACGGCCGTGGTCGGGTTGCGGCAGGGGGGCGGGCGGCCTATAACGAGCGCTATCATTGTCGCCGTCTAACGAGTCGATAGTTCCGCTGATGAACGACCTGTCGCCCCTGCGCGCCGTCCTCGGCGCCCGCGTCCCGGCCCTCGAGACCGGCGCCGCCGGCCAGCGGCGCGGCTGCCCGCTCTCGGAGCTTCGCGACCGCCTGCGCCGCGCCGGCCTGCGCCCGACGCGGCAGCGCCTCTCCCTCGGCTGGCTGCTGTTCGGCAAGGGCGACCGGCACCTCACCGCGGAGATGTTGTACGACGAGGCGATGCGGGCCAAGGTCCCGGTTTCGCTCGCCACGGTCTACAACACCCTGCACCAGTTCACCGAGGCCGGCCTGCTGCGCCAGCTCGCGCTCGACGGCTCCAAGGCCTATTTCGACACCAACCCGAGCGAGCATCACCACTTCTTCCTGGAGGAGGAGGGCCAGGTGCTCGACATGCCCGATTGCGGCATCACCGTCGATTCGCTGCCCCAGGCCCCCGAAGGCATGGAGATCGCCGGCGTCGAGGTGATCGTCCGCCTGCGCCGCCGGGGCGGCCGCGCCTGATCCCATCCGTCGTCGCGACGTCTGCGAGGGCTGCGTCTCCGGAAGGGGACGCGGCCCTTTCGTCATGAAAAGCCGATGCCGGTCCCCCAGCGCATCCCCATCTTGAGCGGGACGCGCAAGCGGCAACGGGGACCTGACCGCCCCGGATCCCTGCAACGCCCGGACCTGGGTCCGGACTCGGACCTGACGCTGCGGGCGGACCCAGTTGTCAGATCCGGCCGACCACGCGCTCGACGACACCCGGAGGAACCCATGACCGCCACCCAAGGTGATCTGCACGACGACCCGCTCGTCATCGCCGGCACGACCCTGTCCTCGCGCCTCTTCATCGGCACCGCCGGCTACCCGACGCAGGCGATCATGAGCGAGGCGGTGCGGGAGAGCGGCGCCGAGGTGGTGACGGTCTCGATCCGCCGCATCTCGCTCCACGGCCACGGCTCGGATACGGTGGCGCGCCTGAAGGGCGCCCGCTTCCTGCCCAACACCGCCGGCTGCGAGACCGCCCGCGACGCCGTGATGACGGCGGAGCTGGCCCGCGAGGCGTTGGGCACCACCTGGATCAAGGTCGAGGTGATCGGCGATCGCGAGACGCTCTATCCCGACGTCGCGGAGACGATCGAGGCGACCCGCCAGCTGGTCGATGCCGGCTTCACCGTGCTGCCCTATTGCAACGACGATCCGGTCGTTTGCAGCCGTCTCGCCGATCTCGGCGCCGCAGCCGTGATGCCGATGGGCTCGCTGATCGGCTCCGGCATGGGGGTCGCCAACCCGGCCAACCTCGAGCTGATCTGCCGGCGTTCGCCGGTGCCGGTGATCGTCGATGCCGGCATCGGCACCGCCTCCGACGCGGTGATCGCGATGGAGCTCGGCGCCGCCGCCGTCCTTCTCAACACCGCCGTCGCCAAGGCCGACGATCCCGTGCGGATGGCCCGTGCCATGCGCCACGCCGTCGAGGCCGGCCGCCTCGCGTCGCGCGCCGGCCGCATCCCGCGCCGCGCCCGCGCCGAGCCGTCGAGCCCGCAGCTCGGTCTCGTCGGCTCGTGAGCCTGCCCGCCCGCCTGCTGATCGTCACCGACCGGCACGGCTGCCCGGAGCCCTTGCCCGACCGCGTCGCCGCTTGCCTCGCGGCCGGCGCCCGCTGGATCTGGCTGCGCGACCGTGACCTGCCGCGTCCGGAGCGGGCGGCACTTGCCGAGACCCTGGCCGGACAGGTGTCACGGGTGGGCGGGGCGCTCACCATCGGGCGCGACGTGGAACTGGCGGCGCGCGTGGGGGCGACGGGCGTCCAGCTCGGCGAGGTGGCCGCCGTGGCGCCGGCCCGGGCGCGGCTGGGGCGGGGGGCGTTGCTCGGCGTCTCGGCGCATTCGCTGGCTGAGGTGCGGGCGGCGCGGGAGGCGGGGGCGGATTACGTGACCTTGAGCCCGATTTTTCTAACCGCCAGCAAGCCGGGCTATGGGCCGGCTCTGGGCTTGGGGGTGTTGCGGACGGCGACGGGGGTGATGCCGGTGGTGGCCCTCGGGGGAGTCGATGCCGGCACGATGGCGGATTGCCGCGAGGCGGGGGCCGCGGCTGTGGCGGTGATGGGGGCGGTGATGCGGGCGCCGGATGTCGGGAAGCAGATGACAATTCTTATGTAGGATTTTCATTGTTGTAAAATATTGGCCTGGTACTTCGTGCCGCACACACATTTCGATCTTATATTTCAAAATATAATATTATATATTAAATAAATTAAATTGCAGAGCATCAGTGAGCGCCGGTCTTTGGTGCGGACGGCGGGACTCGAACCCGCACGACCAGAGGTCGCAAGATTTTAAGTCTCGTGCGTCTACCGATTCCGCCACGTCCGCGAGGGCGCTGCCCTGCCGGTCCGGGTTAGCCGGCGGCGGGGCGCAGATCAAGGCCTCGCGACCGTCTCGCGAGGAAAGGTCAGGCCGGCCCAAGCGGGCGCCAGCCGTAGAGCCAGGCGTAGCGTTCGGTCATCTGGACCGGGCCGAGGCGGCCCATCACCGCGTCGCGGGCGGCGGCGATCAAGGGGCCGGCGTGGTAGACGCGGCCGTTGCGGCGGGCATGAGCCTGGATGGTCGCCACCCTCTCGGCCCGGGCCTTGGCGTAGCGGGCGAGCGCCGCCGGAACCGGCTGGCCGGGGACGAGGCAGGCGGCGAGCACGGCGGCGTCCTCGATCGCCAGGGCCGCGCCCTGCGCCAGGAACGGCAGCACCGGATGGGCGGCGTCGCCGAGCAGCGCGATCCGGCCGCGGGCCATCGGGCGCGCCGCCGGCCGGTCGACCAGGGACCAGACCAGCCAGGATTCGGGCCGGGCGAGCAGACCTGCCAGGGGAGGGGCGGCGTCGGCGAAGGCGGCGCGCAGGCGGGCGGACTCGCCGCGGGCGCCCCAATCCTCGCTGCCGCTCTTGTCCGGCACCACGGCGACGAGGTTGAGCCGGCGCCCGCCATTGATCGGGTAATGCACCACGTGCCGACCGGGGCCGAGCCACAGGCCGGTTTCGTCGGCCAGGAACTCGGCCGGCACCGCCTCGCGGGGCAGGGTGGCGCGCCAGGCGGCCTCGCCGCGGGGGCGCAAGGGGCGGCGGTCGAGACCGGCCCGCAAGGCGGAGCGCACGCCGTCGGCCGCCACCACGAGATCGGCCTCCAGGGTCTCGCTGCGGCCGCCGTCGCTATTAAGCGTCAGGGTGGCACGGGACGCGCTCTCCTGCACGCCGGTGACGGAGCGCCCGACCAGCAGGCGGATGCCGGGCCGGCCGCGGGCGGCGTCGAGCAGGATGGTCTGGAGATCGGCCCGGTGCACCACCCAGTAGGGCGCGCCGAAGCGCTCGCGCATCGCCTCGCCGAGGGCGATCTCGCCGATCCCGCGGGCGGTGGTCAGCGCGCGGATGCGCACCCGGGCCGGCTCGCCGGCGACGCGCCGCAGGGGGAGCCCTAGGCCGAGATCGGTCAGGATCCGGCTGGCGTTGGGCGAGAGCTGGAGCCCGGCGCCGACCTCGCTGAAGGCGGTGCGCCGCTCGACGAGCGTCACGTCGTGCCCGCGGGCGCTCAAGCACAAGGCCGCCGTGAGGCCGCCGATGCCGGCCCCGACGATCGCGATGCGCAGGCCCGGCCGGTCCGGGATCGGGCGGGTGCCCGGCAAGTGGCCGGGCAAGTGGCCGGGCAAGTGGCCGGGCAAGTGACCCAGGGGCAAGGCTTACTCGGCGGCGAGGCGGGCGCGGTCGTCCCAGACGCTCGAGGCCGGCTCCGCCGTGCCGGCCTTCAGGCCTGAGTTGTAGCGGTACAGGGTCGAGCAGTATTGGCAGATGATCTCGTGGTCGGCGCCCATGTCGAGGAAGACATGGGGGTGGTCGAACGGCGGCAGCGCGCCGATGCACATGAACTCCTTCGACCCGACCTGGATGACCGGAACGCCGTCCTGGTTGTGGAAGTGCGGGACCGCCTTGTCTGCCATCGCGTCAGGGTTCCTGGCTTGCGGGGCATCGTGCCCCCGAAACATCGGGTTCTCCTAGCCGCTCGGGGGCGCCGCGCCTAGGGGTTCGGGCCAGGGGCGCTCATCCGCCGCCGTTTGGTCACGGTCTTGGGACATCGGGGCGCCTCGAACGACGTCACCGACACGAGAGGATCGCCCGTGACCCGCTTCCTGCCGAGGCTCGCCCGGATCGCCGTGTGCTTGGCCGTGTGCTTGGCCGCCCTCACCGCCGCGACCGTGCTGGGCGCCTCCGCGGCCCAGGCCCAGAGCCGCACAGTGGTCGGCGCCGGCGCCGGCGCCGTGGCGGGCGCCCTCGTCGCCGGGCCGATCGGCGCGGTGGTGGGCGGGGTCGTCGGCGCGGCCTGGGGCGAATCGGGGCGGCGCCCGCGTCGCGCCGCCCGCCGGGTGCGCCGCCACCAGGCCATGCGGCAGGCCGCTCCGCGGCCGGTCACGCGCGTGGCTCAGCGCGCCCCGGTCGCCGCGCCGGCCCGGCCGCGCGCCTGGGTCGATCCGCGCTGAGCGCGCCCCCACCTCCTCGGCTTCGTCCTTGGCTTCGGGGCCGGAAGCGCCTACATCGAGAGGTATACAGATTCAGCGCCAGCAGCATGTTCCGGGCCCCCGATGAGTCGTGACGAGCAGAGTGCGGTCAAGGACGGCCGCCGGCAGGAGCCGCCGATCCACGGCCCCGAGGCCTTCGAGGCGATGCGCAAGGCCGGCCGGCTGACCGCCGAGGCCCTCGACCTGCTGATGGAGGCGGTGGCGCCCGGCGTCACCACCGAGGCGCTCGACCGCCTCGCCTACACCTTCGCGATGGATCACGGCGCCTATCCGGCCTCGCTGCATTACCGCGGCTACCCAAAATCGATCTGTACCTCGATCAACCACGTGGTCTGCCACGGCATCCCGAACGACAAGCCGCTCCGCGAGGGCGACATCGTCAACCTCGACATCTGCCTGATCGTCGACGGCTGGCACGGCGATTCGAGCCGCATGGCCTATGTCGGCGAGGTGCCCCGCAAGGCGGCGCGCCTGTGCGAGATCACCCACGAGGCGATGATGCGCGGCATCGCGGCGATCAAGCCCGGCGGCACCACCAACGACATCGGCGCGGCGATCCAGGCCTTCGCCGAAGCCGAGCGCTGCTCGGTGGTGCGCGATTTCTGCGGCCACGGCCTCGGCCGCACCTACCACGACGCGCCGACCATCCTGCACTACGTCGAGCCGAGCTACAGCGTGACCTTGAGGCCCGGGCAGTTCTTCACCGTCGAGCCGATGATCAATCTCGGCCGCCCAGCCGTGAAGGTGCTGGCCGACGGCTGGACCGCGGTCACCCGCGATCGCTCGCTCTCGGCCCAGTTCGAGCATACGGTGGCGGTGACCGAGACCGGCGTCGAGATCTTCACCCTCTCTCCCAAGGGGCTGGACAAGCCGCGCGACACCGCCGCCGCCTGACGGCCCTGCCATGGCCCGCCCGCCCCGTACCACTCGCGGTTTCGCGGAGTCCGGCGGGCCTGCGCCCGGGATCAAGGGACCCGAGGGCAAGGCGCAAGAGAGCAGGGCGGACGAGCCGCATTATCACGGCCATCGCGACCGCCTGCGCGCGCGCTTCGCGCAAGGGGACACGCTGCCGGATTACGAGTTCCTGGAGCTGGTGCTGTTCCGCGCCATCCCGCGCCGGGATGTGAAGCCGATCGCGAAGGCGCTGATCGCCCGCTTCGGCAGCTTCGCCGAGGTGATCAGCGCCCCGGCCGAGCGGCTGCTGGAGATCGACGGCATCGGGCCGTCGGTGGTCACCGACCTCAAGATCATGGAGGCGGCCGGGCGGCGGCTGGCCCGCGGCGCGGTGGCGGAGCGCACGCTGCTGTCGTCCTGGGCCGCGGTGATCGATTATTGCCGGGCCGCGATGGCCTTCGCGCCGCGCGAAGAGTTCCGCCTGCTCTTCCTCGACAAGCGCAACCGCCTGATCGCCGACGAGGTGCAGGGGCGCGGCACCGTCGATCACACCCCGGTCTATCCCCGCGAGGTGGTGCGCCGGGCGCTCGAACTCTCCGCCACCGCCCTGATCCTGGTCCACAACCACCCGTCGGGCGACCCGACCCCGTCCCAGGCCGACATCAAGATGACCCGCGACATCGTCGCGGTGGCCGGCCCGCTCGGCATCGTGGTGCACGACCACATCATCGTCGGACGCGACGGCCATGCGAGCTTTCGTGGACTGAAGCTGATCTGAGGCGGCGGCCTCGGCGCCGTCACCGCTCCGTCAGCTTCATCTCGATCCGCCGGTTGCGCGAGTAGGCTTCCTCGGTCGTCCCGGCATCGAGGGGCTGGAACTCGCCGAAGGCGCCGGCCAGCAGGCGCTGGGGCGGGATGCCCTTGCCGACGAGGTACTGCACCACCGCGATGGCACGCGCCGCCGAGAGGGCCCAGTTCGACGGGAACTGCGAGGATGAGATCGGCCGCGCGTCGGTGTGGCCGTCGACCCGCAGGACCCAGGGGATGTCGGCCGGGATCTGGCGGTTGAGCTCCAGGATCGCCGAGGCGATCCGGTCGATTTCCGGGCCGGCCTCGGGCTTCAGCACCGCCTGGCCGGCGGAGAACAGCACCTCGGATTGCAGCACGAAGCGGTCGCCGACGATGCGGATGTCGGGCCGGTTGCCCAGGATCTGGCGCAGGCGGCCGAAGAAGTCCGAGCGGTAGCGCGCCAGTTCCTGCACCCGTTGGGCGAGCGCCACGTTGAGGCGGCTGCCGAGATCGGCGATGCGGGCCTGGCTCTCGCGGTCGCGGGTCTCGGAGGCGGCGAGCGCGTCTTCCAGGGCCGCGAGCTGCTGGCGCATCGCCGAGATCTGCTGGCTCAGGAGATCGACCTGGCTCAGCGCCCGGGCGGTGGCGCCTTTCTCGGCGTCGAGCTGGCGGCCGAGCTCGGCGGCCTTGCCCTGCGCGCCCTGGTCGGTGGCCAGCAGCGCCTGCAGCCGCCTGCGCTCGGCCTCGGAGCCCGAGAGATTCGCCCGCAGGGAGGCGGCACTCTCCTCCAGCGCTCGCTTGCCGGAGCGCTCGAGCGACAAGAGGTCCGTGAGCTCGGAGATCTGACGGTTCAACCGCTCCAGCACCGTGTCGCGGCCCGACAATTCCTGCGACAGGAAGAACTGGCCGGTGACGAAGATGGTGAGCAGGAAGACGACCGACAGCAGCAGCGTCGTCAGCGCGTCGACGTAGCCGGGCCAGACGTTGAAGGTGCGGTCGCGCCGGGCGAGGCGGCCGGCCATTACTCGCCAGTCTCCGCGCTCACTCCACCTTCTCCCGGGCGAGGCGGTCGAGCACCTGCTTCAGCTCGCGCTCGCGGCTCGCCTGCGCCTCGACCCAGTCGCGGATCATCTGCTGCTCGGCGCGCATGTGCTGGACGAGGCCCTGGATGCCCTCGGCGAGGTTCGCCATCGCCTGGGCGCTCGCCCGGCCGTGGCTGGTGCTGTCGCCGACGAGCGTCCCGAGCCGCGTCATCGCGTCGGCGATGTCCTTCAGCACCGCGTCGCCCCTCGGGGAGGGTTCGGGCGGGCGCGGGGCGGCGGCGGACGTCGCGCCGAGCGCCGCGGCGGCCGGCACCGTGACGGGGACCGGCACCGGCGCGGGCGCCGGCCCGGCGGCGGTGACGAGCCAGTCCTCCAGCTCGTTGTAGAAGCGGGTATGGGCCTGGCCCGCCTGGAGGTCGAGGAAGCCGATCACCAGCGAGCCGGCGAGACCGAACAGCGAGGCCGAGAAGGCGAGGCCGATGCCCGACAGCGGCACCGCGAGGCCGCTCTTCAATTCGTCGAACATCACCGCCGCGTCGCCGCCGCCGGCCCGCATCGAGCGGATCACGCCGCCCACCGCCGAGAGCGTGTCGATCAGGCCCCAGAAGGTGCCGAGCAGGCCGAGCAGGATCAGCAGGCCGCCGATGTAGCGCAGGATCTCGCGCCCCTCGTCGAGGCGCGAGGCCACGGTGTCGAGAAGCGGCTGGAATTGGTTTTGAGGGTGCGGCCGGCCCGCCTTCGCCTCCCGGAGTGCCGGCGCCAAGGCCGCGAGCACGCGGGGGCTGCCCGGGTCGGCGGCGCCGGTGGCGGTGCGGTTGGCGAAGCGCACCTCGCGGAAGAGGCGCTGCACCTGCCCGAAGGCCATGATGACGGCGATCAGCGTCGCGCCGAGGATCAGCCCGTTGAGCCCCGGATTGGCCATGAAGGCGGGGACGATCTGGCGATAGAGCACGAAGGCCAGGAAGCCGGCCAGCGTCAGGAACACCGCCATGCGGATGAGGTAGATCCGCGGCGACGTCAGGGGAGGGGACGCAGCGCTCGCCGCCATCGCGGGCCGTACTCACTGTCGCGGGCGAGGGCTCGTCCGCAGGATGACCGGTCGCCCCCGCAGGACGACGCCCACGGGAACCGCCGGCACTGTGCCGGCTGCCGTCGGGTCGATCAAGCCGGAGCAGTACGGGGGCCTAAGGGATTCAGTCCCAGTGTTGCGGCCAGGTCTCCTCGAGATGGGGCCCGAGGCGCACCGGGCTCACCCGTCGGGCGAGGCCGGTCGCGTCGTCGGTCTCGACCGCGAGGCCGCACAGGGTCCCCTCGCCGGTCGCCGCCTCGAGCCGGCTGCCCGGCGTCTTCTGCAGGAAGCGGCGCACCGGCTCGTCCTTCTGCATGCCGAGCACCGAATCGTAGTCGCCGCACATGCCGACATCGGACATGTAGGCGGTGCCGCCGGGCAGGATGCGGTGGTCGGCGGTCGGCACGTGGGTGTGGGTGCCGACGACGAGGCTCGCCCGTCCGTCGAGGAACCAGCCGAAGGCTTCCTTCTCGCTCGTCGCCTCGGCGTGCACATCAACGATCACGGCGTCGGCGGCGTCGCGCAGCGGACAGGCCGAGACTTCGCGCTCCGCCGCCGCGAAGGGATCGTCGAGGGGATCGAGGAAGATCCGCCCCATCACGTTGACGACGAGGACCCGGGCGCCGCTCTGCGTCTCGACCACGGTGGCGCCGCGGCCCGGCGTACCGGGCGGGTAGTTGGCCGGGCGCACCAGCCGCGGCTGGCGGGCGATGAACACCAGGGCCTCGCGCTGGTCGAAGGAGTGGTTGCCGAGGGTCACCGCATCGGCGCCGGCATTGATCAGCTCGTCGCAGATGCTCTCGGTGATGCCGAAGCCGCCGGCGGCGTTCTCGCCGTTGATCACCACGCAATCGAGGCGCCAGCGCTCGCGCAAGGACGGCAGGCGCTCGCTCACCGCCAGGCGGCCCGGCCGGCCGACGACGTCGCCGAGAAAGAGAAGGCGCATGGCGGGGATCAGTCTCCGGTGGGGTCGATGAGGCCCGCCTCGGTGACGATCCCGTCGAGGGGCCGGTCGTGCGGGCTGTCCGGCACGCGGGGGGTCTCCTGCGCGGAAAACGCGATGCCGATGGCGAGGACAGGCCCCTGCGCGTCGAGACGGGCGAGGGCCCGGTCGTAATAGCCCTTGCCGTAGCCGATGCGGTGGCCGCGCCGGTCGAAGGCGGCGAGCGGCACCAGCAGCACGCGGGGATCCACCACCGGCGCGTCGGGGCCGGGCTCGCTGAGGCCGAAGCCCCCGGCGGCCAGAGTGTCGCCGTCGGAGGCGAGGCGGAAGACCAGCCCGTCGGGCGTGACCTGCGGCAGCGCCACCGCCTGGCCGCGGGCGCGCAAGCCGGCGATCAGCGGGCGCACGTCGACCTCGCTGCGGATCGGCCAGTACGCCGAGACCAGCTCGGCCTGCGCGATCCCGGGGTGGGAGAGGACGATCTCGGCGATGCGGCGGGAGGCCTCCTCGCGGGCCTCGGCCGCCAGCCCGTCCCGCCGTGCCAGGGCCGCCCTGCGTAAGGAGGCCTTGTCCGGGGAGGCGAGGGAAACGTCCGTAATCATAGAAGTCCAGCGCGGAGCCACGAGAGCCGTTGGAGAATCGATCCCGGGAAACCTACGAAGTAGGTGGGCGCCGTAATGCCCCGGTCCACGGACCAGGGCAGTGACAGCTCCCGAGGGAGTCGATAAGGCCCCGGGGATATGTGTCTCCTGACGAGAACCGCAGCCCCGCCGACCTCATGTAGCGCCGCGGAGGCGGTTGCGAAAGGGGGCGGGCGGGGGATTCGAGCCGGCCGGCGGAAGGCCGGCAGGGTCCGTCTCGCATCGGTCTTTCTCATCAGCGCATCAAGGCACCATGAGCCCCAAAGCCGTCCTCGCCCCCGTCTTCGTCCAGGTCCTGCTGACCTTCTGCCTGCTGCTCTGGACCGGGCGGGCGCGCTTCGCCGCGGCGCGGGCTGGCGCCGTGACGCTCAAGGACATCTCCCTCGGCGAGCGCAACTGGCCCGCCCCGGTGCAGCAGGTCTCGAACGCCTTCGCCAACCAGTTCGAGCTGCCGGTCCTGTTCTACATTCTGACCGGGCTCGCGCTGGCGACCCGACAGGCCGACGACCTGTTCGTCGGCCTCGCCTGGCTGTTCGTGCTGACCCGGATCGTCCATGCGGGGATCTACGCCACCGGCAACGTGGTGATCCGGCGCTTTCAGGCCTTCCTCGCCGGGGCCATCATCCTGATGGCGATGTGGCTGATCTTCGCGATGCGGATCCTCCTCGCCTGAGGCGGCTTCTCGCCATCACGGCGCGGGGAGGGTAAGGGGGCCTCGTCAGTAGCGCGGCGCCCGTGGCGGCGGGTTGCCGTATTCGAGCTGCGTCTTGGCGTCGTAGGGCCGGGGCGGCGGCGGGGTGAGGTCGACGGCCGGGGCAGCCGGGGCGGTGGCGCAGGCGCCGGCCGCCAGCGCGATCAGGCCGGCGAGACTCACGGCGAGGGCGGACGGGATGGAACGACGGATCATGCGAGCGGAACTCCGGCTCTGCGGGTGGAACGGCCAAGGTGTCGAGGCGGTCGGAGCCGAAAGCTTGGCCGTGATGGGCCGGTCCCGCGGCACGAACTTGGCGTTTTCGCGATGACCCCCGGCGCCCGCCTCTCCGCCGCCATCGAGGTCCTGGCCGACATCGCCGAGCGCCGCCGCCCGGTGGCCGACGCCCTGAAGGATTGGGGCCTCGCCCATCGCTTCGCCGGTTCGGGCGACCGCGCCACCATCGCCACCCTGGTCTACGACGCCCTGCGTCGGCGCGCCTCCGCCGCCTGGATCATGGACGAGGACACGCCGCGCGCCGTGCTGATCGGCTCCCTTCGCCTCCAGCGCGGCCTCGCCGCCCAGACCATTGCGGGGCTCTTCACCGGCGAGCGCTTCGCGCCCGCGCCCCTCGGTGAGGCCGAGCGGGCCAGGCTCGAGACCGGGACGCTCAGCGATGCCCCGGTCCACGTCGCCGGCGACGTGCCCGAATGGGTGGTGCCCTCCCTCGAAAAGGCGCTGGGCGACGACCTCCTGCCCGAGCTGCGGGCGCTCGCGCGCCGCGCGCCCCTCGACATCCGGGTCAACACCCTGAAGGCGACCCGCGAGGGCACGGGCGAGGCGCTCGCCCATCTCTCGCCCGAGCCGACACCGCTGGCGCCGGACGGGTTGCGGGTGCCGCTCGGCGAGGACGGGCGCGGGCCGGCGCTCCACGTCGAGCCGGAATTCCTGGAGGGCTGGTTCGAGATCCAGGACGAGGGATCGCAGCTCGCCGCGCGCCTCTCCGGGGTGCAGGCCGGCATGACCGTGATCGACCTCTGCGCCGGCGGCGGCGGCAAGACCCTGGCGCTCGCCGCCCTGATGAACAACCAGGGCCGGCTCATCGCCACCGACGGCGACCCGCGGCGCCTCGCGCCGATCCACGAGCGCCTGCGCCGGGCGGGCGCGGTGGCCGAGGTGCGCACGCCCCGCGGCGGGAAAGGCCGGCCCGATGTGCTGACCGATCTCGACGGTGCCGCCGACCTCGTCCTGGTCGACGCGCCCTGCACCGGCTCGGGCACCTGGCGTCGCAACCCGGACGCCAAGTGGCGCCTGCGCCCCGGCAGCCTCGCCACCCGGGTGGCGGAGCAGGAAGCGGTGCTCGATCGCGCCGCGCGGCTGGTGCGGCCGGGCGGGCGCGTCGTCTACGTCACCTGCTCGCTCCTGCCGGAGGAGAACGACGCGGCCGTCGCGGGGCTCGCCGGCCGGCGAGACGACCTGAAACTCCGGCCTCTCGACCTGCCGGACGAGGTCGCCGCCAGGGTGCGCCGCACCGCCCACGGCGTGCAGATGAGCCCGGAGCGGACCGGCACCGACGGCTTCTACGTCGCGCTCCTGGAGCGCGGGCCGGCCCATCCCTGACCTGACGCGCGGCGCATCGTCCTGTCCGCCCGGTACTTTTCTGCCGTGCATTGGCGGCAGCTTGGCTTATGCAATGCAGGCAAGGGTCAGTCCCGCGGCCGGCGTGCCTCGAGCCGCCGAGCCTTGGGGCATGGTCGAGGTCTTCGAGAGTATCGGACGGTCGGCATGGCGCTGCATCGCAGGACGTTGCTCACGGGAACGGCCGCCCTCGCCCTCGCGCCGGCTGCTCTCGCGCAGGAGAGACCGGTGGGCCAGGACAAACTCCAGGACGATAAGCGCCGGGACGACAAGCCCGAGGAAGGAAGGCCCCAGCAGGAGACCCCTCGGGCGAAGCCCTCGGGGCATGACGGGCCGCCGCAGACCGCTCCCGGCGCCACCCTCGAGGTGCTGCGGCTCTGGCCCGGCAAGCCGCCGGGGGGCGGGGGGCCCGGCCCGGACGGGCCGCGCTTCGACGAGAGCCGCGAGGGCGTGGTCACCGGCGTGGCCGAGCCCTGCCTGCTGGTGATGCGCCCGGCGCGCCCGACCGGGAGCGCGATGGTGATCGCCGCCGGCGGCGGCTACCGCCGCATCGATCTCGGCCACGAGGCGGTGCCGGTGGGGCGCTGGCTCAACACCCTCGGCGTCACCGCCTTCGCGCTGGTCTACCGGCTGCCCGGCGAGGGCTGGGCGGCGGGGGCCGACGCACCGATCCAGGATGCCTTGCGAGCAACGCGTCTGGTGCGGGCCCGGGCCCGGCGCTACGGCTACGAGACGAACCGGGTCGGGGTGATGGGGTTCTCCGCCGGCGGACACCTGATGGGCGCGGCCAGCACCCGCTTCGCCTCGCCGCTCTACCGGCCCGTCGACGAGGACGACGCGGTCTCGGCCCGGCCCGACGTCGCGGCCCTGATCTACCCGGTCATCACCCTGAAACCCCCGTTCGATCGCACCTCGAGCCGCCGCGTCCTCGTCGGCGAGAGCCCGACCCGCGTCGCCACCGACGCCTATTCGGTCGAGACCCACGTTCCCCCGGAATCACCCCCGACTTTCCTGGCGCAGGCCGCCGACGACCCGATCGCCGTCGTCGACAATTCCCTGCTGATGTACGCGGCGCTGCGGGCCGCCGAGGTGCCGGTGGAGATGCACCTGTTCGAGCGCGGCGGCCACGGCTTCAACCTCGGCGTTCCGGGTTCGCCGGCCTCGGCCTGGCCGGGTCTGTTCGCGACCTGGGCACGGAGGCGCGGGTTCATTCGGGCGTGAGAGACCGGATTTTCGAATGCTGGTTTCCACGGCATGACTCGGACGCCATACTCATTCTTCCAATCTCGATTGACACGGCCTCCGGCCCCACCGCATCATCACGTCCGTGACCGAGCTGCCCCCCGACCCGAACCTGTCCGCTCCCCTCCGCCACCTCCAGGGCGAGCCCCCGCCGGCGCCGTCCTGGTTCCGGGACGCGGTCGCGGCCGCGCCCGAGATCGGACGCATCGCGGTGAAGGGCGCTCGCCTCGAGACCTTCGCCTGGGGCGAGCGCGGCCGGCCGGGGCTGATGCTGCTGCACGGCAACGGGGCGCATGCCGGCTGGTGGCGCTTCATCGCGCCGTATCTCGCCGCGGATTACCGGGTCGCCGCCCTGTCCTGGTCCGGCATGGGCGGCTCGGACTGGCGCGAGGCTTACGACCTCGACACCTTCGCCGACGAGATCGGGGCAGTGGCGGGAGAGGCGGGGCTGTTCGAAGCGGGTGCGCCCGTGATGGTCGGGCATTCCTTCGGCTGCTTCCCGATGCTGACCGAAGCCGGCCGGGAATCGGGTCGCTGGCGCGGCGCCGTGATCGTCGATCCACCGATCTTCTCGCCGGAGCGCCGCACCGGGCGCCGGCGAGAGGACGGGCGCGTCGCGCCGCACCGTGTCTACCCGACCCTGGAGGAGGCGCTGGCGCGGTTCCGGTTCGCGCCGATGCAACCCTGCGACACGCTCTACATCGCCGACCTCATCGCCCGCGAATCGCTGAGGGAAGTCGAGGGCGGCTGGAGCTGGCGCTTCGACCCCTCGCTCTGGGCCCGCCTCGCGCTGCCGGACCGGGCCGCGATGGTGAGGGGAGCCCGCTGCCCCCTGGCCCTCGTGACCGGCGCCCGCTCGGACCTGATGCGGCCGGCCGACGCGGCCTACGTCCAGAGCCTGCTGCCGCCGGGCTCACCCCGGATCGACCTGCCGGAGGCCTATCACCACGTGATGGTCGACCAACCGCTCGCCTTCGTGGCGGCCTTGCGGGCGCTGCTGGCGGTCTGGCCCCATTGAGAAAGGGCGGCCCCGCGGGGCCGCCCCATCGACTTCCGATCCGCAGATCTCGATGGGCGTCAGAAGCAGCGGCGCACCTTGCGCACCACCACCCGGCCGAAGGGCCCACGGGTGCGGGTCACCTGGACCGTGCAGCGCGGGCCGCGGCGTACCACCCGGCGGGTGACGTACTGCGCCTGCTCGATCGAGGCGACGGGCGCGACCGTGTGGCCGGGGGCGACCGGCAGGGCCGAGGCCGGCGCGAGGCTGAGGCCCGTGGCGAGGGTGGCGGCGATCCCGAGGACGATGGCTCGCATGGCGAGGCTCCCTGTCTGGTGGGTTGGGGGCGCCTCGATCGCCGTTAGCGCATGAACATCCGGTTAATGCCGTGAATGCACCCTGGACCGGCGTCCCCGTGCGTTGCACGCGGGCCGGCCCTCGTCTAACTCATCGTCGCATGACGACCGAGCACGACAAGATCCTCATCATCGATTTCGGCAGCCAGGTGACGCAGCTCATCGCCCGACGGGTGCGTGAGGAGGGCGTCTATTCCGAGATCGTGCCGTTCCAGGCGGCCGAGGCGGCCTTCGCGGCGATGAAGCCGCGGGCGGTGATCCTGTCGGGCGGGCCGGAATCGGTCACGGTCGAATCCTCGCCCCGGGCGCCGCAGGGCGTGTTCGAGGCCGGCGTGCCGGTGCTCGGCATCTGCTACGGCGAGCAGACGATGGCGGCGCAGCTCGGCGGCGAGGTCGAGGGCGGGCACCACGCCGAGTTCGGCCGGGCCGAGGTCGAGATCATCGCCGACAGCGCGCTGTTCCGCGGCGTCTGGCACGTCGGCGAGAAGTACCCGGTCTGGATGAGCCATGGCGACCGGGTGACGAAGCTGCCGGACGGGTTCACCACCGTGGCGATCTCGCCCAATGCCCCCTTCGCGGCGGTGGCGGACGAGGCGCGCCAGTTCTACGCGGTGCAGTTCCATCCCGAGGTGGCCCACACCCCACACGGCGCGCTGCTGATCCGCAACTTCGTGCGCGACATCGCCGGCTGCACCGGCGACTGGTCGATGGCCGCCTTCCGCGACGAGGCGATCGAGCGCATCCGCGCCCAGGTCGGCGGCGCCAAGGTGCTGTGCGGCCTCTCGGGCGGCGTCGATTCGGCGGTGGCGGCGGTGCTGATCCACGAGGCGATCGGCGAGCAGCTCACCTGCGTCTTCGTCGATCACGGCCTGCTGCGCCAGGGCGAGGCCGAGGAGGTGGTGCGCCTGTTCCGCGACCACTACAACATCCCCCTCGTCCACGTGCAGGCCTCCGACCTCTTCCTCGGCGAGCTCGCCGGGGTCACGGATCCGGAGGTCAAGCGCAAGACGATCGGGCGCCTGTTCATCGACGTGTTCGAGGCGGAAGCCAAGAAGATCGGCGGAGCCGACTTCCTGGCCCAAGGCACGCTCTATCCCGACGTGATCGAGAGCGTGTCGTTCACCGGCGGGCCGTCGGTGACGATCAAGAGCCACCACAATGTCGGCGGCCTGCCCGCCCGCATGAACATGAAGCTCGTCGAGCCCCTGCGCGAGCTGTTCAAGGACGAGGTCCGGGTGCTCGGCCGCGAGCTCGGCCTGCCCGAGGCCTTCGTCGGCCGCCATCCCTTCCCGGGCCCGGGCCTCGCGATCCGCTGCCCCGGCGAGATCACGGGCGAGAAGCTCGATGCGCTCCGCAAGGCCGACGCGATCTACCTCGAGGAGATCCGCAAGGCCGGGCTCTACGACACGATCTGGCAGGCCTTCGCGGTGATCCTCCCGGTCAAGACCGTCGGCGTGATGGGCGACGGGCGCACCTACGACCACGTCTGTGCCCTGCGCGCCGTCACCTCGGTCGACGGCATGACGGCGGATTTCTATCCCTTCGACATGGCGTTCCTGGGCCGGGTCGCGACCCGGATCATCAATGAGGTCAAGGGCATCAACCGGGTGACCTACGACATCACCTCCAAGCCCCCCGGCACGATCGAGTGGGAGTGAGGGCGCGTGGGAGCGAGGGGCGGCCGCCCGAGCCCCCGACCCGCCGATCCGGAAGCCCGCGCCGATGCGGCGGCCGGGTATAAGCCGAGAATGCGACTCAACCTCCATCGCCAAATGGCATAGCGTAGCGCCTCGGCGATGCGCGCGGCGGGTCCTCAGCCCGCGGCGCGATGGGACTTTGTGGCTATGCGGAGTGAAGCAATCGCGGTCCGCGCGGACGACTCTGATGCGGGCTCCGCGCTGCACGATGCCTGGTCCCGCCTCGTCTGGAACGCACCCGACCACGCCCTGTGCCTCCTCGATCCGGCCGGGCGGGTCGCGGCCTGGAACACGGGCGCCGAGCACCTGACCGGCTACCCGGCCGCGGAGGTGATCGGTCGCTCCTTCGCGTATGGCGAGGCGCCCGAAGAGAGCGCCGCGGCGCTCGCGGTGGCGCGAGAGGCCGGGCGCTACGAGACGGAAGGATGGTGGCCGCGGCGCGACGGCAGCCGGTTCCGTGCCCATACCGTCATCGCGGCGATCCGCGACGGCGACACGCTCGCCGGCTTCGCCCAGATCATCCGCGACGCGACCCCCCGCGGCGACGAGGGCGGCCAGTTCCAGGCGGCGGCGCTGATCCTCGACCTCGCCCTCTCGACCATGTCGCAGGGGCTGTGCCTGTTCGACGCCGACGGCCAGGTGCGGCTCCTCAACCAGCGCTTCTTCGCGATGTTCGCCGCTGCCGGCGGGCGCGACCTGGTCGGGACGCCGATCGAGGCGATCTGGGCCCTCGCCTTCGCGGGGCCGGAGGCGGAGCCGCGTGAGGGCGCCGCCCTGCTCGCCGGGCACGAGGCGCCGCTCGGCCGCGGCGAGACCGTGGTAATCCCGACGCAGGACGGCCGTGCGATCGCCCTGGTGCGGCGGGGCGTTCCGGGCGGGGCGTTCGTCGTCACCTTCGAGGATGTGACGCGCCAGCGCGAGGCGGAACTCGAGATCAGCCGGCTCGCCCATCACGACGTGCTCACCGGCCTCGCCAACCGGGCGATGCTGTGGCGGCGCCTGCGCGAGAGTGCCGCCGATGGATCGCTTCCGGCCGGCACCGCGCTCCTGTTCCTCGACCTCGACGGCTTCAAGGCCGTCAACGACGACCTCGGGCACCAGGCGGGCGATGCGTTGCTCCAGCAGGTGGCCGCGCGTCTGAGGCAGGCCGTGCCGGAAGCGGGGCTCGCCGCCCGGTTCGGCGGCGACGAGTTCGCCCTGCTGCTGCCGGGAGCTGTCGGGGATCTCGCGGTGCCGCTCGCCGAGGGTCTGCTGATCGAGCTCGCCCGGCCCTACGCGATCGAGGGCCAGCGGCCGCGCCACGTCACGGCCAGCATCGGCATCGCCTTCGCGGAGGACGCCACCACGCCCGACGCCATGCTGCACCAGGCCGATTGCGCGCTCTACGCCGCCAAGGGTGCCGGCAAGGCCGCCTGGCGCCCCTTCACCCCGGAGCTGGAGACCGAGCGCAGCGACGAGGAGCGCCTCGAGCAGGACCTCCGGCACGCCATCGCGGCCGGCCAGCTCGGCGTCGCCTACCAGCCGATCATCGGTCTCGCCCATGGCGGGGTCAACGCCCGGGAGGCGCTGCTGCGCTGGACCCATCCCGCGCGGGGCGCGGTCTCGCCGAGGAAGTTCATCCCGGTCGCCGAGAAATCGGACCTGATCCGCACGCTCGGCCTATGGGTGCTCGACCGGGCGTGCCGTGACGCCGCCGCCTGGTCCGACACGGCCCGGATCTGCGTCAACGTCTCGGTGCGCCAGCTCGGCGACGGCAGCCTGCCGCGGGCGGTCCAGGAGATCCTCGGCCAGACCGGCCTGGCGCCGCGGCGCCTCGAACTCGAGATCACCGAGACGGTGCTGAGCAACACCACCGAGGGCATCGTCGACGACCTGCAGCTCCTCCACGCCATGGGCGTGCGCATCTCCCTCGACGATTTCGGCGTTGGCTTCTCGTCCCTCGGCCGCTTACGCGCCTACCCGTTCGACCGCATCAAGCTCGATGCCTCCTTCGTGCGCGACGCCGTCGAGCGGCCGGATTGCCGGGCGATCGTCGGCGTCGTGGCCGAGCTCGGCCGGCGCCTCGGCATCGAGACGGTGGCGGAGGGCGTCGAGACGCCGGCCCAGCTCGCGGTGATCCACGAGGAGGGCTTCACCGAGGCGCAGGGCTACCTCTTCGGCCGCGCCATCCTGTCCGCTCCCGCCGCGGCCCCGGCGGCGTGAGCCGCCGGGACGTGAGACCGGATCAGGCGATCGAGCCGGTGTGCTTCTCGAGCAGCGCCCAGGCATCGTCGCCGAACTTGCCCTTCCACTCCTTGTAGAAGCCGGCCGATTGCAGCTTGGCCTGGAACGCCTTGGTGTCGACGTCGTGGAAGGCGAGGCCGCGCCCGCGCAGGTCCTGCTCGGTCGAGATGTTGCGCTTGAGCGTCTCGGCGCGCTGCTCGACCGCCTGGGCGTTGAAGTGCTTGGCCACCACGGTCTTCACGTCCTGGGGCAGGCCGCGCCAGATCTTGCCGTTGGAGAGCAGCCAGAAGCCGTCCCACATGTGGTTGGTCTTCGAGAGGTGCTTCTGCACCTCGTAGAGCTTGGCGGTGTCGATCAGCGTCAGCGGGTTCTCCTGGCCCTCGGCGATCTTCGTCTGCAGCGCCGAGTACACCTCCGCGAAGTTGATCGTCATCGGGGCGGCGTCGAAGGCCTTGAACATCGAGGTCCACATCGGGCTCGGCGGGACCCGGATCTTGAAGCCCTTGAAGTCCTCCGGCTTCAGGATCGGCCGGCTCGACGAGGTGGTCTGGCGGAAGCCGTTCTCCCAGATGCGGTCGAAGGCGTAGAGGCCGGACTTGTCGATCTGCGCGCGCACATGGGCGCCGAGGTCGCCGTCCATCGCCGGCCACAGCTTGTCGTAGGACGACCAGGCGAAGCCGACGCCGCTGATCGAGGCCGCCGGCACCAGGGTGGCGAGGATCAGCGGAGAGAGGGTGAACAGCTCCAGCGCGCCGGAGCGCAGCTGGCTCAGCATGTCGGTGTCGCCGCCGAGCTGGTTGTTGGGAAACAGCTTGACCTCGACCTTGCCGCCGGTCTCCTCGCGGATCGCGTCCGCGGCCTTGGTCATGTAGATCGTGAGCGGGTGGCTGACCGGCGCGTTGTTGGCGGCCTTCAGGGTGAACTCGGCCGCGTGCGCCCGGGTGATGCGCAGCACCGCCGGGCCCGCGACGGCGCCGGCGACGGCGAGATGGAGCGCGCGGCGGCGCGTGAGCGTGGTCATGGCTTCCTCCTCAAGCGGTCCGGCGATCCGGACCAACGGCCTTCCCCGCGTCTGCCGCGCGGGTCACTCGAGGCTTAAAGCACGTTTTCTCCGCTCCGGCATCCGCCGCGCAGCCCCGACCGAGGCGTTTCCCCGGCGGGGATCGCGCGCCTTCGGCAATCGCCGTTACGCGCGCGCCGAAATGCTCTAAGGAGGGGGCCATCCGTCTCGTGCGGGCGGCGCGCCCGCGCCGGCCCGGAGGTTCGCTGTCCCTTCCGCCATGCCGCTCGTCCGCTCGATCCTGTTCACCGTCGCCTTCTACCTCGTCACCGCCGCGCTGCTGATCGGCGGCCTGCCCACCCTGGTCAGCCGGCGCCGCGTGGTGTGGCTGGCCCAGACCTGGGCCCGGATCATCCTCCGGCTGCTCGATGCCATCGTCGGCCTGCGGGTCGAGTTCCGCGGGCTGGAGCACCGCCCGGCCGGGGCCTGCCTGGTCGCCGCCAAGCACCAATCGGCCCTCGAGACCCTGGCCCTCGTCACGGTGCTCGACGACTTCAGCTACATCCTCAAGCGCGAGCTGATGTGGCTGCCCCTGTTCGGCTGGTACCTCGCCCGCAGCGAGATGGTGGCGATCGACCGCTCGAAGGGGTCCCGCGCGCTCGCGCTGATGAACGAGGAGGCCGCCGCCGCGATGGCCGACGGCCGCCGCCTGATCATCTTCCCCGAAGGCACGCGGCGCGCGCCGGGCGCGCCCCCGGCCTACAAGTACGGCGTCGTCCACATGTACGACCGGCTCGGCGTGCCGTGCCTGCCTGTCGCGCTCAATACCGGGGTGTTCTGGGGCCGGCGCCGCCTGACCTACCGCCCGGGCACCGCGGTCATCGAGTTCCTGCCCGCGATCCCGCCGGGCCTGTCGCGGGACACGTTCTACGCGCAGTTGCAGGAGCGGATCGAGGCGGCCTCCGACGCCCTGGTGCGGGAGGCGGGACAGCCCGGTTCGCCGCGCACGGCGGTGCGGGCTCAGGAGACGTAGCGTTTCGGGTCGTGCCGCGCGTGGAGGCATGCACCAGGCAGTATTCTTCGTTCCGTTCGCGATCTCAGGACGAGGTCGCGGGTGGGACGATCTGAAGACGCCGGCTGGGTGGACCCGGTGATTCGAGCGTCCGTGCGGTTTCGAACGCCGGCCAAGCACAGCCGTGACGCGGTTGCGAACCGCCGAACATGAACTCTTCGTAATTTCGAAACGATGTCGCCGTCTCGTGCATTTCATGGGCTCACAACAGGAGGCCACGATGCGTTGGACAATGGCTGCGGGCGCCGCAATCCTGTCTGTCGGCGCCCTCGTCGGGACTGGAACGACCGCGGAGGCGCGCGACGGCTGCGGCCCCGGGTTCCACCGGAATTGGAGCGGCTGGTGCCGCCCGAACTTCTACGGCCCCCCGGTCTATTACGCCCCGGTCCGCTACCGGCCCGTCGTGTGGGGGCCGCGCTGGGGTTACGGCTGGCGTCGCGTCGGCTGGCACCGGCCCTGGGGCTACGGCGGATGGCGGCGGGTCGGCTGGCATCGGCCATGGGGCTATGGCGGTGGCTGGCACCGCGCCGGCTGGGGCGGGGGATGGGGCCATCACGGCTGGCATCACCGCTGGTGAGCGCGCGCGGCAGCCGGATTTCCGGCTGCCGCACACCTTTTCGACGCTTCGCCGAACCCTGGCCTTGAACCCCGCGCACCCCCTCGCCAGATCTCGTGAACTCCGATCGTTCGCGCTTGACGGACCTCCGGAATCGGAACTAGGCTGGAACAAATGGCGAACAAACGAGCCCTGTCCTGGTCGGTGGCGATGCGGGACATCCAGAACGACCGCGCGAGGAGAATGGACGTGCGTGAGGAGCGCCTGAGGACGGCCACAGGCCTGCGCGGCACCCCGGCCCTGCCGCTGAGTGCCTGGCGCGGCCGATCCGGCCGCCGCTACGTGGTGGGCATCCACGCCCTCGACGACGATCCGGCGGAGGTCGGGGAGGCGGTGGTGATCGCGGTGCGCCGCGGCGGCGACGGGACCGCCGAGCTGGTCGCGGTGGCCGCTGCCGGCGAGAGCCCGCGCGAGCGGCTTGCCCGCGGGTGGCTCACCCGCGCCCGCGCCCGCGGCGCGACCGAGATGCACGTCCATCGCCTCGCCGAGGACGCGGCGGCCCGCCGCGCCGTGGTGGCGGATCTCGGCGGCGCGCCGGCCTGAGGGATCCCTAGTAGATCGGCCCGGACGACCAGGTCGGGCTCGCGAGCGGCAACGGCTCCGGCAGGGCGCGAGGCTCGGCGGCGAGCGCCGGCCGCGGCGCCGGGGAGGGCGGCGGCGCGTAGGCGTGGACCGGCGCCGGGCGCGGCGCTGGCGCACGCGCGACCTTCGAGCCGGTCTCCCGGGCGCTCGTCGGCGACAGGCCGTAGGGATCGTCCTCCTCGACGTCGATCGGCGCCGGGTCGGGGGCGGGCTGCCAGGCCGGCTTCTTGCGGATCGGCGAGAGCGGCGTGCCGGGCGGCGGCAGTCGCGATTCGTACTTGATCAGCGGCTTGCAGATCCGGCGCAGACCCCTTGGATCGTGCCGCGCCAGGTCGAGATGCAGGTGGTCGTAGTGGTAGACGTTCGACCCCGGCGCCAGCACCGTGGTGAAGTGGTTGCAGGCGCCGAGGAAGACCTCGCGCAGAAAGCCCTGCTCGGCTTCGGTGCCGCGCCAGCCGCCCTTGACCGTCACCACGTAGCCGTCGGCGAAGCGGAAGGACATCACGTCGACGGCGTTGCCGAACGAGTGCTCCGAGAGCTTGGCGCCGACCTGGTTGTTGCGGCCGCGGCAGGCATAGGAGCCGGAATTGATCTCGACCACCGGCTGGCCGAAATACACCTCAGCCGCCGGCTGCACCGTGCCGGCGAGCCAGGCCTCGACCTCCGGGATGATCGGGCAGGCGAGGGTCATGCGCTGCTTGAGCGCCACCGTGCCGCCGGCGAGCCGCGTGACGCGGAACGGATGCACCATCCCGCACACGCCCGGCCCGTCGATCTCCTTGATCGGCTGGATGTCCTCGCTCGGGCGAACGAGTTTCTGGGCGAGGCAGACCTCTTCGGCCTGATTCCGCCAGGGTTCGCGCTGCTCAAACCGGTTGAGCGCGCATCCGGTAAGCCCCAGGCCGAAAAGCGTGAAGGCTGAGAACGCTACGATGCCACGACGCATGGTCCGGACAATGCGCACGATGCCGTAAACACCGCGTCAACCTAAGCCGTCAGCCTTTGGCCCAGGATGGGGCGACCGCCTCACGCGAACCGTTTGGCCCCCGCGACGCACAGGACCACCAGCCCCGTCACGGCGATCATCGACGGGGCGACCGGCTCGCCGAGCAGCAGCCCCGCCAGCGCCAGTCCGAGAAAGGGCTGGAGCAATTGCAACTGGCCGACGCCTGCGATGCCGCCTCGCGCCAGGCCGCGATACCAGAACACGAAGCCGATCAGCATGCTGAACACCGACACGTAGGCGAGGCCGAGCCACGCGGGAGCGCCGACCTCCGCCACGCCCGCCGGCCGGGTCGCAAGCGCCAGGACCAGCATCGCCGGCAGGGCGAGGACCAGCGCCCAGGAGATCACCTGCCATCCCCCGAGCCGGCGCGACAGGGCCGCGCCCTCGGCATAGCCGAGCCCGCAGAGCAGGATGGCGGCGAGCATCAGCAGGTCGCCGGTGAGCGAGCCCTGTCCGCCTTGAACGAGGGCGAAGCCCGCCACCGCGCCGCTGCCGAGGAGGGAGAACAGCCAGAACGCCGCCCGCGGCCGCTCACCTCCGCGCAGGACCCCGAACAGCGCGGTGGCGAGCGGCAGGAGGCCGATGAACACGATCGAGTGGGCCGAGGTGACGTGCTGGAGCGCCAGCGCGGTCAGGAGCGGGAAGCCCAGCACCACGCCGAACGCCACGATGGCGAGCGAGGCGAGATCGGACCGGGCCGGCCGCGCCTGCCGCAATCCCCACAGCAGCGCCGCCCCGAGAAATGCCGCGATCACCGCCCGGGCCGAGGTGAGGAACAGCGGCGAGAAGCCGCCCACCGCCACCCGCGTCGCCGGCAGCGAGCCGCTGAAGATCACCACGCCGAGGAGCCCGCTGCCCCATCCGTCCGCCGACTGCCGCATCGCTGGCGCCCCGTCCCGCTTCCGCCTCGGGGAATAGGGCCGCCGGAGTGGCGCACGAAGGCACAGTCCCATACGGTTTCATCGATCTGTATGGGTGGCCCTGCCCACACTGTCGGGGACGAGGCGATGGCGGAAGGTGGCCGCACGGCGGCGGTGATGGCGGCGATCCGGGGGCGGATCGCGGCACGGGGGCTGGCGCCGGGCGAGAGGCTGCCGTCGATCCGCCGGCTCGCCATCGCCATGGGCGTCTCGCCCTCGACCGTGGTCGAGGCCTATGAGCGCCTGGCGGCGGAGGGGGCGGTGCGCTCCCGGCCCGGTTCCGGCTTCTATGCCGCGGCGCCGGCCCCGCCGACGCTCGCCGAGACCGGCCCGCGGCTCGACCGGGCGGTGGACCCGCTCTGGGTCTCGCGGCAATCCCTCGACGGTGAGCCTGACCTCCCGAAGCCCGGCTGCGGCTGGCTGCCGCCGGCCTGGATGCCGGTGGCGGCGCTCCGCCGCGCCGCCCGCGGCCTCGCCCGGGCCGAGGATGCGGTGCTCACCGATTACGGTGCCACGCGGGGGCCGCTCCCCTTGCGCCGGCTTCTGGCGCGGCAATGCGCCGGCGAGGGGCTGGCGGTCGGCCCCGACCAGATCCTGCTCACCGGCTCGGGCACGCAGGCGATCGACCTGATCTGCCGCCTGCTCGTGCGGCCGGGCGACACGGTGCTGGTCGACGATCCGTGCTACTTCAACTTCCAGGCGCTTCTGCACGCCCACCGGGCCAACGTGATCGGCGTACCCTACACCGAGGCCGGGCCGGACCCGGAGCGCTTTGCGGAGGAAGCAGCGGCGCACTGCCCGCGTCTCTACGTGACCAACTCGGCCCTCCACAACCCGACCGGGGCCACGCTCTCGCCGGCCATCGCCCACCGGCTGCTCAGCGCCGCGGCCGCCCACGACGTCACCATCGTCGAGGACGACATCTTCGCGCCCTTCGAGCCGGAGCCCTCGCCGCGGCTTGCCTCCCTCGACGGGCTGGAGCGGGTGATCCGGATCGGCAGCTTCTCCAAGACCCTCTCGGCCTCGATTCGCTGCGGCTACGTCGTGGCCAGGGCGGAGTGGATCGAGGCGCTGATCGATCTCCAGGTGGCGACGAGCTTCGGCGGGGTGAGCCCGGTCGCGGCGGAGCTGGTCGCGGGCGTGCTGGGGGACGGGCAGTACCGCAAGCACCTCGAATCCCTACGCCGGCGCCTCGACCGGGCCCGGCGCGATGCCACCGCGCAACTGGCCGGACTCGGCATCCGGCCCTGGCTGATGCCGCGGGGCGGGTTCTATCTCTGGTGCACCCTGCCGGATGGCTGCAACGCCGCGGACGTGGCCCGGGCCGCCCTGCGCGGTGGCATAGTACTGGCCCCAGGCGACGTGTTCAGCGTCTCACGCACGGCCGGGTACCGCATGCGCTTCAACGTGGCGCAGATGGGAGATGCGCGGGTGCTGCCGGCGCTGGAACGGGCGCTGGCCGCGCCGGAGGCGTGAGGCGCGTTGCCGGGATCGCGCCTCACGCCTCCGGCTTCCCTCAGACGCGGCCGTCGGCCTCGACCAGGACCGGCCTGTGTCCGAACACGGCGAGGCTGAGCGCCGCCATGGCCCAGGCGCAGAAGGCCGCGTAGAGCATCACCCAGCCGAAGCCGTGCAGCAGCGCCTCGCGCCCCGCCACGGCGCCCAGCTCGATCCCGCCCGGCACCCCGGCCGTCAGGTTGCCGGCGGCGATCGTCTCGGCCAGCCGGTCGAGCAGGCCGGCCTCCGCCTGCGGCAGCAGGCGAGCGAGGCTGGCGCGAATGCCCTGCACCAGGATGACGCCCATCAGAGCGATGTTGATCGCGAGCGAGATCATCCGGGCGCTCATGTCCATTCCCGAGGCCATGCCGGCCCGCTCGGCGGGAACCGCGGCGGTCGCGGTGTTGGTGACCGGCGTGTTGGTCAGCCCGAGGCCGGCTCCGGCGAGGAGGCAGCCGGGCAGCAGTGCGGCCCAGCTCGCCGGATCGGCGGCCGTGGCAGCGCGCATCAGCACGAAGCCGAGGCCGATGGTGAAGAGGCCGAGCGGGATGACGCGGTGCGGACCGTGGCGCCGCAGCAGCGCCTCGGCGACGGGAGGGACGAACAGGGTCGGCAGTGTGTAAGCGAGCAGCGCGAGGCCGGCTCCGACGCTGTCGAGCCCGAGCACCGCCTGGAAGTGGATCGGCACGTAGATCACGAACGGCCAGAAGCTGAAGTTCATGCCGCTCGCACCGATGAGGGCGCCCGAGAAGCGGCGAATGCGGAAGGCCCGGAAGTCGAACATCGGCCTGACCGTCCGGATCTCGACGGCGACGAACGCGGCGACGCTCAGCGCTCCGATGGCGGCCGTGACGAGGCCGGCTGGATCGTCGGGCGAGAGGGCCTGCCCCCGGGTGATGAGGAAGACGAGGCAGAACACCGCCAGCGACAGCGTGACCATGCCGGCGAGGTCGATCCGCACCGCATGGGGGTCCGAGGATTCCTCCACGCCGGCCCGGGCGAGGAGCATCGCGCCGACGGCCAGGACGGCGTGGATGAGGAAGACCCAGTGCCAGGTCGACAGGGCGACGATGGCACCGCCGACGAGCGGTCCGAAGCCGAGCCCGATGCCGAAGATGATGCCCCACCAGCCGAAGGCCACGCCGCGATCCGGGCCGTCGCGGAACTGGTGTGAGAGCACGGCGATCTGGCAGGCCAGCATCGCCGCGGCGCTGGTACCCTGGAGGAAGCGGGCGGCGATGAGCAGAGCCGCGCTCGCGGCAAGGCCGCAAATCAGGGAGGCTGCACCGAACACTCCGATGCCGGCGAGGAAGACGCGCTTGCGGCCGAACCGGTCGGCCAGGGCGCCCATCGCCATCAGCCAGGTCGTCATGGCGATGGTGTAGGCGTTCATGATCCATTGCAGCTCCCGGAAGTCGGCCGGAAGGACCTGCTCCAGGGTTGGCAGGATCGCCGGGATGCTGGAGATCTCCAGCCCGAGCATCAGGGCGGACAGGCACACGGCCGCGAGGGCAACGACGTTGCGCGGCGTTCGATGGACGGACATGGACGGCCCCTTGTGCTTCCGGCGGCCGCGGGCAGGGCGAGCGTGCGCGATGCACGATCATCGCGGACGCGCCTGGTCACGGCGGCGGGGGTGACGGTGCCGCGCAAGGTGTCTCCGGCTGGACCACGACTCAACGTGATGGCAGACTATTTCAGTGACAACGTATCATGATGAATCGCCGTGCTGACGTTGGATGTCGATGCCGTCCGCGCCTTCGTGCTGGTCGCGGAGCACAGGAGCTTCACCCGCGCGGCGGAGGCGCTGGGCACGACGCAGGGCGCCGTCAGCGTGAAGCTGAAGCGGCTGGAGGACCGGCTCGGCCATCGGCTCATCGAGCGGACGCCCCGGCAGGTGCGGCTGTCGGCGCAGGGCGAGACCTTCATCGGGCCGGCGCGGGACTTCCTGGCCGCGCATGAGCGCGCCGTCGCCGGGCTGACGGTCGCGCGCCGCCGCTTCCGGCTCGGGATCGGCAGCCACGTGATGGGACCGGAGGTGCCGACGCTGCTCGCGCGCCTGAAGTCCCTCGACCCGGCCCTCACGATCGAGGTCCTGCTCGACAATTCCTGGACGCTGATGGAGGCCTTCGACGGCGGAACCCTCGACGCCGTGATCATCCGCAGCGACGACGACCGGCGCGACGGCGAGATCCTCGGGCCGGAGCATTTCGGTTGGTTCGCCGCGCCGGACTTCGCGCATCGCGCGGGCGAGCCGCTGCCGCTCGCCACGCTATCACCCTTCTGCGCGGTGCGCGACGAGGCGACGCGCCTGCTCGATCGCGCCGGCATCCCGTGGACGGAGGTCTTCGTCGGCGGCACGACCGCCAACGCGGCGGCCATCTCGGCGGGGCTCGCCGTCGCGGCGTTTCCGTGCCGGCTCGCACCCGGGGATTCCGTGGAGATGGGCGATCGGCTCGGCCTGCCACCGCTGCCCTCCCATGACATCGTCCTGCACTCGTCGCTCTCGGATTCGAGGACGAAGGCGACTTTGCGCACCATCACGGCGGCATTCCGCGAGCACCGCAAGCCGGTGGGCGGGTCGTGCCTGCCATGACCGACCTTATGCCGGCGGCGTTACAGATTGTGCCGATGAGGAGTGGGGGCTTCAGGAGGTGGTGCGGGCGGTCGGACTCGAACCGACATATCCGTGAGGACGGCGGATTTTGAGTCCGCTGCGTCTACCAATTCCGCCACGCCCGCGCGCGGTGAAGCCCCTCTCCTGTGCCGTGCGAAGCGGGAGCGTGTCAATCCCGTGCGGTGCGGCTGGTGCCCTGGCGATGCGAGCCGCGCTGCTCCTTGGGCGGTGCTTCCTGGGGCGGAGTCTCCTTGGCCGTGTCCGGCGCCTCGTTGATGCCGGGCGCGATGCCGGGCGCGATCTGGTCGGCGCTCAGGCCCGCCTTCGGGTCGGGGGCGGGCAAGGTCGAGACGTCGTGCGAGCCCTTGACGGTGGTGGTGATGCCGGCCGGTGACACGTCGGCACCTTGCGGCCGCTTGGGGCCGAGGCGGTCGACGAAGGCGCTGAACACGCCGCGCAAGCTGTCCCCCGGCTCGGCATAGGCGCCGACCGAGACCGTCGCCGTCATGCCGGCGACGAGGGCGATGTCCTGTGGCACCTGCTCGATGCGGATGCGCACCGGCACCCGCTGGGCGAGGCGGACCCAGGTATAGACCGGGTCGACGCTGGGCAAACCTTGCGTGCTCGCCGCCGCGTTCGGGGTGCTGATGCCGCGGGTGATGCTGTCGACCCGGCCGCGGATCGGCTCGGCATAGCCCATCAACGCCGCCGTCGCCGGGTCGCCGACCCGGATGTGCTCCATCTTGGTCTCCTCGAAATAGCCGTCGATCCAGTACGAATCGGCGTCGATGACCGAGATGTTGCGGGTGCCGGCGGTGGCGTAGTCGCCGACCCGCAGGAGCAGGTTGGTGACGTAGCCGTTGACCGGGCTTCGCACTTCCGTACGCTTCAGGTTGATCTCGGCCTGGGCGGCCTGCGCCTGGGCGGAGGCGAAGGCGGCCTCCGCCTGCTTGGCGACCCCGGCATATTGCTGCTTCTCCTCGATCGAGGTCGAGACCGTGGTCAGCGCCTCGCGCCGCGCCGCCTGCGCGCGCTTGACCTGCAGGTCGGCGGCCCGGTTCTCGACGTCGGCCTTGGCGGAATCGAGCGCGACCTTGAAGTCGAACGGGTCGATCACGTAGAGCACGTCGCCTTTGCGCACGAGCTGGTTGTCGACCACCCGGAGTTCGGTGATCTGGCCCGAGACCTGGGGCGCGACGCTCGCCACCTGCACCCGCACCCGGCCATCCCGCGTCCAGGGCGCGGTGACGTAGTACTGCCAGACGATCAGGGCTGCGGCGGCGGCGAGGGCCAGCACCACGAGCGTGGCCAGGATCCGCAAGGCGCGCCGCCCCCGGGTCGTCCGCTTGACCGCCACGACTTCCTCCTCACACCAGCACGATCAGCAGCGCCAGGATGCACACGTAGATCCCCGCCTCGGCAAGCGGCGGATTTGCGAAGACGCGCTCGAACCGCAACAGGCGCAGGAGCGGCCGCAGGGCGAGCAGGATCGCCAGGGCGGCCGCCGCGTAGATGACGAAGGGGGAGACCAGGACCCCGCCGATCGTCAGTTCGTGAAACATGGCCTACCGGGACCCCCACAGGTCGAGGCGCCGCAGCACCCGGCCCTGCCCCTCGACGACATAGGACGCGGTGGTGAGGTCGGCCACAACCCGCGTTGCGGTGCGGCGCGATTCGGCCGGCGCGGTGCGGGCGGCGGCGAGCAGGGCGGCACCCGCCTGGCGCAAGGGTCCCGCTTCGGCCAGGCGCAGGGCGGCTCGGGCCTGATGCACCGCATCGTCATAGGCTGCCACCTCGGCGAGCCGGTTGAGGCCGGCTTGCGCGCCGGCGGCGGCGGTGTCGAGGGCGGCGAGCGCGAAGGCGTGCCGCAGGGTGGCGCGGCGGACGGCGCCCGCGGCGCAGGCCCAGCCGGCGAACTGCACCAGGCGGTCGGCATCGAGGTTGACCCGCTCGTCGGCCTCCTGCGGCTCGCCCGACAGGGCCTCGATCACGTCCGCCCGGGCGGCCTGGAGCGACCAGCGCCGGCGCTGGGCATTGGTGGTCGGCAGGACGATCCGGATCACCAGGAACAGGATCAACCCGGAGACGCAGAACAGCACGCTCGAATCGAGATAGGATTCCGGGTTGTAGGGCTGCGGGTTCGCCGGGGCGAGGACCACGGGGAAGAACACCAGCAGGATGAAGCCGAGGCTCGCGGTCGCCGGGCGCAGGCTGAGCAGGCAGGCGACGACGATCACCGGCGCCATCGCGATGGCGAGCAGCGGGAAGCCCTGGCCGCCGTCGAGGAGGATGAACTCGACCACGCCGGCGCAGGCCGCGGCGAGCGGCATGCCCCACAGGGCTCCGGTGGCAAAGCCGATCGGATTCGGATTGATCGAGGCGAGCGCCGCGAAGGCCGAGACCTGCAGCAGGGCCGAGGAGGTCGCCGGCCAGCCGCTCAGGACGAACAGGCCTGCGCTGATCGCGATCGTGATGACGACCCGGGCGGCATTGCGCAGCGCATCCGGAAAGTCCCGATGCACCGGCAGGCGCATGTCGCGCATCGGCTCGCGGCCGGTCTCCAGCGCCTCGATCCCGTCGTCGGCGAGGCGGTCCTGGCGCAAGAGGTCGATGGCGCGCCGGTGCAGCAGCACGGAATCGGGATGCGCCTCGCCGCTCGCCGCGAGTGCGTCGAGGCGGGCCATCAGGTCGGGCAGGGCGTCGTGGTCGCCGTCGAGGCCGGCGAGAACGCGTGTCCGCAGGTCGTCCGGATCGCCGGAGCGCGAGACGGCGAGGGCGAAGGAGCGGGCCGCCGCCACCGAGGCGAACAGGGCCGCCACCGCGCTGCGGGCCCCCGCCGCCCGGTTCTCGCCGTCGTGGAACTCGGTCCCGACGACCCCGATCGCGTCGCGGGGCGCGGCCACGAGGCGCATCGCGTCGGCGGCGGCCTCCGGGCCGGGATCGCCGTCCCGGATCGCCCTCTGGACGAAGTCGCGCACCGCGTCGCGGGCTTTGGCCATGCCCGCGCTGAGGTCGGGGAAGACGTAGGGCGCGCCGAGCGCGTCGTTGATGAAGGTGATGGAGAGAATGCCGAGGGTGATCGCGGCGACGCGGGCGATGCCGGATTCGAAGACGGATTGCGGCGCGTCGATGTTGTTGATCGCGATGATCGCCACCGTGTAGCCCGACAGCATGGCGCCGTAGGCCTTGGTGCCCTGGAGGTAGTTGGCGACGAAGACGCAGAGGCCCATCCAGGTCGCGAAGGCGACCAGCATCTCGACCCGGTCCTGCCCGAACAGGGCGGTGAACACGATCGCGACCACGAAGCCGATCAGCGTGCCGAGGAAGCGGTAGACCGCCTTCGACAGGGCCTGGCCGCGCCGGGGCTGGGCCAGGATCGCCACCGTGACGGCGGCCGAGGAAGCGCTCTCGAGCTGGAGCCAGAACCCGGCATAGAGCGCCAGCATCATGGCGAGCCAGATCCGCACGGCGTAGGCCCAGGAGGAGAGCGGCGGCGGCTCGATCCGGTCGAGGATTGCGTCGATCCAGCCGCGGCTCCCCGTTACCTCGGTCAACGCCCGTCTCCAAGATCGATCGCGCTCGATTGGGATGCACAATCCGAATTCGATGCTAGGGTGGGAGTAGCCGGACAGCGACCCGGCCCGTGGCCCTGCGCCGCGCCAGAACGATCAGTCGAGGAAGCGCCGATGAGCAAGCCTGAAATCCGCGTCGCCACGTTCGCGGGCCCTGGGGCTGAACCCGTCATCCAATCGGTGCCCTGGCCGAAGGTTCCGCGCAAGGCCGCGCTGATCAAGGTGGGTGCCTGCGGTGTCTGCGGTACCGACCAGCACATCCTTAAGGGCCACTGGCCGAAGCCCCTGCCGTGGCCCTTCACCCTCGGCCACGAGATCGGCGGCGTCATCGTCGAGAAGGGTGAGGAGTTCACCGCCGACTTCATGGAGAAGCCGCTCCAGGTCGGATCGAAGGTGATGATCCCGCCGCTCATGCCCTGTGGGCATTGCTATTACTGCGTCCACTACCCCGAACAGGCCAACAAGTGCCTGACCCCGGTCTATTACGGGCGCTATCTCGGCTTCGACAAGGCGCCGCACCTGTGGGGCGGCTGGGCCGAGTACGTCTATGTCGACCTCGAGATGCTGCCGGGCACCAAGGTCTATAAATTGCCCGATGACATGTCGCTGCGCCTCGGTGCGCTGTCCGAGCCGCTGACTTCCTGCATCCGCGCCTTCAACCGGGCGACCCGGGCCGGCGGCTTCAAGTGGGGCGACACCGTCGTGATCCAGGGCTCGGGTCCCATCGGCATCCTGGCGGTGGCCGCCGCCCAGGAGATGGGCGCCGGCCGGGTGATCTGCGTCGGCGCGCCGGAGGAGCCGCGCCTCGCGCTCGCCCGCAAGTTCGGCGCCGAGGCCACCGTCGACATCACCAAGGTCACGACGCCGGAGGCCCGCATCGCCGCAGTGCGCGAGATTGTCGGCGGCTTCGGCGCCGACCTGGTGATGGATTGCTCCGGCCACCCGACGGCGGGCCCCGAGGGCATCGAGTTCCTGCGCGACGGCGGCACCTACGTCGAGATGGGCCAGTTCACCGATGCGGGGAAGATCGAGACCTCGTGGCACCGGATCTGCTCCAAGGATCTGAACGTGCTCGGCTCCTGGGCCTTTACCGGCAACGACCTGCCGCTCGGCGTCGACATGCTCTACCGCGCCCGGGACAAGTATCCGTGGCTCGAGATGCAGACGGTCTATCCGTTCACCCAGGAGGGCGTGTCGCGGGCGGTGAAGGACGCGATGGCGATGAAGACGGTGAAATCCACCATCGTGCCGTTCCCGGAGCTCGTCGCGTGACGCCATCAATGAGCGCCTGACCCGATGGCGGGACGGGCGCGAAGGCGCTAGGTCGAGGCTTCGATTCAGCTGTCTCGGAGCCCGTGCCGTTGCGTCCCGCTCGTCTCGCCGCCCTGTTCCTCGCCTGCGTGCCGGCCGCGGCCTCCGCGCAGGCGGGTCCCCAGCCCACCGGTACCTGGCTCACGCCCGCGGGCGATTCGCAGATCCGCATCAGCCGCTGCGGCGCCGCCTATTGCGGCACGATCGCCAAGGTGCTGGCCGGCGAGACCAGGGACGTCCACAACCCCGACGCCGGCTTGCGCGGCCGCAGCCTCGTCGGCGTGGCGCTCACCCGCGACATGCGCCCGGCCGGCGAGGGCTGGGAAGGCTCGCTCTACAACTTTCGAGACGGCCGGACCTATTCGGGCAAGCTCGCCATGAAGGGGCCGAACGTGCTGGAACTGTCGGGCTGCGTGCTCGGCGGGCTGATCTGCAAGAAGCAGATGTGGACGCGGGTGGAGTAGGACGAGTTGGGAGGGCGTGATGGGGCTTCTGGTCGACGGCGTCTGGCACGACCAATGGTACGACACCAAGGAGACCGGCGGGCGCTTCGTGCGCAAGGACGCGGCCTTCCGCAACTGGATCACGCCGGACGGCGCGGCCGGCCCGAGCGGGGAGGGCGGCTTCCCGGCCGAATCGGGACGCTATCACCTCTACGTCTCCCTCGCCTGTCCGTGGGCGCACCGCACCCTGATCGTGCGGGCCCTCAAGGGGCTGCAGGACGCGGTCTCGGTCTCGGTGGTCGATCCGCATATGGGCCGCGAGGGCTGGGTGTTCGGCGACAGCCCGGGTGCCGGGCCCGACACGCTCAACGGCGCGACCCGGCTCTACGAGGTCTATCTGAAGGCCGACCCGCATTACACCGGCCGGGTCACCGTGCCGGTCCTGTGGGACAAGGAGCGCGGCACGATCGTGTCGAACGAATCGGCCGAGATCATCCGGATGCTCAACGGCGCGTTCGGCGGCAGCGGCCCGGACCTCTACCCGGAGGACCTGCGTACGGAGATCGACGCCCTGAATGCCCGGGTCTACGACCGGGTCAATAACGGCGTCTACAAGGCCGGCTTCGCGACGGCCCAAGAGGCCTACGAGGAGGCGGTAACGGCGCTCTTCGAGGAGCTCGACGCCCTCGACGCCCGCCTCGACCGCGGCCGCTACCTGATGGGCGACCGCCTGACCGAGGCCGACATCCGGCTGTTCACCACGCTGGTGCGGTTCGATCCGGTCTATGTCGGCCACTTCAAGTGCAACCTGCGCCGGATCGCCGACTACCCGAACCTCGCGCCCTACCTGCGCGACCTCTACCAGACCCCCGGCATCACCCCGACGGTGAACCTCACCCATATCAAGCGGCACTATTACGAGAGCCACCCGACCATCAACCCGACCGGGATCGTCCCGCTCGGGCCGGTGCTGGATTATGAGGCGCCGCATGGGCGGGCGGAGCGGTTCGAAGCCTGATCAGCGAGCGAACCCGGCCCTCGGGCCATGAGGTTTCCGCTCCCACGATGTTTTACACCTCTCAGGGTCATCCCAGGGCTCGCCGCAGGCGAGAGCCTGGGATCCAGAATCACAGGTGGCGCAGAACGAAGCGGGGCGCGGCTCGCTCTGCTCTGAATGTCCTGCGATTCTGGATTCCGGACTCCGCTTTGCGGCCCCGGAGTGACGATGGAGTGCTTTTCAGCGCTGCGCGAGGTCTTTCCGCAGCCGCCTGAGCGTCACGCCGATGCCGAGAAGACATCCGGCAGCGACGGCAGCCTCTGCCGCAGCCGCAGCAGCGCGATGGTCTCGATCTCGGCGAGCGCATGGGCCCGCTCGTCCTCGGGCGGGTTGTCGAGGCGCTCGGCGAGCTGGCTCAGGATCTCATCCGGGCTCTTGCCCCGCACCGCCATCACGAACGGGAAGCCGTGGCGGCTGCGGTAGCGCTCGTTGAGGTCGAGGAAGCGGGCGCGGCCCTCCTGGTCGAGGGCGTCGAGGCCGGCCGAGGCCTGCTCGGCGCGCGACTCCGGCGCGAGATCGGCCGCCGCGACGCGCCCGGCGAGGTCGGGATGGGCGCGGATCAGCGCGAGTTGCCGCTCCGGCTCGGCCGCCCGCATCACCTCGACCATCGCGGCGTGGAGCCCGTCGGCCGAGTCCTGCATGCCCGAGAGCCCGGCGGCGTGGGCACCGTCGGCGACCCACGGCGAGTGCTCGAACACGTCGCCGAAGCTCTCGACGAACAGGGCGCGGCCCATCCGGCTCGGGGTCAGGCCGGCGGGCGCGTGCGTCTTCGCCCAGTGCCGGGCGATGTCGATGCGCCGCGTCACCCACACGTCCGGGTGCGCGGCGACGTGGTCGAGGAAGCGGGCGAGCGCCGCGATCCGGCCCGGCCGCCCGACGAGGCGGCAATGCAGGCCGACCGACAGCATCCGGGGCGTCTCGGCGCCCTCCGCGTAGAGCACGTCGAAGGAATCGCGCAGGTAGGCGAAGAACTGGTCGCCGGCGTTGAAGCCTTGCGGCGTGGCGAACCGCATGTCGTTGGCGTCGAGGGTGTAGGGCACGACGAGTTGCGGCGCCCGCGGTCCCTCGACCCAGTAGGGCAGGTCGTCGGCGTAAGAATCGGCCGAGTAGAGGAAGCCGCCCTCCTCCATCACCAGCCGCAAGGTGTTCTCCGAGGTGCGCCCGGTATACCAGCCGAGCGGACGCTCGCCCGTCACCTCGGTGTGGATCCGAATCGCCTCGCTCATGTGGGCCTTCTCCTCCTCGTAGGAGAAGTCGCGGTAGTCGATCCACTTGAGGCCGTGGCTGGCGATCTCCCAGCCCGCCTCGCGCATCGCGGCGACGGCTTGCGGGTTGCGCTGAAGGGCCGTCGCGACGCCGTAGACGGTCACCGGCATGTTGCGCCCAGTGAACAGCTTGTGCAGGCGCCAGAAGCCGACCCGCGAGCCGTACTCGTAGATCGATTCCATGCTCATGTGGCGCTGGCCCGGCCACGCTTGGGCGCCGACGATCTCCGACAGGAAGGCTTCCGAGGCCCGGTCGCCGTGCAGCAGGCAGTTCTCGCCGCCCTCCTCGTAGTTGATGACGAACTGCACCGCGATGCGGGCCCCGTCCGGCCATTGCGCGTGCGGCGGGGTACGGCCGTAGCCGACGAGGTCGCGGGGGTAGGGGGAGTCGGTCATGGGCGGATCCGATCGGGGCCGAGGCCGCGCCGTCCGGCGCCGAGTGAAGCGCGGGATCCCCTCTCCCAAGCGGGAGAGGGGTAGGGGTGAGGGTACCACGGTTCTGAGTCGAACTCAGACTGTTCCGCTGCCGGCACGACGCTCAGCGCTTTGACACTGAAGCGTGTCACCCTCACCCCCGGCCCCTCTCCCACGTGGGAGAGGGGAGCCGCGCCCGACCCGGCACCTGGACGGAGCGGGACGGCCGTAGGGAAATCGTCCCGCAACCTTAGCCGTACGGCAGCCCGGGCGCAAAACCGCCGCGGGGCTCACCCTGCCAAGGCCGCTAGCGCCGGATCGACCCGCGCGAAATGGTCCACCCAGGTCGGCGCCCGGTAACCTGCGAGGCGTTCCGCCATCGTGGCTCGGAGCCCCGAGCCCGGCGCCGCCAGTTCCTCCACCGCCCGCATCCAGCCCAGCCCGTCGAGCGGATGCAGGAACTCCGCGAAGCTGCCTGCGATCTCGCGATGGACCGGGATGTCGGAGGCGACGACCGGCAGGCCCGTGGCGGCGGCCTCCAGCACCGGCAGGCCGTAGCCCTCGGCGAAGGAGGGCATCAGGAGCGCGGTGGCGTGCCCCATCAGCCGCACCAGGCCGGCGGTCGAGAGCCCCGAGACCTCGACGACGTGGGCGCACACCGCCGGGCAGCGCTCCAGGAGGTCGATCACGTTCTCGCTCTCCCAGCCCCGCCGCCCGACGACGACGAGGCGCGGCGTCGCCTCGCCGTGCCGGGCGCCAAGCTCGCGCCAGGCGGTGAGGAGGCTGATGAGGTTCTTGCGCGGCTCGATCGTGCCGCAGACGAGGAAGAACGGCCGGGCCGGAGCGGGCGAAGGCCCGTCATGGGGCGCGCCGTGGAAGGCCGCCTCGATCCCGAGCGGCCCGACGGTGACCGGCGGCACCCGGCGCCCGAGGCCGGCGAGGTGGGCGGAGAAGCGGCTCCCCACATCGGCCGAGTTCACCACGACCGCCTGGGCATGGCGGGCGACCGTCTCCATCCGCACCCGGTGCCGCTCGGCCTCGCCGGCGCGGCCGTATTCGGGGTACTCGATCGGGATCAGGTCGTGGATGAAGAAGACCGGCCGGATGTCGGGCCGGTCGTACAGCCAGTCGAACCGCGCCGGCTTGTCGAGGCGCAGGTGCGAGGTGTGGAGGTAGAGCGCGTTCATGGGCACGCGCTCCGGGCCCGGCGCCCGGAATGCCGTGAGCCAAGCCTGGAGCTGCCGGGCCCGGCGGGCGCGCGCGCCGTCCGGCTTCGCCGACGACGAACTCGGAGCGGGCACCGGCAGGCCGAGCCGGCCCGCAAGGTCGCGATAGACCGGGTCGTCGCCCGCCGTGACCTCTTCGGTCCAGGCGGCCGAAGCCGCTTCGACGAGACCTGTCATCTGCGCCCGGTCGAGCACCTTCGGGCCGAGCGGCGTCGAGACGATCCCGAAGCGCGGACCGGCCTGACCCAGCAGATGGCGGGCATAGGCGAGGTCGACCCGGTCGATCCCGGTCGGGCTCGCGTGGCGCAGGCGGGTGACGAGGCGGGTGAGGTCGAGGGCGACGGGATGAGGGCGCATGAAACCTTGAATGATGAGGTCCCGTCCAAGGGGACATGGTCGCCCGCGTTCCTACACAGAGGCGGAGCCGAAGCCGAATCCGCCTTGTGCGGCAGCGCACAAAACCGGCCTCGGCCCGTGGATGGTCGCCCTTGCAACAGTGAGCGATGATGATTTATCGCATTCGTCACCGCTCCGTCGCGTCGCGGTGACAAGTGTCGGACGCGCCGACTATGATCGTGAGTCGGCACTGGGTCGACGTTCGGGTGAGACAATGGCGATCGTCGATTGGGATCGGGATGCAGTGAAGAACGGTCTGGCGGACGGATCCGTCCTGCTGATCGACGTGCGCGAACCCAACGAGTTCGCCGCGGGCCACATTCCGGGTTCCGTGTCCTTCCCACTCTCGGACTTCGACGTCGAGCGGCTGCAGGCGCTGATCGCCGCGGATGGCCGCCGGCCGGTCCTGTCCTGCGCCGCCGGCGTACGCTCGGCGCGGGCGCTGCAATACCTCCAGGGCCAGGGCATTCCCCTGACCGAACACTATGCCGGCGGCTTCAAGGACTGGGCCAATGCCGGCGAGACCGTGGAATAGCTGAACGACCTTCCGCCTCCTGGCGGTTCGATATCCTCAGGCCCCCGGGAGGGCCGCGCCGAGGGCGGCGCGGTTCCCGTCCAAGGCCAGCCCTCGACGCAGATGCTCCCCTGGCGCATCCCTCCGCGCGTCCGACGGGCCGCATGCACGAGATGAACGGGAGAGTGAGTATGCGCAGGCTGAGGCTGGCGGCGGTGATCCCGGCGCTCCTGCTGATGGCCGGTATCCCGGCGCGGGCCCAGGCCCCCGGCGGGCCGCCCCCGGCGGTCACGGTCGCCAAGCCCGTGGTCAAGGAGGTGGTGGAGCACGACGACTTCACCGGCCGCTTCAACGCCATCGAGTACGTCGAGGTGCGGGCCCGGGTCACCGGCTACCTGCAGAAGATCCACTTCCAGGACGGCGCCGTGGTCAAGAAGGGCGACCTGCTCTTCACCATCGACCGGCGGCCCTACAAGGCGGCCCTCGACCAGGCCACGGCGGCGCTGGCCTCGGCCCAGGCCCGGTTGAACTTCACCCAGACCGATCTCGAGCGCGCCCAGACGCTCAGCCGGTCGGGCAACATCTCCGAGCAGGTCACCGACCAGCGCCGGCAGAACTCGCTCACCGCCCAGGCCGACGTCGACAGCGCCACCGCCGCGCAGCGCCAGGCCCAGCTCAACTACGACTTCACCGAGGTGCGCTCGCCGATCGACGGGCGGATCTCGCAGCGCCTGGTCACCGAGGGCAACATCGTCATCACCGACCAGACGATGCTGACCACGATCGTCTCCCTCGACCCGATCTACTTCTCCTTCACGGTCGACGAGCGCTCGTTCCTCTCCTACCAGGGCACGCTCAAGATCGGCATGGGGGCGACCCAGAACGAGCACACCGTGCCGATCCTGGTGGCGCTCACCGGCGAGGCCAAGCCCACCCGCAAGGGCGTGCTCAACTTCGTCGACAACCGGGTCGACGAGGCGACCGGCACGGTGCTCCTGCGCGCCACCGTCGAGAACCCGGACCGCTTCATCAAGCCGGGCCTGTTCGGCATCGTCAGCATGCCGGCCTCGAAGCCCTATCGCGGGGTGCTGATCCCCGACGAGGCGATCGCCGCCAACCAGGACAAGCGCCTCGTCTACGTCGTCGGCGACGACAACGTGGTCCAGCCCCGCAACATCCGCCCTGGCCCGAAGATCGACGGCTACCGCGTCGTGCGCGACGGGCTGAAGGGCGACGAGACCATCGTGATCGTCGGGCTCACCCGGGTGCGTCCGGGCGCCAAGATCACGCCCGAGCGCAAGGACCTGCCGCCGGTCCGCGAGTAACGAGACGCGCCGCCCCGTGACGGGCGGCGCTTCCCATCAGGACGCCAGCGCCCCGCGAGGGAGCGCCACGCCCGTGCAAGGGCGCGAGAGGCCCACCGATGCGTTTTGCCCACTTCTTCGTCGACCGGCCGATCTTCGCCTCGGTGACCTCGATCGTCATCCTGATCATCGGCTACGTCTCGTACATCTCGCTGCCGGTCTCGCAGTATCCCGAGATCGTGCCTCCGACCGTGGTGGTGCGCGCCTCCTATCCGGGCGCCAACGCCGAGACCGTGGCGGCCACCATCGCGACGCCGATCGAGCAGGAGATCAATGGCGTCGACAACATGCTGTACATGTCGTCGCTGTCGACCAACGACGGCAACATGCAGCTGACCGTCACCTTCGCGCTCGGCACCAACCTCGACATCGCCAACGTGCTGGTCCAGAACCGGCTCTCGGTCGCCCAGCCGCGCCTGCCCGGCGACGTGCGAAACCTCGGCGTCACGGTCCGCAAGTCCTCGCCCGACCTGATGATGGTCGTGCACGTGCTGTCGCCCGACGGCACCTTCGACCAGAACTACCTCGCCAACTACATCTACCTCCGCCTGCGCGATCCGCTGTTGCGGCTCAACGGCGTCGGCGACATCACGGTGTTCGGCGGATCGGAATACGCGCTGCGGCTGTGGATCGACCCGAACAAGCTCGCCTCCTACCAGCTCTCGACCACCGACGTGATCAACGCGCTGCAAGAGCAGAACGTCCAGGTGGCGTCGGGCGCGCTCGGCGCGCCGCCGGCGCCCGCTGACCAGGCCTTCCAGCTGACCGTGCAGACGCAAGGGCGGTTCCAGGACCCGAGCGAGTTCCGCAAGGTGATCGTCAAGGCGTCCGAGGGGCGCCTGGTGCGGATCTCCGACATCGCCCGGGTCGAGCTCGGGCAGAAGGACTACACGACGAAGTCGTTCCTCAACGGCCAGCCGGCGATCGGCGTCGGCATCTTCCAGCGCCCCGGCACCAACGCCCTCGAGGCGGCGGAGCAGGTCCAGGCGCTGATGAAGACGCTCGCCAAGGACTTCCCGCCCGGCCTCGAGTACAAGATCGCGTACAACCCGACCGAGTTCATCGCCGAGTCGGTACACGAGGTCTACAAGACTCTCGGCGAGGCGGTGGTTCTCGTCGTGGTGGTGATCCTGGTCTTCCTGCAGAGCTGGCGCACCGCGATGATCCCGATCATCGCGATTCCGGTCTCGCTCGTCGGCACCTTCGCGGTGATGGCGCTGCTCGGCTTCTCGCTCAACAACCTGACGCTGTTCGGCCTCGTGCTCGCCATCGGCATCGTCGTCGACGACGCGATCGTGGTGGTGGAGAACGTCGAGCGCAACATGGCCGAGGGGCTCTCGCCCGGCGAGGCGGCCCACAAGACCATGGACGAGGTCGGCGGCGCGGTGGTGGCGATCGCGCTGGTGCTGTCGGCGGTGTTCATCCCGACCGCCTTCATCCCGGGCATCTCGGGCCAGTTCTACCGGCAGTTCGCGCTCACCATCGCGGCCTCGACCATCATCTCGATGTTCAACTCGCTGACGCTGTCGCCGGCGCTCTGCAAGCTGCTGCTGAAGCCCCATTCCGAGCATCACCAGCCGCGCTTCTTCCTGGCCCGGTTCGGTGCCTGGGCGGCCAACACCTTCAACCGCGCCTTCGACGCGACGGCGAACGGTTACGCCGCGACGATCCGCTTCCTCACCGGGCGGCTGGTGCCGCTGCTGGCGATGCTGCTGCTCTATGCCGGGGTGATCTACGGCGTGCTGCACCTTGTGCGCACCACGCCGACGGGCTTCATCCCGCTCCAGGACCAGGGCTATCTGCTGGTGGTGGTGCAGCTGCCGCCGGGCTCTGCGCTGGAGCGCACGACCGCAGTGGTGCAGGAGGTGTCGCGCCGCTCCCTCGACATCGACGGCGTCGGCAACACCGTGGTCATCGCCGGCTTCGACGGCGCGACCTTCACCAACACCACCAACGGCGCGGTGATGTTCCTGCCGCTCAAGCCCTTCGCCGAGCGCCTCGCCAAGGGACGCACCGCGGGCAAGATCCTGCAGGACGTGCTCGCCAAGACCGCGCCGATGCAGGAAGCCAGGATCATCGCGATCCCGCCGCCGCCGGTGCGGGGCCTCGGCAATGCCGGCGGCTTCAAGATGCAGGTGCAGAGCCGCGAGGGCGCGGATATCGCCCGCCTGCTCCAGGTCTCCGGCGACCTGATCGGCGCGGCCAACCGCGACCCGGCGCTCACCCGCGTGTTCACCACCTTCGGCAACGACACGCCGCAGATCTACCTCGACATCGACCGCACCGTCGCGCGGATGCTGAACGTGCCGCTCGCCAACGTCTTCTCGACCCTCCAGGTCAATCTCGGCGGCGCCTACGTCAACGACTTCAACACCTTCGGGCGCATCTACCAGGTCCGGGCCCAGGCCGACGCCAAGTACCGGATGGAGAAGGAGGACATCGAGCGGCTCAAGGTGCGCTCCTCCACCGGCGCCCTGGTGCCGATGGGAACGCTGGCCAACATCCGCGACATTTCCGGGCCGCAGATCGTCCAGCGCTACAACCTGTACTACTCGATCCCGGTGCAGGGCGATTCGCGGCCGGGCATCTCCTCGGGCCAGTCCCTCGACGCGATGGAGAAGCTCGCCCGCCAGACCCTGCCCGACGGCATGAGCTTCGAGTGGACGGAGATCGCGTTCCAGGAGAAGGCGGTCGGCAACACGGCGATCTACGTCTTCGCACTCGGCGTGCTGCTGGTCTTCCTGGTGCTCGCGGCCCAGTACGAATCCTGGGCGCTGCCGCTCTCGATCCTGCTGGTGGTGCCGACCGGCGTGCTCGCCGCGCTGGCCGGCGTGCAGTTCCGGGCTCAGGACAACAACATCCTGACCCAGATCGGCCTCATCGTTCTCATCGGTCTCGCCGCCAAGAACGCGATCCTGATCGTCGAGTTCGCCCACCAGATCGAGGAGAGCGAGCGCCGCGGGCCGGTCGCGGCGGCCGTCGAGGCCTGCCGCCTGCGCCTGCGGCCGATTCTGATGACCGCCTTCGCGTTCATCCTCGGCGTGGTGCCGCTCGCCTTCGCGACCGGTCCGGGCGCCGAGATGCGCCAGGCGCTCGGCACGGCGGTGCTGTTCGGGATGCTCGGGGCCACGATCTTCGGCCTGTTCCTGACCCCGGTCTTCTACGTGGTGATCCGCAACATCCTGATCCGGATCAACCGCTGGCGCGGGGTGGACGACCATCACGGCGAGCCCGAGCCGGCACGGTAACGACAGCCTGCCCCCCCCCGATCTCCTCCAGCGCCCCCGGACGGCACCGTCCGGGGGCGTTTTCCGTCACGGTGCGTCACCGCCGCACCCGAACCGGCCGGCCACTCTCCGCATTGCCCGGCTGTTTCCACGGGGATGGGAGGCGCGCGTGGCGCGGGTGGCGGTGGTGACGGGCGGCACGGCGGGGATCGGTCTGGCGACCGCCCACGCCTTCGCCAGGGACGGCTGGTCGGTCGGCATCGTCGCCCGCGACGAGGGGCGCCTGCGCGATGCGGAGGCCGCTTTGCGCCGGCACGGCGGCGCGGTTCTGGCGATCTCGGCCGACATGGCCGACGTCGCGGCGGTGAACGCCGCCGCCGACCGGTTCGAGGCCGAGCTCGGGCCGATCGATACCTGGGTCAACAACGCAATGTCGTCGATCGTGGCGCCTATCCCGGAGATCACGCCCGAGGAATGGCGGCGGGTCACGGAGACCACCTATCTGAGCCAGGTCTGGGGTACGCTCGCTGCGCTCCGCCACATGCGGCCGCGCAACCGCGGCACGATCGTGCAGGTGAGTTCCGGCCTGGGGCTGCGGTCGATGCCGTTGCAGGTGCCCTACTGCGCCGCCAAGCACGCGGTGACCGGCTTCACCGACGGCCTGCGCTCGGAATTGCTGCACGAGGGCGTCGATATCAACCTGACGGTGGTCTACCTGCCGGCAGTCAACACGCCGCAATTCGGCTGGGCCCGGACCCGCACCGGCGCCGAGCAGGACATCCCGGCCCCGGTCTTCGATCCCCGGCTCTGCGCCGACGCGATCCTGTTCGCGGCCCACAATCGGCGCCGGGACATCTGGGTCGGCCGCTCGACGGTGCAGATGGGGCTGATGCAGGTGGCGTCGCCGGCCCTCGCCGACCGGTTCATGGCCCGCGGCTGGGACGCGCAGATCGGCGCGGCGGCCCCCGACAAGCCCGGCAACCTGTTCGAGCCCGCGCCGGGGCCGGCGGCCATCGACGGGCGCTTCGCCGACAAGACGACGCCGACCCGCAGCGAGTTCTTCACCGACCGCCAACGCGACGTTCTCGTCGCCGGCCTCGCGGCGCTCTGCGTCGGCGGTGCGGCGGCGCTCGCCATCGGCGCGGGCGCGGCGCGCCATCTCGGCCGGCGGCGTCGCCGGCTCCTGCCGCGGGTGTTCTGACGCGCGGAGGCACCGTCGCCGCCCCAGGCGCGCGCCCTATCTCGGGACTTCCCTTCAAGGCTGCCCCGATAGGTCTCGCGTGCCTGGTTACCTGCCCTTCGCGGGCGCCCTCAAGCTTCCCAGCTTCGTCTGCGACAATTGCGGCTTCTGGCAGCGCCACTTCGCGGCTCCGCCGAGCTGCCCGATGTGCCTCGACGCCCGCCACGTCGTGCCGCAGGACGGCTGGCGCTTCCGCGACGTGGCGGAGGCGCAGAGGTCGTTCCCGTGCCACTGGGCCGAGGTCGAGCCGGGGGTGTGGAAGTTCTGGAACGAGCCGGTCACCGGTATCGGGCCGAGCGCCTACCTGATCGTCACGCCCGACGGCAACATGGGGTTCGAAGGCTGCCCGGTCTTCAGCGAGGCGGCGCTCGACCACATCGAGGCCCTGGGCGGCATGAAGGTCCTGTCGGCCTCGCATCCCCACAGCTACGGCGCGCTGCCCCAGCTTCAGGACCGGTTCGATCCCGAACTGTGCCTGCCGGCGGCGGATTTCACCTGGAGCGCCGCGCTCCAGGTCTCCTGGCCCTACGACGATGGTCTGGAGCCCCTGCCAGGCCTGACCCTCCATCGCACCGCCGGCCATTTCGACGGCCACGCCGTGCTGCACGATTCGACCCGCGGCATCGTGTTCTGCGGCGACGCGCTGAAGTTCGAGCTGAACCCGAAAGATCCGCGCGAGGCGTTGACGATCTCGGCCCACAAGGCCTTCGTGCGCGGCGTGCCGCTGACCCACGCCGAACTCACCCGCTACCGCGCGGTCTTCGCCGCCCTGGCTTTCCACCAGACCTGGACGCCGTTCGAGCAGGCGGCGAATGTCGGGAAGACAGAGGTGCTAGGGCTTATCGACGCGATGCTGGCCGGGCGGCCGCACGCCTACCCGGTGCCGGTCGCCGACCTGCGTTAAGTCCTCGCGTCACAGCCCGAACTGCGCGCCCGTGTCCCCCGGGGTGACGAGGCTCCGGGCGCGGCTGCGCGCCGGCAGGAACGGCAGGGCGGCACAGGTGGCGCCGACGCTGTCGCAGAGCCGCTCGACCGCCCGCACGATGTCCGGAGGGCCGGCGACGTGGACGGTGTCGCTGCCGCGCAGGGTCGGGAGGTGGGCGGTGACGGGGCCGTGGCGCACATCCGACTGGCCGCGGCGGTCGCGGCTCGCCGCCAGCGTGATCTGCTGCACGCCGGTGCCGCGCAGCCAGGCGAGGCCCGGGCGCATGTAGAGGTCGTCGGCGTCGGCGGCGCCGGCTACCACGACCATCTCGCGGCCGGTCTCGAGGTGGCGCGCCGCGCGGGCGATCGCCCAGATCGGCGCGAAGCCGGTCTCGGCCGAGACCAGGATCAGGCGCCCGGGCCCGGGGCGGTACGGCGTGCCGCCGGCGGGACCCTTGATCCGCACGGCGTGGCCGGGATGCACCGCCACGCCGAGGGCGGGGCCCAGCGCCCCGCGGTCGCGGCGCAGGTGGAAGACGAGCTCGTTGAGCTCGGTATTGCCGTCGATGCGCTGGGTCGGGCAGTAGGGCCGGGCGGGCAGCCCCGCGAAGGCGACCTCCACGGCCTGGCCGGGAGCGACGTCGAGGCTGCGAGAGACCGTGACCACCACCTCCATCACCGCCCCCGAGAGCGGGGTGGCGGAGAGCAGCGTGCCGGCCCGCTTGGCCGTGCGCAGGACCGCGAGGGGCGAGGGGGCCGGTCCCGGCCGGGTGGCGGCGCCATCGCCGAGGCGGGGCCGGGCGCGGCTGGTGTTGCGCAGGCGCGGCAGGGCCTCCTGCAACACGGAATCCTGGATCACGCCGTCGCGGCCAGCGGCGACCGTCCGGGGCAAAGCGGCGTCGAGGGGCGTGTCGCCGGTCGCCACACGGACGGGCTTGCCGTTGACGACGAGCGAGCAGCGGGGGCTCATGGCCGTCTCCGTGCGACTGATCTGGCGGTGTGACGGGGCGAGGGGAGCGCGCGCCGTCAGCGCGGCGCGAACAGCAGGCGTTCGACCAGCGAGGCCCAGCGGTCGCGGTCGGTGCGCAGGTCCTCCTGCATGTCCTCGCCTTCAGCCTGCTGGATCGTGAGCGCCGCGACCTGGGCGCGCAGCTCCGCCGCGGCCTCCCGCTCGGAGCGCAGCACGGCCTTCATCACCTTGTTCTCGGCCTCGAGCTGGGCGACGAGGTCGTCGACCTCCTCGAACTCCGCCTCGTCGGGCGGAGGCAGCCGGTAGGGCCGGGGACCGAGCCAGCCCGGCGGGAGGAGCAGGCGCCGCACCAGGTCGAAATCCGGGCCGCTCCGTTCCCGGCCCGAGATGTCAAACGCCGCCTCGCCCATCGCCGCCTCTCCGCGCCTCGTACCGCCCGTCCGGACCGCACCCTCGTGGGGGCGCCGCATCCGCTCACGGCCAGGCTGACGATGCTGTCGTCATGGTTAAGGAGCGTTTAAGCGTCACGCTCGCATTCGCGCGATTGACCGAACGGAGCTGCCGACACACTCTCGCCCCGCGACCTGGAGCGGATGCTGATTCGCCCGCCCCGGAACCCACGGAGATCGCGATGCTGGACGGACGACGGGTGCTGATCGTCGAGGACGAGGCGCTGGTCGCCCTGGAGCTGACCGAGATCGTCACCGGCTCGAACGCCCACGCCGTCGGCCCGGCCCGCACCAACCGCGAGGCCCTGGCGCTGATCGACCTCGAGGAGATCGACGTCGCGATCCTCGACCTCAACCTCGCCGACGGCGAGGCGACGCCCACGGCCGAGTGCCTGATCGGCAAGGGCGTGCCGGTCCTGATCTGCACCGGCGGCGTGCTGCCCCGCGCGATGCGGCTGATGTGGCCGGACCTGCCGATCCTGAGAAAGCCCCTCAACCCCGACCGCCTGGTGGAGGCCCTGGGCGCGCTCTGCGCCGAGCCGGTAGGCGGGGGCCGGATGTAGCGGGCGCGTCCGTCGGGGGAGACGGAAAAAGCCCTACTCCCCCGACCGCAACGCCGCCGCCGCCGCCACCGTGCCGACGACGCCCGCGGCGAGGCTCAGGGCTCCCAGGATGGCCAGCGGCGTCGTGAACGGCACCGTGCCGCCCAAGGCCGCGTCCGCCGCCGAGACCCCGAAGATCAGGGTCGGCACCATCAGGGGCAGCACCACCACCGCCAGGATCAGGCCGCCGCGGCGGATCGAGGCGGTCAGCGCCGCGCCGACGGCGCCGATGAAGGTGAGCGCCGGGGTGCCGACGAGGAGCGTCAGGCTCGTCGCCGCCATGCCGGTGGGGCTGAGCGCCACGAGGAGCCCGAACAGCGGCGTCGCCATCGCCAGGGGCAGGCCGGTGGTGAGCCAGTGCGCCGTGACCTTGGCCAGCACCAGGAGTTCGAGCGGCGCGGGGGCGCCGGAGAGGAGATCGAGGGAGCCGTCCTCCTCGTCGGCCTGGAACAGGCGGTCGAGGCCGATCAGGGTCGCCAGCACCGCGGCGATCCACAGGAGGCCGGGCCCGATCCGGGCGAGCAGGTTGAGGTCGGGCCCGAGGCCAAACGGCAATAGGGCGACGATCATCAGGAAGAACACCAGGGACAGCGCGCCGGAGCCGCCGATGCGGCCGGCCAGCCGCAGGTCGCGGGCGACCACCGCCAGGAAGGCGCGGCCCATCAGACGGCCTCCGCCGAAGAATCAACCTGGAAAGGATCGGCCGCGAGATCGGCCCGGCTGGTGCGGAACGCCTCGACGGAGAGTTCGCGCGCGCTCTCCAGGCCCAGTGCCTGGTGGGTCGCCGCGATGACGAGGCCGCCGTCACTCAGATGCGCCCGCATCAGGCCGGCGAGCGCGTCCTGCGAGGCGACGTCGAGGGCGGCGGTCGGCTCGTCGAGGAGCCAGAGCGGCCGACGGCAGACGAGCAGCCGGGCGAGCGCCACCCGCCGGCGCTGGCCCGCGGACAGGTAGGCCACCGGCAATCCCGCCGCGTGGGCGAGGCCGAGGCGGGCCAGCGCCGCGCGGGGTTCGAGGTCGGCGTCGCCCAGGAGGTCGCGGGCGAAGCTCAGGTTCTCTTGCGCCGTGAGCGCGCCTTTCAGCCCGTCGCGGTGGCCGACGACGTGGAGGCATTCGGGGATCGTGCGCTCGCCGACATTCTCCGCGATCAGGCGCCCGGCCTCCGGCCGCAGCCGCCCGGCGAGAATCGCGAGCAGCGACGATTTGCCGACCCCGTTGCGGCCGGTGACGGTCAGTGCCTCGCCGGCCTCCAGGGTGAAGGAGAGCCCGGCGAAGATGCGTCGGCCGGAGCGCCGGCAGGCGAGGTCCTCGGCGATCAGGCGCAAGGGGAGCGATCCAAGGGCAGGGGGCTCCGCAGACGGGAGGGGGGATAGCCCGCGTTTACGCTATGCCTGCCCCGGCGAGAATGACCGATTGCGCGGCTACCAGACCCGTAGCGGCCAGTTTCGAAGTGTTCTATACGCATCCCCGGCTGCGCCGCGCGACCTTCAGAGGCGTCCAAACCGTCCTTCGCGCATCCCAGTCCGGGCACCCCCGGGGCGGCGCGCGCACCGTCCGATTCCCGCCGTCAGGCGAGGGCGGGCGGCACACGGGTCTTCCCTGCGTCAGGCAGGGCCGAATCCGCAGCGCATCCGGCCGAACACTTGGTAGTGGCGCAGGTCCTGCCTGTGCCGTGTTCGACAACCCCTCGTGAGGACCACGCCGTGGCATCGATCGACAGCTTCAAGGCCCGCCAGACGCTCCAGGCCGGGGCTAAGACCTACACCATCTATTCGATTCCCGAGGCCGAGAAGAACGGCCTGCCGGATGCGAGCCGCCTGCCCTTCTCGATGAAGGTGCTGCTCGAGAACCTGCTCCGTTACGAGGACGATCGCTCGGTCCGCAAGGCCGACATCGAGGCCGTGGTCGGCTGGCTGGAGAACCGCGGCAAGACCGAGGTCGAGATCGCCTTCCGCCCGGCCCGCGTGCTGATGCAGGACTTCACCGGCGTGCCGGCGGTGGTCGATCTCGCGGCGATGCGCGACGCCATGGTGGCCCTCGGCGGCGACCCGCAGAAGATCAACCCGCTGGTGCCGGTCGACCTCGTCATCGACCACTCGGTCATCGTCGACGAGTTCGGCACCCCGAAGGCCCTGGCCGACAACGTGGCGCTGGAATACGAGCGCAACGGCGAGCGCTACACCTTCCTGAAGTGGGGCCAGTCGGCCTTCGACAACTTCTCGGTCGTGCCCCCGGGCACCGGCATCTGCCACCAGGTCAACCTCGAGTACCTGTCGCAGACCGTCTGGACGAAGCCCTTCGAGGGCTCCGAGGTCGCCTACCCGGATTCGCTCGTCGGCACCGACTCGCACACCACGATGGTCAACGGCCTCGCCGTGCTCGGCTGGGGCGTCGGCGGCATCGAGGCCGAGGCGGCCATGCTCGGCCAGCCCCTCTCGATGCTGATTCCCGAGGTCGTCGGCTTCAAGCTGTCGGGCAAGCTGCCCGAGGGCACCACCGCCACCGATCTCGTGCTCACCGTCACGCAAATGCTGCGCAAGAAGGGCGTGGTCGGCAAGTTCGTGGAGTTCTACGGCCCCGGCCTCGACGACATGTCGGTCGCCGACCGCGCGACGATCTCCAACATGGCGCCCGAGTACGGCGCGACCTGCGGCTTCTTCCCGGTCGACCAGAAGACCATCGACTTCCTGAAGGTCACCGGCCGGGCCGACGACCGCATCGCCCTCGTCGAGGCCTACGCCAAGGCGCAGGGCATGTGGCGCGACGCCCAGACCCCGGACCCGGTCTTCACCGACACGCTCGCGCTCGACATGGGCGACGTGAAGCCCTCGCTCGCCGGCCCGAAGCGTCCGCAGGACCGGGTGCTCCTCGACGGTGCCAAGCCCGGCTTCGCGCAGTCGATGGAGACCGAATTCAAGAAGGCCGCCGATATCGCCAAGCGCTACCCGGTCGAGGGCGCCAACTTCGACATCGGCCACGGCGACGTGGTGATCGCGGCGATCACCTCCTGCACCAACACCTCGAACCCGAGCGTGATGATCGGCGCGGGCCTCCTCGCCCGCAACGCGGTCGCCAAGGGCCTGCGCTCGAAGCCGTGGGTGAAGACCTCGCTCGCTCCCGGCTCGCAGGTCGTCGCCGAGTACCTTGAGAAGGCCGGCCTGCAATCGAGCCTCGACGCGCTCGGCTTCAACCTCGTCGGCTTCGGCTGCACCACCTGCATCGGCAATTCCGGCCCGCTGCCGGCGCCGATCTCGAAGGCGATCAACGACAACGACGTGGTCGCCGCCGCGGTGCTCTCGGGCAACCGCAACTTCGAGGGCCGGGTGAACCCCGACGTGCGGGCGAACTACCTCGCCTCGCCGCCGCTCGTGGTCGCCTATGCACTCGCCGGCTCGCTCCAGGTCGACATCACCTCCGAGCCCCTCGGCACCGGCTCGGACGGCCAGCCCGTCTACCTGAAGGACATCTGGCCCTCGACCGCCGAGGTCCAGGAGTTCATCGAGGCCAACATCACGTCGGCCCTGTTCAAGTCGCGCTACGCCGACGTGTTCGGCGGCGACCAGAACTGGAAGAACGTCGAGGTCACCGAAGCCGAGACCTTTGCGTGGAACGGCGGCTCGACCTACGTCCAGAACCCGCCCTACTTCGTCGGCATGGAGAAGACCCCGAAGCCGGTGGAGGACGTGGTCAATGCCCGCATCCTCGGCCTGTTCCTCGACTCCATCACCACCGACCACATCTCGCCGGCCGGCAACATCCGGGCGGCCTCGCCGGCCGGCAAGTACCTGCAGGACCACCAGGTCCGCGTGCAGGACTTCAACCAGTACGGCACCCGCCGCGGCAACCACGAAGTCATGATGCGGGGCACCTTCGCCAACATCCGCATCAAGAACCAGATGGTGCGCGACGAGGCCGGCAACGTGGTCGAGGGCGGCTACACCCTGTACCAGCCGTCGGGCGAGCGGATGTTCATCTACGACGCGGCGATGCGCTACGAGCAGGAGGGCACCCCGCTGGTGGTGTTCGCCGGCAAGGAGTACGGCACCGGCTCGTCGCGCGACTGGGCGGCGAAGGGAACCAAGCTCCTCGGCGTCCGCGCCGTGATCGCCGAGAGCTTCGAGCGCATCCACCGCTCGAACCTGGTCGGCATGGGTGTGGTGCCGCTGGTGTTCCAGGGCGAGGATTCCTGGGCCTCGCTCGGCCTGAAGGGCGACGAGACCGTGACGATCGAGGGCCTCGCCGGCGAGCTGAAGCCGCGCCAGACCCTGACCGCCAAGATCACCTCGGCCGACGGCTCGGTGAAGGAGGTCCCGCTGACCTGCCGCATCGATACGCTCGACGAGCTGGAGTACTTCCGCAACGGCGGCATCCTGCCCTACGTGCTGCGCCAGCTCGCGGCGTAACGGGCGCCGGCCTCTCCCCTCGGGCGATCCCCGAAAGGGAGAGCTTCCAGACACCCGGAAGCCCGTGACAGGCTCTCGGGAACCGCTACACGACGGGGGCCTTTCCGGCAGGAAGGGCCCCCTTCCTATTCTCGGGAGACGCGCGATGAGCCCGGACGACAAGATCAACGGCCTGACCACGCTCTCGGCCCGCCACGGCGAGATGATCGCCCGGCTCTCCGAGGCGCAATCGGATGTCGCCGCCAAGCAGGTGGCGCTGCAGATGGCGGTGCGCTTCGTCGCCGGCATCCTGCGCGGGGTCGATTCCGACCATTACCGCCACCAGCTCGGCGGCTTCCTCGCCATGCTGGAGGACGCGCTCACCCGCGAGGATCCCGATTCCGACCTCGCCCGGCGGGTGCTCGACACCGTCAAGGCGACCTTGGAGCCGGAGGAGGACGAGGAGGCCTGAGGCCGCGGCTCCCCGCACGATCAAGTGTGCGCGAGGCGATGGCCGGCGCCTCTGGGGCGGACCATAACAGCCGGGGCTCCTCGTTCCGGAGCTCGAATTCCCCGAATTTCTGGCCCCGGAGTTCCCATGACCCTCCTCAGGACGATCGCGGCCGCCGGCCTGACCGTCGCGGCGAGCGCGGTCAACACGAGCAGCGTACTGGCCGCGCCGCAGGTCGAGCGCCTGCGCGGCACGATCGAGCGCGTCGAGGCGGACGCGGTCACCATCCGCACCCGCGCCGGTACGGCGGAGACGATCCGGCTCGGCGCCGGCACGCGGGTGGCGCAGCTGGCGCCGGCGAGCCTCGAACAGGTCAAGGACGGCAGCTTCATCGGCACCGCCGCGAAGGCCGGGGCTCAACCCGGCGACCCGCCGATCGCCCTCGAAGTGCTGATCTTCCCCGAGGCTTTGCGCGGAACCGGCGAGGGGCACTTCCCCTGGGACCGGCTGCCCGACGGCCCCGGCAGCGGCCCGGTCGAGACCAGCATGACCAACGGGACGGTTAAAGCCCCGGAGGTCGAGACCAGCATGACCAACGGCACCGTCGGAGGCAGCGGTTCCAGCGTCGGCGGTGGCCGCACCCTCACGGTCTCGTACAAGGGCCAGAGCCTCGCGGTCGCGGTGCCGCCCGGCACGCCGATCGTGATGCTGGAGCCGGCCGACCGGGCGGTGCTGGTGCCGGGCGCCAAGGTCTTCGCCTCGGCCGTCCGGGACGGGGACCGGCTCGAGGCGCGCAGCATCTCGGTCGGCAAGGACGGCCTGACGCCGCCGATGTAGGGCAGGACCCTGACCACCGCTCCCCGACCGTGGTTAATATGAGTTAACTGTCGGGACGCGTGATGGAATCGGCCGCGGTCCCGTGCGCGGGAGCACGGGACCAGCTCTGGTCCGGGCGTTCGCCCGAGAATCGGGCGCAACTGCCCTCCCGGAAGCGCGTTGTTCATGGCGAGCCGTCGATCCGGCGCAAGTCATCGTCCGACAGTCATCGAACCTTCGGGCGCCGATCCGCGCCGCAGACCTCACCCTTTTCCCTAACGGAGCCGGGACCACCGTTCCCGTAGTCGTGCCATGAAGTTGATCCCGAGCAACCACGCCGCGAGCTACGGACAGACGCACACGACTGCGTCGTCCTTCGCCGATGCGCTGCTTCTCGCCAAGCTCGGGTGCGATTTGCGGGCGATGTACACCGACGTGACCGACGAACCGGTTCCTCAGGAACTCGATGCTCTGATCGGCCGGCTGCATGCCGTGCTGGGGGATGAGCCGGAGGGGCGCAGTTAGAATCTGCCGCGGGACCCGCCGGGACTCCGCCCCTGCTCATGGGGGCTCGGGGTGTGACTGTACCGCGGAAGCGACAAGCTCAACGAACGGTTATGCTTCTGCGCGATCACGCCTTGAGTGCGGGCGCGAAACAGTGTGGGGTGCGCCTCCCGAGCCGCCAGCCCCCCAGCCTCATGCCTTCGCTCTCCCGTATCCGCCTCGCCCTTCCGTTCGCCTTCGCCCTCGCGGTTCTCGGCGGCGTGCCTGGCGCGGGGGCCGCCACGCCGCCCGCCCAGCCGAAGGAGGGGCCGGGCGGGCAGGCCTACTCCGCCGCGAGCGTGGTGAAGCGGGTGCTGGGCCGGGCCGGCGCGGTCACCCTGGCCTATTACGGCAACGGCGCCGCCCCGGCGCAGGGGCGGCCGGTGGTGGTGATGCTGCACGCCTGGGGCGCGGTGAACCCGCAGGCCTACGGCGCCTGGATCGAGCATCTCGCACGCTCGGGCACCCTCGTGCTCTTTCCGCGCTTCCAGGAAGTGGGGCGCACCAGGCCGGTGGATGCGAGCGGCGTCGCCGCGACCCTGATCAAGGACGCCCTGGCCGAACTCGCCGGCGACCAGGAGGCCAAACCCGACACGAGCCGGGTGGCGCTGATCGGCCACCTCGCCGGCGTGCCGCTGGCGGCAAACCTCGCCGCCCATGCCAAGGAGACCGGCCTGCCGGTGCCGAGACTGATCTTCGGCGTCATGCCGGGCGGCATCGCCCGGGACGACAAGGCCCGGGGCATCGCCCTGCACGACCTCAACGCCATCGACCCTGCCACGATGATCGTCACGGTCATCGGCGACCGGGATGCCCGCGCCGCCGACATCGCCGCCCGGCGCGTGATGCGGGAGGCGAGCGCCGTGCCGATCGACCACAAGCTGATGGTCCGCGCGCTCTCCGACGATCACGGCTTCCCGGCCCTCTCCGCCACCCTGGCCTCGCCCGCCGGCGGCAGCCCGGCCTACGATGTGGCGCAGCTGAAGCTGCCGACCCCCGACCCGAAGCAGAAGCCGGCCCCGTTCAAGTGGTCGGCCGACATGACCCTCACCGGCGAGCAGACGGTCCTGGTCGGCCAGATCAACGCCGCCGGCACCGACAGCCTCGACTACCTCGCCTTCTGGAAGACCTTCGACATGGCGGCTGCTGCCGCCTTCTCGGGCCAGAACGCCGCGAGCCTGAAGAGCAACCCGCGCTTCATCGACATGGAGCGCTGGAGCGACGGCTGGCCGGTGCGCCGCCTCAGCCTCGAGACACCACGCCCGCCGACCCCGCCCAAGCCCGCTGCGGCTGGCGCAACGCCGGCGGCTCCGCCCAAGCCCGCCGCCAAGCCGGCGGCACCGGCGAGGGGGCAGTGAGCCTGAAGCACGGATTCACGGTCATGGATCGTGCAGGCCACGAGTTCACCCCGCACAGGACCTCATCCTGAGGTGCGAATGGGGTGAGCCTTGAAGAAGATATCCAGAGATCGCGGAGACGATTGCGGGCTTCCGTCGAGGCTCTTCGCAAATCTCAGGACGAGGTCGCGAGCAAATTTTCTAGAATCAAGAAGTCCGGAGGAACCCAATGAAACTCTTCTATGCCAAGGCTTCTCCCTTCGTCCGCAAGGTGCTGGTCGTCGCCCACGAACTCGGGCTATTCGAGCGGATCGAACTGCTGTCCGCGGCGGCCCACCCGATCAACCGCGATGCGAACATCCGAGCGCAGAACCCCCTCGCGCAGGTGCCGACCCTGATCCTCGACGACGGCACGATGCTCGCCGACAGCCGGGTGATCTGCGAGTATCTCGATCATCTCGGGCAGGGCGGTTTCTTCCCGGCTCCTGGCCCGGCGCGCTGGACGGCGCTCACCGCGCAGTCGACCGGCGACGGCCTGCTCGACGCGGCGCTGCTCTGCGTCTACGAGACCCGGGTACGCCAGGAGACTGAGCGCTCGCCGGCCTGGGTCGCCGGTCAGCGGGAAAAGATCGTCGATGCGCTGGCGCAGATCGAGGCCGCAGCGCCCGCCTTCGGCGAGCGGGTCGACATCGCCACCATCACCTATGGCTGCGGCTTGGGCTATCTCGACCTTCGCTTGCCCGATCTCGGCTGGCGCGAGCGCGCCCCGGCCGCGGCGGAGTGGTACGCGCGCTTCGGTGCGCGCCCGTCGATGCAGGCGACGCGACCGGAGTGAGGGGCTGATTTGGGGCGGGTGGTCTGGCGCGGCTCTTGCTCCTGCCGGGCAGACCGGCCTCGGGCAAGCCTGCTCGGGCTACATGGTCCCGCATCGTCTCGCCGGCCGGCAGGACGATGCGGTCGCGTCCTCGCCTGCGGGGGTCTCGCTCATGAACGACTTCGTCGCGCTCCTGTTCGCCGCCCTGACCTTCTGCCTCGGGTACTGGGCCACCGGCCTTGCCGTGCGTCTCGCCGTGCGTCTCGATCTCGGGCACGCCCATCTGGGCGAGGGAAGCCTCGCCCAGCTCTGCCTCGCCGTGGCGGGCGCGGTCGCGGCTTGGCGCTTCGCCAGAGGGGCGGGGTCCGCCCGGGCCTGACGGGAGGCGCCTGTCACCGCCCGATCCATGCGGGCGAATCCTGGCCGCCCTGCTTCCCCGCCCGTTGCGCGGGGCGGGCCTTTGTCGCGAGTCTCCGTCGAGGACGGAGGCTCGGGCCATGTCGACACGCCTGCTGAAGAAGATCGCGATCGTGTTCGGAGCGGGCTCCGCGGGCACCGGCTGGGGCAACGGCAAGGCCGTCGCCGTCGCCTTCGCCCGCGAGGGAGCCAAGGTGATCTGTGTCGACCGGCTGCTCGCCGCCGCCGAGGAGACGGCGCAGATCATCGCCGAGGAGGGCAACGAGGCCGAGGCGCTCTGCGCGGACGTCACCGATTACGATGCGGTGAAGAAGGCGGTGGCCGTCGGCGAGACGCGGTTCGGCCGCATCGACATCCTGCACAACAATGTCGGGATGCCGGAGGCCGGCGGCCCGGAGGATCTCGACGAGGAGACCTGGCGGCGGGCGATCGAGGTCAATGTCGGCGGCGTGTGGCGCACCTGCAAGGCGGTGCTGCCGGGGATGCGGGCGCGGCGGTCGGGCGCCGTGGTCAACATCTCGTCGGTCGCCTCCCGGCGCTGGACCGGCACGCCGGCCTTCGCCTACGCGGCCGCCAAGGCGGCGGTGAACCAGGCGACCGTGTCGGTGGCGATGCAATATGCCCGCGACGGTATCCGGGCCAACGCGATCCTGCCGGGCCTCCTCGACACGACGCTCGCCGACGAGTGCCGGGGCACCGGCACTCCGGAATCCGGCCGCGACCGCCGGGTGCCGCTCGGCCGCCTCGGCGAGGCCTGGGATATCGCCCACGCGGCGGTCTTCCTCGCCTCCGACGAGGCCCGCTTCATCACCGGCGTGTGCCTGCCTGTGGATGGCGGCCAGAGCTGCAGCATGGCGGCTCTGGCCTGAACGGTCCGTCTAGGACCCTGACCCTCGGAAACAATGTGGCCGAAGCGTTACAGCCTGGGCCGAAGCGAGTGCTGCTGCCAAGCTCGGCTTTCCCCCTGTCGCGGCGACGGTTAGGCTCAACGGCATAACGGCGCGGCGAGTCCGGACGGACCCGCCCTTGCGCCGCCGGGAGCCGGCCTCCGGGAATCCTCGCAGGGTTGAGCCTTGCAGGGTCTCCGTGGGTGCGGCTTCGCGCGATCCGGGAAAGCGACCGAATGCGGACGACAATCAAGGCTGCCTTGAACGCGCGGGCCGCCCGCCGCGTCGCGGCCGTGGCGACCTTGGCGCTGCTGGCGGGCTGCGCCACGCCGGTGCTGACCCAGACGGGCCTGCTGACGCGCTACGATCACCTGACGCCGAGCGAGGCCACCGCCACGAAGTCGCGGATCTTCATCGACAAGGCTGCGATGGCGCGGGTGCGGACCGTCCGCATCATCCCCACCACCTTCTCCGCGCTCGTCTCCGGTCCCGCCGTGACCGAGCAGGAGCGCCAGGTCGTCGCCAACGCGGCGGACCGGGCGCTCTGCTACGAGCTGTCGCTGCGCTACGACGTGGTCTCGTCCGGCCCGGCCGACCTGACCGTGCGTGCGAACATCACCCGCGCCGGCCTCACCAACGTGCCGGCCTCCGGCGTCGCCGTCGGCGCCTCGGCGGCGATCACGATCGCCGCGCAGGTCGGTGTCGGTTTCGCCGACACCGTCGGCAAGGTGCCGGTGCCGCGCTTGCCGATCGGGCTCGGCGACCTCACGGTCGAGGCCGAGGCCCTGGATGCGCGCCGCCAGCAGCGCGCCGCAATGGTGTGGGCCGGGGGCGCCAACTCCTTCACCAACCAGGCCCGGTTCTCGCCCGTCGCCGACATCTACGACCTCGCCGGCGATTTCGGCCAGGATTTCGGCTCGTATCTCGCCACCGGCCAGGACCCGTTCGAGTCCGAGCTCACCATCCCGACCTACGACCGCGTCCGCGTGACGGTGCTCGGCGAGATGCCCCGCGATCCCGACTGCCAGGCCTTCGGCCGCGCCCCGGGCGTCGACGGCATCATCGGCGATTCCTTCGGCCTGCCGCCGGACTGGACCGACAAGGGGCCGACGGCCGGACGGTGACGGGGTAGGGCGCCTCAGCTCAGGGATGCTCAGCCCAGAGATGCTCAGCTTAGTGACGGCTTCGCGGTCATGAGCCAGAGGATCGCCAGCATCACCGCGAAGGCCGGCCAACCGCAGGCGAACCAGATCCGGAACAGTCGGTCGTAGGCCGGCGAGAGCGGCCGCCCCTCCGCGGCGGCGGCCCGCGCCAGGTCGCGCATCCGCAGCTGGATCGCCACCACCGGCAGCCAGAACAGGCCGACGACGACGTAGAGTCCCATCGACACGAGAAGCCAGCCCTCGCTCAGCGGCCAGCCGACGAGATGGGCGAGGGCGAGGCCGGTCAGCGGCTGAGCCACGGCGGCGGTCGCCGTGAACACAACGTCGGCGATCACCACCGTCCCGGCGACATGGGCAACGAGAACCGGGTCGCGGGTGCGGTGCGCCACCAGCATGAAGAAGGCGATGCCGGATCCGGTGCCGAACAGCACCGTCGCGCCGATCACGTGCAGCCAACGCAGGAGGTCGATCCACGGCATCCTTCAGCGCTCGGCGGCGAGCGCGAGGGCGACCAGCGCCAGGAGTGCGGCGGGCAGCATCTTCACGTAAGTTCCGAGGGGATCGGCCCAGAGGTCGGGGGCGAGCCACGTTCCGGCCACCAGGTAGGCCAGCGTGCCGCCGATCATCGCGAGCGCGGCGAGCGGCATCAGGCGCCGTACCAGCATCGCGGCCCCGAGGACCAGGTCGAGCACGATGCCGGCTGCCACCGCGGCATCGGCCGCTCCCGGCCCGACGCCGCGCTCCGTCAGCACCGCGGCTGCCGCATCGAACCGCACCAGCCCGACGAGGCCCGAGACGAGCCAGAACAGAGCCAGCCCGCCGATGACGGCCGGCTTCACGAGCCAGAGCCGGCCGAACCAGCGCTCCTGCACGGTCGAGGGCAGGCGGCGCAGGCTGGCGCGAAGCCCGCTCAGTTCCGGGCCGCCGGCCCGCTGCCAGGGCCCTGGATCACCGATGACGCCCTCGGTGACCTGGACGAGCGCGGTGCTGCGCAGGGGCGAGCGCCAACCGAGCCGGCCGAGACCGTCGCAGAGGGCGACCACCGGGCGCACGAGGAGCCGCGGTACCGCGACGACCGGGGCCGGCGGGTGGCCGAGCCAGGCCCGGAACGCCGCGGCCACCTCGCCCAGCGCATGCGCCTCGTCCTCGACGAGGTCGTAAACGGCCCGGGCCGGTACCTGCCCCTCCACGGCGAGGCGTACGGCCTCGGCCACATCCTCCACGTGCACGGTCTGGATCGGCCCCGCCCCTCCGACCACCGGCAGGACGAGCGGCACGGAGGCGAGCGCCCGCAGCAGGGCGGTTCCTCCGTAGGCGGTCGGGGCCAGCACGAGGCCGGGGCGCAGGATCGTCCAGTCGAGGTCGAGTTGCGCTAGGGCGGCATCGGCCGCATCCTTCGTGCGCATGAAGGCGGTCCGCGCGTCGGGACAGGCGCCAACGGCAGAGACCTGCACGATCCGGCCGATCCTGACCTCGGCACAGGCGCGGAACAGCGCCCGCATGGCGATGTCCTGGACGGCGCGCACGTCGTCGCGGGGGCCGTCCTGCAGCACGCCGGCGCAGTTCACCACCGCCTCGCAGCCGGCGACGACCGGATGCCACGCGGTGGGATCGCTCAGGGCCGCGATGTCACGGTCAATCCAGGTCGCCTCTGGACAGCGGCGCCGCGCCGCCCTGGTGTCACGCCCGAGGGCGGTGACGGAGTGGCCAGCGTCGAGCAGGCACGCGAGCACGGCGGAGCCGATCAGGCCATAGCCGCCGAGTACCAGGATCCTCATCGGGCGACGGCCTTACGTAACGGACGGCTTCGTGCCGATGTCCTCAATGACCGGTCGTTGGTAACGAAACTGCGAATGACACGGGGTCGTCATCCCGGGTCCGCACAGCGGACCCGGGATGACGCGGGAGTTTTCATCTTCCTTTCAGGGAAGCCGACGCTCGTCTTAGAAATACGACTTCAGCACGCCGCGCCGGCGCACGTCGAGCGTGGCGCAGTGGAACGAGCCGCCGAACGGGCCGTAGGACAGGAACGGCGTCGGGATCGGGTCGAAGCCCCAGTCCTTGAGCGCCTTGATCAGCGTCGGCTGGCTCGAATCGACGACGATCTTCTTCTCGTCGATGGCGAGCACGTTGATCGAGGTCCAGGGCGAGCACATCGAGATCTTGCTCATGAAGCCCTCGACGGGGTCGGGGCGCGGTGCGATCAGCACGTCCCACGTCTTGAGCACCGCCGGCAGCTTCTCGACGTCGATGTAGTCGGGATTGACCAGCACCTTGCCGGGGGCGAGCGGCATGAACGACGAATCGATGTGCATCGGCTGCGGGCAGCGGCTCTCGATCTCGTGGATGCGGAAGCCCGGCCCGAGGTGGCGGCGCAGCCACTCGATGCCCATCAGGTTCGTCACGTTGGAGCGAGTGACGAACAGGTCGCGGCCGCAGCGCACGAAGTCGGCCGCGTCGAAGACCGGCTCGAACTCGTTGACCGTGAACTGCATCGGCTCGCCGGCCTTCAGGTTCGGCACCCGGTAGTCGTAGTTGTAGAGCTCGTCGGTAAGCTGGGGCCGCGGCGCCGAGGTCCAGCGCGCACCGGCCCGGAAATACTCCTTGAACAGGGAGCGGTAGGCGTCGCCCTCGAAGTAGCGCGAGCGCCAGCACATCGGGCTCTCGATGATCTCGTCGCCGATCACCAGGTACGGATCGCGCGGGCAGGCGACGCAGAAGCCGCGCGACGACCAGCGCGGCGCCCGGAACTTCTTCGAGAAGTCGATTGAATCCGGGCGGCGGATCTTCACGCCCTCGCCGGCCAGGATCTTGATGAAGCCGTCCAGCTCCTGCTGGGCCAGCTTCTTCATGAACTTGGGATACTTCCAGCCGGAGGCGAGCCGGTAGAACGGCTGCGCGGCGCGCGGCAGGTTGAAGATCACGGTCAGGTGGTGGGTCGGGATCGTGGCGCCGTCGAGCGAACCGACGATCACCTCCTCCAAGGGGTCCCACTCGTTCCAGGCCATCACCGGCGATTGCGGCGCCGGGGCCCGGCCAGGCGCATCGCCCCCGAAGGCCGCCAGGTCGTGCGCGGCCGTGTCGTCGAGCGCGCCGCGCTCGGCCTCGAAGGTCGTCTCCCGATCCATGCTGTTCATCCCCTGACGGCCGTCGTGAGCGGCCTTCCTTCGCAGATCCGGCCCCCGCCGGCCGAATCGGGGCGGGGATGAAGCTGCGCCATAACATAGGCTTGCGGCATTGCTTGGGTGGGCGCGCCGCGCCGGTGGAGCATGCCGGTTTCGCCGGCACTGTGTCCGGGCGGTGATAGACAGCGCCCATCAAAGCTGCAACGTGCCGGGATGCAACGGCGCTGCTTTGTTTCGACTCCGTTGCCGGAATGGCGCGCCCCCGGGGTCGCCGCCGCTGCGACAGAAAGAGGGTCATGAAGCGACTGACGACACTGGGCCTGATCGCCGGCCTCTGCACCGTGATCGGCCTGTTCGTCTCCTCGGGGCCGGAGGCGGTCGCGGCAGCCCTGTGGGCGTCCGGCTGGGGCGCCGTGCTGGTCGTGGTGGCGCGCTTCGTGGCCGTCGCCTGGGCGGGCCTCGGCTGGTGGGTGGTGTTTCCCCGCAGCGACAGGCCGCTGCTGCGCGCCTGCATCAGCGTGCGATTCGTGCGCGAGGGGGTGAACACCTTGCTTCCCGTGGCGCAGGTCGGCGGCGACCTGATCGGCGCGCGGCTCCTGACGCTGCATCGGGTGTCGGGGGCGCTGTCGGGCGCCACCACCCTCGTCGACCTGATGGTCCAGGCGCTCACCCAGTTCCTGTTCACGCTCGCCGGCCTCGGCATCCTGGTGGCGCTCGGGGGCGACGGGCCGATCGTGCATTACGTCGGGCTCGGCCTCGTGGTGGCGGCTCCGGCCCTGGTGGCGTTCTACCTCGTGCAGCGCCGCTTCGGGCAGAGCCTGCTCCAGGCGGCGATCAACCGCTTCGCCGGCCAGCGCGAGTGGCGCATCTTCGGCGCGGTCGACGTGCTGTTCGAGCACCTGCGCGGCCTCTACGCCGCCCGCGGCCGCATTCTCACCGCCATCGCCACGCACCTGTTCGGCTGGGTGATCGGCACCCTCGAGGTCTGGATCGCCCTGCGCTTCATGGGCTACGAGGTCGGCTTCCTCGAGGCGATCGTGATCGAGAGCCTGGCCCAGGCGGTGCGCGGCGCTGCCTTCGCGGTGCCGGGGGCGCTCGGCGCGCAGGAGGGCGGCCTGATCGCGCTCTGCGCCGTGTTCGGTATCCCGGCCGAGGCGGCGCTCGCCCTGTCGCTGATCAAGCGCCTCGCCGACCTCGCGGTCGGGCTGCCGAGCCTGATGCTCTGGCACGTCATGGAAAACGACGCCGATCAGGGCCGCTCTCCGGCGGCCGGGATCGGCGCGGCCCTGCGGGCGCGTTTCCGCCCGCGCCGGGCTCTCGGGCCCGCCTACGGCTACGCCGCGGCGCCCGTCGACGCCAAAGGAGAGTGATCTGGTGCAGACCCGACGCGAGACCCTGCGCAGCCTGACGATCGCCGGCCTTCTCATGGCCGCGCTGCCTCTGGCCGCACTGCCGGCCCTGGCTCAGACCGCCGCTCCTGCACCCGCCGCACCCGCGGCCGGGGAGAGCGACCCGGCGGTCGCCACCGTGCGTCGCATGACCGACGCCCTCGAGGCCGCGCTCAAGGCCGGCGACGTGCGCGCCCGGGCCGAGATCCTGTCCGGCCCGATGAAGGAGAATTTCGACCTGCCGGCGATGCTGCGCCTCGGCGTCGGCACCCGCTGGAAGGAGATCCCGGCCGACAAGCAGCAGGCCCTGATCGCCGCCTTCGAGCCCTACCTCGCGGCGACCTACGCCACGCGGCTGAGCGCCGCGACGGGCAGCACGTTCGCGATTGACCCGAAGAGCGAACCCCGCGGCAACGGCCACATCGTGCACGTCACGGTGACAGACGGCAGCGGCGACACCTCCCCGGTCGATTACGTGCTGAACGCCGACAACCGGATCACCGACGTCTACCTCCAGGGCACGGTGAGCGAGGCCGGCACCCTGCGCACCGGCTTCTCCGAGCCGCTGCAGGAGGGCGGCGCCGACGGCCTGCTCGCCCATCTGCGCAAGTCCACCGAGACGATGCTGGCGGCACCGGCGCCCAAGACCCCTGCTTCCACGGCCCCTGCTCCCACGGCGCCGGCCGCGAAGTAGACGCGGCGCTGCCGCCGGCTGCGATGGCCGGCGGTCACCCTCCGCCCGCAGCCTCAACCCACAACATAACCCGCCGCGCCCCCGCGCGGCCAACTCCTCCCAGGGATCGCCGCCACGCCATGGAATGGACCTGGATCTCCGCCCTGCTGCTCGTCCTGGCACTCGCCGGGTGCGTCTACGGCCTGACGACCGCCTGGCTCGCCGGGCGCCTCGCCCGTCGCCCGGTGCCGCGCCTCGCGCCCGACGCGGCCCGCCCCTCCGTGACCCTGCTCAAGCCGCTCTGCGGCGACGAGCCGAACCTCTACCATAACCTGACCACCTTCTGCGCCCAGGCCTATGCCGGTGCCGTGCAGGTGATCTTCGGGGTGCAGAACGCGGCCGATCCGGCGATCGCCGTGGTGCACCGGCTCCAGGCCGAGCACCCTGACTTGCGCATCGATCTGGTGGTTGATGCCCGCCAGCACGGCTCGAACCGCAAGGTCTCGAACCTCATCAACATGGCGGGGCTGATCGCCCACGACGTGGTGGTGCTGGCCGACAGCGACATGGTGGTGGCGCCCGACTATCTCGAGCGCATCGTCGCCGAGTTAGGCCAGCCGGGCGTGTCCGGCGTGACCTGCCTCTATCACGGCGTGCCGGCGAACGGCGGCGTCTGGGCGCATCTCTCGGCGCTCGCCATCGACACCCAGTTCCTGCCGAACGTCCTGATGGGCACCGGCTTGGGCCTCGCCGATCCATGCTTCGGCTCGACCATCGCGTTCCGCACCGAGATGCTGGCGCGCATCGGCGGCTTCGAGGCGATCCGCAACGATCTCGCCGACGACTACACCCTCGGGGCCGCTTTGCGCGCCCATGGCGGCATCGTGGCGATCCCGAACTTCACCATCGGGCATACCTGCGTCGACACCTCGCTCGCCGGCCTGTGGCGCCACGAGACCCGGTGGAACCGGACCATCCGCAACGTGGATCCGGTGGGCTATGCCGGCACGCTCGTCACCCATGCCTTCCCGCTGGCGTTGATCGCCGCGCTCCTGCCCGATTCGGGCCCCTACACCCTCGCCACCGCCGCCCTGGCGCTCGCCTGCCGGATCGTGCTGTGCGTGCGGGTCGAGCGGGCCTTCGGCCTCGAGCCGCATCCCTACTGGCTGTTGCCGATCCGCGACCTCCTGTCCTTCGCCGGTTTCGCTTGGTGCTTCATGTCCGGCGCCGTGACTTGGAAAGGTCATGATTATCGGGTCGTTGCGGACGGTACGCTGATCCCGGAATCCGGCCTCGCCCGCGAGTCCGGCGCTCCCTCGACTTAAGACATCTCATCGGGCCGCCCGGCGGCCTCCTTGGCCGCATCCGCGGCTTCCTCTCCTCAAGAAGACGATCCTCCCGATGATGCGGACCCTCTTCCTCCAGGCCCCCACCTTCGACGGCTTCGACGGCGGCGCCGGCTCGCGCTACCAGGCCAAGCGCGAGATCAAGTCGTTCTGGTACCCGACCTGGCTCGCCCAGCCGGCCGCCCTGGTGCCGAACTCCAAGCTGATCGACGCGCCGCCGCACGACATCAAGCTGCCGGAGATCGTGGCCCAGGCCAACGACTTCGACCTCGTGGTGCTGCACACCTCGGTTCCGTCCTTCAAGTCGGACGTGAAGACCATCGAGGCACTGAAGGCCGCCAACCCGAAGCTGATCGCCGGCCTGATCGGCGCCAAGGTGGCGGTGGACGCCGCCGGCTCGATGGCCCAGGCCCCGGCGGTCGATTTCTGCGCCCGCAACGAGTTCGACTTCACCGTCAAGGAGGTCGCCGAGGGCGTGCCGATGGCGGAGATCAAGGGTCTCTCGTACCGGAACGCCGACGGTGTCGTGGTCCACAACGAGGACCGCGAGATCATGACCGACATGGACCAGCTGCCGTTCGTGACCTCGGTCTACAAGCGCGACCTCGAGATGGAGAAGTACTTCATCGGGTACCTGAAGCACCCCTACATCTCGTTCTATTCCGGCCGGGGCTGCAAGTCGCGCTGCACCTTCTGCCTGTGGCCGCAGACGGTGGGCGGCCACACCTACCGCACCCGGTCGGTCGCGCACGTGATCGAGGAGATCAAGTACTGCCTGAAGGAATTCCCGCAGACCAAGGAATTCTTCTTCGACGACGACACCTTCACGGACAATCTTCCGCGCGCCGAGGAGATCGCCCGCGAGCTCGGCAAGCTCGGCGTGACCTGGTCGTGCAACGCCAAGGCGAACGTTCCGCGCAAGACCCTGGAGGTGCTCAAGGCCAACGGCCTGCGCCTGCTGCTGGTCGGCTACGAGTCCGGCAACCAGCAGATCCTGAACAACATCAAGAAGGGCATGCGGGTCGAGGTGGCCGAGCGGTTCACCAAGGATTGCCACGAGCTCGGCATCGCGATCCACGGCACCTTCATCCTCGGTCTGCCGGGCGAGACCAAGGAGACGATCCAGGAGACGATCGCCTTCGCCAAGCGGATCAACCCGCACACCATCCAGGTCTCGCTCGCCGCGCCCTATCCGGGCACCTTCCTGTACAAGCAGGCGGTGGAGAATGGCTGGCTCGACAAGGACAATGCCGAGCTGGTCGACGAGAACGGCGTTCAGATCGCGCCGCTGCACTACCCGCACCTGTCCCACACCGAGATCTTCAACTCGGTGGAGGAGTTCTACAAGAAGTTCTACTTCCGCGCCCCGAAGATCGCCTCGATCGTCAGCGAGATGGTGCGCTCGCCCGACATGATGAAGCGGCGCCTCCGCGAGGGCGTCGAGTTCTGGCACTTCCTGCGCGAGCGCCAGGGCGTCGCCAAGAAGGCGGCGTGAGGCAGGCGGCGTAAGGCAAGGCGGCGTGAACGTTCACGCCTGAGATCCCGCCTTGAAGCGGGCGCGAGCCTCCCCGTCCGGCCGGACGGGGAGGCTCTTTCACGTCACGAGACATGCCGACCATGACCCTGCCTCTGCCCCGCAAGCGCCTCGTCGTCACCTCGGACGATTTCGGCCTCTCGCCCCAGGTCAACGCGGCGGTGGAGCAGGCCCACCGCCACGGCATCCTCACGGCGGCGAGCCTGATGGTCTCCGCGCCCGCCGCTGCCGACGCGCTGGTGCGGGCCCAGGCGATGCCGTCCCTGCGGGTGGGCCTGCACCTCGTGATGGTCGAGGCCTGGCCGACCCTGCCGGCGGCGGACCTGCCCGATCTCACCGACGGCGCCGGGCTGATGCGGGCCGATCAGGCCCGGCTCGGTCTCGATCTGGCGCTGAAGCCCCGCGCCCGCCGTCAGCTCGAGGCCGAGATCCGGGCACAGTTCGAGGCCTTCCGGGCGACCGGGCTGTCTCTCGACCACGTCAACGCGCACAAGCACTTCCACATCCACCCGATCATCGCCGGGATGGTGCTGCGCATCGGGCGCGAGTACGGGATGCGGGCGATCCGGGTGCCGCGCGAGCCGCGGGACCTCCTGCGCCGCGCCGAGGCCGGGGCAAAGCCCGGCCTCGCCCTCGACACCGCGCCATGGGCGGCGCTGCTCCGCGCCCGGGCCCGGCGGGCCGGCCTCCTCGTCCCCGACCGCGTGCTCGGCCTCGCCTGGTCGGGGGCGATGAACCCGGCGCGGGTCCAAGCTTTGCTGGGCCAGCTGCCGAACGGGCTGACCGAGCTCTACCTGCACCCGGCGACCGACAGCGGCTTCCCCGGCGAGGCACCGGGGTACGCCTACGCGCAGGAACTGGCCGCCCTGGTCGCCCCCGGGAGCCGGGCGGCGCTGGCAGCGTCGGGTGCGGTGTCCGGCGGGTTCTCGGATTTCGCTCGCTGACACGCCCTCGGCTCGGCTACCCATGGGGCAGGGCCAGCCCCACGGCCTGCCCCGGGAGCCCCTGCATGCGCCGCGTCGCGGTACCGATCCGGATCTTTCGCCGCACGAGCGCTGCGGCCTGCCTCGTCCTCGCCCTCGTGGCGACGGCACGGGCAGCCGAGATCACCCTCCTGACCACGGGCGCCTACAAGCCCGTTGCGGCCGCCCTGGTGCCGGAATTCGAGCGGCGCACCGGCCACACGGTGACGATCCGCAACGACACCGCCGGCGCGGTGGCGCAGGCGATCCGTGACGGTGCGCGCCCCGACCTCGTGGTGCTGACCCCGGCTGGCCTGGAAGCGCTGATCCGCGACCGCCGTCTCGCCGGCGCGCCGCCGATCCCGCTTGCGAAGGTCGGGATCGGTGTCGCCGTCCGCGACGGGGCGCCGATGCCCGACATTGCGACGGTGGCGGGGTTCCGCGAAGCGCTGCTGCGGGCTCGCGCGGTCGCGATGGTCGATCCGGCGTCCGGCGGGTCGAGCGGGATCTACCTCGCGCAGCTCTTCGAGCGCCTCGGCATCGCGGACCAGCTCAAGGACAAGCTCGTCCTGGTGCGCGGCGGGCTCGCCGCTTCGCGCCTCGTCTCCGGCGAGGCCGACCTCGCACTCCAGCAGACGAGCGAGTTGCTGAGTGTGGCGGGCGCGCGCCTCGTCGGGCCGATCCCGGTGGAGGTGCAGAACGACACCGTCTATGCCGGGATGGTCCCGGCAGGCGCGGCGGAGACCGAAGCGGCATCGGCGCTCCTGCGGGACCTGGGCGGCCCGGCGGCCGGCCCGGTTCTGGCCGGGAAGGGCATGGTGCCGCCGGGGCCGTGACCGACCCCGTAGCGCGCCTCGGCTGCTCGCGGACCCGTCCCGAATTTTAAGCGCCGCCCCCTCCTTGAAACCGCCCGGTCGACCCCGCATGTAAATGTCGTTCACATTCACATCCTGCGGGAGATCGTGACGTGTCGTTTTCCTCTGCCCCCTGGTCGAGCGGCCGCGCCTGCCGCAATAGCCCGTTCCCGCGCCGCTCCCTCGAGATCGGCGCGATCGTCATCGGTTTCATCTATGCGTGGCCCTTGGCCGCGGCCTACGTGGTGTGGAAGCTCATGGGATACCCGGCTCTGAACGAGATGAAGTCCTTCGCCGAGCGGTCCTTCCGGAATGGTTTCTCGGGCTTCTCCGGCTTCAGTGCCGCCCGGCACGACAGTGGCAACTGGGCCTTCGAGGAGTATCGCCGCAAGGAGATCGAGCGCCTCGAAGAGGAGCGCCGCCGCCTCGAGGACGAGAGCCGCGCCTTCACCGAGTTCGTGGACGAGCTGAAGCGCGCCCGCGACCGCGAGCAGTTCGACGCCTTCATGGCCCGTCGCCGCGCCGGCTCGAACTACTGATCGCCTCGCAGGAGGTCTAGCAGGTGGGCAGCCTGCCGCGATGTTGAGCGGTGCGCCTCGGCCTTAAGCTTGACGCACCGATTCGCCCGGGGCTACCCTCCACAAGGTCAAGCACTCGACAGGCTCTCCGCGGCCCCCGCGGGGAGCCTTCTCCGTTGAAGGACGGCGCGGCCGCATGACCAGTTCCAACCGCTCGACGCATATCCGGCTCACCTCGCATCCGGAGCCGGGCGCCGCCCGCTGGCCGATTCGCTGGGGCGCCGCCGACCCGCGCGAGCGAGGGCCGATCATCGGCACCGTGACCAGCCCGGCCGACCGCAACGTCATCGGGGCCAATGGCGGCGCCTACTCGCTCTACCGGGCGCTCGCCATCGCGGGCCGGGCGATGAACCCCCTGGCGCGACCGGACCTCACCAACACCCACCCGGTGGTCGAGATCGGCCCGCACCCGCAATGGGCCGACCCTGAGAGGATCGTCTCGCTCGATCCATGGGGGCATAGGCCGGGCGAGGTCTTCCGGGACGCGATCACCTCGGGCACCGACATCCGCCCGACCATCGCGGTCACCAAGGCGCGCTTGAGCCTGCCGGAGATCCTGGCGGCGATGGGCGCCCATCGTCTGGCCGCCGACGGCACCGTGCTGCACACGACCGGCGACATCTCGGTCACCAAGATAGCGGTCGATCCGGTCTGGTACCTGCCGGGCGTCGCCGCCCGCTTCGGCACCAGCGAGACGGCGCTCCGTCGCACGCTGTTCGAGCAGACCGGCGGCATGTTCCCGGAACTGGTCACGCGTCCCGACCTGCAGGTCTTCCTGCCGCCGATCGGCGGCTGCACCGTTTACGTCATGGGCGATGTCGCGGGCCTGTCCGACCCGCGCCGGCGCATCGCCTGCCGGGTCCACGACGAGTGCAACGGCTCGGACGTGTTCGGCTCCGACATCTGTACCTGCCGGCCCTACCTCACCCACGGCATCGAGGAATGCGTGCGCGAGGCGCAAGCGGGCGGCACCGGCGTCATCGTCTACAACCGCAAGGAGGGGCGGGCGCTCGGCGAGGTGACCAAGTTCCTGGTCTACAACGCCCGCAAGCGCCAGGAGGGGGGCGATTCCGCCGCCACCTACTTCGAGCGCACCGAGTGCGTCGCCGGCGTGCAGGATGCCCGCTTCCAGCAGCTGATGCCCGACGTGCTGCACTGGCTCGGCATCCGCCGCATCGACCGGCTGATGTCAATGTCGAACATGAAGTACGACGCGATCACGGGGTCGGGCATCGAGGTCGGCGAGCGGGTGCCGATCCCGCCGGAGCTGATCCCGCCCGATGCCTCGGTGGAGATGGAAGCCAAGAAGGCGGCGGGCTACTACGCGCCGGACGGCGTCACCGACTCCCTCGACGCCGTGAAGGGCCGCGACCTCGAGCGGTTCTGAGCCAGCCCGCGACGAATCCCCTGGAGATGCCCGTGCCTGAGTTTTCGACCGCCCGCAGCCTGCTCTCGGCCCGGGCGGTGCGCGCCCGCGCCGAGACCCTGCTCAAGGCCGGGCTCGACGGGCAGCTCGACCATTTCGTGGTCGATCTCGACCGCCTCGGACCTTGCGCCGACGCGGTGGTCGAGACCATCCGCGAGGCCTATCCCGACCTCGCGATTCCCTATCATGCACGCTGGCGCCACTTCTCGGTCGGCGGCTTCGAGCGCTGGGGCTCCCTCGTCCACGCCGCGCCGTTCGAGGACCCGGCCGAGCAGGCCCGCGCCGCCTTCGACCTCGTGGTGGTGAGCGTGCTGCTCGACGCCGGCGCCGGCCCGACCTGGCGCTACGAGGAGGGCCGCACCGGCGAGACCTATGCCCGCTCGGAAGGGCTAGCGGTGGCGAGCTTCGACATGTTCGTCTCAGGGCTCTTCTCCTCCGAGCCCGAGGATCCGTTCCGCGCCGATGCGCGGGCACTGGCGAGCCTGACCGAGGCGGAGCTCGCCGATGGCTTCCAGGCGTCGCCGACCAATCCCCTCGTCGGCCTGTCCGGCCGCACCGCGCTTCTCAACCGCCTCGGCCAGGTCGCGGCCGCCGATCCCGAGGGCTTCGGGCCGCAGGCCCGGCCCGGCTTCCTGTTCGACCGCATCAAGGCGAGGGCCCGCGACGGCGAGGTCCCGGCCGAGGCCGTGCTGGAGGTGCTGCTGACCCATCTCGGACCGATCTGGCCCGGCCGCATCGTCCTCGACGGGATCGATCTCGGCGATACCTGGCGTCACCCCCTCGCGGGCGGCGCCGGGCCGACGGAAGGCCTGGTGCCGTTCCACAAGCTCTCGCAGTGGCTGGCCTACTCGCTCCTGGAACCGCTGGAGGAGGCAGGCCTGACCGTCACCGGGCTCGACGCCCTGACCGGCCTGCCCGAGTACCGCAACGGCGGCCTGTTCCTCGATACCGGGGTGCTGGCGCTGCGCCGCCCTGAGGAAGCGAAGCTGCCGCACGCCGTCGATTCGCGCCTCGTCGTCGAGTGGCGGGCGCTCACCGTGGCACTCCTCGACCGGCTGGCGCCCCTGGTGCGCGAGCGGCTGGGCATCAAGGATCCGGCCGAGCTGCCGCTCGCCAAGGTGCTGGAGGGCGGCACCTGGGCCACCGGCCGGCGCCTGGCGAAGTCCTTGCGGCCGGAGGGCGCGCCGCCGCTTTCCATCGCGAGCGACGGCACCGTATTCTGAGACTGTCATTGAGCGTGATCGTGAGCGGGGAGACGGCGATGCAGGGTGCGGGTGCGCGCGGGGAGACGGGGGTGGCGCCGGTCACGGTGGTCGATCACCCGCTGGTGCAGCACAAGCTGACCCTGATGCGGGACAAGGCGCGCTCGACCAAGGGCTTCCGCCAGCTCCTGAACGAGATCGGGACGCTGCTCGCCTACGAGGTCACCCGCGACCTGCCGCTGGAGCCGGTGGAGATCGAGACGCCGCTGGTCACGATGCAGGGTGCGCAGATCGCCGGCAAGAAGCTCGTCCTGGCGCCGATCCTGCGCGCCGGCGTCGGCTTCCTCGACGGCATGCTGTCGCTGCTGCCCTCCGCCCGCGTCGCCCATGTCGGGCTCTACCGCGACCCGGATTCGCTGGAGGCGGTGGAATACTACTTCAAGGCTCCGTCCGACCTCGCCGACCGCACCGTGCTGGTTCTCGACCCGATGCTGGCGACGGCGAACTCGGCGGTCGCCGCGGTCGACCGGCTGAAGGAGCGCGGCGCCCGCGACCTGCGCTTCGTCTGCCTGCTCGCCGCGCCGGAGGGCCTGGCCAAGTTCCAGGGTTCCCACCCGGACGTGCCGGTCTGGACGGCCTCGATCGACAGTCACCTGAACGAGCACGGCTACATCCTGCCGGGTCTCGGCGATGCCGGTGACCGGATGTACGGCACGCGGTAGGCCGCTTGCCAGTTGGGGCCTTGCCGGAAGCACACCCGCGCGGCAGGAAAGGGCGCGACAAGCCGCAACATCGGAGCCGCCCCATGCCGTCGATCCCCAGCACCATGCGCCAGGTCCGCTTCAATGGGGCCGGCGGGCCGGAGGTGATCGGGATCGAGACCGTGCCGGTGCCGCGTCCGGGGCCGAACCAGGTGCTGGTCGAGGTCGTGGCGGCCGGCGTGAACCGGCCCGATTGCCAGCAGCGCGCCGGCAAGTACCCGCCGCCGCCCGGTGCCACCGAGGTGCCGGGGCTGGAGATCGCCGGCCGCATCGTCGCCCTCGGGGAGGGCGTCACGGGCCTCGCCGAGGGCCAGGAGGTCTGCGCCCTGACGATCAGCGGCGGCTACGCCGAGTATTGCGTCGCGGATGCGGCCCTGTGCCTCCCGAAGCCCGGCCCGCTCTCGCTGATCGAGGCGGCGGGTCTGCCGGAGAATTACTGGACGGTCTGGACCAACGTGTTCGAGCGCGGCCGCTTGCAGAAGGGTGAGCGCTTCCTGGTCCATGGCGGGTCGAGCGGCATCGGCTCGACGGCGATCCAGCTCGCCAAGCGGTTCGGCGCCACGGTCTACGCCACCGCCGGCTCGGGCGAAAAATGCGCCTTCTGCGAGTCCCTCGGGGCCGACCACGCCATCAACTACCGCGAGGCCGATTTCGCCGCCGAGGTGAAGCGCCTGACCGACGGCCAGGGGGTCGACGTGATCCTCGACATGGTCGGCGCCGCCTATCTTGAGCGCAACCTGAAGTCCCTCGCCCTCGAGGGCCGGCTCGTCATCATCGCCTTCCTGCAGGGCTTCCTGGCGGAGAATATCAACCTGACCCCGGTGATGATCCGACGTCTGACGGTCACCGGCTCGACCTTGCGCCCCCGCACCGTCGCCCAGAAGGCCGCCATCGCCGAGGGCCTGCGCCGGGAGGTGTGGCCGCTGCTCGAAGCCGGCACCGTCAAGCCGGTGATCCACGCCACCTTCCCGCTGGAGGAGGCCCGGGCGGCGCACGAGCTGATGGAATCGAGCGCCCATCTCGGCAAGATCATGCTGCTGACGGGCAAGTAGAGCGCTCCCGAGAAAGGCGCCCTGCGGCAGGAGCGCCAGGACCCCCAGAAACGCTAGGAACCTCGGCCGATCGGTGACGTTGGCTGCTCACACCGATCATCGCTCGGCGCGACGCCCGCCGAGCCTCAAGCCCGAGGTTCCGTCATGGACAACAACCGCACCGTCGAGACCCCGACCGAGGCCCGCCAGGGCGCGAAGGGCCGTCCCGTCCTCTACGTGCTGCTCGGCAGCCTCGCCCTCCTGGCGGTCGCGATGGTGGCGCTGCTCGGCTGGAACGGCTCGAACGCCCCGAAGGATTACGCCAGCCAGAGCCAGGACGCCTCGCGCCAGCAGATCACAGGCTCGCCGAACGGCAGCGGCGGCACCTCGTCGGCGAACAGCTCTGGCGTGCCGGCCGGCAACCCGGCCTATCCGGCTCCGGCCGAGCCGAAGTCGACCGGCTCGACCACCACGAAGTAAGCGTCACGCCCGACGCGCGAAGGGCCGCCCCTCGGCCGAGGGGCGGCCCTTCGGCCGTTCAGCGGGATGGGAACGACCCGATCCGGCCGGGGTTCGAGACAAATCGATCCGCCTCGGTCCCGGTAGACGATCTGCACGGGAACGTGATTACCGTTCCGTCCGGCATCGTTCGTAGGTTTGCGGATGCTGCCCGGGGAATGGTGTCGTCGCGATGCGGCGCTTGATGAAGTTCCTTCACACGATGGGGGCGATCGGCCTGATGGGCGCGATGGCGTCGCTCATCGTGCTGCTGGGTCTCGCTCCTCCGCCCTCCGCCCTGTCCGGCTACGCCCTCATGCGCGGCGCCATGGCTGCTGTGGCCACGTGGGTCTTCCTGCCCTCGCTGGCGCTGATGCTCGTGGCCGGGTTGCTGGCCATCGCGCTCAACCAGGCCTTCCATCAGGCCGGCTGGGCCTGGGTGAAGCTCGCGACCGGCATCCTGATGTTCGAGTACGGTTTCGTGGGCGTTCAGGGCCCGATGCAGCGGGAGGCCGAGCGCAGCGCGCAGGCGCTGGTCGGACGCGTCGACCCGGCGACACTGGCCGAGTCGCTGAATGCGGAGCGGGGTACGCTGTGGGTGCTGCTCGCGATCGCGACGGCGAACGTGGTGCTGGGAATCTGGCGCCCGCGCATCATGATCCGGGTCCGCTGACCCGGTCGCCTCGACTCGTGCGGCGGCTGCGCCGAGGGACACGCGCCACGCGAGCCCGGCTGCCGCAGGCCTGAGGCGCGCGCGGTGCGTCCTCAGCGGGTCGGCACCGGCTCCGCGCCGCGGTAATCGTAGAAGCCGCGCTTGGTCTTGCGGCCGAGCCAGCCGGCCTCGACGTATTTCACCAGGAGCGGGCAGGGGCGGTACTTCGAATCCGCCAGACCCTCGTAGAGCACCTGCATGATCGAGAGGCAGGTATCGAGACCGATGAAATCGGCGAGCTGGAGCGGGCCCATCGGGTGGTTGGCGCCGAGCCGCATCGCCGTATCGATCGAATCGACCGAGCCGACGCCCTCGTAGAGGGTGTAGATCGCCTCGTTGATCATCGGCAGCAGGATGCGGTTGACGATGAAGGCCGGAAAATCCTCCGACACCGTCACGATCTTGCCGAGGCGCTTCACGAAGGCCTTGGCCGATTCGTAGGTCGGGTCCTCGGTGGCGATGCCGCGGATCAGCTCGACGAGCTGCATCACCGGAACCGGGTTCATGAAGTGGATGCCGATGAAGCGTTCCGGCCGGTCGGTCGAGGCGGCGAGCCGCGTGATCGAGATCGACGAGGTGTTGGTCGCCACCATCGTCTCGGGCCGCAGCGACGGGCATAGCGCGCTGAAGATGCTGCGCTTGATCGCCTCATCCTCTGTCGCGGCCTCGATCACCAGGTCGCAGGGTCCGAAATCGTCGAAGGAGTCGACCGGCACGACCCGCTCGATCGCAGTCCGGCGCTGGTCGTCGGTGATCGCGCCCTTCGAGACCTGGCGCAGCAGGTTGCCGTTGACGGTCGCCAGCCCGTTCTTCAGGCGCTCAGGGTCGCGGTCGTTCATCCGCACATCGAGCCCGGCCAGGGAGCAGACATGGGCGATGCCGCTGCCCATCTGACCGGCCCCGATGATCCCGACCGTCTTGATCTCGATGCCCATCACACCCCTGCCTTCCCGCCTCGCCGTCCCGAACGTTCATACCACCGCGCCTTCGCAGATGCGAAGGGTTCCGGCGGGGCCCGGACGGGTCTCCCTGCCGCTCCTCGCGCGGTCCCCGCGCGAGGAGCTGATCGTCTTCAGCCCCGGGGCCTCAGCCCTTGTTCTTGGCGATTTCCTGCTGCAGGTCAGGCACGACCTGGAACAGGTCGCCGACCAAGCCGTAATCGGCCACCTGGAAGATCGGCGCCTCCTCGTCCTTGTTGATGGCGACGATGACCTTCGAGTCCTTCATGCCGGCGAGGTGCTGGATCGCCCCCGAGATGCCCACCGCCACGTAGAGGTCCGGCGCCACGACCTTGCCGGTCTGGCCGACCTGCCAGTCGTTCGGGGCGTAGCCCGCATCGACCGCCGCGCGCGAGGCACCGACGGCCGCGCCGAGCGAGTCGGCGAGCGGCTCGATCAGCTCCTTGAACTTCTCGGCCGAGCCGAGCGAGCGCCCGCCCGACACGATGATGCGGGCGCCGGCCAGCTCCGGACGATCCGACTTGGCGATCTCCTCGCCCTTGAACGACGACTTCGCCTCCGGCGCCGCGGCGGCCGAGGCGGCCTCGACCGGAGCGGCCGAGCCACCCTCGGGGGTCGCCTGGAAGGCGGCGGTGCGGACCGTGATCACCCGCTTGGCGTCGGTGGCCTGCACGGTCTGGATCGCGTTGCCGGCATAGATCGGCCGCTCGAAGGTGTCGGGACCGACCACCTTGATGATGTCCGAGACCTGGGCGACGTCGAGGAGGGCGGCGACGCGCGGCAGCACGTTCTTGCCCTCGGTCGAGGCGGCGGCGATGACGGTGTCGTACGAGGCGGCGAGTTCCGCCACCAGCGCCGCGGTCGGCTCGGCGAGCAGGTGGTCGAAGGCGGCATCGGACGCCACCAGCACCTTCTCGACCCCGTCGAGCTTGGCGGTCGCCTCGGCCGCGCCTTGTGCGTCGGCACCGACCACGAGGGCGTGGACCGGGGCGCCGAGCTGCTTGGCCGCCGTGAGAGCCTTGGTGCTGGCGTCCTTCACGACGCCGCCGGCATGCTCGACCAGCAGGAGAGTCGTCATGGCGTTTCGTTCCTTAACCTTGAGGGATGCCTGAAGGCTCTCGTCAGAGAACCCCGGCCTCGACCTTCAGCTTGTTGACGAGCTCGGCGGCGCTGGCGACCTTGACGCCGGCCTTGCGGCCGCCCGGCTCCACGGTCTTGAGCACCTTCAGCCGCGGCGCGACGTCGACGCCGAGCGCCTCCGGTTCGACGGTGTCGAGGGGCTTCTTCTTCGCCTTCATGATGTTGGGGAGCGACGCGTAGCGCGGCTCGTTGAGGCGCAGGTCCGTCGTGACGATCGCCGGCAGCTTCAGGTTCAGGGTCTGCAGGCCGCCGTCGATCTCGCGCACCACGTCGAGGGCGCCGTCACCGATCTCGAGCTTGAACGCGAAGGTGCCTTGCGGCCAGCCGAGGAGGGCGGCGAGCATCTGGCCGGTCTGGTTGGAATCGTCGTCGATCGCCTGCTTGCCGAGGATGACCAGGTCCGGGCTCTCCTTCTCGACCAGCGCCTTGAGGAGCTTGGCGACGGCGAGCGGCTCGACGGCGGCGTCGGTCTTGACCAGGATGCCGCGGTCCGCGCCCATAGCCAGCGCGGTGCGGATCGTCTCCTGAGCCTGCTGCGGACCGATCGAGACGGCGACGATCTCGGTGACCTTGCCCTTCTCCTTCAGGCGGATCGCCTCCTCGACGGCGATCTCGTCGAAGGGGTTCATCGACATCTTGACGTTGGCGAGCTCGACGCCCGAGCCGTCCGGCTTGACCCGGATCTTCACGTTGTAGTCGACCACCCGCTTGACGGGCACCAGGACCTTCATGATCGTCACATCCTTCAGGACGAAGGGACGATCGTGGTCGGGCCCTCCCACGGCCGGCCCGCGATCATCCCCGATGGAGCAAGGTGGCGCGGACCGTAGCGGCCGATTTTCCGAATTGTCAACGCGCGCCGGAGGCCCGCCGCCCAACCGTCGGGTGCGGGTCTCAGGTGCGGGTTTTTCCCGGCACCCACAGCACGTCGGCAGCCCCGCCATCATTGGCGACCCGGGCGGCAACGAACAGGAAATCCGACAAGCGGTTCAGGTACTGGATCGCCACCGGCGACACGGTCTCGCCCGGCGTCGCCGCCAGGGCCACTGCCAGGCGCTCGGCCCGGCGGCAGACCGTGCGGGCGAGGTGGAGCGACGCCGCGGCCGGGGAGCCGCCGGGCAGGACGAAGGAGCGCAAGGGGGTGAGACCGGCATTCAGCACGTCGATCTCGCGCTCCACCCGCTCGACCTGAGCGGCGACGATCCGCAGCGGCTCGTAGGCCAGGGGCTCACCGGTCTCCGGCGTCGCGAGATCGGCGCCGAGGTCGAACAGGTCGTTCTGCATCCGCCCCAGCATCGCGTCGAGCTCGCCCGTCGTGTGCAGGCGGGCGAGGCCCAGGCAGGCATTGGTCTCGTCGACGGTGCCGTAGGTCTCGACGCGGAGATCCGCTTTCGAGCGGCGCTCACCACTGGCGAGCGCCGTGGTGCCGGAATCGCCGGTGCGGGTGTAGATGCGGTTGAGGACGACCACGGCCAGCTCCCTTGAGGCGGGTGGATCCGCCTCGACGGCGATGTTCTAGCGAGCGAAAGCCGAATCGCCAGACCCGCCGCCGTCGGGCCGCCGTCAGAACGTATACGCGATCTTGCCGCCGTAATTGGTCAGGCCGCGATTCTCGACGCACAGGCCGGCATTCGACATGTGCTCGATCGTCGCCATGATGCTCCAGTGCTCGTTGATCCGGTAGCCGATGCCGGCCGCCTCGCGGAACAGCGGCGAGCATCCCAGCGAGTTGAAGGTCTTGGGCACGAAGAGCTTCGGCCCGGTCCGGCCGTCATGGAAGCCGGCGCCGAAGAAGCCCTCGACGAAGATCCGGTCGGTGATGTCGAAGGTCCAGGTCGCGCCGAGATAGGCATAGCTGGTGCGGCCATCGACATTGTAGCTGCCGCCGACGGTCGGGCGCGGCACGAAGGCGGCCCAGAACCGGTCGAGGCCGGTGACCGGCTTGGCGAACAGCAACTCGCCGTTAATGTTGCTGGTGTTCTTCTCGTTGCTGCCCGGATCCTGAGCGGAGCCGCCGATGCGGAACTCTGACACGATGCTGAGGGGCTGAACCGGCGGCCGGTAGGCGGGCACCATGGCCGAAGGGTCGGCGGCCTGGGCGGCTGGCGCAGCCAGAACGACCGCGGTGGTGATCGCCGCGGCGAGGCTCGGAAGGGTTACGCGCATCTGTCGAACGGGGTCCACCGCCCCGTTGCTGGGGCGAGGTTCACCCTAGCCATACGGTTCGCGTCTCGTCTCCCCGCACAATCCGTCTCAACGCGGTTTTCCACCTCATGCGACCGCCCCGCCACACTCCCGCCGGGTCAGCCGCCGCGCCACCACAGCACGCCCATGATGACCAGGATGGCGACGAACTGCAGCACGACCCGCAGGCGCATCAGGCGCTGCGAGACGTTGGCGCTGCCGCCGCGCAGCATGTTGGCGAGGCCGAACAGCAGCACCACGGCGACCGCGAGGCAGGCGATGAGAACGAGGGTGTTGCTGGACATCCGGACAGGCTCGCGATGTGGAAGGGCCTGATAGGGCGGATCGGGACCTGGCCGCGAGGCGGCCCCGCGACGCAGGACCGGCCCGGCAGGCGCGGCCCGGGAGCCCCGCCGGCTGTGCCGCTGGGCGGCGACGTCACCGTCATCCCTCTTTAGCAAGAGTACCAAGTCGATCCCGGGCGCCGAACAGTAATGCTAGGATATCATTCATAATTATTTTGCTGTTTCAGTGTTGCAAAAATGCGATAGACATGCACGATCTAACGTGGTTGTCTGCTGCGCCTGGACGACCCGTCGCCGGAGCCGGTGCGCACTTGGCGGGCTGGCGTACGCCCAGAACGAATCCTTGATTTCAGGTCCGGTCGCCGCGCGATCGGGCCCATGCAGAAGATTGTTTGGGGAACCTCTCGTGAAGTCCTACCTGATCGCAACCGCGAGCCTCCTCGCGCTGGCGGGCGGCGCGCATGCTGCGGACCTGCCGCGTCGCGTCGCCCCGCCGCCGGTCATCGCCGCGCCTCCGGCCTTCACCTGGACCGGCTTCTACGCCGGCGTGAACGCGGGCGGCGCCGTCGGCGGAGATTTCCGCGCCGCGACGACCGCCCCGCGCCCGGCGGCGCTGCCGGCCTCCCGGGCGGAGGTCTCGGCCGCCGGCTTCGTGGCGGGCGGCACCGTCGGCTACAACTATCAGTTCACGCCCAATAATGGCTTCGTCGTCGGCGTCGAGGCCGATGCGGGCTACTCGGACATCCACAACGAGTTCCGCGTGGCGGCAGGCGCTACCGGCAATGCCAGTGGCGGCCTGAAGACCGACACCTACTTCGTCACGGTCCGTGGCCGCGTCGGCTATGCCTGGGGGCCGCTCCTCGCCTACGTGACCGGCGGTTGGGCCTTCACCGAGATCGGCGCTCGCGGCAGCGTCGCGGCGCCGGGTCTCATCGCCCCCGCCTCGTTCAACGCCTCGATCCCGGTCGACGGCTACACCGTCGGCGCGGGCCTCGAATACATGATCATGCCGAACCTCTCGGTGAAGGGCGAGTACCTGTATTCCGACTTCGAGCGCGACATCCGCTTCCGCGCGCTCGGCACCCAGTTCGGCGTGCGCACCGGTCTCGACACCCACCAACTCAAGGTCGGCATCAACTACCACTTCAACCTGTTCAACTGAGCAGGCGGAGCGCCCGGTCGCCTCGCCGATCGGACCTCTCATCGACCCGCGACACGAATACGGCGCGATCCCGACCGGGATCGCGCCGTATTCGTGTCTGGACTCGTGCGTCAGTTCCGCCGCAGCAGCCGCTCGAAATAGTCGAGCTCTTCCGCCGGCCGGCTCGGGTCGCCGAGCTTGCGGCGCAGCTCCTCCAGGATGCGGCGGGCCCGCTCCACGCCGGATTCCTCGGCGGTGGGCACGCGCACGCGGCCGTCGGAGAAGTCGCGGCTGCGGGTCGGGCGGCCGAGGGGGTCGTTGTCGCGGGCGCCCTGACGGCCGGGCTGGTTGGGGTTGCCCTGGCCCTGCTGTCCGTCGGCCTGCTGGCCCTCGCCCTCCTGGCCCATCTGCTGCATCTGCTGGGCCATTCCTTGCGCGCCGCGCTGCAGGCCTTCGAGGGCGCGGCCCTGGGCATCGACGGCGGAGCCGTCCTGGCCCTGGCCGATCGCGTTCTCGGCCTCGCGCATCGCCTGCTCGGCGTCGGACAGCCCCTGCTCGCCCTGCATGCCGAGTTCCTTCATCCGCCGCTGCAGGTCCTCCAGGCGCTGGCGCAGGGCCTGCTGGCGGTCGCCGAGACCTCCTTGCTTCTCGCCCTGCTGTCCACGCTGACCCTGCTGCTGGCCGTCCTGACCCTGGGGCTCGCCGCCGCGCTGGCCCTGCTGGCCGCGTTGCCCCTGCTGGCGCTGCTGCCCTTGCTGGCCCGGCTGCTGCGGCTGACCGCGATTGCCGAAGCGGCGCTCCTGGCCCTGGCGGAAGGTCTCGTCGCGCAGGCCCTGCTGCTCGCGCGCCATCGCCTCGAGGTCCTGCATCTGGCGGTTCATCTCGCGGGCGGTCGGATCGCTCATGCGCGAGTTGGGCTGGGCGGTCTGCAGGTTCTCGAGGATGCCGCGGAGCTGGTCGAGCAGGCGCTGGGCCTCCGCCACGTCGCCGCGCTTCATCGCCTCCTGCATCTGGTCTAGCATCTTCGAGAGGTCGTCCGGCGTCACCGTGCGGTCGGCCTGCTGGTTCTGCTGCCCGGGATTCTGCGGATTCTGCTGCTGGCGCTGGGCGAATTCCTTCAGGAAGCGGTCCATCGCCTGGCGCAGCTCCTCGGCGAGCTTGGCGATCTCCTGGTCGGAGGCGCCGCGGTCGAGGGCGTCCTTGAGCCGGTCCTGGGCGGCGCGCAGAGCCTTCTCGGCGTCGGAGAGGTCGCCCTCCTCGATCTGCAGCGCCATGGTCCAGAGAAGGTCGGCGACCTCGGTCAGGGCCTCGTCGGTCTTCGCCGCGCGCAGGCGGCGGGACGCCTCCTTGAGGCCGAGGAAGACGCCCCATTGCGGCGTGAACCGCTCCGGCGCGATCAGCAGCGCATCGAGGGAGGTCTCGACCCGGGCTCGGCTCCCGTCCGGATCGAGGACGAGGCGGCGGCGCTCCTCGGCCAGCGAGCGGGCCAGGGGCTTGGTGAAGAACCGGCCCGGCAGGGTGAAGGCGAGGGGGGCGGAGCGCCCCTCCTGGCCCGCCTCGTCCTTGGCCACCAGGGTCAGCAGCACCTTGGCGCCGGCCCATGGATTGTCGGTGAGGTCGATCAGGGTGCGGGTGTCGCTGGTCCCCTGCGCGTCGGACGGCAGGCTCAGGGCCAGGCGCGGCGGCGGCACCAGGCTGCGCCCCTTCGCCTGCGGCTCGACGAGGCCCTCCGCGGAAGCCAGGCCGTAATCGTCCTTGGCCCGGTAGGCCAGGGTGAAGGTGCCGCGCCCGTTGGTCTCCGGCGTGCCCGCGAAGGCGATCTCCGGCGGCCGGTCGGGGATGGTCTCGACCGTGAGGCGGTGCGTGCTGGCAAAGCCCGTCTGCACCGAAACTTCGGCAGTGCCGCCGGTGAGCGTGAAGCGCTCCTCGCGCAGGTCGGGCCGGGCCGGTGCGGTGGCAGGCAGGCGCTTCAGCCCCGCGCCCGGCGTCACCGTCGCGTCGGAGGCACCGGCGATGCGCACGACGAGGGTCGAGTTCACCGGTGCGCGCAGGCGCTGGCCCGCGTCCGACAGGGTGACGATGAGCGGCGGCATGCGGGTGTAGAGCGGCGGGTCGATCCAGCCGTCGACCCGGAACGAGGGCGCGGCCGCCACGGGCCCGCGCCAGTCGAAGGCGGCGCGCAGGCGCTCGCCGGCTTCCGGTCCCGCCACGAAGGCGCCGGCCACGGCCGCGACGATCGCGCCGGCGCGCAACGCGTAGGGGTCGCGCCGGGCCATCCCGGGCCGCGGGCCGGAGACTTTCAGGCGCGCCAGCGTCGCAGCGGCGCGGCTGCGGTGCAGGGCCCAGAGGGCCCGGGTGCCGGGATCGTCCTGGCCGAGGGCGAGCGAGTCCTCGAGGGTCCGGGCCGGGCGGTGGGTCAGGCCGGCATCGCGGTCGATCCGCGCGAGCGCCTGGGTCCGGGCGATTCGACGCAGGCGGACGAGCGGCAGCAGCACGGCCACGACGGCGAGGCCGAAGAGCGCCACCCCGGCCATGCGCAGGGCCGGCCCGGCATCGAGCCACAGCCCGAACCACGACGCGGCGAGGAAAACCAGCACCACCGCGAGGCCGCGCCACAGGATCGGCCAGGCCTGCTCCCACAGCGTCACCCGCCCGGCGCGGATCACCAGCCGGTCGAGCCCGGCGCGCACCGGATCGGCCCGGCCCTCCGGGGCGGGGGTGCGCTGCGCGGTGTCCGGCTCGGCCTTGCTCATGCCCTGCTCCCGCTGGCCCCGTCCGGGGACGGGCGAAGACGGCAGGCTAGCATGCCGGCCCGGCCGGGCCAGCGGGTCAAATCGGCTCAGGCCGACCGGTCCTTCCGCGGTCGGTCCGCGTCGAGGAGGTGCGGCACGCCCCCGCTCTGCCGCGCCGCCGCCTCGCGCAGGGGCTGAACGGCGCTGCGGGCCTGGGCCAGGGTCGCCCGGTGCTCCGCGGCGATGCGGAACGCACGCTCGACCACGGCCTCTGCGCGGGCGAGAAGATTGCCTTGAAGATTGCCTTGGGGCGCCATCACGTCAGCTCCTCCCGGATCACATGCCGGGACGTTAGCCCGCCAGGACTGGCCGCCTCGTTCGGAAATTCTCTCGCATTTTAGCGATCGGCGCGGGGCGCGTTCAGGCCGCGAGCCACTCCGGCACCCGGTCGAGCCCGATCAGCTCCTCGTAGGACGGCCGCGGCCGGATCACCGCGTGGTCGGGTCCGCGCACCAGCACCTCGGGCACCAGGGGCCGGGTGTTGTAGGTACAGGACTGCACCGCGCCGTAGGCGCCGGCGGACATCACGGCGATCAGGTCGCCGGGCTTCACCTCCGGCATCTCGCGGGCGAGCGCCAGGTAATCGCCGCTCTCGCAGACCGGGCCGACCACGTCGGCGGTGAGGCGGGCGGCATCGGGCTTCGGCTCGGCCACCGGACGCAGGGCGTGGTAGGCCTCGTAGAGCGTCGGGCGGATCAGGTCGTTCATCGCCGCGTCGACGATCACGAAGGTGCGGCCCTCGCCGTGCTTCACGTAGAGGACCCGCGTCACCAGCACTCCGGCATTGCCGGCGATCATCCGGCCGATCTCGAACACGGGCTTGAGGCCGAGCGGCCGGAAATGCGGTCGCAGCACCGCCGCGAAGGCGGCTGGGTCCGGGGGAGGCGCGTTGTCGTCCCGGTAGGGAATGCCGAGGCCGCCGCCGAAATCGACGTGGTGGAGCTTGTGGCCCGCCGCCATCAGGTCGCGGGCGAGGCCGCAGAGCAGGGCGGCGGCGTTGTCGTAGGGCGCGAGATCGGTGATCTGGCTGCCGATATGCATGTCGACGCCGACGAGCGACAGCCCCGGCAGGCGGGCCGCCCGGTCGTAGACCTCGCGGGCGCGCGAGATCGGGATGCCGAACTTGTTCTCGGACTTGCCCGTCGAGATCTTGGCGTGGGTGCGGGCATCGACGTCCGGGTTGACCCGGATCGAGACCGGCGCCGTCGCGCCCCTGGCGGCGGCGACGCGCGACAGCTGCTCCAGCTCCGGCTCGCTCTCGACGTTGAAGCACAGGATGCGGGCATCCAGTGCCGCCGCCATCTCGCCCTCGGTCTTGCCGACGCCGGAGAACACGATCCGCTCGCCCGGCACCCCGGCGGCGAGCGCCCGGCGCAGCTCGCCCTCGGACACGATGTCCATGCCGGCGCCGAGGCGCGCCAGGGTGGCGAGCACCGCCTGGTTCGAGTTCGCCTTCATGGCGTAGCAGACGAGGGCGTCGTCGCCCGAGAAGGCCTCGGCGAAGACCCGGTAGTGCCGCTCCAGGGTGGCGGAGGCGTAGCAGTAGAACGGGGTGCCGACCGCGCCCGCGAGCCGTGCCAGGTCGACGTCCTCGGCGTGGAGCACGCCGTCGCGGTAGGTGAAATGGTGCATGGCGAGGGTGCCTGGGAGATGACCGACGTGCGGGCGCTGCCGCGCGCCTGATGCGCGCGCGAGACGCCGCCCTCTACACGAAACCGGCCGGCCTTTGCACCCTCCCGCTTCCGCCCGCCGTCACAGCAGCGGATCGAGGGGGAAGGGCTCCTTGGGGATCACGTAGCCCTTGCGTCGGCGCGAGGAGGATTCGGTCGGGGCCGGGATCCCGGTCGGCGCGGCGACGGCGGCCGAGGGCAGCTCGTCATCGGGGTCGGGCGCGGAAGCGCCCGCCGAGAGCCCGACGCCGGCCGGCAGGGTGTTGACCTCGGCAGCTCCGGTCCTCGGCCGGGCCGTCGCTGCATTGCCACCCGCTTGCGGCTGGACGGCCGGGGCCGCCGCGGGCGGCGGCTCGAGCGGGCCGCGCCGGCCGCAGGCAGCGGCCGAAAGGGCGATCAGGCCGAGGAGGACGAGGGTACGGGGACGGAACACGGGCGGGATCCGAGAAACTCAAGCGTGGCGGCGGCACCATAGCGGTCCGCATCCCGCGAGGCGAGCCCAGCGCTCACAGCCTTTGCGGGGCGGTTGCGCGGCATTCGAGCGTGGCCGTTAAGGCGGCGTTGGAAGGGCGGTCGGAAGAGTGCGGCGACCGCCCGGTCCGGGCGGCCGTCGATGCCCGGGCGACACACCGCCACGCCGGGAGGCAGCGATGGGGCAGCGGAGCGGCGATCGTTTCGCTCGCCAATCCGTTAACGAACGGTTAAGCTTTCCGCCGATCGTCGCGTCGGCTTCCGTCGCGTTTGTGAGTGTCCCGTGAGCCTTTCGACGGTGCGGCTGCACCAGCTCCTCGTCGCCGCGGCTTTCCTGGTGCCGTGCGTCGTCCTGGTGGGCGCGGCGTGGTGGAACCGGGCCGAGGTCCTGCGGGAAGAGGACAGCGCCGTGGTGCGCACCGCGGCGGTGATGCACGAGCACGCCTCGAAGGTGTTCGACACCGCCGAGCTGGCGATGGACCGGGTCGACGATTACGTCTTCGACCGCAGCTGGAGCCAGATCGCCGCGCCCGCCACCGGCGGCTTCCTGGCGAGCCTGAAGGCGCCCCTCGCCCAGGCGCGGGCGGTCTGGGTGGTCGACCCGCAGGGGCGGATCCAGGCCTCGAGCCGCGAGGCCGATCTCGGCCGCGACCTCGCGGCCCGGGACGTGTTCTCGGTCCATGTCCCGCGCGACATCGGCATCTATGTCAGCCCCGCGATGCGCGAGGCCGACGGCACCACCGCCTTCATGGTCAGCCGCCGGCGCTCGACCGATGACGGGCGCTTCGACGGCGTGATCGTGATCGCGCTCGGCACCGAGTACTTCGCCCGCTTCTACGCCGAGATCGCCGCCCCGACCGACCACCGGGCGATGCTGCTGCGCGCCGACGGCGCCATCCTGGTGCGCGAGCCGCCGGGCCCGGAGGTCGACGAGCGGCTGGCCCCGGGCGATCCGTTGCTGCGGGCGATCCGCGCCCGGCCACAGGGGGGCGCGGCCACCGGCACCCCGCCGGGCGAGGCCGAGCGGCTCTATGCCTGGCGCCGCATCGGCGACTATCCGGTCGAGGTCGCCTTCTCGGTCGAGACCGTGATCGCCCTCGACCGCTGGTACGACAACCTGCGGGTCTACGGCCTCGTCGCCACCGTCTCGGCCCTGACCCTGGTGCTGATGGCCTGGCTGGCGCTGGCCCGGGCCCGGGCCGAGCAGCAGGCGCTCGCCGATCTCAAGCGGGAACACGCCCAGCGGCTGGCCGCCGAGAGCCAGCTGCGCCAGTCGCAGAAGATGGAGGCGGTGGGCCAGCTGACGGGGGGCATCGCCCACGACTTCAACAACCTGCTCGCGGTCATCACCGGCTCCCTCGAGCTGGTGCAGCGCCGCATTGCCCGGGGCGACACCGATGTCGGCCGCTTCATCGCCGGCGCCCTCGACGGGACCGACCGGGCGGCCAAGCTCACCCACCGGCTCCTCGCCTTCGCCCGCCAGCAGCCCCTCGAGCCGCGGCCGACCGACCCGAACCGCCTCGTCGGCGGCATGATCGACCTCCTGCGGCGCACGCTGGGCGAGACCGTCCGGGTCGAGACCCGGCTGATGCCCGATCCGCCGGCGATCTTCGTCGACCAGAACCAGCTCGAGAACGCGATCCTGAACCTCGCGGTGAATGCCCGCGACGCGATGCCGGGCGGCGGCCGGCTCTCCCTCGAGACCGCCCACGGCACCCTCGACGACGGCACGAAGGCCGTGTCCGTCACGGTGCGGGATACCGGCACCGGCATGCCGCCCGACGTGGTGGCCCGCGCCTTCGAACCGTTCTTCACCACCAAGCCGCAGGGGCGGGGCACGGGGCTCGGCTTGAGCCAGGTCTACGGCTTCGTCACCCAGTCGGGCGGGCGCGTGCGCATCGACAGCGTGCCGGGCCAGGGCACCGCCATCGAGCTGACGCTACCGGTGAGCGCGGACGGGGTCCCGGCCGAAACCTCGGGCCGGTCGCGCCTTGCGGCCGCGTCGCCCGGCCGGGTCCGGCAGACGGTGCTGGTGGTGGAGGACGACGCCGCGGTGCGGCTCGCCAGCGCCGAGACGATCGGCGAACTCGGCTACCGCACCGTGACGGCGCCGGACGGGGCGGCGGCGCTCGCCGCCCTCGAGAGCGAGCGGGACGTGGCGGTGCTGTTCACCGACGTGGTGATGCCGGGCATCGACGGGCCGACGCTCGCGGCCGAGGCGCGGCGGCGGCGGCCCGACCTGCGGGTGATCTTCGCCACCGGCCATCCTCGGGACGACGAGCAGGAAGGTCCCCGCCCGGCGCCCGGCGAGACGGTGTTGCGCAAGCCCTTCACCATCGAGGCGCTGGCCGAAGCCCTTGATGCCGCGAGCCGGGCCGAGGCCTCGGCGTGAGACAGGCCTGCTGGCAGGCCGCTTACTTGTGGGTCTGCTCGTAGTAGTCGATCGCCTTCTTGCAGTTGACCGAAATCTTCTTCATGTTCTTCTCGAAGCAGCGGTCGACCTCGGGGCTGTCCGGCGGCAGGTTGCCGCAATAGGTCATGTAGTCGCCGGTGCAGTACTTCTTCAGGTTGGGGTCGTCCCGCTGAGCCAGGGCCGGTCCGGCGAGGACCATCAGGCTGCCGGCAGTCAGGAGAGCGAGCGACATCGGCCTGAGCATCATGTCTGTCGAAGCCTTGCAGAGCGTGGGAGGTGGCAGCGACATGGCCCGAAACCCTCAGCCTGACAAGGGCCGTGGGGCAGGGCAGGTGCCAGCAGGGCACCGGCCGCGGGCTGCGGGGAGCGCTGCCCGGTGCGGAAAAGCTCAACCTGGTCAGCTACTTGCGCTGCGTTTCCGTACTGTGTCCGAGGCGGCGCGGCGCAGTCGCGCGGGTGCCGGGCGGGCAGGGATGTGCCGTCGAGCACACCGCCTTCGCATCACCCCCTGTGGATCATCCGGCCGCGGCGGGCGTCGGCAGCGGCGTCGCCTGCGGCAGGCGCGGTTCGGACCGGCCCTGGGCCTGCATCAGGGCGTCGGCCACCTCGGCGATCCGGCGCTCCAGGGCGGCGTTCTGCGCGGTGATCTCGGCGGAGAGGGGCGGGGACGCCGTCGCTCGCGACATCTCTCGCAGAGCCTGCTGCAGCCGCGCGATCTCGGCCCGGTCCGCCTCGACCTCGGCGGCGTGGCGGGTGGTGAGGTCGGCGAGCGCGTCCTCGAGGGCCTGGATCTGCTCGCGGGCAGCGCTGGCGACGCTCTCGCCCGCCGCAGCGACCTGTCCGCGGGCCGCCCGCACCCGCTCCTCGGCGACGCCGCGGGCCGCTTCGGCCTCGGCTTGGCCGCTGCGGCTCGCCTCGACCTCGCCGCGCAGGGACGCGAGCTCGGCGAGCGCCCGCTGGTAGGGGCCTTCCAGCGCCCGCATCGCCTCCTCGGCGGCGGCGCGGGCGGTACGGGCCTCGGCCAGCTCGCCCTGGACCTGGGCGAGGTTGCCGCGCGCTGCGGCGAGGTCCTGCTCGATCGCGGCGAGATGCGCGTCCCGGCGCTCGATCTCCTGGGTGAGCATGCCGATGCGCACGGTGCGCCGGCCCATCTCCTCCATCTCGGCCCGGCGGGCGGCCTGTGCCTCCTCGACCCGGCGCTCGAGCTGGCGCTCGCGCACGGCGAACTCGGCCCGCAGATGGTCCTTCTCGGCGGTCAGCTCGACGATCGACATTGGGTAGAGCGCCTCGAGCCGGCGCCGCGTCAGGCGCTCGGCCCGGGCGTTGAGCGCCGGCAGGATCAGCAGGGCGCACAGGCTGGCGGCGAGGAACCCCAGCGCCGCGAACATCAGGGACTCGATCACCCGGTCGACACTCTCTCGGCGTCCGGGCGGACAGCCCCGCGCGGACGGTGGACACGATCGGCGCGTCCCGTGCCTCTGGCGCGGGCGGCGCGGCCGGACCCTGCCACGGGACGGCCGCCAGGACCAGCGCGGCCGTGCGCGACCGGTTCCCTCAGAACGGGTTCCAGGTCGGCGAATCGGTGAATTTGAGGTAGCCGACATTGATCCCGAAGCGCGCGCCGACCCCGGCGCGGATCGGCACCACCACGATGTCGTCGGCGGTGACCGCCGACATGCCGAAGCCGCCGACGACGTAGGCCGAGCCGTCCATGCCGACGAAGCGGCGATAGAGCGCGTTCACCCGCGGCAGGTTGTAGACCAGCATCATGCTGCGGGCACCGTCGCCGCCGACGTCGAAGCCAAGGGATGGGCCCTGCCAGAACACCTTGCGCTGGCCGGCATTGCGGGTGAACAGCGTGCCCTCGCCGAATCGCACGCCGCCGATGATGGCGCCGGAGGCCTCCTGGCCGAGGATGTAGCCGTTGGGCTCGCCCCAGCGGCGGGTCGCCTCCTGCACCGTCAGGGCGAGGCCGCGCGACACCGAGCCGAAGAACTGGTGTCCCGAATCGATGATCTCCCGCGGCTGGAAGGTGCCGGGGTCGCCGGAGCCGCGCGCCTGCGCCGCGGCGGGGCCGGGCGGGCCGGCAAGCAGCGCGGAAGCGGCGAGGAGGAGAGCCGCGACGGCGCGCCGGCGCGACACCCCGGAAGTCTGCCGAGCCCGAAAGGCGGAGCCGGATTTCTGCCGATCCGAAGAGACGGAGGAGGCTGAGGGCATTCGTTAGGCATCCCGGCTTTAAGAGGTCTTGGCCGATCCCGGGGCGTTGAGACCGCAGGATCCGGCGCGGACGGGCGGCGGGATGCCACAGATGCTGCGAATATGGGTAAGATCCGGTTAACGCGGCGCGGCGTGCTGTCGCTCCTGCCCCTCGCGGCCGTCGGCCCGGCCCGCGGCGAGACGCCGCTCGGCGTGCCGGGCCTCTACGCCGCCGATCCCCTGACCGCGCTGGCCCTGCGCGGCTTCGATCCGGTCTCCTACCGGCTCGGATCCACGCCGCAGGCCGGCGTGGAGGCGCATGAATTCGCCTGGTCGGGCCTGGTCTGGCGCTTCGCCTCCGCGGCCAATCGCGGCGCCTTCGCGCGGGCGCCCGAGGCCTATGCCCCGCGCCTCGGCGGCCTCGATCCGGAGGGCGTGGCCGCCGGCCGGCTCGTCGAGGCCGATCCCCTCGTGGCGGCTCTGCGCGACGACCGGCTCTACCTGTTCCGCGACGCCGAGCGGCGCGCGCGGGCCGACACGACGCTCATCGACGCCGCGGAGGCGCGCTGGCCGATCCTGCGGCCCGACGCCGCGATCGGCGGCTGAGGCGGTCCGCTTGCGGCGATTCTCAGGCCCGCTCCGGGCACGTCGCCGGCAGAGACACGCGACCGGCGAAGGTCGGATCGCCGAAGGCCGCGAACGGGCCGTTGCGATATTGGCCGGGCCGGCGGCCGTAGCCGAAGGGCCGACCGTCCGGGCCGACGAGGCAGCCGCCGGCCTGGGTCAGGATGTGGTCGCCCGCGGCCGTGTCCCACTCCATCGTCGGGCCGCACCGGACATAGACGTCGCCCTCGCCGCAGGCGAGGAGCCCGAACTTGAGGGCGGAGGAGACCCCGTGCCGACGGCCGACCGGCAATGCGGCGAGGCAGGCCTCGTCCGCCGCCTCGCCGTGGCTGCGGCTGACGAGGGCCGTCATCCCCTCCGCCGGGACGCGCCGCGCCGAGACCGGTCCGAAGGCGCCCGGCCGCCCCTCGGTGACCGACGCCTCGACGGCGCGGTCCCCGGCGGCCCAGACCCGGCCGAGGGCGGGTGCGGCGAGCGCCGCCGCGACCGGCCGCTCGCCGGCGATGAGCGCGATGTTGACCGTGTACTCGCCGGTGCCCTTGAGGAAATCCTTGGTGCCGTCCAGGGGATCGACGAGGAAGAACAGGGCGGCCGGTGCGGCCTCGGCGGCGGTCTCCTCGGCGATCACCGGGATGCCGGGCCAGGTCTCGGACAGGGCGGCGACGATCTGCGCCTCGGCGGCGAGGTCGGCCTGGCTCGTCGGCGAGCCATCCGCCTTGAGGTGATGGCGGCAGCCGCCGAGCTCGTGCTGCCGCAGGATCACTCCAGCCGCACAGGCGATCTCGGCGAGGCGGAATGCGACGGCCTCGCGCTCGGCGGGTCCGGGCGGGCGGTCGAGGGACAGGACGGGCGCAGAGGTAGGCATCATGCCGCCGTCATGCCCGGCGCCGGCGCGTTTGTCGATCGATCCGGTTGAGGGGCGGTGCGCGCGATCGCCTTTTCAAACCGGCCGGCGGCGGCTATCCGTGCCGGCAAACCGTGGCGGGAGCCGCCGCGATTCGACACCATCTGCCGGCCCCGCGGAGCGCGCCCATGACCACCGTCACCCTCGACGCCCTCGACCTCTCGGCGCTGCTCTGCTCGCGGGTCTGCCACGACGTCATCAGCCCGGTCGGCGCCATCGTGAACGGCCTCGAGGTGCTCGAGGACGAGGACAGCGCCGAGATGCGCGACTTCGCCCTCGACCTGATCCGCAAGAGCGCCAGGCAGGCTTCGGCCCGGCTGCAATTCGCCCGCATCGCCTTCGGGGCGGCGGGCTCGGCGGGGGCCAGCATCGACCTTGCCGATGCCGAGAACGTCGCCCGCGGCATGTTCGGCGACGACAAGACCCAGCTGTCCTGGAGCGCGCCGCGGGCGCTGTTCCCGAAGAACAAGGTCAAGCTGCTGCTGAACCTCGTGGTCATCGCCGTGACGGCGATCCCCCGCGGCGGCGTCATCGACGTCGCGGTCACCGGCGAGGCCGAGGCGCCGGTCTTCGTGCTGACCGCCAAGGGCGCCTATGCCCGCATTCCGCCCCATGTCGAGGCGCTGATCGCCGGCGCGCCGGCGAGCGGCACCGTCGACGCCCACGCGATCCAGCCGTTCTATGCCGGCCTGGTCGCCCGGGCCGCCGAGATGGGCGTGCGATTCTCGATCGAGGGCGACACGGTCACGATCCGGGCCGAGCCCGCCGCGCCGGCTCAGGGCGACGTCGAGTCCGACTCTAACGGCATCTAACCCTGCGGCCGATCCTCGGGGCGGGCCGTTTTTTCTTCCGCCCCCGAGGGTTTTCCCCGGTTCCAGCGGGCCTGACGACCGGCCCCGGGACGGTGTGAGGATTTCCGGCAACGGATCATAAAGGCTCCCGTGGCAGCGTGACTCGGCGCAGAGATCCTGCGTGGATCGACGAGTGGCCGCGATGGACGATTTGTTGCGTGAGTTCCTGACAGAGACAGGCGAGCACCTGGACACTGTCGACCTCGAGCTCGTCCGGTTCGAGCAGGATCCGAACAACCAGACGATCCTGCGGAATATCTTCCGGCTGGTTCACACCATCAAGGGCACTTGCGGCTTCCTCGGCCTGCCCCGCCTCGAGGCGCTGGCGCACGCGGCCGAGACCCTGATGGGCAAGTTCCGCGACGGAATGCCGGTGACGAGCCCGGCCGTGAGCCTGATCCTGCAGACTCTCGACCGGATCAAGTTGATCGTGGCCGAGCTGGAGCGCACCGCCGCGGAGCCCGCCGGCATCGACGAGGACCTGATCGGCGCCCTCGAGCGCATGTCCGAGGAGCCGGTCCCGGCGCCCGAGCCGGTGCCCGTCGCCGCGCCGGCGACCTCCGGCAGCCTGGTGCTCCAGGTGCTCGAGCGAGCCCTGAAGCCCGGCGAGGTTTCCCTCGACGACCTCGAGCGCGCCTTCCGCGACACCCCTGGTCCCGAGGCCGAGTTCGAGGCGCCTGCGCCCGTGCCGGCCCCCGAGCCCGTGCGCCTGGAAGCGGTCCGGCAAGAGCCCGTCCGTCAGGAGGCTGCCTCCCCCGCGCCGGCGCCGGTCGAGGCCCGCCGGCCTGAGCCGGCACGCCCCGAGCCCGTGCGGGCCGAGCAGCCCACCGCCGAGACCGAGAGCGGCCCGGTCAGCAAGGTGCAGACGATCCGCGTGAACGTCGACACCCTCGAGCACCTGATGACGATGGTGTCCGAGCTGGTGCTGACCCGCAACCAGCTCCTCGAGATCGCCCGCCGGCACGAGGACGGCAATTACAAGGTGCCGCTGCAGCGCCTCTCCCACGTCACCGCCGAGCTGCAGGAAGGGGTGATGAAGACCCGCATGCAGCCGATCGGCTCGGCCTGGCAGAAGCTGCCGCGGGTGGTGCGCGACCTCTCGTCGGAACTCGGCAAGAAGATCGACCTGGTGATGCAGGGCGCCGAGACCGAGCTGGACCGCCAGGTCCTCGAAGTCATCAAGGACCCGCTCACCCACATGGTGCGCAACTCGGCCGATCACGGCATCGAGTCGGGGGCGGAGCGCAAGTCGGCCGGCAAGCCCGAGAAGGGGACGATCCGCCTCAACGCCTTCCACGAGGGCGGGACGATCACGATCGAGATCGCCGACGACGGCAAGGGCCTCGACCTGCAGGCGATCCGCCGCAAGGCGGTGGAGCGTGGCGTCGCGACCGAGGCCGAAGTCGAGCGGATGACCGACGCCCAGGTGGCGAAGTTCATCTTCCATGCCGGCTTCTCCACCGCCAAGGCGGTCACCTCGGTCTCCGGCCGCGGCGTCGGCATGGACGTGGTGAAGACCAACATCGAGCTGATCGGCGGCACGATCGACATCCAGACCCAGCTCGGCCGCGGCACCACCTTCACGATCAAGATCCCGCTGACGCTGGCGATCGTGGCGGCGTTGATCGTCTCGGCCCGCGAGCAGCGCTTCGCGATCCCGCAGGTCTCGGTGCTGGAACTGGTCCGGGTACAGCCCGGCACCGACCACGCTGTCGAGCGCATCAACGGCTCGCCGGTCCTGCGCCTGCGCGACCGCCTGCTGCCGATCGTGCCGGTCGCCGGCATGCTCGGCCTCGACGCGCCCGACGCCCCGGCGTCCGGCGACGAGGGCTTCGTGGTGGTGAGCCAGGTCGGGCGCCAGCGCTTCGGCATCCTGGTCGACGGCGTCTTCCACACGGAGGAGATCGTCGTGAAGCCGATGTCCTCCAAGCTGCGGCACATCCCGCTGTTCTCGGGCAACACGATCCTCGGCGACGGGGCGGTGGTGCTGATCATCGACCCCAACGGGGTCGCCAAGATGGTCGGCTCCGGCACGGCGAGCGGCCAGCCCGGCGAGAACGAGGCCGAGGCCGAGGAGACCGGCGCCGATCAGGCGGTGACGCTCCTGGTGTTCAAGGGCGGCGGCGACTCGCTCAAGGCGGTCCCGCTGTCCCTGGTCACGCGCCTCGAGGAGATCGACGCAGGCAAGATCGAGTGGGTCGGCGGGCGTCCGCTGATCCAGTACCGCGGCCGCCTGATGCCGCTCGTCCCGGCCGATCCGGCGCAGGCGCTGAAGCGCGAGGGCGCCCAGGCCCTGGTGGTGTTCTCCGACGGCGAGCGCTCGATGGGCCTCGTGGTCGACGAGATCGTCGACATCGTCGACGAGGTGCTGGACGTCGAACTCGTCACCGAGCGTTCCGACCTGATTGGCTCGGCCGTGGTGCGGAACCGGGCGACCGAGATCGTCAACATCGCCCATTACCTCCCGCTCGCCCACGACGATTGGGGCCAGGCGACGCACCGCGCGGTCCCGAAGGCGCCGAGCCTGCTCCTCGTCGACGACTCGGCCTTCTTCCGCGAGATGCTGACCCCGGTGCTGAAGGCGGCAGGCTTCCGCGTGACGCAGGCAGGCGATGCCGAGGATGCCCTGCGCCACCTCGGCGGCGAAGCCCGCTTCGACCTCGTGGTCTGCGACCTCGAGATGCCGGGCCGCTCAGGGTTCGACCTGATCGAGGCGATGCGCAAGGGCGGCGGCCGGCTCGCGGCGATGCCGGTGGTGGCGCTCGCCGGCACGATGGCGCCGGACTCGCTCGCCCGCGCCCGGGCACTCGGGGTCGCCGATTGCGTGGCGAAGTTCGACCGCTCCGGCCTGGTGGCGGCCGTCAACGAGATCACCAGCGCCCCCCTCGACGCCGCGGCCTGACAGCCCGCCGATGCCCGGACGCTTCGGCGTCCGGGCGCCAGAGCCCGCCCGCCACGCCCTCACATCGCCGCGAGTCCCGCCCATGATGGCCGCCAACACCAACACCGCCGGCACTCCCGCGCCCTCCGCCGGCGAGACCACCGACTACGTCACGGTCCTCCTCGGCGACGAGCTGTTCGGCCTGCCGATCGACCGGGTGCACGACGTCTTCATCGCCACCAACCTGACCGACGTCCCGCTGGCGCCGCCGGAGATCAAGGGCCTGCTCAACCTGCGCGGCCGCGTCGTCACGGCGCTCTGCCTGCGCCGGCGCCTCGGCCTGCCCGACCGCACCGGCGACGGCCGCAACATGGCGGTGGGCCTGGAGCATGGCGGCGAGGCCTACGGCCTGCTCGTCGACCAGGTCGGTGAGGTGATGAAGCTCGCCGCCGACACCTACGAGCCGAACCCGGTCCATCTCGACAACCGCTGGCGCGCGGTCTCGCGCGGGGTGCACCGCCTCGACGGCCGCCTGCTGATCATCCTCGACGTCGAGGCGGTCCTCGCCTTCGGCGACGAGCGCCAGACGGCGAGCGCGGCGTGAGTCCGGGGACGGCCGGATGAGAACCTTCCTGATCGTCGACGACTCGGCGGTGATCCGCAAGGTGGCGCGCCGGATCATCGAAGGCCTCGGCTTCCAGGTGGCGGAAGCCGAGGACGGCCGCCAGGCGGTCGAGCAGTGCCGGTCGGCCATGCCGGACGCCGTCCTGCTCGACTGGAACATGCCCCACATGGACGGATACGACGTCCTGCGCGCAGTGCGTCGGCTGCCCGAGGGCGATCACCCGAAGGTGCTGTTCTGCACCATCGAGAACGACGTCGCGTCGATCGCCCGGGCGCTGCATGCCGGCGCCGACGAGTACATCATGAAGCCCTTCGACAAGGACATCATGACCGCCAAGCTCCAGGCGGTGGGCCTCGCCTGAGACCCGCCGCACCGTGAGCCGCGCCCGACAGGCCGGCTCGCGCCAACATCCAAGATGCCCCGAGACGCCCCGGCTTTGCACCGGAGCCCGATCCCCCGGCCCGCCCCGCGGCGCGCCCACCGAGACACGCCATGGCCGCATCCGCCGCGCCCTCCACCCCGTCCCCGAGCGCCGGACCGCGCATCCGCGTCCTCGTCGCCGACGATTCCGTCGTGGTCCGCGGCCTGGTCTCGCGCTGGCTCGAGGAGGCCGGATGCGAGATCGTCGGCACCGCCTCGAACGGCCGCATCGCGCTCGACGCCCTCGACCGGGTCCAGCCCGACATCGTGCTCCTCGACATCGAGATGCCGGAGCTCGACGGTACGCAGGCGCTGCCCAGGATGCTCGCCAAGCGCCCCGGGCTCCAGGTCGTGATGATGTCGACCCTGACCCAGCGCAACGCGGAGATCTCCCTGCGCTGCCTGGCGCTCGGCGCCATCGACTACCTGCCCAAGCCCGAGGGCAACCGCGGCGTCACCACCCAGGCGAGCTTTCGCGAGGACCTGGTCCAGAAGATCCGGATGCTCGGGGCCGACCTGCGCAACCGGCCGCGGGCGCGCCCGCCGGCGCTCTCCGAGCGGCCCGGCTCGGCCGGGCTGCCCGAGCGCCCGGCGGCGGTCGCCGCGCCGGCCCCGGCCCCACGCCCGGCCGCCGCGCCGGTGAGCGTGCGCCCGCGCCCCTTGCGCACCAGCCCGCCGCGCTGCCTGCTCGTCGGCGCGTCGACCGGCGGACCGCGGGCGGTGGGGGAGATGCTCGAGGGCATCGGCGCCGCGACCTTGCGGCGCCTGCCGATCCTGATCGTCCAGCACATGCCGCCGGTCTTCACCGCCGTCTTCGCCGAGCATCTCGGCGCCCGGATCGGCCTTCCGGCGGCGGAGGCCAAGCACGGCGAGCCGGTGCGCCCGGGCGTCGTCTACGTCGCCCCCGGCGGGCGCCACATGGGCCTGTCCGGCACCGCGACCGAGGCGGTGATCCAGCTCAACGACGGCCCGCCGGTCAATTTCTGCCGGCCGGCGGTGGACGTGATGTTCCGCGACGCGGCCGAGGTCTACGGCGCCGCCACCCTGTCGGTGGTGCTCACCGGCATGGGCTCGGACGGCACCAAGGGCGCCAAGGCCCTGGTCGAGGCCGGCGGGGTCATGCTCGCCCAGGACGAGGCGACCTCGACCGTCTGGGGTATGCCTGGCAGCCTGGTGCGGGCCGGCTACGCCCACGAGATCCTGCCGCTGCCGGCCATCGGCCCGGCCCTGCGCACCGCCATCGCCGGCCCCGGCCACTGATGAGCTTCCTGCCACGGATCCGGGGGAGGATGCCGCGTCGATGACCGAGACCGAGTTCGATTTCCTCCGCGGCTACCTCAAGCAGCGCTCCGGCCTCGCCCTCACGGCGGAGAAGCGCTACCTGGTCGAGAGCCGCCTGTCGCCGGTCTGCCGGCGCTTCAACCTCGCCGGGCTGACCGAGCTGATCGGCTGCCTGCGGCTCGCCCGCGACGGCGCCATCGAGCGCGCAGTGGTGGAGGCGATGACCACCAACGAGACCTTCTTCTTCCGCGACCGCACGCCGTTCGACCTCTTCCGCGACGTGCTGCTGCCGGGCGCGCTCGCGGCCCGGGCTGGCCAGCGCCGCCTCCGGATCTGGTGCGCCGCCGCCTCGACGGGGCAGGAGCCGTACTCGCTGGCGATGCTGCTGGCCGAGGCGGCGCCGCGGCTCGCCGGTTGGCGGGTCGAGATCGTCGCCACCGATCTCTCGACCGAGGTGCTGGAGAAGGCCAAGCTCGGCCTCTACAACCAGTTCGAGGTCCAGCGCGGCCTGCCCGTGCAGCTGATGCTCAAGCATTTCACCCAGGTGGGTGAGCAGTGGCGCATCGCGGAACCGCTGCGCCAGATGATCGATTTCCGACCGCTCAACCTGCTGCAACCGTTCGAGCAGCTCGGTACCTTCGACATCGTCTATTGCCGCAACGTGCTGATCTACTTCGACACGGCGACCAAGGCCGACGTGCTGCGCCGCATCTCCGACCAGCTCGCTCCGGATGGCGCTGTGCTGCTCGGCGCCGCCGAGACGGTGATCGGCATCACTGAATCGTTGATGCCCGACCCCGAGCATCGCGGTCTGTACCGCCACGCCAAGGCGGGAGCGAGCCCGAGCGCCGGGATGCCGGCGACCCCGACGGCCGCCGCGGCAGTGGCCAGCCTGCGCTGGGCGGTGCGCTGAGGCGCTGGTCCCGGTACGGGGGCAAGCTGGGGTGCGGGGCGCTATCGCCCGACCCCGTGCGCGGGTTTTCGTCGGCCTCTCTCCAGGGGCCGATGGGGCCGCCGCGGGCATGCGGCCCGCTGCCTGTCCCGTTCGGGCGGCCGAGCAGAGCCGCGCTCCGACCTCTCCACCGCCACAGCCCTGCGCAAGGCGGGCGGGGGAGGATGCTGGCGGTCCCGGGCGGCGCCCCGAAGCCCGGAGCCCGACATCCCCCCGAGGTTCAGAGCCCATTGGATTCGCCTCAGCCGAGTTGACACACGCCACGTCATGCCAGGTTCCGTTGCGCGGCCGCGGGATGACGAGGAGCGTTCGAACCCTGTCCGCAGGCCCCTGAGATCGGCGATGCCCGATCCCGCAGGATCTTCCGGGTCACGCCCGGGTCGCCGCCCGAGCCATCATTCGCCGCTTCGCTCGCCAACTCGCCACATGGGACCGGGGCAACGTCCGGTACTCCGGCGCCTCGCGCGCTGAGCCCCGCGCCGGCGATCCAGCCCCCGACAATACCCACGTCCCCAACGAAAAAACCCCGCCGGAGCGGGGTTCTTTCGTCCGTCCGGACCCGAGCGGCCCGGCCGTCAGACCGCGATGCGACCCTCGTCCTCGGTCGGCTCGCGCAGCACGTAGCCGCGGCCCCAGACCGTCTCGATGTAGTTCTTGCCCTGGCTGGCATTCGCCAGCTTCTTGCGAAGCTTGCAGATGAACACGTCGATGATCTTCAGCTCGGGCTCGTCCATGCCGCCGTAGAGATGGTTCAGGAACATCTCCTTGGTCAGCGTGGTGCCCTTGCGCAGGCTGAGGAGCTCCAGCATCTGGTACTCCTTGCCGGTGAGGTGCACCCGGGCGCCCGACACCTCGACGGTCTTCTGGTCGAGGTTCACGATCAGGTCGCCGGTGGTGATCACCGACTGCGCGTGGCCCTTCGACCGGCGCACGATCGCGTGGATTCTCGCGACCAGTTCATCTTTGTGGAAAGGTTTGGTGAGGTAATCATCGGCTCCGAAGCCGAGGCCCTTCACCTTGTCCTCGATGCCGGCCATGCCGGAGAGGATCAGGATCGGGGTCTTGACCTTCGCCACCCGCAGCGAGCGCAGAACCTCGTAGCCCGACATGTCGGGCAGGTTCAAGTCGAGCAAGATGATGTCGTAATCGTACAGCTTGCCGAGATCGACACCCTCCTCGCCGAGGTCGGTCGTATAGGTGTTGAAGTTCTCGGACTTGAGCATCAGCTCGATGCTCTGCGCCGTGGCGCTGTCGTCCTCGATCAGAAGTACCCGCATCTCAGGTCCCCAAGCCCTGGCCCTCAAGGGTTAAGGCAAGCCCCCGCCGCCCGTCTCCCACCGGCCCGTGGGTGACGCCCGTTATCTTCCGAACCGCGACGCTATGCCCGAACGGTTAACAAACCCTGCTCCGGTCCCGCAAGCGGTTAGGAAACCGCCCGACGGGCCGGCCCCTTACGGGTTGGCGTTCCGTTCCGGCCGAATCGCGATAGCTTACCTGCATCTCGCCCCTGCAGGGCTGCCTAAATGACTCGCATCATTGAGGCCTGCCCCTGATGTTGCGCCCGCGCCACGCCCCCGGAGAACCTCCGGGCACCCGCCGCGGATCCCATCTGCCTCAGTGTTAAGGAGAGGGGTAAATGGATCGTTGATGGAATCCGGCAATGGCAGCGTCACGGTTCGGGAAACGGCCTCGTATCAACAGGATGGTGCCATGAGCGGGTCCGGGAGCGGGTCGAGGGGCGGGCCCGGACCCGGGGCAGGACGCTTCGGGGTCGCCCGCGCCGCCCTCGCGGGGATCGAGGAGGTCGAGACCTTCGGCCGGGTGGTGGCGGTGCGCGGCCTCCTGATCGAGATCGCCGGCCCCGTGGCGGCGATGCGCCTCGGCGGCCGGCTCGACGTCGTGGTGAACGAGGCCGCCGGCACCGCCGTTCCCTGCGAGATCATCGGCTTCTCCGGGCCCCACGCGCTGGCGATGCCGTTCGGCTCGCTCCAGGGCGTGCGCCGGGGCTGCCCGGCCCGGGTGCGGGCGGAAGGAGCCGGCGCGATCCGCCCGAGCCGCGCCTGGCTCGGCCGGGTCGTCGACGCGCTCGGCCGCCCGATCGACGGCAAGGGGCCGCTGCCGGCCGGACCGGTCGCCTACGGCCTTCAGGCCGATCCCCCGCCCGCCCATGCCCGGCGCCGGGTCGGCCCGCCGCTCGATCTCGGGGTGCGCTGCATCAACACCTTCCTGACGATGTGCGCCGGCCAGCGCATGGGCATCTTCGCCGGCTCCGGCGTCGGCAAGTCGGTGCTGCTCTCGATGCTGGCGCGCTACACCGCAGCCGACGTCGCGGTGATCGGCCTCGTCGGCGAGCGCGGCCGCGAGGTGCAGGAATTCCTCCAGGACGACCTCGGGGAGGAGGGCCTCGCCCGCTCGGTCGTGGTGGTCGCCACCTCCGACGAGCCGGCGCTGATGCGCCGCAACGCCGCCTACGTCACCTTCGCGCTGGCCGAGCACTTTCGCGACGAGGGCGCGCAGGTGCTGTGCATGGTCGATTCGATCACCCGCTTCGCCATGGCCCAGCGCGACATCGGGCTCGCCGCCGGCGAGCCGCCGACCGCCAAGGGCTACACGCCCACCGTCTTCTCCGAATTGCCGCGCCTCCTCGAGCGGGCCGGGCCCGGGACCGGGGACGGGGCGATCACCGGCCTGTTCACCGTGCTGGTCGAGGGCGACGACCACAACGAGCCGGTCGCCGACGCAGTCCGGGGCATCCTCGACGGGCACATCGTGATGGAGCGGGCGATCGCCGAGCGCGGGCGCTACCCGGCGATCAACGTGCTGCGCTCGGTCTCCCGCACCATGCCGCGCGCCTGCGAGCCGGAATTCCTGCCGGTGGTGCGCCGCGCCCGCCGGGTGCTCTCGACCTATGCCGACATGGAGGAGCTGATCCGCCTCGGCGCCTACCGCCCAGGCAGCTCGCCGGAGGTCGACGAGGCGATCGGCCTGATGCCGGATCTGGAGGCTTTTCTGGGGCAGGGTAAGGAAGAAGCAACCTCCATCCGCGAGGGTTACGAACGCCTCGCCGCGATCGTCGGCGAGCCGTGAGGGCCGGTCGCGCGGTCCGCTGACGCGGCCGCATGACGGCGCGTGGCGGGCTCGAAGCTCGGCCGCTTGCCGTGGCGGGAGTGGAGTACAATGAAGTCGCGGGACACGCTCATCCGGCTGCGCCGCTTCCAGGCCGACGAGAAGCGCCGCAAAGTCGCGCAAATCGAGGCGATGATCGCCGATTTCGCCCGTATGGCCGCCGATCTCGACCGCGAGATCGGCCAGGAGGAGCAGCGGGCCGGGATCTCCGATCCGGCCCACTTCGCCTACCCGACCTATGCCCGCGCCGCGGCGCAGCGCCGCGACAACATCCGCCGCTCGGCCGAGGACCTCGACGTGCAGCTCGCGGCGGCCAAGGCGGCCCTCGCCGAGGCGTTCGAGGAGCTGAAGAAGGTCGAAATCCTCGACGACCGCGAGCGCTCGGGCGAGCGCGCCGCCGAGAACGCCCGCGACCAGGCCAGCATGGACGCGATCGGGCTGGGCCGCGCCCGGGCCTGACGCGTCATACGATGTCCGATTGATCGCTCCGCAATGCGGAGACCGGCTTCACGTAGGCGCCGCGCGGGCTGCCGAGACGAGGTCCGGAAGGAATCGTCCAGACCTCGTCTCACTCCGCCAAGAATGGGATCTGCCCGGCCGCGTCGCGGGGCAGGTCGCCGGTGAGGCGCGGATCCGGCGTCACCTCGATCGCCCGGGCGTAAGCGCGGAAGCCCGAGCGCCGGTAGAAATCGACCGCACCCGGATGGTCGAGGGTGCAGGTATGCACCCAGAACCGCCCGATCGGGCGCGCGAAGGCGCGGCGCAGCGCCTCGTCCATCAGCCGCCGCCCGCGGCCTTGCCCGACCGCTTCCGGCACGAGGCCGAAATAGGCGAGCTGCGCCTCGCCCGGCTGCCGCCAGTCGAGTTCGAGGAGGCCGATGTCGCGCCCGTCCTCGACGAGGGCCAGGGCCTCGACGTCCGGATCGCTCAAGATCGTCAGGAGCGCGTCGTCGGCCATGCGGGCGCGGCCGAACCACAGCCAGGGCACCCCGATGGCGGCGTAGAGGGCCCGGTAGCGGGCGAGATCCGCGCCGATGGCCGCCAGCGGCAGACCCTCGCGCGACCGCGGGGGAGGGGGCTCGCGCATCTCCAGATAGGTCACCACGGCGGCGACGTGAGTCGGCGGAACCACGGTGTAACCGTCGAGGCACAGGCGCGGTTCGTCGGTCGGGTGATCGCTCACGGTGGCGATGTCTCCTTTCGGGATGGCGCGCCGCGAGGGGGCCGGCCCGTTTCCCCAATGTCAAGCTTTCGCGTGCCACGCTGTCGCGATGCGGTCGCTTCCCTCGCTCGCATGACTGGGCGGAAGGGGCTTGGCCTTTAGATATGAGCGGGGCCGCCCGCCGGACCGTTGAGAGGCACGAGCATGCAGGATGCACACGCGCGGGACCGGCGCCGCTTCACCGTCGTCACCGAGCCTCGCGCTCGGGTGTCGCGCCGCATGATCGAGCGCCGCGACGGCCCGGCCCTCGAATGGGTCGAGGCGGAGCCCGCCGGCGAGCCTCGCGGCGCGCCGCTCCTGTTCGTGCACGGCGCCTTCGGAGGCGCCTGGATGTTCGAGGAGATCTTCCTGCCCCATCTCGCCCGCCGCGGCCGCCGTGCCGCGGCAGTGAGCCTGCGCGGCCACGGCCGCAGCCAGGGCGGAGGGGATCTGCGCAACGCGTCGCTGAGCGATTACCTCGCCGACCTGAAGCTCGCCCTAGCGCAGTGGCGCGAGCCGCCGGTGCTGGTCGGGCACTCCCTCGGCGGGCTGCTGGCGCAGCGCGTCCTCGGCCATGTGCCTCTGCGCGGCCTAGTCCTGATGGCTTCCCTGCCGCCGGAGGGGCTCGGTCTCGTCGGCCCGCGCATCGCGATGACCGATGCGGGCTTCTGGGTCGAGGCTCTGGCGGGCTCGCTGCTCCCCGGCCGCGAGCCGGCGGTGGCGCTCGCCCGGCACTGGCTCTTTTCGGAAGGCCTGCCGCTGGAGCGGGCGCAGAACTACGCCGCCCGGATGTCGGCCGAGAGCCCGATGGCCCTCGCCGAGGCGCATTGGCCGAGCCTGCCGCTCTCCGCGGCCTTCGCGGGCGTGCCAGCCCTGGTGCTCGGCGGCGCCGACGACCGCATGATCTGGCCGGCGACGACGTGGCGCACCGCGCTCTATCACGGTGCCGAGCACCGCACCGTGCCGGGCATCGCCCACTTCCTGCAGCTCGATCTCGGCTCGGAGGGCGTCGCCCGCCTGCTCCTCGACTGGCTCGAGATCCGGGGCGCCTGACCCGTCGCGCCGCGAAAGGAGGTGCGGCTTGCGCCTCTCGACCGGCACGAAACCGTCACGATCCCATGAAAGGAGGGGCCCGCCGGTGCGCGGCCGTCCTTGCGGTTGGCCGCAGGGTCGGGCAGAAGCGCGCGCGAGAATAGGGACGCGACGGGACCGCGATGAAGAAGATCAAAGATTTCATCTGGCCGGTCATCGGCCTCGGGGCCGTCGTGGTGTCGGTCTACCTGCTGTGGCACCTGCTGAAGGGCCTGTCCTTCGCGGACGTGAAGGCGAGCCTGGCGGCGATCCCGCCGCACCGCTACGCCCTGGCGGTCCTCTCGACCCTGGTCGCCTATGGCGCGCTCGCGTGGTACGACCGGATCGCGCTGCTGCATCTCGGCGTGAAGGGCATCTCCTGGCTGTTCGTCTCGGTCTGCTCCTTCACCACCTACGCACTGTCGCACAATATCGGCGCCTCGGTGTTCTCCGGCGCCGTGGTGCGCTACCGCGCCTACACGTCGAAGGGCCTCTCGCCCGCGCAGGTGGCGGTGCTGGTGGCGCTCTGCTCCTTCACCTTCGGCCTCGGCACGGCGTTCCTCGGCGGCCTGGTGCTGGTGCTCGAGCCCGAACTCTTGCAACGCGTGGCGAGCCTGCTGCCGCCCGTGCTCGCGAGCCCGACCACCGCCCGCCTCGTCGGCTTCGGCCTCCTCGGCTTCGTCGCCCTCTACGTCATCGGCTCAATCCTGCACTTCCGGCCGCTGCACATCCGCTCGTTCAAGATCGAGTATCCGCGTCCCAACATCATGGGCCGCCAGCTGATCGCCGCGCCGCTCGAGCTGCTCGGTGCCGCCGGCATCATCTACTTCGCCCTGCCGGAGGTCGGCAATCCGGGCTTCCTCGTGGTGCTCGCCGTGTTCCTCGCCTCGTTCTCGGTGGCGCTGGTCTCTAACGCGCCGGGCGGCATCGGAGTGTTCGAGCTCGTCTTCATCACGGCGATGCCGGACCTGCCCAAGACCGACGTGCTCGCCGCCGTCCTGATCTTCCGCCTGTTCTACCTGCTCGTGCCCTTCGCCCTGGCGATCGGCGTGGTGCTGCTGTTCGAGCGCGGCCGTCTCGCCGACGCCCTGCGCAACAAGACAAAATCCCCCGCGAATGTGCCGCCGCCCCCGGTCGACGGCCCCGGCATCACCCCGGACCTGCACGACGTGAAGGTGCGCAAAGCGGTATGAGCCGCACCCGCCTGCGCCGCGCCGGGCTCGGTCTCAGCACCCTGCTCGGCATCCGGCCGGGCGGCTTCCTGATCCCGTACCGGCATGCCGGTGCGGCACGGGCGGAGGGCTACCCAGCCCTCCGCCCGATCTTTTTCAAGGCCGAGCCCGCCTTTCGGGCGGTCCTGGCGGAGATCGAGGCGCAGGCCGCGGATCTGGCCCGCATCGCCGCTGGCGGCCCGGGCCTCGTCGGCGAGCGGCCGGCGCGATTTGCCCAGGACTGGTTTCCGCGCCTCGACGCGGCCGCCGCCTACGCCCTGGTGCGCCGCGAACAACCCCGCCGCATCGTCGAGATCGGGTCGGGCCATTCGACCCGCTTCCTCGCGCAAGCCGTCCGCGATGGCGGCCTCACCACTCGCATCACCTGCATCGACCCGGCGCCCCGCGCGCCTCTCGCCGGCCTCGGCCTGTATCACGAGGCGCGCCTGTTCGGCCCCGCAGATGCGGAGGAGGCGGCGGCGCTCGAACCCGGCGACGTGCTGTTCATCGATTCGAGCCACGTCGCGATGCCGGGCACCGACGTCGACCGGCTCCTCCTCGACGTGCTGCCGCGCCTGAAATCCGGCGTGATCGTGCACCTGCACGACATCTTCCTGCCGGACGCCTATCCCGACGAATGGGCCTGGCGCGGATACAACGAGCAATTGATGGTCGGCACGCTGCTGCAGGGCGGCGCCTACGCCCCGCTCTTTGCCAGCCGCTACGTCGCGGTCCGGACCGGCTGGCCACTCCAGGGCATCCTCTCGCGCCTACCCCTGCCGTCCGGCGCCTTCGAGACCAGCCTGTGGCTGCGCAAGGCGTGAGATTTTCCGCCTGATCCATCGAATGCCGTCGATCGGTTGCGATGCCGGATTAACGCCGATGGGCGATCGTGGACCGTGCATCCGGCCGCACCGTGCGGCTGCGACGGGGAGGCGACGATGCGTGCGGGTCTGACGGTCGGGCTGGTCGCCTTGAGCATCCTAGCGGCCGCGGAGCCCGCGGAGGCGCGGGGCCGGCGCGGTGGCATCGTGTTCGTCGCGGGCCGGAACCATGCTGCCCCGGCGGAGACGTCGGCGGCTCGGATTCCAGGACAAGAGCCGTGGATGCGCACGGCGGCCGCCGATGCCGGCGCGCCGGAGCCGATGACCACCGGCACCGCCGTGCCGGTCGTGCGTCGTGAAATGAACCCGCCGCCCAACCCCACGCCAGTGCCGGCCCGGCCCTGGTGCATCACCGGCCGGGTGTTCGGTTCCGGTGCGGGCTTCTGCGCGATCAACTAGCGCTTCACGGAGCACTCCTCATGGGAGTCCCGAGGCACTGACGGTGCCGCGGCCCGATCTCGAACTGCCGCCTCGCGCGAGCGATCGCGCGGGGCGGCAAGAGCGGTCGTCTCAGTGACCGGTGGTGGTGGCCGGCGCGGAGAGGCGCTCGACATTGTTGCGGACGTGCTCGCGGTAACGGTCGATCACCGCTTCCGGCGTGCCGCCGCCGAGCAGGGTGCCGGTTGCCTCGAGGGCCGCGCCGATCTTCTCGCTGACCATCCGCTGTGCCTCGACCTGGCCGGCCAGGCCGCCCCAGGCGAGCTTGACCATGCGCAGTTCGATGACCTTCTGGGATTCCATGGCGAGCATCGCCGTCGCGTACCAAGCGTCCAACATCCTGATTTTCCTTCGCGTTTTGCAAATCGCAGGCGGGCCCGGGCCGGCACCCATGACGGTGCCGACGCGGGAGAGGATCAGGCGGCGCGGGCGCGGGGCGCCACGAAGGCAGGGAAACGCCCCATCCGGCGGGCGAGATCCGTCCAGCAGGCGAGCGCCGCATCGACGGCCCGGCTCATCTCGGCGGCCTGGAGCTGCGCGAGGTCGCCCGGGCTGCGGACCGCAAGGGCAGCCTTCCAGAAGGCGAGAGCCGCCTGGCTCTCGCCCTGCAGGAATGCCACGAGCCGGCCATTGATCTCGATGAAGCCCTGCATGGCGGCGAGCGGGACCTCCTCTCGACCCCTCGGGCCGGGCTGCTCCGGCGCCGCGGCCGGTTCGTCGGACGTCGCGACGGCGGGAGCCTCGCCCGTGGCAGGCTCGGCGACGGGCGTCTCGGCCGGAGCGGCCGCGTCCGGGACGTCGGACTCCTGCACTGAGGCTTGTGCGTCACCGGCGGCTTCGACAGCAGCCGCTTGGGCCACCGGCGCTTCGGCGACCGGTTCCTCGACCGATGCTCCTTCCGATGAGCCTTCGGCCCTGATTTCGGTCCCGGCCGCGGCGACGGGGGCGGCGGAGTCCTCGGCCCCGGCCTCGGCGGCAGAAGCGTCCTCCGGCGCGTCCTCGACCTCGGAGGTCGGCGCGCTGCCGGGCTGCTCGGTCTCGGGCTGTTCCGCCCCGGTCGCGGCCTCGTGGGTCCCGGCGGCTATCATCGCCTCGTCGGACGTCGTCTCGCTGGCGCCCGTCTCACCGGACTTGGCGGAATCGTTCGTCCGCGCTGCTGCCCGGACGGGGGTGCGGCGGGGCGGCTTGCGGGTTCTGTCGATGCGGCGCGTCGTGGTCATGGCTCGGCCTCCTCGGAGTAGCGGGCGCCGCGTCCCTGGCGCGTCGCCCGGCGGGCGTCCTCACCCGATGCGGGGGCGGACGCGCTGAGCCGGAGCGCCGGCAGGCTCGTCCGGGGCGCCGGCCAGTCGGCGGCGCGAGGCGACGCGCCACCGGTCTCACCCCCGGCCGCGGGCCGTCGGCGGGACCTCGCCCGCGGGCGTCTCGACGGCCGGGCAACCGGCCGTGCCGGTATCGCTCGGCCGGATCGGGGGACGGCGTTCAGCCTGATCCGTTTTCCATTGTCGTGGGGCGAGACGGCGCCTCGCTCCCGACGGTCCAGGCCTCGGCCTTCCTCAACCTGGGCCTGTTTTAAGCCTTGGCCTGGGTCTTGTTCAGGTCGGCCTTGATCGACTCGGACAGCGTGGCGAACTCCTTCGCCTGGCTCTGCAGCGCGCTCATCTGGTTGCGCATGTACTCGCCCTGCAGCTCAAGCGCCTCCTTGACGTCGCGGCTGCGCACGAGCTTCTCGGCGAGATCGAAGGTCGCGGTGGCGTGCTGCTCGGTGTAGTCGAAGCCGCGAGTCACGGCGGCGCCCATGCCGGTCTGCGAGGTCTGGGTCGAGGATTGCACGGTCTCGGCGAGCTTGCGGGCGGAGCCCAGGAAGGTGCCGAACGCCGTACGGGCGTTCTGGACGCCCTTCTCGGCGAAGTCGCGCATCTCGGTCGGAATCTCGAAGGGCTTCTGGGTGCTGCTCATGGGCGTGGCCTCTGGCTCTCGCTACGCGCGCCGCCCGTGAGGATTTGTGCGACGCAGCATGCACGATGCTGCAACGCAGCGCGAGAGTCAACCGGCCGCGCCAGAGACGGCCTTGCGGAGGCGCGGGGCGGCGCTACTGCGTGAGCCGGAACTGCGCGATCGAGCTACCGATACTCTGGAATGCCGGCTTGAGATCGTTCGCCGTGATGACATTGTAGAAGAAGCTGTCCTTCGACGCGCAGGATTTCAGCATATCGGTGTTTCCGTCGATCACTCGCACCGTGTAGATGGTGATGCCGGCATCCTTCGCCGCCGTGCAGGCCGCGAGCGTGCGAGCATCGATCACGCTGTCGTTGACGCAGCCGGAGCCGAAATCGTACCACCAGGTGCCCGTACAGGCGAAGTTCCAGCGGTTCGCGGTGTTCACGCCGTCGGTCAGCACGACCATGATCTTGCTGACCCGGTCGTTCGAGAGGCTGGTCGCCGTGGCGAGCGGGCCGTAGGGCGTGAGCGCCTCCATGCCCCATGCCACCCCGATGGTGACGTTGGTGTTGCCGCCCGCACTCATGCTGTCGATGGCGTTGCCGAGCGCCGTGTAGTCGGTGTCGAGGGGGCGGATCACCGCCAGGGTCGGCTTGCCGGTCTGGGTGGTGCTGTCGCAGCGATCGGCCGGGTAGGCGCTGGTGCCGGTCGGCTCGGCATTCGGAATCTGGACGTCATAGGGCTGGTTGCGGTCGTCGATGCAGCCCTTCCAGCTCGTGGCGTTGACGCTGCCCAGCGTGGCATAGCTGAGCCAGGAAGCGCTCGTGACGCCGGTGCCGAGATTCACCTGGTTCGAGAACGGGACGAGGGCGACCTTGGCGTCGGCACGGCTGACCACGACCTTGTCGAGGTAGCTCAGGAAGTCCTTCGCTGCCTGCTTGAGCGCCGGGAGCTTGCCGGCATCGTTCATCGAGCCGGTATTGTCGAGCACGAGCGCGATCTCGACCGCCTTGCCGCCGGACATCGCCTGCGACGTACCGCTGACCTCGAGCGGCCCGGAATGCATCAATCGCCCGAGCGTCATGTCGACCTGTGCGGTGGCGCTGACCGTCACCTGCGTGCCGGCCCGGACCGGAGCGAAGCGGGTCACGGTCACGCCCTTCTGGGCCGGGAAGCTCGCGTCGAACAAGGCCCGGGCGCGGGTCTGGAAATCGGTGTCGGTCTTCAGGATCGGCACCTCGCGGATCACCGCCAGCACCGCCGCGTCCGTCGCCGTCTGGAGCTTCGCCCGAATCCCGGCGCCACGGGCATAATCCACCCCGGCGCCCACCAGGAAGGTGAGGGGAATCATCGCCAGCGCCAGGATCACTGCGACGCTGCCACGATGCTCACGTTGGAAACGGTCGAACAGCCGCCTCATCGATGGAATGCCCTCCCGATGCCGCTTGCTCTGTTGCAACGATCAAGAGCTAACAAGTCGGGCATTAACGGTTTGCCGCCGGGATCCCGTCTCCAGCGGCCATGTCGGTCACGTTTCGTTAAGGTTTCCGACCACGAATCGCGGCAAGCTGGCGTTAACGAAGCCGCGTCATACTCAGGCACAATCGTGTTCCCGGGTCCGGGACATCCTCAGCCGCTCGACGCGGCCCTACGAGTACCTGACGAGGACTGCCGATGCGTACCCTGCGGTTCCACCCCCATCCCGCCGCCCTCGCGGCCGGCATCCTCGGCCTCGGCACCCTGTCGGGCTGGGGCGCCTACGGCGTCTCTTCCTCGGGCAAGAGCGCGCTCCGGGCCCAGCTGGCGGAAACCGAGGGCCAGCGCGACGCGCTCGCCGCCCGCTTCAAGCAGTTCCAGGACGTCGAGGCCGAGCTGCGCGACCGTCAGGCCAAGATCGCGGCGGCGCGGGACGAGATCGCCCAGCTCGGCGCGACCCGCGACAAGGCCAAGGCGCAGCTCGCCGCCACCCAGCGCGACCTCGCCTCGCTGACCAAGCGTCTCGACCAGGCGAAGGACAAGGTGACCCAGACCGGCAGCATCACGCCGGCGGCGGCCGAGGCGGCCAAGAAGCCGGCGGCCCGGTAAGAAAGCCGGCGCGTTCAGAGAAGCCCATCGCGCAACGAAAAGCTCTCGACGTCGTCCCGGGACCGCGCAGCGCCACCCGGGGTGACGGCGGAGGATGCTCGATCGGAGGGGGCCGGCCGAGCCCGCGACGTTCTCAGGCCGGTACGCAGCCGAGTTCCGCCTCTTGCACCCGCGGATGCTGGAGCACCGTCTCGGCCTCGCGGCGCGACAGGCTCTCGACCAGGGCGGCCCAGCGCATGCCGACCTCGTGCGCCAGCGTGACACGGCCGGCCTCGTCGTAGCGGCGCCAGCCGCAGCGCGGGGCGCCGTCCGCCCCGACCTCGTCGTAGGTCTCGTGCCGGGCCACCAGGCGGTCGTGCCGGTCGTATTCCCGGTGGAACCAGCAGATCCCGAAGACCCGGCCGCCGCGGCCGAGCATGCCGGCGCTCTCCAGCCGGTGCTCGCCCGGGATGCGGAAAATGGTCTCGAAGGCGGGAGGCGCGCAGCGCATGTCGATCTCCGTCGCGGGCATTCGAGGGAGTGGCGCCGGGAAGCGTGTGGACGCCAAGTGGGCCCGGCCCGGAAGGGGCCGAAGGGCCACGCTGCTCCGGGAGCGCCCCGGAGATCACGCGTTAATTATCTCTAAACAGTTTGTGCGCTGCAACTATCCGTGCGTCAAGCCCGGGTGATTCGCCCGACGGGCGCGCGGATTACTGACCCTTCGCGGCGATCGCCTCGGCCCAGGCGACGGAGCGTCGGGCCATCGGGATGTGCTGCCGCTCGAACATGCGGCCGTTGATCTGGATCGCACCGCGCCTGGCGTTCTCCGGACGCTCGAAGGCCTCGATCACGCTGCGGGCGACCGCGACCTCGTCTTCGGTCGGCGCGAAGGCGGCATTGGCGAGCGGGACCTGGCCCGGATGGATCAGCGTCTTGCCGTCGAAACCGAGGATGCGGGCCTGCTCGCATTCCTGGCGGCAGCCGTCGAGGTCGGAGAAGTTGTTGTAGACGCCGTCGAGGATGGTCAGGCCCTCGGCCCGGGCGCCGGCGAGCGCCGTCATCAGCCACGGCATCATCGGGGCCCGGCCGGGCACGATCTGCGTCCAGGTGTCCTTGGCGAGGTCGTTGGTGCCGAGCACGAAGCAGGTGAGCCGGGTGCCCGGATTGCGCCGCGCCGCGGCGATCGCCTGGATGTTGAGGATCGAGGCCGGGGTCTCGATCATCGCCCAGATCTTGATGCCCGCCGGCGCGTCGAGGGCTTCCAGCCGGTCGGCGATGTTCTCGAGCACGGCCGGGGACGAGACCTTCGGCATCAGGATCGCGTCGGGCTTCGCCTCGATCGCGGCGCGCAGGTCGGCCTCGCCCCAGGGCGTCTGCGGGGCGTTGACGCGGATGATCAGCTCGCGCTCGCCGTAGCCGCCCTGGCGGACCGCGGCGCAGACCTGCTCGCGCGCCACCTCCTTGGCGTCGGGCGCCACCGCGTCCTCGAGGTCGAGGATCAGGGCGTCGGCCGCGAGGCTGCGCGCCTTCTCTAGGGCGCGCTGGTTGGAGCCCGGCATGTAGAGCACGCTGCGGCGGAGGCGGAGGTCGATCATCGCGGGGGTTTCCTTGCGGTCGCCTCCTGCTTACGGCAGCGCCCGATTGCGTTGCAACATGCCGACGGCAGCACGCTAGGCGGCGGCCGAGCGGCCGAGGGCTTCGGCCGCGGGGTCCCGGCTCCGCTCCCGCCGCTCCGAACCCGGGACGGGCGGGAACGCCTGCGCCGGTCTACTCGGCGGCGATGCGCCGGGGCCCGAGGTCGAGGGACGCGTGGCCCAGCGTTTCGGCCACCGCCGTCAGGATCCGCGACAGGGCCTCGAAGCCGGGGCGGGGCAGGAGCTTGCGCTCGTCCATGTAGAGGGCGCGGTTGACCTCGATCTGGAGGGCGTGGCGGCCGAGCGCCGGCTCGCCGTAATGCTCGGTGATGAAGCCGCCCGCATAGGGCTTGTTGCGCACCACCCGGAGGCCGTGGCTGCGAAACGCGGCTTCGGCGCAGTCGATCAGGTCGGGCGCGCAGGACGTGCCGAAGCGGTCGCCGAGGACAACGTCGACGGTCGGTCCCTCGTCGCGGGCGAGGCTGGTCGAGGGCATCGAGTGGCAGTCGATCAGGACGGCATGGCCGAAGGTCCGGGCGGTGCGGGCCACCAGATCCTTCAGCGTGCGGTGATAGGGCTTGTACAACTCCTCGATGCGCGACAGCGCCTCCTCGACGGGCAGGCGGGTGCGGTAGATCTCCTGGCCGTCCGCTACCACCCGCGGCACCGTGCCGAGGCCGCCCGCCACCCGCATCGAGCGCACGTTGACGAAGGGCGGCAGGCGCCCGTCGAACATCCGCGGGTCGAGCTCGTAGGGCTCCCGGTTCACGTCGAGATAGGCCCGCGGGAAGGCAGCCTGCATCAGGGGAGCGCCGAGGCCGACGACCGGGGCGTAGAGCCGGTCGACGAAGGCGTCCTCCGAGCGGCGCAGGGCCACCGCGTCGAGCCGCGAGGCCGCCACGAAGGAGGCCGGGTAGACCGCCCCGGAATGGCCGGTGTTGTAGACGAACGGCAGGGTCTGCCGCTCCGGCTCGTCCACCCGGAAGGGCGGCGTGAACAGGCTGGCGGGGGGAACCCGGCTCATCCGGTCGTCCGGGCGAGGGGGGTGGGGACGGGACGCGATCGCACCTTCATCCGGCTAATCTGGCGCCACGGCCCGGACCTGTCCACTGCCGCGAGGAACCGGAAGCCCTCGAGAATCCGCCGGGGGAAACCGCTCCGGCGAGCCCAGCGTCAACACTCTGTTTACCACGCCGCCGCTTTATGGAATGAACGCACCGAATCGGTATCCGGGACTTTCGTTCATGAAGATCCTCCTCGCGGAAGACGACAACGACATGCGTCGCTTCCTCGCCAAGGCGCTCCAGAACGCTGGCTACGACGTGGCCTCGTTCGACAACGGGCTGTCGGCCTATAACCGCCTGCGCGAGGAGCCGTTCGAGCTCCTGCTCACCGACATCGTGATGCCCGAGATGGACGGCATCGAGCTGGCGCGCCGCGCCACCGAGCTCGACCCCGACATCAAGGTGATGTTCATCACCGGCTTCGCCGCGGTGGCGCTCAACCCCGATTCGAAGGCTCCGAAGGACGCCAAGGTCCTGTCGAAGCCGTTCCACCTGCGCGAGCTGGTCACGGAAGTCGAGAAGCTCATGGCGGCCTGAGGGCCGCCGCTGGCGCGATCGCTCGCCGGTGCCTATATCGGGCCCGTCCCAGCAGCGCGCGAGCCGACGGATGCAGCCGGTCACGATCTACACCACCAGCTGGTGCCCCTATTGCTCGGCGGCGAAGTCGCTGCTGCAGGAGAAGGGCGCCGCCTTCACCGAGATCGACGTCGAGGCCAAGGCGGGCGCCCGGCGCGAGATGATCGACAAGGCCGGCGGCCGCACCAGCGTGCCGCAGATCTTCGTCGGCGAGACCCATGTCGGCGGCTGCGACGACCTCTACGCCCTCGACCGCGCCGGCCGCCTCGACCCGCTGCTGGCCGGCTGACCTGACGCCCGTCATGCGACGCCTCTGGCGGGGGGGCGCCGTTCCGGCGTAAGCTTTCCGGGATTTCCGGAGTTGCAGCCCATGACCGCTCCCCGCTTCGTCGCCGCCTGCGTGCAGATGCGCTCCGGCCGCGACCCCGCGCAGAACCGCGACGCCGCGGTGGCGGGGATCCGCGAGGCGGCGGAACGCGGCGCGCATTACGTCCAGACTCCCGAGATGACCTCGCTCCTCGAGCGGGACCGGGCGAGCCTGTTCCAGAAGATCCGTGCGCCGGAGGACGATTCGACCCTCGGCGCCCTGCGCGACGTCGCCCGCGAGCGCGGCATCGTGGTTCATGTCGGCTCGCTCGCGGTGAAGAACGGCGACAAGATCGCCAACCGCGCCTTCGTGATCGACCGCGAGGGCGCGATCCTTGCCGCCTACGACAAGCTCCACCTCTACGACGTCGACCTGCCGAACGGCGAGAGCTACCGCGAATCGGCCACCTATACCGGCGGCGCCCGGGCCGTCGTCACCGACCTGCCCTGGGGTCGGCTCGGCGTCGCGATCTGCTACGACGTGCGTTTCCCCGCCCTCTACCGGGCGCTCGCCGAGGCCGGGGCCGAGATCCTGTCGGCGCCCGCCGCCTTCACCCGCCAGACCGGCGAGGCGCATTGGCACGTACTGCAGCGCGCCCGGGCGATCGAGACCGGCTCGTTCATGATCTCGGCCGCGCAGGGCGGCCGGCACGAGGACGGGCGCGAGACCTACGGCCACTCGCTCATCGTCGATCCCTGGGGCCGGGTGCTGGCCGAGGCCGACGGCAACGAGCCGGGGGTGATCCTGGCCGAGATCGACATGGCGCTGGTCGCCGATGCGCGCGCCCGCATCCCGGCCCTTCGGCACGCCCGCCCGGTGGTGGTCGAGGCTGCCCGCGCCTGACGAGCGATATTCCCGTAAACCAAGGTTTCTTCGGGGCCGGATTTCCGCCACAAGGGCCGCATCCAGCGTCGCAGCCCCTCGCAACCGCGCGCGCGCCCACCGATATCCCCCGTCATGATCCGCTACGCCCTGTCCTGCGATTCCGGCCACAGCTTCGAGAGCTGGTTCCCGTCGAGCGACTCCTACGACGAGCAGGCGCGGGCCGGCTTCGTGACCTGCCCGTTCTGCAACAGCCCGAAGGTCGCCAAGCAGATCATGGCACCGTCGCTCGGTCGCACGGCGAACCTCCCGGCCCCGGTCGAGGCGCCCAGCGCACCCGCGGCCCCGGCCTCCGCCGAGGCGCCGGTCAGCCTGGTCTCCGAGCCCGAGCGGCAGCTGCGCGCGATGATCCGCGCCCTCCACGAGCACGTCGCCCGCACCGCCGACCATGTCGGCGAGAACTTCGCGGCGGAGGCGCGGCGGATGCATTATGGCGAGACCGAGCAGCGGGCGATCTACGGCGAGGCGAGCCTGACCGAGGCGCGCTCGCTCCTGGAGGAGGGGATCGCGGTGCAGCCGCTGCCGTCCTTGCCGGACGATCGGAACTGAGGGCGTCCGCTGCTGCGCCTCGATCGACTCGGGTTACTCTGCCACTTCGCCGGACGACTTCAATGAAGTGGAAGGCGATCCGGGATCCAGCAGAGGAAGTGCCGCTTGGCTGCTCGGTGTCTGTATCGTTTCAGGCACAAGGACGAAGCGGAGCTGGAACGGTAGATCCTGTTCTGTCCTATGACGGTCAGCTCGCCAGGAACAGCACCGAACGGTCCGAGGCCTCCAGCACCGCCTCCGCCACAGGCCCGAACGCTGCCCCGTCGCCGGCGCGGCGGGTGACCCCCATCACGATGAGGTCGTGATCGCCGGCCCGGGCTTGGCGCAGGATCTCCCGCTCCGGCGCCCGCGTGGCGCGCATCTCGGTCCGGACCCGCAGCCCGGCCTGCTCGGCGAGATCGAGCACGTCGCGCAGGGCCGCCGCGTCGCCCGGGCGCAGGCCGGTGAGGCGCCGCCGCGGGCCGGTGGCCTCCGAGAGGAACAGCACCGTCAGCGGTGCGCCGGCGCCGCGGGCCAGGGTGACGGCGATCTCGGCGCCGCGGCGGGCGGCCTGGGTGCCGTCGATCACCGCCAGGATCGAGAGGGCGGCGCGTTCGGGATCCGTGCGGTGCGCGCCTCGCGCCGCCGCGATGGCGAGCGGCCCGTCGAACCGCTCGGCCGCGCCGGCCACCGCGTCGGCGAGGCCGCCCTCCGGCGCCACCGTGGGGTCGATGCCGACGATCAGGAGGTCGTAGCCCTTGGCGGCCTCCTCGCCCACGGCCTCCGCGGCGGGCTCCCGCCGTGCGAGCTCCGTCACCTCGACCGCTCTGGCCTCCTCGTCGCGCGCGCCCTGCGCCGCCGCCGCCACCGCGCCGGACAGGGCGGCCTCCTCCGTCGCCGGCCCGAGCCGCACCACCGTCACCGGCATGCCGCGCGAACTGGCGACGAGGCCGGCGATCCGGGCGGCGAAGCGCCCCTTCGGGCCATCGTCGGCGGCAACCAGCAGGCGCTCGAGCCGGGCGACGAAGCCGCGCTCCTCCGCCGCCTCGCGCTCCAGCCGCTCCTTCTCCTCGCCCTTCAGCGGCAGGCGATGGAGCGCCCAGCGCAAGGTCGGGGGCATCGCCAGGGTAGTGATCAGCGCCATCGCGACGATCATGGTGAACAGGTCCCGGCTCAGCGCCCCCATGCCGAGCCCGATCGAGGCGACGATGACCTCGGTCGAGCCCCTGGCATTCATGCCGCAGGCCAGCGCCAGGGATTCCGCCCGCCGCAAGCCCCCGATCAGCCCGCCCGCGAAGGCGCCGGCGAACTTGCCGAGGCTCGCGATGGCGATGAGCCCGAGGGTGAGGAGCAGGAGGCGCGGGTCGCGCAGGATGGTGAGGTCGGCGCTCAGGCCTGCGAGCCCGAAGAAGATCGGCGCGAACAGGGCGGTGACGACGCCGCGCAACTGCTCGTCGATGCGCCGGGTCAGGATCGGTGACTGCCCGACGAGGAGGCCGGCCACGAAGGCGCCGAGCACCGTGTGCACGCCGATCGCTTGCGTGACCAGCGCCAGCACGCCCATCAGCACCAGAATCGCGGTGATCACCGCGGCCTCGCTGCGCAAGCGGTCGTTGGCCCAGCGGATCAGCCAGAAGACGAGGCGGCGCCCGACCGTGAGGCTGATGCCGAGGAAGACCAGGGTGCCGGCGAGGCTGCGACCGACCTCCCAGAGATCGATGCTGCCGGCCTGGGCCAGGCTGAAGATGACCGCGATGATGACCCAGCCGATCGTGTCGTCGATGATCGCCGAGGCGACGATGACCTGACCGACATTGCGGCGCAGGAAATCCATCTCGCGCACCACCATGGCGACGATCTTGACCGAGGAGATCGCGAGCGCCGTGCCGAGGAAGAGCGCGGTGACGAGGCGCAGCTCCGGCCGCGGCAGCATCGCCTCGGGCAGGAACCAGCCGAGAAGGAAGCCACAGCCGAACGGCACCGCGACGCCGGTGACGGAGACGCTGAACGCCGCGCGCCGGACCTTGCGCACCAGGGCGAGGTCGGTCTCCATGCCGGTCATCAGCAGCAGGAGCAGGATGCCGAGCTGAGCGATGCCGTCGAGCAGCGCCTTCTGATCGCGGCCGGGCGGGAACAGCCAGTGTTGCGCCTCCGGCCAGATCGCCCCGAGGAAGGAGGGGCCGAGCAGGATGCCGGCGAGCAGCTGGCCCATCACCGCCGGCTGCCCGATGCGCAGCATCGCTTCGCCGAGCAGTCGCCCGACGGTGAGGAGCAGCACGATCTGGACGACCAGCAGGACCTCGGACGGGCCGCCGCTCGCGCCGATCCCCGCGGCCTGCGCAGCGCCGGCCGTGAGGATCGCGAGAGCGAGGAGCGCCGTTCTCACGCGGTGGGCCAGCCGGACCGGTCCTGGGGGGAGAGCGCCATCACGCGGGTCGTCGGGTCCTCTGGTTTCGTGCGAGCGACAACCGGGGCGCGCTCGCCGGGTTCCGGAGGGATCACAGGGCGGAGGCGAGCCGCGCCGTCCTCGGCTGGCCGGGCCGGCGGCGGCGATGGGGCGGACAGGATCCGGCGACGCGGCGGCGCGGCAGGCGCGGACGCTCGTCGGCGACCGGCTCCGCCTCGATCGCCGGGTCGGTCGCCCGCGTCCGGCGATCGAGGCGGATCATGAGGGACGCCGCCGCCGCAGCGCTCATCAGGCCGACCGTCAGCGCAGCGAGCCCTGCTGCCGCGGCGCCGTCCTGGCTGAGCCAGATCCCCGCGGTCATCGCCCCGCCGATCGCCGCCGTCATGGTAAAGAACATCCACCGTCCTCCGGGTACCGGAGGCAAGTCGTCAAGCTTTGCCGGGTTCGCCCGGCTCTGCCGGTGTGGTGTGCGAATCCTGAACGGGGTCGCCCAGGAACCGAGGAGATCCTTAAGGGGTCGGCGCCTAGGCTCGCCGATGGTCAACCGTTCCTGAGTATCCGACCGTGTCCCTGCGTTCCAACCTCACTCTCGCGACGATCGCCGGCCTCGGCTTCGCCACGGTCTGTGCCGTCTGCTCGGCGCAGCTCGACCGCGAGCCGCCGCGCCCGGTCCAGCTCGTCGCGGCGGTAAAGCCCATGCCCCTGGACGAGCCGGTCACCACCGGCTCGATCGTGCCGACGCCGCCGGCCGCCAAGGTAGCCCGGCTGGCGAAGGTCGAGCCCAAGACGGAGCCGAAGAAGGAGGCGAAGCCGAAGGCCGAGCCGGCCCTCGATTCCGAGCGGCTGGCCGCACTCCTCGCCGAGCCGACGGTGATGAAGCCGAAGCGCTGACGCTTCATACGATTCGCCGATCGATCGCTACGCAATGCGGAAATCGGCTTCGCTCAGGCGCCGCGCCGCAGGCCCCGCAGAGCGGCGGTGCCGGCGAGCGCCGCCAGGGCAAGGGCAATGAGGGCGTTGTAGCCGGCGAGCGAGATCCCGAGGAACCGCCAGGCCGCCGCGGTGCAATCGACCGGGCGGGTGCTCTCGAGGGACTTGAGGAAATCGTTCACGCCGGCCGGGGCCGGACCGGCCCCGCCGCCGCAATCGCTCGGGCCGGGCCAGAAGCCCCATTCGGCCCCGGCATGGTAGGCGCCAAGCCCGGCCCCGACGAGGAAGATCAGCGCCACCAGCGCCAGCAGCCAGGCCGAGAGGCGGCGCGGCAGCAGCAGGGCGGCGGCGAGCAGCGGCAGGGCGAGGTAGTAGGGCTGGCGCTCGGTCAGGCAGAGCTTGCACGGCACGTAGCCGAGGCCGTGCTGGAAGATCAGCGCGCCGCCGACGGCGGCGGCGGCGCCGACGAGCACTAGCAGGGCCGCCGGCCGGGGAGCGGTGAGCCGCGTGGCGAAGGCGTGAGCCATGGCGAAAGGCCTCAGAACAGGTAGCGGAAGCCGACGAAGCCGAGCACGCCGACTGCCACGAACACCGCCGCCACCGCGTTCAGGTGGCGGTCGAGGATGGTGCGGATGCCGACGCCGTAGCGTCCGACGAGCCCGGCCAGGATGAAGAACCGGGCGCCCCGGGTGATCAGCGACAGCACGATGAACCAGAACAGGTCGTAGCCGGCGAAGCCCGACGTGATGGTGACGAGCTTGTAGGGGATCGGGGTGAGGCCTTTGAGCAGGATCACCCAGTGGCCGTAATGCGCGTAGGCCTCCCGGAAGGCGTCGGCCCCCTTGTCGAGCCCGTAGAGATGGAAGAGCCAGGCGCCGACGGAATCGTAGAGCAGAGCCCCGATGGCGTAGCCGGCGATCCCGCCAGCCACCGAGGTGAGCGTCGCGATCAGCGCGTAGGTCCAGGCCTTCTCGGGCCGGGTCACCGCCATCGGCACCAGCATCACGTCCGGCGGGATCGGGAAGAACGAACTCTCGGCGAAGGAGACCGCGCCGAGCGCGTAGGGAGCCGAGGGGCGCGCGGCGAGCGCGAGGATCCACTCGTAGAGGCGGCGCAGCATGGGTCTGGAAATGCCCGTCTGGGTGAGGTCGCGCCCTTTGAGCACAGGATTGCGGCGCTGGCGAGGGCATCGGCGGCACAGCACCGGGGGCATGGCGGGGCCGGACCGGACGATGCGGCACAGAGGAGGGCGGGACCGGCCCCGTCGTCCCGGTGTGGAGGGCAGTCCGGACACGCGGATTACCTCGTCCGAACGGATTAAGCCTGATGGGGAGAATGCATTTCTGCTTGACGAGACTGCGCGAATCCGTCCGATCCCCGCCACGATCGTCGGTCATCGATCACCCTGCATTCCACCGAAGGCCCGCGTGATGTCGCTCCTGCGTTCGCTCCTCTCCCTCACCCTGCTGGTCGCGGGTGCCGTCCCCGCCCTCGCCGCGGAGGACGCGATCGCGCGCTGGCAGCGGGCCGATGCGGCCTGCGCCCTGCCGGCCTCGGCGATCGCCAACCAGGCCTGCGAGGACCGAGACCGCTACGCCGCGACCCTGCGCCGTCAGGGCTGGTGCGAATCGCGCGCCACGACCGCCTACGACCATTGGGGCTGGCAGCGTTGTGCGCCGGCCGCGACGGCGCGGGCGATGCCGCGGCGCCGGGCCCGTCCGAACGCCTGATCCTTCCCGCAAATGGAGGATGCGCCGGCCGCAGGGCCGGCGCTAAGGTCCTGATCTCTGGACCTCGACTTGACGCCCCGCCCGGCCCCCGCCGCGGCGGGGCTTCTCTCACGGGCGGGCTGAGGGCGCCCAACGACGTCGGCGGCTGTCCGTCTCACACCTCCTCCGCCGGCCCCTCCGGCAGGGCGAACGACGTCACCTCGTGCCCGTCGTCCCGCAAGACAGCGACGAGGTCCGCCGGAGCCAGAGTGAGAGTCCGGGTGTTCACCAGCGGATGGACGTTGATCCGCGCGTCGTCGAGCAGGCGGTCCTCAAGGAAGATTCGGACGCTACCCGGCGCGGCGTTGAGAGCGGCCAGGGGTGAGACGGCGCCGCTCTCGACGCCGAGCTGCTCGCGCAGGGCCTCGGCGCTGGCGAAGGACAGCCCGCCCCGCGCGCCGAGCACCGGCCGGAACGCCTTGAGGTCGACGGCCGCATCGTGCCGGAGCGTGACGAGGAAGGTGGTCCTCTTGCCGTCGCGCAGAAACAGGTTCTTGGTGTGAGTGCCGGCGATGTCGCCGCAGGCCGCCATCATCGCCTCGACCCGAGACGACCGGCGAGGCCGGAAGCTCGTATGGCACGGCTTCAAGGTCCAGCCGACGCGCCTCCCCGGGCGGTCCGGCATGCTCGGCGACCGCGTCCGGCGCCACGGTGGCGAGGAGACCGGGCGCCGCCCGCTGCTCGACGCGGCGCCCGCGCGCCGTACGAATCAGGCCGTTGGCTGCGACCACCTCGGCATTGTCGAACAGCGGCGCTCCCATCCCCAGCGCGACCGGGTGCGCGAGGTCGCCGCCGACGAGCGACTCGGGGAAGAGGACGTGGCGCGGGTTCAGGGACTGGAGCGCCGCGGCGATCCCCGCGGCCCGAACGATCGGGTCGTCCTCGGCCGGGCTGTCGAGCGCGACGTGACGGTCGGCGCCAGCTTGCCCGCCGCCCTCGCAGGGGCCGACCGAGACGAGCGCCACGCCGCCCTCGCGCACGGCGAGCGCCCGGGCGGCGCCCAGCACCTGGCGGTCATGGGCCGAGAGGCGTCCGCCGCCGGCGTCGGGTACGACCGCGACCAGGAAGGCGGGCGCCTCGACGATCACGACCTTCGGCGACGCCTCCGGTCCGGGCCGGTGCCGCTCGGCGAGGCAGAGGAAGAGCAGGCCGGCGAGCGAGCGCAGATGCACGGGCTTGAGCCCGTGGCAGCCCCGCTTGAAGTCCGGGCCCATGTGCTCGGCATGGATCAGGCTGCTGGCGAGATCGTAGGTCCAGGAATGGTAGAGGCAGACGAGGTTGCCGACGGTCGACTTCTCCTCGCGCAGGAGGCGCTGCAGCGCGGTCGGCGTCACGTCGAGCATGGGGCCTCGCGAAGCTATATCGAGCGAGGCCGACTATCCGCGCGGGGGGCGCCCGCGCTGCCATCCGAGCGACATTCCGTTGGCTGGCTGCGACGCGCCTGGGTCGCGCGGGCGTGGGGCTGTTCGAGGGAAGAACCGCACCATTTCCTTCGCCGCGCAGCCCCGCCCAGCCGAATGAACGCCGCCCTCAATCCTCCGGGATCTCGCCCGGCGGCAGCAGGGCCGCCCCCGGCGCTGCCTCCCGCCGCGGCGGGGCGGCCGGGGTGACCGGCGCGGGGCGGGGCGCCTGGGCCACGGGCGGCGCCGGGGCCCGGTCGACGATGTCCTCAGGCTTCGCCAGGTCGACCATCCGGGAGGCCGTCGCGGCCACGCGGTAGCCGAGGGAGGACGCCGTGCCGCGCAGGTCCCGCACCGCCTGCCGGGCGACGTCCGGGCCGTGGCAGATGGCGAAGTACATGGCGACGAAATTGGCGTTCTTGCGGATCGTCTCGCTGCTGTCCTCGGTGGCGAAGGGCGCCAGCATGAAGGCCGCGGTACGGCTCTTGCCCTGCGCCATCACGGCGGGCTTCGTCGGCGAGCAGTAGACGTAGCCACCTTCCGCCTCGCGCTCGCTGCGGCCGGCATGGCTCGCGTGGAAGGTCTTCACCTGCGTGCGCTTCAGGCTGCCGGTGGTGCCGGTCAGCATCGGCTCGACCCGCAGGACCTGGAACTCGTCGCAGCCGTCCTTGTGGCAGAGCCCGCGGACCAGGTCGGCACGGTTGTAGTCCTGCGCGAGGGCGGGACCGGCGAGGAGGATGAGGAGCACGGCTGTACGGGCGAGCATCGGCGATCGGCTGGCTGTGAACGGGAGGCGGATCCCTGGCAGGCGTTCCGGGCAGGAGCATGACCGCCGAGGCGCCCGGCTCCTCAGGTGCGCCGCCGTCACGCCCCGCTGCCGGGCCGTGCCTTGCGCTTCTCGGCTTCGAATGCCGCGCGGCGGGTCGCGGTCACAGGCGATATGGGCGATGCGCAGGTCCGGGAATCGGTCGATTGCGGCCGAGCCGACGGCGAAGAACTTGCCCGCGCCGTTATAGAGCGCGCCGGGTCCCGGGTCGCCCTTGTCCGGCTGGTAAGGCGCGGCCGTCGTAACGAGGGCGAGGCAGGCCTCGGCGAGGGGGTTTCCCAGTGGGGCGAAGGGCACGTCGTCGAAGCGTGCCCGGCGGTAGGGCGGGTAGCCGAGGGCGCCGCAATGGGCGCGCGTGCGTGACATGGAGGGAAGCGGCTCGTCCCGCTCGGAGGCCGCGTCCATCGTGGTGCACCAATCCCGCTTCGCTCAGCGCTCCGCGGCGCGTCGGCCCGCCCCGGTCATCTCCCGCCGCAGCCACTCCGCCACGATGCGCAGGTCGGGCCGGTGGCGCAGGTGCTCGGCGGTCCAGAGCTGCATCTCGTGCGGGCCGGGCACGAAGCCCAGCGGCGCGACGAGGTGGCCGGCGGCGATCTCGTCCTCGACGAGGAGGCGCGGCGCCAGCGCGAAGCCGAGGCCGCAGGCCGCCGCCTGGATGACCAGGTAGAAATGCCCGAACACCTCGTCGGGGGTGATCGCGACATCCGGCCGCCCGATCGCCCGGGCCCATTCGGCCCAGCCCTCCGGCCGCGTCGCGGTGCCGAGGAGGCGGGCCCGCGCGACGAGCTCGTCCGGCCCGTCGACCCTCATCCGCAGGGCATAATCGGGGTGGCAGACCGGCCCGATCTCCTCGCGGATCAGGGTCTCGGCGAGCGCGCTCGCGGGCGCGCGGACCATGCTGTTGCGCAAGGCGAGGCCGATCTCGTCACGGATGAAGTCAACCTCGCCGTAGCTGACGGTCAGCCGCAGCTCGATCGACGGATGGGCCCGCTTGAACCGCTCCAGCCGCGGGAGCAGCCAGCGCATCATCACGGTCGCCGAGCTGGACAAGGTCAGCGGGCCTGGCTGCACCCGCGCCACCGCAGCCTGCATCCGCTCGAAGCTCTCGGCCAGCTCGGCGGCGAGCCGTGCCCCCTCCGGCGTCGGCGAGACGGCGCGCGCGCCTCGCTCGAGGAGCGGTAGCCCGAACTGTGCCTCAAGGGCGCGGACCTGACGGCTCACCGCCCCGTGGGTGACCCCGAGCTCGGCGGCGGCGGCGCTCATGCTGCCGAGACGGGACGCAGCCTCGAAGGCGCGCAGCGCATTGAGAGGCAGGCGCGGCTTCGGCATGAGGGCTCCCCGTTGAGGTAAGAGTTTTTCTCACAGGTCGCTGCGCCGAACTCAAGTTCTCGCGCACCCGGCCCTTCGCTAGGCTCCGGCCCTCGCACGAGCGTCGCGATCCCCGGAGTGAGTGTATGAGCCAGCGCCCCGCCGCGCCCCCGATCCGGATCGAGGCCGATTACCTCCTCGAGACCGCGAGCGATCCCCGCAAGGTGGCGGAGACGATGGCCGGCGAGCAATCGAGCGGCACCTTCGTGCCGGTGCCGGGGGAGACGCCGGAACTCAAGGCCCGCTCCGCGGCCCGGGTCGAGCGCCTGGAGGTGCTGGACGATTCCGTCGCGGCGCCGTCGCTGCCGACCACCGCCGCGGTCGATCCCGCCAGGTTGCGCCGCGCGCGCGTCACCCTGTCCTGGCCGATCGAGAATCTCGGCCCCTCGCTGCCGAACCTGCTCGCCACCGTCGCCGGAAACCTGTTCGAGCTGCGCCCGATCACGGGCCTGCGCCTTCTCGACATCCGTCTGCCGCAGCCCTTCGCCGATGCCTATCCGGGCCCGCGCTTCGGGATCGGCGGTACGCGCCGCCTCGCGGGGGTCGAGGACCGTCCGATCATCGGCACCATCGTCAAGCCGAGCGTCGGCTTCGGGCCGGAGGAGACCGCCGCCCTGGTCCGGACCCTGTGCGAGGGCGGCATCGACTTCATCAAGGACGACGAATTGCAGGCGGACGGGCCGCATTGTCCGTTCGACGAGAGGGCGCGCGCCGTGATGCGCGTCGTCAACGACCACGCCGAGCGCACCGGCAAGAAGGTGATGGTCGCCTTCAACCTCACCGGCGAGATCGACCAGATGCGCCGGCGCCACGACCTCGTGCGCGATCTCGGCGGCACCTGCGTGATGGCGAGCCTGAACTCGGTCGGCCTCGTCGGCATGATCGCGCTGGCGCGGACGAGCGAATTGCCGATCCACGCCCACCGCAACGGTTGGGGGTATCTCGCCCGCCACCCGCTGCTCGGCTGGTCCTACGTCGCCTGGCAGAAGATCTGGCGCCTGGCCGGCGCCGACCACATGCACGTCAACGGCCTCGACAACAAGTTCTCGGAGGACGACGACAGCGTCGTCGCCTCGGCCCGCACCTGCCTGACGCCGCTCTTTCCCGACAAGCCGTGCCTCGCCATGCCGGTCTTCTCCTCCGGCCAGACCGTGCGGCAGGCCCCCGGCACCTACGCGGCGCTCGGCTCCACCGATCTCATCGTCACCGCGGGCGGCGGCATCGTCGCCCATCCGGGCGGGCCCGGCGAGGGAGTGGCGGCCCTGCGCCAGGCGTGGGAGGCGGCGGTGGCGGGCATTCCGCTCGCCCACCACGCCCGCACCCATCCGGCGCTGGCCCAGGCGCTGGAGGGCGCGGCGTGAGCGCGCGCCCGCTCCCCGACGGCCCTCTCGTCGCCTTCTACGGCGACGACTTCACCGGTTCCTCCGCGGCGATGGAGGTGCTGGCCTTCGCCGGGCTCGAGACCGTGCTCTTCCTCTCGGCTCCCAGCCCGGAGCGCCTGAAGGCCTTCGCGGGCGCCCGCGCCATCGGCATCGCCGGGGTGGCGCGCTCGCAGCCGCCGGCCTGGATGGACCGGGAGCTGCCTCCGGCCTTCCGGCTCCTCGCCTCCCTCGACGCGCCGGTCGCGCACTACAAGGTCTGCTCGACCTTCGATTCGGCGCCGCATGTCGGCTCGATCGGCCGCGCCGTCGAGATCGGCCGCGGGATTTTTTCCGGCGACTGGACCCCGATGGTCGTCGCCGATCCGGGGATGGGCCGCTACCAGAGCTTCGGCCACCTGTTCGCGATGGCCCATGGCGCGGGCTACCGCCTCGACCGCCACCCGACCATGGCTCGCCACCCGGTCACGCCGATGGACGAGGCCGATCTCGGGCGCCACCTCGGCCGCCAGACGGCCCTGCCGGTCGGCCTCGTCGATTTCGTGGCGATGAAGCGGGGCGAGGGGGACGCGGCGCTCGACCGGGCCAGGGCCGCGGGGGCGGCGATCGTCTCCCTCGACGTGCTCGATGCCGAGACCCTGGCCGAGGCCGGCCGGCTGATCTGGGAGCGCGGCGGACACCCGGTCTTCGCCGTCGGCTCGCAGGGGGTCGGGGCCGCCCTCGTCGCTTATTGGCGCCGGGCGGGCCTGCTGCCGGCCGAGCCGCCGGCGTCGCGGTGCGCGCCCGTGGAGCGGATCGCGGTCGTGTCCGGTTCGGTCTCCCCGGCGACGGCCGGCCAGATCGCCCACGCCCTCGACCGGGGATTCGCCGGCATCCGGCTCGACGCCAGGCGTGTGACCGACGAAGCGGCCTTCGCGCAGGAGATCGGCCGCGTCGTCGCGGAGGCGCGGACAGCCCTCGGTGCCGGCCGCGATCCCCTGGTCTACAGCGCCACCGGCCCGGACGATCCGGCGGTCGCCGGCTTGCGGGACGCCGTGGCCATGGCGGGCCTCGATCCGGTTCTGGCCAGCGAGCGGCTCGGGGCCGGGCTCGGGCGCGCCCTGAGGGAGATCGTGCTGAATGCCGGCCTGACTCGGGCGGTGATCGCCGGCGGCGACACCTCGGGCCACGCCGCAATGCAGCTCGGAATCGACGCGCTCACGGCACTCGCTCCCCTCGATCCGGGCTCGCCGCTCTGCCGCGCTCATGGCGCCGACACACCCCTCGACGGGCTCGAACTGGCGCTCAAGGGCGGCCAGGTCGGCCGGCCCGACTTCCTCTCGGCCGTCAAGCAGGGCGGCCGCACCCCCGTGTAAGGCGATGGATTGGAGGAGACGACGATGACGCAGCGGCTCGCAGGCAAGGTCGCCCTCGTGACCGGGGCTGCGCGGGGGATCGGCTTCGCCGTCGCGACCGCCTTCGTGCGGGAGGGCGCGACGGTCGTCGTCGCCGACCTGAACCGGACGGGCGCGGCGGAGGCCGCCGCCACCTTGGGCGAGGCGGCGATGCCGGTCGCCGTCGATGTCGCCGATCCGGATTCCGTCGCCGCGATGATGGCGGCGATCCTGTCCGCGCACGGCCGCGTCGACATCCTGGTCAACAATGCGGGGATCGGTGCCAACACCCCGTTCCTGGAGACGAGCCTCGCCGACTGGAACCGCATCATCGGCGTGAACCTCACCGGCGCCTTCATGGTGGCGCAGGCCTGCGCCCGCGAGATGGTGCGCACCGGTGGCGGCAAGATCATCAATATCGCCTCGCTGTCGGGCCAGCGCGGCGGCAACGGCCGGGCGGCCTACGGCTCGGCCAAGGCGGGGCTCGAACTCCTGACCAAAGTGATGGCGGTGGAGCTCGCTCAGGCCAACATCAACGTCAACAACATCGCGCCGGGCGCGATCGAGACCGAGATCGCCAAGGCGATGCACGACCGGGCGACGCGGGCCGCCTACGCCGCCCGGATCCCGATGACCCGCTACGGCACGCCGGAGGAGATCGCCGATGCCGCCGTGTTCCTGTGCTCCGACGAGGCCCGCTATATCCACGGCCACACCCTCAACGTCGATGGGGGCTTTCGCGAGGCGGGGCTGATGTTCGAGCGTGACGCGGGGTGATCGACGGCAGGGTGCGATCGCGCGCTACGCGATCCGAGTGGCCGCTACGGCCGCCGACCACGGCGAGGCGACGTCGCTGCATCCCGTGGCCTTCCCGCCCTCGACCCGGACGAAGTTCGGACAGGCGAAGTTGATCGGCAGGACACCGTGCTCCACCACCGCGAGCGGCCCTGCCGCCGCGAGGGCGTCGCGCACCTCCTGCGGGAGCCGGGCATCCGCGCTCGTCCCGTCCGGGCCCGAGACGTCGATGCGCGGCGCGTGGGCCGCCGCGTGCGAATCCATCCCGAAATCGAGCAGGAAGGCGAGGGTCTGGTAGACGCTCGCCAGGATGCGCCGCCCGCCGGAGGAGCCGGCGGCGATGCGCGGGCCGTCGCCCGTCCGCGGCGTGACGATTACCGGGCACATGTTGCAGAGCGGGCGCGCGCCGGGGGCGATCGGGTTGGCGCTGCCGGGGCGCGGATCGAACCACATCACGCCGTTGTTCATCAGCACGCCGGTCGTCGGCAGCACGACCCGGCTGCCCATCGAGGAGAGCAGCGTCGTCGTCATCGACACCATCATCCCGTCCCGGTCGACGACGGTAAGGTGCGTCGTGCAGGTCTCAGCCGGTTCCCGGGCGGCGCCCAGGCCGGCGAGGCGCCGGGCATAGGCCTCTCGCATCACGCGCGAGAGCGTGGCGAACCAGGCGGCATCGGGGCCGGAGGGCGGGAGGGCTGCGTCCGCCATGCCGGCGACGACCTGGGCGAGGGTCGGCGCGGCGGTGAGCCCGCCCGCCGTATGGACGAGATGGTCGTCGCGCCACGCGATCGTCGGCGCGTCGCGGAGCACCGCGCGGCAGCCGGCCAGGTCTTGCCCGTCGATGACGCCGCCGAGGGCCGCGATGTCGGCGGCGAGGTCCCGGGCGATCCCGCCCTCGTAGAAGTCGCGCAGGCCCGTTTTCGCCAGCCGCTCCAGCGTCTCGGGCAGGCGGCCGAGCGACTGGAAGCCGGGCGTGCCCTGGTAGGGCGGGACCGGCGGCAGCCCGTCCGGCAGGTAGATCCGGGCGCTCTCCTCGTAGAGCCGCAGCACCGAGGCCGAGGAGGCGACCTTCAGGGTGGTGAACCAGTCCTGCGCGAGGCCCCGGCGCGCCAGTGCGATCGCTGGCGCCAGAAGGTCCGCGACGGGGCGGCCGGTCCCGAACGCCTCGTGCAGCGTGGTGTAGCCCGCCACCGCCGAGGGAATGCAGAACGAGAGCGGTCCGTGGATGTTGCGATCCTCCAGTACCTCCGGCCAGGTGAACAGGTCGCGCTTCTCCCGGCCGGTGACGGGATAATCGCCGGCCCGGGTGTTGCGGCTCGAGACGGGCCCGAAATCCACGACCGTCGCCCGCGCGGCGCCGGCCGGCAGCACCAGCGCGAAGCCGATGCCGCCGAGCCCGCTGTTCCAGGGCTCCACCGCCGCCAGCGCGAAGGCGGTGGCGACGGCCGCATCGGCGGCATTGCCGCCGGCCGCCAGGATCGACGCTCCGGCTTCGGCGGCCTCGCGGTTCTGCGCCACCACGATGCCGTCCCGGCCCGACGCTACCGGCTTCGTCACCGTCCAGTTCTGCGTCCGGTAGGGCGTGCTGTCGTGGGCCGGCATCCTCATCTCCCGTCGAGATCCGTCGTCGTTGCGGCCGAGGATGACCGGCCCCGGGCGGCCCGCCAAGGACTCATTCCACGTCGCATGACCGGACAGGAGCCCTGACATCATCGAAGCTCGCGCGGGCCGCGGCGAACGCGGCATGCTTGTCGACAGACGGCCGCGCCCGGCCGCGTCGCTGCAAGGCCGAGGTCGGCGACGGCATGCCCAACAAGTCCCGCGACCGCTCGCATCGCGAGCCGTCTGGCGGGGCGCCTCGGCGGCCTCGAAGCCGGCGCTCCTCGCCCTCGCCCGGTCCTGGGCCGCGGAGGCGATGCTCCGCGGCCTCACCGTCACCCTCGTGGCCACGGCGGCGACCAAGACCCCGATGCTGATCGATCCCTCACGCGGCAGCGTGGCGCCGAAGCTGCCGCCCCTCGGCCGGTTCATCCGGCGCGAGGAGGTCGTGGCGGCGGTGACGGGCCGGCAACCGGTGATCTGCGGTGACGGTCCGCCGTGAGGGTGAGGCGCGCCTCACGCCTCGGTGGGGGTTTCGGACTTGCGCGGGCGGCCACGGCGCGCGGGTGCGGCGGGCTCCGCCTTCGCGTCGCCCTGCGCCTTCTGCGCCGCGGCGCGCTCGCGCCGGATCTGGCCGAGGCCGAGGCTCTTGGCGAGCTCGGAGCGCTGGGCCGCGTAGGTGGCCGCGACCATCGGGTAGTCGAAGGGTAGGCCGAACTTCTGGCGATACTCGTCCGGCGTGTAGCCGCGTGTCGTCAGGTGCCGCTTCAGGCTCTTGTATGGCTTGCCGTCGAGGAAGCTCGTGATGTGGTCCGGTGTCACGGATTTCCGGATCTGGGCGGCGGTGACCTTGTGGTCCTCCTCCGGCTCGGCTGCCGGCTGGCCGAGGCCGACCAGCGTTGCGTGTATCGATGCAATCAGACCGGGCAAATCGGCAGCCCGGACGTTGTTGTTCGACACGTAGGCGCCGACGATGTCACTCGTCAGCTCGATCAGCGGAGAGGTGATGGAGGCCGCGTCGTCCATTTTTTCTTCCAGATAATCAACCGCTCTTGTGATGGGCGCGGGCCGTTCCAGGGTCAACCGGTAAGATGAGACGATCAGCAGCAAAAATTGCCCGGCAGGCGGACTTCGAGGTGGGAAAATTGCGAACATGCGCGCAACGCGGGCTCTCTCGGAGGCGAGATGTACGGAACGACGGCACCGAGACGGCGGCCCGGCGCGCCCGTCGAAGGGCGATGTGCATCGTCGCGTACGGCTCCGCTTGAACTCGGTGCCGGCCGCGGCGTTCGCTGATGGACGCGGTGCGGGAGCAGCAGCGATGGATGTCGGACGGAAGTCGGGTCGTCTCGGACGGGTGGTCGAAGTCGGGATCCGCGGGCAGGCCCGCTACGCCCGGATGGCGAGCGGGGAGACGATCTGGTGGGGCTCGGAGGAGGACGTGCCGGACCGGGTCGCCCTGGCGGCGGCGGCCGTGTGCGACGCCGCCGAGCGCGGGCGTGGGGCCGGACGCGGGCAGGCGTCGGCCTGAGCCCCGCGCGGGCCTTCGTCACTGCAGGTTGACGTAGGCCCCGCCATCGACGAGCACGGCGGAGCCCGTCATGTAGCGCGCCATGTCGGAGGCGAGGAAGACCGCCACCTCCGCGATGTCGTCGGGCCGGCCGAGACGGCCGAGGGGGACGCGGGCGGTCATCGCCGCCCGCTTGCCGGGATCGGAGAGGTCGTCCTTGTTGATGTCGGTCTCGACCGTGCCGACCAGGATCGAGTTGCAGCGGATGCCGCTGGGCCCGAGTGCGATGGCGCAGGACTGCATCAGCGAGTGGATCGCCGCCTTGGTGGGTGTGTAGTGGGTCTGCGATCCGCCCCCGACGAGGGCCGAGATCGAGCTCATCGCCACGATGGCACCGCCGGCACCTTGCGCCTTCATGCGGTTGGCCGCCGCCTGCGCCATGTAGAAGGTGCCGAAATAGTTCACCTCGGTGGTGCGCCGCATCAGATCGGCCGGCATGTCGAGGAAGCCGTGGAACGGGCAGATGCCGGCATTGCTGACCAGCACGTCGACCTTGCCGAAGGCCTCGACCGCGGCGGCGACGAAGGCGGGCGCGCTCGCCTCGTCGGCGACGTCGCCCTCCGCCACGATCGCCCGCCGGCCGAGCGCCGCGATCTCATCGGCGACCGCAGCGACCGCCTCGGCATCCCGCCAGTGGTTGAGCGCGACGTCGGCACCGGCCCGCGCGCAGGCCAGGGCCACGGCCCGCCCGATTCCCCGGGAGGCGCCGGTCACCAGCACCGATCGGCCTTCGAGCAGCATGTCGGTCATCCTCTCGCCTTCGCGTCGGGGATGACCCGCGACGGCGGCCGGTGTTCCGGGGCTCAGCGGTAGAAGAACACGGTCCGGTACCCTTTCACCGTCACCACCTCGACGTCGATCCCGTAGACCGCGCGCATCACCTGAGGCGTCACGATCTCCTCCGGCGGGCCCATCGCCACGACCTTGCCGTCGCGCATCGCCACGATCCGGTCCGAGTAGCAGGACGCGAAGTTGATGTCGTGGAGCACCGCCACGATCGTGCGGCCGCGCTCGTCCACGGCCCGGCGCAGCAGGCCCATCATGGACGCCGCGTGGCGCATGTCGAGGTTGTTCAGGGGCTCGTCGAGGAGGATGCAGTCGGTGTCCTGGGCGAGCACCATGGCGATGTAGGCGCGCTGGCGCTGCCCGCCCGAGACCTCGTCGAGGAACCGGTCGGCCAGGGGCTCGAGGTCGAGGAAGGCGAGGGCGTCGGCGATGTGGGCGCGGTCGGCGGCGGTCAGCCGGCCCTTCGAATGCGGGTAGCGCCCGAAGGCGACGAGGTCGCGGATCGTCACGCGCGCCGTGACGCCGTGCTCCTGGCGCAGGATGCCGAGGCGCCGCGCCAGGACGTCGCCGGGGGTCGCGCTCACGTCGAGCCCGTCGACGAAGGCCCGGCCGGCGCTCATCGGCAGGAGCCGGCTGACCATCGAGAGAAAGCTCGACTTGCCGGCGCCGTTCGCCCCGATCACCGAGACGAAGGCGCGCTCCGGCAGGCTCAAGCTGACCCCGTCCACCACCACGGTGTCGCCGTAGCGGCGCGTGAGGTCCTCGGTCTCGATCATCGGGCGCGTCTCGCGAGGAGGATCAGGAGGGTGAGGCCGCCGAGGAACTCGATCACGATCGACAGGGCGGCGTTGAGCGCGAAGACCCGCTCCAGGACGAGCTGGCCGCCGACCAGCGTGATCGCCGCGATGAGCGCCGCGGCCGGCAGCACGAAGGTGTGGCGGTAGGTCGGCATCGCCCGGTAGGCCAGGTTGGCGACGAGGAGGCCGAGGAAGGTCACCGGCCCGACGAGCGCCGTCGAGATCGAGACCAGCAGCGCAACGAGGACCAGCACCCGGGTCAGTGTCCGCCGGTGATCGATGCCGAGCGCGATGGCCTCGTCCCGGCCGAGCAGCAGCACGTCGAGCTGACTCGAGAGCCGCCACGCCCCGATACCGGCTCCGACCAGGCCGAGGGCGGCGAGCGCCAGCAATTCCGGATGGACGGTGTTGAAGTTGGCGAAGAAGCTCGTCTGCAGCACGACGAACTGGCTCGGATCGAGCATCCGCTGCAGGAACTGCGACAGGCTGCGGAAGAGCACCCCGCAGATCACGCCGACGAGCAGCAGGAGATGCAGGCTGCGCTCGCCCCGCGCCAGGAGCCAGCGGTAGAGCAGGAGCGCGAACAGCACCATCGCGCCGGTCTCGGCGAGGAAGCGCAGCCGCGGATCCCCGAACCCGCCCGTCCCGATCCCGACGACGAGCCCGGTCTGGATCAGGCGGTAGAGCTCGTCGAAGCCCATGATCGCCGGCGTCAGGATGCGGTTGCCCGACACGGTCTGGAACAGCACGGTCGCGGTGGCGACGGCGCAAGCAACGAGGAGCATCGAGGCGAGCTTGGTGCCGCGGAACGGCAGTACGAAGCCCCAGCGGCCGTTGGCCCCCACCGTCATGAAGGCGATGGCCACGCCCAAGGCGGCGAGGGCGAGGAGCATCAGCACCTGGCCCGGGCTCAGCCTCGCCCGCGCGAGGGCGCTATGCATGGCGGGATTCTCGGCGCAGCAGGAGGGCGAGGAAGAGGGCGCTGCCGACGACCCCCATCATGGTGCCGACCGGGATCTCGAAAGGGTAGCGGATCACCCGCCCGAGCACGTCGCAGAGCAGCAGCAGCCCGGCACCGGAGGCCGCCACCAGGGGCAGGGACCGGCGCAGGTTGTCGCCCGCCACCATCGCGACGAGGTTCGGCACCACGAGGCCGAGGAACGGGATCGTGCCGACCGTGGCGATCGTCACGGCGGTGATCATCGCCACGATGGCGATCGCCACGGCCACGACGCGGCGGTGGTCGAGCCCGAGATTGATCGCGGCGTCGCGGCCGAGGCCCGCGATGGTGATGCGGTCGGCGATCCCGTAGGCGGCTAGGGTCAGGATGCCCGCGAGCCAGAGCAGCTCGTAGCGCCCGCGCAGGACGGTCGAGAAGTCGCCCGCCTGCCAGGTCCCGAGGAATTGCAGCATGTCGGTGCGATAGGCGATGAAGGTCGAGGCGGCCCCGACCACGCCCCCGAGCATGATCCCGACGAGCGGCACCGTCAGCCGGGCGCGCAGCGGCATGGCGCGCAGCACCCGCAGGAACAGGGCGGTGCCGGCGAGTGCCGTCGCGGTCGCAGCCAGCATTTTCACCACAACCGGCGCGTCGGGGGCGAGGAGCGTGACGAGCAGCATGCCGAGCGTCGCCGATTCGGCCGTGCCGGCGGTGGAGGGCTCGACGAAGCGGTTCTGCGCCACGAGCTGCATGATGACGCCAGCCACCGCCATGCCGGCGCCGGCGAGGACCAGCGCGAGGGTGCGGGGCACCCGGCTCGTCAGCAGGATCTCGCTGCCGGACCCGGTCAGGTCGCCGACCCCGACGAAGAGGCTGGCCGCGGCGAGGACCGCGAGCGCCAGGCCCGCGGCGGCGACGCCGGCGAGGCGGCCGGGAACGCGGGACATCCTCAGCGCGTGCCGTCGAGGGCGGCCGCGATCTGGTCGACGGTCGTCTGAAGGGCGCGCAACCCTCCGGCGGCGAGGTACCAGCTGCCGGCATCGACGGTGACGACCTGCCCCTTGCGCCAGGCGGTCGTCTGCCGCACGAGCTCGTTGTCCAGGAGCTGGCGCGCCGGCTGACCCTTCGTGGCGATCGCCGCGTCCCGGTCGAGGACGAACAGCCAGTCGGGATTGGTCTTGGCGATGAACTCGAACGAGATCGGCTGGCCGTGGATGCCGGCCCCGAGATCGGTCGCGGCCGGCCGGAAGCCGAGGGCGCTGTGGAGGAGACCGAAGCGGGAGCCCGGTCCGAAGGCGCTCAGGCGCCCCCCGGTGGCGAGGATGAACAGCGCCGTGCCGGCCTGCCCGGCCTTGGCGTGGACCGCCGCGATGCCGGCCTGGATCCGGGCGATCCGCGCTTCGGCCTCCGCCTCCTTGCCGAAGAGGCGGGCGAGCGACCGGATGTTGCGCAGCTCGCTGCCGAGCGGGTCGGCGGCGTCGCTCGACAGGTCGATGGTCGGCGCCATCTTGGACAGCGCCTCGTAGCGCGGCCCGGAGCGGCCGCCGACGACGATCAGGTCGGGCTCGGCCGCATTGATCGCCTCGTAGTCGGGCTCCCACAGCGTGCCCATCCGGCGGTAGCGGGAATCGTTGTACTGGGCGAGCGAGGGGGGCTTCGCCCCGCCCGGCACGCCGTAGACCGGGACGCCAAGGACGTCGAGCGTGTCGAGGGCGGCGAGGTCGAAGACGACGACCTTCTGAGGGGATACCGGCAGCACCGTCTCGCCCCTGGCGTGCTGCACCGCGATCCCGGCCGCCGAGACGGGGCCCGCCGAGAGCCCAGCCGCGAGAATCGCCGCGGCGGCGCCGTTCAGGACGGGGCCGCTCACGGCACGGGCACCAACAGCGATGCGGCGGGACAACCACGCGAGGAACGGCATGCACGACCCTTAAGTCAAATTGGTCGCGACATCTAAGCGTAACGCTCCGGATTGACAACGCCAGCCGGTTTCACATTGGAATTATTCGTATTTGTCCATTTGCGCCGAGGCGACGCTCGCCCGAGAACGTTGGAAGTTCTGCCGGGCGAGCCGCTCAACGCGCGGGCCGCAGGCGGGCCATGCAGTGGACGTCGACGAAGGCGCCGTCCCGGAAGCTCGCGTCGCGATGGGTCCCTTCGACCTCGAAGCCGAACTTCCGGTACAGGGCGATCGCGCCGGCATTGTCGACGAACACGGTCATCTCGATCCGGTGGATGTTCAGCCAGTTGTCCGCGGTGTCGATGATCGCCGCGAGCAACTTCGAGCCGATGCCGCGCCCCGCATGATCCTCGTGCACGCCGATCCAGAACTCGGCCGCGTGGGCGCGCCGGCCGTAGAACGGCCGCAACGCAGCGGCGCCGACCGCCCGGCCGTCGATATCCGCCACGAGATGCAGGTCCCGCGGCGAGCGTGGCGTCGCCCAGGCCTTGACCGCCTCGAACGACTCGTAGGGCAGCGCCAGCGTCCCGAAGCGGAAGGCGGGCTGGTTGTACATCTCGAAGAGGTCCGGCGCGTCCGCCTCGCGCATCGCCCGCACGGTCACGTCCAAGGTCGCATCCATGCCGGTCACGCCCATTCGAAATGCAGCGTCTCGCGGAAGGCGAACCGCTCGAGGTGGCGCACGATCACGGCGTGGAAGTCGGGCAGCGTGGCGGGATCCGCCACGGTGAGGTCGATCGTCAGGGCCTCGTCGCTGGCAGCGAGCCGTGCCTCCCCGAGGGGCAGGGCGATCCGGGCCTTCGTCGCGTCGAACTCGGTGTCGAACTTGTGCGACCAGTGCTTGGCGAGCTGCTGCAGGTAGCGGCTCGCATGGGCGGTGCCGACGACGGCGCGGGACTGGGTCATAGGAGGCATCCTTCCTCGGCGGGGTGGGGGTGTTCGAGCGGCGCCGGCTCCGGGCGCGTCGCGCGCCAGGCCCGGTAGGCCGCGCCGAGCTGGCGCTTGAGCGAGAACTCGACCGCGTCGAGTTCGTCGAGCCTCGCCATGATCGCCGCGACCTGCGTCGGGTCCGCCGACCGGGCGAGCTTCAGCACGGCGTAGTGCAGGGCGGAGAGGCCGTTCACCAGGCTCTCGATCTCGTCGCAGATCCGCTGGAACTCGGCATCCGGCCAGCGCAGGGCGCGCCAGAAGACGGCGAAGCCGTGCTCATAGGCCCATTTGCGGATGGTGATGACCGGCAATTCGCGCAACGCCTCGCCGACGGAGGCAGGGCTAAGCCCGCCGCGCCCCTCGGCATGGGCCGCCACGATGGCCCGGACCGCGTCGATCAGCGGGTTGGCGTCGGGGATGAAGCAGGCCTCGAAGAAGGCCGCGAGATCCGAGTCGGCCGGCGGCCGGGCACGGGCGGGATCGAACCGGTAGCCGCCCGCGACGCTCGGCTGGCGGATGGCGTTCAGCATCCGGTCCCGCGCGATCCGTCCCTCCCAGCGGAAATCGGGATCGCGCACCTGCCAGGTCTCGGGGTCGTCGGTGAGGCTCACCAGCAGGTAATGCGGGAAGGGGTTCTGATTGAACTTGTTCTCCCGCTCCGGCAGATGGAACATGTCCAGCATCACCATCACGCATTCCTCCGGGCGGCGCCGCGCCAGGAGGTCGAGCAGGGTCGCGACGTTCTCGTCCTTGGTCCGCGAGGGGTCGTACCAGGCGTGGAGCGGCACGCCGTAGAGCCGCTCGAACCAGTAGCGGAACGCTTCGTGGTCCTGGGCGTCCGAGTGGTAGGCGAGGCGGAAGTCGTCGGTGATCGCGAATTCGGCGTCCCAGATCAGGCAGTAGAACGGGCGGTGGTCGATCCCGCGCGCCTTCAGCCCGTCGCAGACGCAGCTGACGAAGCAGTGGATCTTCAGGTCGTAGGGCATCTCGCCGTGGACGCCCTCGGACGGCGGCGCCGGTGCGGCAGGGACCGGTGCCGCGGCCGGCTCGCGCGCGAGCAGCCCGGCGAGGTCGGCCACGGTCGAGAGATCGCTTGTCGCGATCGCCTCCTCGGGAATCGAGAGACCGAGGCTCATCTCGAGCGAGAGGATGAGCTGCAGCACCTGCACCGAGTCGAGGTAGAGATCCTCGTTGAGCCGCGCCTGCGGCCCGAACAGGTCGAGATGCGGATGGCGCATCTCCTCGCGCAGCACGGTGCCGATGGCCGCGACGGCGTCGTCCCGGGTCATGGCGAGAGTCATGCGGTGGCCTCCAGCGCGCCGCTGCGGTAGTGCTCGGCCGCCTCGCGGCGGGAAATCTTGCCGTTGGCCTGGCGCGGGATGGCGGAGACCTGCACCGTCTCGACCGGCACCTGGTGGCCGGCGAGAAAGCGGCGGCACCAATCCTGGAGCGCGCGCGGCGGCACCGGCGCCTCGGCGCTGAACAGGAGCGTCACCCGCTCGCCCGCGAAGGCGTCGGCACGCGCGAAGGCGACGGCGTCGGTGATGCCGGGCATCGCCATCACCACGTCCTCGACCTCGCCCGGATAGACGTTGAGGCCCGAGACGTTGATCGTGTCGCTCTGCCGCGCCACGAAGACCAGCATGCCGTCGGGCGCCCGGTAGCCGAGATCGCCGGTGCGCACCGCGCCGCCCTCTCCCTCGACCACGATCTCCGCCGGCGCCTCGGCGCTCGCGCCAGCCTGGACGCGGTGATGCGGCAGCGGGCGCCCGATCGCGTCGGCCCGCTGCAGGTCGGGGTTCACCGCGATGCATCCGGTCTCCGAGCAGCCGTATTGCTGGAAGAAGTGCTCCACCCGGGCCCGGATGGCGGCGAACCACGGCGCCGGCAGCAGCGTGCCCGAGGTCATCGCCGCGTGGATGCGCTCGCCCTCCGGCATCAGCCGGGCGAGCGTGTGCAGCATGGCGGGCGAGGTGTAGAGCAGCGGGCGCTCGATCTCGCGCAGGCGGCGCAGCAGGTACTTCGGGTTGCCGGTGTCGAGCACCACCGGCGCCCGGCCGCGGCGCAGGCCGACCAGGAGGCCGCAGATCAGCCCGTAGGAATGGGTGATCGGACAGGCGATGACGGGTGTCATGCCCTCCGGCTCGGTGAAGGCCGCGACGTAGCTCTCGACCTCGCGCTCGACCGCGCTCCAGGGGCGGGCGATGCATTTCGGCTCGCCGGTCGTGCCGGAGCTCATCTGGAGCAGGTGCCCCTCGCCCGGCACCGACGGGGCTGCGTCGTCCAGGCTCTCGGCCACGAGGTCGTCGAGGAAGACCCGATGGCAGCCGGCGCGGGCGGCGAGGCGCCGCGCGCCGTCATTGGGCAGGGCCGGATGGATCGGCAGCAGCGTCGCGCCGGCCCGGCGGGCGGCCAGGATGAAGGCGAGGTTCGAGGCATTGTCGCGAAAGCGCGCCGCGATCCGCTCGCCGCTGCCGCCCCGCAGGTGGGCCCGCTCGGCGAAATGCGTCTGCACCGCCTCCATCTCGTCCGCCGCGAGGGTGCGTCCGTCGATCTCGATCATGAGCCTGTCCGCAGGAGGGTGAGGGGGGAGGGGAAGAGGGCGTTGGGGACCTGCCGGCTGCAGCGCGCCTCCTCCAGGCCGAGCTTGCGGGCCAGCAGCGCCTCCACCCGCAGGCGGGGCGTCCCCACGCCCAACCGGGCGAGCCTGTCCGTCAGACCGTGTTCCGCCGCGTGCCGGCGCAGGCGCCGGCCGAGACCGGCCCAGAATCCGGCCTCGTCGAGCCCGTGCCGGCGGCCCAGCAGGTGGGTGATCTCGTTCAGGTTGAAGACGAACAGGCTGTCGGTCACCAGTTCGGCGAGGGTGGCGGCCGAGCGCATGGCGTGGAAGCGGTCGTCCGGCGGACCGGCATGGGCCGGATCGATGGCGCCGAGATCCGGCACGGGCGGAACATCGCGCAGGAAGTCCGGCGCGTATTCGGCGCTCTCGTGGAAGTCGCGCAGGATCACCCGCTCGGGCCAGCCGTCGCGGTGCACCAGGATCATGTTCTGGCCGTGCGCCTCCAGCCCGACGCCGTGCGCCACCAGGAGGTGCCAGACCGGCAGCACCGCGACCTCCACCAGGCGGTCGAGCCAGGCCGCGAGGCCGTGGCGCGCCAGCCAGGGCGCGACGAAGGTTGTGCCGTCCGGCTCGGTGGCGCAGAGCGCGTTGAACGGTACGGCGGCCTCGCCGGGCGCCAGGACCGGGCTCTCGCGCCAGATCGCCGCGAGCCGGCCGTCGTGGTCGGCGATCACGGCGGCGTCTTCGCGCAGGGTCTGCATCCGGGCGAGCAGCGGGTCGCCGGCGACAATCCGGGCGAGCCAGTCCGACAGCGCCGGCGCGGTCAGGACGAAGTGGGGATCGAGGAGCCGCAGGCTCGACGTGCTGACGACGCTCAAGGAGAGCTTCACGCTCGGGGCGAGGGGGTCGTCGCAAGGATGGAGCGTGCGCAGGGACTGGCTCGCCCGGTAGCGCGGACCGGCCGGGCCGAGCGCGACGGCATTGCCCTGCGCCAGGCGGGAGCGCAGCGGCTCGGTTTCGGCGAGGTGGCGCATCTGCCAGGGGTGCACGGGCAGCACGGCGTGCGAGGCGGGGGAATGGCCGGCCTCGCGCAGGCGCCCCACCAGCACGTCCCAATCGGCCCCGAGCATCCCGCGCCAGAACGCGTCCTCGTCGCCCGGCAGCGCGGCGGCCACCACGCTTCGCGGCAGGGCGAGCCAGTCGAGGCGGAAGGCCTGCGCGGCTTCCGGCCCGTAGCGGGCATGGTCGTCGAGGGTGAAGCCGGTGCGGGCCTTGAAGCAGGGGTGGTAGGGGTGCCCCTCCCACAGGGCGCCGTCGAGCACCGCGAAGGGCAGCGCGCGGCGCTCGGGGGCGGGCAGCGTCTCGGCGTTCCAGCGGCAGAGCGCCACCGTCTGCCGGAGTTCCGCCAGCAGGCGCGCCCGGTGCTCCGGCGCCGCCGGCAGGGCGTCGACCAGCTCGGCGAGCGGGGCGTCGCGCCAGCCGCCATCGGCTGCCATCTCGATCGGGACGGCGAGGCGGGGGCGGCCGAAGGGCCCGAGCGTGCCCGTAGCGCGGAAGCGCCGCGCACCGAGCCGCCAGTGCAGCCGGCGATCGCCTGGCGCGGCCTCGATGCTGCCTAAGCCCTCGAACAGGATCGCCTCCGCGAGCTGCCGCAGGACGCGATCCTCGATGACGCGATCGTCCGGCCGCTCGGCCACGTCAGGACGCCAGGACACGGCCGGACGCGCTCCGATGGGCCCGCCGCTGGAGCGGGTTCGGCATGTCGATATAGGTGCCGGCGCCGTCGGCCGAGGCCAGCTCGTCGCGGTCCGCCAGGCGCACGCGCAGGTTGGCCTTGGTGCAGAGCGTCGGCCCGTCGAGGACCGAGCGGGCGAAGGCCCTCCCCAAGCCGGTCATGCGCCGCGCGATCGTCTCCAGCCGGCGCGCGAGGTCGTCGAGGAGCACCTCTTCCCGGGCGATCCCGTCATGGCCCATTCGGGCCACCACGGAGAAGACCTGGTTCACCACGAGATAATAGGCGAGGCGCCGGCGGATCTCGCCGTCGTCGTAGTAGAGCGAGGCGATGGTGCCGGTCTCGGGCACCAGGCGCTGGATCCGGGGGCGGGCGGCCTCCGACAGGTAGAAGCCCTGATTGTCCCGGTAGAAGCCCCGGCGCGGCCAGCCCTCGGCGACGTCGAGGAGCGCGTTCTGCTGATGCGCCTCGAGCGCGATGCCGTGCCGCTCGTAGAGGGCGACCACCGGCTCCAGCATGCAGTCGAGGTAGAGGCTGAACCAGGTCCGGCCGTCATGGGCGAGGTCGGTGCCGCCGAGGCGGCGCAGCAGGGTTTCGAGCCGGGAAGGACGGCCGGGCGCGGGCTCGGCGGTGAGCGCCGCGACGGTCGCGATGCCGCGCTCCGCCCCGCCCCGGAACGGGTTCTCGCGAAAGACCGTCTCGAAGCCGCTCTCCCGGTGGCCGGGGCAGTCGATCGTGAGCCAGGCCGGGTCGGCGAGGATCCGGAAGGCGGGATGCTCCGCGCCGCCGCTGCGGGCGAGCAGCCGCGCGACCGCGACCCCGGCCTCCAACTCAGGCCTCCGGTTCACCCGCAGCGAGTTGGTCAGGGTGACGGGCAGCGAGAACTTCGCCATCCAGGCGCTGTCCGGCGCGTAGACGGTGCGCAGCGACGAGGTCGCGGTGAAGAGCGGGCCGAAGGCGCCGAGCGGCCTCAAGGCTCCCGCCTCCACCATCGCGGCGACGTGCGGCGTCAGCAGCAGCGCCTCGGCCTGGAGTGGATGCATCGGCAGGGCGATCTCGCCGGGCCGCAGCGGCAGGCGCGCGGCATCCGCGCCGAGGAGATCCCGGGCGATCTCCGGGGCGGAGCGGGCGGCCGCCGAGTCGTGCCGCACCCGGGACGCGTCGGCGGCGAAGACCGCGAGCCGGAATTCTCCACCCTCCTCGGGCGCGTAGGTGCGCGCCTGCCACGGCGTCAGTCCCTGGCGGCTCTTCGGCGTCGGGTGCAGCCAGTGGCCGAAGACGAGCGCCCGCTCGGCATCGATGAAGCGCGCCCCCTCGTCCGGCGGCGACGGGAGGTGGAGCTGGCGGGCCGTCTCGCGGTAGCTGTCGAGCACCCGGCCCAGCAGCTCCAGCTCCCGCTCGCGGGCTTCGCCGCCGCCCTCGTCGCAGCGCGCATAGGCCTCGCCGAGCAGGTCCTGCAACGCCCGCATCGGCGCGACGGGACGCCAGCGCGGCTCGTGCAGGTGGCGGGTCCAGAGCCGGCCGAAGCCTTGCGCGCCGCAGAGCGAGGGCGCGACGATCTCGGCCCGGATCGCGAGCCGCTGGCCGCGCAGGTTCCACTCCACGCAGGGCGCCGGCGGCCCGTCTGCCAGGGCGTGGCGCACCGGGATGCCGGGGTCGATCTCGCGCAGGTAGCCGTTGGCGAAGCTGCGGAACGCCGCCGCCTCGGCGACTCGCTGGGACGATCGGTGCGGGGACGATGGGGGCATGACGACCAAACCTCGTTCTGGCCTCCAGTGGGGGCATCGGATGCGGGCTTCGGCGAGGGCGCCCCTGCCGGGTCCGCGATCGCGCGGCGACAGGCGGGCGCGGATCGACATCCGCACGCGGATCGCATCGGGGCCTGCGTTGCGGCAAGGTCTATCGCCCGCTATTCAGGCAAGAGTCAAGACAATATGCCGATCTATCGGGCATAGAGACGTATTTTTTAACTATTATAAAAACAGATATTTTGGTATTTTGGATCATTGCAGCGGCATTATGCCATGGCTGCTGGAAGATACACCGGCGTCATCATGACTGCGGCGAATTCACGAGCGAAGGGACCGGCATCGATCATTCCGGACGGCAGCAACGGTGATGCCACCCGAGTCGAGTGCAGGCTCTTCCGTCTCCCCAACGGATCCTGGGCAAGCCGGAACTCCGTCGGGGAGAGGGGAAGGCCAGAGCCCTGTTTTGCTCCAGCCTTCTCGACCGTCAGAAATCCACCGTCGCCGAGACGATGACCGTGCGGGGCGCGCCGACCGCCAGGAAGCCCCGGGCGGCGGAGGCCCAATACGAGTTGTCGAACACGTTCTCGACGATGGCCCGCACCGTCACGGGCTTTCCGGACACGCCCTCGAAGGTGTAGCGCAGGCCGGCATCGAAGCGCGTCCAGTCCGGGACGCTCTGGGTGTTGGCCTGGTTGTAGAACTGGCTGCTGGTGTAGATGGCCCGGCCGGTCAGGGTCAGGCCGGGGGCGAGCCACGGCGGCAGGTCGACCTCGCCGTAGAGGTTGAACGCCACGTCCGGCACGCCGGGGGCGACGTTGCCGTCGAACTGGCGGCCGGCGGTGTTGACCAGCCGCCCGTCGAGGAAGGTGACGCCGCCGAGCAGCCGCACCCCGGGGACCGGTTCGCCGAACACCGACAGCTCGACGCCGCGGTTGCGCTGCAGGCCGCTGACCGAGAACCGCCGCGTGGCCGGGTCGGTGAAGGCGTTCGGCTGCTCGATCTCGAACAGAGAGGCCGTGACCGCCACAGTGCCGAAATCGTACTTGGCGCCGATCTCCTGCTGCCGGCTGACCGCGGGCGGGAACACCTCGTTGGCGTTGATCGCGGCGATCGGCGCGATCCCCGTGGGTTCGAGCGCCTCGATGTAGTTGCCGTAGAACGAGAGATTGTCGGTCGGGCGGAACACCGCCGCGATGGCCGGGCTGAACCGGCCGCGCTGGTAGTTCGAGGCCAGGTTGCCCAGGGTCGCGCCGGGGGCGGTGACGTAGCTCTGCTGGTCGATCTCCTGGAATCGACCACCGAGGGTCAGGAGGAAGCGGTCCTCGCCGAGCGACAGAGTGTCGGCGATGCCGACGCTGCGAGCGCTGAGTTCCGTGAACAGGGGCCGGTTGTTGGAGCGCGGCAGCAGCGCGGTGTTGACCGAGCCGCGCGCCAGATGGATCGGATCGTAGATGTTGGTCTGGAACACCGGCAGGGTCGGCGTGAGGAAGCCGCCGCGGTAGTTCCGGTTATTCGCCTCGACTGCCGAGACGGTGAGGTAATGGCCGAGCATGCCGGTCTGGAACTTCGTGCGCAGGCCGACCTCGCCGGTGAGCCCCTGGATCTCCTGGGGCTGGATCGAGAGGGTGTTGGTCGCCTGGCCGGTCAGGCTCGTCACCCGGTAGAACGAGGTGAGGAAGTCCTCGTTGTAGCGGCTGACGCCGCCGGCGGCGTAGATCGTCGTGTCGGGCAGGATGTCGTACTCGACCCGGCCCGCCGCCATGTTGTAGCGGGTGTCGATGTACTCGAGCGAGCTCGCGGTGTTGAGGCGGTTGTTCGGCGCCCGCGGCACCGGGATGTTCGGGGCGACCGAGTTGAACAGCGAGGTCGGCGCCGTGATGTTCTGGGTGTTGTGGACGAGGTCGAGCGAGGCGCGCAGGCGCTCGCCGCGGTAATCGAGGCCGAGTGTCGCGACGCCGACCTCGATGGCGTTCTTGTCGAGCGGCGTGTTGCCGTTGCGGTAGGAGAGGTTGGTCCGCACGCCCCATTCCTTCGACGGGCCGAAGCGGCGGCCGAGATCGGCGTGGGTCCAGACCTGCGAGTCGCTGAGATACGTGGTGGTGAGCCGCGTCAGCGGCTCGTCATAGGCGCGCTTGGGGATCAGGTTGATCGTGCCGCCGACGCGGCCGGTGCCGCCGTTGAGGAAGGCGGACGGGCCCTTGAGGATCTCGACCCGCTCGACACCCTCCGTGAACACCCGCCGCGGGTTGGCGAGGTAGAACAGGCCGTCGAAGCCGACATCGAGATTCACGACCGAGAAGCCGCGGATGAAGAACGAGTCGCGCTCGCTGAAGGGCGGCGCGTCGTTGCGCACCGACGAGTCGTTCAGCACGACGTCGGCGAGCGAGCGCGCCTGCTGGTCCTGGATCAGCTTCTCGGTGTAGCCGGTCACGTTGAACGGCGTCGTCAGGACCGAGCGGTTGCCGAGGAGCCCGATGCGGGCTCCCGTCGCGACCTGGCCGCCGGCGAAGGGCGGCGGGGGCTGTCCCACCGTCCCGGTCGGCGGCGGCAGGCCCGCGCTGGCAGGCCCGGCGGCGGGCCGGCCCTCGACGACGATCTCGTCGAGGCGCACGGTCTCCTCGGAGCGGCCCCCGAGCTGGACGTAGCGCGGGTTCACCAGGGTGATGGTGGACGGGCTCACGCTGCGGTAGGTCAGGCCTGTGCCGTCGAGGAGCCGCCCCAGGGCCTCCAGGGGCTGGAACGCGCCCTCGATGCCGGTCGTCGTCAGGGACTCCGTCATGTCGGTTCCGTAGACCAGCTTGACCCTGGCCTGCTCGGTGAAGCGGACGAGCGCCGGTTCGAGCGGCCCGTTCGGGATCGACAGCGCGACGGTGTCGCCGGCCTGCGCGGCGGCGACGGGCGCTTCCTCCTGTCCTTTCGGGAGCGCGCGCGACGCGGTCTGGGCCTGGGCCGGACCGGGCACCAGCGCCAGCGCCAGCAGCGACACCCCGGCCAGCGCCATCCCGGCCAACCGTCCACACGCAACCCTACGCTCCCGCGCCGTCATGTCCGACCACCCCGTCCGTCTGCTCGTTGGGGGGCGGCGCGTTCGCGCGCTCTCGTCCCCTCACCCGCTTGAGATCAACGAGGCCGCGATCTCCTGACGTCGGATCGCGGGTTTTCTCAGAAATTTTTTCAGGCGGGGGAGTTGACCAGGACCATGAGGGGGGTGAGCCGGGTCACGCGCAGGGACAGGCTGGCGGCGATCGCGTCGAGGGCGTCGTCGGTGTTGCGCGGGTCGAAGGCGCCGGTGACGCGCCGCTCGCCGGCCCGCCGGTCGAGCAGGATGATGCGCCCGCGGCGATACCGCGCGAGCTCGGCCAGTACGTCGGACAGGCGCTCGCCCGAGACGATCAGGCGGCCGTCGCGCCAGGACATCGCACGGGCGACATCCGCCTTGACGACAGCGGGGGCGGCCCCGTCGCTGACCACCTCGCCGGCCGATACCTCGAGGTGCCGGCCCGCGGTCGTGACGTCGACGCGGCCCTCGACGACGCCGACCGGCGCTCCGGCGCCGTCGGTGCGGACGTAGAACACCGTGCCCACCGCCCGGACGCTGAGCCCGCCGCCCTCGACGATGAACGGCCGGCCGGAATCGCGGGCGACGTCGAACACCGCCTCGCCGCGCAGGAGCGCCACCCGACGCTCCGTGCCGGAGAAGTGCAGAGCGAGCGCGGTATCAGTATTCAAGTCGACGCGGCTGCCGTCGGGGAGGGTCGCGTGGGCGATGTCGCCGACCCCGCTCCACAGGTCGGAGCGCAGCCAGTCGGCGAGGCCAGCCTGGTAGGCCAGGGCCGCACCCAGCACGACGACCGCGGCGAGGCAGGCCGGCCCCTTCGGGCTTCGCCGCTTGCGGGCGTCGGGCGCGCGGTCCGGCAGATGCCCGAGCTGGCGCCACAGGGCGTCCATCTCCAGGTAGGCGTCCTCGTGGGCCGGATCGGCCGCGAGCCAGGCATCGAACGCGGCGCGGTCGGCCTCGGTCGCGTCGGAGGAGGAGAGGCGCACGACCCAGCCGGCCGCCGCCTCGTCGATCGGATCCTCGTCCGGACTCCCGTCGCCCCGGTCCTGCGCGTCGGTCCCGTCGTCGATGGCCAAGGCCCGGCTCCCTCACGGGTCCCACCAAGCCCGGACGATCCCGGGATGCAAGCCCTACGCTCTATGATCGACGAGGTGTCGGATTCCTGACGTCCGTGCGTCAGAAAAGATCGCCGCAGCGGCGGCGGCATTGCAGGAGAGCCTTGATCAGGTGCTTCTCGACCATGTTCCGGCTGATGCCGAGCCGCGCCGCCACCTCGCCGTTCGGCAGACCTTCGATACGCGCGAGCAGGAAAACCTCCCGGCACCGCGGCGGCAACTCGTCGACGGCGGCGGCGAGCCGCCGGAGGTCCTGGCGGGCCATCGCTTGCTGCTCCGGCAGGGCGTAGCCGTCGGCGAGGCCGGCCCAATCCTCGTCGCTGACGGGCTGGAAGATTCTGCCTTCCAGCCGCTGCCGGTTGCGCATCCGGCGGGCCACGTTGCTGGCGATCTGGAACAGAAACGCGGAGGGCTGCTCGATCTTCGTCCGCGCGAGCGCCGCGAGCATCAGGAGATAGGTCTCCTGATGCGCGTCCGCCGCGTCCGTCGGGTTGCCGAGCCGGCGCGTCAGGAAGCGCCGCAGCCTCGCACCGTCGCCCCGATGCAGTGCATCGATCGAGACTGCCTGCATGCCCAACTCCGAACTTGTCTAAACTATCCCTTGATCAATCAATCATTTTGAATACGATCGCACAAGCGCCTGTCGTAGCGTGAGTTTTTCATCTTATTACGTCCAGTTCTAAACTGGACAGGGTGCCGTGGCGCAAGCCGTTGTGTTTCTGCTAGAAATAATCGGTGACCAAGGTCGCTCCGTCGGGTGGACCGACGCCCGAAGGGGCGTAAAAATCTCGTGATGATGCAGGATTACAACGATCGGCGGACCAGCCTCGCCCGGGCCATGGTCGGGAACACGCTGCGCCGCCGGTGCCTTGTCCCTCGGGGAGGGACGATCTCATGCGGGATTACGGCGCCGCCTTCGGCATCGGCTTCGTCGCGGGTCTGCGCAGCATGACGGCCTGCGCCGCACTGACCTTCGCGGCGGCGGAGCAACGGACGCGTGGGACGGTCATCCCGTCCGGCCCGGGCGCCCGGGGCCTCGCGACCGCTGCCGCCCTGGCCGAGATGGCCGGCGACAAGATGCCGTTCGCGCCCGACCGGCGCACCCCCCCGTCCTTCGCCGCGCGGCTCGTCATCGGCGCCGTCGGCGGCTGGGTCCTCGCCGGGCCGCGCGCCTCACCGGAGGCCGGCGCCCTGGCGGGCGTCGCCGGCGCCGTCGCGGGCACCCTCCTCGGCCGCGCGGCGCGCGGGCCGGATTCCCGCACCCTGCCCGGTCGTGCCACGGGCTTCGCCGAGGACGCGGCTGCCGTCACGCTCGCGGTGGCCGTGGTCGCGTCGGCCGAGCGCCGGAGACGAGACTGAGAGCCCCTAACATAACCCGCTATCGTTCCCGCTAAGTGCTTGAGATCGCAGGGATGAAGACGGTTTAGATAGGTGCTCTGAGGCGCCGGCTTGGGGCAAAGCTCGATCGATCGATTCGGCCGGAACGACGCGGGAGGTCGGAAGGCAGCCGGAGCAAGGACGGTGAGCTTTCAGCTCTTCTGCCGTGCGCCCGCCCCAGCGAGGCCAGGGATGCGATCCACCCCGACCTCCCTGACCGCCGCGATCCGCAACGGCTCCTTGCGGCCGCGCACCGGACGCAGACCGAGATCCACCGCCCGGAGGTCGGCGGGCAGGGGCCCCAGGCGGTCGAGGAGGTCGCCCGAGACGATGACCGGAACGTCGAGTTCCTTGGCAAGCCCCTCGAGCCGGCTCGTGGTATTCAGCGCATCCCCGAAATACGCGATCTTGCGCCGCTCCAGGCCGATCTCGGCCGTCACCACGGGGCCGCAATGGAGCGCGGCGCGGAAGGCCGGCACCGCGCCGAACCGGGCGGTCCAGCTTTCCGACCCGGCCTCGATGCTGCGGACGAAATCGAACACGCAGCGCAGGCAGGCCGCATCCCGCGTGCCCCGCTCCATCGACCAGCTCACCAGGGCCATGTCGCCGACGTAATCGTCGATGGAGCCGCGGGCGCGGTGCACCGGCAGAGCGAGCGCCGCGAAGATCGCCCCGAGCCAGCTCTGGGCCGCGAGGTCGCCGTGCTCCTCGGCGAAGCGCGTCGAGCCCGCCACGTCGAGGAACAGGAAGATGCGCTCCTCGGTGATCGGGCGATGGTAGCGGCCGACCAGGAGGCTCGCGAACACCCGCGGCCCCATCAGCTCGCGGACGCGGAAGACGAAGGTCGCGAGCGCCGAGATCCCGAGCGCGTAGGCGAAGCCCGTCTCCGTCATCATCATCGCGCTCCGGGCATCGGCCATCACGCCGAAGCCACGGTGGAGGATCGTGCCGGCGACGGCGTTGCCGAGGACGATCATCGCGATGTAGGTCGCCAGCGTCGCGACCGCGAAGACCGGGGTCGCGGCCCGGCGTGTCAGTTCGCGCCAGCGCCGGGCGAGGAGCCCGCGCTCGTAGAGCATCAGGGGCGCGCCGATGAAGATGCCCCGGATCGCAGTCACGAGCGGCTCGCCGCCGAAGATGGAGCCGTAGAGCAGGCCCGCCAGCGCGCCGACGGTCGGCGCCACGATCCAGAAGCGGGCTCGGAACGGAAGCATGGCCCTTCCATAGCCCAGCCGGACGGCCGGCGCATGTCCGGCCGCCGGTGCTTCAACGAGCGTAGCGCGTGAAGACGAAATCATGGTTCCTCACCCGCGCCTCGTGGCAGGCAAAGCAGGTCTGGTGCTGCGCCTCGTCCACCGGCGCGCCGTCGATGAAGCGGCCGAAGCCCCAGCCGCCGCTCTCGGGGTAGCGCCGCGAATCCTTGACCATGACCTGCACGGTGGTGGCCCGGCCCGGCACGGTTGCCGGCTCGAACGCGGGGGAGCGGGTCCGCTTCCAGGCGAGCTTCACCAGGACCGCGCCGTCCGGAAACGGCAGCGTGCCGTCGCGGTAGGCCTTCACCGCGAGGTCGTTGCCGAGGACGGCGCGCAGCTCGTCGAGCGGCGCGTCCTCGAGCGCCGGGGCGATCAGGCGCCAGTCGCGGTATCCGTCCGGCAGGGTGACACCGTAGATCGGCGAGGCGGGCGTCGTCGCCACGGGGGCCGCCGCGACGAGCAGGGCGGACAGGGCGGCGCCGGCGAGCGGCAGGGCGATGCTCCGGCGCGGGCGGGGATCAGACGGCATCGACGTCCACCACGGCCTGCGCGAAGGCCTGCGGGGCCTCCTGGGGAAGGTTGTGGCCGATGCCGCCGGTGAGCGTGCGGTGCGCGTAAGGGCCCGTGAACTTCCTGGCATAGGCGGAGGGCTCGGGGTGCGGCGCCCCGTTCGCGTCGCCCTCCAGCGTGATCGTCGGCACGGCGATGGTCGGGAAGGTGGCGAGCTTGCGCTCGGTCGCGTCGAAGCGCGCCTCGCCCTCGGCGAGGCCGAGCCGCCAGCGGTAATTGTGGATCGAGACCGCGACGTGGTCCGGATTCTCGAAGGCCTTGGCCGAGCGGGCGAAGGTGGCGTCGTCGAACCGCCATCGCGGCGAGGCCAGCTCCCAGATCAGCCGGGCAAAGTCGCGCGTGTAGCGGGCATAGCCCTCGCGGCCGCGCTCGGTGGCGAAGTAGAACTGGTACCACCACTGCAATTCGGCCTTCGGCGGCAGCGGCGTCGCGTTCGCCTCCCGGCTGCCGATCAGGTAGCCGCTCACCGAGACCAGTCCCTTGCAGCGCTCCGGGGAGAGCGCCGCGAGGATGCAGGCCGTGCGCGCGCCCCAATCGTAGCCGGCGACCAGCGCCCGCTCGATTCCGAGCGCGTCGAGGAAGGCGAGGGCATCGGCCGCCAAAGCCGCCTGCTGGCCGTTGCGCGGCGTCGTCTCCGAGCGGAACCGGGTCTCGCCGTAGCCGCGCAGGAAGGGGATCAGGACGCGGTAGCCGGACGCCGCGAGGATCGGCGCGACCTCGGCGTAGCTGTGGATGTCGTAAGGCCAGCCGTGGAGCAGCAGGACCGGCTTGCCGTCGCGCGGGCCGGCCTCCACGAAGGCGACGCTGAGGTCCCCCGCCTCGACCCGCTTCAGCGGGCCGAAGCCCGCCGGCTGGGCCCGGGCCGGCACGATTCCCGCGAAAGGCGCGGCGGCCAGCAGGGCGCCGGCGCCCTTGATCCAGTCCCGGCGCGTCGCATCGATCTCGTCAGGCAGAATCGGTTCAGGCTTCATCGGTTCAGGCATGGGCGTCGTCCTTCATGGGGGCCGATGCGGCGAGTACCGTTGCCGAGTATCACCCATGTGCCGGGCGAAGCCGAGATTGTAAGCGTCTGTAGGCCGATGTTGCGGATGTTACGGACGGAGACGAAGGGGCGGCATCAGGCGAGCGTGACGGCGGCCTCGAGCCCGCCGCCTTCGCGATTGCGCAGGGCGAGCCGGCCGCCGATCGCGGCGGCGAGCTGGTCGGCGATGGCGAGGCCGAGGCCGGTGCCGCCGGTGTCGCGGCTGCGGGATGCCTCAAGGCGCACGAATGGCAGCAGCACGGCGTCGAGCTGGTCCGCCGGGATGCCGGGGCCGCGATCCAGGACCGCGACGGTGATCCCGGCCCCGGCGGCCCGGACCTCGATCTCGGCCCGGCCAGCATAGCGCAACGCGTTGTCGATCAGGTTCGTGAGGATGCGCCGCAGGGCGCGCGGACGGGTCGTGAGCGTCGCGTCCGGCAGGGCGGTGATGGTCACGTCCCGCCCGGTATCCTGGTAGTCGAAGACGAGGCTCTCGATGAAGGCGCGCAGGTCGAGGCGGATCGCCGGCTCGATGGCGCCGTGCACGCTGCGGGCATAGGCGATGCCCTCGCGCACCAGCGCCTCGATCGCGTCGAGATCCATGAGCAGCCTTTCCTGCTCCGGTCCCTCGATCCCGGTCTCGACCCGCAGCCGCATCCGGGTGATCGGCGTCTGGAGGTCGTGCGAGATCGCCGCGAGGATGCGCACGCGCTCGTCGAGGTGCCGGGCGATGCGCGCCTGCATCGCGTTGAAGGCTTTGGCCGCGCGCACGACCTCGTCCGGCCCGCTCTCCGCGAAGCGGTCCGCCGGCCGACCGGGCTCCAGCCGGTCCGCGGCCTCGGCGAACCGGGTCAGCGGCCGCAGGGCCAAGCGCACGGCAAGCCCGATGCAGGTCATCAGCACCAGGAGCTGCACCGCCAGCGCCAGCGGCAGCCAGGCGGCGACCGGACGCGCCGTCGGCCGCACGTCGATGGTCAGGCCTGCCCCGTCGTCCAGGACGACGTGAGCCTGCAACCGCTCGGTCGGCCCCGGGATGGCGTCGAATCGCACGGGGAAGCGCGGTGCGAGGGCCGTGCGGATCTCGCCGGCGATCATCTCGGCCCGGGGCGAGAGCGCCGGCGCCCCCGGAGCGCCGGCGCCGAGGGCGAAGCGGTAGGTCGGCCGGTCGAGGAGCGGCAGCCAGGCGGCCCGCTCCTGCGCCGGCAGCCGGTCGAGCAGGGCGACCGCGACCGCGACGTCGCGCTGGAGCGTCGTCAGCATGACCGCCCGCGCCGACTGGTCCCGTTCCAGCACCATGACGAGGGCGGCGAGCGTCTGCGTCCCGAGGAGCCCCACGGCCAGGATCAGGAAGATCCGGCCCCCCAGCCCCCCTGGCCGCAACGCCCTCATTCCCCGCGCGCCTGCGCGGCGGTGATCGGCCATTCGTCGCGCGCCTGCGCGATGGTGATCGGCATGGCGAAGACGTAGCCCTCGCTGCGCACCGTCTTGATGTAGGCGGGCTCGCGGGCATCGTCCCTCAGGCGCTGGCGCAGGCGGCTGACCAGGAGGTCGATGGAGCGGTCGAACAGCTCGGCCTCGCGGCCTTGCGTCAGGTTCAGGAGCTGGTCGCGCGAGAGGACCCGCCGGGGATGGTCGAGCAGGACGCGCAGCAGCCGGTACTCCGCGCCGCTGAGGGGCACGACCGTCCCGCTCCCGTCGATCAGCTGGCGGGTCGTGGTGTCGAGCTGCCAGGTGCCGAAGGCGAGGAGGCGGGCGGCTTCCGTCACCTGCAGGTTGGGCGGCAGCATCCGGGTGCGGCGGAGCACGGCCTTGATCCGGGCCAGCAGCTCGCGCGCCGCGAACGGCTTCACCAGGTAGTCGTCGGCGCCCATCTCCAGCCCGACGATCCGGTCGGTCTCGTCGCTGCGCGCCGTCAGCATCAGCACCGGAACCGTCTTGTGCTTGCCGGCCCGCAGGTCCCGGCACAGGACGAGGCCGTCGTCCCCCGGCATCATGACGTCGAGGACCACGAGGTCGACCCGGTCGGTCTCCAGGAAGGCGCGCATCTGGCGCCCGTCCGCGGCGACGCTCACCCGCAGGCCGTTCCTGCCGAGATAGCTCGACAGGAGGTCGCGGATCTCGCGGTCGTCGTCGACGATCAGCACGTGATCGCTGTGATCCACGGGCGTCTCCTCAGGCTGGGCGCTCCCCGAATATCGCCCCGCCGGCCGCTCGGCGAGGCGAAGATCGTATCGCGGTGTCGCTGTCGCCCGCGCGCACCGCCAGGATGGGGTGGAAAGGTGCCCGTCCTGCCCCTATATGGGCGTCATGGCAGACAACACTTCCACTCCCTACACCATCGAAATCTCCCCCATCACGAAGCCCGCCGGGCAGTTCCAGTGGGCCATCCGCCGGAACGGCAAGCTGGTCGAGCGCTCCGATCGCCCGCATCCGACGGAAGCCAAGGCCGAGGCCAGCGCGCTCGCCGCCGTGGAGCGCAGCATGCACTCCGCGGGCAGCGGTCGCTGGTAGGCGCCATCGCTGCCGCACAATCTCCCGTGATGATCGAAACGGGCGGGGCCGTGGGTGCCCCGCCCGTTTTCGCATGAGCGACACGATGCCGTTGGCGCTGCCGCCGCCCGATCCGCCCGCCCTGGTGCACCAAGTCGCCGCCACGCAGGTCGCGGCCGCACCCTGCGACGCGAGCCTCCGCGCGCGCCTGCTCGCGCCCCCAACGGCCGGCGACGACGAAGTCCCGCTCACCTGCTCCTTGCGCCTGTCGAAGGGCGACCGGGTGCTCAAGCACATCGTGATCGAGGGCGCGGCGGCCTCCGGCCTCACGCTCGATTGCGCCGGCGCCACCCTCGGCCGTCAGGGCGAGCCGGCGCATCTCGGCGCCTATACGATCGCGGTCCGCTCACGGCCCCCCGCCCGTCCGGGCGGCGAGTGGGATCGCCCATCCGGCATCCGCATCCGCGACTGCATGGTCTTCGGCCATGTCCGGATCTGGGGCATGGGCGAGAACGGTCAGGGCCCGATCCTGCGCGACTCGTCCCGCAGCCTCGGCCACACCGCGCGGGCGCAAGCCGCCGCGCCGACCGATGTGACGATCACCGGCACGACCATCGTCGCCGCCGGGCCGATCCCACTCTATCTCGGCCCCGGCGTCACGAAGGTTGCCGTGCGGGGCTCGCGACTGGCCGGCCGTTCGGTCTCGACGGCGCTCTACCTCGACGCCGAGAGCGCCGAGAACCGCATCGAGGACAACGACTTCGAGACCGAGACGGCGCGCGAGACCGTCGCCGTCGACGGGTCGGCGCGCAACCGCATCATCGGCAACCGCTTCACCTTGCGCGGCCAGGGCGGCGTGCGCCTCTACCGCAATTGCGGCGAGGGCGGCACGGTCCGCCATCAGACCCCCTCCGACAACGTGATTACCGGCAACACCTTCCGCACCAGCGGCTTCTTCCAGGCCGCGCCGATCGTGGTGAATTCCCGCAACGGCTGGCGGCTGACCTGCGGCGAGGATGCCGGCTACCCGTTCGGCAGCAGCATCGACAATGCCGATCACGGCACCGGCAACGTCGTGGCGCCCAACACCGTCGAGTGACGCTCAGGCCCGCGCGACCAGAACGAGAAGCGCCGCGAGGCTCACGATCGCGACCGGCATCTGGACCGGACGCAGGCGCGCGAAGAACAGGGGCGCCTCGCCGCGCCGGGCGGCGATCGGGTCCAGCACCGCGACGAGGCCGTAGCCGGCGATCAGGAACGCGGCGGACAGCCCCGCGCGGCCCAAGGCCACCGCCAGCAGGGCGCCGAAGCCGAGGACGAACAGCGCCAGCATCGTGGCGACCTGCGCGACCGTCGCGCCGCCCTCTGTGCGGAAGCTGACCCCGCGCCGCACGCCGGAGAAGAACAGCAGGATCGCGCAAGCCCACAGGAGCGTCACTGTCACGGCCGCCTGGCCGGGCTCGCCCCCCAGGGTCCAGGCCGCTGCCGCGCCGGCCACGAAGGGCAGCATCGGCCCGAAGCCCAGGGCGACGCTGAGCCACGGCACGGCCCGGGGTTCGTGGACGGTGAGGGTTCGCCCGGTCGCGTCGTCCTGCATCGTCGCACTCTCCTGCTCCGCCGCCCCCGATCGCGGCCGCCTCGAGACCCATCTCGAGGCCGTGCCGTGAAGTGCTGCCCGACCTGCCGCCTCGGCGAAGCGGCTACAGGTCGTCGTCGAAGGTCGCGGTCGGGATGCCGTCGCGATTGAGGCTGTTGTGGGTTCCGTAGCGGTTCACCGCGTTCCGGAACTGGCAGGACCGGCAGAGCGCGGGCGGATCGTTCGAGTTGATGCGCGTCCGCAGGCGGCGATAGCGTTCCCCGGTCCAGATCCCTTCCAGCGTGTCCTCGGTCAGGCTGCCGATCTTCGCCCCGGGCACGCAGCACGCCATCACGTCGCCGTTGGCAAGCACGGTCGCCGTGTCCCACGGCAGGAGGCAAGGCTGCGGGCTGCCGCGCCCGGGACGGTCGCGAAACTCCTCGCCGATATTGAGCCGCACGCCCAGGGTTGCGGCCAGGGCCAGCGCCTCGCGGCGCATGGCGTTGAAGCGCTCCGGCGCGTGGATGAGCGACTCCGCCTGCATCGGGGCGTGATACACTTCGAGGTGGCGGCAGCCGATCGAATCCACGCCGGCGCGCGCCGCCCGCTCGACGAAGAGCGGCAATTCGTGGATGTTCGACATCATCAGCGTGAAGCCGACGCTGATGGCCAGGGTGCGCTCCCGGCCATGCCGCGCGCGGGCGTCGACGAGCCGCGCCGCGGCATCGAAGATCGTGTCCAGGTGCGGCGCGCCGATCCGGATGGTCTGGTAGGTCTCGTCGGTCGCCGCATCGATCGAGATGCTGACCGCATCGACCTTGGATGCCATGATCTTGTCGATGCGCTCATCCGTCAGGTAGGCGCCGTTCGTATCGATGTGGACGGCGATGCCGAGTCCGGTCACGTAGTCGAGTTCGCCGGGCTTCTTGTGGTCCGCGAACAGCAGGTCGCCGCTGTAATCCGTGAACATCCAGCTGATCTTGCCGGCTGAGACCAGGCTCTTGATCTCGTCCTTGATCGCCGACGACATGCGGACGGCGCGCTTGCGTGAATGCCGCGAGATGCAGTGGGTGCAATTCATGTTGCAGGAGGTGAGGGGGCTGTACAGCAGCCCCGGCGGCGCGCTCGCACGGGGTTCGGGCGAGCCGAAGATCAGGTTGGCCTTCAATCCGTGAGACACGAACAAGCCGTCGCGCGTGTGCAATCCGCCATGGCCCGCGATCCGGTCCGCGCCGCGTGAGACGAAGATCGTCGGCGATTCATGGTCCCCGATCTCCGGCGAGGTGACTCTCAGGGCGAACAGGCGATCTTTTGAATCCGGAAAATTTTGGAAGTAGACATGATGATATTCGGCATCGATCAGGTCGCCGGGCAGGATCGTGCTGCTCGCGAGGGCGTCGGTTCCGAGGTCCGGCCAGGCGGGCGAGCCGAATTGCGCCTCGTCGATGGCGAAGAGTTCGACGACGAGTGGAATTTCCTGCGGCCGGCAATGGATCCCGAACTGGATCGAGATGCCGCTGAGATGATCCTGGGGGCACCGGATCAGCTGAACGATGCCGCCGACGCGATCGATGGGGCCGCAGATCCGATGGTCGTGGCTCTCGTCGATCGGCGGACGCAGGACGATCGGTTCCGCGCGCACCGGCTTCCGGAGCGCCGCCGGGACGACGATCCTGCGCATCCTCTCCGAGGCAAGGGCGACGAACGATCGACCGGCATGCCCCATCATCGCGCCCTCCTCGCTGGGTCGCTGAAGTCTGTCGGGTAGTATGAGCCCGCGCTTGCGAGCGTCACAAGCCGGACACCGGCGTGTCAGGGCGCATCATGCGTCCCGGTGGCCCAGGAGACACAACTCGGCGGCGACGGGCGTCGCCACCGGGACGAGAGCGCGACACCTGTGGGGTCGTTCGCGATCCGCCTGTTCCGGCCACCTCTCCCGCTCTATGCTGTCCGAAAAATCGGGAGGACGAGATGGTTCGGAACGCGAAACGCGCTCTGTCTTGGTCGATGGCGGCCGTGCTCTGGGCGGGCGCGTCGCTCGCCGCGGACGGGCCGCCGGTGCAGGAGGGCTTCTCGACCGAGCGCCTGGCGCGCATCGCGCCGGCGATGAGCCGGGAGATCGAGAAGGGTACGGTGCCCGGTGCGGTGACGCTGATCGCCCGCAACGGCCGGATCGTCCATTTCGAGGCGCACGGCTTCCTCGATTCCGCGAAGACGAAGCCGATGACCCGCGACGCGGTGTTCCGCGGCTTCTCGATGACGAAGCCGTTCACGGCCGTCGCGGCGATCGCGCTGATGGAGCAGGGCCGGCTCGGCCTGCGCGATCCGCTCGCGCAGTACTTCCCCGAATTCAAGGACATGAAGGTCTATGCGGAGCTGCGCGACGAGCGTGGGCGCACGAGCCGCGTCACTGTTCCGGCCAGGCGCCCGATCCTGGTCTGGGACCTGTTTCGCCACACCGCGGGCTTCACCTACGGGGGCTCCGCGCCCTTCCCGGAGATGAAGGAGGCCTACGAGAAGGCCGACATCGAGAGCCTGAACGGCGACCTCTCGAACGACGAGTTCGTCAAGCGGCTCGCCGCGATCCCGCTCGCCTACGAGCCGGGCACGCGCTGGGAATACTCGGTCGCCACCGACGTCCTGGGCCTCGTCGTCGAGAAGGTGGCGGGCAAGCGCCTCGACATCGTCCTCGACGAGATCCTCTTCAAGCCCCTGCGCATGACGCAGACGAGCTTCCAGCTCCGGCCCGACCAGGCCGCCCGATTCGCCGACGCCTACGATGCCGATCCGCTCAAGGCCGATCTCTGGAAGCTCGCGCGCAGCGAGCAGGATCCGGGCAAGCGCTACGTCCATGGCGGGGCCGGCGCGGTCATCACGGCGGAGGATTACTTCCGCTTCGCCCAGATGGTGGCGAATGGCGGCGAGCTGGACGGCGTGCGCGTCCTGTCGCGCGAATCGGTCGAGTTCATGCTGTCGAACCACATCCAGGGGCTCGAGGGCGCACCGACCCCGACCACGGGGCCGGGTTACGGCTTCGGCCTCGGCTGGGGCGTGCGTCTCGACGAGGGCGGGGCCTGGATCCCCGGCTCGAAGGGCGACGCGATGTGGGCCGGCGCCGGCGGCACCAGCTTCACGGTCGACCGCAAGGAGGGGATCGTCGGCATCTTCCTGTCGGCCGGTCCCAGCACGCGCCAGCACACCCGCTTCCTGTTCAAGAACCTGCTCTACGGCGCGCTGGTCCAGTAGCGCCCTCATGCGGCGGGGGCGATGCGGTAGTGGATCGGCTTGAAGCTGCCGTTGTTCGATTGCAGGGCCGAGCACGCGGTCAGGCCGATGACGAGATCGATCTCGGCCTCGAAGGTGATGTGGTCGCCGGCCCGGCTGAGGGGCGGGGCGACGTGGAACGCGCCGGTGGCCCCGTCCACCGGCACGTTCATGAAGCAGTTGAACGCGACCGGGATGCGGTCGGGCGCGATGCCGTAGGGCGCGAGCGCCGCTGCGAGATTGCCGAAGCAGCCGCGATGCGGGTGCGCGTCGCCGTAGATGATGCGGAACGTGTCCGCCGAGCAGGGCGTCAGCAGGAAATCGTGCCGCCCCACAGTATCCTCGACGATCCGCAGCAGCACGTTCGACCGGTTCGAGTAGAGCGGGTCGCCCGTGGTCAGGTAGATCCGGCTCGCATAGTCGAGGGTGCGCCCGGAGGAGAGGACCTCGTCCGTGTCGTGGCGGTTGAAGGCGAGGAGGTCCGCCACCTGCTCGCCGCACGGGTCGATGACGGTCAGGCGCTCGCCCCGGCCAAGGGTGAAGGCGACGCCGGAGCGCGGGGCGATCTCGTGACGGCCGTCAGCGCCCATCGGTCCCTCCAGCCGTCCGGGTCCCTGCGGCCTGCTGGTCGGTCCGCGGCCGGAACGGGCAGCGCCAGCCCTCGTCGACGGCCCGGCCGCTGTACTGGCGCGCCTCCGAGACCTCGCCGTGCCGCGCCAGCATTGGGTTGGCCGAGCCGGAGAGCGCCACGTCCCGCTGCACGATCGAGGCGCGCAGCCGCTCGTAGCGGCCCGCCTCGCGTAAGCTCTCGAACTGCCGGTGGGGGTTGAAGACCAGGGCGGGCGAGGAGAAGCGCCGCGCCGGCCGGCTGGCTCCGGGATGCAGCCCGACGACGAAGAAGGCCTCGCCCCCGAAGCTCAGCGAGAAGTGCGGGTTGTCCGGGTCGGGTGCCACCCGCTCGTCCCAAGCGTGGCCGAGCCAGGCATCCTTGTCGGCGAGGGATTGGAGCCGCTCCCACAGGTGCCGCTCGAACGCCGCCTCGCTCAAGGTGCACGGATCCTCGAACACGACCGCGAGGCTCTGGAAGGTGTCGGGCCGCGCCCGGTAACGCGCCGCGAAGGCGAGCAGGGCCGGGTAGATCCGCATGTCGTCCCAGGCCGAGGTCACCGACCGGGCGACGAGGACGCGCATCCGGCCCCGGGACAGGGCCGCCTTGGCGCCGACGCACGGGAAGCCGGTCTCGCGGATGAAAGCCCGGAAGGCCGCGGCCCGCGGGTGGTCCCGGTCGTCGCGGGGGAGGGGCATGGGACCCGGGCACGCCAGCAAAGGGACGATGCGGGGCAGCGATGCCGGCCTGCCGAAGGTCCGCACAGATGATAATGTGCCTTGCTCACTCACAGCCATTGGACTCCACAGAAGACATGGTCTCCATCGTCATCGATGCGGTTGGGGGGCAGATCGATCGGAGCGGATAAGAGGAACGGGATCGGTAGAACGGATCTCTCGGTCCTGCCCATCCCGCCGCACGCGTCAGGCGCTGCGCAGGAGGTGCAGGCTGAACACGCCGAGTTCATCCAGCCACAGGGCTTCCGGAATCCAGCCGCTGCGTCGGGCGATGTCCTGGAAGGCCTCGGGCGCGTACTTGTAGGAATTGTCGGTGTGGATGCTCTCGCCGGCCGCGAAGCGGAAGGTCTCGCCGTCCAGCCGGCAGGCGGTGTCCCGCACAGCCACGAGGTGGGCCTCGACCCGGAACGGCTCGGGCAGCACCCGCGCCTCGTGCCGGAAGGCGTCGAGGTCGAAGGTGGCGCCGAGTTCCCGGTTCGCTCGCGCCAGCAGGTTCAGGTGAAGCGCCGCCATCAGCCCGTCGGCGCCGCCATAGGCCCGCAGCAACCGGTCCTCGTCGCGGGTCGGGTCGACGCCGATCAGGAACCAGCTCGTCCCGAGGGTGGCGCGGACCCGCTCCATGAAGGCGACCGCCTGCGTGGTGGAGAAGTTGCTGATGCTGGTGCCGGGAAAGAAGCCGAGCACCGGCCCGCCCGAGAGATCGATCGGCAGCGCGATCGGCTGCGAGTAATCGGCGTGGACCGGGATCATCTCGACCTCGGGATAGTCAGGGGCGAGCCGGTCGACGGCCTCCTTGAGGAAGTCCCACGAGATGTCGAGTGCCACGTAGCGGGCGGGCCGCACCAGCGCGTCGAGGAGGGTGCGGATCTTGCGGCTCGCGCCGCTGCCATACTCGACCACCGTGGCGCCGGGGCCGATCCGGGCCGCGACCTCCGCCGCCACGCCGGGCAGGAGCGTCATCTCGCGGCCGGTCGGGTAATAGTCACGCGTGCTGCAGATCCGGTCGAAGAGCGTCGAGCCCTCGACGTCCCACAGGTACTTGCCCGGCAGCGCCCGGGGCCGGGCCGAGAGGCCGGCGCGGGCGTCGCGCAGAAAGGCGGCCGCCTCTTGCGTCGCTGGACCTTGCGTCTCGGTGTTCGCCGTCGTCGGCATGCTCGACTCCCGCATCAGATCGGCCGCGTCGCCGTCAGGACCGCGAGGGCGATGCGGTCCGCCTCGGCATAGGCTGGACCGTCGAGCTCCTCGCCGTAGACGTCCGGATCGACCTCGTCGTAGTCCCAATCCAGGCCGGCATCGGCGCACAGCTCGCACGCGGCGGTCCGAAACCCGTCCCGGCCCCCGACGATGGCCGTCCCGGTGAACAGGACCAGGGAACCGCCCGGGGCGAGCCGGCGCGTCGCCGCCTCGACCACCGCGAGGGACAACCCCGACCCGTGCACGCCGCCCCCGTCCCGGTAGGCGCGCCCAGCGGCATCGACCATGAAGGGCGGGTTCGAGACGATCAGGTCGAACGCGCCCTCGACCTGCCCGAGGAGGTCGCTGCGCTGCGGCACAGCCGTGGCGACGCCCGCCGCCCGCGCGTTGAGGCCGGCCGCATGAAGCGCCGCCTCGTTGATGTCGACGAGGGCGATCGCGGCCTCGGGCGCCTGCTTGGCGATCACGATCCCGGCAGCGCCGGAGCCGCAGCCGATATCGACCACGTGGCGCAAGGGCGCGGCGCGGGTCCTCAGGTGAGCGGCGACCGCACGGACGAAGCGCATCGTATCAGGGCCGAAGAACACCGAATCGGCCGCCAGCGGCGGAAAGGCCGAGTGCAGGAAGAGCTCGCCGTCGAGGCTCGACAGGCGCAGGGTCGGGCGCCACAGCGCGCCATCGGGCACGGCCGCGCCGGCGGCCTGCATGAGGTCGAACAGCTCACGCGGCACCACGTCGGGCCGGAAGGGCCGGCTCCAGCCGAGGATGTCGCGCAGGTCGCGCGCCTCGGCGCTGCCGGGCCGCCGGTTCACCCGCTCGTGCGTGGCCGGCGTCACGGTGGTGAAGGCGTAGCCCGTCGCGCGGACCGCATCGACCAGGGCCAGGAGCGCCGCATCCCTCTCGGGGGTCGGGGCCAGGAACGGGTTCCGCGGCGTCATGGGTGCGGCGATGCCTCGATGATGGTGGCCGGTGGAGGCGGCGCCACTCCGAGCCGATCGGGATGGCCACGATGGTCGCGCGCGAGGGCGCTCCCTCCGGCCTGTGGCCTGCATCGACACCTCACCCGGACGACCTCCCTGCTCGAACCGCCCAATATACTCATGCGCAGTATATTGGGCGGTTGGACCAGCAACGTTCGATGACGACATCGGTTCACGGACGGCGATGCGGAATGCGCGGTCGCGCGGGATAGGGGCCGCCCGCCGTCAGCCCCAGACTCGCTCCCCTTGCGGCGAGATCCCGGCCTCCCTGGCGGGTGCCGCGGCCGAGGGCTGCCCGGACGATCCGGCCGGCTCGGCCTCGGCCGGCCGCGCATCGGCGGGCTGGGTGATCAGGCGGGAGCGGCGCCCGAACGTCGCGTAGTCCCAGATCCAGCTGAAGGCGACCGCGATGCGGTTGCGCAGCCCGATCAGGAAATAGACGTGGGCCACGCCCCAGAATGCCCATCCGGAGAAGCCCGTGAGGGTGAGGCGGCGCAGCCGGACCACCGCCTCCTTCCGGCCGATCGTCGCGAGATCCCCGTGATGGCGGTAGCGGAACGGCCCCGGCGCGGGCCGCCCGGCGGCGCGGGCCGCGACGAGCGTGCCGGCATAGCGGCCCATCTGCTTGGCGGCCGGCGCGATCCCGGGCACCGGCTTGCCGCTCGCATCCGCGACGGCGGCGGTGTCGCCGACCACGACGATCTCGGGCAGGCCCGGCACGGTGAGATCGGGCCCCACCTTGACCCGTCCTGCCCGGTCGCGCTCCGCCCCGAGCCAGTCGGCGGCGGCGGAGGCCGCGACGCCGGCCGCCCACACGACGGCCCCCGCCCCGATCGACTGCTCCCCAATCGTCACGGCGCCCGGTCCGATGGCGGTCACCGCCGTGCCGGTGACGACCTCGACGCCGCGTCGCTCGAGGGCGCGCCTGGCATAGGTGCTCACGGATTCCGGGAAGGCCGCGAGCAGGCGCGGCCCGGCCTCGACGAGGAGCACGCGCGTCTGTGCCGGATCGACGGTGCGGAAATCGCGCGGCAGCGCGTCGCGCGCCATGTCGGCGATGGCGCCGGCCATCTCGACCCCGGTCGGACCGCCGCCGACGACCACGAAGGTGGTGAGCGCCGCGCGGCGGGCGGCATCCTCCTCCAATTCGGCGTGCTCGAAGGCGAGCAGGATCCGGCGGCGGATCTCGGTCGCGTCCTCGATCCGCTTCAGGCCCGGGGCGTGCGGCGCCCAGTCGTCATGGCCGAAATAGGCGTGGGTGGCCCCGGTGGCGACGATGAGCTGGTCGTAGGGAAACGCGCCGCTGCCGGTGAGCACCACGCGCCGCCCGGTATCGATTCCCTCGACATTGGCCATCAGCACGCGGACGTTGCGCTGGCCCGACAGAACCCCGCGGATCGGCCAGGCGATGTCGGCCGGCGTCAGGGCGGCCGTCGCGACCTGGTAGAGCAGGGGCTGAAAGCAGTGGTGGTTCTGGCGATCGAGGAGCGTGACCGCGACCGGCGCCTGCGCGAGGGCCTTCGCGGCCTCCAGGCCGGCGAAACCTCCTCCGATGATGACGACGCGCCAAGTCTCCGTCTTGGAGCGAGTATCCGCCTTGGAGCAAGTCTCCGCCTTCAAGAAGGTATCCGCCATGGAGCAGGTCCAATGGATCGTTCCGATCCGACGGCCGGCAACGAGCGCTGTCTAGCCGGGTTCCGGTCCGATCGCGCGCATGGCGCAAGCTTTCGTCGTGGCGATCAACATACGGCAAGTGTCGGTTCGCGATCACGATCGATCGGACGACAACCGGTCGACGCCGTCGGTTGGATCGACAGCCTCGCCCGGCCCCTGCACGAGTCTGGATGGGCCGATCGGCCTGCGATGCCGACGAGGCTCCCCCGCGCCGTCAGGCGGCACGCCGGTCGGCGTAGAGGCGGCAATGCTGCAGGTAGCCGACCTCGTGGCGGCCGGCGAGCTCGACCACGCTCGACCACAGCCAGGACGGCGCTTGCGCGTCGCAGCCCCGGGTGACCTCCGCCCGCCACTCGGCGCGGACCGCCTCGTCCATCTGCCGGCCATGGGCCCGGCCGACCACGTAGGCCAGGTAATGGGCGGCCCGCACCGCTTCCTCGCGGGTGAACTGGTCGATGTCGAGCTTGAGGTCTTGCGGGGCGAGTTCCCGCATCACCACCGGCTTGCCGAGGAGATGCACCGGCCGCATGCGCTCGCCGAGATTCGGCGAGAGCGCTCGCGCCCCGGCGACGACGCGCTCGGCGGCATCCTCCGGCATCCGGGCGTCAGGGGCAGGGGGGGCGGCGGGCGCGACCGCCTCCTTGAGGTCGATCAGGGCCAGTCGGCTCTTGCCCAGGCCCTTGCCCGGCCCCTTGCCCTCCCTGTCCTCGATCCGCACCAGGGCGGCGTAGCGCAGGAAGCCGAGCGAGCTGCAGCCCTTCATCCAGTAGGCCGCATCCACCAGGCGAAGGTCCGCCTCCGCGGCGCGCCCGTGGAGGGCGAGCACGAGACGGCGCACCGCCTCCTCCCCGAACAGGTCGTGCAGGGCGTCGCGCTCCGCCGCGTCGAGCGCCCAGAACTTGCGGCCGAGCGGGATCCGGGGCTCGACGTCCTTCAGGCGCTCGCGGGCGAGATGCTTCCAGTGCCGGCCGAGGGCGCGGCGCCGCACGGTGCGCACCACCTCCGGCTCGGGCGGGGTCTCGTCGGTACCCTGTCCTCCCTGCCCTTGTCCTCCCAGACCTTGCGCGTAGCCGCGGATCATTTCCTCCAGCATCCGGGCCGTGACCACGCCGGGCAGGTCCGAGCCGCGCGCCGCGCTCGCCAGCGACAGGCCGAGGCGCACGAGATCGTGGGTCGGGTTGCCGATCACCGTCTGGTCGAGGTCGCGGATCTGGATCTCGACCCGCCCCTCGGCATCGGCGAGTGGCCCGAGATTGCCGAGATGGCAATCGCCGCAGATCCAGACCGGGGGGCCCTCCGGCAGGGTGCCACGGGCAAGACCCTCGAGCCACTCGTAGAATTTCAGGGTGTTGCCGCGCACGTAGGCGTGCGCCGATCGCGCCATCTTCAGGGTGCGCTGACGTTCCAGGATCGCCGCACGGTCCGTCGGGCCGAAGCTTCGGGTCTCGGGCATTCCACCACCTACGCGAGCACGGCCGACACGCTACCTTGGCCGCCCCCGTCAACGCACGAGAACGGGTTGGCAACGCGCGTCGTTTCGTCTCCGGTGTGGATGATGGGGAGCGTTCAAACGTGACGGATGGGGATCGCCGTGCGAAGGGTCTTCGTGGACCAGGCCGGGGCGCGGCCTGCCGGTCCTTGCGGCCGATGCCCCGTCCCTTGAACAGGATGGGATCACCGCAGGAACGCGTCGAGGGCGGCCTGAATATCGCGAGGATCGCGATCCAGGCCGCTCGCCAGGATGGTGCAGGGTTCCAGGCTGACCACCGGCGACGTTCACCGGCGCTGCGCCCGCTCGAAGATCGCCACGAAGGCGGACGTGTCGATGAACATCGACGGGTTCACGGATCGTCGCGATCCGCGTCGGCGACCGGCCGGGGACTGGGTCCTGTCTTCGCCAGGGTGCAGCGTCGAGAGTGCCGGGCGCGCGCGTGATCGCGTCGCGGATCGCCCGCCCAGCAGCAAGCAGGGCCACAGGCCGGGTGGTTCCGTCAGGCGCTCGGGAAGCAGCCGTTCGTCCGTCGGGCGGAGCCGCAGGCCACGCTCACGCGCCCTGCACCTCGTCACCCGGCCAGGCCAGCGCGGCATACTGCGTCCGCAACTCGCGCTTGAGGAGCTTGCCGGCGGTGTTGCGGGGCAGGTCCTCCTGAAACAGGATGCGTTTAGGCACCTTGAACGGTGCCAGCCCGGTGCGGCAATGGGCAATCAGCTCCTCGGCCCCGGCACTCGCGCCGGGGCGCAAGACCACGACCGCGGTCACGGCCTCGATCCATTTCGGGTGCGGCAGGGCGATCACCGCCACCTCCGAGACGCTCGCGTGGGTGAACAGCACTTCCTCGACCTCGCGGCTGGCCACGATGGTGCCCCCGGTCTTGATCACGTCCTTCACCCGGTCGACCACCGTGATGTAGCCGGCCTCGTCCATGATCCCGACATCGCCCGAGTGGAACCAGCCGCCGCGGAAGGCCTCGGCCGTTTCCTCCGGCTTGTCCCAGTAGCCGGCCATCAGCTGGGGCGAGCGGTGGACGATCTCGCCCCGCTCGCCCGGAGCCACGTCGCGCATGTCGTCGTCGACGATCCGGGTCTCGACGTTGAAGACCGGGCGGCCGCAGGAGGCCGGGCGGGCATCGTGCTCCTCGGGGCGCAGCACGGTGGCGAGCGGCGCGATCTCGCTCTGGCCGTAGCAATTGTAGGGCTGCGCGCCGGGCAGGCGGGCGCGCAGCTCCTCGAGCACCGGCACCGGCATGATCGAGGCGCCGTAATAGACGTGGCGCAGGCTCGTCAGGTCCCGCCGCGCGAAGTCGGGTGAGCGCAGGAGGCTGATCCACACCGTCGGGGGCGCGAAGAACGACGTGAGGCGGTGTTCCTCGATCAGGCGCAGGCAGGTCTCCGGCACGGGCGCCTCGATCAGCACCGTCTCGGCCCCGGCGAGCAGCTGGGGCATGGTGAAGGCATGCATCTGCGCGGTGTGGTAGAGCGGGAGGGCGGCGAGCGCCCGGTCGCCGGGGCCGAAATCGAGGGCGGTGACGCAGCTCAGATATTCGGCGATCAGCCCGCGGCTCGTCATCATGGCGCCCTTCGGCGCCGCCGTGGTGCCGGAGGTGTAGAGGAGTTGCACCACGTCCTCGTCGGCGACCGGCACATCGACCGGATCCAGGTCGCCCTCCGCCAGGGCGAGCCGCAGCACGTCGAGGCCGGCTCCGCCGAAGAGCGTGCCGAACCAAAGTCCCGTTCCCTCGTCCAGCGCCTCCCGGGCATTCCCCGCCAGCGCCGGATCGACGATCAGCGCCCGGGCGCCCGATTGCTCGACGATGTAGCGCAACTCGCGCCCGGTGAGCGCGTAGTTGACCGGGACGTGGATGATCCCGGCGCGGGCGCAGGCGAGCCACAGGATCAGGTAGGCGTCCGAGTTGCGCCCGAGCGCGCCGAGCCGGTCGCCGCGGGTCAGGCCCGCCTCCAGCAGGCCCCGGGCGACCCGGTCGACGGCGCGGTCGAGGGCGGCAAAGCTCCAGCGGCGATCGGCGAACGACAAGGCGTTGCGGTCGCGATAGCGCCGCGCCGTGCGGCGCAGGGCATCGGAGACCGTGTCGCGCCGGGCGCGCGCGGCCTCGGGTCCGGCGAAGGTGCCGTCGCGTTCCATGGTCGTCTCTCCCGCGTGTCTTGGTTGTTTGTCCCCCTTTGTCTCAGGGCGGCGGGAACAAGTCACGAGGATCTCGTCGCCGGGCGGCAGCCGGGGACCCGCGTGGCGTCGGGCCCTCGCCGGCATGGCCGGCGAGGGCCCGGACCGACCGGATGGCGGAAGGCATGCAGGCCGAGGCGGCGGTGCAGGGCATCGCGGTCGACGAGGCCCAGGCCCGGGCGGAGGCCGGTATCCCGCTCGGGTGCATGGCCGAGCCGGAGGAGATCGCCGCGGCGGTCGTCTTCCCCGCTTCCGCGAAGGCGAGCTACGTCACGGGCGTGACGCTCACCATGGACGGAGCGAAGGTGGCCGTGGCCGTGTGATCCCGCAATGCGGTTCGCGCTGCATCGCGCCCGGCCACGCGACACGGACGGAGGTGGTTCGGCGCAGCCTGCCTGGAAGGCCCGACACTCTCGCGGACGACCAGCGCCGCCTCGACGTCGCGGCGGAGGCCCAGGACGTCCATCTTGCGGCCTGGAGACCCGGTTGGGACGATCGGGCGTTCCGGAGCCGGCGGCGCGAGGTCTTCGGGCCACGCCGGCCCGCCGGGCATCGGCGGCGTCCGGCGCGCCGTTCAGCTCGGCTCAAGTCCGCGACCGCATGTCAGCCGAGCTTGCCGGCCGCGGTCTCGAGAAGGCCCATTGCCTCGTCGCCGAACTTCTTGCGCCATTCGGCGTAGAAGCCGCTCTTGCGCAATTCTTCCTTGAAGGGCGCGGTATCGACGTCGTTGAAGGCGAGGCCCTTGCCCACCAGCTCCTCGCGCAAGGAGGCGTTGAGCCGCGCCACGTCCTTGCGCTCCTCCAGGCAGGCGGCGTTGACGTTGCGGGCAAACACGTCCTTGAGGTCGGGCGGCAACTGGTTCCAGGCGCGGCGGTTGATCAGGAACCACCAGCCGTCCCACATGTGGTTCGTCACCGAGCAATATTTCTGCACCTCGTAAATCTTGGCGGTGTTGATGATGACCGGCGGGTTCTCCTGCCCGTCGACCACCTTGGTCTGCAGCGAGGAATACACCTCCGCGAAGTTGAGGCTGGTCGGCGCGGCGCCGAGCGACCTGAACAGCGAGGTCCATAGCGCGCTCACCGGCACCCGGATCTTGAGTCCCTGGAGATCCTTCGGTTCCCGGATCGGCCGGACGCTGTTGGTGATCTGGCGGAAACCGTTATCCCAGATCTTCTCCATCACGACGAAGCCGGCCTTCTCGATCTGACCGCGCAGGTGCTGGCCGAGCGGCCCGTCCATGCCGCGCCAGACCGCGTCGTAATCCGGGAAGGCGAAGCCGAGGCCGTAGATCGACGAGGTCGGGATGATCGTCGAGAGCACGTTGACGCCCGAGAGGGCGAAGCATTCAAGCGCGCCGGAGCGCAACTGCGAGAGCATGTCGCTCTGGCCGCCGAGCTGGTTGTTGGAGAAGATCTGGAGCTCCACACGCCCGTCGGTCTGCGCACGGATGGCGTCCGCGGCCTTTCGGGCATGGACGTTGATCGGGTGAGTGTCGGGCACGTCGGTGCCGAGCTTGAACACGAATTCGGCCGCGCGGGCGCGGCGCAGCGGAAAGGCCGAACCGATCAGGCCGGCGCTGAGCGAGCCGGCGACCAGGGCGCGGCGCGAGAGGGGGGCGCTCGACATCGTTCCTCCTGAGGATCTTTTGTGGTTGGCGGCCGGGGCCGCAGGGCAGGCGTTTTCTTGGTTCTGCTGTCTTCGGAGGTCAGTCACCGCCCGGATTTCGGCCTTCATCGTCATTCCGGGACCGCGCAGCGGAGCCTGGAACGACATGGCGGATGGCATCGACCGTTGAGCAGTCCGATCGGGGTTTACAACGCGATGATCGGCTTGATCTCCTCGAAGTTCTTCATCCGGGTCAGCGCCGTGTCGACCTCGTCGAGGCTGTAGCGGTTGGTCACCATCTTGTGGAACGGCACCTCGTGTTGGTGCTTCGCCACGAATTGCAGCGCCTTCCAGTAGGCCTTGGCCTGGCCGGAGAACGAGCCGAGCACCCGCAGGTTCTTCGCGACGATGGTCGAAGGCGCGATCGTCGTGGTGCCCTGGCCGAGCTGGCCGACGACGACGTAGGCCGCGCCGCGGCGGGCGAGGTCGAGGCCCTCGCCGAAGGCAGACGGGTGACCGGTGAACTCCATCACGACGTCGGCGCCGCGCCCGTCGGTGAGGGCCCGGACCCGGTCGAGGCGTTCCGCGTGGCTCGTCGTCTCGATCGAGATCACCTCGTCGGCGCCGAACTCCCGGGCGAGCGCCAGCCGCGCTTCCGGCGCGCCGAGCGTGACGACCCGGCTCGCGCCCGAGATCTTGGCGACCGCCGTGGCGAGCAGCCCGAGGGGACCCGCGCCCTGGACCACCACCGTGTCGGTCGGGTCGACGCGCCCGAGGACGTCGAACGCGTTCATCACCGAGCGGAAGGCGCAGCTCGCCATGCTGGCAAGCTCGTTCGGCACGGAATCGGGCACCTTCACCCGCCCGGAATCGGGCAGCACGTAGCCGTATTCCGAGAAGCCGCCGAGCAGGTAGGGCGCCACGTCCATCCGCTCGTACATGTACTTGCGGCTGTACTGGCACAGGGTCGGCTCGCGGGCGACGGTGCAGAAGTAGCAGCGCCCGCAGGCCGTATGGGTCCAGGTGATGCGGTCGCCGACCCGGAGCGGCTGGCCGACCGAATCCCGTTCCGTCCCGGCCCCCATGGCGACGATCCGGCCGACCATCTCGTGGCCGATGATCACCGGCAGGTCGACCTTGAGGGCGAGCGAGCCCTGCCAGAGATGGACGTCGGTGCCGCAGATCGAGCAGGTCTCGATCTTCGTGAGGATCGTGCCGGGCTCCAGCTCCTGCGGGACCGGCACCTCCTCGATGCAGACCGGAGCCTTGAACTCCCGCACCACGGCGGCGCGGCTCACTGTCGGAAAGCGCATCATTGACGATCTCCTGGCCGGTCTCCTGGCTGCCCCTCGGGTGCCATCGCGAGCACGCGGCGCGCGAGCTTCAGATGGGCGATGTCGATCATCCGCCCGTCGAGAACGGCGACGCCCGCGCCGCTCCCCTCGAGCAGCCGCACCACCTCCCGTGCCCAGGCGACGCGCTCGGGCGGCGGCGTGAATGCGGCCGTCACCGCCTCCAGCTGGCCCGGATGGATGCAGAGCTTGCCGGAGAAGCCGTCCGCCGCGGCGGCCTCGGTCTCGGCCTGAAGGCCGGCGGGGTCGCGGGGATCGGGGAACGGCGTGTCGACCGCCGCGACGCCGGCCGCGGCCGCCGCGATCAGCAGCCGGTCGCGGGCGGCGGCGACCGGCGCCGCGAGGCGGCCGTCGGGCCGGCGCGGGCTGATGCCGAGATCGGCCGACAGGTCCTCGGCTCCGAAGCAGAGGGCGCGCAGGCGCGGCGACACGCCGGCATAGTTCATGTCCCTGAGGGATTCCGCCGTCTCGGTGGCGAGCAGCAGCACCCCGACGGAGCCGGCCGGCACGCCGCCGGCGGCCTCCAGCACGTCGATCTGCCCGGACAGCATCAGCAAATCGGCGGGCGACGTGCATTTCGGCAGCAGGATCGCGGCGGGCCGCGCTGCGACGAGGGCGGCGAGGTCGTCGAGGTACCAGGCGGTGCCGCGGGGGTTGATCCGCACAATGAGGTCGCCTGGCCGGGCGCGGACAGCCGCCGCGGCCTCGTCCCGCGCGGCCGCCTTGGCGGCGGGCGCGACGCTGTCCTCGAGATCGAGGATGACGCCGTCGGCGCCCGATCCGATCGCCTTCTCGACCTTGCGGGGCGCGTCGGCCGGGGCGAAGAGCAGGGAGCGCAGCCTCATCTCACGATCTCCGCCTGGTCGAGCTCGGCAGCGATGGCGGTCTCGTCCTGACCCAGCGACGGGGCGAGGCGCCGAATCCGGCCGGGCGTTCGCGACAGGCGAGGGAAGGGCGCATGCATCGGCACCGCGCCATGCTCCGGATCCTCGACCTCGACGAGGACGCCGCGGCCCTTCACGTGCGGATCCTCCGCGAAGCCTGCCGGGTCGTAGACCGGGCCGACCGTGACCTCCGCGTGCTCGAAATAGGCGAGGTTGTCGGCGAGGTCGCGCTCGGCGATGAAGCCGCCGACGATGGCGTCGACCTCGTCGACGTTGTCGAGCCGGGCGGAGTTGGTGGAGAAGCGTGGATCGGCGATCATCTCGGCCCGGCCGATGGCGGAGAACAGCCGGGCGGCCATGGCCTGCGTCGAGGCCGAGAGCGCCAGCCACTCGCCGTCCCGGGTGCGGTAGACGTTGCGCGGGGCGGTGATGCTGACGCGGTTACCGATGCGCGAGGGTACGCGCCCGGTCAGCCGGTGGATCGCGGCGTCGGGCCCGAGGGTGGCGTGCAGCGGTTCCAGCAGCGACAGGTCGACCACCTGCCCGGCGCCCTCCGGCCCTTCCGCCACCCGCAGGGCCGCCAGCGTAGCGAAGGCCCCCGACAGGCCCGCCACCATGTCGGCGAGCGCGAGGTTCGGCAGGGCCGGGGGCTTGTCGGCGAAACCGTTCTTGGCGGCGAACCCGCTCATCGCCTCGATGAGCGAGCCGAAGCCCGGGCGCTGGGCGTAGGGCCCGGTCTGCCCGAATCCGCTGACCCGGACGATCACCAGCTTCGGATTGAGCCCGAGCAACACCTCGGGCGAGAAGCCCGCCGCCTCCATCACGCCGGGCCGGAACCCCTCGATCAGCACCTGGGCGGTCGGCACCAGCCGACGCAAGGCGGCCTTGCCCTCGCGCTCGCGCAGGTCGAGCCGGATCGAGCGCTTGTTGCGGCCATAGACCTTCCACCAGGCCGGAATGCCGTTCTCCTGCCAGTGCCGGAGCGGATCGCCCCGCTCGGGCTCGAGCTTGATCACGTCGGCGCCGAAATCGGCGAGCTGCAGGCTCAGCATGTTGCCGGCGACGAGGCGCGAGAGGTCGAGCACCCGGATCCCGGCGAGCGGACCCTCGGAGGCGGGAGACGGACTCACCGGCGTCTCCGTCCGGTAACGGCGTCGCGCCCATGGCGCATGCTGCGGGCCATCCGTGCCTCCCTCACGACTCTTGCTTGAGGAGTATCCTGTTCGATGGAGCGGTGAGGATCGAGACGGATTTTCCGGGGTGGCTATCGGAAAATCCTATGGCGGGAGATCCGACGGATCGGCCAGGACCGCGTTGCCCCAGGCGCCGCTCTCGACCAGGCGGCGCATCTCGGCCACCATCAGGTCGGCCACCAGGGCGGCGGGGCCGGCCAGCGGCTGGTCGGCGGCGTAGCACAGGCCGAGGGGGCGGGTGATGGTCGGCTCGACGATGCGGATCATCGCCGGGCGCGCCGCCTCGTCGAGCCCCGAAAGCCCCGAGATCGGCAGGATGGCGGCGGCGAGACCCGAGGCCGCGATCCGGCGCATGGTCGGCAGGCTGTCGACATCGGCGATCACGGTGAGGGACAAGCCCTCGCGGGCGAAGGCCGCCTCCACCATCGTGCGCAGGGTGTGAGTCGGGCTCGGCATCACCAGCGGCAGGCTCGCGACCTCCCGCATGGTGATGGTGGCGGGATCGGCCGTGCCCGCCTTGGTCACGAGGAAGAGTTCCTCACGCAGGATCGGCTGCACGGTAAGCCCCGGGCCGGATCGGTCGCGGTAGAGGATGGCGAGTTCGAGCCTGCGCTGGGCGATCAGCTCGTGCAGGTAGCCCGACAGGCTCTCGAACAGTTCCGGCCGAATGCCCGGATAATCCCGCAGGATCGTGCTCAGCAGCGGATGCGCCAGGATGGTGGCGACGCTGGTCGGCAGGCCGATCGCCACCCGCCCGATGACGGGCCCCGGCCCGGTGAGATCCGCTACCGCGCCGTCCACCTGTCGCAGGATCGTCCGGGCGTGACGGTAGAAGCGCTGGCCCGCCTCGGTCGGTCGCACGCCCCGAGCGGTCCGGGTGAGAAGTTCGTTCCGGAGAGTGGCTTCGAGCTGGGCGATCTGCTGGCTCAGGGCGGGCTGCGCCACGTTGAGATGCGCTGCCGCCCGCGACAGGCTGCCCCAGTCCACCGCGGCGACGAAGAAGCGGATCTGCTTCAAGGTAGGGGGGGACATGGCGGTGATCCGCTCGTTCTTCTTGACCGATGCCAGTCTGCAGATTGTGTTGTGATCCCGAGCGGGAAATCAATGGAATTTCCAGGGCCATGGCGATCGTCCGACCTCTCACGGTCGCGGCGGGAAACGCTTTTCGTCCCATCCCTTGACGCCGGGCGATTCGACTCCTCCGACTCGGCGAGGGCGCCGCCGCGACGATGATCGGCCGCGCCGACCGCGAAGGAACGCCTCATGACCCCCGAACAGAAGCTCGCCGAGCTCGGCCTGACCCTTCCCGAGGTGCCGGTGCCGGTCGCCAATTACGTGCCGTTCCGTGTCGTCGGCGACTTGCTCTACCTCTCCGGCCAGGGACCGAAGCGACCGGACGGCACCTACCGCCCCGGCCGGCTCGGCCGCGACACGACGATCGAGGAGGGCTACGCCGACGCGCAGCTCGCGGGGCTCCAGCTCCTCGCCGTGGCCAAGGCGGCCCTCGGCGACCTGTCGCGCGTCAAGGCGGTGGTGAAACTCCTCGGTATGGTCAATGCCGAGCCCGACTTCGCCGACCATCCGAAGGTCATCAACGGCTGCTCGGACCTCCTGGTGAACGTGCTGGGTGATGCTGGTCGCCACGCCCGCTCGGCGGTCGGCATGGGCTCGCTACCCAACCGTATGACGGTCGAGGTCGAGGCGATCCTGCAGATCGAGCCCTGACAGGAATGGCTCGTCATGCCGTGATGAACACCACTGCCACAGGTTAAAGGGCATTCAACGCGACAAAGCCCGCCAGGCGTGAAGCCTGGCGGGCTTTGTCGTGAGTGTCGTGATGAGGGAACGTTGACGTGCTTGGCAGGTCTGGCGGTGACCGACTCTCCCGTGTCTTGAGACACAGTACCATGGGCGCTGGGGCGGTTAACGGCCGAGTTCGAGATGGGATCGGGTTTTCGATCACCCCGCTCTGACCACCAGACCGGCCAAGCACGTCCGTTCGGCAAGCATTCTGTGGTGGGCTTCGTCAGCCCGTCTTCATCGTGTGTGTGGTGTTGGCGTGATCCGGACACGGATCATGAGAGCGATCAAGCCGATCGAGCGATTAGTACTGGTCAGCTCAGCGCGTTGCCGCACTTGCACATCCAGCCTATCCACGTGGTCGTCTTCCACGGCTCTCGAGGGAGTTCTCG